>CAVYGS010000005.1:0-1321825 GCA_963768185.1 uncultured Acidimicrobiaceae bacterium
AGTGGGTGAAGGCGGTGGCCACCACACCCTCGACGTCTTCTTGGACCACGCCACCCTTGCCCGAGCGCGAGTGGAACACCTCGCGCTCGGCGTAGGTCAGCACGACGTCGATGGCCCGGCGGTGGCAGTCGTTGATGAGCGCCTTGGTCTCCCGGTGGGCCAGCGCCCAGGCCACGGAGACCGACTTACTGATCGAGAACGTGAGGTCGAACCCGGCCACGGGGGCACGGTGCCGTCCCCCGCGAGCTCGTTCCTCGGCCTCGCTCCGGGCCTTCTGTTCTGCTCGCACAGCCTCACTGGCGTCTGGGGCCATGGCCGCTACTCCCCCGATCACCCGGGTGCCGAGGGAGAGGTGCGAGCGGTTGGGCGGGCGGCCCAAGGCCTTGCCGGTCACCGGGTCGGCGCACATCCCGAGCAGGTTGAACAGGTGCTCCTCGCTGACCGCAGAGCCCTTTTCGACTCCCTGCCCGTCGTCGAGGGCGGCCAGACCGGCGCCCAGGAACACACCCGGTGGGGTCCCCGACTCGGCGTAGTAGTCGGCCAGACTGATGGACTGGCGACGGACTCCGTCACCGGCGGCAACGGACTCCATCAGGTACCGATAGCCAGCCCCCAGGCTCATCCGGCGTAGCGAAATCACGTCGCACTCCCGTCGCCGGGACGGCCCTCGTCCCGCAGCTATGGCGGGACTGGCGACCACGATCGACCCCCTGGGTGCCAGACGTGTGGCGAAACTGATGTGGCTGATGGACTGCTGGTCACGGGGAAGATTTGGGAGGGGTCCGGAGACGGGGGTCTGTGAAGTGATGCAGCGAGTGTTGGCCAGCGACGGGGCTGGATACGGGTGGTGCCGCTCGGCGCTGCATGAAGTTCGACGTTGACGCCCAGCTGCCGGTCAGTCTCGGCCTGATAACGCACGGCGAGCTCGACTGCATGCTCCTTGTGGCGTTCCATGCGAACGACGCCGCTGCGTCGTTCGCATGACCGGCGACCACCACCGGCAGCGGAGGGGAGTCCAGTCCCGGCGAGGGTAGCCCTGGGCCGAGCAAGAACTTCTGGCGAGTTCGCCCGCAGGGCGAACGTGAACGATCGGGAGACCGCCAGAAGTTGTTGCGAGCCGAGTCGGCGACTTGACGCCGTGGAGTGCCGGTGGCATTGCCGCATGAGGAGTATTGCGATGGGGCTGATGATGGCGGTTCGTCGGACCCGTAAGTGACGGTCCCTCCGGGCCGAAAAAGGATGGACTCTCATGCCCTCGACTTCGGCGTCGGCTCTCACGGGGCTCAAACAGATCCGTACTGAGCACCCTGCCAGCGATCTCATTTCGATTCCTGAAACCGCCCGGCGCATCGGTCTGCACGCCGACACGCTCTACCGCCTGTGTCGCACGGGACAGTTCAGTCCGGCAATCCAAATCGGAGGGAGGTGGAGGGTTTCAGTGCCGCGCCTGGAGCGCTACCTCCACGGTGAAGATTCGCATCCGTGAGTCTCGAACGGATCACTGATCACGTGTCCACTTCGGGAGTGGGCGGCTCGTCTCCTGCAGAATTGTTCCCGAATGCATCGGCGATCTCAGCCAGCGTGACAGCCGCCACTCGAAGCGGCACCAGTTCCTCGTTGACTACGTATTCCACCAGAGCATGGTCAGTGTCGAAATAGTGGTGAGCCAATCGATCCCGCATTCTCGATATCGCTCTCCACCGAATGGAGGGAATGGTTGCCAACAGGTTCGGGTCGATGTTCTTGACGGCTTCGCCGATCTCGATGAGCCGGACCCGGCATGCGTCGTAGACCAGCCCCTCACTGAGACTGCCCCCGGCGACGTAGGCCTCAATCGCATCAATGGCCACGAGGATGTCGGCCAACCACGCGGCATCCCTTCGGCTCACAGCGCGACGGCTTCGGCCAACACCTCATCTCGAAGGAAGGGCCGCAACGACGCCGGTGTCCCCACGTCGACCTTCACGCCAAGCTCGTCCTCAAGATCGCAGCCGAGGTCGAGCAGGTCGAGCGGGTTGGCGTCGGGGTCAAGGTCGACGAGGAAGTCGATGTCACTATTGGCCGTGTCGTCGCCTCGGGCGACACTGCCAAAGACGCGGACGTTCGAGGCGTGGCGCCGTTCTGCGGCGGCCAGAATCGCCGCACGTCGCTCGGACAGAAGTTCACCCATGGGCGACCGGGGAACGAACGTGGTGGCCATACGCGAAAGCGTACAAGGCGGCAGTTCTCCGTCGAGGCGGGTCACGTCCGCTTGGCCTTGGATCGGGTAGTGACGGGCGTGAAAGCCGCGCCGAGGATGCCCGCAGCGGCCCGGTCACGCTCGGGGAGGGCGTGGGCGTACCGATCCAAGGTCATAGTCGCCCTGGCGTGACCGTGACGATCGGCCACAGTTCGAACATCGACCCCAGCGGCAATCAGCGTGGTAACGCTGAAGTGTCGCAAGTCATGCAAGCGGAACGGCCACCGCTCCCCGGGTGCGAGGTCTGCTCGCTTGGCCTTCGGCTTGGTCTGGCGAAGCTTCTTCAGGGCAGGCAGTTCCATCGCCACGCACAGCTTTCCGAAGCCGTGGGTCAGCGTGTCCGGGCTGGCCGGCAGTCCGCCGTTGGCGTTGTAACTGAGCACGTACGGATCGGGCACCAAGGGCGACTCGGCCCACTCGGACAGGTCGACCATGTGGGCCCATCGTTGCTTCAGTATCTGGACGCAGACGGGGTCCAGGGCAATATCCCGGGATTGGTGCGTCTTCGTCGGACCAGTGTGCTGCTCGCCTCGGGCAATGGTGAGAGAGCGGGCTATTCGCGCCCGACCGGTGGCCAGGTCGATGTCGGACCACTTGAGCGCCACGATCTCGCCTCGACGGGCTCCCGTCAGGGCGGCCAGGGCTACGGCGGTGGCCAGCACCGGGTCCGCCGCCTCGGCCGCCTTCACCAGCATCGTCAACTGCTTGGGCGTGGGCACGTTCATCTCGACCCGATCGACTCTCGGCGGCGTGGCCCGAGCCGTGGGCGCCCGGTCGATCCACCCCCACTTGACCGCCTGATTGCACGCCGCCGAGATGATGGCGTGGTACTTGTGCACCGTTGCCGGCGAGAGACCCTCGTCCAACCACTGGCCGTACGCAGTGTCCAAGGTGTCTGGCTCCAATTTGTCGAGCCGGACCGCCCCGAGAGTCGGACGGATCCGCGCCTCGATCTTGCGTCGGTTCTCGTAGACCGTACGCGGACGCTGGCTTCGCTCTGCTCCCTCGAGCCACTTGTCGAGAAGTTGCCCCACGGTGACGTTGGTCCGGTTGAACTTGCCCGACTCGACCTCCGAGACGAGTTTGCCGAGCGCTTTGGCTGCCGCGCGCTCGGTACCCGTGAACGTGCGCGCAATCTGGCGCGGTTTGCCGGTGACGGGATCGGGTCCAGCAAACGCGCGCAGCTGCCAGTGGCCGGGCGAGCGCTCTCGCATCGTGCCCGGTCTGCTCTTGCTGCTTGTCCTACCGGCCACGTCCACGACGCTACTGCGTCGTAGGACATCGTTAGGACATCCTCTTTGGTCAGAGTTCAAAAAGGGCCTCTGACCTGGTGGGCGCTGCGGGACTCGAACCCACGACCTCAGCCGTGTGAAGGCTGCGCTCTAACCAACTGAGCTAAGCGCCCGATCTGCCACCCGAAGGTGGTATCAGGGTGCAGAAGCTACTCCGATCGGTGTCCGCAGCGGGCCAGCCTCGCAAACGAACCCCTGGTCTCGGCGTTGGTGACCCTGGCCCCGGCTTCAGATCGGCCGGTAGCCTGGATGGGTCATGGACGACGAGACCGAACCCGCTGAAGAAGAACAGCGGCGTGCTCCGCAGGGTCGGGCGTCGTGGCTCTCGGCGCTGTTGAAGCCACCACCTCGTCGGGTCCCTGCCCAGACCGTACCGATGGGGGACGCCGCAAAGCGCGCCGCCGTGCTCAATCTCGACGCCACCGAGCGCAAGGTTGGGCTCATCGGAGCTGGCTTGGCCGCGGTCCTCGCCGTCGTCGCGGCGGGGCCGGGCGTCATCCACCCGAAGACCACGCTGGTCACCCAGAACATCGCCGCCCTCAAGAACCACGCCTGTATCGCGGGGTTCACCTACGACAAGTCCACCAAGCAGTGCACCGGCAAGGGCACGCTCTCGTTCGATCACTGGATTGTCGAGCTCGTGCTGCTGCTTGCGTTGGCACTCGCGATCTTCGTTGCGACTCGCTACGGGCGCCGCGGCCCGGTCGGGTTCACCCTGCTCCTGGCCGGGCTGGCCTTCGAGTCCTACCTCGGGATCCTGGGTGTCGCATTCATCGCCGGTGGTGGATGGCTCCTGATCCGAGCCTGGCGGGTGCAGCGGTACGGGTCGCCCACGGCCTCCAAGGCCAACCCGACCGGCGAACGACGACCACCGGCCGCACGAACCGAGCGCCCGACCAGGGCAAAGAAGGCCAAGGGCCCCGAACGCAAGGGGCCGACGGCCTCGAAGCGCTACACCCCGAAGACGGTCAAGAAAAAGCGTCCGGCCGCTACCCCGCCGGCGTCATAAGGGCAGAGCGCAGCAGCGCGAGCACGTCGGCTCGACGCCGGACGAGCGACTTGGCCGTCGGCTCCTCCCCAAGGGCCCGGAACACCTCGACCTCGGTCACCATGCCGATCACGGTGGAGTAGATCGATAGGAGTAGCAAGCGCGGGTCGTGGCGCCGCATGCGGCCCGCATCCATCTCGGCCTCGAGGAAGGCGCTGGCCCGCTGCACGAGCGGATCGAGCGCCGTCACCATCTGCGTGGCGGCCGGTGGACCGAGGCGGGCCGACTCACGAACGAGTCCGAGGAGCTCAGGACGTCGCGCGGCGAGCCGGAAGACTGCGCGCACCACGGCGGCGACCTTCTCCCAGCCCTCTCCGCTTCCTTTGAGGCCGTCCTCAAACGCTTGGGTCAGCTCGCCGGCGCTGCGCTCGATGAGCGCCGCCAAGACCGCCTCCTTGCTCGGGAACCAGTAGAGGATCGTCTGCTTGCGGATCTCGAGCATCCCGGCCAGAGCGTCGAGCGAGGTGGCGTCATAGCCCCTGGTCCCGAACGAGACGAGGGCGGCATCGAGGATGCGGTCGGAGGTCTGGGGCCTGCTCACCTACCAGATGGTAGACAGATTCCCTACCAAATGGTAGACAACCGGGATGCCCATCGCGGAGCGGCTGGCGGGCCGGCGCTTCTTCGTCACCGGCGGGACCGGGTTCCTCGGGACCGCCCTCATCGAGCGGATCCTCCGGTGCATCCCCGAGGCCGAGGTCGTCGCCCTCGTCCGACCCGGCCGACGGAACGACCCGGCCGACCGGGTCGCACGGGACATCCTGCGCAACGACTGCTTCGCCCGGCTCCGCTCCGAGCTCGGCACGGCCTTCGACGACTCGGTGCCTTCCCGTTTGCACGCGGTGGCGGGCGACGTCTCGACCGACGGCCTCGGACTCGACGACGACGGGCGAGCGATGCTCGCCGGCTGCGACGTGGTGATCCACTCGGCCGCCACCGTCAGCTTCGACGCCCCGCTCGACCACGCGGTGGAGGTCAACCTGCTCGGCCCGGCCCGGGTGGCCGCGGCTGTCGCGGCGGCCCGTTCGGCGGGCGGGAAGCCGGCCCACATGATCTCGGTGTCGACGGCCTATGTGGCCGGGGCTCACCAGGGCGAGACCGGCGAGCGCCTCCTCTCCGAGGACCGCTTCAGCCTGACCGTCGACTGGGAGGCCGAGGTTGCGAGCGCACGGCGCCTGCGCGACGACGTGGAGGACGCGTCGCGCCAGCCCGACCGACTCCGGGAGTTCGCCAAACGCGCCCACGCCGAGCAGGGGGCCTCAGGGACGCACCTGTTGGCCGCACGGGCCGAGCGCCTGCGCGACGAATGGGTCCGCCGCCAGCTGACAGACGCCGGGTCGGCCCGCGCCCAGGCGCTCGGTTGGCCCGACGCCTATGCGTTCACCAAGGCATTGGGCGAGCGGGTCCTCGTCGCGCAACACGGCCCCAAGGGCGCGTCGCCGGTGCCGCTCAGCATCGTGCGACCGTCCATCATCGAGTCGGCACTGGCCGAGCCGCGGCCCGGATGGATCCGCGGCTTCCGCATGGCCGAGCCGATCATCATCTCCTACGCCCGCGGCCTGCTCCGCGAGTTCCCCGGCGTCGCCGAAGGGGTGACCGACGTCATCCCGGTGGACCTGGTGGTGGCCGCGATCATCGCCGTGGCGGCCAAGGGGCCCGCGGAGGGTGATCCCGCGGTCTACCACGTCGCCTCGGGCGTGCGGAACCCGCTCCTGTATGGCGAGCTCGTCTCGCTCGTCGAGGACTGGTTCGGCCGCCATCCGCTCTACGACGAGCGCGGCCAGCCCATCTCGGTGCCCGAGTGGTCGTTTCCCGGACGCGGCCGGGTGCAGCGCCAGCTGCGCCAGGCGACCCGGCTCATGGCCGCGGCCGAACGCGGGCTCACCATGGTCCCCTTCCGCCGCAAGCAGGCTGAGTGGGCAGCCAAGCTCGAGGACCGCCAGACCCTGGCCGAGCGGGCCCTCGGTTACGTCGAGCTCTACGGCGCCTACACCGAGACCGAGGCCCGCTACCGCATCGACAACCTCCTCGAGCTGTGGGAGGCACTCGACGAAACGGACCACGAGCAGTTCTGCTTCGACCCCGCCGTCATCCGCTGGGACCACTACGTCACCGAGGTCCACCTCCCCTCGGTGGTCGAGCGCGGCCGGGTGCGCACCTCCCCCACCAAGACGAGCGGCCCCGACCGGGAGACCCGGATGCGCACGGCTGTCCTCTCCCCCGACCGTCACCTCGCCGTCTTCGACCTCGAGCACACCCTCATCGCCTCCAACGTCGTGGATTCGTACGCGTGGCTGGCGAGCCGGCACATGGCGGCCGACGGGCGGGTCGGGTTCGTGGCCGACCTCCTCGGTGCCGCGCCGGGATGGCTCTCGCTCGATCGCCGCGACCGCGGCGACTTCCTGCGCTCCTTCTACCGCCGCTATGAGGGTGCATCGGTGACCGAGGTCGAGCGCGACGCGTGGGACCTGTTCCACGAGTTCCTCCTGCCCCGCTCGTTCCCGGCCGGCATCGCCCGGGTCCGCCAGCATCGGCGCCTCGGACACCGGACACTCCTCATCACCGGCGCCCTGGACCTCGTCGTCGCGCCACTGCGACCGCTCTTCGACGACGTGGTCTGCGCGCGGATGACCCAGCGCGACGGCGTCTTCACCGGTCGGCTGGCCGAGCTCTCCCCCATCGGTGAGGCCCGCGCCAACCTGCTCGACCGCTACGCCGCTGAGCACGGGCTCGACCTCGACCAGTCGGTCGCCTATGCGGACGCCTCGAGCGACCTCGCGATGCTCGAGGCGGTCGGCTATCCGGTCGCCGTCAACCCCGACGCCCGTCTCGCCGCGATCGCCCGGCGCCGCGGCTGGCTCGTCGAACACTGGAAGCGGGCGTCCGGCGGCGCCGACCGGCTGCTCCCGCTCGGTTCGCTCGAGGCCAGGTCCCTGGTCGGCCAGCCGTACCGGAGCCGATCGTGAAGGCGCTCGTCTTCGAGCGGAGCCTGCCCCGGTTTGCGGCCTCCCGGGTCGCCTCGGGGTTCGGCTCGGGCCGCGGCGCCAAGGTGGCGCCCCTGCGGCTCGTCGACGCCGACCCCCCGAGCCCCCCCGACCCGACCTGGCACAACGTCACCCCGTCGCTCTCGGGCATCTGCGGCTCGGACCTGGCCACGATCGACGGCCGGAGCTCCCGGTACTTCGAACCGCTGGTCAGCTTCCCGTTCACCCCCGGCCACGAGGTCGTCGGCGTGCTCGACACGGACGCGACCGCTGCCGACGGCTCGGCGCTGTCGGCGGGGGCCCGGGTCGTGATCCAGCCGGTCCTCGGCTGTCTCGCCCGGGGGATCGACCCGCCCTGCGCCGAGTGTGCGGCCGGGCGCACCGGTGACTGCGAGCACACCGCCTTCGGGCACCTGTCGCCGGGCATCCAGACTGGGTTCTGCTCGGACACCGGCGGCGGCTGGTCGGCGGCGGGACTGGTCGCGCATGAGAGCCAGCTCTTCGCGGTGCCCGATGACATGAGCGATGCCGACGCCGTCACCGTAGAACCGGTCGCCTGCGCGCTCCATGCGGTGCTCGGGGCCGGCCTCCGGGAGGACGAAGTCGTGGCCGTGCTCGGCGCCGGCACCCTCGGGCTCGCCACCACCGCCGCGCTCACCCATCTGGTGCGAAGCGGATTCGTGCCCGCGCCGCGCGCCGCGCTCATCGGCGCCCGTTACGCCCATCAGCGGGCCCGCGCCACCGAGCTGGGTGCGACCGCCGCGCTCGACCCTGACCAGCTGCCCCGGGCGGTCCGCCGACACAGCCGGTCGATGACCATGGGCGGCCCGTCGAGCACCCGACTGACCGGCGGTGCCGACGTCGTGTTCGACTGCGTCGGGTCAGCCGAGTCGATCGGCGCGTCGCTCGAGATGGTCCGGCCCCGCGGCACCGTCGTGCTCGTGGGCATGCCCGGCCGGGTGCACGTCGACCTGGCGTCGCTCTGGCACCGCGAGGTTCGCCTGGCCGGCGCCTACGCCTACGGCACCGAGTCGGTCGGCGACGCCGAGCGCCCCACATTCGAGCTGGCCCTCGAGGCGGTCGCCGCGATGGGGACCGGTCGCCTGGTGTCGGCCACCTACCCGATCGAACGGTTCGAGGAGGCCGTGGCCCACGCCGGCGCGGCGGGCCGACGGGGGGCCGTCAAGATCGCCTTCGACCTGCGGGCGACGCACCGAGGAGGACGCCGATGAGCCCGCGACCGGGATTCGTGCTCGAGGTGGACGGGTCCACCCCGCCCACCCTGTTCTGGAGCGGCGAGGGGTTCACCCTCGAACGGCTGCCCGAGGGCAGCCGCATCGTGTACGCACCCGAGCCATTGGAGGCCCTGAAGGACCCCGTCGGCGCCATCCGACACACGCTGGCCCACCCGGTCGGCGATTCGGAGCCGCTCGGCGCGCTGTTGCGGCCCGGCATGAAGCTCACCATCTGCTTCGACGACGTCTCGCTGCCGCTCCCCCCGATGGAGGCCCCCGACGTCCGCCAGATGGTGATCGAGGAGGTCCTCGACCTGGCGGCGGCGGCCGGCGTCGACGACGTGGTCCTGATCGCCGCCCTCGCGCTGCACCGCCGGATGACCGAGGCCGAGCTGCGCCACGCGCTGGGTGACCGCATCTACGAGGCCTTCGCCCCCCACGGGTTGCTCACCCAGCACGACGCCGAGGACCCAGACAACCTGGTGCACCTCGGGCGCACGGCCGAGGGTGAGGACGTCGAGATCAACCGCCGGGCGGCCGAGAGCGACCTACTCGTCTACGTCAACATCAGCCTCGTGGCCATGGACGGCGGCCACAAGAGCGTCGCCACCGGGCTGGCCAGCTACCGGAGCCTCCGGCACCACCACAACCCGCAGACGATGCGCCACTCGCGCTCGTTCATGCACGCCCCCTCCTCCGAGCTGCACTCCTCCAACTGGCGGATGGGCCGGCTCATCAAGGACAGCGGGGTGAAGGTCTTCCAGATCGAGACCACCCTCAACACGAACACGTTCCCGTCGCAGTTCGCGTTCCTGCAGCGCCGCGAGTGGGAGTGGTCGCTCCGGGACCGGGTGACCTATGCGGCCACCGCGAAGGCGCTCGAGACCGCGCCGTCCAAGCTTTCCCGTCAGATCTTCCACTCGATCCGCTCCCCGCACGCGATGACCTCGGTCCAGGCCGGCGAGGTGGAGGCCGTCCACGAGCTCTCCCTCGAGAGCATCTGGCGCCAGCAGGGCGTCGTGGTCGAGGGACAGACCGACATCTTGACCATGGGGCTCCCCTACATCTGCCCCTACAACGTCAACTCGATCATGAACCCGATCCTGGTCGCGTGCCTCGGCCTCGGGTACTTCTTCAACCTGTACCGCGGCAAGCCGCTCGTGCGGCCCGGCGGGGTCGTGATCATGCAGCACCCGACGAAGCCGGACTTCGACCCGGCGTACCACCCGAGCTACATCGACTTCTACGAGCAGGTGCTGACCGAGACGACCGACCCGACCGAGATGCACAAGCTCTTCGAGGAGTCCTTCGCCACCGACCCGTGGTACGTGCACCTGTACCGGACCGGCCACGCCTACCACGGCGTGCACCCCTTCTACATGTGGTACTGGTGCGCGCATGCGCTCGAGCACCTGGGCCGCGTCATCATTCTCGGCGGGGACCCCAGGGCCACCCGGCGCATGGGCTTCTCTCCTGCGTCGACCATGGCGGATGCCTTGGAGATGGCCAAGGACGTGGTCGGGCCGTCGCCCACCCTGACCCACCTGCACACACCCCCGATCCTGCTGGCCGACGTGGAATGAGCGTGCCCAACCCCCTTCGGGCCATCGGTCGGGCGCAGTTCCCCCTCGGCGCCCCGGACTGGCCGACCGGCGTTGACCGCCCGCCACCCGAACGCAAGATCGGGCTCGACTACGACCACGAGTGGTCTCGCCGCTATCCGGCCCGGCTGGTGCGCGCCGTGATGCTCGACAACGTGACCCGGCCGCTGGCCCAGTTCGTCGCGCCCACCACGGTCCACGGTGCCGAGTACCTGCGCCACCTCGAAGCTCCGGTGATCTTCGCCGCCAACCACGCCAGCCACTTCGACACGCCGCTTCTCCTCACCACCCTGCCAACCCGCTTTCGTCACCGCACCGTCGTCGGCGCGGCATCGGACTACTTCTTCGACCGACGCTGGAAGGCGACGTTGTGGTCGCTGACGCTCGCCGCGATCCCCATCGATCGCGCCCGGGTCAACCGGCGCTCGGCCGAGATCGCGACCGAACTCCTGCGCGACAACTGGAACCTCGTGATCTTCCCGGAGGGTGGCCGCACGTCCGACGGGTGGGCCCAGGAGTTCCGGGCCGGTGCCGCCTACCTGGCGCTGCGCACAGGCGCCCCGGTCGTGCCGGTGTACCTGCACGGCACCCGCCGGATCCTGCCCAAGCGAGACGAGGAGCATCCGGGTGGCTCGGGCACCGAGAACAAGGGCCGGCCGCTGCGTCGGTCCCCGGTCACCATCATGTTCGGGCCACCGCTCAGCCCTGAAGACAGCGAGGACGCCCGTCGCTTCGGCGTGCGCATCGAACGGGCCATCGAGGTCCTCGCCCGCGAGGTGGCCACGGACTGGTGGACGGCGCGGCGCTCCCCCGAAGAGGCATCCGACGCGCTGCACGGTCCCGACGCCGTGGCCTGGCGACGCGCCTGGGCACTCGGGCCCCCGGCGCAGCTGGATCGGGACCGGGCCTGGCCCGATGTGCGCCTGGCCCGGCTGACAGGCCGGCGCCGGCCGCACGGCCGACGTGGGTCGGCTCGTCCAGGAAGCGCCCTGGTTCCCAGACGTCGCTCGCCTGGTTGATCACGGGGCCTGTCGCGTGGGCGGGCCTGCCGATACCGTTCTCACTGTGGCTTCCGACGACATCAGCTTCGTCGAGTGCGACCAGTGCGGCTTCGGGTACACGATGCGCGAGCACGGACAATGACCCCTCGCCGCTGGGCCGCTGACCGGGGATGGACCACTGGGGTCTCTGGCAAGGACTACTGCCCTACCTGTGTTGCCAAGGGGCTCTCGTAGCGGTTCTTGCCGTCACTGGCAGCACCGTGTGAGGTGCCAGAGCCTGAGAGGCGCTCGACCTGATCTACCGCAAGACCGAAAGCAGGCTCTGGGCGATCATCTGAGCAGTGTGTCCTGTTCGACGGCCGCGCTCGAGAGAAGAGTCTGCTGCGCTGAGGTAAGTGGTGGCACGGGGACCGTGGTGCTGGTCGAGGAGCTGCTACTGGCGGGCACGTCGGTGTTGAGGGCGACCACCTCAACAATCGTGCCCCGCCGCCAAAAGATCGCGTATGTCGAGCCGCTGCTGCGCTCTACCGCCGACGGGCCAAGTCGCTTTGGGAGGTCGACCGAAGTCGCTGACGTCGTGCTGCCCAGGAGCGTCAGCGCGGCCTTGCTCGTGGTGCAGGCCACCACCTCTGAGACCAAACCGGTCTGGCCCGAAGCGCTCTCGAAAGCCTCTTGTCCACCGTCTGGGCAGTTTTTCACGCCGGTCTTGGAGGTCGTGGTGGCCTTTCCCACCACCTTGGTGAAGCCGGCATGCTTCGCGTACGAGAACGAGAGAAGGTCCCTTGCGAGGGACTTGGACGATGCCGGTGTGCTCGCACCCGCCGGCGACTGCGTCGCCGCTGTGACGAAGAGCGCCACAGCCGCGGCGAAAGCGGCGAAGAGTTTCCAGTTGACGGGCCGGGGTACGCGAGGGCGATGTCTCTCTCGATGCGGTGTGGGCATTCGCAGGCTTACGAGCCCTCAGCGATCCGTACCTGAACCGCCTGCGGCCCCTTGTTGCCGGCTTGGGTCTCGAACTGCACTCGCTGGCCCTCGTCGAGCGTTCGGTAGCCAGCGACTTGTATCTCAGACTGATGGACGAACAGATCTGGGGTTCCATCATCGGGCACGATGAAGCCGTAACCCTTTTCGGCGTTGAACCACTTGACGACACCGGTTCCCATGACGCTTACCTTTCGGACTCACGCAATATGAAGCAGCCAGAGTCCATGAAGGCCCAGCAGGAACCCACCCGGCGTGCTTCGGGCGGGAATACGCCTCACAAACTACCAGTCCGACTCGACGAGGGAACGGTCGCTCTGTGGCCGTCACGCCATCAGCCGCCAGATGCACTCGATGGCTTCTTTGCCCGACGAGGTTGTTCTGCTTCCCTCTGATCATCGACCGTGATGGCCATCGTGCCAAGCAGCCGAACTCCAAGCGGAACCACCTGCGTCGAGTCGATGACGACCCCTCGGAGAGTGCGCTCCCTTGATGTCCTCAAGCACCGATCCGTGGAGCCTGGTTCCATCAGCCCTGGCCTTCGAGAAGTCAACGCCGGTGAGGTTGCAGTCGAAGAACCGGCACGCCACGAGCTTGCTGCCGCTGAACTCCGCAGTCCGGAGGTCCACGCTGTCAAACGTCACTCGCTCAAAGCCACACATTCGGAAATTCGCGTTGTCGAGACGGCAGCCCGAGAAGAGCACGTCTCGCAGCGAGGATTGAGCGAACTCGAGTCCTGACATTTTGCAATCTCGAAGGAGCACCCGGGTGAGCGTCGATTGCTCCAAGACTGCGCCGGAGAGATCACAGTTCTCGAGAACGTCATCGATGAGGTTCAGGAACGGAAGTTGAGATGAAGTGAGTTCAGCATTGAGGATCCGACATCGCAGGATCTCAAGGTGTGCGGCCGATTGGTCGAGAAACGAACCTCCGAGAATGCACTCCGAGAGGCTGTCCTCATCGGACAAACGACCGAGGGCCTCCGCTTCGAGACGATCGGGTGGGCGAGGTGGAGATGGTTCGGTGGTCGTAGCCACTCCGAGAGGGTAGCGATGGATTCGGAGTTGCTACTGGTCTGCGCCTGCTACGGCGCGCCGGTGGCGGCGCGAGAACGCCGCTTCGAGCCGCTCGCGGTGGAGGTCTTCCTCACGGCGGTCATCCAGCGCAGCGAGTGACCGACCGGTCGCCCAAAAGAGCAGGAGATCGGCGAACGCCGGGTTGCGCGCGAGCACCGGCCCGTGCAAATAGGTACCCACGACCCGTCCTGACCACGCGCCGTCCGATCCGTCACCGTTGCCGATGCCGACTCGCACCCCGCCAAGTGGGTGAAGGTCGCCGCCGAGCACCGTGACGCCGCCGTGGTTCTCGAAGCCGGTGAGCGTCCCCACCCCATCGATCCGGCTCTCGACCACGATCTCCCCGACCGCCCTCGGGCCGGACTTCTTCACCGTTGCGACGTCGAGCAGGCCGAGGCCGGGCACCTCCGAACCGTCTGCCCGGGGAACCGGGTGCCGACGATCTGGTAGCCCGCGCACACCGCGAGCACGACGGCGCCGTCTTCGACAGCTCGCGCGAGGGTGCCGTCGGAACGAAGGCGCTCGGTCGCCAACACCTGGGGTCCGTCCTCGCCGCCGCCCAACGTGTAGAGGTCGGCCACCGGCAACGGGTCCTCGCTGGTCGCCTGGATCAGCTCGACGTCGATGCCGCGTCGCTCGGCCCGCCGGAACAGCACAAGCCCGTTGCCGCCATCCCCATAGGTGCCGAGGAGGTCGGGATAGACGACGGCGACTCGCAGTGCGCTCACGCGGGGGGGCAGGCGCGCAAGAGGTCGTCGAACGCGGTGTAGTTCCCGATGAATTCAACGGACGCTGCGCCGTCGTCCCTCTGACGCGCGCGCCGCCTCGATCGCGGCGGCGGGGTCGTCGACACGCGTGTGCGCCAGTCCCGCGTAGTGGAGGCGAACCGAGAGGTCGGCGCTGCGCTCCCCGCTGGCCACGATCGGCCGGGTCCCGAGCCGTTCGAAAGGAACGTCCCACAGCCACGAGGGGTCGCGACCATCGGCGATCCGGGCATTGATCGCGACCACGACCGGTCGGTCGTCCCCACCCACCAGCTCCAAGAGCTCGTCCCAGCCCGCGGGGTTCTTGGCGAGCAAGAGGCGTGTCGGCACCCCGCGGACGGTGTGCGTCGAGAACCGCCCGGCAACGCCGTCGACCTTGCCCATCGCCGCCAGGGCCCGATCGGCGGGGATCCCGAGTACCTCGGCGGCGGCGGCGGCCATCACCGCGTTGCGACGATTGAATCCGCCCGGGATCGCAAGCTCGATGGCGATCCGCCGACCGTCGGCGAACAGCGCCGTGGCCTCGTCGCCTCGCTCCTCGAGCGCCACATCGGGGACGGGTCGGGTGAACCCGCACTCACACGACCACGAGCCCCCGGCGAATCGGATCCGCCCGTCACAGGCGGGACATCCCCCGGCATCGGCCCGCCACCGGCTCCCCCCGGCGACCCACACGACCGAGAACGCGGAGCCCGCTCCGTAGGCAACGAGGGGATCGTCGGCATTGGCGACGACGGTGCCACCGGCGGTGGCGAGGGCATCACGCCAGCGACGTGCGACCATGCGCACCTCATTGCTCCGGTCGAGCTGGTCCCGAGAGAGGTTCAAAAGAACGGTGACGGCCGGCTGAAGCGACCGCAGCGTGGCGGGGAGGTACCCCTCGTCGGTCTCGAGCACCGCAGCGGCGCGCCCGTGGCCGGTCGCCAGCGCCGCGAAGTGTCCGGCGGGCATGTTCGAGCCCGTCGTGTTGGTGACCACCGGCGAAGACTCCGTCTCGAGCGCGGCGGCCAAGAGGCGGGTGGTGGTGGTTTTGCCGTTGGTGCCCGAGACGACGGCGGTGGTCCTCCCCCGGCCGAGGTCGGCGAGGCCGTCGGGGGCGATGGCCAGGCCCACCCGGCCCCCGGCGACCGTCCCGTGTCCCGCGCCGATGCGCCGCGAGAGCCCGTTCACTGCGGCCGTCGCCAGGACGGCGGCGCGGGTGCGGGCCGTCATCGGGAGAAGATCTCGGAGAGCTCCTCGGGACTCGGCGTGCGCGGGGCGCGGGCCTCCTCGGGGAGGAGCTCGGAGATCGCCGCCATGATCAGATCGGTGTTGGCCCGCGCGTCGTCGTAGGGGAGCTCGACCGGCCGGCCCACGCGCACGAACACGTCGTGGACGCCCACGACCTTGGGCACCTTGGAGCGCACGCGGCCACACGCGTTCGGTGCCCCACAAGCCAATAGGGACGACCGGTGCCCCGGTCGCCGCGGCGAGGCGGGCCACGCCGGTGCGTCCGTGCAGCACGGGGTCGAGGGCGGCCTCCCCGCGCGGGATGGTGCCCTCGGGCAGGATCACCACGACCTCGCCGGCGCGCAGCGCGGCCTCGGCGGCCCGCAGCGGCCCGCCCGAACCACTGCCCCGGTCGACCGGGATGCCGCCGATCGTCTTCAGCAGCCAACCGAACGGGGCGGTGTCGAACAGCTCGCGCTTGGCCAGGAAGCGGGTCGGCCGGTTGAGCTCGCCGGCCACCAGCGCCAAGGTGAAGGCGTCGAAATAGCTGCGGTGGTTCGACGCGAGGATCACGCCGCCCGACATCGGGATCGACGAGACGCCCTCGATGTCGAAGCGCGGCGTAGGGGAAGGCCTGGCGGCGGATGACGAGGCGCAGCAGGTGGTACGGCTCGAGGCCGAGGACCGAGGGAACCCCGGGCGGGCGGTCCCAGTGCTCGACTGGCCAGCGTCGGGCGAACGCGACGGCGAACAGGCGCGGGTCGGGGTTGAGCGCGTGCGGGTGGCCGACCGCCATGAGCAGCGGCAGGTCGTAGATGCTGTCGCTGTAGGCGTGGCAGTTCTGCAGGTCCTCGCCCTCGACGGCCGCCCAGCGGCGCACCGCCGCGCAGCTTGCCCGGACCCCAGACGAAGCCGCCGTCGACGCCGCCGGTGTAGTGCCCGTCGCGCACGCCGTAGCGGGTGGCGATCACGGCGTCGAACCCGAGGGTGTGCGCGAGCGGGGCGACCATGTCCTCGGGCGTGGTGGTCGCGAGCACCAGGCGGTGACCGGCCTCCCGATGCGCCCGCAATGCGGCCGGCGCGTAGGGAGCGACGAGCGAGACCAGGTCGGGGACCGCCTCTTCGGCGGCCGCCTGGACGTCTTCTTGGCGCCAGCCGTTGGCGAGCACCGCGGCAGCCCGGGCGAACCCCATCGAGACGAGGTTCTCGCCAAGCCGGCCGTAGAGTGCGTAGAGGGCACTCGCACCCGGGAGCGTCCGGTCGTGGGGGACGACCCCCTGGCGGCGCAGGGCCCGGTCGAGCACCGGCCCGCTCGGGCCCCGGAGCAGGGTCCGGTCGAGGTCGACGAAGACGACTCCCACGGTGCCCGAGGCTAATGGCTGGACGGGGAATTTCCCGGTTAACGCAGTGAAGGGACCGCCGGGGGGGCTGGCGATCCCTTCACTAGTGACCTGCTTGGGAACAGAGGGGGGGGTTCCTGTCCCTGCGGTCTCCGACCATTGTACGGGATTCCTTCGATCTGTCAAGCAGCTAGAACAGATAGTTGGTATCGTAATAAAAGATGGAGATTCGCCACCTTCAGGCCCTTGTCGGCATTGCCGAGCACGGGAGCTTCTCCGCTGCCGCCGAGGCCCTGGGGACGGTGCAGTCCAACGTCTCGGCCCACATCGCCCGTCTGGAGAAGGAGCTGGGCGCGCCCTTGGTGGATCGCTCGGCCGGACGACTGACCGAGGAGGGCGAGATCGTGGTCGCCCGGGCGCGCCGCATGCTGGTCGAGATGTCGGCGCTCGTCGCCGACGTCTCGGCCATGCGCCTGGAGGTTGTCGGGACGGTTCGCTGCGGGATGATCGGCACCACCGGGCGGTGGCTGGTCCCGTTGCTCTTCGAGCGGGTGCGTGAACGGCACCCTCGGGTGAGCATCACCGTGGCCGACGGCACCAGCGCGAACCTTCGAGCCGCGCCTCGTGAACGGGCAGCTCGACCTCGCCGTCGTGTCGTTACCCGTCGTCGGCGACGAGCTCGTGGCCACTCCCCTGTTCGAGGAGGACCTCATGCTCGTGGTCCCCCACGAGCACCCCTTCGCCTCGGCCGAACGACCGCTCCCGCTCGCCGCACTGACCGAGCTGGACCTCGTGCTGCCACTCCCCAACACGGCGCTGCGCGACGAGATCGATGCTGCGCTGCGCCGGGCCGGGGTCTCGCTCACGCCGGCCCTGGAGCTCGACGGGATCCGCATGATCGCGTCGCTCACCTTCGACGGCTTCGGCCCGGCGATCCTGCCGGCCACTGCGGTGCCCTCCCACATGCGCGAGCGCTTCGACCTCGTGCCGTTGGAGGGCTTCCCGCGGCGTAAGGTCGGCGTGGCCCAGCGGCGCCGAGGGCTCCCGTCCGCGCCGACGCGCGCCGTGATCGACATCTTGAACGCCGTGGCCAACGACCCCGACGAGCGGCCGCACGGGCTCCACCCCCCCACCGACTCGCTGGGTTAGCCACTACGGTCGCCTCGGTCCCCTGGAGGTGCCGTCATGCTCAGCGCAAAGGTCCCGCTCGACGAGCTCAACGAGGATCGGGCGGTCACCCCGACGTATGCCAAACGAGGGCTGGCCCGGGCGGTGCCCCGCTACGAGATGCCCGAGGAGGGGATGGAGCCGGAGGTCGCCTACCAACTCATCCACGACGAGCTGACCCTCGACGGCAACCCCATCTTGAACCTGGCGACGTTCGTCACCACCTGGATGGACGACCAGGCGGACCGGCTCATGGGCGAGACCATGAACAAGAACGCCATCGACTGGGACGAGTACCCCCAGACCGTCGAGCTCCAGGATCGGTGCCTGAACATGCTGGCCCGTCTCTTCGGCGCGCCCGAAGACCACACGAGCATCGGCTGCGCGACGGTCGGCTCCTCCGAGGCGATCCACCTGGGCGGCCTCGCCATGAAGTGGCGCTGGCGTGCCGCGCGGGAGGCCGCGGGCAAGCCCAGCGACCGGCCAAACCTCGTCATGGGGGCGAACGTCCAGGTGTGCTGGGAGAAATTCCTCCGCTACTTCGAGGTCGAGCCGCGCGCGGTTCCGCTCACGGACGAACGGTTCATCATCGGGGTGGACGAGGCGATGGCCCTCGTCGACGAGAACACCATCGGGGTGGTCGGCATCTTGGGCAGCACGTACACCGGCGAGTACGAGCCCATCGCCGCGCTCTCCGAGGCCCTCGACCGCCTGCAGCAGGAGAAGGGCCTCGACGTCCCGATCCACGTCGACGCGGCAAGCGGCGGGTTCGTCGCCCCATTCCTCCAGCCCGACTTCGCCTGGGACTTCCGCCTGCCCCGCGTGCGCTCGATCAACGTGTCAGGCCACAAGTACGGCCTCGTCTACCCGGGCATCGGCTGGGTGGTCTGGCGCGACGTCGACGACCTCCCCAAGGAGCTCATCTTCGAGGTCGACTACCTGGGCGGGAGCCACGCCAACTTCAGTCTCAACTTCTCCCGCGGCGCGTCGCAGATCGTGGCGCAGTACTACAACTTCATCCGCCTGGGAAAGGGCGGATATCGCGCCGTGATGGAGGCCCTGTCCGACACGGCCCAGTGGATCGCCTCCGAGCTCGGCCAACGCGACGACCTCCGTCTGCTCGCGACCGGGACCGACCTGCCGGTCGTGTGCTTCGCGCTGTCGGGGAAACCCGGCTTCAGCGTGTTCGACCTCTCGGCGTTGCTCCGCCAACGCGGCTGGATCGTGCCCGCCTACAAGATGGCGCCCGACGCCGAGCACATCGAAGTGCTCCGGGTCGTCGTGCGTGAGGGGCTCAGCCGAGATCTCGCGTACGAGCTCGTCCACGACATCGGCGCCGCTATCGACCAGCTGAAGGCCGGCCACCAGGTGCCCCAGCCGGCCGCGCCGGCGGCCACTCCGGCACCGGGACATCGCGTCGGCTCGTCGCGCCTGGCCGGGCCCCGGAGCAAGGCCAAGACCCGGGCGGTGTGCTGAGCGGGGTCTAGTGGCGGGCCGCGTAGGCCTTGGACTCGGCGGCCACCAGCGAGACCAGGTTGCCGAGGGTCAGGTTGACATCGCCGAGATGCGTGCCCCAGGTCGGGCCGAGGATCTGGGCGATCACCGGACGGGGGTCGCCCGGCTTCGGCGTGATCTGCAGCCAGGTCGCGCCACCTTGTGAGATGCACTGGGCTCGGTAGAGGCCCGGGTAGGTGACCCACGGGGTGGTCACGGTGGTCGGGGTGCCCTGCACCCCGACCGCGGCCTCCCCCGCCCCGGCCAAGAAGAACGGCTCGATCGCGGCGGCGCCGCCGGTGAGTGCGGCCGGGTTGACACAGAGCACCTGGAGCTTGGCGTTGGCCCGCTGGCCCGACAACGCGCTCACGCCCTGACCCACCCGCCCGAAGATGCTGTCGGTGGGCGGGGGGTCGAGGAAGCTCGAGTAGGCGACCACGCAGCCGGTCTCGGTCGCCGCCCGGCACGCCGGCACGTGGGCGAAGCTTCCCCCCACCGACTTGCCGATCGGCACGTCGACGTTGCCGCCCAGGATGATCGCCGAGACGAGATGCTTGCGGACCGATGGCACGTCGTCGACCACGCGCTCGATCAGCTGGATCAAGATCGAGGCACCCTGCGAGTGGCCGATGAGGACGAAACCGCGCCCGTGGTTGTAGTGCTTCAGATAGTCCTCGAAGCCCGAGAGGGCCGATGTATAGGCGAGCTCGCCATCCGCCGCGGTCACCTGCGCGCGGCCGGTGATCGCGGCCAGGGTCAGCTGGTTGTACATCGGCGCATAGACCTTGCACACTGATGAGAACCGCGAGGCCTGGTCGATGGCCACGTCGGTCTCGGCCGGCTGGATCGTGAGGTTCGAGTTGGCCGTCAGCTCGTCACTCACGGTCGGATACACGTAGAAGCAGTCGATCGGGGGGTTCGTGGCCGGCCGGGCCCGAAGCACCCGCGTGCCGCCGCTCGCGCTGACCGCCGTGGCGTTCTCCGGTGTGGTGCAAGGGTCCGAGGGGAGCCCCGGGCGACACAGCCACACGGTGGAGGACGCCGCGCTGGAGGCGCCGGACGCGGCGGTGCTGAGGGCCGGGAGGCCGAGCGCCCCGACGGCGAGCACGGCCGCGACGAGTCCGGACCGCGCCACTCTCACCAGCCCGTGTCGGCTCATCGCACTCCCCCCGCCAACGCCATCCGCCCGCCTGCAGCGGGACCATACAGTGCAATCTGGTGACCCCGGCATCGCACGAACCCCTGGAGATGGCCGATGGCCTGGCCTCGGCCGTGCTCGACACCGCCCGGAAGGCCGGCTGCGACCACGCCGAGCTGCGGGTCGAGCGCATCCGGTCCCAGGCGATCGCCTTGCGCGACGGGGACCTCGAGACCACCGCGGATGACACCGAGTCGGGGATCGGCCTGCGCGTCGTGCGTGACGGTGCGATCGGGTTCGCCGCCACCGTGGCCCCCGACGCGGCCGCGGCGGTCCGGCTCGTCGATGAGGCGCTCGAGGTGGCCCGCCTCGCCGCACGCGGCTTGGGCCAGCGGGTCGAGCTCGCTCCGGAGCAAGGCCACGGCGAGGTCGAGTGGATCTCCGCGCATCGGGTCGATCCGGCGGCCGTCCCGCTGGCCCAGAAGGTCGCGCTCCTCAGCGAGTGGAGCCGGCGCGTCCTCGCCGCGCCGGGGATCGACCATGTCGCGGCCTCGGTCCTCGCCGTCACCGAGGACAAGTTCCTGGCCGATTTGGCCGGGACCGTGGCCCGCCAGCGCCGGGTGCGGGTGCATCCGGTGATCGAAGCGGTGGCGCTCGGTGAGGGGCGCGACTTCGAGACCATGCGGACCCTGGCACCGCCGGCCGGGCGCGGCTGGGAGTACCTGGAGGGCGACGGCTGGGACTGGGACGCCGAGCTCGAGCGGCTCCCGGCGCTCCTGGCGGCCAAGTTGGCCGCACCCTCCGTCCAAGCCGGGCACTACGACCTCGTCATCGCCCCTACCAACCTGTGGCTCACGATCCACGAGTCCATCGGGCACGCCACCGAACTCGACCGGGCCCTCGGCTACGAGGCGGCCTATGCCGGGACGTCCTTCGCCACCTTCGACCAGCTCGGCAAACTCGCCTACGGCTCGCCGGCGTTGAACGTGACGGGCGACCGCACGGTGGCCCACGGGCTCGCAACGGTCGCCATCGACGACGAAGGTGTCGAAGGCCAGCGCTTCGACCTGGTGAAGGCAGGGACGCTGGTCGGCTATCAGCTCGACCGGGCCATCGCGACCCGAAGCGGCCTGGGCCGGTCCAATGGGTGCGCGTTCGCCGACTCGCCCCTGCACATCCCGATCCAGCGGATGGCCAACGTCTCGCTCGCGCCGGAGCCCGGCGGACCGACCACCGAAGAGCTCATCGGCCGCGTCGCCAAGGGTATCTACATCGAGGGCGACAAGAGTTGGTCGATCGATATGCAGCGCTACAACTTCCAGTTCACCGGGCAACGCTTGTTCGCCATCGAGAACGGCCAGCTGGCCGGCCAGCTGCGCGACGTCGCCTACCAGGCCACCACCACCGACTTCTGGGGATCGCTGGCGGCGGTCGGGGGCGAGGACACCTACCTCCTGGGCGGCGCCTTCAACTGCGGCAAGGGCCAGCCGGGCCAGGTGGCCCCGGTGAGCCACGGCTGCCCGAGCGTGCTCGTCACCGACGTGCGGGTGCTCAACACCAAAGAAGAGGGTGGGCGGTGAGCATCCCGAGCCCCCAGGACGTCGTCGAGGCCGTGCTCAGCGCGGCGGGCGGCCAGCGCTGCGTCGTCATCGTGGAGGAGTCCCACGAGTCCGAGATCCGCTTCGCCAACAACACCACGACGACCAACGGCCGCCGCATGAACCGCAGCGTGAGCGTGGTGCGCTTCTGCGACGTCGACGGTGGTGTCGCCGCCGGGGTGGCGACCAAGAGTGGCGACGTCGACGCGGCGGCGATGGTGGCCGCGGCGGCGGCCGACGCCGAGACCTCGCCTCCCAGCCCCGACGCCGCGCCGCTCCTCGAGGGTGACCAAGACGCCGCCTTCGACGAGCCGCCCTTGATGGCCGAGCTCGGAGCGATGGCGCCGGCGCTCGACGGACTGGCGGCAGCCTTCGACCGGGCGAGGGCCTCGGACCGAGTCCTGGCCGGGTTCTTAGAACACCAGTGCGACACCGTCTACCTCGGGAGTTCGACTGGGTTGCGGCGACACCACGCGCAGCCGACGGGCGCGCTGCACATGGTCGCCCGCTCGGCCGACGGCGCCCGGTCGGCCTGGGTCGCCCGCTCGACCGGGGACCTCGCCACCCTGGACCTCGGGGCCATGGACGCCGAGCTCGCTCGGAGGCTCGAGTGGGCGACCCGTTCGATCTCCTTGCCCGAGGGCCGCTACGAGGTGGTGTTGCCTCCCGCCGCGGTGGCCGACCTCATGGTGAACGTCGTGTACTCGGCAAGCGGGCAGGACGCCGAGGAGGGCCGCACCGTGTATTCGGCGCCCGGTGGCCGGACCCGCGTCGGCGAGCGCTTCTTCGAGCTCCCGTTTCACCTCTACGGCGACCCGGCCGAGCCGGGCCTCGAGTGCGCGCCGTTCCTCGTTGTCGGCGCCTCCTCGAGCGAGGCGTCGGTCTTCGACAACGGCCTGGCCATCGGCGCGACGCCGTGGTTCGAAGACGGCACGCTGAGGAACTTGCGCTACCACCGGGCCGGCGCGGCCCGTTCGGGCGCCCGGGTCGCCGCCCCGGTCGACAACCTGATCCTCGAGCTCCCGGGCGCCACCGGGAACACCGAGGACCTCGTCGCCCGCACCGAGCGGGGACTGCTCCTCACCTGCCTGTGGTACATCCGCGAGGTCGACCCAGCGACCCTGCTCCTGACCGGGCTGACCCGGGACGGCGTCTACCTGATCGAGGGGGGCGAGATCGTGGGCGCGGTCAACAACTTCCGGTTCAACGAGAGCCCCGTCGACCTGCTGGCCCGGACCGCCGAGGCCGGCGCAAGCGTGGCCACGCTCGGCCGCGAATTCGAGGAGTGGGTGAAGCGGATCCGCATGCCACCACTCAGGGTGGTCGATTTCAATATGAGTTCGACCAGCGCAGCCAGCTGATCCGCACGCCTGAGGTGACCCCGGGGTCATCCATCCCACAATTTTCGCTGTTCGTGGTCGTAAATTTTCCTCCACGCCCCTCCCGCACAGATTCCGCCGGTCCCTCAGCCGGGACGGAACCGAGGCCCCCGACAGGGAGCCCCGCGCCACCGGCGCGCGGGATGCAACCGATTCCATCGGCGGGTCGAAGCACGCCCGGTGGCTGGCCGGGTTGATCCTGGCCGTCGGGCTCGCCGCGTCCCTGCTCGGGGCCCTCCAATGGCAGAACTACATCAGCGAGCAGCAGCAGCACCAGGTGGCCACCACGACGGCGGCCGCCCGGGCATCGATCTCGGGTTCGCTTCGAGCGCGACGAGGACCTCGTCGAGACGCTGCGCGGGGTGGTGGCCAGCGGAACCACTATCTCCAACAGCCAGCTCCAGCAGCTCTACGAGAACGTGGGCGCCACCAACAGCGCCGGCCTCGTCGGGGTGGTGTACATCGAGTCCGTCCCGTACACCGGACTCGCTGCCTACGAGTCCGCGGTCCAGGCCGATCCCCCCTTCGGTGTGAGGACGACGGGGCCAGACGCGCTCGCACTGGACGGCGTCCAGTCCCAGTACTGCCTGATCCGTGCCGGCGCCGGGAGCTCGACCGGCGAGCAGGTGCTGTCCCCGGCGGGCGTCAAGGAGCTCACCGGGGACATCTCGACCAACTTCGACTACTGCACCAGCAAGTTCGCGGGCGCATTCGCCGCCTCGGCGAGCACCGCGGAGCCCAACGTGGCGATCCTGTCGTCGGTCGCCCGGAAAGCCACGGCGAGGGACAAGGTCTCGCGGGACGTCTTCGATCTCGTGATCCCGATCTACCAGCCCGGCGCGCCGGTGAAGACGGTAGCCGAGCGGGAGAACGCGCTGCTCGGCTGGGCCGTCGGGCTCTTTTCGCCCGAGCCCATCTTGGGGCCGCTCGTGAGCGGGAACAACAACCTCGCCATCACCATCGACTACCACCCGCTCTATACCGGCGTCGTCACGGTGGCGAGCGGTGGACACGTCGCCGCCGGGTCGTCGCACAAACGCGTCTCGCTCTCCGCAGAGGGTCACTGGACGGCCGAGATCTCGGTGCTGCCTTCGAGCAGCTCCGCCACGGTGCAGGGCATCGGTGTGCTGGCGGACCTGCTCGTCATCGTCTTGTTGATGGCGTTGATCGTGTCCTTGTTCCGCTCCCGCCGGCGGGCGCTCGACTCGATCGCGTTGAAGAACCAGCAGCTCGAGCACCGCGCGCTGCACGACACCCTCACCGGGCTCCCCAACCGCGACCTCATCTTGGAGATGGCGGCCGCGATGCTCGCCCGGGCCGAGGAGAGCGGGGCGGCCGTCGCGGCCTTCCTGATCGACCTCGACGGGTTCAACGCGATCAACGACATCTACGGGCACCGCATCGGCGACCAGGTCCTGGGGGCGGTGGCCGAGCGGCTCAGGGAATCGCTCGGCGAAGCGGGCACGCTCGGACGTCTGACCGGTGACGAGTTCGTCATCCTGGCCGAAGGCCCGTCGATCGCAGCTGGCCCCGACCGCCTGGCCGACGCGCTGCTCACCGCGCTGTCCGCGCCCTTCGACATCCTCGCCCCCGGCGGCGAAGCGCTCGTGCGGTTGACCGCGTGCGTCGGAGTGTCGGTCGGGCCCGGTCGCAGTGCCGAGGACCTCCTGCGTGACGCGGACACCGCGCTCAACGAGGCCAAGTCGGCCGGGAAGCGCCGCTACACCGTGTTCGAACCCGAGATGCACAACGCGGCGCGGGCCCGACTGGCCATGATGAGTGAGCTGCGGGCCGCCATCGAGCTACGCCAGTTCATCCTCGTCTACCAACCGATCTTCTCGCTCTCCGACGTGCACCCGACCGGCGTCGAGGCGCTGCTGCGCTGGCGCCATCCCCTGCGGGGGATCGTGCCGCCACTCGAGTTCATCCCGCTGCTCGAGGAGACCGGGATGATCAACGAGGTCGGGCTCGAGGTGCTGCGGCTCGCCTGCGAGCAGGCCAAGCTCTGGGAGCAGCGCGGGCTCCCGATCTTCGTCTCGGTCAACGCGTCCCCCATCCAGCTCGAGTCGGACCACTTCGCGGCCGACGTGGACCGGGTGCTCCAAGAGACGAAGCTCGATCCGGGCAAGCTCACCATCGAGATCACCGAGAGCGCGCTCATGCGCGACGCGCAAGGCGCCGTCAAGCGACTGGGCCACCTCAAGGCGCTCGGCATCCGGCTCGCGATCGACGACTTCGGCACGGGATACTCCTCGCTCGCCTATCTGCGACAGTTCCCGGTCGACATCTTGAAGATCGACCGCTCCTTCGTGAGCTCGATGATGAGCTCAAGCGGCGGGATGGCGCTGGTGCGGACCATGCTCGAGCTGGCCCGCGCCCTCGACCTGGAAGCGGTCGCCGAGGGCATCGAGGACGAGGGGCAGCTGAGCGCGCTCGAGACGGAGCACTGCCGGTCCGGACAGGGTTTCCTCTTGGCGAAGCCACTCGACGCCGACCAGATCGAGCTGTTCTTCGACAACGCGAGGCCGCGGCGGATCGCGGCGCTCCATTCGGCCTGAGGGCACCCCGGCGCCCGGGCGCGACACTGGCCCGGTGCGTCCCAGTCCCGTCGTGCTGGCCAAGGGGGCCTCGGCGCGCCCGGCGGACCCCTTCGGGCTGAGCCGGGAACAGCTGGACGGTCTCTTGGAGGGCGAGCCGCCCTATCGGGCCCGCCAGGTCTGGGACGCCCTTCACCGCCGGGCCGCCTGGCCCCAGGAGATGACCGAGCTCCCGCGCCCGTTGCGCGAGCGCCTGGCCGGGGTCCTCGCGCCCGCCCTCACCCCGGCCGCCCGTCGGGAGGCCGACGGGGGCGAGACGGTCAAGTGGGCCTTTTCGACCGGGGACGGCGCGGTGATCGAGACCGTGCTCATGGCCTACCCCGACCGCACCACGGTGTGCGTGTCCACCCAGGCCGGCTGTGCGATGGCCTGCCCGTTCTGCGCGACCGGCCAGGGCGGCTTCGCCCGCCAGCTCCGCAGCGGCGAGATCGTCGAGCAGGTGGCCTGGGCGATGCGGGAGCGGCCCGTGACCCACGTCGTGTGCATGGGCATGGGCGAGCCGCTCGCCAACTACGACCAGACCCTGCAAGCGCTCCGCCGGCTGCACGACGAGATGCGGATCTCGTGGCGGCGGATCACGATCTCGACGGTGGGCATCGTCCCGGGGATCCGCCGGCTCGCCGCCGAGGGCATCCCGGTCAACCTCGCCTTGTCCTTGCACGCCGCCAACGACGCGCTACGCGACGAGCTGGTGCCCATCAACCGCCGCTATCCGCTCGCCCGCGTCGCCGAGGCCTGCGCCGAGTACGTGGCGAGAACGGGGCGGCGCTTGTCCCTCGAGTGGGCGGTGATCGGCGGCGTCAACGACCGGCCCACCGACGCCGACGAGCTGGCGAGCTTCGCCCGACCGCTCGGCGCGCACGTGAACCTCATCCCGCTCAACCAGACCGCCGGCTACCGCGCCCCCGGCCCCGCCCACGCGGCCCGGTTCCGGGCCCGCCTGCGCCTGCTGGGGGTGAACGCGACCCTCCGGAGGACCCGCGGCAACGAGATCGACGCGGCCTGCGGCCAGCTGGCCGGACCGAGGACCACCGACTAGTACCGCGAACGCCAACGTTCGCCCGGTCCCGACGGTGTCGAAACGGGCACCGAGCCCTCGATTCGTGCGATTGCCACGGCCAAAGGGCCGTCGCTTCTATCGCAGCTCAAATGTTCGGGAGCAGCGCCGAGGTTAGTTGCCGGTGCTGGGTTACAGACCCTCGTCGGTCACGCGGGTAACCGGTCGGACTCCTCTGAGCGTTTCCCGTACCCACACCACGACCCGGTTGGCAACGTCCTCCGGCGTAAGGGCATCCGTCTCGACGATCTCGAAAGACCAGCGGGGATCCCCCCTTTGCCAGTCCGCCCACCGGTCCCACCGCATCAACGGGACATCGGGGACCCGGATGACTTCGGGGGCGTAGGTGGGATCAGTCATGTGCCGAATGAACCACTCGCCGAACGCGAGGTGATCGTGCAGACCGTCGGGACGCATGCCGCGGCCGACGAGCCGTTGGCGGCGAACTTCGGGTGAACAGTGAAGGAGACACGCAGCGATGCCGCTGAGACGGCTCGCCGATGGCGCAGCGAGAAGTTCGCCGACCGGGACTTGCCCACAGAGCAGGAGATGGCAGCCCTGTCGTTGCTGGGCGACCGCACGTTGCACCCAATGCTCGGTCACGCCCTGTCTCCACCCGGTGTCCGCGTCGGATGGGACACCAACCGAGTCGAACTCCACGCAGGCCACTGCGTCCACCGCCAACGTCTCGACCAGCACCGGGAGGATGGTCGACTTGCCGGACCCACTCGCACCCGTCAAGGACAACAACACGGCCGTCTTGTCTCCCTGGGGCGGGTGTCGAACCCGGCGGTGCTGGGTCAGCTCCGTGGGACATGCCCGGCGCTACGCAACCAGACCGAACCATCCAGCTCGGGGCAGAACGTCGTCGAGGAGACGAGTCCAACTTCGACGATCCACATCCTCTTCGGCTGCCCGGACCGGCCGTCAATAGCCCAAACGGCTCCGGGCCGCGGCACTAGCTTCTCGGCACGTCCTTCCAGGGAAGGTCCTTGTCGGCCCGGACGTCGCCCGGGAGCCCGAGCACCCGCTCGCCCAGGATGTTCCGCATGACCTCGGAGGTGCCGCCCTCGATGGAGTTGGCCCGGGTGCGCAGGAACTGCTTGTGCACGTCGGGCCCGCCCATGCCCACCCCGCTCGGGCGGATCTTCGGGTAGTCGTTCGTGTGCAGCATGCCCTCGGAGCCGAGCAGGTCCACCGTGAACGCGGTGATCTCCTGGTTCTGCTCGGCGAAGGCCAACTTGCCGACTGAGCCCTCCGGCCCCGGCGTGCCCCGGCGGCGCAGGTCGGCCGCCCGCTGGTTGGTCAGCCGGGTGGCCTCGCTTTTGACCCACAGCTGCATGAGCCGGTCGCACAGCGCCCGGGCATGGGCCGAGGTGTCCCCCGCCCAGCGGTCCTTCCAGACCCGGAGGGCGACGTCGATCGGTCCGGTGCCACGGGGTCCCACGCCGCCGCCGATCGAGACCCGCTCGTTCATGAGCGTGGTGATGGCGGTGCGCCAACCCTCGCCCTCGCCACCCAGTCGGTCCGCGTCGGCCACCTTGGCGTCGGTGAAGAAGACCTCGTTGAACTCGGCCTCGCCGGTGATCTGGTAGAGCGGCCGCACCTCGACACCCGGCGCGTGCATGTCGACCAGGAAGGCGGTGATGCCCTGGTGCTTGGGGACGTCGGGGTTGGTGCGGGCGAGGAGCAGGCCCTTGGCGGCGAGGTGGGCGACGGTCGTCCACACCTTCTGGCCGTTCACCACCCACTCGTCGCCGTCGCGCACCGCTCTGGTGGCCAGGCTGGCCACGTCGGAGCCCGAGCCCGGCTCGCTGTAGAGCTGGCACCACACCTCCTCGCCGGTGAACAGCGGGCGGAGGTACCGCTTCTTCTGCTCCTCGGTGCCGTGCACGACGATGGTGGGGGCGACCATGCCGTAACCGATGACGTTGCGCATCGACGCCGAGGGGGCCCCCGCTTCGCCGAGCCGGGTGAGCACCCGCGACTGGAGCGCGGGTGAGAGGCCGAGGCCGCCCTCGCCCTCGCCGAAGTACACCCAGGCCAGACCGCGGTCGAACTGCTCACCCAGGAACACGGCCGGGGCGGTGTCGCGGGGTGGGTGGTCGGCCAACAGCTCGTCAACCAGGCTGTCGACGCGCTCGGTGTCGGATTGGACGATGGTCACCACTTCCCCCTTGCGTTCGTCTCCACACCCTACCCTTGGCCCGTGAAACGGGCGGTGGGGGTCGCTGCGTTGGCCGCGGCGGCGGCCTTCGCGTGGTGGGAGGGCGGGCTGCGCCAGTCGCAGGTCCCGGCCCACGTCGGCGTGCTCGTGGTGATCGCGCTCGGCTTCGCCACCGCATTGGTCGCGGGCCGAGGACGCCAGGCGATCGGCACCGCGGCGTGGGTCCGGGGACCGGTGAGTGTCCGGCGGCACCTGGCCGAGGACCCCGCGAGCACCCTCGGCGCGCTGGTGTGGGTCGTGCTCGTGCTCGCCGCGATCGGCTGGGATCTCAACAGCTTCGTCCATCAGAGCCACGACCTGCCGACGCTCAGCTCGATCTTCGGGCACCTCACCTCGACGCGGGGTGGCCGGGCGACCGTGGTCGCGTTGTGGCTCGCCCTCGGGACCGCGCTCGCCACCGGATGGCGCAGGGGGCCATGAGCGCGGGGCGCGATCGTCTGGCTGGTCATCGGCGGCGCGTGGGTGCTGTGGATCGCGCTCAGCTCGTGGCGCCCCGAGCTCCCGGGCCCGGTCGCGCTGATCCGCTGGTTCGCCCAGTCCTGGCTGGGCCGGGTGCTCGCCCTATGCGCCTGGGGCGGTGCCGGCTGGCATCTGTTCTGCCAACGCCCCTAACGCGTTCTCGATGGAGCGGTGGAAGGTCGGGTAGGCGTAGATCATTGAGCGCAGCGTCGCGATCGGCACCGCCGCGTGCACGGCCAGGGTGAGCATCGAGAGCACCTCGCCCCCGACCGGGCCGGCCGACGTCGCACCGACCAGCACGCCGCGTTCGGTGTCGGCGACTAGCTTGATCAACCCGGCATTGCCCACCTTGTGGATCCAGCCGCGGGTTGACTTCGCGACGTCGCTCGTCCCGCACCGCGACCGACAGGCCGCGCTCGCGTGCCTGGTGCTCGGTCAGACCCACCGAACCGATCTCGGGGTCGGTGAAGGTCACCCGGGGCAGCGCGCCGTAGTCGGCGGCGGGCCACGGCCGCCCGAGGATGTCGGCCACCGCGATGGCGGCCTGGTACATCGAGACATGGGTGAACGCACCCACCCCGGTCACGTCGCCGATCGCCCAGACGCCCGGTCGCACCCGCAGGCGCTCGTCGACCTCGATCGCCCGCGCCGATTCGTCAAGGCCGATCGATCCGACCCCGAGACCCAACAAGTCGGGACGGCGCCCGGTCGCGACGAGCATGCGCTCGGCGCTCACCTCGCCCGCGCCGGCGACCGCCACCGCGAACCTCTTCCCGTCGTGGGCGACGGACTCGATGGTGGCGCCGGTGTGGATCGCCATGCCCTCGTCCCGCAGGATCTGCTCGATCAACACGGAGGACTCCGGCTCCTCGAGCGCGAGCAGGCGCGGCGCGGTCTCGATGATCGTCACCGGCGCACCGAAACGCGCGAAGACCTGGCCGAGCTCGACGCCGATGGCCCCGCCGCCGATCACGATCAGGCTCTCGGGGACCACCTCGGTCTCGATCGCCTCGCGGTTGGTCCAGTACGGGGTCCGGGCCAGCCCGGGAATCGGCGGGGCCCAGGCGCGGGTCCCCGGGTTGAGCACGATGGCGCGGCGCGCCTCGAAGGTCGCGTCGTTGACCGAGACCGTCGTCGGTCCCTCGAGGCGGCCCCACCCCCGCACGAACGTCGCGCCCGTCGATTCCAGGCGCTCGACCGCGACGGTGTCGTCCCAGTCATCGGTAGCCTCGTCGCGGATGCGTCGCGCCACCGGCGCGAACTCGGGCGTGACCTCGACGTGACCGGCCATGCCGTCCACCCGGCGGGCCTCGGTCAGCAGGTTGGCGGCGCGGATCATCATCTTGGAGGGGACGCAACCCCAGTAGGGGCACTCGCCGCCCACCAGCTCGGCGTCGATGCCGACCACCTCGAGCCCCGCCTGGGCGAGCTTGCCGGCGGCGTCCTCCCCGCCCGGCCCGAGGCCAACGACCACCGCGTCGACGCGGCGCGGCGCCACCTCAGCCCTTGAGCCAGGCGCGCTGGTCCTTCAAGCGCACCATCTCCCAGCGCGACGCCCACTGGTCCCACCAGGCGCGCTCGGCGGTGCGGGCCCGCTCGATCAGCTGGCCCGAGACGAGGTCCCAGCTCGCGCCGGGCGTGCCCGCGGAGTGCCGCAGCCATCCCTGGACCAAGGAGGCCTCCTGGAGGGCGTCGAGCGCCTCGCGCAGATCGCCCAGGGCGTCGGCCCACTTGGCTCCCTCCTTGGCCAGCTCGGCACCGTGGCGGACCCGGTCGACCCGCATGGCGAGGCGGTGGAGGTCCTGGTCACCCGGCGCGTCGCCGATCGCCTCGACCACCACCTTGAGCGAACGCCACTCCCGCCGGACGACCCGGGCGAGGTCGTCGGGCGGGCGATACGGGCGCGCCAGGTCGCGCACCATGCGCTCATAGCGCGCCGAGTCCAAGAGCGCGACGAGCCGGCGATGCGCCCGCGAGCGCTCGCTCGAGAGCTCATCCACGAGCTCGGTGCGGGCCTTGTCGTCGCGGTCGTCGAGCTCCTGGCGCCCGACCCAGCTCAACAGGGCGTCGGCGTCGACCACGTCGCCGATCGCCTGCTCCACCCAGCGAAGCTCGCGGCGCAAGAGCCACACCCAGTCCGCGTCGAAGTGGTCGGTGGCCAGCCCCAGCTGTGATCGGATGCGGCGGACGGCCACCCTCGCCTTGCGGGCGTCGGGCGCGTCCTCGTCGCGGAGGCGCTCCTCGTGGCGCGTGAGCGCCTTGGACATCACGACTGCGCGTCCTCATAGGCGCGGCGCGCCGCTTCGAGCGCGGTTGCGCCCGGCCCACCGGCGGTCGGCACCTCGGCGTCCACCTCCGCGCCGATCAGCGCGCCGAGCGCGGCCCGCACCGAGCCCCGCAGCGCCGCCAGGTCGTAGCCGCCCTCCAAGAACAAGACGACGTTGCCGCTGCCGTAGGAGGCGACGGTCCGGGCCAGCTGGGCGAAGTCGCCCGAGCTGAGCTCGAGGTTGGCCAGCGGATCGTCACGGTGGGCGTCGAAACCGGCCGAGACCAGCACCCAGGTCGGAGCGAACCGCTCGATCACCGGGCCGGCGACGTCCTCCAACCCGGCGCGCACGATGTCGCCGGTCGCGCCCGGTGGGACCGGCAGGTTGAAGGTGGTGCCGGCGGCGTGCGGGCCGCCCACCTCCCCCGGGCGCCCGGTCCCCGGGTAGAGGGGGGACTGGTGCACCGAGACGTAGAGGACCTCGGGGACGTCCCAGAAGATCTCCTGGGTCCCGTTGCCGTGGTGGACGTCCCAGTCCACGATGACCACCCGCTCACCGCCCTCGACCAGCTCGGCGGCGGCCACCGCGACGTTGTTGACCAGGCAGAAGCCCATGGCGCGGTGGCGCTCGGCGTGGTGCCCGGGCGGCCGGGCCGCCACGAAGGCGACCCCTCCGCCGGCCGAGCGCAGCGCATCGAGCGCGGCCAGCCCCCCACCGGCCGCCCGCCGTGCCGTGTCCCAGGAGTCCCCGGTCACGAAGGTGTCGGCATCGATGTGGCCCGGGGGCTGCGCCGCCAACCACTCCAGATGGCTCCGGTCGTGCACCCGGGCCAGCGCGTCCAGGCCGGCGGGGGCCGGGTCCAGCACCACGAGGTCGTCGCCCAGATGGAGGTCGTCCACGCCGGCCATCGCCGCCACGAGGCGCGCCGGGCACTCGGGGTGGTCACCGAGATCGTGCTCCTGCACCCCGACCGGGCCGGCGACGACCAGCATCAGATGGTGGAGATGCCCCCGTCGACCGGGATGATCGTCCCGGTCAGGTACGAGCCGGCCCGGGACGAGAGGAAGATCGCCGTGCCGGCCATGTCATCGGGCCGGCCGATCCGCTTGAGCGGGGCGCTGGCGGCGATGGAGTCGCCGAAGTTCCGCAGGGTCTCGGCCATCATCTTGGACTCGAAGGGTCCCGGGGCGATGGCGTTGACGGTGATCTCCGGCGCCAGCTTGCCCGCCAGGTGCCGCGTCAGCATGTGCACGGCCGCCTTGGACGCCGAGTAGGAGTAAGTGTCCATCCGCGGCGCCCGGAGCCCGTCGATCGACCCGATGTTGATCACCCTGGCGGGCTCGTCTGCCGAACCGGCCGCCCGCAGCAGGGGCAACAGGAACTTGGTCAGGTGGAAGACGCCCTTCACGTTGACCGACAGCGCACGCTCCCACGCCGCCTCGTCGAAGTCCTCGAGCGGGATGCCCCAGGTGGCACCGGCGTTGTTGACCAGGATGTCGAGTTTCGGTTCGCGGGCGATGATCTCATCGGCCAAGGCCCCGCACCCCGCCTCGGTCGACAGATCCGCCTGCAACGCGATGCACTCGCCGAGCTTGGAGAGCTCGACGGCGGTCTCCTCGCTCGCCGCGTGCTTGCGGGCCGCGATGTACACCTTGGCGCCGGCCTCGACGAAGCCGGTCGCGATCATCTTGCCGATCCCCCGCGAGCCTCCCGTGACGAGGGCGGTCTTGCCGTCAATGGAGAAGAGCACGGCGGCCATTCTGTCAGGGATCGGCCGCAGCTCCCCCGGCCCGCCTGCGGGCAACCCCGGACGATCGGGGGCACCACCAGCGCCGACGGCTCTGCGGAGCCCGTCACGGCCACCCCGCCTATGGGATGCTCGGCGCCGACCTCCCGGCTCGGCCGGGGAAGGAGAGAGGGGGCAACGAGATGTTGAAGGGCTTCAAGCAGTTCATCCTGCGGGGCAACGTGATCGACCTGGCCGTCGCCGTGATCATCGGCCTCGCGTTCAACATGGTGGTGCAGGCGCTCGTGAAGGACCTCATCACGCCGTTGATCTCGGCGATCGCCGGCAACCACAACTTCTCGGCGTTGACCTTCGAGATCCACCGCAGCACGTTTTTGTACGGGGACTTCATCAACGTCCTCATTGCGTTCGTGTCCATCGCGGTGGCCGTCTACTTCTTCGTCGTCGCTCCGATGAACTCGGTGGCGGCGCGCCGGCGTCGGGGCCAGCCCGACGAAGCCGAGCAGATCTCCGAAGAGGTGCAGCTCCTGACCGAGATCCGGGACCTGCTGGCCCGCTCCTCGGACCAGTCCAACCCCGGGTAGTCGTCCAGGTCATCCCCGACCGGGTGAGACAATGGGTAGTGAGTCAGTGACACCCCTCGGGTAACGTCGATGGCGCGGCGCGAGCCGTCGGTGCCCTGGTAGGGGGCGGCGAGAAACTGGTCTCGAGACCTGCCGAGAAGTTCGCGGAGGATCGAATGGATCTACTACCCGAGAATGCAACATGACCAACGCGCTGCGACCCGGCCGCCAAGAGAACGAGGCGCTCGCCGAGCGGCTCGGCGTGATGGCCCTCAGCCTGAACGTCGAGCGGAGCAAGGCCCTGACACCGTCGTGCACGAGGGTGCAGCTGTCCGGCGACGAGCTGGCCGACCTCGACCCGCTCCCCGGGCAGGATCTCATGATCTGGCTCGACGGCAACGGTGAGCGGGTGCGCCGCCGCCGCTACACGATCCGCCATCTGGACCGCGCCGGGCGCACGGTCGATCTGGACATCGCCCTGCACGGCAACGGCCCGGGCATGCGCTGGGCGGCCTCGGTGGAGTCCGGCCAGGCGGTCGAGGCGATCGGGCCGCGCGGCAAGATCAGCCTCGACCCGGGCGCCGAGTGGCACCTCTTCATCGGGGACGACGCGTTTGCGCCCGCCGCCCTCAACATGGCCGAGGCGGTGCCCGAGGGACAGACCGTGGTCCTCGCCCTCGAGATCGATGGCGCCGGCCACGAGCAGCCCAATGAGATCCGGGCCACCGTGGTCGGCCCCCGCTGGATCGCCCGCAACGGCACCGCGCCCGGGAGCGGGGCCGCCCTCGGCGCCGCCCTGGCGGGGATCGAGCTGCCGGCGGGCCTGGGCCACGCGTACGTGGGCGGCGAGCATGCCGTGGTCACCGCGCTGCGCGACGCCTTGTTCGGCCGGGGCATGGACCCCGACGCGGTGAGCGCCAAGTCGTACTGGCGCCTCGGACGGCAGAACGCGGCCAACGGCGAGCCTGAACGCAACTGATCCCGGATCCCCGGTGAGCAGCACCGAGCGCGCCCAACCCATTGACTGGTCCGCGCACCTCCCGCCGGGGGTGGCTCGGGCCGACCTCGATCTCTCTGCCGGGGGCAGCCTCCCGGCGGCGTGGGCCGCCCGCTGGCGCAGGGCGGGCTCGACGCCACTGCTGCGCACCCCGGCGGGGGAATGGTGGAGCGGTGACGAGCTCCTCGAGCGGACCGAGACGGCCGCCCGCACGCTGGTGGCCGCCGGGGCCCGGCGCGGCGATCGGGTGCTCGTCGCGGCGGCGCCCTCGGGCCCGTTCGTCATCGCGCACTGCGGAGCGTTGCGCGCCGGCCTCGTCGTCGCCCCGGTCAACCCGGCGGCGGCCCGGCGCGAGCTCGAGTCGGTCATCGCCCAGGCGCGACCGACCATCGGGATCTGCGGAACCGAGGAGCTCGCGGCATGGGCGAGGGCGGCCAACCCCCGTCTCGTCGTCACGACGCCCGAGCTCGACCTCCCGGTAGGGGGCCCGTGCGAACTCGACAGGGCCGCTCCGGGCGACCCGGGGCTCCTCATGTACACGTCGGGCACGACCGGCGCCCCCAAGGGGGCCGAGCTCTCGCACGCGAATCTCCTAGCCGGAGCGGCCTCGGTGGTGGCCGCCTGGGGCTGGAGCGATGCGGACCGCCTCATCCTGGCCCTCCCCCTCTGCCACGTCCACGGGCTCGCCGTCGGACTGCATGGTGCGCTCCTCGTCGGCTCGGCGGTCCTGCTCTTCGAGCGCTTCGACCCCGAGGCGGTGCTGCATGAGGCCGAGCACGGCGCCACGATGTTCTTCGGGGTCCCGACGATGTACGGGCGTCTGGCCGACGCCGACGGCGCCGAGCGCCTGGGCCGCCTCCGCCTGTGTGTCTCGGGGTCGGCGCCCTTGAGCCCGGCAACCCATCACCGGGTCGCCGAGCGGTGCGGTCAGGTGGTGCTCGAGCGCTACGGCATGACCGAGACGTTGCTCCTCGTGTCCAACCCGCTCAACGGCGAGCGCCGGGCCGGCACCGTCGGCTTCCCGCTGCCCGGAGTCGAGCTGCGCCTCGACGAGGCGACGGGCGAGATCCTGGTGCGAGGTCCGAGCGTCTTTGCCGGCTATCGAGACCTCCCCGAGATCAACGCCGCCGCGTTCGTCGACGGGTGGTTCCGCACCGGCGACATCGGCGCCATCGAGGACGGGTATGTCCGCATCGTCGGGCGGGCCAAGGAGCTCATCATCACCGGCGGCTACAACGTCTACCCCGCGAGGTCGAGGACGTCCTTCGCTCGTTCCCCGGTGTGACCGATGCCGCCGTCGTCGGCACGCCTTCTGCAGAGTGGGGCGAGACGGTGAGCGCCTTCGTCGAAGGGCCCGAGCACCTCGACCTCGACGCACTCGCTTCCCACGCCGCAGCGCAGCTCGCTCCCTACAAGCGGCCGCGGGAGCTCTCCCGCCTCGACGCACTGCCGAGGAACCTCCTCGGCAAGGTCGTGAAGGAACGCCTGGTCGCAGGCACGACGACGAATGACGGGGGCGCGGCCACTTCGCGCTGACCCTTGGGTAGGGTCGGTCGACCACCGGAACCTCGAGCCCCCGACACAAGGAGTCCCGTGGAACACAGCGACCACCCAAGCGCGGCGCCGCGCCCGATCAGCCGGCGCCGCGTGATGATCGGAGGCGCCGCTGCCACGGTCACCGGAGCGGCCGCGGTGAGCGGGGGCAGCGCGGCGGCGGCCGGGAAGCCGGCGGGAAAGCGCATCGGCGCCGCCAAGGAGGTCCCGGTCGGCGGATCCCTCGGCTTCACCGACCCGAACACCCAGCTCCCATCGCTCGCGATCCAGCTGCACAAGAACGACTTCGTGGCCTACGACGCGGTGTGCCCCCACGAGGGCTGCACCGTCGGCTACCTCGAGTCGCAGAAGATCATCCAGTGCCCCTGCCACGGGTCGCAGTTCAACCCGACGAACGGCCATCTCGTCCGCGGCCCCGCCCCCCACGGACTGAAGAGGCTCAAGATCACCGAGGCCAGCGGCGAGCTCTTCGTCGAGGGCTGACCCCGGACCCCCGGTGGTGCCGCCGAGCGCGGCTGAGCGATCGGTAACGTCGGGTTCCGTGGCCGGGCCCACGAGCAAGAAGCCGCCGCGGTCGTGGCTGCTGAGCGGATGGGCACTCCTCCCGCTCCGGGCCTTCCTCGGGGTCACCTTTACCTTCGCCGGGCTCCAGAAGCTCGCCAACCCGAACTTCTTCAAATCCTCGGACCCTGCCGGGATCTACCAACAGCTCATCGCGTCGGACCGCGTCAGCCCGCTGCACCCGATCCTCGAGCACCTGCTGCGGTTCTCCACCCCGATCGGCTACGTCATCGCGTTGGGGGAGCTCGCGGTCGGCCTCGGGGTCCTGCTCGGGCTGTGGACGCGGATTGCGGCGGCCGGGGGCGCGGTCATCTCACTGATGCTGTTCCTCGCGGTGAGCTACCACTCGTCGCCGTACTACACGGGCTCGGACATCGTCTTTCTCTTCGCGTGGACGCCGCTCATCCTGGCGGGGTCCGGCGGTGTGTGGTCGCTCGACGCGCTGATCGCGTCAAGGGTCCGCAGCACAGCCGACCTCGGTCCGGCCACGCCGGTGGCCGTCCCCTTCGCGACCATCCAACGCGTCTGCGGCCAGTTCCAGGATGGTCGCTGTGCCGCCCGGGGCGGCGCCGTGTGCGAGGTCGCACCCTGCCCGTTCCTCAATCGAGAGGCCGACCCGACCCCGGCCGCTGGCGGCGCGCTCACCCGCCGCCAGGTGGTCGTCGGCACCGCTGCGGCAGCCGCCGCCGGTGTCGGGGGGCTGGCCGTGGCCGGCGCCGCCATCGGCATCGGTCGGGCCGCCGGCGGAGCCAAGCCCCCACCGGCGGCCGCCACGCTGACGCCCGGCACGACCCCAACGTCGTCGACCGGCAGCCATCCGCCCGGGAAACCCATCGGATCTGCGAAGGACGTCCCGGTCGGCGGATCGGCCGCCTTCACCGACCCCGAGACGCACCTCCCCTCCCTCGTCATTCAGCTCGAGCGGGGACACTTCGTCGCCTTCGACGCGGTCTGCCCGCATGAGGGATGCACCGTCGGGTACCTTGAGTCCCAGAAGATCATCGCCTGCCCGTGCCACGGATCGGAGTTCAACCCGACCAACGGCGCGCTCATCCAGGGCCCGGCAACGCGCGGCCTCCGGGAGCTCACCATCGCCAAGGACTCCGACGGCGAGCTCTACGTGCAGGGTTAGCCGCACTCGAGGCGACCGCCATCGACCAGGTGCAGGTCGCGCGGACGACCGGACCATTCCCACGTTTGGAGGGGTGCGGCCAATAGTCTGATTCCATGCACCGGGAACCGGGATTCCCGCTGGCCGCGGGCTCCCGCTTCGGACGGCAGGCTTGAAGGACGCGCCGACCACCCATCCGGCCGACCTCGACATGATCGACGCGGCCACCGCCCTGGCCGAGGGAACCCTGTCCTCGAGCGACCTGGTCGAGGCGTGCCTCGAACGCATCGAGGAGCGCAACGGTGCGCAGAGCCACGACGGCGACAGCGAGTCCATCAACGCCTGGGTCCGGATCTACGCCAATGACGCCCGCGCCGCCGCCACGTTGGCCGACGACCGCCGTCGTGCCGAGACCGTCGAGCGGCTGGGGCCCGCTCCGACGCTCTGCGGCGTGCCGGTCGGGCTCCAGGACCTCCTCGCGGTGGCGGACAAACCACTGACGGCGTCCGCTCGCTTCCTCGACGAGCAGCCGACCGCCGACTGCACGGTCTGGGCCCGCATGCGGGCATCGGGCATGGTGCTCCTCGGGCACCTCCACACCCATGAGTTCGGCGCGGGCGCGACCACCGACCAGGTGGGCAACCCGTGGGATCTCAGCCGCTCAGCGGGTGGTTCGGCCGGCGGCCCGGCAGCGGCGCTCGCCGCCAGGATGATCCCGGCCGCGGTGGGAATGGACACTTTCGGGTCGTTGCGGATCCCGGCCGCCCTGTGCGGCGTCTCGGGGTTGAAGCCCACCCGGGGGTCGTTCCCGATGGACGGCGTCGTGCCGCTGTGTCCCCAGCTCGAGAACATCGGGCCCATGGCGCACACCGTCGCCGATTGCGCGCTGCTGTACCAGGTGATGTCGGGCAAGCACAACGCGACCCCGCTGCGCTCGTTGCCGCTGGCCGGCACCCGGATCGGGCGCTCGCCCCGCAAACCGAGCGAACCCGACGAGGACGTCGCCGACGCATTCGAGGCCGCGCTCGATCTTTGCGTCGCGCTGGGCGCCGACGTGGTGCCCGTGGAGGCGCCGGCGTCGCTTGACACCACGGACTACCTCAACGTCTTCGGGCGCGACATCCTCGACTACCACAAGAAGTTCGCTTCGTACCGGGACCTCTACCGACCCTCGGTTCGTGGGCTCCTCGAGCAGTGCGAGCTCAACCCGATCGGCGCTCGGGACCTCGACACCGCTCTGGCCAACCGACACGAGACCATCGAGGCGTGGATGGAATGGTTCGCCACCCGGGACGTCCTCGCGCTTATCGAGCCGACGGTCGTGACCGTCGCACCCACCCGGGGCGGGGGCTACGAGCGGTTCGGCGCCAACCTCCGGCTCGGCCACCTGTCCCACTACTGGAACTGGACGGGCTTCCCCGTCGTGTCGGTCCCGGCGGGCGTCGGTGGCCGAAGCGGCCTGCCCGTCGGCGTGTCGTTGATCGGGCCGCGCGGGACCGATCTCGAGGTCCTCCGCGCCGCCATGACGCTCCAGTCGGCCTTGGGCGTCCTCGATCCCCCCGAAGCGCCCTAGGTCCGGGACTCCCCCGAGCGCACCGAGTCGAGCACCCGCTCGACGTCGGCCAGGTGGTGCACCCCTTCGTGCACGGTGTGACGCCCGACCCAGCCCACGTCGCGCTCGGCCGGCTCGGGGAAGTTGTAGAGGAGGGTGCGTCGCCAACCGTCCTCTCCGACCCGCTCGAAGACGAGCGCAAAGAGCTCGACGGCCATGGCGAGCTGGTCGAGCACGTCGGCGGCGCGCTGGGCGTCGTACGCGCACCACTCGACGCGCTCGTCGCGCCACATCGGCGTCAGACTGGGTCGATCGGTGGCCTGGGCGAGGACGACCCGCTCTCGTTGGACGACCAGGACATCGCGGACGTGGCACGCGTGCTCGACAGCCGACCAGACGGCTGGCTCGGGTCTCGTCCTCGCCAGCGCGTCAGGCACCGTTTGCACGGTGCTCCGGTATCGGGCGATCAGCGCCCGCAGAGCCTCGGAGACCTCAGCGACCGGGAGGTCCTCATAGACAAAGCCGCACTCGGCACAGGCGTCCACGACCGCCAACCTAGACAGGCGGAACGGCGACGACAGTGGCGCGGTGATCCAACTGCCCGACGTTATGCTCAGCCGTCCATCGGGCCCGGGAAACGGAGACCATGATCTTGCATCGAGCCAAGTCCACCCTCGCCGTCGTGGTGCTCGGGCTGGCCCTCGCCACGATGCCGGTCGCGATCAACCAGGCGGGGGCGACCAAGCATCACCCCAAACCCAAGACGACACACGCGAGCTCCGGCGTGAGCACGGCGGGGTGCACCGCCGTGACCCACGTGGAGTCCCAAGCCAGCAGCGTCGAGAGCTCGCTGGAGAAGGCCTTCGCATCGGCGAACTTCAGCACGATCAAGGCCGCGATCGTGAGCGAGCTCAACCTGCTCACCGCCGACACCTCCAAGGCCCAGTCGTACCTGAGCGGTGCGCCCGCCAACGTACGCGCCGCGTTCGGCACCGTCGCCAAGGCCTACTCGGGACTGAAGTCCCAAATCGAATTGTCGACCTCGCTGCAGCAGCTCGAAGAGGCGTTCACCACGGTCGGCGAGAACCCAAAGTTGGCGGCGGCCGGCAAGGTCCTGGCCGGCTACTTCGACACGAGGTGCCGGATCACCAAGCCAACGCCCTGAGCCGGCCCGCGGTGCCCTCTACCCGGTGGTGTCGACCTTGAGACGGGTGAAGGTCAGCCGGCCCAGGTCCACCCGGAAGACGACGTCGTGCGGCTGGACCCAGGTCAAGGCCGTCGCCAGGTCGGCGCCGAGCAGGCGGCGCAACAGCATGCGCCCGATCATCTCGTGGGACACGACGAGTGGTCGCAGCGAACCGGAGGTGGCGATCCGGCGGAGCGCGATCGCGCCGCGCCGGTCGGCGTCGGCGTAGCTCTCACCGCCCGGGAACCGCCACTCGTAGCGATCGGCCGCCCGTCGGGCCATGCGCCCGGGGAACCGCTCCTCGATCTCGCTCGAGGTGAGCCCGGCCATCTCGCCGTGGTGGACTTCGGCGAGCTCGTCGAGCACCGTGACGTCCAGCCCCAGCCGTTCCCCACACATTTCGGCCGTCACCGCCGCCCGGCCCAACGGGCTGGTGAAGACGCCGTCGGGTCGCAGATCGGCCAGCGTCTCGCCAAGCCGTACGGCCTGGGCGCGTCCACGCTCGGTCAGCCCTGAGTCCAGCTGGCCCTGGCGGATCCCGAGTCGGTTCCACTCGGTCTCGCCGTGCCGGGCGAGCAACACGACCTCCAGGTCCGAGGCGGGTGGGTTCGGACGGTGGTCGTGCGTCGGCATTCTTCTTTGTCCGGCGCCCCGTGACTTCGCCACGGAGCGCCGGCGGTCAGCCTCTCATGTGGACGGTGATCGAACCCGACGACCACGACGGAAAACAGCTTGCCGTAGTGGGACGACACCGGCTGCGAGAGCACGATGGTGGTGGGCGACGAGGAGAACTGGCCGCTCACACAGTTCGGGGTGCAGTCGTTCTCCTCGAGGGTCCCAAGGCCACGTGCTCCGTTCACCGTCCACGACGTCCACTTGATGTGGGCCACGTAGGAGTTGGCATCGGCGCACGCGAGCAGGAACGTCTTGGGCTTGAACTGCGGCCCGCCCACCCCGGTGCAGGGGATCACCCGGGTCGAGGTGACCGCGCCGGCGGGCGTCGCGCCAAGGAGCGCCTGGCTCGGCAGCAGTGCGGCACCGCTGAGTGCGGCCACGACGAGGATGGAGCGCATTCTCACCGTCTCTCCCTTCTTCTGATCGGAAACGGGATGAGGGGGCCGGATCGGCCCCCTCATCCCACTACCGAATGCTCTCTATTCCTAACGAACGGAGTCCATCGTCGGTTCCATCAGTGGGCCGCAGAGGGCACGACGACCACCTCGTGCATGTACTCGTCGACCTTCTCCTCGGGCAGCGCCGTGTGCACAGCGAGGAGGTAGATGGCAACGCTGAACACCGCGATGACACCCATGTCCCACCAGAACTTCAGGTCGCCCTGGCCGCCGATGATGTCCTTGGCCGTTGCCGAGAGGCCGAAGATTCCGCCGGTGCCGAAGTTCCCGAAGTACGAGATGAGCGTCATCCCGACGAAGTACGGGACGATCCAGATCACCGAGCTCCAGTCGAGCTTCGGAACCTTCGGGTTCAGGTGCAACACCGAGCTCAAGATGATGATGATGTAGCCGATGAAGAGCACGGCCATGAGCAGCGAGACCGTGTTCCACCCCGACCAGTACACGATGAAGTTGGCCAGGATGAAGGACAACGGGGCCAGCACCTTGTAGCCGGGAAGCCGGTATGAACGGGCCATGTTGGGCTTGCTCTTGCGGAACGCCCCGAGCGCTAGCGGTGCGCCGGCATACATGAGCACCGATGCCCCGGTCACGATGTCGACCAGCGACGCCCAGCTCGGGAACGGGAGCAGGAACAAGAGGCCGACGATCGCCGAGACGATGACGCCGATCACCGGGATCTTCGTCCTCGGGTGGACCTTCTCCAGCTGGACCGGAAGCAAGCCGTTCTTCGACATGCCGAAACTCAGCCGGGATGCCGACGTCAGGTAAATGAGGCCGGTGCCGCCCGGGGAGACCACGGCATCGATCCGGATGATCCAGGCCAGCCAGGCCAGACCGCCGACCTTGAGGAGCGTATAGAAGGGCCCCTGGTTGAGCAGGGTGTCGCTGCTCAGCTGCGCCCAGGTCTTGCCGTGGGCGACCAGCGCCGGGTTCAAGCCGGCGATGAAGACCAACTGCAGGAGGATGTACAGGGTTGCCCCGATGAGGATCGACCCGATGACCGCCCGCGGAAGGTGCTTCTGGGGGTTGGAGCCCTCTCCTCCGAGCTGGATCGCCTGTTCGAACCCGAGCAGCGCGAACACGACGCCCGCTCCGGGAAGCGCCTTGAACAGTTCCTGGGCCGCCTTGTCGCTGCCACCCGGTGCCCAGAAGCCGCCGCCAGCAGTGAAGTTGCTCGCATGGAAGTGCGTGACCAGCAATGAGATGACGACGAGGGCCGGGATGATCACCTTCCAGGTGGTGATCCCCGTATTCAGGTTGGCGAGCCATCGGATTCCGATCAGGTTCACCAACACGAAGAAGATCATCAAAAGGACCGCGACGAAGATGCCCCACCCGCTCAGCGTGCCGAGCAACTGGCCCGGCTGCGGCGGCTTGTACCAGCTGTGGGCCCACGAGACGATCGAGAAATACTGGATGGTGGCCAGCACCTCGATGGGTGCCACCGTGGCCGCCTGGATGTAGGCGAACCATCCGAAGGTCGCCCCGGCGAAGCTCCCGAAGGCGTAGTGCGGGTAGCGGCTCGTACCGCCAGCGATCGGCATCATGCCGCCGAGCTCGGCGTGGACCAGCGCCAGGATGATCACGATCACCGAGGCGAGCGCCCAGGCGAGGAGGGCCGATGGGCCGGCCAGCTCCAACGCGGCGAGCGCACCGAACAACCATCCCGAGCCGATGATCGACCCCTCGGAGGCCCACATCAGGCCGAGGAGGCCGACTTCCCGCTTCAGACCGTCATCGAACCCTCCCGCAGGAGCCGGTGTCGGTGACGGCGACGGCGCTTCTATTACTGCCATAGTTACCCCCCAGTTGGGCTCTCGTTGCCGAGCCACGCGCGTGGCTTGACACGACAACCGATCGTCCGACAAGTGATGACCCGAATGCTCAAGGCGGCGCGAACGCGAGCCTCGGTCTTCCCCCTCTCCCCGCCGGGCCTAAAGCGACCAGACGGCCGAAATATATCCCTACGTCGTCCGCGTTGCACCGATGAGGCCCAGCGCGGTGGGCGACGCCGGAGGCGCCGGTCACTCCCGCCAGAGCACGAGGCGCGCTCGGTGGTGCCTGGGCGGGTGCAACACCGGTTGACCAGGGCGATCGAGCTTGACCCACCCTTGAGCACGCGAAGCGCGACGGTCAAACGATCGTTTGACACCAGTGCCCGTCTCCCGACTCGCGTCGTGCGATCAGGTCGGTGACGACCGGGAACCCGCGTAACCTTGGGCCGGCATGTCGAGGCGTGGTTGGGTGCTCTTCGGCGCGCTGAGCGTGATCTGGGGAATCCCCTACCTGCTCATCCGGATCGCGGTCCGCGATTTCTCGCCACCGACCCTCGTCTTCTTCCGCACTGGCGCCGCCGGACTCGCCTTCTTGCCGTTCCTGCTGCGGCGCGACGTGCTGCGCTCATTGTGGGACCACTGGCGTCCGCTCGTCGCGTACACGATCGTCGAGGTGGCGGTTCCCTGGCTGCTCTTGTCCAGCGCCGAGCAGCGCCTCACCAGCTCGCTCTCCGGCCTGCTCATCGCGACCGTCCCCCTGATCGCGATCGTCCTCTCGTGGGCCACCGGCCACGAAGGTCGACTCGGTTGGTCACGGCTCTCCGGCCTGGTGCTGGGCTTCGCCGGGGTGGCGGTGATCGTCGGGGTGGATGTCCATGGCCCCGACGTCCTCTCCGTGGTCGAGGTGCTGGGGACGGCGGTCTGCTACGCCACCGGCCCGTTCATCATCGCCAGGAACCTGGCCGACGTCTCGCCTAGTGCGGTCGTCGGCGCCTCACTGGTGCTCACGGCCATCGGCTATGCGCCGGTCGGGCTCACGCACATCCCCCAACACGTCACCCCCGAGGTCGTCACATCGATGGCCATCCTCGTGGCCGTCTGCACGGGCGTCGCCTTCCTCATCTACTTCGCGCTGATCGCCGAGGTGGGCCCGGCGCGCGCCACCGTCATCACCTACATCAACCCGGCCGTCGCCGTCGTGCTCGGCATCGCCATCCTCCACGAGCACTTCTCGTTCGGCCTGGCGCTCGGAGTGCCGCTCGTCCTCCTCGGGTCCTTCCTCGGCACCGGAGGCGTGCGACCGGTCGGCCCAGACGAAGCCCGACCGGACAGCCCGGCGATTCCGGCGGGCGCTGGACCCAGCGGCTGACTACAAGCGGCGATACATGATATGGAGCCCGACGTCGCCATCGACGGGGTGTGCGAAGGCCTCGGGGACCGTGGTCAGGATCTCGAACCCGAGCGACTGCCAGAGGGCAACGGCTCGGACGTTCGTCTGGACCACGGCGTTGAACTGCATGGCGCGGAATCCCTCCGACCGTGCCCGCTCGAGCACGTGGGCCCCGAGCGCCCGCCCGACACCGGCACCGGCGCGTCCGGGGTCGACCATGAAGCTGGCACTGGCCACGTGGGAGCCCGGGCCGCCCTGGTTCGGGTACAGCCGCGCCGATCCCACAATGACCTCGTCCTCTACGGCGACCACCGTCGAGGACGGCGAGGGTGCGAGCCAGGTCGCCACCGCGGCTTCGCTCGTGATGTCGCGCGGGTAGCAGTACGTCTCACCCGCCCGCGCGATGGGCTCGAAGAACGACCAGATCCCCGGCCAGTCATCGATCGATGCGTCCCTGATCAACATGCGAAGAGCATGGCCCGTGCGCCGGTCCAGAGTGGTCCCCCGGTGAGGTGGATATCGTCCCCTGATGACCGAGATCGCCTCCTTCGATGTCGCCGACCCACCTGAGCTCTGGGCCGAGCTCGGGTTCGTCGTGGTAGACGGCGCGTCCTGGGTCAGTGGGATCCGTCACGCGCTGGGCGGGTCGGGTGTCGGAGTGGTCGACTGGCTGCTGCGGGACGCCGACGGCCTCGAAGAGCTTCCGCTCGGGCAAGGCCCGGCGCCGGAACGGCGGCCGACGCCGGAGCACCCGAACGGTGTCCGCTCGTTGGATCACGTCGTGATCGTGACCCCAGACCTCTCACGCACCATCGCAGCGTTCGAGCAGCACGGCGTCCGCTTGCGACGGACACGGGACGCCGGGACCGAGGAGCGACCCTCCCGCCAGGCGTTCTTCCGGCTCGGCGAGACCATCGCCGAGGTTGTCGGGTCGCCCGACCGGTCGCGACCGGGTCCGGCGCGTTTCTACGGGCTCGCGTTCACGGTTGGCGACCTCACCGAGACCGCATCCTTCTTGGGGAGCCGTCTTCGGCCAGCGAACGATGCGGTGCAGCCGGGGCGACAGATCGCCACGCTCGATCGCGCTGCGGGATCGAGCGTCCCCATCGCCTTCATGTCGCGGGAGCCCTGAGGGCGAACCGATCCTCAGCTGACCTGGTGTCCGAGCTCGGTGAGGTCCCGCGACTGGGAAGCCACCACGCAGAACAGGACCCCGGCCGGATCCCGCAGCACGGTCCAGTGTTCGAACGCCTCGACGACGGCCGCCCCCGCCCTGACGAGCCGCCCGACCTCGGCGGCGACGTCGTCCGTCTCGATATCGAGGTGCACCCGGCTCGGGCCCTCACCCAGCTTCTGGACGAGCACAACACCATGGAACGCGCCGCGCTCGAGGACGTGGTACTCGGGGAAGTGGGTCCCGCGCCGGGGCTCGACATCGAGCGCCGCAGTCCAGAACGCCAATGCCTGATCATGCACCTCCGGGGCGAAGTCGAGCACGGTCGTGCGCAGGAAGACTCGGTGCATCTGCCCGACGGTAGCCACACCTGAAGACCGACGTTCGCCGTCGCACAGCAGTCACGAACGCCCGAGCACCGTCACGAAGACGCCACTACCGTGTGCGTCGTTCGTGAGAGGAGATCTGCCATGCCCGAGGTTCCCGTCACCACCGAGGACGCGACACCTGGGTTCCTGACCGACGCCCTGCGCAGCACCGGAACGATCGGATCATCGACCAGGATCGCCGAGCTCGAACACGAACGAATCGGGGTGGGCGTCGGGATCGTGGGTCAGCTGGCCCGGCTGCATCTCCGCTACGAGGGCAACGCCGTCGGAGCGCCCGGCAGTGTCGTGCTCAAGATCCCCTCCGAGTACCCCGAGAACCGCGCGATCGGCGACCACTTCCGCTTCTACGAACGCGAGGGGCGCTTCTACAGCGAGATCAGCGAGAAGCTCGCAATGCGGACCCCGCGTTGCTACTGGAACCACATCGACGTCGACACAAACGCGTTCGGGCTCCTCCTCGAGGATCTGAGCAACCGGGTCTCGATCAGCCAGGTCGCCGGAGCCGAGCCCGAGCGCGCCGTCCAGGCCCTGTCCGCGCTGGCGGACCTGCACTCGGCGTGGTGGGAGTCGCCGGCCATCGACAGCCTCGAGTGGATGCCTCGGCTGAACGACCCGGTGAACAGGTCTGCGGGCGAGCAGTACCGGCTCGCGTGGGCATCCTTCGTCGATCTCATCGGGAGCCACCTCCCCGAGGGCGCGCTTGGCATTGGCGAGAAGGTGCAGGTGGCGTTCGAGACGCTCTTGGACCTGGGGATGTCGGATGCGCCGCTCACGATCTGCCACGGCGACTACCGACTCGACAACCTTCTCTACGACGACGCCGCCGCCGAAGGCCCGGATCGTCTTGCCGTCCTCGACTGGCAAATCTCGTATCGGGGACCAGCGATCACCGACGTCGCCTACTTCTTGTGCCAATCGCTCGCCCTCGACGTGCGCCGCGACACGGAGGCGTCGCTCGTCCGAGGGTGGTACGACCGGGTCGCGGAATCGCTCGGTGGGTCCGAGATCGACGGCTACCCGTTCGAGCTGGCGTGGATCCACTACCGCCGGTCCGTGCTCGGCACGACGGTGTACCCCGTCACCGCCGCTGGCTCGATGGACCCTGCGAACGAACGTGGCCTCGAGCTGCTTGTGGCGATGGCTGACCGGGCCTTTTCGGCTGCGCTCGACCTGGAAAGCGTGGAGCTTCTGCCCTAAGGGGAGCCGAGACAACCGGCTGGCACACTTGGCCGGTGGCGCGCCCGGTCTACGACACGATCTCGGTCGGCTACGCGACGGCGCGTCGCGCCGACCCGCGCGTTGCGGCGCAGATCCACGCCGCGCTCGGCGACGCCCGGTCAGTGGTCAACGTGGGTGCCGGGACCGGCAACTACGAGCCCGAGGACCGCCCGGTGATCGCCATCGAGCCCTCAGCACGCATGATCGCCCAGCGCGCCGACGGCGCCGCGCCGGTGCTCCAAGCGGTGGCGGAGTCACTCCCACTCGCGAGCGCGGCGGCAGACGCGGCGATGGCGTCGCTCACGCTGCACCACTGGGCTGACGTCGCTCGCGGCTTGCGCGAGATGAAGCGGGTCGCTCCACGGCAGGTGATCTTCATGTTCGACAGCGAGCAGATCTGGCGGTTCTGGGCGATGGACTACTTCCCTGAGGCGCTCCAACTGCCATCGGAGAAGCACGCACCGAGCCTCGAGCAAATTGCCGACGTGCTCGACGTCACCAGCGTGCAGCCGGTTTCGATCCCCTCCGACTGCACTGACGGCTTCGGCGCGGCATTCTGGGGCCGACCCGAGGCCTACCTCGACCCGTCGGTCCAGGCCGCGATGTCGTGGCTGGCACTCCTCCCGCCCGACCTCCGTGCCCAGGGGGCGGCGCGGTTGGCTCGCGATCTCGATTCGGGGGCGTGGGATGACCGGTTCGGCCACCTGCGCGAGCTGACCGAATACGACGCCGGCTATCGGCTGGTCGTGGCGGGCGGGCGTTGATGCGCTTCGGCGTCTTCATCCCGGCGTTCAACGAGTTTGCCGATCCGGCGCGCATGGTGCGCCTGGCCCAGTCCGCCGAGGCGGCCGGGTGGGAGGGCTTCTTCCTCTGGGACCACGTGCTCGCCGGTGAGGGGGTCCGGGTGGCCGACCCCTGGGTCGTTATGACCGCAATCGCTGCCGCAACCGAGCGCATCCGCTTGGGACCGTTGGTCACCCCACTCCCCCGCCGGCGGCCCTGGGTGCTCGCCCGCCAGGTCGCAAGCCTGGATCACCTCTCCGGTGGTCGGCTCGTGCTCGGGATCGGCAACGGCGGTGACGGCTGGAACGAGTTCAGCTCGTTCGGCGAGGTCACCGACGACCGCCGGCGCGCCGAGGTGCTCGACGAGTCGCTCGGCTTGGTCCAGGCGCTGCTGGGCGGGGCACCGGTCGACCATGACGGCGCGCACTTCTCGGTCCACACCATCGGCTTCGTGCCGACACCGGTGCAGTCGCCCGTGCCCATCTGGGCGGCGTGTCGCTGGCCCAACCGGCGGCCGCTCCGCCGAGCCGCGCGCCTCCAGGGATGCTTCCCGATCTTCTCGACGCCGGAACCGCCTCCGCCGCCGGACCCCGACGACATCCGGGCGATCCGATCCGAGCTTCTCTCGCTCGGCGCGCACCGGGACATCGACATCGTCGTCCGGTGCGCGCTGTCACTCGAGGACCCCTCGACGGTCCACGCCACCGTCGCAGCGCTCGGGGAGGCCGGGATGACGTGGATCCTCGAGGGCTTCGGACGCGGTGAGCCGCCGCCGTCGGTCATCGAGACGGTCGTGGCGGCGGGCCCGACGGGCCCTCGCTGAACTTGCGCGCCCCAGGAAGCCCTAGGCGAGCGGGACGATCGTCGCCCTGGGCCTCGCCCCGCCGGTCTCGATGACGGCCACCGTCACCTGATCGGCGAGCGTCGGGCTCCCGGGGTTCACCATGAGGACGGGCCCGCTGTCGTCGATGCTCGCCGCGTGCGTGCCCCCGTGGACGATCACGTCAACCGGGCGCCCGAATGCCTCGGCGGGGTCGTCGCCGAGGACGTTCACCAGCCCGACGACGGCGTCCTCGGTCTCAACGACGTGCGGGCCGTCGAACAGACGCGGCGGCTCCGACGACGGATCACCTGCACTGCGCACCGCGACGACCGGCGCGATCTCGCCCAGACGGTCGAGGACCCCGAACGTCCTTAGGTCCCCGCAATGCAAGATGAGCTCGACGCCGTCGAAGGCCTCGGCGACCTTGGCGTGCACCTGGTCCCACGGGACCACGTCGTCGTGCGTATCTGCGATAACCCCGATGCGACCCATGGCGTCTCCCCTCGACTGGGCATAGTCGTAGCCCAACTCGCGGGTCCAGCCAAGCGGCCGTCACGCGAACGCCACGTGCCGTTCACGTCCACGCCGGTTGCGGGGCGCCTTGGATCGCTGGAGCGCAAGGATGACCGTCGCTCGGACGTTCCACCGGTGGACGCCGGCGCGGTCGGCGACGACCGAGAGGAGACGTTCCGTGAGCGAGGACCCCAAGGGGAAGCCCGCCGCTGGCTCGCCGATGAGCCGGCGCTCGTTTCTGGCGGCGAGCGGCTCAACCGCCGCCGGCGTCGCGCTGTCGATGGGCGCCGGAAGGCTGATCGAGGCCGCGGCCGCCGTCTCGCCGTCCACGGGCCGTGGGGTCGGCGAGATCGAGCACATCGTGATCCTGATGCAGGAGAACCGCTCGTTCGACCACTACTTCGGCACGCTGTCGAGCGTGCGGGGCTTCTCGGACCGTCAGGTGCTCACCCAGACGGTCGGGGGCATGCGCTACCCGACCTTCGATCAGTTCGGCTACGCGCCCGGTGTCGGCGTGGACGCGAACGGCTTCCTCCAGCCGTTCCATCTCCTGAGCGACCCCCCGCTCGAGAACGGCGAGACCACCAACGACATCACCCACTCGTGGGGACCCCAGCACCTGAGCTGGGACGGCGGTGCGATGACCCAGTTCGTCAACCAGCACATCGCCAACGACGGTGCGGACAACGGGTTCGTCACGATGGGGTACTTCACCCGCGACGACCTCGCCTTCTACTACGCGCTGGCCGACGCCTTCACGATCTGCGACGGGTACTACTGCTCGGTGCTCGGGCCGACCGACCCGAACCGGATCATGTCGGTGTCGGCCACCATCGACCCGGCCGGGACGGCCGGCGGACCGGTCGTCGAGACCTACTCCGACCGGCAGGAGTACTACGGCACGCTCAGCTGGGAGACCATGCCCGAGCGCCTTTCGGCCGCCGGGGTGAGCTGGAAGGTCTACAACGACCCCACCGCGCTGTTCGAGCTCAGTCCGTTTCCCTACTTCGCGCAGTACTGGGGAACCTCGGCCAACCCCGAGCTGGTGGCCAACGGCATCACCCCCACCTACCCGGTGTCCTTCGCGGCGGACGTGGCGGCGGGAACCCTACCCGCCGTCTCGTGGATCATGTCGCCGCTCGCCGAGTGCGAGCACCCGGCGGCGCCGCCCGAGTACGGCGAGTACCTGACCAGCCAGGTGCTCTCCACCCTGGTCTCCAATCCCGACGTCTGGGGCACGACGGTGCTCATCGTCACCTACGACGAGAACGGCGGCTTCTTCGATCACGTGCCCCCACCGACTGCGCCGTCGGGGACGGCCGGCGAATACCTCACCGCATCGCCGCTCCCCGCCGCGGCGAGCGGGATCACCGGCCCGATCGGGCTCGGCTTCCGGGTGCCCTGCCTGGTCGTCTCGCCGTTCAGCAACGGCGGTTGGTACTGCTCGGACACCTTCGATCACACCTCGACGTTGCGCCTCATCGAGACCGCGCTTCGACGTCGAGGTCCCGAACCTCACGTCCTGGCGCCGAGGCGCGACCGGCGACCTCACCGCAGCGCTGCCGCTGACGAACCCGGTCACCTCGGTGCCAGCGCTCCCCGCGACCTCGCTCGGCGACACCACCGTGGCTGAGCAGGCCGTCATCAACGCGCTGGCCGGCACCGAGGACGACGGCATCCCCTATCCGCCACCCACCTCCAACTCGATGCCGGTCCAGGAGACCAGTCCGCCACGGCGTCAGGCGAGCTGAGGGCGCCGCCACTCAGCGGTGCAACAGGTCGAGGGTGTTGTTGCCGTCGTTCACGAGGATCACCCCGGTGCCCGATGCGTTGATCGTCAGTCCGAACAGGTCGCCGCCGCCGCCCTTGATCACCGTGCGGGTGGCCAGCTGGCGCCCCGTGGGGCCGAGTTGCACGGCATTGCCGTTGTTGCCGTTGACGACGAGGAGGTCTCCCCCCGGGATGGCCGTCATGCCCAGGGGCTGGTTCAGTGCGCCACCCGTGGAGATGGTGCTCTGAGCCTGGGTCAGCGCGGTGGTCCGGGTCGCGGCGTCCGGGATCGCTGACACCGAGTTGGTGAGGGTGTCGTCCACATAGAGCGTGCCGTTGGCGTCGAGGGCCAGGCCGGTCGGCGCGAGGACGAGTGCCGCCTTGTTGGCGTGCGCCCGGAATGCGGATCCGACCACCGTCGTCGATGTGAGGACGGGCGGAGTGGTCGGGCTGAGCGTGAGATCCAGACAGACCACCTGGCATTGCAGGGCGACCGGTTTGCCGTGATTGGTGGTCTCGCTCCCCGAGAGCGCGTCAGAAACGAACAGCTGCGCCGAGGTCGTGTTCGCGGACACCGCGAGATCCCAGGGGCCGTCGATGTCGGGGTTCGACAACGTCTCGACGGGAGCGCCGGCGGCGTTGAGCACGATCAAGCAGCCGGAGGGATCGGGGACCGGCAGGGCGCCGCCGGTCGTGCCGGTCGGGAGGCTGCCGACCACGACCCACCCACCGGGCAGGATGCCGAGGGCGGTGGTCAAACCGACCCCACCCGGACACGACATGGAGGACGGCAAGGCGGAGACGTTGGCGAACAGGCTCTTCGCCCCGCCCGGAGCGAGCTCCACGATCGTCGTGCCCGTGCCCTGGATGTTCGCCTTGTCGTTGAAATTGCTGACCAGCGTGTCGCCGGCGACGAGCTTGCCGTCGGTGGCGGTCACGACGGCGACGCCGTAGGGGTTCGCGTCGCCGTTCGCCGGAACGGTCGATCCGATTCTCGTCAACACGTGAAGCTGAGAGAGCAGCGTGCGCGGACCGGTGGCGGCGCCCGCACTGGCTCCGAGGGCGCCCAGGAGTGGGCAGACCCCGAGGCCCACAACACCTATTAGACGTCGCAGTCTCACTGTTCAGCCTTTCGTCGAGTGCACCGCGCAGGCGGGCTGGCCCGCCGCGGCGGCCGAACACTTCGGCCGTGCCCTGGGTGTACGAGCCAAGTGACCCCAGAGTTCACGGAGATTCCTCGGCCGGGGACCCGCTCGAACGAAGGCCCCGCCTCCGGCGGCTCGCGGTGGCCCGAAGAGTCCCTCGAGACCCCCGAGGCGCCGCAGTACCCTCGCCCCTAGCAACGACCCGGGGAGGGTGCATGCCAGGAGGTCCGCTCCAGGGGCTGAAGGTCATCGATCTCACCGACGACAGCGGCCGTTTCGCCACCAAGCTGCTCGCCGAGTCGGGCGCCTCGGTGGCCCGAATCGGCAGGGGTTCGTCGGGTCCGGCCATGCGCGAGCCGGACGCGGCGGCGCGGGGCGGGCTCCTCGACTGGTGGTACGACGGGTCGAAGCGCCGCGTCGCGCTCGACCTCGATTCAGACGGCGGGTCCGCGGCGTACCGCCGGCTCGCCGAGACCGCGGATCTGATCGTCGAGACCGAGCCGCCGGACTCGCTCGCCGAGCGCGGGCTGGACTACGAGCAGCTGGCGGCCGGCAACCCGCAGCTGGTCCAGGTCTCGCTCACTCCCTTCGGCCGCACCGGGCCCCGGGCCCACTGGCAGACGACCGACCTCGTCGCGGCCGCACTGGGTGGCGTGCTCTCGCTCTCCGGTCTCCCGGACCAGCCCACCAACCCCTGGGGCCGCCAGGCCTTCAACTTCGCCGGCTTCGTCGCGGCGATCAGTGGGCTGGCGGGCGTCGGTGCGTCGAGGCGCACCGGCAAGGGCCAGCACGTCGACGTGTCCATCCACGAGGTCGTGAGCTCGACGATCGAACAGATCCTGTTCCAGTACTGGTTCGACGACGTGCTCCCCTATCCAAAGATCGCCCCCCGCCAGGGTTCACTGCACTGGATCGGTGCCTACAAGGTCGTCCCGGCCAAGGAGGGCTGGGAGATGATCACCCCGACGCCCAACGCCGTCGGCCTCCTCTCCTGGATGGTGGAGGAAGGCCACCCCGCCGCGATCGAGCTGGTCAAGCGGCCACCGGCGGAGCTGGTGGGCAACCTCCCGCTCGTCATGGACACCATCGCCAGCTTCGCCCAGACCATGGATGCCGGCACACTGTTCAAGGAGGCCCAAGAGCGGCACATCGCGTTCGCGGAGGTCCAGACCGTTGCCCAGGTGGCCGAGAACCCCCAGCACGAGTTCCGGGGATTCTTCCGAGCCGTGGACTGGGACGGCTCCACGGTGAAGTTGCCTGGACCGCTGGCGCGCTTCCAGGACACCCCGTCGCCCGACCCACTGCCCCCCAACGCCGAGGCGTCGCTCGACGAGGTGCTGGCGGACTGGGGTAAAAGCGGTCGAGCGACCGGCGCGGCCGAAGTGGCAAAGCCCTTGCGCGGCCTGCGGGTGCTCGACCTCAGTCACGTGCTCGCCGGCCCGGCGGCCACGCGGCTCTTGGGGGACCTCGGCGCGGACGTGGTCAAGGTGCAAACGAGCGACCGCGCCCTTTCGGTCAACGACCCGAACCACCCCTACTTCTACACGTGGAACCGGTCTAAGCGGCTGGTGACCATGAACATGAAGCACGAGCGGACCCTCGAGGTCATGAAGAAGCTGGTGGAACAGAGCGACGTGCTGATCGAGAACTTCTCGGCCGGCGTGCTCGCCCGGTGGGGCCTGCCCTACGAAGAGGTCAGTGCCTGGAACCCGGGCATCATCTACGTGACCATGTCGGGATGTGGCCATGAGGGGCCGTGGTCGAGCCTCGTCACCTACGCGCCCACGATCCATGCCATGTGCGGCTTGACCTATCTCTCCAATCCGGTGGGCCGAGGTGATCTCGGCCCCGGGTTCTCGATGAACGACGTCGCAGCCGGGCTCTCGGCGGCGTTCGCGATCCTCGCCGCCCTCGAGAGCAGAGAGCGCACCGGCACCGGCCAACACGTCGACATCTCCCAGATGGAGACCGGTGGCTACCTGATCGGTCCTGCCCTGGTCGACTTCCTCAGCAACGGCCGCGAGGCCCATCCGATCGGCAATCGCGATCCTTTCGACGAGATCGTGCCCAACGACTGCTATCCGACGGCCGATGGCCAGTGGTTGGCCGTGTCATGCCGCGACGACACCGACTGGGCGCGTCTGCTCCGCGCCACCGGAGTCGAAGCCGACTCGCGCCTCGACACCCTGAGCGGCCGGCTGGAACGCAAAGACGAGGTCGACTCGATCGTGGGCCGCTGGGCGGCCACCGTGTCGGCCGAGACCGCGCAGACGCTGCTCCAAGAGGTCGGCGTGCCGGCCGGGCGGATTCAAAATGCGGGCGACTTCATGGAGGATCCGCAGCTCCTCGCCCGCGAGATGTGGGGCACGTTCGAGCACCCGACATTCGGGACGCGGCCGCACGACCGCTACCCCGCGATCTGGAGCGGCAGCGACCTCCAGCCGTATGTGCCCGCTGGCTCCTACCCCGGAGAACATAACTTCGACGTCTATGGCCAGCTCCTCGACATGGACGAGGCGGCCGTCGCAGAGGCCATGAGTGAGGGGCTCTTCACCTAGCGCTGCCGTCATCGACCGCGGTTTGCAGCCGAGGGCGATCACGCCGAACCGGTCGTGCGGGGTTCCGATTTGAACATTTCGAGCGCCACTCCACACCGTTCGCAGTAGACGGTCTCAATCGAAATCGGCTGCTCGCCGTCGTCGGCAGATGTCACCTCGATCCTGCGAAAACGAGCTACCTCAACCAGGTCGGCATGACACTGCGGACACCGAGGTGACCGCTTGTTCAACTCCGAAAAATACGACGGCCGAACAGTACGAGCAGTTTTGTCAAAGGTCCTTCCGGACATCACATCGAACACCCGTTGTCGGACGAGACCGAGATCGACACCCAGGGCGACGAGCACCTGGGGCGCCACCCCTTGTCCTTCGCGAAGAAGTCCCAGCAAGAGGTGCTCGGTGCCGATGTAGCTGTGGCCCATCTGCTGCGCTTCCCGCAGCGACAGCTCGAGGACCTTCTTCGCTCGGGGGGTAAACGGCGGCGACCCGATCGAACCAGTTCCAGCCGGCCCTACCAGCTCGGCGACCTTCGTTCGAACTGCCTCGGCCGACACGCCGAGCGAGTCGAGCGCCACCGCGGCAACGCCCTCGCCCTCGTGGATAAGGCCGAGCAAGAGGTGCTCGGTTCCCATGAACGCATGGTCCAACAGGCGCGCTTCTTCTTGTGCCAGCGTCAGCACCCGTCGTGCCCGATCAGTGAAGCGTTCGAACGCTCTCCCAGTATCGCGCTCGCCGCCACGGCCCCGAATGTCCCTTACGGGTCAAGCTCTCTATCCGGCTTGCTGCTCCGAGCCGATCCTCGAAGCTACAAAAGGGGCGACTCGTTGTCCCAGGTGAGTCGCGTAATTCCATGCAGACCGATCCAAGCCGTCCCGGTCGGGTTTGCGAGCTGGTTTGCTGCACCCGGTCGCTGCACGTACCGTTCGCTGCCACAGGATCTGGACGAGGTGAGGGTCACACATGTCTGAAACGTGGCGGAGCGCCAAGGCAGCCGAGGTGAAGACCGGCGACGTGGTGCGGACCGAGAGGGGCGAGATAGTGGTGGTTTCCCGTATCGAGAGCCCGTTCTTTGGAAGGTCGGAGATGATCGCGTTCATCGAGGACACACCGGAGCGTTGGTACAAGCGTCCGATGCCTGTCGATGCAGCAGTAGAAATCAGAGTCTCAGAGGGTTGACGCATCTCGGGCAGGCCTTGTGGAACTACCCGTCACCGGCGGTCGACCGGCTCACATTGTGGTCACTGGTTCGAGCGCCAGCTCGGCCAACCGGAGAGCGCAGCCCATGCCCCGAGACAGTCGCGACGCGACCTGCTGGACATCTCGCAGGTGGCGGGCCATCCTGACCCACATGCGATCTTTGGCATCCTTCTCCCCCATGCGGCGGGGCCATATGTGGCTCGGGACTCTCACCCTGGCCACGTCAGCGTTGTTCGCGATCGGTACGCTCGGGGTCAGTTCTGGCGCGGGAGCACAGAGCGTGCACCACGCCCAACTCGACGTCCGGTCCAAGCACAAGAGCCCCCCAAGCACAAGAGCACGAAAAAGTCGAGCAGCAGCCGCCCGTGCCTTGAGGGGAACTGGGATGTCACGAACCTCACATTGAGCACAGCCGGCCTCAGCTTCACCGGTGGTGCCGGAACGACCGTGGACATCATGTCCAATGGGAACGCACTGGGGAACTTCACACCTGGTGCACCCCTCACAGGAAGTGAGGGCTCAGCCAAGTTCAACGGCACCATCACTGACCATTACGGCTTCTCACCCAAGACGACAGCGCGCTCCGGTACCTTCCCCGTCACGCCGGTCTCCAACAACGCCACCATCACGGTGGCCGGTGTGACGAGGCCCGTCACATCTGTGTCCGAGCAAGGCTCGTACATGTGCACCGGCAAGGACCTAACGCTCAGCTTCACTAGCGGCGGCAGCACACTGACGTACCAGATGGCCCCGGGGAGCTAAGCACCGTTCGAAGACGCTTCAGTCCTCCGCGACGGAAGACGACGAGACTCGAGCCCGCTCTTGCAGTTCCCCGGGCGACGAACGCTGTCGCAGAGGTTGCGTTCTACGACTGCATCTCGTTCAACGAACTTTGGAAGATCGATCCCAGAAGCGCGTGAACGTGATCACTAATCGACGGCGTTTTGTCTCTAGCCCTCCGGACTCTCCCGGAATGTAGTTGTCGATCGTTGAGCTTCTGTGAAGATGACGGTTCCCTCTTGACCGCGGAACCCGATCGGCAAAGAATTGGTATCCGGCACCGCGAAGGTGACTCAAAGCACGACGCAGCTTGACTTGGCGATGTGACCTTCCGGCGCCTGCTGGGAGGACGAGTCGAGTGGTCACTCCAACCGAAAACTCAACGGGTGAAGTGTGCGCGCGCTGCGGGTTTCGACGTCCGTCGGGCCGCAAAGTGAGGTGACGATATATGTCAGAAGGACGACAAAGCACATCGATTCAACCGCAGCACAGGAGCGCACTTCTGCAAACGACCTGGGAGGAGCTTCGGGAGCCAGGTGCCTACGTCGAAGAAGGCACCGGAGATCTATTCCGCGTACCACAAGAGGCACTGATCACCGGTGCCAGCCCAATCATCGCTCGGGTCAGCAACGGTGCCAGTCGACTCGTCCGCGTCAGCGAGAACCCAGCCGTTCCTTTGGTGAAGGCCAGGATGGTCGCCGCCGACCACAACATCGAGCCGAACTTCTAGCAGTTCGGTCGACGAAGCTGCTCGTAGAGGGGGCGAATTCGTTATTCCGCCCCGCCCCCTCTACGACGCGGCTCAAGCTGCCGAAGAGATTCAGATCTGGTCACGCTCGACTGGAGTCAGCCACCCTGACTCCGCCGGGAGATGAAATCGAGCACCACACTCGGGTAGGCGGTACGGGACGCCCGAAACAGGTCGTGGCCGGACTCGGGAATGGTGGCGATCTCCACATCGGGCACCCAACGGCGGTACTCGTCTGCACGTTCGTCGTTGATGACCCCGCCCTCGGATCCCCGAGCCACCAGCACTGGAACGGCAAGGGCTGCGAGCTCACTCCAAAACTCACGCGATCGCGATGCGGCTTGAATACCTGCCAGCACGTGGCGGCGCACACGTGTTGAGTTCGGACGACCCCGCCATCGAGCCGTCCACATCTGCTCGGTGAACTCGGAGGGGAGCGCGATTTCGGCCGGAAGGTAGTCGCCGATCGAGACAGTCCGGACGCGATCGGAGAGTTGGAACGCCAGCTCGAGGCCCGGGGTGGTCCCCCGCGAGAACGTCATTAGGTGGAATTGCCCGATGCCGAGGGCCTGCAACACTGACCGCAGGTCTTCCGCTTGCTCGAGGACCGAGTAGCCACTGAGCGGCGCGTCGCTGCCGCCGCGGCCTCGCAGTTCCGGCACCAGAACCCGGCGGTCTGCGAAGAACTTCAGCGCCTCGACATAGTCGTCGGCGAAATCAACGATTCCGGTCGTGAAGAGGATCGGGAAACCGACCGGATGGGCCGGATCGTTGTCGAGATAGCGGATCTTGACGCCATCGTTGTCGGTGAACTTCTCCAGAATCATCGGCCGACCCAGAGTCAGGCCGGCCAGCCGGGCAGAAGGTGCAGCTCCCGGCACACATCTTGGGCCTCGATGTTTCGGCCGTTCGGCTCAAAGGCTGCGGGGTCCGTGACCAGCCAGGTGACCACCGCACCGACGACGTCTGGCGGCGCTCCGACAGATGCGTCGAATCCGAAATTGCCCATGTCTTGGATCATCCGTTCAGTCGCGATGAATCCAGGTTGGACGTTGTAAGCGCGAATCCCCCGCTGGCCCAGCTCAAGCGCCAAGATCCCGGCAATTCGGTGCAAAGCCCCCTTGCTGATGGCATACCCGAGGCCCCACCCACCTTCTCCAGCGGCGGCCGGTGGGTCGTGATAAGCCGCGCCCGAGGTGATGTTCACGACGACCCCCGAGCCACGATCGAGCATGCCGGCCAGCAAATGCTTGGTCAGCGCCAACGGCGCCATGACATTGGCTTCCAGCTGGAGGTCCAGCAGTTCGAGGGGCGTGTCCACCAGGTGATCCATGTGGCCCGGTCCGATGTACCTCCCATTGTTCACCAGGACGTCGACCGGCCCCCACTCGGTGACGACGGCGTTCGCAGCAGCGACTACTGACGCGCGATCGGTTAGGTCGGCCGGCACGATGAGCGCCCGAGAACCGGCCTCTTCCACGAGCCGTCCCGTCGTCAAGAGTGATCCGGGCAGCGGACTCGTATCAGAACGACTGAGCGTGGAGGAATGCTCACGCTCCTCGCCCTCTGACGCGGTCCGGGCGGTGATCGCGACATCAAAGCCCACCCGTGCCAGGTAGACAGAGATGGCCTTTCCGATACCGCGACTCGCTCCCGTGACTAAGGCGGTGGGCATGCGGGCAGACTCCTTTCCAACTCGCCATCATGGCTCCCAACATCGTGCTGCAAGGGGGTGTGCCAGAGCACGTCGAGGGCGACGTCGCGCGCTCGGCGCTTACCCTGGGTCGAGCGGTCCGATTGGACTCGTCGTCGTGGCGTGCACGAACAGCTCGGCGAGCTCGCGGGGGCGGCTGAGAAACGGTGAGTGCGATGTGTCGATCGCGAGTTGCTCCACCCCGAGGCGCTGAGCCACGAGATCGGCGTTCCATCTCTCCTGGGCGCGGTCTTGGAGGCAGACGATGAAACTGCGGGGCAAGTCAGCAGCCCAGAAGGCAGCTAACAACACTGGCGTCGATGACGTTGCACCACCTCGCTCAGGGCAAAGCCGCTCAAACGCCCACTGCACGGTTTCCTCGTCGCAATCGTGGAAGAACTTCTCTCGAGCGCCCTCGACGGTCGCGAACGACATCGCGCCGTCATCGTGGAACCTCAGGTGAGAAAGCAGGCCCGCCGCGTCGAAGTCGCCCATTGTGCCGTCGGCTCGCATCGCCATGGCCTCCGGCCAAGTCCGCCCTTCTCGTGGCAAACCGGCAGCGAGGTAGCAGACATGGGAGATCAGCTGTGGAACAGCGTTCGCAGCATGGGTGATGTCGAATCCACCACCGGAATGGCCGACGAGGACGTCGCCTGGCTGCAGCACCTCGAGAATGGCTCCAGTACGCCCCTCGAAATTCGTTGGTGTCGTTTCGTGCCGCCGCTCGCCATGGCCAGGAAGGTCAATGGCGACGGCGTCGTGGCCGAGACGGTCCAGTTCAGAGATCACACGCTCCCAGCACCAGGCGCCGTGGAAGCCGCCGTGGACCATCACGAAACGCATGGGCCTTCTCCTCGGTCTCTGAGCCGAAACGGCCAAACGTAACAAGGCTGGATGCCAATGGATACCCGGTCAGATCGGCCGGGCGCCACCCCTCTCATCCGAGAGGCCCATCACATCACTACGGCATGCAATAACGTCGTGAGATGCCCACAAGCTGGATCAGCAACGAGATGCGAGCGCTGGTGGGTCGGACGTTTGGATCCCGACGATCGTCGGCCCCGATCTCGTTGTCTGACATTCGCAAGTGGGCGATCGCCATCTACTATCCAGAAGTCCCACCCCGGTTGTTCTGGGACGAGGAATATGCCGCTACGACCTCTCACGGCAGTGTCGTTGCGCCCGAAGAATTCAACCCCTTCGCCTGGTTCACTGCCGAAGGACCGGTCATCGCACCCACCTGGGAGGGGCCGATTCGCGACTCCGGACCCGAATCGGCCTTTGGAGTGAAAGGTCCCGACACCACCTTCATCCTCAACGGTGGCATGGAGGTCTCCCACGGAGTGCGCATGAAACCCGGCGACGTGATCACTTCGAGCGAGACCACACTTCTCGACTATCAAGAGCGGCAGAGTCGGCTCGGTCTGATGCTCATCACCCGTACCGAAACGACTTGGACCAATCAGAGCGATCAGATGGTAAAGGTCACGCGAGGCGTCGGGATTCGTTACTAATGCAGATCGAGATCGGCCAAGAGATACCGACGTTTGAACGCATGTCCGGCTTCCATGCGTGGAATCGGTTTGCTGCGGTAAACGACGAGTTCGTTCCCATTCACATGGACGATGACGCGGGGCGCCGTGCTGGCAATCCAGGTGCGTTTGGCATGGGGAACCTCCAGTTCTCCTACCTCCACGCGCTGTTGCGCCAGTGGATTGGGGACGATGGGCGCATCATCGAAGTCGCTTGCCAGTTCCGCGCCCCAAACCTCCGTGGACTAACGACGATTGCTCGAGGAAGGGTCCTAGCAATTCGCGATCAAGGCAGCGAGACAGTCGTCGACCTCGAGGTATGGACTGAGACTGAGCAGGGCACTGTGATGGCGCCAGGATCGGCAACCGTGGTGGTACCCAAGTTCACTTCAGAGGGTGGCACTTAGGCCCTCGTACTCACACTTCCTGGATGTCCGTGAACGGATCATGTCCTTCGTCGGGACAGTGTCAGCGCGGGTCGGTCATACAGGGGACGGACCGATGAAGTACAGCGATCAGGCGCACGAGGTGCTGGTCGTCGCCGAGCTAGATGATCCGGTAGGTGCCAACTCGGAGAGACCGCAATCCACGAAGGCATCCTCGAAGGACAGATATCCAAGGGCGCAACGACTCGAAGTGCCAGCCCCGTCACCAAGCGAGCGCTCATCGGGCGGCAAAGTAGCGTCGGATTTGTTTCCGGCTTCTCTCGAGGGTTACTCGGAGGAAGTGATCACTTCGTCGCCGATGTGTTCGAGAGCACCAAGGTTTTCGCCGCAGCGTCATAGTGAGCCATGTACACCGGGCCCAAGGCATAAGGCTGATTCTTCCCGAACGAGATTGGTGTGTCTGATCCGGGAATCACGACTCCGTGGAGACTTTCTCCGGCGCGGACAAAACTTGCAACGGTCAGATGCTTTCCGGCAGCGGTCGCGATGGCGGAGAACAGAGCGAGATCGGTGCACGCTTGCTCAACTCCGGTCCAAGTGGCCTGAGAAGTGGGGAGCGAGGCGCTGTAGGCATTGATGTGGTCGGACGGATAGGCCTTCCGAACGATTCTTACGCAGCGTTGGATTCCAGAGTTGCTCCAGACTGTCGAGCCGGTTGGGACTGGGCTGCCGGTGACGACATTCTTGAGGTACATCGCGTTATCACTGCCGGCCGAGCCAGCGAGGCCGCCTTCGGCCGTGGCTACCCAAGGTGGGTTGTAGGTACTCTGGATCGAGGTCAACGCCTCAGGCCAGATGGCCGAGCCGTTTCCCACTGCAACCACCTCGTTGACTCCATCGGATTGGAATCGTTGTGCGATCACCGCGACCTGCTCGTTCTCAGCGGGAAGGTCACCGAGCGGCGCTGAGTTGACTGCGGTGACCACAACAGACACATGAAGCTTCTTGAGTTCCGCTTGCACGATGGCGACCTCTGGCTGGTCGACCGACCCACCAGCAAAGATGCCCACCTTCTTGTTCTTGAACACACCCTGCTTCGCAAACACCGAAAGCTGGAGCGGATCAAACGCTGCCGCTGGTGGGGTGAGGGCAAAGTTCTGGGCCACAGTCGCCGTTGTCGTGGTGGCAGCCTCCAGCGAATTAATCACTGAGACACTGTGTTGCTGGTAGCACGTTGGCTGGAGCGGAGCAATGGCCACAAAGACCTTGTCGTCTGCAGTCATCTCGGTACAGGCCGTGGCTCCCGCAGCCGTGCCCGTCGGATCGACCCCCATGATGTACGGAACAATCCGGCGCCCGTTGATTCCTCCGTGCGCATTGATGTTCGCAATGATGGCCATGTAGGCATCAGGCACGTTGCCCCAATTGAGGCTCACCCCCACCGCTTTGACGGCGGCGACATTGACGTATGGGATACCCACTCGGATGGCGGTCGCCGTCACCCCTTGCGTGCTGTTCGCAGACGCAGACGCTGGACTGATCCCGAGGAACCCGCAAAGTGTTGCGACGATCCCCACCGCGATGACCCCATTGCGCCTCAGCATCGCTTCCCCCTTCCTTGGGGACACGATTCACGTGACCCTAAAACTAGGCGCCAGTGAGCCCGTTGCAGTAACGGCTGCGCGCTGAGAACCATCCTGGTGGATGCGGTGTCAGGGCTGCTCGGTTGGACCCAAGAATGGCTGGCGGTCCCTATCGGGGGAACTCAGGGCCGTTCTGGGGGGCTGCTTGCCGCTCGATGAGGTCCGGACGGACCCCTTTCACCCGCTGATGACCGCCATGCGGGACCACGGTGCGATGGTGGCGTCGGTGAGAGAGCGACGGTAGATCTTCAAGAGGTTGTGGGTGCCCATGAGCAGCTTCCACTCGCTTTGGGCGGCCGCCTTGCCCCTGCGCATGAACCGTCTGGCACCCCGGGCGTCTTTGGTCTGGCCGAAGACCGGCTCGATGATGTGCTGTCGCTTCTTGTAGATGGCTCGTCCCGAGTCGGTCGAGACCTTGCGGTCCATCTCTTCGACCAGGGTGGCGTCGGCCCGCAGCGGTCCTCGCCGCCCGTTGCGCGGCTCGGGATTCTTGTTCATGTTGCGCGTGGCGATGAGGCAGTCGGGATCACTGTCGCCGAGGCGGGACAGGTTGTCTTCGGAGGCGTAGCCGGCGTCGGCCAGCAGCTTGGTCGGCCGCTCGGTGATGCCGGCGTCCTCGAGGGAGCGGTTCGTGGATTCGATCATGGGGTGGAGCTGGCCCATGTCGTTGTGCTCGTCGGTCACATCGGCCGCCACGACCACCTGTTCCTCGTTGGCCACGGCCTGGGCGTTGTAACCCTGGAGGTAGCCGTCCTTGGTCTTCATGATGCGGCTCTCGGGGTCACTGACGTTGGCCTTGGCCTCGGAGGTGTCGGGGGCCTTGGGCTTGCGGCCCCGGAGCTTTTGGCCGCTGGCCTGCTCTTTTTCGGCCCGTTGCGCCAGGTGGGCCTGGTGGGCCTCTTTGGCTGCCTTGTCTTGGGCGTCGAGGGCGGCCTTGGCCTCAGCCAGGCGCTTGCGGCGAGCTTCGCGGCCCCGCAGATGGGCCGGGGGCTCGTCCCCGGTGGCATCGGGTCCATAGAGGGCGTCTTCGGCCGCGTCGGCCGCCTCGGCCTCTTCGAACATCTTTTGCACCGCCGCTTCGATGTGGTCCTTGGTGCGGTTGGCGTCGAGGGCGGCCGGGCACCCCATCTTGGTCCCGTCGAGCGCCACCACCCCGAGGCTAACCATCCCCGCTTCTGAGCACAGACGCAGCGACGAGGTGAAGACCGAGGCCATGGCGCCTTGATGGCGCTGGCGGAACCGGGCGATGGTGGTGTGGTCCGGGCACTGGTTCGCCGCCACCACCTTGAACCCGACATCGACGTGGCAGGCCCGCTCGATCTGGCGGGACGACCGGATGCCCAGGCAGTAGGAGTAGAGGACGAGGGCGACCATCATCTTGGGGTCGTGGGCCGCTGCTCCCCAGCCGTCGCTGCGATAGCCGGCGTAGAAGGGGGCAAGGTCCATCTCGTCCACGCTGTCGAGCACGAACCAGGCCAGATGATCCTCGGGAAGCCAGTCGGCCACCGAAGGCGGCAGCAGGTACACCTGGTCACGCTCGACAGCCAAGAAGTTGTACGCCATGCACCAATTCTCCACGATCGGCGCGATCAGGTGGCGGCAATCACGCGCGCGCTACCTGGACCTTCCTAGATCGCCGCCGGGAGGTTTCTGCAACAGGCTCCAGTATTATTCGGTTACGTCGACTCGTCTAACCAGATTGCTTTGGCAGGGTAGGTCACGCATTGCAAACGGGGCATGCAGGATTATTGATTGACGCCCGATACCGGCGACCTGAGACAGGTCGAACCCAACGTAAGGGCGGAGGTCCCCTATGACCCTCGAGCTTGAAGCAAATGAGAGCGGCCGCCTCTGGTCGGAGGATCCAGATGAGTGGAGACACTTGTGCACACCGGAAGGATGCCCGATGTGCGGCGATGATCCACATCCCGAGTGGCTCCTGGCCGACACGGAGCTGTGCCGGATCTCCGCCTGGAGCGAAGCGGTCCTTCCTGGCTATGCCTGCGTTCTCTGCAAGCGCCACGTCATCGAACCATTCGATCTCTCGGAGGACGAACAGTCGGCCTTCTTCTTAGACGCCATGGCGACGGCGCGAGGCCTTGCGAAGCTGTTCGACTCGGTGAAGATGAACCACGAGATCCATGGAAATACCGTTCCGCACCTGCATATGCATCTCTTCCCGCGTACGCCTGGGGACGTCTACGTTGGATACCCGAACCACTGCCGAGCCCGGTTCACCCGGACTGATGAAGAGATCGGTCTAATGCGTAAGGCGGTTCGGGCGGAGTTGTCTGGGCGACTGCTCTCCTAGCGCTGCCGTCGGTGTTGCGTCCTAACTGCGGTGCGCCGGGGTGAGCACTACCAGCTCCGCGACAGGCGGTCGACGTGCGAAGAGCCTCAAATCGACGGTGAAAGAAGGCGAGGTCGAAGTTAACAGCCCTGCTGTCCGCCGGGCGATCAGCCTGCAGGGAGGCTGGGCACCGAATGGCCAGGAGTGGTCGTGGTCGGCACGATCGGAGCGCCGGCTCCACCACCACCCCCCGCCTGGTCGGCGATCTCATTGTCGCAAGTGGCCTGCTGGGCCTGGGATGGGGGGTCGCCGTACGAGGAGTCGCGGCCTTCGGCGCAAAGTTGGATCTGCTGCTCGGCCGTTGACTTGGAGAGAATTCCGGTAGAACCGGATCCCGAGCCGCTGGAGAACGTCCCGAGGCTGATGACGGTCAGGATCAGGGCAAGTAGCAGGCTCACCGCAACTGCTATCAGGCCCGCCGTGCTCGAGAGGCCCTTGCTAATTGCGACGTTCATGTCACCACCTCCTCACCTCGGCTGTATCGGCGGCGCCTCATTGCTGGAGCACTGGTGACCCCCCGAACGGGCCTGATCACTTCGTCCAATTTGCCATGAGGGTGGCCCTTGAGCGTGCATAGGAACTCAGCTCGCGCTACTTCGTGAACGCCGCGAAGGTCCGCGACCGCACGCGGAACGACGGGTCTGCGTGCGGGTCCCTCGCCGATCAGCTCTACCGAACGAGTGTCCCAGAACGCGCCCCGATGTCGCGTGCTTACTCAGGCTGTCGCAGGCCGCGGAGCCGGCCGCAGGATCTCAGACCCAACGCGAACGGTGCAGCCACAACTGGACCCATGCGCTCCCTCAGTGAGCAACTTAATTTGCCAGGCTTGGACTTTGAAACGTTCTGACCACGCGGACCAGCGGCCATGCTTCGTCGACTGCTTGTTGCTGTACACGACTATCCAATTCGGACCATCTGTGGGGCTATAGACGGTTAACACGCTTCAACCCGTAGGGGTCACGACCAAGGTGTTGTGGGCCGCGAGGATCTTCCACTCGGCGTTTCGCAACTCAATGACGAGGGTCATGAGCGTGCGCTGAGTTTCGCCTTTTCCCCCCTCGCGGCCCTGGACTTCGCTTGATAGGTGAGCAACGATCAGGCCGGGCACCAATTCGCGCGAGTCTTCAACAACGAATTGAGCGGTGGAATCCTTGTAAACCCCGGCATGGATGACCGTGTGTTGCTGTTCAATTTCATCTCGGCTCCGTAGGCAAACCCCTCGAATGTTCACGAAGGCAGCATCAACGTGGAACAGGCCTGCGAATGCCTTCATGTCGTGCCGATTCCACGCCGTTGTCAAGGCAACGGAGATCTCATTGCTGACCTGCACATCCATTCCAACCTCCTATCCCAGACTGCCCGGCCCGCCGGGCCGCCGGCAGCGCAGAAAAAAGGGCTCCCAAGCCGCGAGCGGTCGCCTTCGGATGGCGTCGACTACGTCATCGAATCAGGTCGGGGAGGCGCAAAGTGACGGCACCTCGTGGCCGCGCAAGGCGAACGTGGCCGTCATCACTCGGTGAGGACGAGGTGCTGCTTGCCGTCGATCAACTCGCGCGCCGCGTCAAGGTGACCGGTGTGGGCGGCGGTCTCGGTAATGACGTGAAGCACGATCTCTCGGGCGCTGTCGAGCCGCCAGGAGCCGAAGAAGTCTGGCCACCACGCTGGTGGCACATCGAGCGACCCGGCGGCGATGATCGCATTGGAACGCTCGGTGTTGTGCCGGTACCCCTGGAGCACCGTGTCGGCGGAATCCTCGATTCCTACGTCCCAAGCGTTACCTGATGAGCCAAGTACATCTTCTATGGCAGTCTGCTCACCTGCAATGACGGCCTGGAACCAGAAGCGTTCCACGTCCAAGGACAAGTGGTTCACCAGGCCGAGGCAGGTCCAGCGCGACGGAAGAACCTGACGGCGAAGGTCGTCGACGCCAAGGCCATCGAGGGCCTCGAAGATGTGCTCGCGTTGGTCATTCAGGGCGCGCAACAGCGCTCGCTGCTCATTTGACGTCGGAGACGGCATGCCTCTCTTCTCTGTCTACGGTCCGGATGCGTTAGGGATCCAGACCTTCACTCTTGCCGCCGCCTCCGCCTGACGGTCGAGAGGCGTCCTCTATTGCTTAAGTGTGGCTACCTGTATCGCTGATCTGACTTCAGCGGGGTAGGCCCCTTTTCGGGGTCCTCGAGCCACGCCGCGATCCGTCTACCAGGAAGAAAGTACTCGGGGCCGACGGTTCCCTTCCGAATTGTGGGGGCGACACATCACCACTGCGGAGGTCGTGACATCGTATAATCAGGTTCGGTGCACGTGAAGCGGACGGTGCGTAGGAGGGGCGACAAGGAGTACGTCTACCTGTCGCTGGTCGAGTCCGTCCGCGTCAATGGCAAGAAGACCCACCAGACGTTGCTGCGCCTGGGCGAGGTGTCCGAACTCCGTGACTCGGGCCAGCTGGACCGGCTGATCACCACCTTGCGCAACTACTCGCAAGGTTCGTGGCTCGAAGCCGGCGCCGACATCACCGGGGCTGGCGCGCCGGCGTTCGGGGCGGTGGCGGCCATCGCCTCATACTTCGACCGCTTGGGTTTGCGCCAGCACTTCGCCGCCATCGGAGAGGGCCGCGGCTCCAAGCACCTCGACGACACCGTGTTCGTCATGGTGGCCAACCGGTTGTGCGAGCCGGGGTCCAAGCGCCGGACGATCACCGAGTGGCTGAAGACCGTTGTCCTACCTCCCGGTGTCAGCGAGCCGTTGCTCGACCAGTGCTACCGGGGTCTCGACGCGGTCGCCGACGCCAAAGAGTCGACCGAAGAGGTCCTCTACGCGCACTTGACCGATCTCACCAATCTCGATCTGCGCCTCGCCCTCTACGACCTCACCTCCACCTACTTCGAGACGGCCAAGGGTCCGAGCGAGACGTTCGCCTCACGCCACTACGGCTACAGCCGTGACAAGCGTGGTGATCGACCCCAGGTGGTGATCGGGCTACTCGTCACCGGAAACGGCATCCCGATCGCCCACTACGTGTTCCCCGGCAACACGGCCGACTCGACCACGCTTCCCCATGTCATGGCCGACTACCAGCGCCGCTTCGCCATCGGAAAGATCGCCCTGGTGGCCGACCGGGGCCTCATCAGCGAAAAGAACCTGAACGACGTGGCCGCCGCCGGCTTTGACCACGTGCTGGCCACCCGGCTGCACCGCGACGCCGACGTGGAGGCCGTGCTGAAAATGGCCGACCAGGCCGACGCATCGGCCTGGATAGAAGTGGCACCGTCCAACTCGTTCGCCCTCGAGCTCACCCACCACGACCAGCGCTACGTCGTGGTCACCTCCACCGAGCGCAAAGGGCGCGACGACCGTCGACGAGAAGAGCTGTTAGCCCGCACCGAAGACAAGCTCATCGCCCTCGCCGCCCGGGTCGAGGCCAAGAGACTCGTCGACCCGGCCAAGATCGGCGCGGCGGCCGACCGGATCCTGCGCGACTCGGGGGTCGGGCGATGCTTCACCACCACCATCCGCACCGGGTACTTCGGCTGGGACTTCGATGCCGAGGCCCTCGACTACGAAGTACGCCTCTTGGCCGGCCGCTACGTCATCACCACCTCACTCGAAAAGAAGGACGCCTCGACGGCCGACGTGGTGCGCCACTACAAGATGCTCCAAAACGTCGAACAGCGCTTCCGGGTGATGAAGGACTTCTTGGGGTTGCGACCGGTCCACCACCGGACCGAAGAGCGCGTGCGCGCCCACATCGCACTGTGCGTCATCGCCGCGGTGATCGAAGCGGTGATCGGCGAGGACCTCGCCCGCGCCAACCTGCGCGATCCCGACATCGACGACCAGGTCATGACACCACGACGAGCCCTGGCCGAACTGGGCAACATCCGGCTCCACCGACTCGATGCCGGACGCCCCATCGAGCTCGTGGACCGGCCCACACCGCTGCAGCGCAGCATCCTCGAGGCCCTGGCGGTGGACACCTCAACCTGGAACCGGGCCGCAATCGCCTGACCTGGGCTTTCTCAAACTGTGTGGGGGAAACACTTTCGCGTCGCGCCCTATCTACCAGGACTTTCGCGGCACCCCCGCTGAAGTCGGGGCTGACCGAGAGCCCAATTCGAATCGGACTGGGTCCCCAAGTCAGCAGCGGTCGCCGCCAACCATGTCAAAGCAGCAATAAGACCAGGTCAGAAGGGTTGGCCGTAGAGGACTCGAACCTCTGACCCCTTGCGCGTCATTTTCGTGGCGGTCGTGGGGTCCATAGAGGCGTGGAGAGTCTGGCGAGGTCAGGAGGGGTGCCCCACTCCCCCGGCTGGGGTCTAGTTGGGTCCTGAGAGGGTGGTCCGGTCGGATTGCGTTGACAAATCCGTTGACAAATCAGCCAGCCGAGTGGATCCGCGCCCATCCGGCGCGGCGGCAAGATGGTCAGGTGCCTGGCGATATCCCAGTCGTGACGCTCTCCGATGGCCTGGTCACCCTGCGGCCTTGGTCGAGAGATGACGCCCGGTTCATGGCGGAAGCAAGCGCCGACCCAGGGATCCGGCGCTTTAACGGTAGCCACGACCGACTAGGACGCCCGACTCCGCCGCTCTCGACCACAGACGCGGAGGCCGTCATCGATCAATTCACGTTGAACTGGCGCGGGTTTGCTTCGGGTGGGACACCTTCTGGGGTTGCGTTCGCAATCCTGGACGAGAGCTCTGACGAGCTTGTCGGCTGCTGTGGGGTCGACGACTGGTCCAAAGAAGACGTAGCACAGTTCGGTTACTGGATCGCACTAAATGCGAGAGGGCGCGGCTACGCGACTCGAGCGGCGATCCTGCTGACGCGCTGGCTGTTCGACCTGGGAGCAGCTCGCGTCTTCCTGACGATCGTCGCGGGGAATGAGGATTCAGTCGCTGTGGCCCGCCGAGCGGGGTTTATGTATGAGGGAACGATGCGCGCTCACGGCGTTTGGCAGGGCCAGCGCTGTGACTTGATGTTGTTCGCTGCGCTACCGCTTGAGTGGGCAATGCGCTGGCCGGATGAAGAAACGTGAAGCGCGACAAGGCGTCGCCCTGCCGGCGTTAGCGGTGACGCCCAGCGGATTTTGCTTGAGGGTTATGGGCGACCTTCGGCGGCCGCCGGCCTTGCGATAACCGTCGATCTGGCGCGGAGCGCCGGCAGCCAGAACCTGATGACGACAAGCGAAGTTGAATCGTTCGGGCGGGGGGGCGGCAACAGGCAGGTTGTCCCTTCGAGGTTGGGCAAGATGGGACAATGAAGCGGGCAGGAAGGATAGTACCCAGTGAGTGGTGGACTGAGGGCTCGACATGCGCTCGTTGTCGTCACCGTCGTCGTCCTCTTCACTGGGTGTGCCAGCAGCGAGTCTCCAGCGGCCGTGGCGCGGCCCGTAGTCCCAGGCATACAACTCCCCGTGTTCGAGAAATCCTGTGCGCCGCGGCCCGGTCCTGCGTCGGTGGTGCCGATACGGGTCGTCAGGGGTGTGATCGTCGCCAACGTCTGCATCGGCGGCGAAGGGCCATTCCCCTTCGTGGTGGATACCGGGGACACTACATCTCTGGTGGATTCGAGCCTTGCGGCGCGGCTTCACCTCACCCTGGTTGACGGGCGGACCGTTACTTCATTCACCTGCAAGCGGCAGATGTCCTTCGCCGCTGTTTCACGGTGGTCGGTAGGCAACACGAAATTGCTTCCCCAGACCGTAGAAGTGGCAACCATTCGGTCCCCGGTCCTTCCGAACGGGGACGGGCAGCTCGGCTCGGACACACTGAGCAGCTTCGGTGCGGTCCGGATCGACTACCGCCAACAGACCCTGACCCTGGGGCCACAACGTGCTCCCCTTCGATCAGATGTAGCGGGTGGCTCCGGTCCCCCATCGGTCTCTGCGTCACTGGGGGAGGGCACCACGTTCGCCAGTCCGATGCCCGTCAAGGTAGTAACCGAAGTTCTTTCCCCCGACCACCTACTACTGACAAAGGTAAGGCCCACCGTTGACCTGTCGATCGGGGCCAACCGGTTCCTGCTGGTGTTCGACACGGGCGGAGGTAGCACAAACCTCGATCCGAGCGCCGTCAAGGTGCTCGGGTTGGCGCCGGCGGGCAGACCCGGTGCCGCCTACGGCGGGCTTGACTGCCCCGTCGTCGTCACCCCCTACACGATGGGGCCCGCGATGCTCGGAAAGGTTCAGCTCCCTGAGCAAACGATCGCCAGCAACCTCACTACCCCCGGCATCGTCGGGGGGATTGGTTCGGGGACCCTGATCAACTACAACCCCGTGCTCGTTGACTACACGGACGGCGAACTCTTCCTCGGCCAAGGCAAGCAGGCTCAGTCGCCCGCGCCAGAACATGCCACCTCAAGCGGGTGACCTCGGCCGACAGGTCCACGGCCAGGAATACGGATTCGGCGTTCGGCGTCCTGGTGAGTAGCCCAGAACGCACGTCCCGAATGGATGGAAAGAGCGCGTCTTCGAAGTGCCGTACCGGGCAGTCGCGAACCCAGAACGTTCATACCCGAGTAGAGGGCGCGGCGGCGGCGCTCCCCGAGCAGATCGACGGCTCATGGGTGACCGGCCAGCCGGACCAATCCGCGGCCCCATAATGCTCAACGCAATAGCGTCTCTACTTCCTCAAAACGCCGGATCTAAGGGCTCACGCCGCGTTTGATTGAGCGTTGATGGTGTAGTTCCACTCGCCGTGGAATCGTGGGGTTCGAGCGGGACCGCGGCCAACTGCCTGTTGGTGATCTTGACGCCTTTCGGGTACCAGTTCGGGTCGTAGTCGGCCTGGATGGTGAGCCCGGTCGCCGTGGTGGTGGCCGAGATCAGCTCGATGATGGTGCGCAGACTGGTGAGCGGACGTGCCCCGCCAGTTCATGGTGATGAAGCTGAACATGCGGTGCTCGATCCGGTTCCACTTGGAGGTCCCCGGCGGGTAGTGGCAGACGGTGATGTCGAGGCCGGTCTCTGCGGCCAGCTTGGCCAGCTCGACTTTCCAGGCCCGGAGTCGGTAGCCGTTGGACCCCCGGCATCGGCGGTGATCAAGAGGCGCTCGGCACCAGGGAAGCGGTCCCGGCCCATCTGGTGCCACCACCGCCGGATCGACTTGACGGCGAACTCGGCGGTATCGGCGGTGTCGCCGACGTTGACCCAGCCCTCGTTATTGGCCACGTCATAGATGCCGTAGGGGATGGCCTTGGCGTACTCGCCGAGTGCCGGGTCGGCGAAGTCGTGGACCTGGACCCGTTCGGGCTCGCCTTCGGGTGACCACTCCGCCCCGCCGTTGGCGTAGTCGCCGATCAGCTCCTTCTTCTTGGTGTCGACGCGAGATCACCGGCTGGTCGTCGCCGATGAAGGCGTCGGCCTGCTCGTTCAAGTAGCCGAACTGGGCGTCGCGGTCGGGGTGCTGGCGTCCTTCGGTCACCTTGGCGTTGGCCTGGAGTGAGTAGCCGAGCTGGTGCAGCAGGCGAAGCACGGTGCGTGAGGAGACGTCGAAGCCCTGGCGGACCAACTCGTCGGCCAGCTTGGTCGAGGACTTCGACGTCCAGCGCAGCATCGACATCGGATTGCCCCGGGTCTCGGGGTAGACCAGCTCGTCGAAGGCACCGAGCAGACCCGGCTGGCGTGTCGATCAGCGACTTGTCACCGCCGCCCGGGGCGCGAAGGCGCGACGACGGCTCGACGCCCGACGGCCACTTCGCCCTCGGCCTTGATGACGGTGTTGCGGCTCATGCCCGACGCCGTGGCCACCGCGGTCTTCCCGCCGCGGCCGAGCACCTCGGCCATCGCACCGGCCACCACTCGGCGCTGCACCTCGTTCATGTGTGGCAGGACCACTTCGAAGAATCGCGCGAGCGCTTCGTCGGTGACCTCCACACCGCCAGGATACTACGCGCGTACTAATCTTGGCGTGGACCCTAAGTCACTTTGATGGCAGGCGTAGTGCCTGAATCGAAGTGAATGGCTCCCTACTTGGCTCCCCAGGTGTTCAAATGGTCGCCATCGCGCAAGCAACGAGACCTATTTGACCAGCTCAGACGGTGCCGTAGAGGACTCGAACCTCTGACCCCTTGCGCGTCATGCAGCTTTGAATGGTGTGAGGCCGTCCGAGATAGTCCAACGCTCAGATGGTCATCCCTGGTCAGTGGTGCAATCCGGTCCGAAACCATCCCAGCCGGTCCGGTCAGTTTGTGAGCTGGGTTGCTGCACCTGGTTGCTGCACCCACGGAAAGGGCTCGATCATTCCCTCGAGGTGACCTGAGCAGCTCCACACGGCGATCCACTGGCCGCCCTCGAGCTTGTGTCGGCCGCGATGGGTGACCGGCTCGGGGCAGTGCATCGGTCGGCCGTCGACGGTCCCGCGGTAGACGAACCGCCAGCACCGACCGCGTGCTGAATAGACGGCCTCGGCGTAGTAGCCCATGGCGGGATCGTATGAATCGGGTGTCATGCCAGGGAACGGTGGCCTGGCCGGCGACTTGCGGGGCTCGCAGCTCGCCGCTTCGTCGCCTTCCGCGAGGAACGCCTCGAGGCGCCGCCGCTCGGCTGGTGACCTGACCGGCCTCTTCGGGTACGGTCGGCACCGACCCACGATCACACGTCCCCGACCGCGCTGCGGTCCGGTCAGGTCCCCGAGGGAGAATGCCATGGCCACCGAATCCCTCACCCGAGCCTTCGAGAGCACCCGAGCCGTGCTCGCCGGCATCGGACCGGACCAGTTGGAGTTGCCGACCCCGTGCCAGTCGTGGAACGTGGCGGAGGTGATCAACCACATGAATGCCGCCGCGCGCTTCGGCGCGAGCGCGGTGGCGACGGGAGAAGGGGTCCCCGACGAGCAGGACTTCGCGGGCGGCGACGTGCTCGTCGCGTACGACCAGACCGCTGCGATCGCCCTCGAAGCATTCGGAGCAGACGGTGTGCTCGAGAAGGTGGCCACCATGCCGTTCGGCCCGATTCCCGCCGGTGCCCTGATGATGATCATCGCCGGGGACCAGTTCACCCACGGCTGGGACCTCGCCCGCGCGACCGGCCAGTCGACCGACCTCGACCCGGACCTCGCTGCCGAATTCCTGGTGTTCTCCCAGCAGATGGTCCAGCCCGAGATGCGGGGCCCCGACGGGAAGGCGCCGTTCGGTCCCGAGTGCGACGCGCCCGACGGGGCGTGCCCCGCCGACACGCTCGCGGCGTTCCTCGGCCGGACCGCCTAGCTACTTCACCCTGAAAAACCCCGATTCGGTGCGGACGCCCAGTTGCCCGGAGTGACGGCCGTGGTCCGCCATGAGGTCTCGTCCCGACCTCCCTAGTCGCTTTTCGACCCCTGTTTCCGACCATTTCCGGCGGCCGAGCGCGACAGGAGAGGGACGGGGCAAGATCAAACGGGCACTCGGTGCGACGGTGGCGGGGGACGTCCTGGTGGTCCGGCGGAGGTTCTCGCTCGTTGCCTCGGAGAAGAAGCAAGGTGCTCGCTCTGGGCGCGCTCGTCGACCAGCACGGCGATCTTGGTGGCGTTGTGGGCGAGAACACCCCAGCCACACCATGAGCGCGTCCCGTCGATGCCGTCGAGCATGGTGCGCTCCCAGCCCCAGGAGTGCTTGAGGTGTGAAATGCGGCCTTCTGATCCGGTGCGCCACTTGACGAGCTTTCGGAAGCGCCGCGCTGGGCCTTGTAGCCGAACTCGACGGGGCGCCCGAGGCGTCCCTTGGCGATGGGCCGGGCGTCGGTGTCGTGGAGAGACACGATGCGCGTGGCCCCGTCGGGGACCTCGCCGCCGAGGCGGGTGCGGGTCTGGGCCACGACCGTCTCGAGCACCGAGATCGTGCGCTCGAGGTCAGCCACCAGCGCGCTCGCCTTGCCCGAGACCCCTTCGCCGGCCCGGCGCATCGCCCGACGGGCGTTTGTGGCCACGACCTGGGCGTCTTTGAGGGCGGCCTCGGCGATGGTGGCCAACTCGCCGGTCAAGGCCAGCACCTCGTCTTTGGCGTCCCCACTGCGCCGGCGCAGCCACGCCGCGATCTGATGGGCACGCCGGCGCACCGATCGGGTGCGGTCCCGAAAGCGCGTGCGCCGGGCCAGACCGGCGGCCTTGATGGCCCCCACGGTCTTGGTGAGCTTGGCCACCCCTTTGGCGAGCAGGCCCGAGTCGGTCGGATACGCGACATTGGCCGGGACGACTGTGGTGTCGGCGCGGACCTTGTCGAGCTTGATCAGATGCGCCGCGTTGGCCTTCTCAAGCAGCTTCTCGTTCAGCTGGGCAACGGCGCCTTCCCCGCAGCGGGTGGTGATCTTCATCAGCGTGGTTGGATGCGGCACCGCTTCGGTGAGGGGAATACGACAGAACCGCCGCCACGACACCGAGTCAGCCACCTCGGCGCAGAGCGTCTCGAAGCCGAGCCGGTAGCGAAAGCGCAAGAACATCAGGCGCAGGTAGGTCTCCATCGGGATCGACGGACGACCGATCAATGGATCGAAGAAGGGGACGCAGGGTTCGAAGAAGACGGGATCGTCGAGCAGGCGGTCGACCGGTCCGAGCCCTGGTGGGAGGGCCGAGAACTCGGGCGGGAGGAGTGCTTCCCACAGGGTGGGTTGAGGGTCTACCTTGGTGCGCAACACGATGGCTCCATTCACTCCGGGAAGGGTGTGTGGAGCCATCGTTCTTTCATTCGAGCCCGAACGCGAGCACCCCGCCACCACGAACGCGCAGGTCGCGGGCGTTTTTCACATCGACTTTTTCAGGGCGAAGTAGCTAGGTAGCCGGCTTACGACGGTCACCTCTACGACGGTCATCCCTACGTCGCTCGTCGCCGTCTGGCGGCCCCAGGTCTTGCTTACGGCGATCATCGCCTTTTCTGCGTTCACCACCGCGCCGTCGGTCATCCTCGGTCTGTGAGGGCTTGGAGTCGGCGGAACCGGAGTCAGTCACGCAGCCAAGTATGGCTCTAGCCGTGTCTCGTGCACCTACCGCCGCTTCCCACTGAGCCCGAGAGACCGCAGAATGCCACCGAGCCCGCTGTTGGTCTTGCGGTAGGCCGCCCGGCGCACGTAGCGCTTGCCGAGGGACGTCGGACCTTTCTCGGCCGCCTCGAGGTTGCCGAGGTCACGAGCGCCCCGGTAGAGCTGGCTGCGAAGGGACTTACGGCGTGCCATGTCATTTCCCCCTTACCGTCTTGCGCCCGGTCATCCGGGCCCACTCCACGATGTCACCACGGCGCCACACGCGCCCTCATGCCAGCGTCTCGGCCGGCGCTGGGAGGTCGGGGTCGGTCTCGGGGAGCTTCTGGACGCGCTGACGGCTGAGGCCGAGCTGCGACGGCGACGGAAGACGTTGAAGTGGGCCATCCGACAGACAGAGTCGTACCGGTGGCTCGAGGGCGTCATCAAAGACGCCGTGTGGTACCGCTCATGCGCCGATCAGGTGCGCAGCAGAGAGGACGCATCGACGCCCGCCAGGAAAGCCGGGGCCACGGAATGTGACAACGAGGCGGCGCGCTGCCAGGCGATCTTCGAATGGGTCACCGAGACACCGATGCCCAACAGCGTCGCTGAGTACAAGGCTCGATACCACGAGAAGGAGTTGGCTCGACTCCTGCCGACCGAGGAGATGGCGGAGGCGTCGAACTCGACCAACCACACAAGGTCGCTGGGTGGTAAGGCGCTCAGGGCGACGAGGGAGGGGTGCTGCAGGTCGCCCCTTCCTTTGTCGTGTAACCGGCAATCGTTCGATGCTGGCTCGACATGTGGCGACGGTAGGGTCTGACCGGTTGCGGCACCCCAAGACCTGGACCCCCTCGTCTCGGGATTCGTTGCCCAAAGCGAACGGGCCGCCTTCGGGCGGTCCGCTTCGCGTACAGGCAGAGGGTCTGACACAGACGGCTGGGAGGTGACTGAGAAATGAGGGAACGATCCGCCACGGACACCGGATCCCGCAATGAAGAGTCAATCGCTCGCAAACTGGTCGCAAAAAGCGGGCCGCGTAGAGTCGAGTTGCGTCGCAATCCGGCCCGACCAAGGAAACTCCCACCCCCGGGACCTCGGTCAGCGAATGATGGACGGCCTTCGGGCCGTCCTCTTCGCGTCCGGTACCTCGGAACGGGTCAATGTTCGGGCCGGCTGGCGTCGCCCGACTCATAGAACCATCCGCCAGCACTGGCTCCGCTCGGAATAGACGGCCTCGGCGTAGTGGTCGAAGGTCATCGGATCGAGACGAGCCAGAAGACAAACCACGCGACTGCCGCGATCACGACGACCACGAATGGAAAGCACCCGAGGCATCCGATCCCGCCTCGGCGGACACCGCGGACCGCTCTGCGCCATACCATGCGGCCCACTCGGGGCACTCAGTCACCAACTCTCGGGCTCAGGATCCGGCCCAATCCTCCGTTGGGGGAACCAATCCCCCTGCCGCCAACTACGAACTTCATCGGTTGAGGCATCTTCCGGCGACAGGTGTGGTTCAGCCGATCCCCGACATCGCCCAAGTCCGCGTAACCCACTTTGGATCACCGTTCTTGATCGTCCGATGCGACCTGATTTCGGAGCACGAGTACCTCAGAGATCAAGCTGAGACATGGGCACCGCTTCCAATGACTCCGACACGGACGGTTCATAGCGGGGAACGGCAAAGCGGATGACGAGGGCACCACCCGCTAGTCCCACCATCAATAGGCCCATAGGTATCGCATCGTGATTTCCGGCGAGGCCCACAACCGGTGCCACAGCGGCCGCGAATAAAAACTGGCAGCTCCCGAGAAGTGCCGATGCTGCACCGGCGGAGCTCGCGTGGTTTTGCATTCTCCCCCGCTAGTGCCATTGCGTTGGGACTCACGAAACCCAAACCGAACAGAAGCATGAACAGGGGTGGCAGAACGGCGGAAAGCCCCAACCAGTGTGTACTGGCGGCGCCCAAAAAGATGGTCGCTCCAAAGGCCATGACGATCAGGCCAAATGTGAGGAGCGATCGACTCCCCAACCGGCGGACCAAATGACCGTTGATCTGAGCACCTAGTACCAGTCCAACAGCGTTCATGGCAAACACCAGCCCGAAAATCTGAGGAGACAGCCCATAGATATTTTGAAGGACAAACGGAGACCCAGCGATGTAAGCGAAAATTGCACCAAAACCGAGGGTGGAGACCAACATATAGCCCACAAACGAACGGTCAGATGACACGATCGCGAGGATATGCATGGTCGATCTCAAGCCGCCCGCCCGGCGTCGCTCTGGTGGAAGCGTTTCGGGAGTTTTGAAAAGTGCCGTCACCAACAGCACCGATGCGATCAGCGCGAGGGCCAGAAATATTCCACGCCATGAGGTGAACTGAAGGATTTCGGCTCCAATCTGTGGCGCCAAAATAGGTCCGACACCGGTGACGAGCATCAGGGTAGAAAAGAACGCGCTGCCGTCACGCCCTCAAAGAGGTCGCGCACGATGGCGCGAGCAATCACGATTCCTGCGGCACCACCGATTCCCTCAACGAATCGCAGCCCGTCCAGAACGTATACGTTTGACACAAAAATGCATGCTGCTGACGAAAGGATGAATGCGCCGATGCCGGCAAGCAGCGGACGACGACGACCCACTTGGTCGCTGAACGGTCCAAGCACGAGCTGTCCCACCGCAATCCCGATCAGGCATGCCGTGAGGGTTAGCTGGACAGCTGACGCGCTCGCATGAAGATCTCGACTGATCCGCGGTAGCGACGGAAGGTACATATCGATACACAACGGCCCGAAGATGGACAACCCACCGATGATGAGAACTAAGCGCCATCCTCGCGGTACGGATCGATGAATGTCCTGGGTGCGGACTGATGTGACCATCTGTGATAACTGAAGCGACCGATCGGAAGCTTGCCCAGGTCTGTGATCAACGCCTTCCGATTCCACTGAGTGTCAAGTTACCTGGCTGATGGAAGTTGACTTCCAACTCCTAGAACGTCCTAGCCGTGATTACGGGTTACAACTCGATCCGGCCGTGCTCATGCAGAGCCATCACGATCAACATCCGAACGGCCTAACCGACCTGGCTCTGACTAGGGCTTTCAGGGTGGGCCGTAGAGGACTCGAACCTCTGACCCCTTGCGCGTCATGCAAGTGCGCTACCAGCTGCGCCAACGGCCCCGAAGGGTTCAGCCTATCGCCGCCTTGAGAACCGCTCCTTCGCCTCAGGTGGCCCCTTCGGCAACCGTCGGTCGTTCGGCCGACGCCTCCGCTGGTTCGGCGCCGTCGGAAGCGTAGTGAACGCCGCGGCGCAGCCCGATCAGGGCCGCCAAGAATGCGATGGCCATCGCGCCGGCCATCACGTAGAGGACGTTGTGGGTCGCGAACGCCACGGCGTCATGGGCGAACGTGAGGGATTGGGACGAGCTCGAACCCTTGGCCGAGCTCGCGACCTGGCTCTGACTCGCCGTCTTGGCGATGGCGGCGGCCTTCGCCTGCGACAGGTGCGCCTTGTGCACGAGTTCGGAGGTCAGCCTCGTGGCGATGCCTGAGGTGAAGAGGGTCCCCAGTGCCGCCAGGCCGACGCTGCCGCCGAAGTTCCTGGTCGTCTGGGTCACCCCGGTCGCTTCGCCGTAGGACGCCCGGCCGGCCTGGTTCAGCGCGTCGGTGTTGGCCGGCCCGACCATCAGGCCGAGCCCCACGCCCGCCACGACGATTGCGTACCACTGTTTGCTGTAGCTGAGCGTCTCGACCCGATTCGCCCACACCACGAGGCCAACGATGGCGATGGCGCAGCCGAGGACCACCACCGTCTTGGCCCCGCGGCGGTCGAGCACCCGGCCGCCGATCTGGACGCCGGGAGCGAAGCCGGCGAAGAACGTGAGCAGGAAGAGGCCGGCCTTGTTCGGCCCGTCGCCGAGGGCGTACTGCGCGTAGACGCTGGCAAAGAAGAAGACCGGCAGGAAGCACGCCATCGCGAAGAACAAGACGATGTTCTCGACGAGGAACGCCCGGATCGCGAACATCCGCACTTGCACGAGCGGCTGTTGGATGCCGAGCTCGGCGAAGCCGAAGACGACGAGCAGTACGACGCCGATGACGATCGTCCCAATCGTGGCCGGGTTCCCCCAGCCCCAGACCTGGGACTGCTGCAGCCCGAACACCCCGAGTCCGACTCCGAGCACCGCCAGGGCAAGCCCGCGATAGTCGACGGTCCCCGGTCGAGTCACGCTCTTGGGCCGGGATCGGGCGGTGAGGATGAGGGCCAGGATCGCCACTGGGACGTTGACCCAGAAGATCGAGCGCCACGTCCATTGGCTGAGCACGCCGCCCAGGATCGGGCCAACCGCGGTGAGCCCGCCGGCGACGCCAAAGAAGATGGCGAGCGCGCGGCCACGCTCTTGCACCTCGTAGGCGCTGGCGACGATGGCGAGCGCTGCCGGGTACATGAGGGCGGCGCCGAGGCCTTGAATGACGCGGAATGTGACGATCCAGGCCTCGGCCGCCCCATTCGCCGGCGTGAGCCCACACATGATGGAGGCGCTCGCGAAGACGACGACGCCGATCACGACCATCTTGGCGTGGCCCACCGTGTCGGCGAGCCTCCCGCCGAACGCGAAGAACGCAGCAAGGGACAACAGGTACGCGTTCACGACCCACTGCACACCGACGGTGCTGAGATGCAGCTCCCGTTGGATCTTCGGGACCGCGATGGACACGATCGTCTGATCGATGAAGGTCATCGCGACGGCCAAGATCATCGCGGCGAGCACGATTCGCTTCTTCGGGGTGTCCATCAGCAAATCCTCGTCGGCGGGGACGGCGGCACACCATCATGCCCGGTGAGTGGGACCCGTTGACAAGGTCCAGGTGGTGCCGCTCAAACCGGTGGGCGGTCCATCTCGAGCACCGCGGCGCCGACCACGCGGCCACCGGCCAGATCGGCGAGGGCGACGTCGGCCCGCTCGAGCGGGTAGGGCGTCGTGGTCGCCACGACCCCGAGGCGGGGCGCGAGCCGCAAGAACTCCTCGCCGTCGGCTCGGGTGTTCGCAGTGACGCTCCGCACGCTGCGCTCCTCGAAGAGGTGCCGTGCGTAGTTCAGCGGCGGGATGTCGCTCAGGTGGATCCCGGCGATGGCCAGCGTGCCGCCCCGGTCGAGCGCCGCCAGTGCCGAGGGGACGAGATCGCCCACCGGCGCGAACAGCACCACCCCATCCAACGGCTCGGGGGGTCGCTCGGCGGCTTCGCCGACCCAGGTCGCCCCGAGTGAGACGGCGAGCTTCCGGGCCTCGGTCGATCGGGTCACCACGTACAGCTCGGCACCCTCGGCCAGCGCGACCTGCGCCGCGAGGTGCGCCGACCCGCCGAACCCGTAGATGCCGAGCCGCCCGCCTGGCGGCACACCGGCCGCCCGCAGCGCCCGGTAGCCGACAATTCCCGCACACAGCATGGGCGCCGCCTGTTCGTTGGCGAGATCGTCGGGCAACCGGTAGGCGAAGCGCTCGTCGGCCACCGCCGCCTCCGCGTAGCCCCCGTCGTGGTCCCAGCCGGTGAACGTGGCGTTTGGGCACAGGTTCTCGGCGCCGCGGCGACAGAAGCGGCAGGCGCCACAGGTCGTGGCGAGCCAGGCGAGGCCCACCCGATCACCGAGTGCGAATCGATCCGCGCCCTCCCCGCGCGCCTCGACCACGCCGACGACCTCGTGACCGGGGACCACGCGTGCTCGGTGGACGGGCAGGTCACCCTCGGCGATATGGAGGTCGGTCCGGCACACGCCGCAGGCGAGCACGCGCACCCGGATCTGGCCCGGACCCGGTTCGGGGACGTCGAGCTCAACGAGCTGCATCGGGTGGTCACCGATCGGAGCGGGCCAGACGATCTGCCACGCCTGCACGCCCCATCGTGGCACCTCGCGACACGGCGCCCGTTCCCGCAGTATGCGCCCTCCAACCCGGGGCGGGCAGGGACCGTCGGATCCGGAGCACCACCGCGTCACGCTCGATAGGCGGGTGGAACGCGCCCCGCGGGACGCGGTATCCCGTCGTCATCTCGAACGTGGCCCGCCAACGCCACGCGCCGTCGACCCCGCCCTGGCTCCAGCGCCTCGCGACGTGGCGCGGGACCACGATGTCGGCGGCCACGAGGCACGACCCCGGGGCGACCAGTCGACGGATGACCGCCATCGACGCAGCGAATGGCGGGTTGGCGACGACGCTGAAGGGTCGACGGGGCAGCCGCAGGTCGCAGACGTCGGCGGTGACGACGCGCGTGCTCGTCCCGGCGAACCGCCGGCGCAGCTGGCTGACCCGGTCGGGGTGCAGCTCGAACGCGATGACGCGCGCGCCTACCGCGAGCAGGGCATCGCAAAGCACGCCGTCGCCGGCGCCGACATCAAGGACGAGATCGCCTGGCCCGATCGCCGCCGCGGCGACGATGCGGGTGGCCCAGCGTCTATCGAGCCGATGCCATCCCCAGCGCCGCGGGGCGGAGGCCCCGCGCACGGAACATGACCATGGTCATCATCTGCTCGATGCTACCGGGGCGGCCGCGCAGTGTGGGGAGGCGGAACGGACCGCGGCGATAAGCACGCGGGTCGACATCGACGCGATGTCGTCCACCGTGCGCCCGAAGTCGTGCACCAGCTCGCGGGTCGTGAAGGTCGAGAGGTGGATGGCGAAGAGGTCGACCAGCCAGGCCGGGGGCCGCGACCGGTTGCCGGCCAGCCGCCAGGCACCCCTCGTCACGACGTTCACGAAGCGGGTGCGGCCGGCCAGCCGCTCGGCGGCCACGTCCCCCAGCTCGCCGGTCAGTGTGTAGCCGATGGCCATCATCTCCCAGTAGGCGCGGCCGAGCGCCGCGTTGACCCGGTGCACCTCCAAGAGCAGTGCGGGGAGCCAGGACTCGAGGGTCGCGTCGTCGGCCGGGCGCGGGAGCGTTTCGCTGTAGTGCAGGAGCTGGCTGCGCAGCGCCGTGGCGATCATGTGGTCGCGGGTGCCGTAGTGGCGGAAGACGGTGCGGATGCTCACGCCGGCCTCTCCCGCCACTTCCTCGACGGTGGCCCCGATGCCCTTGTCGGCGAGCACGCGTCCGCGCCGCCCGCTCGATGCGGTCCCGGGCGACTTGGCGCTGCTCGTGGAGGAGCGAGACCCCGCTCGACGTCACGCGACCCACGCTATCGGCCTTGCGACCTTGTTGACAGCCAGGTTGTCACGGTACAGTGACATTCCCCCTGGGGCGCGGTCGCATGCGCCAGAGCGAGGCGGAGGATGGGGCGAGGGACAAGGAAGACCAGCGCGTGAGCGCGTCGAGCCTGCGAGGCGCGTCGGCAATCGTCGGCGTCGCCGATGACGCCTCCCCCACCGGCCAGCTGGAGCTCAGCGGTCGCGCGCTCGAGGCCGCCATGATCGAACAGGCCCTGAGCGACGCCGGTCTCAGCATCCGCGACGTAGACGGGGTCTGCCACGCCGGCTCCTCCATGCAGCTGGCCGAATACCTGGGCGTCCACCCGCGCTTCACCGAGTCGACCATGACGGGAGGATCGAGCTTCGAGGTCCACGTCGAGCACGCCGCGGCGGCCATCGCCGCCGGGCTCGCCGAGGTGGTCATCAGCGTCTACGCCTCGACGCCGCGCGGGGATCGTGCCCGTGCAGGCGGTGGTGGCGTTCCCCGCGGCGGCCCGCCACCGGGGATGGGCCCCAACCCGATGCTCGAGTGGGAGATGCCCTCGGGCAACCGCCTCCCCATGGGCGCCTACGCCCTGGCCGCGACCCGCCACATGGCCATGTACGGCACCACGTCCGAGCAGCTGGCCCAGATCGCCGTGTCGACCCGGCAGTGGGCGACCATGAACCCCAAGGCCCGCTACCAGGATCCCATCACGATCGACGACGTGCTCCACTCGCCGATGCAGACGAGCCCGTTGCACCTGCTCGACTGCTGCCTCGTGACCGACGGGGCCGGCGCCTTCGTGATGACGAACGCCGAGCGGGCCCAGGGCCTCGCCAAGGCCCCGGCCTACGTGCTCGGGGTGGGGACCTGCCACGACCACTCGATGATCTCCCAGATGCCCGACCTGGCCACCACCGCCGGCACGATCTCGGGTCCGGCCGCCTTCTCGATGGCCGGCATCAACCCAGCCGACGTGGACGTGCTCATGGGCTACGACAGCTTCACCATCACCGCGCTCTTGCACCTGGAGGACCTCGGCTTCTGCAAGAAGGGCGAGGGCGGCGCGTTCGCCGAGGACGGCAAGCTCGGGCCGGGGGGCAGCCTGCCGATGAACACCAACGGCGGCGGGCTGTCCTACACGCACCCCGGCATGTACGGGATGTTCCTCCTCGTCGAGGCGGTGCGCCAGCTGCGCGGCGAGTGCGGGCCCGCGCCAGGTGCCGGACGCCGAGATCGCCGTGGCGCACGGATCGGGCGGCGTGCTCTCGTGCATGTCGACCGTCGTGCTCGGGACCGAGGCGGCGCTGTCGTGAGCGCCCCGGCCGGACGCCGCATGGAGCCACCGGTCAGCCCGGTCTCCGAACCCTTCTGGTCGGCGACGCCGCGAGCGCCGGCTCGTCGTCCAGTGGTGCCTCGACTGCGACAAGGCCGTCTTCTACCCACGCGACAACTGCCCGCTGTGCCTCGGGAGCAACCTCGAGTGGCGCGACTGTGCCGGGGAGGGCTCGCTCTACAGCTTCACCGTCAACCACCTCTCCCCCAACCCGACGGGTGCCGACGGCCCGTTCCCCGTGGCGATCGTCGAGCTGGCCGAGGGGTTCCGCATGATGTCCAACGTCATCAACTGCCCACCAGACGAGCTCGAGGTCGACATGGCCCTCCGGGTCGCCTGGGAGGAGTTGAGCGACGGCCGCCACTACCCGGTGTTCGAGCCCCGAGGAGGCACCGCGTGACCACCACGATGGAGATCGACCTCGGCCCCAAGGCCAGCGCGTTCCGCGACGAGCTGCGCCAGTGGCTGGAGGCCAACCAGCCCGAGCCGACCGCCGAGGCCCCGCCCGAGGCGGCCGAGGCCCCGCGGCGCGGTCGGGGCGGCGCCATGGCGAGGGCCCGGCGTGGCGCCACTGGGCCGAGAAGCTGTACGAGGGCCGCTACCTCTGCGTGTCGTGGCCCGAGGAGTTCGGCGGCCGGGGCCTGGGCGGCATCGAGGTCGCGGTCATGAACGAGGAGTTCGCCCGCGCCGGCGTGCCTCGGGTGACCCGGGGCATGGGCGAGTGGCTGGTCGGTCCGTCGATCATCGTGTGGGGCACCGACGAGCAGAAGGCCTACTTCCTGCCGCGCATCATCGACGGGACCGACCGGTACTGCCAGGGGTTCTCCGAGCCCGACGCGGGCTCGGACCTGGCCGGGTTGCAGACCCGCGGGGTGGTCGACGGCGACGAGATCGTCATCACCGGCCAGAAGGTGTGGACCTCGGGCGCGCAGATGGCCACCATGATGTTCTGCCTCTGCCGGACCAACCCCGACGTCCCCAAGCACCAGGGCATCAGCTACGTCCTCGTCCCCATGAAGAGGGAGGACGGCTCCTCCAACGGCTTCGAGCTGCGCCCCCATCAAGCAGCTCAACGGTGCCGCGGGCTTCACCGCAGACCTTCATCAACGAGGCCCGGGCGCCGCTGTTCAACGTGATCGCCGGGCTCAACAACGGCTGGCGGGTCACCATGACCACGCTCGGCAACGAGCGCGGCGGCAACGCCACCACCCAGCACGTCCAGTACACGCGCCAGTTCTGGGACGCCCTCGACATGGTGCGGTCCCGAGGCCGGCCAGGACGACCCGCTCGTCCGCCAGCAGCTGGCCTGGGCCTACACCCGGACCGAGATCATGCGGTTCCAGGGCCTGCGGCTCCTCTCCGAGGTGGTGGCCAAGAAGGAACCGGGCCCGGCGTCCTCGATCAACAAGATGTTCTGGTCCGAGTACGCCCAGCGCTTCGCCGAGATCCTCATGAACATCCGGGGGGCCGACGCCATGGTCATGGGTCCCCAGGTCCCCGACCAGTACCGACCGGACCGCTGGCAGTCCGACTTCCTGTCCACCCGGTCGGTGACCATCTGGGGCGGCACGGCCCAGGTCCAGAGGAATATCGTCGGCGAGCGGGTGCTCGGGCTGCCCAAGGACCCCTCGAACGAGGACGACCGCCCGGCGCGCTGAGTCGCCGGGCCCGCGATCGCATCGGAGCGCAATCACCAGGAGGTGTGGTCAATGGCCGGTATCTGTGAGGGACGGATCGTCATCGTCACGGGGGCGGGGCGGGGCATAGGGCGGGGTCACACGCTCGAGTTCGCGGCCCAGGGCGCCAAGGTGGTCGTGAACGACCTCGGGGCGCTGGTCGACGGGACCGGCGCCGACGCCGGGCCGGCCAACGAGGTGGTGGCCGCGATCAAGGACATGGGCGGCGAGGCCATCGCCAACGGCGAGGACGTCAGCGACTTCGAGGGTGCCAAGCGGCTCGTCGACACCGCCATCGAGACCTTCGGGGGCCTCGACGTGCTGGTCAACAACGCCGGGATCCTCCGGGACCGCATGCTCATCAACATGACCCCCGAGGAATGGGACGCGGTGATCCGGGTCCATCTGCGGGGCACCTACGCGCCGGCGCACCACGCCGCGGTGTACTGGCGGGAGCGGGCCAAGGCCGGCGAGACCAACGACGCCCGCATCATCAACACGTCCTCGTCTTCGGGCATCTACGGCAACCCGGGCCAGGCCAACTACGGGGCCGCCAAGGCCGGCATCGCCGCGTTCACCATCATCACGGCACTCGAGCTTGGCCGCTACGGGGTGACGGTCAACGCGATCGCGCCGGGCGCGCTCGACCCGGATGACCGAGGGCCTGCGGCCCGACCGCGAACAGCCCAAGCCCGAGGAGTTCGACGCCGCGCTCCCCGGACAACGTCGCGCCCCTGGTGGTCTGGCTCGGCTCGAGCCAGTCGGCGGGGATCACCGGGCGCGTGTTCAACGTGGCCGGCGGCTCGATCTCGGTCGCCGAGGGCTGGAGCCCGGGCCCGGCCGTCGACAAGGGCGACCGCTGGGACCCCGCCGAGCTCGGTGGCGTGATCCCCGACCTCGTGGCGAAGGCCGCCCCGAACGAGGTCGAGCGCCGGCGGGCCGCCCGCGCCGCTTCGTGAAGTTCGGCATCTTCTACGAGCACCAGCTCCCCCGCCCCTGGGAGGAGGACTCCGAGTACCAGCTGCTCCAGGACGCCCTCGAGCAGTGCGAGCTCGCCGACAAGCTGGGGTTCGACTACGTCTGGGAGGTGGAGCACCACTTCTTGGAGGAGTACAGCCACTCGTCGGCCCCCGAGGTGTTCCTGGCGGCGGTGTCGCAGCGCACCACGCGGATCAAGCTCGGCCACGGCATCGTCCAGACCCCGCCGCCGTTCAACCACCCGGCCCGGATCGCCGAGCGCATCGCGACCCTGGACCTCGTCTCGAACGGGCGCGCTCAGTTCGGGACGGGTGAGGCCGGATCCGAAGCCGAGCTCGGCGGGTTCATGATCGATCCGTCGCTCAAGCGGGCCATGTGGGAGGAGGGCGTGCGGGTCGCGCTCCGCTGCATGACCGAGACGCCATTCACCGGGCACGCCGGCGACTGGGTCACCATGCCGCCGCGCAACGTGGTGCCCAAGCCGCGCCAGAAGCCGCACCCGCCGGTGTGGGTCGCCTGCAGCCGCCGCGATACGATCCACCTCGCCGCGCAGAAGGGCATCGGGGCACTCACCTTCGCCTTCATCGACCCCGAGGAGGCCCAGCACTGGGTGAACGACTACTACACGACCTTCGCGCAGGAGTGCGTGCCCATCGGCGACGCCGTCAACCCGAATGTCGCCGCGGTGACCACCTTCATGTGCGCGCCGAGCGAGGAGCAGGCCCTCGAGCGCGGGGCGGTGGGCTCCAACTTCTTCGGCTACTCGCTCGGCCACTACTACCTCTTCGGCGAGCACCGACCGGGCGTCACCGACGTGTGGAGCGAGTTCGAGCAGCGCCGGGCCGAGCAGGGCTATGACCCCGACGCGGTCCGCCGCGCCGCGGCCAACCCCGAACGCCTCGGGGCCCGTGCGGTACAGCAGGGGGTCACCGGGCTGCGCGGCTCGGTGGGGACCCCCGAGCAGATCCGCGAGTACCTCCGTCGCTACGAGGAGCTCGGGGTCGACCAGGTGGTCTTCGTCAGCCAGGCCGGCCGCAACCGCCACGAGGACATCATGGAGAGCCTGCAGCTGTTCGGCGCCGAGGTGCTCCCCGAATTCGCCGAGCGCGACGAGCGGCTGTCGGCCGAGAAGGCAAAGCGTCTCGAGCCGATCATCGAGAAGGTGATGGCGCGCAAGCCGGCCGCCGACCACCCGCCGCTCCCCTCGCCCGACTACTCCTTCCCGGCCATCCCCCGCGCCGCCGCCGACCGTTCGGGCGCCGACGAGTTCTTGGCGCTGATGGAGGAGTACGCGAACCAGCGGGCCGTCGGCACGGCGCCGCGACGCGCGACACAGGGTCGCGGCGGAGCCGTCCTGCCCTAGCCGGTCCGGCTATTTCGAAGGCGGGCGCAGCGCGGCCTGGATCCGGCGCATGCCCTTCAGCCAGCGCTCCCGGTCGCCGGCGCGCCGCTGCTCGTAGGTGGCCACCTCGGGGTGCGGGAGGATCAGGAACCGGTTCTCGGCCAGCGCCTCGAGCACGATGTCGGCCACCGCCTCGGCCTCCAAGAACCCGTCGCGCCCGGCCGTCGACTGGGCCAACTCGGAGGGGTCGCGCCGCCGCCCACCGCCTCCGGTCATGTTCGTCCAGACCCCCTGCGGGCACAGGCACGACACACCGATCCCCCGGTCCCCGTAGGTGATCGACAACCACTCGGCAAAACCGACCGCGGCGTGCTTGGTCACGCTGTAGGGGGCCGACCCGATCTGGGTGAGCAGGCCGGCGGCCGACGCCGTGTTGAGGAGGTAGCCCTCGCGGCGCGCCAGCATGCCGGGCAGTACGGCGCGCGCCGCGATGACGTGGGCCAAGACGTTCACCCGCCAGATGCGGTCCCACTCGGCGTCGTCGACCTCGGGACCCCCTGGCACGAGGATCCCGGCGTTGGAGCAGAACAAGTCGATCCGGCCGAACTCCTCCTCGGTCGAGGCCGACGAGACCGGTGACGTCGGACTCCTTGGACACGTCGGTGGTCACGGCACGTCCACGGTCGTCGAACTCGGCCGCCACGGCCTTGGCTCCGGCGGCGTCGAGGTCGGCCACGACGATGGCCGCCGCGCCGGCCCCGGCGAAGGCCCGAGACAGCGCCCGACCAATCCCGCTCGCACCGCCGGTCACGACCACGACCCGGTCCCTCACGTCCACCGGGACCACCTCCCCTGGCGGCTCGAGTGGCCACCGAATTCGCGAAACCCTGCTCAGGGCAACCTAGCATCGGCCCTCCCAGCGGACCCGAGGCGGTCGTCAGCTGGTGAAGGTTCCAAACCCGCCGCGGTAGAAAACGAGCGGCTGGCCGGCACCCACCCCGAGGGAGACGACGAGTCCGGTCACGAGCTCGTGGTCGCCCGAGTCGTGGATCTCCCCAAGTCTGCACTCGGCCCAGGCCAGTGCGCCGTCGAGGACCGGTGCGCCCGTGACCGGTCCCGCGCTCCACCCGACACCCACGAACTTGTCGCCGCCCGAGACGCTGAAGGAGCGGGCCAGTGCATCCTGATCGCTCGCCAGGATGTTCACGCAGAACGCGCCGGCCTGCGCGATCCGCGGCCAGCTGGTCGACGACTTGGCCGGGGCGAGCAGCACCATCGGGGGATCGAGCGAGAGCGCCGCGAAGGCCTGGCAGGTGAACCCGACCGGGATGTCCTCCATCGCTGTGACGACAGTGACCCCGCTCGCGAAGTGACCGAGCACCTCGCGAAAGCGCGTGGCGTCGATGTCCGGCGAGGGCACCCGGGGATCGTAGCGATCCGCCGCTGCCGACGGTCTGGACCCGGTTTTGGGCGGGAGTGGCCCGGTATGGTCCGAGGATGGACGTCGTCGGGTTCAACCGTCGGGCCTGGGACAAGGAGGTCGAGAACAAGAACGTCTGGACGATCCCGGTCACCAGACGCCAGGTCGCCCGCGCCCGGGAGGGCCGCTGGTCGATCGTGGTCACGACGAACAAGCCGGTGCCCCGGGCCTGGCTCGGCGACGTCGCCGGCCTCGACGTCCTGGGCCTGGCCGCGGGCGGCGGCCAACAGGGACCGCTGCTCGCCGCGGCGGGCGCCCGAGTCACCGTGTTCGACAACTCGGAGCGCCAACTCGACCAGGATCGGTTGGTCGCCGAGCGCGAGGGTCTTGAGATCGCGACGGTCCAGGGGGACATGGCCGATCTGTCCGCCTTCGACGACGCGACCTTCGACCTCATCGTGCACCCCTGCTCCAACTGCTTCGCCGAGGCGGTGGAACCGGTGTGGCGAGAGTGCCACCGGGTGCTCCGGCCCGGCGGCGTGCTGGTGGCCGGGTTCGCCAACCCGCTCATCTTCTGCTTCGACCGCGACAAGGAGTTGCAGGGGATCCTCCAGGTCCGCCACCCAGTTCCCTATTCGGACGTGACATCAATCAGCGCCAAGGAGCGGGCCCGCTACCTCGAGCCCGACGAGCCGCTGTGCTTCGGCCACTCGCTGGAGGACCAGATCGGCGGACAGCTGCGGGCCGGCTTCGTCCTCACCGACCTCTACGAGGATCTCCATCAGGACGGTGACGTGACGGTTCCCTATTTCTCGGCGTTCCTGGCCACCCGGGCGGTGAAACCCGAGCTCGCCGATTGACCGAGGTCCGCACCGACGAAGCGATCCCCCGGCCAGACTGAGGCGTGCCTCGACGCCGACCCGGCCCCCATCGCGAGCTCGTGCTCGACTCGTCGCACTGGCGCCGGGACGGCCAGGCCAAGGTCCGCTACGACACCCAGGCCGACGCGCTCTCGGCGGCCGAGGAGCGGAGGGCGGAGTCGGGGGCCGTGCTGAACGTCTACGAGTGCCCGTATTGCCACGGCTGGCACATGGGCAGCCGCGACTAGAAGATCGCGCCGGCGCGCCGCAGGACCGGCGCGAGCTCCTCGACGACGTCGATCACGCCGGCACCCCCCTCGACCAACCTGCTGAGGAGCCCGGAGCCGACAGCGGCGAGGGCCGCCTCCCACGCGGGGCCGTTCTCGGCCAGCCATTCCGGACGCGGGCGGCGGCCGGGTTGCGCCCACACCCGAGCGGCGAATGGCCAGAACATGGCGACGGCCGCCAGCAAGGGCACACCGAGTTCGATGCGCTCTGGGATCCGATCGGCGCAGTAGGGGTGGGTCGCCAGTGCGGCGGCCAGGCCGTCGAAGACCGGATCCCTGGTTGCATAGCGGACTCGGCCGAGGCGGACGCCGACGATCGCCGCCATGCACATCATGCAGGGCTCGACCGTCGTGTACAGGCAGAGGCCCTCGCCGGTCGCCAGGTCCAAACCGGCCAGCGCGTTCATCTCGGCGTGGGCGAGCAGGGTCCCGGCGATCCTCCCGGAACCTTCGGGCTCGAGCACCCGGTTGCGCCCGCGGGCGACGACCCGCCCTTCGGCATCGGCCACGACGGAGCCGATGCCGAGCGACCCGGAGCGCCAGGACTCCCAGGCCTGGTCGAACGCGGCCTCCCAGAGGGGCTCGGACGCGAAGAACCCCCGTGCATCATCCATGGCGTGGCGCTCTCCGACGAATCCGCGTCAGCCGGCCGGCGACCGGGGAGCACGGGCTCCGTCGGACTTTATTCGGGAGGCTCGGCCTCGGGCAGGCGGGCTGCGCAGGCTCAGGCAATGGGCGTCGCGAACCAGAACCGGTGGCCCTCGGGGTCCCGGGCGCCGTACTCCCGGAGTCCGTAGGGCTGGTCCGTGGGCTCCCGGTCGATCCGTGCGCCAGCGTCGCGGCTCGCCGCGAAGTGGGCGTCCACGTCGGGGACGTGCACCGACAGGCCGCCGTGGCTCATCGGCAGGTTCTTGGGGGTGTCGAGCTCATGCTCGCGGGCGACGGCGTGCAGCCAGATGCTGTGGTCGCCCAGGGTCACCTCGCCGTGCACGACGGTGCCGTCGGGGGTCCGGACGAGCCCGCCCGAGGAAAAGCCGAAGACCTCGACCAGGTGGTCGTGCCCGGCCTCGATGTCCTCGTAGACCAGGATGGGGATGACGTTGGGAACCGGCATGCTCATGACGACGAGCGTACGGTCACACCGGCCTTCTCGTCTTGTACGAATCGGACCTCGGGCTCGGGATCCATCTCGGCGACGAACTCGCTCGGGGTGCACCCGGCGAAGGAACGGAAGTCCCGGTTGAAGTGGGCCTGGTCGAAGAACCCGGCGTCGGCGGCCACCTCGGCCAGCGTCACACCTCGGCGCGCCCGGACCAGCTCGACGGCGTGCTCGAAGCGAAGCAGGCGCGCGTAGGTCTTCGGTGCCAATCCGATCTGCTCGAGGAAGCGCCGGCCGAAGTGCCGCAAGCTCCAACCCGTCTCGTTGACCAGCCCCTCGACCCGTCCCTGTCCCTTGCTCCTCGCGAGCTGGTCGACGACCCAGTCCACCTCGGGCGCGAGGCCAACGGCGGGGACGGCCGCGATTGCGGCGTCGATGAGGTCAAAACGGGCGGACCAGGAGGACGCCGACGCGAGCCGGTCCAGCAGCTCGACGCCGAATGGCCCGAGCGCGACGTCGAGGGGCACCACGGTGTCGGTGAGGGCGGCCGGCTCGACGCCGAGCAGCGAACGCGCCCCGAGTGGGGTGAGATCGATCTGCACTCCCGATTGATGGCCCAGCACGGTCGAGAGCGAGGCGGTCGTCTGGTTCCCGAAGGCGAACGCACCGAGCCGACTCCCGTCCTCGGCAATCAGTGGATCACCGAACGCGAGCACGAGGCCGACACCGGGTCCGGGGACCTCACGGCGTCGGAACCCGGTGCTGTGCTCGGAGTAGCCGGCATAACGCTTCACCATGGGTCCGGCCGCGCCGTGGCCGGGTCGCGTCGCCAGCTCATGGACGCCGCGTTCGGTCTCCCAACGCGTCAGGGTGAACCCCGGACTCACGTGCACATTCTCCCTCAAGCACGCCGGGGGCCGGCCGCTCAGGTCACGAGCAGTCCGCCGTCGACCGGAAGAAGGATCCCGGTGATGTAGGAGGCAGCGTCACTCGCCAGGAAGACGACGGCGGCCGCGCACTCCTCGAGGTTGCCTGGGCGACCCATGGGCGCGCGGCGGTGCAGCATCTCCTCCATATAGCCCTCGGGATACTGGTCCGTCATCTCGGTCGGGAAGTAGCCGGGGGCGATCGCGTTCACGCGAATCCCCTTGCGCCCCGTCCACTGCTGGGCCAGGTCACGGGTCAGCCCGATGATTGCCGCCTTGGAGGCCGAATAGGCGGCCTGGGGCATCTCCGCGGTGGTCGACCCGAGCACACTGCCGATGTTGACGATCGACGACCCGCGGCCCATCACGGCCGCCACCGCCTGGGCCATCCAATAGGAGCCGAACAGGTTCACGTCGACGACTCGGCGGAACTCCTCGGGTCGCTCCCGGGTGGCCGGCACTGCGGTGCCCACCCCGGCGTTGTTGACGAGGATGTCGACCCGCCCGAACGCGGCCATGGCGTCGGCGACCAGGGAGCGGCATTGCTCGGGGTCGGTCACGTCGGTCTCACTCGCGATCGCCGTCCCGCCCACTGCCTCGACGGCCGCTCTTGTCGCCTCGAGCGGTCCCAGTCGGCGAGCACCCAGCGCGACCTTGGCCCCGGCCTCGGCCAGCGCCTGCGCGAAGGCGACGCCGAGCCCCGAAGAGGCCCCGGTGACCACCGCCACCTTCTCGTCCAGGCGGAATCGATCGATGATGCTCACGGCAACGTCTCCCCTCGCAAGGACCGGCCCGAAGGGTAGCGGTCGGCTGAAAGGGACGTCCCTGCGTCTTGCCGCATCGCGGTTCAGGCCGCTGGTGTCCAAGCCGGGTTACGGCCGAGGAGCCCGAGCACCCGGTCGGAGAGTTGAGCGTTCTCCGAAACGAGAACGGGAGCCGCGTACCACCCGTTGGCTCGTTGCCAGTCCCACACATTCGCGTGCTCGGTGAGCGAATCCCAAAGGAATTCGACATCCTCAGGATCCATCGTGGCGTCTTGTCCAGTTGCCTTGCCAAGGTCCCACGCGTGTTGCGGCAGGTCGAGGCTGATTGAGAGATCGAGGTAGTTCGCAACACCAGGAGAAGTTCCAGGATCATCGAGAACCTCCTCGACCGCCTGGCGAGTCATGCGAAACGCGACAACGGGGTCCGCGTAGTCCGCAAAGGGCGTCATCTCCGAGACCCCGGCCTGCTCGCGGAGGACCTGGGCCGAGAAGTCCACCACATGCGCGACGACCTCGAGTGCCGACCACCCGGCACAGGGTGAGGGGTTGGACCATCGCTCTGGAGCCGAGCCGCTGATCAGCCCTTCGAACGCGTCCGCCCGCCTCCGAAATCGGTCGGCGATGTCGGTCAACGTCGTGAGACTAGGACCACCGGAGGACCCCGGGGTCCGCTACTCGTTCGAGTGGCTCGTCATGTTGATCACATTGCCGTCCGGTGCTCGGACGAAGAACCGGCGGAGACCCCATTGCTCCACGGTCAAGGGGTGCACGATCTCGTAGCTCCTCCTCCGCGCCTCGGCATAGGCCTCGTCCACCGTTTCGCCGAGATGCACGGACATGACCGAATCCTCGGGTGCAGTCGCGTCCCTGGTGACGAGTTGCACAGAGGCGAGTCCGTCGGGCGTGGTGTACCTCGCTACCCACCCCATGTTGAAGCCCTCGACGCTCAGCCCCAGATAGCCCTGGTAGAAGTCGCGAGCGGACTCGATGTCATCCACCGCGAGGTTGGTCACGATCCCGGTCACTCGCATGGTCGCCTCCGGTTGTCTCGGTTCTCGGGCCGATTTCACGATTGGTCCCGACTCTGGATGTCCGCCAGACGTTCGGCGAAATGCCAACGGTGGCCCTCGGGGTCGAGCGCCTCGTAACGGCGATCTCCCCAGAACATGTCCTCGAGCTCCATGACGATCCGGGCACCCGCTGCCTGGGCCCTCTGATAGTGAGTTTCGATGTCATGGACGTAGACGTTGACCATGGCGGTGGCGACGCCGGCATCGAGCGGGCTGGACAAGCCATGGTGGTCCTCACCGGCGCGGCCGATCATGACCACGCCGTCTCCCACTTCGAGCCAGGCCAGCATCCCGTCGGGGAACTCCATGCGGGACTCACGTCGCTCGCTCATGCCGAAGGCACCGACGAGGAATTCGAGTGCCGCCACCTCGTCGCGGTAAGCGAGGCGAGGGTAGATCGAGGGGGTCGACTGCGCCTCGGTGTGCGCGTCCGAGCCGGCGATGGCCGACATGAGACGGGCCTTCTCTCGGGCAAGGACGTCGGGGTCTGGAGGGTCGTCGGCCAACACCCGGTCCGGGCGGAGCTGGCGCAGGGGGTCCAGCGCGTCGGTCATGGTGTGGCCTTCCGGTGACAGGAGACGTCGGATCCGGCCGACTCTCGCGTTGTCATTCCGGCCAGGCGGGCGCGGGCCCGGTGGAGCCGGGAGCGCACGGTCCCGACGGGCACCCCGAGGACGTCGGCGATCTCGTCGTAGCTGAGCTCTTCCCACGCGAACAGCAGAAGGGTCTGGCGTTCTTGCACGGGGAGCTCGGCGATGGAGTCGGCGACGAAGGCCCAGCGAGCTCGGGCGTCAACGGCGGGAACCGCTCGCTCAGCGGCGTCTTCGGGTGGGACGCGCCGCCCGGCCAATCGGACGGTCGCCCGGAGCCGTCGAGCCTCGCTGCGGTAGTGCTTCGCCACCACATTGGCGGCGATCCCGTAGAGCCAGGGTCGGGCGCAGTCCCGGTCGAGCTCGAAACCCGCCCGACGCTCGAAAGCGATCCGGAAGACCTCCCCGAGGAGTGACTCCGCCTCGGCAGGGTCGACCCGGCGGGCCAGGAACCGCAGCAGCACGGCGCCGTAGCGGTCGAAGAGGACCCCGAATGTCCCGGGAACCTCCAGCGAGGCGGCGATGACGGCCGAGTCGGACTGCTCCATCCTCTCTTGTTCCCCGATCGGTCGGTCCCGGTTCGCGAGCCGAGCCAGGATCGATCCTCGCACCGCGCGTCGATCAGCCGCGAACCCGAGGTGCTCGACCGGGGAACAACCATTCGTTGGGCGATTGCCACGCCGACTCGAGGAGGACACGATGGGGAGCACAAGGGAGATCCCGACCGGAGAGCCGTTCGACCTCGGCCAAGAGACCGTGGGGCTGGAAGCAAGCACCGGTCGGGCCAGGTTCATGGACTGGGGTGGCGAGGGTCCTCCTCGCATCGACGGCTACACGGTCGGCGCACCGTGGATCGACGAAGAGCCTCCCCACACCGGGGAGATGCACCCCGACGCCGACGAGCTGCTCTATCTGGTCTCGGGCCGGGTCCGGGTTCGACTCGAGCTCGAGGACGGGCACCGCGAAGTCGGGCTCGGTGCGGGTCAGGCCGTGGTGATCCCCCGCGGCGTGTGGCATCGGGTGTTCATCGAGGAGCCGGGCCGGCTGGTCCACATCACGCCCGGACCGGGGGGCGAACACCGTCCGCTGGACGGCGCCTGACGCCGCACGCCCGCTCTCCACGAGGCACGCTCAGAGAAGACTGGGCATTCCGATGTTCGTATCGATCCCCGACCGATCTCGGTGAGTCGACCAGGGGCGCCAGATCAAGAGCGTCACCACGATGAAGACGAGGCCGACGCCGAGTAACACCCATCCCAATGGGTCAATCGCTCCGCCTCGTATTGCCGGAAAGAAGAAGTTCCTCGAGTTCGGCGGCAAGACGGAGACCTGGGGAGGACCCGGACCGATGAAGCCCTGCCTGACGGCGACCGCGACTCCCTGGCGACTGAAGCCCGATCCGACAACGATGAGCAGGCCGATCACCGCGAGCACCACGCCCACCAGAGCGCAGACGCCAAGCACGAGTGAGCGCACTCGGATCGTGATGCTGTCACGGGCACGGGGGTCTGGGCGGACGAATCCCCGGGCCAGCGCCCACGAAGCGGCAAAGGACCTCGGATCGAAATAGCCGTTCCCCAGGACTTGCTCTGGTGATGCACCGTCTGCTTGTGCTTCGGCCAGATCTGCCTCCAGGTCCGCTGCCATCTCATTGGCCTCGGCCGTGGGCACCCCGAGCCGACCCCACTCTTTTTGGCACTCGTCAACGAAACGGGTCATGACCTCACCTCCGTTGGCGCGAGACCGAGCGCGGCGTCAACGGCGTCGCGGGTGGCCTGCCATTCGTCGATGCCCGCCGCGAGGGCACGCTGTCCCTGCCCGGAGAGCCGGTAGTACTTCCTGGGTGGTCCGCCGTTGCTGGCCGCCCGATGGGTATCGACGAGTCCGTCTCGTTCGAGTCGGCCCAGCAGCGGGTAGATCGAGCCTTCACCGACGATGGAGAGGCCCCTCTCCCCCAGGCGCTTGGTCATCTCGTATCCGTAGGCGGGACCCTCCCCCATCACGGCCAACAGGCACAGGTCCAACACTCCTCGCAGCAGCTGGGTTCTGCGACCCCCGCTCACTCCCATGCAAGACATGATAGTGATCACTAGCTTGCGGCGCAAGGGCAACCAGGGGATCCCGCTCGTGTTTTCGACGGGCCGACGTCGGAGGCTCACCGGCTTCAGGCACGAGGCCAGGACCAGCGCCGCAGAGACTGGCAGGGCCAGCGATCTGTCCAGCCGCTCCGACGACTAGTGGCCCGCGTGGTACGTGTCGCGACGGCCGAACCAGGACATGTCGCCCTCGTTTCGGCCGAGCGGCGCCCGGTCCAGCCACTGCCACATCGGCCATATCGCGTCAACGCCACGGGAGTAGGCGGAGTACGTGTGGTACACGACGTCGCCGTCGAGAATGAACGCGCTCATGCCCGGCCCCTCATAAGGCATGTTCGCGGGGTCGAGCATCCAGCCGTCGAGGGGCCGGAAGTTGAAAGTCTGTTCGCCCGACGTCACCGACTCTTTGGTGAACGAGACGTTGAAGTCGAAATTGAAGTCGCATCGTTCCGACGAGGCCCACGGGAAACTCCAGCCCATGCGCTTCCGGTAAGCAAGGAGCTTCTCGAGAGGACCGCGCGACACAGCAGTGAAGGAAACGTCGTGGTGCATCCAATGGAGATACGTCTCGTCGAAGCCATCGGCGACGCCGGAACACGACGGGCAGCCCTCGTCCCAATCCGGGCCGTACATGAAGTGGTACACCAGAAGCTGCGACCGGCCACGGAAGAGATCTTGAAGGGTCGCCGGGCCATCCTCGGTGTCGAACACATAGCCCTTGTCAACGGGCACCCACGGCAGATTGCGGCGTCGGCGGGTCAGGTCGTCGCCGAGGCGGGTCAGCTCCTTCTCGGCGGCGAGCAACTCGAGTCTCGCCTCGAGCCACTCCTCACGAGTTCCTGTGCGGTGGAGCATCGTCCGTTTCTCCTCCAAGATGCCTGGCCTGCGCCGGCGTGAAAGCGTCGCCTGGCGTTGTTGCGCGGGCCGGGTCTCCGCGGGCAGCGTGGTTTGACGGTTCCACCTCCGTCGCCTCCGCGGCTTTCTGGGCGCGGCATGGGCAACAGCGCTGGTGCGAGCATGGCCGCCGCGATCAGGGGGAACACGATCAGATACGTCTTGCCGAAGGCAACGGCCGAGAGGACACTCAAGGCACCGAGGGCGAGAATCACGGCTCCGACCTGGAATTCCGTACGCGTGCCTCGTCGCACACTCCAACGCTACAGGGATGACGAAGTGGCGACCACCGGTCGGCGCTCGCCGACGAGAGCCTCCCAGGGGCCTCGGGTCAACGAGAACGCTTGGTTCAAGGGTGCGTGTGTGGCGGCTCCCTCGTGGGCCATCGCCCGGCCGGTCTCAAGAGCGGCGCCGGCCCGAACCGGTGAGCAGATCTCCCCACGGATCGTCCGTGCTGGGTAGCCCGTCCCACACAACCGTCCACATCGGCCAGGGCCGAGTGTGCTCACGAAGACGGCGACAGAGCTCGGCCGCCGGCTCAAAAGGGACTCCCAGCCCTGCGGCGACGTCGTACGCTTTCAGGATCAATTCGGTCGCCCCCCTCGCCACGAAGTCCTCCGGCGGCGCCGTGACGACTTCGGGTCGGCGAAAGAGCATGGCTCGAACCTCCGGCCCGGCTTCCGCCACAACCGCGGCAAGCACACGCGTGGCCACCTCCAGGGCCTCGGTGAGCTGATCGGGCCGCGCTTCGGGTCCGACGGTGAAGGCGCCGCCCAGGTCGGGATAGCGGTCCTGCCTCCGGGAAGCGAGGAAGAACGCCGGCGCGAAGAGCGTGTCCACGGCGTGGTCGGCCGTCTTGGTACAGCTCCAGTCCAAGGTCCCGGCGGGCACTGACCAGTCCCCGTCGGACCCGGCCTTCCATGCGCTCACCACGTAGGAGCTGAGCTCATAGAGATCGTCCACCGAGAAACAATCTGTTGCGGATCCCATTGCCCCATGGTTACCAAATCCAGCACTTCGGGCGTGTTCGCGCCGGGTCCCCTTCCCGACACACTTGCCAGCGACCCCTGGAGCTTCGCGAGAAGCCGCCGACCCACACATCGGTCAGGCCAGCCATCCATCCATCCTCGTCGCCTGCATCTGCCAAGACGATGGCCGTGACAATTTTTTCGACCGAGGCAAAAAAGTCGGTGAGCTGGCGAATCGACGGGCCGACCCGGCGCACCACTCCCATCATGTCGTCGCGGATGCGCTCCTCCTTGGCGGCTCTCTCCGATCTCCTACCTCCGACCACGAGAACGCAACCACCTCGCCGTCTGGAACCGGCTCTGCATTTGTCCTATGCCGCAACACTTGTTCCGGCCGCAACCGCCCGCGACCTGGACCTCCAAGGAGTTCACGACTCCTCTCGGAAGTCTCATTCGCTGTCGTGTTCGAAATCCGATTCCGATTCGCGTTCTCGCGTGGAGCGCACGGAGTTCTGATCGCCATTTCCGATCGTCATCTTGATACACGATTGCCGTAAGACCAACCGGGCTCGGTCGCCGCAACGCCAGTTGCGATTGCCTAAGCGCGCACGTAGCGTTCCCCCGGGCATGAAGCACTGAACTGCAACCCGTGGTGGTCGCCGAAGGGTTGCAGGGAGCGAGGGCGAAACCGACATTCCCTTGAGTTGATCCGCAAAGGATCAGCAAACGGAGGACCAGTGTCGGTGTTCATCATCTTTCGGCGGGTTGCCCGCGCCGGGTTGGCTGTCGTCGTTCTTCTTGCGCTGAGCGCGGGTTTGCCGGCCATCCCATCGGCTGGAGCAGCCCCCTTGAACGCCACCTTCGCTGGATGGTCGACTGCCTCGGGGCTGTTCCCCGACGAGGCGTCAGCCGAGTTCACGGTGCCGCTGACCTCGCCAAGCGGTAACGGTCTGCTCGCCTGGGTTGGTCTCGGGAGCGGAGACGATGTGTTCCAGGCCGGGGCCGGCGTCGATGCCTCGGCGGGGGTCGACGGCTGTTTCTGGGCTGACTATCCGGCCACCAACTCGGTGCCGATCGCCGGACTGAGATGCGCACCCGGAGACGAGGTGTTCGTGGACATCGCCCAGGGCTACTACTCACCGACACAGTCCAGGGTGATCGTGGTCGACCTCACGACTGGGCAATCGACCGGTTGGATGTCGGTGTATACCCCCGACTTGGCGTGGAACACCGAAGGCCAGGTGATGGTGGAATCCAATACGTCCCTCGGTCCCCCACCCGCGTCCTTCGATCCTGTTACCTTCGCTTTTCCTTCTTTCGTTCGGAACGGCTACATGGGCACCGGCGGCCAGGTGCTACCACTCAACGGGCTCGCTTTTCTGGGGATGGTCAGCGAGCCCGCCAGCTTGGCGGGCGTGGTGCCCGGAGTCTCCCTCGCCGAGGACTGGGCCTTGAACATCGAGGCCGTGGAGGGGTGAGCTTCGAGCACTGCGGACTCACCGTCTCGGTGCGGCAACGAAGGTGGTCCTCAATCGCCAGAGACCCTTGGACAGCTGATCGCGGAGCTCACTGACCCGATCGAGTCGGGCTTCGAAAACGAGTCTCGGGAGGTTGGGAGACAGAAACGAGGCCCAAGGTCGGAGTGTCCTAGGTCGTCTACTGAACGGTCGTTCTCAGGTGTCTCGAGAAATGGACCGATGTCGACCATGTGGTGCTCGGGATACACGTCCCCGACGGGCTGCTAGTCCGGCTGATGAGAAGCCAAGGCCCGTATCTCCTCGATGCGGGTCAGGGTCAGGTCACGAACGCAGTCCTCGTAGATGAGGGGGTAGATGCTGCCTCCCCGATTCGGGTTTGCTTCCATCGTGCATTCTGCCTTGACGAACCGTGTCCACTGAGACTGTGCAGCTCGCACCATCTTCGTGCCGAAGATCTTCTCTTCGGAGTGCAAAGCGGGCGAGAGTTGGCTCTCCAGTTGTCTCACTTCGCTGTTCGCACACGCATTCATCGCGACTTGAGTGGCCGCTGTGTGTTCGCACCCGCCGTTGTAGGTCACCGGGGTCTCGCTCGTGGAGGCAAGCGTTTGATCACCGCTCGAGCGCGCCGCTCCGAACGACGCTCCCGACCTTGAGGAGGCGGCTGCCGCCAAACCTGCCATGAGGGCACAGATGCAGGCCACCACCATCCAAATCTGACGTTGTTGACCACGTCTCGGGAGATACCCCACATCACCCTCCAACTGAGTTGATGACGACCGATCAGATGTTGCGACCAAGTATTGGTCAAAGGTGTCGTTTCCAACCGGGCGACTGAAGGCCGCCGGGCACATACGATCTCATCGTGAAGGCGGTCCCTTGGTGGGTGGTAGCGGCCGGCAGCGCTGCCCCGGTGCTGCTCATCGGCGGCTTCTTCCTCGCCACGGCGATTCAACCGGATTCCTACGACCCGGTCCGCGACACGATAAGCGACCTTGCCGCGCGCGGAGCGACCGACTCGTGGGTGATGACGTCAGCTCTGGTCGGTTTGGGGTTGTGCTATTTGCTTGCCGCGTTCGGACTGCAGCCAGCAGGACCTGCTGGCCGGGTCCTGCTCGGCGGCGCCGGCGTGGCGACACTGTCGATCGCGGTGTTCCGTACGCCGGTTCACGGCTACTCGTTTGCGCATGAACTCGCGGTCATCGCGGCGGCGCTGACCGTCTGTACATGGCCCTTATTCGGTTCGCATCGAACTCATCCTGCGCTGCTGCTGACGCGTGCTCCGAGCTTCACAGCGGCTGGAGTCTCGCTCGGGCTCATGGCGTGGTACGCGCTCGAAAGCCAGGGGCCTCTGCTAGGACTCGCCGAGCGTTGCGCGGCCTCCGCGCCTGCGCTCTGGTTGCTCGCCGTCGTTGTGACGACTCGGACACGCTCTCGCACTGTGCAGCACGCAGATCAATCGATTGACAGCGCCGTAAGCTCTCGCGGGTGAGCGAGGCCCATTCCGACTCCCATGGGTATGCCCGAGAACGACCTCGGACACCTCGCGCGCACGATCTCTGAACTCCGCATCACCGTCCAGACCGTCACTCGCGACCAGCTGAGCGGTCAGTTCGTCGAACAGTGCGAGCGAATCTGGGTGCCGGTCCGAGGGAGTTACTGCCCGACTCGGTGAGTCCGAGCCATGATCTCGGCACACACTCCCTGAAGGGGCTCATTGCAGAAGAATCCTGGCCAGCCTCTGACGCACTCAGGATTCGTTGGCACCCGGCTTCACCTGGGACAGCGCGACATCAAGTGCTCTGCGAGCCATGACTGCCCTCGGGTACCCCGCGTAGACCGCGAAGTGCACGACGAACTCCTGCAGTTCCTCGAGGGTGATGTCTCCTGTTCGCAGCGCAGAGGCCATATGTATCTCCATGGGAACCTGGGCACCACTCATGGAAGCGCAAGTGATTGCGATCCACCGGCGCTCCTTCCTCGTGAGACCCGGGCGCGTCCAGATCTCCGAGAACACGTGGTCGATGACCACGTCCGCGACGTAGTCGTCACCGCGGGCCGGAGCCGGAAAGCCATTGACCGCCGCGAACTCGGCGGCCCCTCTCGACCACCGATCGTCCTCGCTCATATGCGTCCCTCCAGGTAGTCGATCTGAGCCTGCAAGAACTCCTCCCGATCAAGTGCGTGCCGTTCGACCATGGCGCCGGCAACCGGATCGGTCAGGATCAAGAGCCGGTTCTCCAAGACGCCTCGGACCACGATCTCGCCAGCATCTTCGGCCGAGATCACCGGCACCTGCGGCGCCTGGAGCGGTGTCGGTGGGCCGTACTCGCGGACTTGTTCGACGATATTCGTCATTACCCCGGCGGGACAGAAGCAGCTGACCCCGACGCCTTTCGGACGCAGGTAGAGCGCGAGCGACTCGGTCAGGGCCACGATGCCGGCCTTAGTCGCGGCATACGGAAGGCGATCGAAGGCATAGGGGAAGAGGCCGGCCGTCGATCCTGTGGTCACCACGTGGCCCGAACCCTGATCCAGCAACGCCGGAAGAAACGCTCGGAGGATCCGCACGGTGCCCAGAAGGTTGATATCGACAATCGATTTCCACGCCTCCATGGGAATCTCCAGCGGAAGGCCCTTGACGATGATCCCCACGTTGCTCATGACGATGTCGACCTGCCCGAAATCGGACATGGCCGTCCGATACAGCGCGTCGACATCGGCATCACTCGCGACGTCGCAGCGGGTCCCCGACGCCCGACCGCCGGTCGTCGCGATCTCGGTCGAAACCGCTGAAGCCCTCTCGGGGTCGATGTCCGAGACGACAACGGCACATCCCCGCTTTGAGAGCGCCAGCGCAGTGGCGCGGCCGATGCCGCTGCCGGCACCGGTGATCACTGCCACGGCTGAGTTGAGCGGTCGGATCAAGGCACAACCGGAGTTTGCGAGTCCGGCTTCAAAAGCCTTGGTAACGCTTGAAGGCGTCCCTACACGTCATGGCGACCGCCGATTGTAGAACTGCCCAACCGGCTCCGGCGGCGTGGATTAGAGAAGACAGTCTCCACACCCGGGCTGTTGGTGCCCTCCGTCGGATCTACGGCTCACGCCCTGAACGAGTCTTTTGCGCGATCCAGGAGCTCCTTCTGAACGTCGAATCGAGTCTGCATTTCCAACCATGCATTCGAACGATCCAGTCGTAGCTCGTGCGGGACATGTTGGCGCCCGGCGGGGTCGTTCGTCTGAGCACCGCAGCGCCGGCATACCGCCATGCGTCCGTTCGTCTCCGGAGAATGGTGGTCGTCGAGTCGAGCGCCTAGCAACGATGCTTCGCGTGAGACCATGCGTGCTCCCTGTCGGGGCTAACGCTAGTACGACCGACGTCTGAGTACTCCCACAATGAACTGCGCAGAGCCCTCGCCGTCAGGGTAGGTCTGTCCATGGTGCGAAGGACTCCTCGGAGCCCCTTCGGCCCATCGACGAGGTGTCCGAACCCCTGCACCTGGGATCGGCACCGGGTTTGCGGCGATCAAACCGAGAAAACTGCTCTACCGGGCAGCAGCGGAGACGCTCACGGCTATTTACCGTTGCGTTCACGGTGCGTGCACCCTGGCCAACAGCAAGGCCGACGCTGGCCTTCCTCCAGCTCCTCTTGCGTCCTCCGAATGCGGCGCTCTCGGGTCTTCTCTTGTTTGGCATCCTCGACCCAGCAGATGAACTCGTTCCGGGCCAACGGCGTGATGTCGTTCCAAGCATCGAGTGCCGTGGTGTTGGAAATAAGCGCCTGGCGCAGGTCTGACGGAAGCTTGTGCACCACCCCACCGGGCACTCGCTGGTTGCTCACAGTGTCACGGTAGTTGGCGACATTTCTCCACACTGCATGGAACGAGAGTCCGGCCGGCGGCAGCGGTGGTCTGCACCGGGCTATCAGCGCTCCATAGCCCCACGGGGCGCGATTGGTGCTGTCGTTGTGTTCGTGTACGTCTCGCCCGGAGCTTCGACCGTGAGGACGTTCGGTCCGGGTTCCAAAATGTGCTGACTGTCCGCGTGACGCGGCGACCCCGCGAGACAGCGGGACGCCACGCGCACCATCATCTCGAGACCACGTCCCGAGCCTCCCGACGGGTCGCCTGAGCGGCCAACTCCGATCGTGTGGTAACGCCGAGCTTTGCGAAGACGTGAGCAAGGTGCGTCTTTACGGTGGCCCGAGAGATAAAAAGCTGCTCGCCGATTTCTGGATTCGTCAGGCCCTCGGACGCCAGGCGAACCACCTCGATCTCGGTCGGCGTGAGACTGTCCCAGCCCTTCGAGGGCCGCTTTCGCTCACCTCGAGATCGCGAAACATAAGCGACGGCCTCGTCAAGCCCAAGGGCGGAGCCCTCGGTCCAGATCGCCTCAAATCGCTCGTGGTCGAGCTGCTCTCGGGCACGCTCAAGATCCGCATCGAGCGTCCGTTGTGGGCCTGGCCACCGGGGCAACCCGATGCGACGCCGCAGCGCATCTGAGGCGGCGAAGATCCGCACCGCCTCCTCGACACTCTCCTGGTCCAGCGCCAACGAAGCGAGCGCCTCCAAGGAGTCTGCGACGCCGGGCTGCAGGCCGCGCCGGCTCCGCAGCTTGAGGGCCTCGTGGTGGAGGTCCTCGGCCTTGCTCCGGTCACCGACTTGGCGCTCAAGTTGTCCCTGGTGGAAGTCCGCCATGGCGAGCAACCAAGGGTTGCTGGCCTCTTCGGCATACTTTTTCGCTTCGGCCAATGCCTCACGGGCGCCGGCAACGTCTTCGGATGCAAGAAGGCCCGCGCCCAGCACCGAGCGTGCCCAACCCTCAAGGAAGGGGATTGGCGGTTCGTCGTTGCCGTCGAAGAGCAACTTGAGCAGGGCGGCCGCTCCGCCAGGATCGCCGAGTTCAGCGGTCATCGTCATGAGGTCGAGGACTGCAAACGGCCGACCGATATTCCCGCCCGACGCACCGGCCCGCTTGGCGAACGACTCGAGCCGGGCCCGAGCCGCATCGTGGTCACCGGTGACCATTTCGAGCTCGCCCAGGAGAGCGAGGGCGAGGCCTCCCGTCGACGGGTCCCCGACGTCTTCGCAGAGCTCGAGCGAGGTCTCGAGCTCTTGCCGCGCCTTATGAAAGGCGCCCTGGTGCAACGCGATGAAGCCCTCCACGATGTGACACCAGCCCAGGAAGAACTTGTTTCCCAGTCGGCTCGCGAGGGAGTGCAGCTCGTCGAGGGGTTGGCGGACACCGTCAAAGTCTTCCTGGATCACCCAGGCGACCGTCACCATCTTCAGCCCGTCGGCGACAGCCCAGTCGTCCCCGATCGACCGTCCGAGCTCGATGCTGTCGTCGAGCACGAGGCGAGCGGCCGGTGCGTCGAAGTACAGCTCATAGGAACTCGTCGTCGTGAGTGACCGGGCAACTGTCCACCCATCGCCTAAAGCTCTGGCCATGGCCAGTGCCTCTTCCGCTCGTTGGAACTGGGTGTGGTGATCGTCGGCATAGAGCGCGACGTGGGCGGCGCCCCACAAAGCACGCGAGCGCAGGACGGATGGTCCCTCGTCGTGAGACAGCACCCGGGCGAACCACTGCTGGCCCACCACCAGATGGCCACGCAGTTCCCAGAACAGTGCCAGGGCCGTCACCAGACGCAGGGACTCTTCGTGCGCCTCGGAGGATTCTGCCCAGGCCAGAGCGGCCAGGAGATTGGCATGCTCCTGCTCGAGCGCCGCCAGCCACTTCGGTCCGGTCGCAGCCAGGAGCTCGGGGGCGGCCTCCTCCGCGTACTCCGTGAAGTAGGTGAGGTGACGACCCCGCACCGCGTCAATCTCGGCGGCCTCGGTGAGATGGGCGCGCGCGTATTGTCGGATGCTTTCGAGCAGTCGGTAATGGGTCTCCGCGTCCTCCCCGTCGACCTGTACCAGCGACTTGTCTACGAGCCTTGTGAGAAGGTCCAGCACCGCGTAGGAATCAACAAGCTCGTCGGAGCAAACTGCCTCGGCCGCGGGCAGGCTGAAGCCGCCGGCGAACACCGACAACCTCCGCAAGAGCGTCTTCTCGTCCTCATCGAGCAGCATGAAGCTCCAATCCACCGATGCCTCGAGCGTCTGTTGACGAGCCATCGCCGTCCGAGATCCGCCGGTCAACAGACGAAACATGTCGTCCAGCTTCTCGGCGATCCGCACCGGATGCATCATGCGAACCCTTGCCGCGGCGAGCTCTATCGCGAGGGGGAGCCGGTCCAGCTGGCGACAGATCTCCACGATGGCGTCGATCTCCTCCCCCTTGGGAGCAAAGCCGGGACGCACCTCAGTGGCTCGATCGAGGAAGAGCCCCATCGCGGCATCGTCATCGAGGGCGGGGACGCGGTAAGCAATCTCGCCGGGTACGCCGAGGGGCTCTCGGCTTGTCGCTACGACCTGCAAGCTGGGAGCAGCCTTCAATAGGCGCTCCGTCATGTCGGCGACCCGTTCGAGGACGTGTTCGCAGTTGTCCAAGATCAAGAGCACCTTCTGGCCGGCTAGTTGCTGCTCCAGTGTCTGCAGGATCGGGCGTTCTGGCTCCTGGCGAAGCCTGAGGGCAGCGGCGACGGCGTGCGGCACGAGCTCCCCGTCGATGACCTGGGAGAACTCGATCCACCGCGTGCCGTCGCTGTAGAGGTGAGCACTTTCGGCAGCGACCTGTAGCGCCAATCTGGTCTTGCCGCAACCACCCGAACCGGTCACCGTCACCAGGCGGCTCCGCTGCAAGAGCTCGCCCAGCTTCGTAAGTTCATGCTCGCGGCCGACGAACGAGCTCAGTTGGACCGGCAGGTTGTTCGGACACGAGTCGAGCGACTTGATGGGCGGAAACTCCCTGGAGAGCCCGGGATGGCAAAGCTGCCAGACCCCCTCAGGTCGGCCGAGATCCTTGAGCCGGTGCAAACCCAAGTCGAGCAGTGCGACATTGTCGGGCAGCCGATCAACCACGAGATCGCGCGTTGACTGGGTCAAGACTGTCTGGCCCCCATGCGCCGTTGCTCGTAGACGGGCGCATCGGATGATCGCGGGCCCGGAGATCTTCCCTCCTTCTCCCACCTGTACGTCACCGGTGTGCAGCGCCATCCGTACGCGCACCGGCATGTCCTTCGGCCACGGCTCCGCGGCGAGAGCGAGCTGCGCTTCGAGAGCCGCCTCCAACGCATCGCGTGCGACGCCGAACACCGCGACCAGGCTGTCGCCCTCACCCTGCTCGACCGGTCGAAGGCCGCCGTGATGGCTGATTGCATCGGCCAGAATTTGGTCGTGGCGCGCCAACAGCGTCGCCATGGCTGCGGAGTTCTCCTCCCAGAGCTTCGTCGAGCCTTCGATATCGGTGAGCAGCAAGCTCACGGTGCCGGTAGGGAGTTTCATGGCTTCATCGGCCTTGTCATGCTCGAGACTCGGCCGTGTCTCCGGTAGCGCTGGAGGGCGCGCCGCCGGCTTGCCGGTCGAAGTCCCTGCGGTTGCGGTCCGTCGGGGTGTCATACGAGCCAGCATCGCTGTCGAGGCTCCTCGGAACATCGGCCATGTGGCCGATATGGTGCTGCTTGACCTGGGCTATCGTCATCGGTCCCCTGCCACCCGGCCACCTCGAGGCGTGTAAGCGAAGCCTACGACCAGGAGCCTCCCTCGCCGCCGGGTGCGGCCCTCACCTCGAGAGCTTGCAAAGCCGCTCTCGGCGGCTCGATGCCGGGGGACATGGGGCCTTTCTTGGCCTCCCTGGGAGAGGGTTCCTGTGAGTGCCATTCGCTCCATCTGAAGTTCATCCGCCGTTCGCCACTTAGTAACGCCACGGTTACTCGTGACCGATACCGTCCGGCGAAGGAGGTCGAGACCAAGGCACCGAAGCTTGAGACCCCCGGAGCTGTCCTTCGAACAATCGTTTGCTTGATGGTGCATGACTTCACCCCCGGAGTTACCGCGCCCGATAGACGATTGTCCTGCAGGGACGGCGATTGGCAATCTGTAACGTCGTTCAGAGCGGGGTCGGCCGAGAAAGTGTCAAGACCCGTGGCCATTCAACCGGTCGACATCGATTCACAGGACCCCACAAGCGCCCCCTTTCCGATTGCCCCGCCCCGGCCAGCTCGCTGGCTCGCCATCTTCGCGATCCTTACCCCGAGCGAGCAGAACGTCTTGGCCGAACTGATGAAAGGTCAGACTGCGGAGGCGATCGCAACGAACGGGTGGCTCGAAGAGTCGACCGTCCGCTCGCAGATCAGGTCGATCCGCCAAAAGCTCGGTGTGAATTCGCCGCAGGCGGCTGTGGTGTTGGCCCGACAAGCAGGTTGGTCCAATGGGGAACCCACCGAAATGCGGTCGTCGCGACCGGACGACCTCGACCAGTCTGAAGTTGGTATCCAATGAGCCGGAGCGCTCGCAGAATCCCCGCGTGCCCGCTGTTGGTCTTGCGGCAGGCAACGCGGCGCACGCAGCGCTCGCCGAGGCTCGCTGGGCCCCGACGCCCTAGTCCAGTGGGCCCCGGGCGTGATGCGCCAATGACGCAAGATGCCGCGCGGATGACGCGAAATCCCAGCAAACGCGCGTCAACGTCGAGAAAGGACGGTCAAGTCGGACTCACAAGCTGACCAGGAAACTCCCGCGAGGGCTGATTGCAGAACTTTGGTGAACCTGCAAGCATCCCGGCGCGAGGAATAATCGCGAAATCGTCCGACCAGGCTGGGAACGAGGACTTTCGAGGAGTCTCCACAGGGACCTGACCGAGCACGACGCTCCTGAGGTTGGTGCTGCGTTCCAAAGTCTCTCCACCATTCCGATACGAGTGCTACGACGATTGGCAACAGGTTGTTGACCCCGAACTCGTTCTGCGAGACACCGATTTCAAGCGCATCAACCTACGTCGTCGGAGGCTCCAGAAGTTGCATCGCTGAAGAACACCTCGTCGACTAATCCAGGACACGAAGTTTGGCCGGAAGGGTAATTCGGCAATGAACCAGCCGCTTGCCAGGTCCCCCAAATGGTCACTGTGTCCATTGGAGCCATCGATTCCGAATCGTCCGCGATAGCCCGAGCAGACAATCGCACACACAGAGCATCGGAAGTTGAATCGGTGAGGAGTAGGCCGCTGGTTTGGCCCGTGCCGTTGTGGAGTAATCGTTGGATGGTCCCAGAAAAGGTGACGACGGCACCAACGGAAATAGTCGGAGCGTTGATACGGCCATTGACGAGTTGGCCAATAGTGACGAGTTCGGCAGAATCCTCATAAGCCGTCTCCCCAGCTGGAGTCATGGGGAGCGACGTTTGTGCGCCCGATACGGTCGTAGTCGTCCGTCCCTGATGGCGTTCCGAAGGCGCACCACGGATTCCAGGAGTCGAGGCACAGCCTTCGAGACTAAACGCGATCAGCGCAACCGCAACGAACCGGGCCTTCCCGCTCCAATCGCTCACGAAGCTGATCTTTCTCTTCCTCCCCAACAGTGCTGGCAGCGATGTAGCTGGCCACCGATCCCCTCGGCCCAGATCTCGAGTACCGGGTTCTGCAACGATTCGGATCAGAGAACTGCAAGCATCCCCTCGAGGGCTGATTGCAGAACTCGCTGACCAGGGGTCAGTCACCCATCTGCGATGAGTCTCCACAAGTTCCCGATGGGAGTCTCCACATGCTGCTCGCGCCGCGGCCACTAGGAGCGTCGCAAGTCGCGAAGGGTGGCTTCGATTCCCCGGTTCCGAATCTCTTCGGCCAGTTCTGCCACTCGGGCTTGGGCATCGTCATCGGTCGGGAACGGTCCTTCTCGATACAGGACAGACCGGGGGAATCTGTTACGACGAAGTACCACGTCAATCTCCGTTTCGTCACCCCAAGTGTCAGCGAGCAGTAGACCGGCCAGGATCTCTTTGATCCAAACTCCGCTAGACCCGCGGAGCCTTGTTCCCAGTCGTACCCCGCCGAGGACTACATCACCCGCCATTCCGTACCGAGAACTGCAAGCCTCCCCTCAAGGGCTGATTGAAGAAACTAGCTGTGAGTCTCCACGGGTTATGGAGGGCAGTCGGACCAGGATCCCATCGGGACGCGAAGGCCGACACCCCGGAACAGGTATCGGTGGCCCGGGCCTGAATACAGCGCGATTAGTCGGTCGCGTTGTCCGACCTAAGTGCAACCATCTCCACACTTCTGGAGCCGTCAACTTAATGATCCACATATTGTGTCGCATTCAACACCACCTCCGTCAGGCGCTGCTCGTTCGCGCGCAACCAGAACACCTCGCCCGGCACATCCGATCGAGGCCGGCGCCCGCGAAGTGCACCCTTGAGAGCGATCTGCACTCCACGACCCCACATAAGCATCGGAATGAGGCCAGCGGCTTCAGGCGCCAATCGCCGGACCCTGGCATAGCCACGAACCATTGCCGCCACCCGTTCGTCTTCGAGCCAGGTGGCCTGCTGAAACGGGCGACCGCTTCGCCAGAGTCCGTACGCGAGATCAGCCATCGGTAGCTCGACATGGGCGAGATCGAAGTCGATGACACCGATCGACGACAATGCGCTACGCGCTGAAACGACATTGTGCGCTGTGAAATCGCCGTGAATCACCAATCGCTCACCGGCCGAGGTCGTTGCTAACCGCGCAGACAATTCCTCGCAAAGATCACCTACCCATGACGGCGCCTTCTCACCAGCACTGTGACCAAGAAGTTCAACGAGTTCGGCGACGGGAAAGGCGATCGGCCTCTGGGGAAGCGGGCCGAACGAACTTACAGCGGAATGATAGGAGCCCAAGAGCTCTCCCACCGTCTCAAGGGTCGCATCGTTCGCCCACCCGATGACTTCTCCGGGTACGAATGAGACGCACTCCCACAAAGCCCCACCATGGATAACGATGCTTTCGCCGACAAACAATGGGAGCGGTCTCGGAGCCGGGAACCCAGTTGAAGCCAAATGGTCAAGAAATCGATGGAGCCAAGCAAAGTCAGAAGCGACGAGTGCAGAGGTCGGGTCAACGACCGTCGGCTCATGGCGTTTCAGAATGCCTTCGACTCCGTCCGACGACTCCAGCCGCCAAACCAGAGAATCTCGTGCAATGAGATCGGGGGCGTCCAAGGCCCGAGTCCCGGGTTCCAGCGGTGGCGGCCGCATGATCGGAGTATTGCCCCGAGATGCCAGGGCCGAGGACATCGCTCGCCGCGTCACACCGCGTACAGCGACGCTCGGCCGCTCATCGAGGACCAATACCGGTGGCGTCGCTCAAGTTGAAGGAAAGCGCTCCCGCAGCTGCCGCAGTGCTGGCCGTGCCATGACCTCGGTCGGGTAGTAGCGGTCGAAGAGTTTCTTCGCAGAAGCCAGCGATGCGATCGCGCACGCGTCCAATAGCCGATCAATATCTCCGGCGTCACGTCGGCCACGTCCAGCGTAGAGCTTCATGGCAAGCAACAACTTAGGTCGGGCGATGAGGACTAAGACCCCTTCTTCTTGGGTAAGAAGTTCCCAATCGTCTTCCGTGTCGTGGTGGCTGACGTACATTTTCACAGAGTCGTTCAACCACGTCTCTGGCCAATTCCTTGCATCGGCAATGCGTTTGGCGGCGGCACTGACCTGCGGTGAGGACGCACCGAGCGCATCGATGTCGCCCGTCAGGGCTTCTCGCCCAACTTGCATCGCTACCGCCGCTCCACCCACGATTTGAAGTCTTGCTTCGACACCCGCGACTACCAGCTCGCCGACGAGTGCACGTAGCGCTTCCTCAAGATCGTCCTTTGAGAAGAGCACCGTTAGACGCTGGCGATTTCGGATTCGGCCAAGAGCACTCCGTGGCGCCGGAAGGCCGTCGGAACGTCCGCCGGATCGGTATACGGAGAAATGAGCCACGGATCGCCTAGTGCTCTCGCAGGTTCTCGCACCCAGCTCGGCACCGGCAATCGAGCCCTGGTGAGATGGTGGTCCACGATGGCTGCGATCGCCGCGTCGAAGCGGCGGTCGCCGCAGGGGGGTGGGGGTGCGACGCACAAGGCGACTCGGAGCGGCTTCGAAACCGAGGAGAGGTCGTCGCTTAGCGCTATCAGGGCGCGAAAAGCGACCTCCTCGCTTCTCTGCCAAGTTCGAAGCTGCTGATGGATGAAGTCGGCCCAATCGGCGGCTGAGCGAGCGAAGGTAGGGAGCACCGCCAGTCGATAGCCGGCGGCGTTTACCAAGCGATCAAGCTGCTCAACCCGCGTGTCATGGGCGGAACGCTCGATGTCAGCGATGGCGGGTTGATGAATGCCAGCCCGGGCCGCGAGGGCGCGCTCGAGAAAGGCCGCTTCCTCTCCTCGCTTCTCGCACTAGTTCCGCCGTTGACATAGCCGATCCCGTCCTGTCCTGATATGACTTTTCATATCATAGGCTCGGGAGCGGAGTGACGTGCGGTGGACCTCTGCCGGGCGCGTTTCCCCAGTTCACCGGCTTGCGGGGTCAACCAGCCGAGCGGGATCGTCCTCTCGTCGAAAGCACGACCAGTGCAACGGGTGCGGCGACCCGTGACGCTGCTGCTTGGAGCGGAACGGGCCCAGCCTGGTATTGCAATCTTGGCGATCCCCACCTCCTGGTGCTGGACCCTGAGCTGAGAGCAGCCGTCTCCTGGAGCTTTCGAGCCCCCGCTCCGCTGGGCTCCTTTGATACACCGACCCGCTAAGACCACAACTGGCGGTAGGACATCGGCGGCGCCCGCCCGTAGGGAACCTGCATGAGCAGAGGACACGGGTGTGGGCGACGCCAATCGAGATCAGCAGCCGAGCGAAAGCCAACTGAGGGCGCTCCTCGACCCCGAGAGGCTCGACCAAACTCCAGTTGAGTGGTTCGTCACCCAGATGGCGAAGGAGCTCGGACTCGGCGATCGGTCAATCGATTTTCGTTGCCGCCGCATCCTCTATCGGCTCACTCGCTGGGCCACCGCCGAAGGCCTCCCGCTCGATCGTGAGGTGATCCTCGATCCAGCCACGGTGGAGCGCTTCGCTCGGGTGGCCCTGGCCGGGGACCGCTCCGCGGCGACCTATCGCTCCGATCTGCGGCGGATGGCGCCGCTGCTCACGAAGATGGCCCCGTGGGAGCCGAAGCCGACCGCCCTGGCCACCCGCACGGTCGCCCCTCCCTACAGCCCATCAGAGCTCCGTCTGCTGCAGGTCGACGCGCTCCACCAACCCTCGGCCATCCGCCGCCGAGGTGCCCGGGCCTTCCTCGCGCTCGGGTTGGGTGCGGGCTTGGACGGCCGCTGGGTGGGCTCGGTGACCGCCGCCGATGTGCGTCGGCGCGACACGGTCGTCGAGGTCCGGGTCGGACCGCCGGCCCCCCGCTGGGTGGTGGTGCGGGCCAACTGGGAGGACGAGGTGCTGGACCTGGCCAGAACCGCGGGCACGCAATACCTGATGGGCGGCCGATCCACGTCGCGCCATCGGGTCGCGGACAAGGTCAAGGGCCTCTCGTGTCCGACCAACCACCCCGCGCTCTCTCCGCCGCGCCTGCGTTCCACCTGGCTGGTCGAGCACCTGGCGACGGGCACTCGGCTGCCCGAGCTTTGCCGAGCTGCCGGTTTCGAGGGTTTGACGACGCTGACCGATCTGCTGCGGTGCGTGCCCGCCATGAACCCGTCCGTGGCCGACTCGATGGTGCGCGGCGAGTGACTGTGAGACGGCCACCGCTCGACACCAGTGGGCGTCGCCAGCCGTCGGGGAGCCAACTGACACTGGCCCGGCAGCTGGTCTATCGCTCCGGGGTCATCGACGTGCTCGCGCCGTACATCGACGACGCGGCCACCGGACGACCGCGACGCCTCACGCTCGAGGCATTGCTGGTCGGGCTCCAGGCCAATGCGCTCCGGCGAAACCACCAGGCACACCTGATCGACGTGGCGCGACTCCTCAACTCACTGAGCGACAAGGAGCGGAGTCGGCTCGGCATCACGTCCTGGGATCCCGATGAGACCTATCTCTCCGTGGTCCGTCTCTACTCGAAGCTCTGCTCGGTGCTCGAGGCCGGGATCGAGGGCATCGACACCCAGTGGTTCGTCGACCGGTTGCTGCGGGCCTCGGTCCCGAAGCGCTACATCACCAGCCACTCGGTCGCCGTCGACGGCACCGATGTCGAGACCTGGGGCGCCTTCCAGGGATCGGTCAGCGCACTGCACTTGGACGGGGAAGCACTCGAGGCGGCTTCCGATGAGCCCGCTCCCCCACCAAAGAAACCGCGGCGGGCCAAGGTGTTGGCCATCGGGCCCGATGGGCGCCGTCAGTACACGCCGGATCCCGACGCCCGGGCCGGGCACCGCTCGGCCAACGGGAGCCACAACGCGGGCCCCTACCTCGGCTACGAGCTCCACCTCGGCGTGCAGACCCGAGACGTCCGGTGGACCAACTACGTCGACAAGACGACGCTTGGACCCGAGGTCCCCAACGTGATCACGACCGCGGTGCTCACGCCGGCCGGCACCCATCGGGCCAAGGCGGTCGTGGGACCGCTCCTCCAGGACAAAGCAGACGGTCACGAGATCACCGACGTGGTCTGGGACCCCGGCTACTCCCAGTGCCCGCCGGAGACGGCCGCCTTTCCCCTGGCCCAAGCGGGCATCGAGCAGACCTTCCAGCTCGTCCCGAGCCAGAGAGGGATTCGTCCGTTCTCCAACGACGCGCTCCTCATGGACGGCCAACTGTTCTCAAGCTCGCTCCCCGACGATCTCCGGGACTTGGCCATGCCGAAGTTCCTGGCCAAGGGCAACTACCGGCTCGCTTACGAGGAAGCGTTCAACCGGCGGGCCCGCTGGCGCTTCGTCCGCCACCGCGGGCACGACGAGCGTGGGATCACCCGATGGAAGAGTCCATTCCACGCGGGACTGCTTCGCAGCCGCAGCGTGCCCAAGACGATGCGCCTGCCCGCCACCGTGCCGTTGGTGGTGCTGCCTCCCGAGGTCGATCAGCGCTGCACGGACACCATCTCTGCTCTACCTGCCGACCTCCCTCACACCCAGAAGATCCCCTTCGGGACGACGGCCTGGCGGATCTCGATGAACCGTCGGATGGCGGTCGAGTCGGTCAACGCGGCAATCAAAGGTGGCTTCGTGAACGTGTCCCGGGGTTTCGTCCGGGTGTTCGGTTTGACCAAGATCACGGCGCTCGTCGCGTTCACCCTCGCCGCGGTCAACGTCGATCGGGTCCGAAGCCATGAGGCAAAGCTGGCCGAGATCAAGCCGTCGCCGACGCGCCCACGGCGACGGAAGGGGACGTGGCAGACCCTGATCGGCGAACCGATCGAGGCACCCGAACGGGCCACCGGCCCACCGGGCTGATTCAACTCCCGAGCTGATCGATCCGGCCGAAAGGCCGGCTTTGGCGCGCTCGTCGTGAGGTCGATGAACCCTCGTCTCGGCCTGCTGAGCACGCGTCGCCGCTTCCGACACTCCAGAATCCGCGCTTGAACCCCGAAATCGGTCGCCGCGGAGCATCAATGCGAGTTTTGCAACGACAAGGCCGCTGAAACTGCAAGCATCCCCTCGAGGCGGCGCCCGGATTCGAACCGGGGTACGGGGCTTTGCAGGCCCCTGCCTGAACCACTCGGCCACGCCGCCAACTGCACTTTTGTGCGGTGTTCACCCTACCGGGCCGGGCCAAGGTTCCCCGATGCCCCGGCGGCGAGGCAAGCCTCGGCTACGAGATGGTGCCGGTGGGTGGGCGCGACGGTTGCACAACCGGCGGCGAGCTCCCAATGTGGCTGTAGGTGAGCACGAACCTTCCGCCCGATAGGACAGCCCGATCGGTGGAAGACCTCTGCAGCACGGTGATGCGCTCACTCTGGATGTAGCCACCCGCCCGTGGTGACACTCACGGTCGAAGAGATTCTTCCCGCCGCTGACCCGCCGAACGGCTCAAACGAGACGCCCATGGCAGCCAACGTGGCCGAGGTATTCGTTGGGACGAACGAGTAGGTGGTGCCGATGATCTTGGCTCGCCCAAGTGTGTTCAGCACGGTCAGCAGCCCGCGTCTGTTGAAGCCCGCCCCGGTGCCACATGCTCCTGCGCCCACCGAGCCGTCGGGTATCCAACAGTGTCTCCCGATAAATGTCGCAGTGGACGTGTGACCAAACTGGGCCTTGCTAATGGAGAGGCGGTCCGGCGCCTGGTAGATCAGCTCCTCTTTGAGCGTGCCGAGGGATGCTCGACCGAGTTCCAGCGAGACGTTCGCGCTCGCGGTGTAGCCGGACGCCCCGGCTGTCTTGGCGACCGCGGAACGTAGTGCAGCCATCTGCGCGCCAGAGGCCGAGGTACCGGTTCCCACTGGTCCGTTCGAGCCCAGCGCAGGAGCTCTCGCAGCCGAATTGCTTGTGAGCTGCCAGCCAAGGAGACCGCCGAGGAAGGCGGCCACGAGCGCGAGCGGGAGGGCCAGGAACAACAGGGTCCGCCCCCGAGGACGAAACGACGCCCGCATCTGCACTCGCTGATTTGTGACGGAGCGCGCCGCGAGTTCACCAGCTTCCCGTTCTCTCGTCGCGCCCGGCTGCGCCCCCGGTGACGCCGGGTAACCGACCGCTGGGCGTACTGGCGAAAACGCGGACGACCGAGAGATGTCCGCGATGCGCGAGGGGTGAAGTTGAGGCGGGTACCACTTCGAGTCGGACGCGATCCACCACCCCGGACCTTGAAGCGTGTCGCTCATCCTGGCTCCGTTGACCGTTTAGGGCCCTGGCGTGAAACGAAGCCTGAGCGTATGCCGGAGGCGATGCCTACCGGCGGATCCCGACGGCGGAATTGCCGGAGACCGTCAAGGAGCCGGTCACGCTAGGAGTGGTGGAGGTTCGCGAAGGGAAGAACCCCTCCCATAGACGGGCAAGCCGCTTCGAGGCGGTGAGACCCGAGGTCTTCGCTCTCAAAATCGTTCCACGCGCCCGCTCCGCGTCGAGAGCGCGGCGGTCGTTACTCCGGCGGCTGGTCCTCGAAGCCGAGGTCGGTTAACCTCGAAAATTCGTCCCGCCCCTGAATCGCGGGTGTTCGCGTCCGCGTAAAAGCCCCCCTGTCCTGGGAGAATGTGAGTCTCTAAGCAACACATCTCACAGAACCAGGAGGGCTCCTTGAAGGTGCACGATAGTCGCGCCACCCGCTCGATGAGGGTGACCGTCGACGGGAAGAACCTGGTGTCCCACGCCGGCACGGCGTTGTTGTCCGAGCTGGCCGATCGCAGTGGCCTGACCGAAGCGATGTCGCAGGCCATGTCTGGGTGCGGGATCAACTGGCATACCCACGATCCGGGCGTGGTCCTCACCCATCTGGCTGTCGCCATCGCCGATGGCGCCGACTGCTTGTCCGACCTGGCATCGCTTCGCGAACAGTCCGAGCTGTTCGGACCGGTGGCCTCGATCGCCACGGCCTGGCGGGCGGTGGAGGCAACGACGGCCTTCGAGCTCCGGTCGATCCCCGACGCGATCGCCGCCGCCCGGGCCACGGTGTGGGCGGCCGCTCCTCCGGGCGACTCGTTGGTGTTGGACTTCGACGCCACCTTGGTCAACGCCTACTCGGACAAGCAGGACGCCACCCCTACCTACAAGAAAGGCTTCGGGTTCTTCCCCTTGGCGGTGTGGTGCGACACGACCAACGAGCCACTGGCGGCCATGCTTCGGCCCGGGAGAGCCGGAGCCAACGACGCCGACGACCACGTCGAGCTGTTCGACCGGGCGCTGTCGGGGCTGCCTGAGGAGTACCAGACCGGCCATTTCACCGACGACGATCGGGCCCTCGTCACCCACCCGATCCTGGTGCGGGCCGACGCCGCCGGGGCCACCCACGGGTTCGTCGACACCATCGTCGGGGCCAACTGTGACTTCTCCATCGGATTCCCCATCGACCAGGGAGTTCGTGACGCTCTGGTGCTGGTCCAAGAGGAGGATTGGATCCAGGCCACCGAATCCGACGGCTCTGTGCGCGACGGTGCCTGGGTGACAGAGCTGACCGAGCTCATCGCGCTGACTGCGTGGCCGGCCGACACTCGGTTGATCATGCGACGAGAGCGTCCCCACCCGGGCGCCCAGTTGACGCTGTTCGACACCTCAGCGGGCTTCCGCCACACCTGCTTCATCACGAACACCGAGGGAGCTGACATCGCGGCCTTGGAGCTGCGCCACCGGGGGCACGCCCGGGTGGAGGACCGGATCAGGAACTGGAAGGACTGCGGTCTTTCCAACCTGCCCTTTGACTCCTTCGTCCGCAATGAGGCTTGGGTGGCCACCAGCCTCATCGCCGGGGCACTGCTGGCCTGGAGCCAGATGCTCTGCTTCGAGGGTGCACTGGCCAAGGCCGAGCCCAAGACCATGCGCTATCGGGTCCTCCACGTGGCCGCCGTGCTTGCCCATCGCGGACGGGGACTCATCTTGCGACTAGACGAGTCCTGGCCCTGGGCGAACGATCTCTCCCAAGCCTTCGCCAAGTTGCGAGCGGCCATCCCCTGACGAGTCGGGTCCCGACGCCCGACCCGAAAGCGGACCTGCAGGGCGTGACATCCGAACCCGAATGACAAATCCGCGACGCTTCACGCCCACGATGCAGCCAGATCAACGAGATCGATCACGACCACCAACTCGCCAACGACGCTGCCGTCAGCCGAGGGTCGGACGAATGATCGAGGTTAACGGCGGCGACGGCGCCCGAGAGCCCAGACCAGCCCCCCGATGACCCCGACAATCACCACGATCTTGACCAGCTCCCAGACGAAGCCGGCAACGAAGTGCAAGACGGCGAAACCGATGACCACTGCGATCACACCGCCGGCCACCACGAGGGCACCGTCGAGCACACGGAGCCCCGATCCCTTGGCCCTTACTGGCTTGTTCGACATACCGCCCTCCTGTGCGCCGCTGCTACGTTCCCGCCATGGCCGAGGTCTCCCTGCGGGAACGTCGCCAGAGGCTTGTAGAACGCCCTGATCTGGGCGGAACGGCCTTCTGTCGAGCATATGCCGCGGAGGCCGACGAGTGGTTGGCAGGCCTGGCCAACCGTGCGACCGGCGGAAACCCGAGGTCCCTCGCCCTCCTCGCCGTCGGGGGGTACGGCCGGGGCGAGCTGTGCCCCTATAGCGACCTCGACGTCGTCCTCGTCCACGACGGACATCGCAACGTCGGCGCCGTGGCCGACGCGATCTGGTACCCGGTGTGGGACGAAGGGGTCCACCTCGACCACAGCGTCCGCCGTCCGGCCGAGGTCCTCGCGGCGGCCGGAGGCGACCTGCGCGTGGCGCTGGGGCTCCTGGACGCCCGGATGGTGTGGGGCGAGCCGCGCGTCGCCGGCCCCCTCATCACCGAGGCCGTTGCGCTCTGGCGTACGAAGCTCGGCGACAAGTGGCTGCCCCAGCTCTCCGAGCAGATGGCCGAACGCCACCGCATCGCGGGCGAGCTCGCGTTCCTTCTCGAGCCCGACCTGAAGGAGGCCTATGGGGGCCTGCGCGACGCGAGCGTGCTGCGAGCCATCGCCGCGTACGCGCCGAAGCTCGGCGACTACGTCGACATGGCCTCGATCGAACCGGCGGCCGCCGCGCTGACTGCCATCCGCGTCGAGCTGCACCGCCGTGCCGGTCGCGCGCTCGACAGGCTGCTCCTCCAAGAGCAGGACCACGTCGCCGCCGTCCTCGGGTACGACGACGCCGACGTCCTCATGGCCGACGTCTCCCGGGTCGGCCGGACGATCGCCTGGGCCGTCCACGACGCCTGGCGTCGCCAGCCGTCGTGGCAACCGGCCCGTGAGCAACGCTTCGCCCGCCGACGCGCCCGCCCACCGGCGCCACCGGCGCCCGTCGAGATCGAGCCGGGCATCGAAATCGTCGGCAATGAAGCGGCGCTCAGGGACGACGCGGCCATCGCCGAGGACTCGTCGCTCCCCTGGCGACTCGCGGCCATGGCGGCAGAACGGGACCTGCCGATCGCGAAATCCGCGCTTCGTCGGCTGGCCGACCGCATGCCGCCGGCACCGGACCCCTGGCCGCTCGAGACAAGGGAGGCGCTCGTCCGCCTGCTGCTCGTCGGTCGGCCCGCGATCGCCGCGTTCGAGTCCTTGGACCAGGCCGAACTGGTCTCGCGTCTGTTGCCCGAGTGGGCGCCCGTCCGGTCGCGCCCGCAACGCAACGCATACCACCGCTTTACCGTCGACCGTCACCTGCTGGAGGCCGCAGCCGGCGCGGCGGCGCTGGCCGATCGGGTCGAACGGCGCGACCTGCTGGTCATCGGCGCGCTCCTCCACGACATCGGCAAGGGATATCCCGGTGACCACACCGAGGTCGGAATCGGCCTGGTCGAGCGCATCGGTGCGCGCATCGGTTTCTCCCGGCGCGACGTCGACGTGCTCGTGGCCATGGTCCGCCTGCACCTCCTGCTTCCGGACGTCGCGACCCGCCGCGATCTGGGCGATCCGGTCACCATCGAAAAGGTCGCCGACGCGGTCGGCGACCGGCTCACCCTTGAGCTGCTCGGCGCGCTCGCCGAAGCCGATGGCCTCGCGACCGGCTCGTCGGCGTGGGGGCCCTGGAAGGCGGGCCTCGTGGCCGAGCTCGTCGAGCGAACCGCCGCCTTCTTGGACGGCCGGCCGCTCCCGCAGACCGCCGCCTGGGTGACCGAGGGACAGCAGCGCCTTGTCGAGGAGGTCCGCGAGGCGGGACGGGCGGTCGTCGCGTTCGACCCTCCGAGGGTCACGGTCGCCGCCGCCGACCGCCCCGGTCTCCTCGCCTCGGTGGCCGGTGTGCTCGCGATCCACGGCCTGGACGTCCGGAGTGCGGATGCGACGAGCAGCGACGGGATCGCCGTCGAGGTCTTCACCGTCGAGGTCCCCCGAGGGTCGTGGCCCGACTCGGCCCGCCTGCGCGAAGACCTCGAGGCGGTCCTGGCCGATCGCCTCGTCCTCTCGGAACGGCTGGCCGCCCGGGCCGAGGCCTACGCGGGCGGGCGCCGTGCTTGGTCCCCCCGCTCGATCACCCCGCACGTCGTGACCGACAACGAGGCGTCAGCCTCCTCGACGGTGCTCGAGCTCCGGGCCCCCGACGAGATGGGACTGCTCCACCGGGTGACCCAGGCCCTGTTCGACTGCGCCCTCGACGTGGTCTCGGCCCGCGTCTCGACCATCGGCCAGGAGGTGGTCGACGCCTTCTACGTGAGGACGGCCGACGGCACCAAGGTGACCGACCCGGCACGCCTTCGCTCGGTCGAAGAAGCGGTGTTGGCCGCCGCCGGCTGACCCCGCCGGTCCCAGCCCGACGCCACGAGGGCCTGCTCAGGGGGCACAAAGCGAGAGGCCAAATCGGTGCCATGGTGAGCCTGGGCTGCACACATCGGCGGCTACGATTTCGACGCGATGCAACGGCAGCCCGCCCATCGAAAGACATCCACGTGCCGCTGGCCGGTCGTCGTCGCGGTGGTCGCGGCGTTGGTGATCGTCGGGGGTGGGGCGACCGCGGTGGTCTGGGTCGCCCGCAACAACCACCCGGTCGCAGCGCCGACTGGAACCGAGCAGTCCGCACCCTTCGACGTGATCGCGACGACGCCCAGCGCGAGCTCGTCGCAGGTGCCCTCGGCCACGACGATCACGGTGTCGTTCAGCTCCGCCATCGGGAAGAACAGCCCGATGCCAGCCCTCGATCCGAGCGTCCCAGGGGCGTGGTCGCTCGTGTCGCCGAGCGAGCTCGAGTTCGTCCCGTCGGCACCGCTGGTCCCGGGGGCGACCGAGTCGGTCGTCATCCCGGGCGGCTCCCAGGGCATGGTGAGCGCCGAGGGCGTGCGGCTCGCCAGCTCGGCGACCATCCCCTTCAACGTGCAGACCGGCTCGGTCCTCCGGCTCCAGCAGCTGCTGGCCGAGCTCGGCTACCTACCCCTCACCTTCACCCCGACCACGCCGTTGACCTCCCTCACCCAGGAAGCCGACGTGCAGCAGGGTTCTTTCGGGTGGCGTTGGCCCAACCAGCCCCAGTCGCTCACCTCGTTGTGGACGCCGGGCCAGATGAACGTGATCACCAAGGGCGCCGTCATGGACTTCGAGGACCAGAACGGGCTGAAGACCGACGGCATCGCAAGCTCGACCGTGTGGCACGACCTCCTCGCAGATTCCGCGAGCGGGCACGCTGACGCGAACCCCTATCGCTACGTGTACGTGTCCGAGTCCGATCCTGAGACCGTCACCGTCTACCAGTCCGGCTCGGTCGTCTACCGGACGCTCGCCAACACCGGGATCGGCGTCGCGCCGACCGCCCAGGGCACCTTCACGGTGTACGCCCGCTACGTGTCGACGACGATGACGGGCACCAACCCCGACGGCACCGCCTACAGCGACCCCGGTGTCCCCTGGGTCAGCTACTTCAACGGCGGCGACGCGCTCCACGGGTTCGACCGCGGCAGCTACGGCTGGCCCCAGAGCCTGGGCTGCGTCGAGATGCCCCCCGCCAACGCCGAGGTCGTGTTCCCCTACACGCCGATCGGCACCCTCGTCACCGTCGGCAACTAACTACTTCGCCCTGAAAAAGTAGATGTGAAAGAACGCGCGTGACCTGCGCGTTCGTGGTGGCGGGGTACTCGCGTTCTGGTCTCGAATGAAAGCCACGATGGCTCCACACACCCTTCCGGAGCGAATGGAGCCATCGTGTTGCGCACCAAAGTAGACCCTCAGCCCACTCTGTGGGAGACAATCCTCCCGCCCGAGTTCCTGGCCCTCCCACCAGGGCTCGCGACGATCGACCGCCTGCTCGACGACCCAGTCTTCTTCGAGCCGTTCGTCGCTTTCTTCGACCCCGTGCTCGGCCGGCCGTCGATCCCGATAGAGACGTACTTGCGCATGATGTTCTTGCGCTTTCGCTATCGGCTCGGCTTCGAGACACTCTGCGCCGAGGTGGCCGACTCGTTGGCCTGGCGGCGCTTCTGCCGCATCGCGCTCACCGATGCCGTGCCGCATCCATCCACCCTGATGAAGATCACCACCCGCTGCGGGGACGGTGCCGTCGACCAACTGAACGACAAGCTGCTGGAGAAGGCCGATGCGGCCCACGTGGTCAAACTCGACAAGGTGCGCGCCGACACGACCGTCGTCCCGGCCAATGTCGCGTATCCGACCGACTCGGGTCTGCTCACCAAAGGGGTGGCCAAGCTCACCAAGACGGTGCGGGCCCTCCAGGCCTCGGTCTGGCCCGGCGCACGCGCTTTCGGGACCGCACCCGATCGGTGCGTCGGCGCGCCCATCAGGTCGCGGCGTGGCTGCGCCGGCGCAGTGGCGACGCCAAAGACGAGGTGCTGGCCCTCACCGGCGAGTTGGCCACCATCGCCGAGGCGTCCATCAAAGACGCCCAGGTCGTGGCCACAAAACGCCCGCCGAGCGCTGCGCCGGGCCGGGGACGGAGCCTCGGGCAGGGCCAGGCGCGCTCGTGGCCGAACTCGAGCGCACGATCTCGGTGCTCGAGACGGTCGTGGTCCAGACCCGCACCCGCCTCGGCGGCCAGGTCCCCGACGGATCGACGCGCATCGTGTCGCTTCACGACACCGACGCCCGGCCCATCGCCAAGGGACGCCTCGGGCGACCCGTCGAGTTCGGCTTCAAGGCCCAGGTCACCGACAACGCCGACGGCATTGTCCTCGACCACCTCGTCGGAGATGGGCAACCCGCCCGACGCTCCCATGCTCGGGGCCGCCATCGGCCGCATCAAGAAAAGGTTCTCCAAGGTGCCCAGATCCGCTGTCACCGCGGATCGGGGTTATGGCGAGGACAAGGTGGAGACCGAGCTCCACGCGCTCGGCGTCACCCACGTCGCCATCCCGCGCAAGGGACGCCCCGGTGCTCAACGCCAAGCGGTCGAGTCATCGCGTCGCTTCCGCAAAGCTGGTCAAGTGGCGCACCGGATCAGAAGGACGCATCTCGTACCTCAAGCACTCCTGGGGCTGGGAACGCACCATGCTCGACGGCATCGACGGGACGCGCTCATGGTGCGGCTGGGGTGTCCTCGCGCACAACGCCACCAAGATCGCCGTGCTCATCGACGAGCGCGAACAGAACAAGAAACTCGCTTCTCCTCCGAGGCAACCAGCGAGAACCTCCGCCCGACCACCAGGACGCTCCCCGCCACCGGCTCACCGTGTGCCTGTCTGATCTCGCTTCGACGCTCTCCCTCCGCGTCCCCGCTGCCGCAAACGGCCGGAAACGGGGATCAAAAGCGAGTGGAGAGGTCGGAGGAGGGCTCATGGGCGCACGCGGCGGGCACCCAGGACAGCTGGAGAACCGCACCGGATCTACTTTTTCAGGGCGAAGTAACTAGGGCTCCGGCGCCGCCTCGGCGTCCGAGGACGGGCCCCACCACTCGGGCGGCTCGCGCCGCCCGTCCAACGTCGACACCGGACCCACGGCCCGCTTGCCGAATCGGGCCCTGATCGCGCCCACCGCGCGGGCCACCTCCTCCCACGAGATTTGCACCGCCCCGCCGCGCGTCGAGCCAACCGGCGCCTGCTCCAACGCGAAGGCCAGCTGGCGGGTGCTGTCGCGCGGCCCGAGGCCCGAGATGCTCACGCCCAAGAGCCGCACCCCGGCGACGAGGTCGACCGCCTCGAGCAGCGCGTCGGCGACCGCGGAGATCGCCGCGCCGGCATCGAGGGCCACCTCCAGGGTGTGCGAGCGGGTGAGCGTCGTGAAGTCGCCGAAGCGCACCTTGAGCGTGACGGTCCGCCCCGACAGGCCCTCGCGAGCCAGCACCTCGGCCACCGAGTCGGACATCGCCACGACCTTCGCCCGGAGCTCGGCGAGGTCGGTGATGTCGGTCGCGAACGTCTGCTCGTGGCCGATCGACTTGGCCTCCCGGCCCGCCACGACCGGGCTGGGGTCGCGCGCCATCGCGAGGGCGGTCAGGTGGACCCCCTGGGCGCGGCCGAGCTGGCGCACCAGCACCTGCTCGCCGACCCGCGCGATGTCGCCCACCGTTTGGACCCCGAGGCCGTGGAGACGCTTGGCCGTTGCCGGGCCGACGCCCCAGAGCGCCTCGATCGGGAGCGGGTGCAAGAACGCGAGCTCTTCGTCCGCCGTGACGACGTGCACCCCGGTGCCGACCTCGACACTGAGACGGCTGACCCTGGGCTTGGCCGCCTCCGAGGCCAACTTCGCGATCAGCTTCGAGCGGGCCACGCCCACGCTGCAGCGCAGCGAAAGCTCGGTCGCGACGCGCTCGCGCAGCAGCCGCGCGATCTCGAGCGGAGAACCGAGGAGCCGGCGCGATCCGGTCACGTCCAAGAACGCTTCGTCGAGGCCGATGGGCTCGACGAGTGGGGTCACCGAGAGGAACACCTCGTGCAGTTGCGCGCTCACCTCCCCGTAGCGGCCGTGGCGCCCGTCGAGGTACACCGCGTTGGGGCACAGCTCGCGGGCCCGGAACATCGGCATGGCCGAGCGCACGCCGAAACGGCGCGCCTCGTAGGTGCACGAGGCGACCACCCCGCGGCGTCCCGTCCCACCCACGATCACCGGCTTGCCTGCGAGCTCGGGGTGGTCCAGCAGTTCGACCGACGCGAAGAACGCGTCCATGTCGACGTGGAGGACGGCCGGGACGAGCTCGATCGAGCGGTCCACCACGACCACCCTCAGGGACCGATGAACAGGCGGCGAAATCCCTCCGCGTACGCGACCCCGGCGCGCGCACCCTCCTCAGCGGCCCGGCCGCGGACGACATCGTCGGCCCAGCTGTCCGACTCGTGCAGCTGGCTGCGGTGGCACCCGACGGCGTCCACCTTCACATCGATCGTCTCGCTGATATCGACGAACACGTCAGGCTCGAGGCTGCCCGACAGGTAGGCGACCTGGACCTGGTGAGCCGGGCCACGCTCGGGGAAGTAGTGCGGGAGCGCCGCGGCGGGCGAGAGCGCGTCGAGCAGGGCCCAGCCGAGCGCGCGGTGGTCGTGGTGATTGAAGTAGTGCTGCCCGAAGTAGACGGCGGTCGGGTCGTGCCCGAGCACGACCTCGGGGCGCACCCGTCGGATCCACCCGACGAGTTCGGCCCGCAGCGCGGCGGTGTTCTCGAGCTCGCCGTCGCCCACCCCCAGGTTCTGGTGCGAGGCCAGTCCGACCACCGCCGCTGCCGCCGCCAGCTCCTCGGCGCGGCGGCGCGCCAGGGTGGTGGGCTCGGTCGCCGGATCGTGCGTACCCTTCGCGCCGTCGGCACAGATGACGAGATGCACGCTGCTTCCGGCCTTGACCCAGCGGGCCAGCGTGCCCGCGCACGCGACATCGGCGTCGTCGGGGTGCGCATACACCGCGAGCACCGACTCGGGCATGGCGTCGAGCAGCTCGGGCACCCTCAGCCCCGTTGCTTGGGCTCGGTCGTCTTGGACAACAGTCCGACCTCCCGCTCGAAGTCGCCCACATCCTCGAAGCCCTTGTAGACACTCGCGAAGCGCACGTAGGCGACGTCGTCGAGCGCCTTCAACTGTTCGAGGACTGCCAGGCCCACCTGCTGGGTGGTGGGCTCGTCTCCCGCTCCCGCAGCGCGTCCTCGACGCGTTGGGCGAGCTCGGCCATCTCGTCGTCGCTGACCGGGCGGTTCTTGGTGGCGGCGCGGACCCCGGCCACGATCTTGGTCCGATCGAACGGCTCGCGGTCCCCGGAGCGCTTCACGACCCAGAGCGGGAGCTCATCGACGCGCTCGAACGTGGTGAAGCGGCGGCCACAGCTGAGGCACTCCCTCCGCCGCCGGATCGCCCCGCCCTCATCAGCCAGCCGGGAGTCCACGACGCGGTCGTCGTCGACCGAGCACCACGGACATCGCACGAGACCGACGTTAGTTCGGGTGCCTCCGCGTCCCGCCGGCGCGAACCGGTCAGGGAAGGACGATGTGCTCGCCCACGACGACGGTAGGCGAGCCGGTCTGCGCCGACATCTCCGCCACGAGCCGGGGCTCTTGAGCGGCGGAAGGGTCGAGGCGGAGCGCGATCGACGCCAGCGTGTCACCGGGATGCACGGTGTAGATCTCGCCACGGACAAGTGCGGGGGTGCTGGTCCCGGCCAGGGAGCTGACCGGCGCCGCCAAGCCTCCGAGGAGCCCGACGAAGAGGAGGGCCAGGCCCGTCCGCCGGAGTCGCTTCCGGCGCGCGTTCGACCAGGAGCGGCGCGTTGGCCGCATCCGGCCGGCGGTCGGTGCGCAAGGACCCGGGTCGACCGCTCGGCTGCTCCCGCCAGGGGAAGGGAGCAGCCTGAGCGGCGGCCGGGTCTCAGTGAGGGCGTCCAGGTCCTCCCAATCGGGTAGCGGGGCGATCGCCATCAGCGGCGCTCCCCCCACTCGGCCGGCACCGGGCCCCCGGTTGTCGAACGTCTGTTCGCCATGTCGCCCATCTCATCACGAACGCGTGTTTGTGTCAAGGATTTTCCGAACAGATGTTTGTATTGGGCATCCGGGTTGTGTATCGTCGCTCGGCAAACACGTGTTCGCCGCCCCCCACCCGGGGAGGACGGTCACGACGGAGGGAGGTCCCGGTGGCAGAAACCCTGAGCGGGAAGCGGCGGGAGATGCTCGACTTCATCGCCGCGTGCCTGCGGGACCGCGGCTATCCGCCCTCGGTGCGTGAGATTGGCGAGGCGGTCGGACTCAACTCGTCGGCGACGGTGCACACCCACCTCGCCGTGCTCCAGCGAGAGGGGTTCTTGGAGCGAGACCCGACCAAGCCCCGCGCGATCAAGGTGCGCTACGACCCCTCGTCCAAGGAGGCGGTCGAGCCCGACCGGGTCCGCCATGTTCCCCTCGTCGGCGATGTCGCCGCGGGGACCGGGGTCCTCGCCCAAGAGCGCGTCGAGGAGGTGTTCCCGCTCCCCGAGTCCTTCACCGGCACCGGCCCCACGTTCATGCTCCGGGTCCGCGGTGACTCCATGATCGAGGCCGGGATCCTGAATGGTGACTACGTCGTGGTCCGCCACCAAGAAGACGCCGAGAACGGCGACGTCGTCGTGGCGGGCATCCCGGACGAGGAGGCCACGGTCAAGCTGTTCGGGCGCAAGCGGGGCAAGATCGTGCTCACCCCGGCCAACTCGACGATGGCGCCCATGACCTTCGATCCCGACGAGGTGACCGTCTACGGCAAGGTGCTGACGGTCCTGCGCCGGCTGTAACTCAGGCGCCGATCAGCGCAGCGAGGTTCGACCACGCCGAGTCCAACGACTGGCGAGTCACGTGCTCGTCGGCCTGGTGGGCAAGGTCGGGGTCGCCCGGTCCGAAATTGGTGGCCGGGATCCCGCGCGCCGAGAAGGTCGCGACATCGGTCCAGCCGAGCTTCGCCCGCGGCGGCTGGCCGGTGGCCGCGAGCAGCTTGGCCAACACCGGGTGCGTGAGCTGCGGCGGCGCTGACGGTCCGACGTCAAGCACCTCGTAGGCATCACCGGCCTCCTGGTCGATGAGATCCGCGAAGAGACCCGCAAGGTAACTCTCCGCGCCGTCGACTTCGCGGTCGGGTGCGAACCGGAAATTGAGGGCGATCTCCACGCGATCGGGCACCACGTTGGCCGCCACCCCGCCTTCGATGCCCACGACCGAGAGCCGCTCGGTGTACTCGCAGCCGTCGAGCACGACGGAGCGGGGATGCCACTCGGCGGCGCGGGCGATGACCGGCGCCGCACGGTGGATCGCGTTGCGCCCGAGCTGCGCCCGCGGTATGGGCCCGCTTGCCCCCGAGCGTGATTCGCGCCCTGATCGTGCCCTGGCACCCCGCCTCGACCAGGCTGGCCGTCGGCTCGCAGAGGATCGCTGCGTCCGCCGCGAGCAGCTCGGGCCGGTCCGCGAACAGCTGCACCAGCCCGTTCTCGGACCGGTCGATCTCCTCGCCGCGGTAGAAGCACCAGGTCAGGTCGTATTCGGGCTCGGCGACCGTGGTGGCCAGCTCGAGCATGATCGCGACCCCGCCTTTCATGTCGCAGGACCCGAGGCCGAAGAGCGTCTCGCCGACGACCCGGGGCTCGGCGTTCTCGGCCGGGGGCACCGTGTCGAGGTGCCCGGCGATGGCCACCCGCTCGTCACGGCCGAGGTCGGTGCGCGCGATGACGTTGTCGCCGACCCGCTCGACGCCCAGCCACGGCGTGGCTCGCAGGGTCCTCTCGACGTGATCGGCGATGGCGGCTTCGTGGCGCGAGACCGAGGGGATGGCCACCAGAGTGGCCGTCTTCTCGATGAGATCGGGGGTCACGTGCTCGCGCCGTGCTGGCGCAGGATCTCGTTCAGCTGCGTCTTGTCGTGCCGTTCGCCCTCGCTCAGGCGCTTGATCACGAGCACGATGGGCACGAAGAACTCGCCACCGGGGTACTCACGCCGGCGGCTGGCCCGGATGGCCACGCACCAGGGCGGCACCACCCCCCGGCCCAGCTCCTCGCCGGTCTCGGCGTCGAACACCGGGATCGAGGGGTCGAGGAAGCTGCCGGCGCCGAGCACCGCACCCTGGCCGATGCGGGCGCCGCCGGTCACCATGCAGCGGCTGCCGACGAAGACGTCGTCTTCGATCACGACCGGGACCGCGTTGGGCGGCTCGAGCACGCCGCCGATCCCGACGCCCCCTGAGAGATGCACGCGGGCGCCGATCTGGGCGCACGATGCCACGGTCGCCCAGGTGTCGACCATCGTGCGCTCACCGACATAGGCGCCGATGTTCACGTAGCTCGGCATGAGCACGACGCCGGGTGCGAGATACGAGCCCCAACGCGCCGAGGCGCCGGGCACCACCCGCACGCCGGCCGCCGCGAAGTTGCGCTTCAGCGGCAGCCGGTCGGCGTACTCGAAGGGGCCCAGCTCGACCGTCTCGAGGTCCCGCAGCTTGAAGAGCAGGAGGATCGCCTTCTTCAGCCACTGGTAGACCACGACCTCGCCGTCGGGGCCGACCTCGGCCACCCGGGCCTCGCCCCGGTCCAGCAGGTCGATGGCCGTCTCGACCGTGGCGCTCGCTTCCTTGTCGCCGGTCGCCAGCTCGCCGATGCGGTCGTAGAGGCCCTCGATGTCGCGCTGCAGCGCGTGGGGGTCGCTCGGCGGGGCCATGGGCAGATGGTAGTGAGGTGGTCCGGCGGGACTCGGCCTCAGGCGGCCGACCACCCCGAGGCGACGAGCCGCTCGGCGGCCAGCGCGAGCCGCTCCGTCGGCTGGACCGCCGCCACCCGGACATGGCCCGTCGCCGTGGGCCCGTAGAACTCGCCGGGGCTGACCAGTAATCCGGCGTGGCGGGCCAGCTCCTCGGTCAAGGCCCATCCGTCGCCGATGCCCGGGGGCACCGGCACCCATAGATAGAAGCTGCCCTCGGGGAGCCCGGCCGGGCACCCCGCTGCGCCGAGGGCGTCGGCCAGGAGCTCGAGCCGCTCGAGATAACGCGCCCGCTGCTCGGTGACGTGCCCGTCGTCGCCCAGCGCCGCGACGGCGCCGGCCTGGACCGGACCCGGGACCATCAGTCCGGCGTGCCGGCGCACCTCGGTCAGATAGGTGACGAGGGCGGGGTCGCCGGCGTAGAAGCCGGCGCGCACGCCGGCCAGGTTCGACCGCTTGGACAACGAGTGCAGGGCCACCACGCCGTCGGTGCCGTGCTCGAGGATCGAGCGCGCCGGAGATGTCCACGTGAACTCGCAATAGCACTCGTCGGAGAACACCGGCACGCCGTGCTGGCGACCCCAGGCGGCCGCCGCCCCCAGGTCGTCGAGCCCGCCCGTCGGGTTCGACGGGGAGTTGGACCACAGCACGAGCGCGCGCTCGGCGTCGGCCGGATCGATCCGGTCGAGCGCGAGCCCGGAGCCCTCCACCGTGCGCGGCGGCACCGCGACGGGCCGGCATCCGGCCAAGAGCGCGCCCATGGCGTAGGTCGGATACGAGACGGCCGGGTACAGCACCACGTCGCGGCCGGGATCGCGCAGGTGCAGGTACTGGACGACCGATGCGACGAACTCCTTGGTGCCCACGCAGGCCGAGACCGCCTCGGGGCCGACCTCGACTCCGAAGCGGCGCGCCATCCACTCGCCGGCCGCCCGCCGCAGCGCTGCGCTCCCGGCCGACTCGGGATAGCCGCGCTCGGTGTTGGAGGTCGCCATCGCCTCCATCACGAAGGCGGGCGGCGGGTCACACGGCGTGCCCACCGAGCAGTCGACCATGCCGCCCTCGTGCGCCTGGGCCAGCTTCTCCAGGTCCCTCAGGCGGTGGAACGGGTAGGGCGGAGGTTCGAAGCCCTTGGGCGGGGTCACGAGGCCGCCACGAACTCGGAGAACCGGGCCCGTCCGGCCTCGTCCAAGAGCACGGTGAGCGTCGTGGCGTCCTCGCCGGCCTCCTGTTCGACGACCTCCCCCTCGCGGTGCACCGCGGCGAGGACGTCGCCGCGGGCATAGGGGATGACCAACCGCACGACGCGATCGGTCAAGCGCACCCGGTCGGCGACGGCCCGGAGAAACCCGTCGATGCCCTCGCCGCTCAACGCGGAGATGCACACCGCGCCCTCGTGCTTGGCCACGAGCCGCGCCGCCTCGGGCGAGCGATCCGCCTTGTTCACCACCAAGAGCTCGGGGATGTCCGCGGCGCCGATGTCGGCCAAGACCGAGCGGACGGCCGCCATCTGTCCGTCGGGGTCGCGAGCCGAACCGTCCACCACGTGGAGCACCAGATCGGCGAGCGTGATCGACTGCAGCGTGGAATGGAACGCCTCGACGAGCTGGTGCGGCAACTTGCGCACGAACCCGACGGTGTCGGTGATCAGCACGGTCTCGCCGCCGGGCAGCGCGAGCTGCCGGGTCCTCGGATCGAGCGTGGAGAACAGCCGGTTCTCGGTGAGCACTCCGGCACCGGTCAGCCGGTTGAGCAGCGTCGACTTGCCGGCGTTGGTGTAGCCGACGAGCGCGAGCTCCCGGTGGCGCGACCGGGACCGGGCCCGCCGCTGCACGCCGCGGGTCCGGCCGACCTGATCGAGGTCGCTCTCGAGGCGCTGCATCCGCCGGACGAGCCGGCGGCGGTCGACTTCGAGCTGGGTCTCGCCGGGCCCCCGGGTCCCGATGCCGCCGGCCTGTTGGCTGAGCACGTGACCCCGGCCCCGCAGCCGCGGCAGCCGGTAGCGCAGGAGGGCCAGCTCGACCTGGGCCTTGCCTTCGGGGGTGCGGGCGTTCTGGGCGAAGATGTCGAGGATCACCGCGGTGCGGTCGATCGCGGTGCGGCCGAGGATCGCCTCCAGGTTGCGTTGTTGGGCAGGGTTGAGCTCCTCGTCGAAGACCGCGGTGTCGGCGTCCACGGCGCGACTCACCTCGGCCAGCTCGGCGGCCTTGCCACGCCCCACAAAGGTGGCCGGGTCGGGCCGGTCGCGGCGTTGCACGACGCGGGCCACGACGTCGGCGCCCGCCGTGTCCACGAGCAGGGCCAGCTCGTCGAGGCCCGCCTCCACCTCGTCGAGGTCGGTGCCGGGCAGGGCGACGCCGACGAGCACGATGCGCTCGCGAAAGGACCGCTCGATCAGACTGCCGGGGAACTGCTGGGTCACGCGAGCACGCTTCGATCGATCTCGATCTCGGCCACCCTGCGCACCGGCCCACCGAGTGTGACCGGGTCGCCGTCCTTGGCACCGAGGAGCACCTCGAGCGTTCCGCCGGGGTTGCGCACGGCCACGCGCCGGCCGACGAGCCCCCAGGCGTGCGCGACTGCCGCGGCGGCGCAGCTGCCGCTGCCGCACGCCCATGTCTCCCCCACCCCGCGCTCGAAGACCCGCATGGTGATCTCATCGGTTCCGGGTCCCGGCGCGACGAACTCGACATTGATCCCCTCGGGGAAGGGGGCCGCCAGCTCGGCGCCGATCCTTGCCACGTCCAGCTCGGCGGGATCCTCGCAGCGGACCACGAGGTGGGGGTTCCCGGTGTCGGCGCGCTGCGTCGGCCGACCGTCGGCGTCGGTCGAGGGGGCACCGACCAGGCGGACCCCGGTCAGCTCGACGGTGGCGTGCGCCGGCGCACCGGGAGCGCCGGGGGTGTACTCGACCGTGGCCACGCCGCCCCCGGTCAGCACGGTGAAGTGCCGGCTGTGCACCAGCCCGGCCTCGACGGCGGCCTGAGCCAGACAGCGCAATCCGTTCCCGCTCGTCTCGGCGAGCCCGCCGTCGGCGTTGTGCAGCTCCATCGCCAAATCGGCGCGGTCGTTGCCCAGCAGCACCCGGATGACGCCGTCCGCGCCCACCCCGCGGCGGCGGTCGCAGAGGTTGCGCACCTCGCCGTCGGTCAGTGCCACGCTGCCGGCCGGGTCCATCAGGATCAAGAAGTCGTTGCCCGCGCCCTCGTGCTTGGAGAGCCGCAGCAGGTCGCGGGACATGCTCCTAGTCTCGCGCCCGGTCCCGAGCAGCCGAGCGCTCGGATCCGTCGAGCAGCGCCCCCACGACACCGGCGGGATCCTCGTCGGGGCCGAGCCAGGCGATGCGGGGGTCCCGCCTGAACCAGGACCACTGGCGCCGGGCGAAGGCCCGCGTCCGCTGGACGATGCGCTCGAGCGCCTCGTCCAGGCTGCACGCGCCCTCCAGGTGCGCGAGGAGCTCCTTGTACCCCAAGGCCTGGCGGGCGGTGCGCGACAGGCCGGCCGGTCGCTCGGCCAGGGCCCGCACCTCCTCGAGCAGTCCGGCGTCGAGCCAGCCGACGATGCGCTCGGCGATGCGCCGGTCCACCCTCGATGCGTCGAAGGGGATCCCGACCTGGACGAATCGAGTCGGCGGGTAGGCCTCGAGCCCGGGTCCGTAGGAGGAGAAGGGTCGACCGGAACCGATCGTCACCTCGAGCGCCCGGACAACGCGCCGCCGGTTCTCCGGGGCCATGCGGGAGGCCGCCACGGGGTCGAGCTCGGCCAGCCGCCCGTGCAGCGCGACGGCACCGGTGGGTCGCTCCGACTCCGCCTCGAGCGAGGTCGCGAGCTCCGGGTAACGGCCCGGCAGTGCCAGATCGTCCACCACCGCGCGCACGTACAGGCCAGTCCCTCCGACGAGGAGCGCCCGTGCGGCGCGGCGCTCGATGTCGGCCAGCGCGTCGCGGGCGGCCTCCTGGAACATCGACACCGTGAACTCGTCGGCCGGGTCGACGAGGTCCAGGAGGTGGTGGCGGACCGTGGCGCGTTGCACCGCTGTGGGTTTGGCGGTCGCGAGGTCCAGGCCGCGGTACACCGTCATCGAGTCGACGGCGACGATCTCGACGTCGGGGCGAGCCGAGGCCACGCGCCAGGCCGCTTCGGACTTCCCCGACGCCGTGGTGCCGACGAGCACGACCGACCTGGGGCCGGTGTGCCGCGCCGAGGGCACGCTCAGCGGATGGCGACCGGGATCCGGCGGCGATGCCGCGGCGGCACGGCCACGCCGACCGGTTCGGCCCGCAAGTGGTGCGGTGCGGCGCCGGTGATGAGGACGTCGACGAGCGCGCCTGGCGACGGCGCCGCCTCCGGCACGAAGTGGGCGATCTTGCCCTGCCGGGTCCTCCCCGCGAGGACCGACGGGTCCTTCCGGCTAGGGCCCTCCACGAGCACGCGCTCGATCCGCCCGACGCGCCCCTCGTGCTTGGCCAGCGCGGAACGCTCCACGACCACCCGCAACCGATCGAACCGCTCGGCGACCACCTCGCCGGGCACGAAGTGCTCGGGGCGCTCGGCCGCCCGGGTGCCCGGCCGCGGCGAGAAGATGAAGGTGTAGGCGCTGTCGTACTCGGCCTCGGCGACGACATCGAGCGTGCGCGCAAAGTCTTCCTCGGTTTCACCGGGGAATCCCACGATGATGTCCGTGCTCACCGCAAGATCGGGCACGGCCGCGCGCACCGCCGCCAGCCGCTCGAGATAGCGCTCGGCCGTGTACCCGCGGCGCATCGCGGTGAGCACGCGGTCGCTGCCCGACTGGAGCGGCAGGTGGAGCTGCTCGCAGACCGCCGGCGTCTCGGCCATGGCCGCCATCGTCTCGGGCCGCAGGTCCTTCGGGTGTGGGGAGGTGAACCGGATCCGGTCGACCCCCTCGACCTCGCCGACCGCATGGAGGAGCGCCGCGAACAACGGCGAACGCCGCGTGATGTCGCGGCCGTAGGAGTTGACGTTCTGCCCGAGCAGGGTCACCTCGACGACGCCGCGTCGGGCCAGCGCCTCGACCTCGGCCACGATGTCCTCGGGCGGGCGGCTTACCTCCCGGCCCCGCACCGACGGCACGATGCAGAAGGCGCACGAGTTGTCGCAGCCGGTCTGGATGGTGATCCACGCCGCATAGGGCAGCTCGCGCAGCGGTGCCGCCAGATGCGTGGGGGGCCCGTCCGGGTCCGGCGCATCGAGGATCTCGGTGATCGGGCCCTCGAGCTCGCTGCGGGCGATGAGCTCGGGCGCCCGGGCCAGGTTGTGGGTGCCGAAGACCACGTCCACGTGCGGCGCCCGCTCGCGGATGCGCTGGCGGTCCTTCTGCGCCAGGCAGCCCCCGACCGCGATCTTGAGCCCCGGCCGCCGGTCGGCCAGCTCCTTCAGCCGACCCAGCTCGCCATAGAGGCGGTTGTCGGCGTTCTCACGGATGCAACAGGTGTTGAAGACGAGGACGTCGACCTCTTCGAGGTCCTCGGTGGGCTCCATGCCCTGCGCGACGAGCAGCCCGGCCAGGCGCTCGGAGTCGTGCTCGTTCATCTGGCACCCGAAGGTGCGGATCGCGAACTTGGGCGCCACCGGGAAAGTGTAGGTCCCCCCTACGCATCCTCATCGAAGTCGAACACGCCGCCCGATCCCGGCGACTCCCCCGCAGCCCCATCCGAGCCTCCGGCCGCGCTCCAGCGGGCCGAGGGCGGCAGACGGGCCGCCTCACCGACCACCAGCCCCGCCCGGTCCGGGTGGAGCAGGAGCGCATCGCCGGTGACGCCCGACTCGGCCATGGCCACCTTGGCCTGCTGGCGCAGCGCCGGGGCGGCGTCGACGGTCGTGACCCCGAGCAGCGACGGACCCGCCCCCGACCAGCACGCCATCAGCGCGCCCGCCGCGAGGAGCGCGTGCATGAGCTTGGGCGCCTCCGGGAACAGTGGGCTGCGGTAGTCCTGGTGGAGGCGGTCCTCCCCGGCCTCGCGCGACAGCATCCGGTGGTCGGCCAGGCCGGCCATCAACAGCCCGAAACGGCCGAGGTTGAACGTCGCATCGGCGATGCCGATCTGGTTGGGCAGCGCCTGGCGGGCCCGCGCGGTCGAGAGCGGGCGATCCGGCACGATCGCGACCAACGCGATCTGGGGGTCGAGCGGCATCTCGACCGCCCGCACCGCCCCCCGCACCATGGTCGCGACGACGAGCCCGCCCGCCACACTCGCCGCGGCGTTCTCGGGGTGGCCGTCCGCCTGTGCCGCGATCGCGAGCGCGTCGAGTTTCCGGGCCCCGGCAGCGGCAGCGGCCGCCACGGCCAGCGCGGCCGAGGACCCGAGCCCGCGGCCGACCGGCACCTGCGAGCGGACCGTGATGGCGATCCGGTCGTGGCCGATGACGTCGATGGCGACGCGGGCGGCGAGGTGACCGGCGTCGTCGGACATCCCCGCACCCTCACCCTCGCTGTTGAGGATCAGACGCGAGGCTGGCTCGACCTCGACTTCGACGTAGCGGTCCAGCGCGAGTGCGACCGTATCGAAGCCCGGGCCGAGGTTGGCCGAAGAGGCCGGGGCCCTGGCAAGCACGGGGTCAGAATACGCGCTCCAAGAAACTGAGGCTGGGGAGACGCACGGAGGTCACGGCGGCGACCTGGAGTTCTTGGGTCCCCACCCGCACCCGCAGGGTGCCCACCTTCGTGCCAGCGGGCGCCCCGAGCCGCGGCCGGCTCGACACATCCAACGAGCGGACGATCGGCTGGCCCGGCCAGGCGAGCGCCGACGCCGAGGTCTGCGTCACGACCGGGGCCGCGTGTCCGCGCGCCGAGGCGATCGCCACCAGCTCGTCCTTGGTCACCGCGTCGAACACCCGCACGCCGCCCACGACCGAGCGGGCGAGCGAGAGCGCCTCCAGTCCGGCCTGCGTGATGACGTCCTCGCCGACGCGGTCGCCCACGACCACCGCCAGCACCTCGACCGGTTTGCCGCCGACGCTCGCTTGCAGCGCCAGCACGTCGCAGCCGCCGGCCGCTGAGGTGTACCCGGACTTCACCCCGACGACGCCGTCCTCGCCGACGAAGGGGGTGAACGAGCCCACCGTGCCGCCGACCGGAAGGGTGACCGAGGACTGGTCGACCATCTGCGCGATGACCGGATTGGCCATGTCGAGCTGCGCCACCTTCAGCTGGTCGTCCGGGCTCGACACCGAACCGGTGGAATACCCACTCGCGTCGGCATAGGTCGTGTGCGTCATGCCGAGCGAGGACGCGGTCTCGTTCATCTTCTGCACGAAGGCCGAGATGCTGCCGGCGTCCCAGATCGCCAGCAGGTCGGCGAAGTTGTTCGCCGAGTGCACGAGCATGCCGTCGAGCAATTGGCTTTCGGTCAACTGCTCGCCGACCGACACCGGGATGTTCGCCTGGTCGGTGGCGACGTCCTCCCTGTACAGCGCGACGTCGTTCGGGGTGACCGTGATGGAGGGGCCGTCCTCCCCGACGCCGAGCGGGTGGTCGGTCAGCACGATGTGGGCGGTCATGAGCTTCGTCAGACTCGCGATCGGAACCGAGGCCTGTGGGCCGGACTGCTCAGCGATGCTGAGGGCGGGAATGGAGAAGGCCGACTGCACGCCGGTCGGCCACGCGATCGCCGGCGAGGAACCCGGGACCACGGTGGACGCCACGTTCGCGGTGACGGTGGTCGTGGGCTGCGCCTTGTGAAGGCGTTCGGTGATCACGACGGCCGATGCCGCGGCCAACGCGACGACGACCCCGACCACCGCGAACACGAATCCGCGCGATCGTGCGCGGCGGTGCCGTGGCCGCCTCCGCCACCACAGGTGTCCGGGTCGTTCGGGGATCGCGATGTGCGGAGCCGTCGCCGGAACGGTCGGGCCGCCAGCGGTCGCGAACCAGGTCTCACTCGAAGGGACCGGGTGTGCACCGGGGTCCGCGGTGAGGGGTGACCTTGCCGGATCGGCCGCGGTGGTCGGAACCGGGTCCTCGGAGGTCGTCATCGCGCCATCGCCGACGGACCCGTTGCAATCCTGGCGCCAGGAAACATGTCGGCGCCGATCTCGGGGGCCGCCTGGGCAGGCCCCTCTGCGACACCCTCGCGAGCCTCCTCGTCGGCCCGTGGGCCGGTGTCCGGGGTCATCTCGGGCGACCGCGTCTCGGGTTCGATCGGGCGCGTCTTCACGACCTTCGGGAATCGTCGAACCGGTGAGGACGACATCGATCGGTTGAGGGCCGGCGGAGGGATGGTCAACCTCGACGCCCCCCGTCGAAATCTCACCTCATTTGCCTACTACGCGGCGCCGTCACCGAGTTCGTCGGGGCTCATGAGCACCGCACGCGCCTTGGACCCCTCGGAGGGACCGACGACACCTCGCCGTTCCAGCAGGTCCATCAACCGTCCGGCCCGCGCGAAGCCCACCCTGAGCTTGCGCTGCAACATCGAGGTCGAGCCCAGCTGGGAGCGCACGACCAGCTCCAATGCGACCTGGAGCAGCTCGTCGTCGTCATCGTCCATCCCGCCCCGACCGGGGCCCCGCTCGTTGACATCGGAGATCGCGACGACCTGCTCGGGCGTCTTGCCCTGCCGCCGCCAGTGCCCGACGACCTGACGAATCTCCTCCTCGGAGACCCAGGGGGCCTGGAGCCGGCGGGTCACGTTCGAGGACGAGCTGAGCAGCAGCATGTCCCCCCTGCCGATCAGCCGCTCCGCCCCCGGCTGGTCGAGGATGACGCGGCTGTCGGCCAACGAGGAGACCGCGAAGGCCATCCGGCTCGGGATATTGGCCTTGATCACCCCGGTGATGACGTCGACCGAGGGACGCTGGGTGGCGAGCACCAGGTGGATGCCCACAGCACGGGCCATCTGGGCGATCCTGACCACGGACTCCTCGACGTCGCGGGCCGCCACCATCATGAGGTCGTTCAGCTCGTCGACGACGACGGCAACATAGGGAAGGCGCTTGGGCATCCCCGCCTCGTCTTCGTCGAGCTCTTCTTCTTCCTCTTCGTACTCGTCCTCTTCGTCGGCGTCGCTATGGGCACGGTCGGCCGCGTCTCGTAGGCGCTGCTTGATGTCGGCCGCCGAGTGCGGACGGGGGCCGATCGCGCCGTTGTCGAAGGCCTCGTTGTACCCGGCGATGTCGCGCATGCCGTACTCGGCCAGCAGCTCGTAGCGCTGCTCCATCTCCTTCACCGCCCAGGCCAGCGCGTTTGCAGCCTTCTTCGGGTCGGTCACGACCTGGGTCAAGAGGTGGGGCAGGCCGTTGTAGTGCTCGAGCTCGACCCGCTTGGGGTCGACCAGGATCAACCGAACCTGGTCCGGGGTGGAACGGAACAGGAGCGACGTGATGATCGAGTTGATGCACGACGACTTGCCCGCGCCGGTCGCACCCGAGATAAGGACGTGGGGCATTTCGCCGAGGTTCACCATGACGGCGCGTCCGGAGATGTCCCGTCCGAGCGCGACGTCGAGGGGGTGCCGAGCCTTGCGGGCCTCCTCGGAGGAGAGCACGTCGCCCAAGGCGACCAGCTGACGCTGGTAGTTGGGCACCTCGACACCGACGGCCGACTTGCCCGGGATCGGGGCCAGGATTCGCACATCCGAGGCGGCCATGGCGTACGCGATGTCCCGGTGCAGGCTGGTGAATCGGGCCACCTTGATCCCCGCACCGAGCTCGAGCTCATAGCGGGTGACCGTCGGCCCGACGGTCCGGCCGACCATGCGAGTGGGCACGCCGTGCGCCGCCAGCGCGTTGACGAGGGCCTCACCGGCGGCGTCCAGCTGGCGCTCGTCTTGGTGGGTCTCGCGCGATCGGTGCAGGAGGCTGAGCGGCGGGAGCTTCCACTCGCCGGCCATCGCGACGACCGGTTCGGCCGGTCCCTTCACCCGTCGCCGGCTCGTCCGGGGCTCGGGAGCCGTTGCGGGCTCCTCGGCCACCTCGTCGGCCTCCTCTTCCTCCTCTTCGTACTCCTCTTCCTCATCGTCGAGCGGGGCGAGCGACCCGACGGTGGGCACCAATGCGAGCGGCTCGGCGCGTCGGGGCACCAAAGTGTGAGCGATGCGCCCCAGGAAGGCGAGGCAGGACGCCAGAAACTCGAAGAAGCTCCGCAGTGAGACCCCGGTCGAGAACACGGCGGCCACGACGAACGCGGCGAGGAAGATCACATACGCCCCGGCGGTCCCAGCGCCTCGCTGCAGCGAGTGGCCGACGACGGCGCCCACATAGCCGCCGGCTCCCCGCAGCGCCGCGGTGCTGGCGGCCGGACCGGGTGTTCCCCCCGCGAGGTCGGCCAGACCGCAGGTGGACAACAACCCGAGCGTCACCGCAAGCCCAGCCCGGAGTGGGTCGGCCGGACGGCGCCCGACGATGACGGCGACCGCCACGGCAACGCCGACCGGCGGCACGAGGTAACGGATCCAGCCGATGACCGCGCCGAGCCCGTCATCGACTCCGCGGCCAAGCGACCCCGCAGCATGCCCGTAGAGCGCCAGCGCAAGCAGGACGCCGACGGTCGCCAACGCGATCGCCCAGAGATCCGCTGAGTGATCAGCGAAGAAGGTGGTGTCCAAAATCGACGGTCGGGCGTGGGCGCGCGTCGATCGGGAGCGGGAACTTCCCCCCCGAGACGACCTTGATCGAGTCGCGCCGCGCCGAGAGGCCGATGAACGCTTGGTGGCCACGGTGAGTGAACGCTATCGCCGGGCCTTCAGACACCCGCGGATCCCGATCACGCCTTCGACCTGGTCAGGCAGCGTCTCGACGAGGCCGAGCCGACGCTGGATAGGCGAACGTGTGTTCGCTATGCTGTACCAATGGCTCGACCCGGCTCCTCCGACGGGCTCCGCTGGCAGCTCGCTGAGGAGGACGAGGCGGGCGCCCTGTTCCCCGACGAGCGTCGGGCGACGCGCCACGTCGGGACCGGCGAATACCGCGGCCTCGAGTTCCTTCACGTCAACGCGAAACGGATCATCAACACGGTCCCGGGCAGCGGCTTCGGATTCCGCTACACGATCAACCCATATAGGGGCTGTTCTCATGCATGCTCCTACTGCGCAATTGGTTCCACCCCGATCCTCATGTCAGATGGTCGAGCAAAACCCTTGGCCGAGGTCCGCCCTGGAGACATCGTCGTCGGCACCGAGGTGGCGGGCTGCTATCGGAGGTACGTGCCGAGCCAGGTGCTGGATCACTGGTCGGTGATCCGCCGGGCGTGGGAGACGACCCTCTCCAATGGCGTCCAGCTGGTCACATCCGAGGACCACCGGTTCCTGACCGACCGGGGTTGGAAATTCGTCGCTGGGCGCCAGCAGAACGGGGAGTGTCGCTCGCACCTGAGGCCGAAAAGCAGGCTGCTCGGTTTCGAGCTGTCGCCGGACGAGACGATCGAGGCGACCGCGATCGAGGCGACCGCGATCAGCGCCCCGTCGTCATCTCGATCCGGGACCTGGGGATCGACATGACGATGTATGACATCACCACCGCGACCGGCGACTATGTGACCAACGGGGTCATCAGCCACAACTGCTTCGCCCGGCCGACCCACGACTATCTCGGCCTGAACATTGGTGAGGATTTCGAAACCAAGATCGTCGTCAAGATCAACGCAGTCGAGCGGCTCCGGGCCGAGCTCGCCTCACCCAAATGGAGCGGCGAACTCATCGCCTTGGGGACCAACACGGACCCATATCAAGCCGCAGAGGGCAAGTACCACCTGACGAAAGGCATCATCGGGGTGCTGGCCGAGGCGAGGAACCCCTTCAGCATCCTCACCAAGTCGACGCTCGTGCTCCGAGATCTACCCGACCTCATCGCGGCGGCGAAGCGGACGTCGGTTCGGCTCGACTTCTCGATCGGCACCTTGGATACGCGACGTCTGGCGTTCGACCGAGCCCGGCACTCCCCCGCCAGAACGCCGGATGGACGCCGTGCGGCGTCTGAACGAAGCGGGGATCCCTTGCGGGGTCCTGGTGGCGCCGATCCTGCCCGGGCTCTCCGATGGGGAGGGGCAGATCCGCGAGGTGATCGAGGCCTGCGTCGCTGCCGGCGCCAAATCGGTGACAGCGGTTCCACTCCACTTGCGCGGCCCGATGAAGGAGCACTACTTCTCCTGGCTGCAGCGAACCCACCCCGCGCTGCTGGCCCGCCACGAACGCCTCTTCGCCCAGGGCGCCTACCAGCCGCAGCGCCGAGCACGACCGTGTGATGCGCTTCGTGTCCGAGCTTGTCCCCGCCAGCCGCTCCGAATCTCCCATGGTCGGCCGGGGCGAACGCCTCGCTCGGAGCCCGAACCGCCGCCGCGGCCACCTGAGGTGGGGATTCCGGTACAACTTCGGCTGGGGACCTGAGGCGGCCCGGCCCGATCGATCGGCGCGCGCGCGGCGGTTGGTAAGGTCGGCCGACATCCCGTGTTTGGTCCTTGGATCGGTGACTCGATGAACGAAGCGAGTACGCCTCCCACCCCGAGTCAGGGGGCGCAGTCGCCTCGGCAGCCGCGGACCGAACCAGACCAGCGCCCGACCTCCGGACCGCGGACGCCAACCCCCTGATCGCGCTGCTCCACAAGGTGGCCGGAGACGCCCGGGCTCGACGTCATCTACGAGGCGCTCGATCTCGTGGCCGTCGCACTTCCACCTGCAGGACGCGTCTGTCGGTGGTGCCAACGAGGCGACGGGCACCCAAGCGTTCCGGCTGGGCCGCCGCCCGGTGGGCCCGGCCGAGCTGCGATCGGATCTCGACGACGCCGACTTCGTCTCGAGCCCGACGCGGTGCCCCACCCGTGCAGCGACTCGTCACGGGTATCGCCGAGGTCGCCCTCGCCACCCAGGTCGGCCCGGCGCCACCTGGTCCGGGACCCCGCGACCGGCCTCCTGTCGCCCGAGCGTCTTCAACGAGGCGCTGCGAGCGGCGGCGGCCCAGAGCTCCCGCTACGGCTGGACCTTCACCGTGATGGTGCTGCGGGTCGATGCCGAAGCAGCCGACCGAACGGGAGGTCCGCCGCCTCGGCGCACGCGTTCGGGCGTGCCCTGCGCACCGGGGACACCGGCGCGCGCCTGCGCCAGCGGGACATTCGCGGCGCTGCTCCCCAACGCCACCGCCGAGTCGCTCCACGCGCTGGTCGGCCGGTTCTCCGAGGAGTCGGCGGTATGCCGTCGAGTCGGTGCAGTTCGCCGAGCGCGACGGCCCCAAAGGACTCGGTCGACCCGGCCGAGCTGTTCCGGCTGGCGGTGTCGCGACTGCACGAGGACGTGAACCGCTCGAGAACGACGAGCAGGGGATCGACACGAGCGTGAGCGAAGGCCTGGCCGAACTGGAACTCGAACTGCGCGTCCTGCCGGGAGTCCTGAACGTGGGGTTCGGTCCCGAAGAGCAAGGGGGCCACGTCGCCATCAGCGTGGTGGCCGTCGACCCCGACCCGGACCTGGAGCTCGTGGCGACGCGAGTCGCGCGGGGGTTCCGCGGGTCGGCCACGGTCGAGATCCACGACCTGTCGCCGTCGCGCCCGGCCACGGCCTCGCCCGCCCCGGTGCCGGCGTCGGTCTCCGGCGAGCGGGTCGCGCTCGTCGAGAGCGACGTCGACGAGACGACCGGCGAGGCCCGGGTCGTGTTGTCATGGAAGGGGAACTCGGCCAACGGCAAGGGTACCTCGGGCACGCTGATCGGCCCGGCGGTCGCCACACTGCAGGCGCTCGCCGGCCTCGGGGTCGCCATCGACGCGCAGCCTTGCGTCGGTCTGCTCGGCGCAGGGCGTCGACCAACCCGCCGGTCCGCGTCGATCCTGCGCGCCGAGCGCGGCGACGCCGAGTTCGTCGGCGTGGCCCGTGCGAGCAGCGAACCCGAGTCGGCGGCACGAGCGACGCTCGCCGCCTTCAACCGTTACGTGGGAGGACGCGGCGCCCGATTCAACTGAGCCCGTCGACCGTCGCGGATCGCATGGTCGCGACGTTTTTGTGAAGTCCCTGGCAAATGCCACTGATGTGATTTAGCATCACGGGTTCGAGGCGTCGTTGTAGCCGCAGCTTCGATCCAGGGACGCAGTAGCGAAGCAGAGGGCGAGGATGAGCCAAACCACGCTGCCGCAGTGCGCGCACCGGTTGAGTGCCGGGTTCTTCGACGAATCCATCGGGCTCCACTTCGAGGTGCACCACCCGCGGGCGCGGCCCGACGTGTGGGCCGAGTACCTCGACGGCGCGATCGAGGTCTACGAGAAGCACGGGGTCGGCGAGGCCATCCACCGCGCCCAGCTCGAGGACGGCGACGGCGTCTCGCATGTTCTTCGTGGGCCGCCGGCCCGACGGGAAGGTGGCCGCTGGCGTGCGCTGCCACGGGCCCCTGGACCGGCTCGAGGACTCCGAGTCGCTGCGCGAGATGGCCTCTTCCTCGGAGGCCGACTGGCTGACGCGAGCAGGTCGCGAAAGTTCCTACCCTTCGGCGTCGTCGAGATCAAGGGCGCATGGAGTGCGATCCGGGGCCTCGGGCCCCACTCCATGTTCCGGACCTTCAACCGCTGCAGCATCTACGCGATGGAGTGGTTCCGCTGCGAGTTCGCGCTGGCCACCGTGGCCGAACGCCACATCGAACCGATCGTCGACGGGGGCGGGCACACGCTCGGGAGCGAGAGCGTGCCGTTCCCGAGCGAGGAGTACCGCACAGCGCTCATGGTCTGGCGCCGGTCGCGGGTCTTCGGAGTCGACGATCCCCGAGCAGAAGTACCGCGAGCGCATCGAGCTCTCACAGCTGTCGCCGCCCCGAGCTGCCCGGTTGCGAGCCTGATTCCGTACGTCTCGACCGCGAGTCCTGGCGCCCGCTCGTCCTCGATCTCGCCCTGCGCTCGGATCGCGCCATCGCGCAGCGGCTCGCGGCCGACCCCAGCGTCAAGACCATCGACCGCCTGGACACGCAGCGGGCCGAACTCGACGAGCTCCGCCCGCCGGTGCCTGCCGACGTGCTCGCCGAGGCCGCCCGCTTCGTCTATTTCCCGTGGCGCCGCGCGCTGGTGAAGATCGTCGGGCCCAGCGCCTTCGAGCTGCTCCGCCTGGATCGGAACCGCAACAAGATCACGCCCGAGGAGCAGGCGCGGCTCGCACGCAAGCGCATCGGTATCGTCGGGCTGAGCGTCGGGCACGCGATCGCCCACCTGCTGGCCATGGAGGGCCTGTGCGGCGAGCTGCGCCTGGCCGACTTCGACGAGATCGCCATCACCAACCTCAACCGGATCCCGGCCAGCCTGCTCGACCTCGGCGTCAACAAGGCCGTCATCGCCGCCCGGCGCATCGCCGAAATCGACCCCTACCTGCCGGTCTCGATCTGGACGACGGGGATCACCGCGGAGAACGTCGGCGAGTTCCTCGACGGCCTCGACCTGGTCATCGAGGAGTGCGACTCGCTCGACATCAAGGTGCTCCTGCGGGAGGCGGCACGGGCCCGCCGGCATCCCGGTGGTCATGGAGACGAGCGACCGCGGGCTGCTCGACGTCGAGCGCTTCGACCTCGAACCCGAGCGCGACCTGTTCCACGGCCTGCTCGGGGACGTCAGCACCGAGGCCGTCGCCGGGCTCGCGACCCGGGACAAGGTCCCCTACGTCCTCCAGATCCTGGAGCCCGAGCAGGTCTCGACCACGCGGCCGCCGCCTCGCTGGCCGAGGTGGGCCGGACGCTCACGACCTGGCCACAGCTGGCCGGTGACGTCACGCTCGGCGCGGCCACCACCGCCGCCGCCGTGCTGCGGCTTGGTGCGCGAGCGGACAGCTCGACTCCGGGCCGCCTGCGGGTGGACATCGACGCGCTGCTCGGACAGCTCGACCGATCCAGCGGCCGCCGGGCAGAGCTCGATCCCGGATCCCGAGCCGACCAGCGCGCTCCCCGACGACCCGCGGCCGATGCATCGTGTACGCGGCCAGCCGCGCCCCTTCGGGGGGCAACGTCCAGCCCTGGCGCTTCGAGATGTCGCGAGCGCGAGTTCAGCGTCTTCTTGGACCCGGCCAAGTCGGTGACCATGGACGTCGCCTACCGCGGCAGCTACGTCGCGATCGGTGCCGGCGCTGTTCAACGCCCGGGTCGCGGCGGCCGCCCAGGGGATGCTCGGGCGCGACCGACCTGTTCCCCGACGCCCGGTTCGACGGGCCGGTCGGCGATCCTGCACTTCGGGCGGGAGTCGCGACCCGCGAGCTGGCTGGCTACTTCGAGCCGATGCTGCGCCGCTCGACCAACCGCAAGAAGGGGACGCCGGCGCCCGATCGACCGCCGCGGTCCTCGACCAGCTCGGCCGCGGCCGCCGCCCAGGAGGGCGGGGGCCTGCGGGTCCTCACCGACCGGGACCAGCTCGCGGTCGCCGCCGAGCTGCTCGCCGAGTCGGACCGAATGCGGTTCCTCACACCCCAGACCCACCGGGAGATGATCAGCGAGCTGCGCTGGCCCGGCGTCGACCCGATGCGAGACCGGGATCGACGTCCGCACGCTCGAGCTCGACGGAGCCGACCTGGCCGCCCTCGGGCTGATCCGGCGCGCCGACGTCATGGCCCAGCTGGCCGACTGGGACGCCGGCCAAGCGCTCGGCGACAACACCCGCAAGGCGATCGAGTCGAGCTCGGCGCTCGTCGTGGTGACCGCGCCGAGCGCGGCACGCCGTCGACTTCGTCCGGGCCGGCGCCGGGGTGATGCGGGTCGTGGCTGGCGGCCGAGATGTCCGGGCTGGCCGTGCACCCGACGTCCCCGCTGTTCATCTACGCCCACGGCGAGGAGAACTTCCACGCCCTGGTCGGCACCCGCTACGCGCGCCAGGCTCGGGGCGCTCGCCGCCAGCTTCCGCCAGCTGTTCGCCATGGACGGCGACGAGCAGCTCGGGCTGGTGCTCCGACTCAGCCACGCCGCCGAGCCGACCATGGGCAGCCTGCGGCTGCCCCTCGACGATGTGCTCACGCTGACCCAGTCCCGGGTCCACCACGGCCTGCGGGCGCTGAGCGGCCGCCGCTGACCACCGGCCCGGGTCGCCGAGCCCCGTGTGCGCCATCGCGGCGGCGTGCGGGCGCTACCGATGAGCAGCGGTCGTCGCCGAGCGACCACGGCGGGCGGCCTGGGGCACCGGATCATCCACGGCTGACCGATCGACGCCCCGTAAGCTCGCCTCTAGCTGGTTTTTCGGTCCGAGCGCAAGCGATCTGGCAGCGAGAGATGAGCGATTCCCCAACACCCATCGACTCCCGCCGCCGACGATGCGCCGGACTCATACGCGACCACCGACCCGCCGTTCATCATCGCGGGCCTCTCCCAGCTGCTTCCCTGGTCCAAGGCCATCGTCCTCGTCCCCTGGCGCGAGCACGCCCCCGTCGGAGCGGACGGCTGCAACTGGGTGGTCGAGGGCCACGACGAGTCCGTCGCGCTGCCCATCGCCGAGCTCGTGCGTGAACGCCTCCGCAGCGAGGGCGCCCTCGGTTACCTCGAGCTGCCCCAGTCCAACGGGACCGAAGCCTGGACGCGTCTGGGCCGAGCCGGTCCGGATCGGCCCGGGCCCGGCGGTCGGGGCCCTCGGCGTGGCCCGCGGCGTCGGGCGAGACCTGGACCGACCAGGACGTCTCAACGATCCGAGTCTTCGCCGCGCTCTGCGGGTCGGCCTGGGCCCGGGCCTCGGCCGAGTACCAGGGCAGCCTCGACGAGCTGGTCATCACGGTGGCCGACCGCCTCATGGTCACCTCGTCGATCACCTACACCCAGGTGCTCACCGAGATCCTGACCGAGCTGGCCGAGTTCCTCCGGGCCGACGTCGCCTTCATCCGGCGCAACGACCGCGTCGCCGACACGAGCGTGCTCGTCGCCGAGTACCCGCCCCGTGACTTCAAGCCGGACCCCGACCCGCTGGCGGTCGTCCCCTTCTCCTCGGACCCGATCTTCGCCGCGCCTCCGGGACCTGAAAGAGCCCCTCCTCGTCCGCAAGTCCGAGACGCCCGACTCGTACAACCAGCGGGTCGAGGACGGCTCGCAGGTCGACCGACTTCTCGGGCATCGCCATGCCGATCATGAAGGGAGAGGTGACCGAGGGCTCGCTCGGTTTTCTCCAGTTCTACGACGCCCACTGGACCCAGCCCCAGGTGAACGCGCTGGCTGCCGTCGCTTCGATGCTGACCCAGCTGGACGCCCGCATCGACGCCGAGACCCGGCTCCAGCACCTGGCGCTGCACGACGACCTGACCGGGCTCCCCAACCGGCGGGCGCTCATCGAGGAGCTCGAGCGGCGGCTCCAAACGGGCCGCACCCCGACCGCGCTGTTGTTCTTGGACCTCGACCGCTTCAAGTACATGAACGACTACCTGGGGCACCTGGCCGGTGACCGCGTCCTCGTCACCACCGCCGACCGCATCCGCATGTCGGTGCGGCCCGGTGACTTCACGGCGCGCCTCGGCGGCGACGAGTTCATGGTGGTGATGAACGGGGCCGGCGGCGAGCTCGCCTGCATGGCCACGGCCAACCGGCTGCTCTCGCTCGTCTCCAAACCCCTCGAGGTCTCCTCCCAACACGTCTCACACACCGCGAGCGTCGGGATCGCGCTGGCCAACCCCGGTCAGATGAGCGCTCTCCAGCTGCTCGGGAACGCCGATGTCGCCCTGTTCGCGGCCAAGACCCAGGGCCGCAACCGGGCGGTCATGTTCGACGACGTGCTGCGACTCGCCATCGACGAGCGGACCGACACCGAGATGATGCTGCGGGACGCCATCGCGGACGGTGGCCTCCGCCTCTACTACCAGCCCGAGATCGACATGACCACGGGCAAGATCCTGGGCGTCGAGGCGCTCATCCGCTGCGAGCACCCCGAGCGGGGCATCATCCCGGCCGGCCAGTTCATCGCGGTCGCCGAGGAGACCGGCCTCGTCGTCGACCTCGGTCGCTGGGTGATCGAGGAGGCCTGCCGCCAGATGCAGGTGTGGCGGGACCGCTACCCCGGCCTCGACCTCTTGATGCGGATCAACATGTCGCCGGCCCAGCTGTCCTCGCCCGGCATCACCGAGCACATCAGCCGCTGCCTACGCCAGTCGAACCTGCTCGGCTCCTCCATCTGCCTCGAGATCACCGAGCACGTCGTGATGCAGGACGTCGACCGGGCGATCGCCATCCTGGATGGCTTCCGCACCCTCGGGGTCCGCCTGGCCTTGGACGACTTCGGGACCGGCTTCTCCTCAATGGCCCAGCTGAAGCGCATCCCGATCGACACGCTCAAGATCGACATGAGCTTCGTCATCGGTCTGGCCGAGGATCCGGCCGACCAGGCCATCGTCGAGGCGATCGTGCACCTCGGCGAGTCCTTCGGGCTCGACCTGGTGGCCGAGGGAGTGGAGAACCACGCGGACATGGCCGCCTTGATCCGTCTCGGCTGCGTGCGAGCGCAGGGTTTCTTGCTGGCGAGGCCCGCCCCGCCGGCCGACCTCGACCCGCTGCTGTGGCGGGGCGGGATCGACATGGGCCGCCTGGCCATGACCCCCAACGTCTAGACCGCCAGCACCACCGGGATGATGAGCGGGCGCCGACGTGTCCGCTCGCTCACGAGGGCCCCGAGGGCCCGGCGGACCGCCCGACCGAGGACCTCGACGTCGCGGGCGCCATCGGCCATCGACTTGGTCAGCGCGTCAGCGACGACCGTCGCCGACTCCTCCAACAGGTCCTCGGCCTCGGGCGCGTGCACCCAGCCCCGGGTGATGACGCGGGGCACCCCGATCACCTGGGCCGAGTGCAGGTCGACGTTGGCGACCACCATGACGACGCCCTCGTCGGCGAGCATACGCCGGTCCCGCAGCACACCGTGGCCGACGTCGCCCACGGTGCCGTCCACGTAGAGGTAGCCGGCCGGGACCGTGCCGTCCCGGCGTAGTCCCTTCTCGTCGAGCGCGACGACGTCGCCGTCCTCGCACAGCACCACCTGGTCCTCGGGCACCCCCATCGAGATCGCCAGCTCGGCGTGGTGGACCATGTGGCGGTACTCGCCGTGCACGGGGACGAAGCTGGCGGGACGAGTCACCGCGAGCAGCGTGCGCAGCTCGCCCTGACGGGCGTGCCCGCTCACGTGCACCGGCGCCTTGCCCGAGTGGATCACCTCGGCGCCGCGCCGGTGCAGCTGGTCGATCACCCGGCCAACCGACCACTCATTGCCCGGGATCGGGTGCGCGCTGATCATGACGACGTCGTCGGGCTCGATCTCGACGCGTTTGTTCTCGCCGGTCGCCATGAGCGAGAGCGCCGACATCGGCTCACCCTGGGAGCCGGTCGAGATCACGCACACCTTGCCGGGTGCCATCCGCGCGATCTCGTCGATCTCGACCACCGCCGCGTCGTCGATGGTGAGCAACCCGAGGGACCGCGCCAACTCGACGTTGTTGACCATGGAGCGGCCGAGGAAGGCAACCTGGCGTCCGCTCGCCACCGCCGCGTTCACGATCTGCTGGACCCGGTGGATGTGGCTGGCGAAGCACGCCACGATCACGCGGCGGCCGGGCCGGGCCGCGAACAGCTGGCGCAGCGTCTCGCCGACCGCCGATTCCGACGGCGTGAATCCGGGCTCCTCGGCGTTGGTCGAGTCTGAGAGCAACAAGCGGATCCCCGGGTCCTCGGCCAGCGCGCCGAGGCGGGCGAGATCGGTCCGCCGGCCGTCGACCGGCTGGAGGTCGAGCTTGAAGTCCCCCGAGTGCAGGATCACGCCCTGGGGCGTGTGGAAGGCCAGCGCGAACGCGTGCGGGACCGAGTGGGTCACCGGGATGAACTCGACGTCGCAGGGCCCGATGCGACGCCGCTCACCGTCTTTGACCGCGATCAGCTCGGTCCGCTCGAGCAGTCCGGCCTCGCGGATGCGAGAGCTGGCCAGCCCGACGGTCAGCTCCGAACCGTAGATGGGGGCCGACAGGTCGCGCAGCAAGAACGCCAGGCCACCCACATGGTCCTCGTGCCCGTGGGTGAGCACGATCCCGTCGACCCGGTGCGCCTGCTCGTGCAGGTAGGAGAAGTCCGGGAGCACCAGGTCGACCCCGGGCATGTCGGGGTCGGGGAACATGATCCCGCAGTCGAGGACGAGGATGCGGCCGTCCACCTCGATGCACGCACAGTTGCGGCCGATCTCCCCGAGGCCACCCAGGAACACGACCCGGACCGGCGCGGCCGTACCGCCGGGCGACGTGGCGGCGCGGCTCCCCTCCGGGCCGCGGGAGGGGCGGCGCTCGGACCGGCGGGGGCCCGACCGGCCGCGACGCTCGCCGGAGCGGCCCGGTCCGCCGGCTCCCTGCTGGGCCGGGGGCCCCGCCTCGTCCGGCTCAGCCAACCGTGGTGCCCAGGCCCTCGAGCACGCGGCGGGCCAGCTCGTCCAGCTCGGGCGTCCCGGGGGCGAGCGGCAGGCGGCACTCCCCCACCCCCAGGCCGAGCAGGCGGCACACCGCCTTGGCCGGCATCGGGTTGGGGTAGCGCTCGGTCGACTCGAACGCGAAGGACTCGGCGAGTCGGGAGTTGATGTCGCTGCGCCCCGGTCACGTCGCCCTTCAGGTGGGCGGCAAGCATGCCGGCGATCTCCCGGCCGGCCCAGTGCGACGCCACGCTGATGAGGCCGACCGCGCCGACGGCCATCATCGCGAGCGCCAGGTCGTCCTCGCCGCTGTAGATCTCGAAACTGGAGGGCACCATGGTGGCCAGGCGCGCCGCATCGGCCACGTCGGTGACCGAGTTCTTCACCGCCACGATGTTGGCGACGTGGTGGGCGAGCCAGGCCATGGTCTCGTTGGCGACGCGGCGGCCAGTGCGGATGGGGATGTCGTAGATCATGACCGGCAGGTGCGTCGCGCTGGCCACGGCCGCCATGTGGAGCCGGATGCCCTCCTGGGGCGGCCGGTTGTAGTACGGGGTCACGATCAGCAGTCCGTCGACGCCGGCGTCGGTGGCCGCCTTCGCCATCTCCACGGAGTGCGCTGTGTCGTTGCTGCCGACGCCGGCCACGATCGGGACCGTCACCGACTCCTTCACGCAGCGCCACAGCGCGCCCTTCTCCGCCTCGCTCAGGGTCGGCCCCTCGCCTGTCGTCCCGGCGACGACCAGGCCTTCGGAGCCGTGGTCGACCAGCCAACGGGCCAGCGCTGCGGCCGCGTCGAGATCGAGGGCGCCCTCCTCGTCGAAGGGCGTGACCATGGCGGTGATGAGCGTCCCAAACCGCGGGCGGTCGGCGCCGTCCATCGGCTCAGGGTACCAGCCGGCCCGTCGTGCCTCCCTGACCGCCGGCTCGCGCCGGCACGGTCGCTCAGGCCACCGCGCGGGCCACCGGGGAACCGTCGGCGAACGCGTCGGCGTCCTCGGTCGAGTCCTCGAGGTGCTCGAAGGCGATCACGCCCATCTCGGTGAACTTCTGGCGCAGCCAGCCGTCGGCCGCGTCGAGAAGCCCGAGCTTGCGCAAGTTCGGCACGATCTTCGAGAACAAGAGGATCTGGAAGTCGTCGTTGGCCGGGTCCTGGCGCTGGTTGATGGTGACGATGTCCTTCCAGGGCACGTCGAGGCGCTCCCAGACCTCCTGGGAGCGAAGGCGGTCCCGCATACGCACCGCCGCCTCGAACGCGAACTCCTGGCGCTCGCGCATCTCGGCCGCCGACAGCTCGCGGTAGAGCTCCTGGAGGCTGAGCACCCCGAAGGCGACATGGCGGGCCTCGTCGGCCATCACGTAGCGGAGCATCTTCTTCAACAGCGGCTCCTCGGAGATCTGATGCATGAAGCCGAACGCGGCGAGGGCCAGACCCTCCACCATGATCTGCATCCCGAGGTAGGTCATGTCCCAGCGGGAGTCGGCGATGATGTCGTCGAGCAGCATGCCGAGGTGGCCGTTCATCGGGTAGTGGCCCGAGAGCTTCTCGTCCAAGTAGCGGCTGAACACCTCGACGTGGCGGGCTTCGTCGACGACCTGGGTCGCCGCGTAGTACTTGGCGTCGATCCAGGGGACGGTTTCGACGATCTTGGCCGTACACAAGAGCGCGCCCTGCTCGCCGTGCATGAACTGGCTGAGCGTCCAGTTCTGGCTCTCCACGCCGAACTTCATCCACTGCGCGTCGCTCCATTTGGCGAGCGCTGTGCCCTCGAGCACCGCCTCGTCCCAGCCGAGCTGGTCGGGGTGGGTGGCGAAGTTGGCCATGATCTGGGCCTCCTGGTCAACGGGCGTCTCCCAGGGCAGGTCCGTCGAGGCGTTCCACTGCGCCGTCTTGGCCTTCTCGTACAGCTTGTCCAGCTTCTCCAGGCGGCCCTTTTCGTAGTCCCAGGTGAATTCGGCGTCGCAGTGGTCTTCCACCGAGTGCTGGCCGCTCTCCTCCTGTTTGCCGACGAACGAGAGGATGGCCTCGAGGTCGTTCACCTCGGCACGGCCGATGATCTCCTCGGTGGTGTGCATCGCGCCCGGGTCCTCGGCGCGGTCAATCTCGGTCGTCATGAGCTTCTCCGTCTCGTTGTGCTCGTTGTGCGTGGTCAGGTCGTGTCGGTGCCGGATCGTGTCGGTCCGTCGCGTCGCTTTGAGAGGTGCGCAACGCGAGGACGCCGGGGAGCACGAATCGGCTCACCAGACCCTCGACGTCCTCGCGGCTCGGTCGCGTCGACGCGGCCCGAGCGCTCGAAGACGTAGCTGAAGGTGATCCGGGCCGCCCACTCCGGCGCGGGCGGCCTGGTCCGGCTCGAGCCAACGGCCGAGGAACGGCGCCGCGAAGGAGGACGCCACCGCGAGGACGCGGTCCATGGAGTCGAAGCACAGGTGCGGGAGGAGCACCTCGGGCTCGTGCTCGAGCAGATAGCACAGGGCCCGGTGGCCCTCGAGGCGCGAGGCGCTCTCCACAATGCCGACGACGAGGACCTCTTCCAAGTCGTGGGCCTCACCCATCGCCACCGCGAGGTCCGAGAACATCCACCGCGACTTCGGTGTCGACCGTCGCCGCGAGGATCGCCTCGCGGCCACCGGGGAACGCACGGTAGACGGTGGCCCGGGAGAGCCCGGCGCGGCCCGCGATGTCATCGAGCGTGGTCTTGGCGAATCCCTGGTCGGCCAGGCACGCCAGTGTGGCGTCGACGATCCGGACCCGCCGGGAGGAGCGGTCGTCCGCGCCGAGATGCCGCACGCGGGCGGGAGCGGTGAGGGTCGAGGGGTGATCGGCCTGGGCAACCCGGGGGAACTCCGTGGACAGCGGCACCAAGATGGAACGATAAGGCGATGGGTGTCTCACCGTCAACCTGTCTCACCGAGCGCACCAGCCGGCCACCCTCGCGCGGTCGCGCCCAGCGCCGGCGTGGCCCCACCGTGGCCCGGCCTCCCGGCGCCGCGACGAGGAACCACCAGAGCGCGGGGCGTCTCCGCTAGCTTTTGCCCCGATGCGCAGCCTCCTCCCGGACCCGGCCCCGAGGCGGGCCACCTAGATGTCTAATTCCAAGGGGTCACCCGTGGTCGTAGGCGACGAGGGAACGCAAACTCTGCTGCCCGCTCTTGTGGTTGTGCCAAATGGCGGCGGTGAGCGCGAGGAGACGCTGAAGGACTCTGGTCATGACCCCGCCGGGTGTCCGTCCTCCGTGACGCTCGAGGTCGAGTTGGGTCTTGAGCGTGGCGTTGACCGACTCGATGAGTTGGCGAAGCGGCTTGAGCAACGGCGTGGTCCGGCGATGGGGTTCTCGGGCAGTGGCCGGGCGGACCAAGGTGGCGCCGTGCTCGGCCAGATATCGCTCGAACTCCTTGGAGGCATAGCCCTTGTCGGCCAGGATGACCTGGCCGGGGCGAAGCAGCCCAGGCTCGGACTCGAAGAGGTCCCGGGCGACCTCGCGCTCGTCGATCTTGGGGTTGGCCAGGGCGAAGGTGACCGGCAGACCGCTCGGCGTGCACACCAGATGGAGGCGCAGCCCCCAGAACCAGCGGGAATGGCTGGCGCAGTAGCCGTAGGAGGCCCAACCGGCCAGGTCACTGCGCAGCACGGTCGGTCGGGAGCGCCCGCATTCGACGGGCGTGGAATCCATCACCCAGGTGTCGTCTCCCCACAACTCGGTGTCTTTGGCGATGAGCCGGATCACCACCATCAGCTGATGCTCGGCTTTGCGCAGCCGCTTGTTGTAGCCCGACTGATAGGGGACGTAGGGGAACAGCTGGGTCAGATGGACTTCGCGTGGCGAAGGAACCTGGTCTCAGAGGTGAAACCCGAGCAGCGCCTGGAGCACCGCCATGGTGAGCAGCTCGGCGTCACTGAGCTTGGGGGCCAGTCCGACCTTGGGGCGCCATCGGCGCAGCTCGGGATGGGTCCGAACCGCGTCGTCGATGGTCACGTACAGTGCGGTGACGAAGGTGTCCAGGTCGGCGTCCACGAGACCTCCTCGGTCTGGTTGGGATTGAGCAACGCCGATGATGGACGCCTTCGTCGCGTCCGACGCGGACCCTCGGTCAGCCGGGGTCCCTTGGAATCATCCGTCTAGGGTCGGCGGGCACCCGTGGCACGCTTCCGGGCACATCGCGCTGACGACGAGTTCAGCCAACCGGCCCGCTCGGCGGCCGCCCAGCGGGCCGAGGAGGTCCGCGAGCTGAGCCGGGAGATCGTGGGCGACGCCAACGAGCCGATGGGGGTGTACGCCTTCCGGCCCGAGGAACCCGGAGCCCTGCTCCCCCGCTCGGTCGAGGAGCAGGTCTTCGAGGAGGCGATCGGCGACACCGCGGCGGCGGTGCTGGCCGACGAGTTCACCCCATACGACCACGCCAGCCTGCTCTTCTGCGTCGTCGACCAGCAGCGCAAGGTGCCAGCGGCGATGCTCCGGCTCATCCTGCCCTCGCGCTCGGGGCTGAAGACCCTGAACGACCTCCCGGCGGTCTGGGAACAGCCCCTCGATGCGCTCTTTGCCGGCTCCGGGCTCGACTACGACCCCGACCACACCTGGGACCTGGCCACTCTCGCCATCGGCGCCGAGTACCGGGCGGCGGCCTTCCAGGGCCTGGTCACGATGGCCCTCTGCCAGTCGGTCTCGATGCTCGGGGCACGGCTCGGCTTCCCCTGGTCGGTCTCGGTGCTGCACGTGCCGGTCCTGCGCATGCTCCAGTGGAAGCTGCAGCGGCCCTTCAACGAGTTCGAGGGAGTGGATCCCCGTCCCTACCTCGACTCCCCGGCAAGCCTGCCGGCCTGGATGCACCTGCCCGAGTGGCACCGCCGCCTGGCCGGGCGCGACCGGGTGCTGTACCAGATGATGACCGAGGGCACCGGGCTCGAGCCGGCGGTCCGGCCGCCGGACTGGAACCAGGCGGCCGAGCTGGCCGCCGAGGTCAGCGCCCTGGCCGACCTGCGCCTCCATCTCCGGTAACCAGCCGCAGCCCGTGGCGGGGCGAGATCGCCCGGACCGTCGCGATCACGTCGTCGCCCGAGACCGGCCTCGAGTACAAGAACCCCTGAGCCAGGTCACAGCCGAGCTCACGTAAGCAGCGCTCCTGTGACTCGTGCTCGACGCCCTCGGCGATGCTCACGGCGTCAAGGGCCTGGGCCATCGAGCAGATCGCGGCGACCAGCGTCGCGTCGGTCGGGCTGGTCGAGGTGAGCCCGTCGACGAAGCTGCGGTCGATCTTCACGTAGTCGACCGGGAACTGCTTCAGGTAGGCGAGCGACGCGTAGCCGTTCCCGAAGTCGTCGATGGCGAGGCGGACGCCGAGCTCCTTCAGGCGGATCACCAGACCGACGCCTTCGGCCGGGTTGTCCATGAGCGTCGACTCGCTGAGCTCGATGCACAGCGCGTCGGCCGTGAGCCCGGTCTCGGCCAGCGCCGCGGCGCACCCGGGCCGGGAGCGCGTTGGACTTGAGGTGGAGCGCGGAGACGTTGACCGACACGAAGAGCGCCTCGGCCCCGTGCACCTGGCGCCACCGGGCGAGCTGGCGGGCCGACTCTCTGATGACCCAGTCACCGATCTCGGTCAAGAGGCCGCTCGCCTCGGCGCACTCGATGAAGAACGAGGCCGGGACGAGGCCACGGGTGGGCCGGTCCCAGCGCAACAGCGCCTCTAAGCCGGCCACGACGGGCCCGTCCTCGGCCAGGGTCACGATCGGCTGGTACATGAGGCAGAACTCGTCACGCTCGAGCAGCGCGTCGCAGGTCGTGCTCGAGGGCCAGGCGGTCGGCGATGCGGTCGCGCATCGACTCGTCGAACAGCGTCACCATGTCGCGGCCCGACGCCTTGGCCTGGTACATCGCCGTGTCGGCATCGCGCAGCATCGTCTCGGCGTCGGCCGTCGGCTCGGCCGCCGAGCTGAGCGCGACGCCGACGCTCGCCGAGACGAACAGATCCGATCCGTAGATCCGGAACGGCGCCGCCAGCGCGGCGTGCGCCCGCTCCGCTTCGTGGCGGGCCTGACCGGCCGTCGCCACCGGGAACAGGACGAGCGCGAACTCGTCCCCGCCAACCCGGGCCAGGGCGGCGCGGCGGTCGAACGCGTGGCTGAGGCGCTCGCCCACCTCGATCAGCAGCTGGTCGCCGGCGCTGTAGCCGTGGCCGTCGTTGACCATCTTGAAACGGTCGATGTCCAAGAAGATGACCGCCACACCATCGCGGGCCCGCGCCCCCTCGGCCAGGGCGGCGCTGATCGAGCGCTCGACGAAGGACCGGTTGCCCAGGCCGGTCAGCGGGTCGTGGGTGACCTGGTGGGACAGGCGGGCCTGGGTCTCGGCGCCGGCCCGCACGGCTCGCCAGACCCGCAAACTCGCCAGACTCACCGACACTGCCGCGAAGACCCCCAGGATCATGCGTTGGTAACCGGAGCGGTTCGGATCGCTCAGTCCGATGAACGCGAGCAGCGCGGGCGCCAGCACCACCGCGATCAAGCGGTCCCGGGATTCGGTCGGGTCGTTGGTCGGGCTCCAACGGCCGCCGAAGAGCCGGCGCATCGTCGGGTGCAAAAAGGCGACTCCGAAGGCGCTCGCCGCCAGCAGGTAGCCGACCCCGAGGGCCGAGGGCGCGATGGCGGCGCGGCGCACGTCGGCCACCAGATAGAGGCCGTCGGCCACGCTCAGGCACACGACCGCGGCGATGACGAAGCGGCCCGAGATGGAGCGCCGGGCCCGGGGCGCGATGCCGATCAGCGCGACGGCCACCATGTAGACGGCGATCGCCGTCGGCAGCGGGAGGAGGCAGCGCTCGAAGGTCGGCAGGTGGAGGCGGGGGGCGGCGGGTTCCACCAGATAGATCCAAACCAGGACGAACGCGCTGACGCCAGCCACCAGGGCCTCGAGCACCATGTCGGGGTTGCGCCGGTCGCGCGGGTGCGGCGCCCGGGCGAGCACGGTGACCGCGAACGCGACCAGCACCGAGCCCACCGCGACGAGGACCTCGGGCATGAGGGCGCGCTGGGCGGCGACGGCCCCGAGCGTGTGGCGGTCCAGGCGCACCCAGCCTCCGAGTGCGAGCAGGACGATCCCGACCCCCAGGACCTCCCAGGGGCCCCGGCGGGGCGGGGCGTTCAGGCGGAGGCCGCCCGCCATCGCGCCGAGCGTGGCCAGGGCCATGAACGCCAGGGCGGCCTCGTGGAAGACCCAGCCGCCCGGGATCGCGTACAAGAGCGCGACGGCGACACCGAGGGCCCCGTAGACGGTGGCCGCCAGCGTCGAGCGGTCGGTCAACCAGCGCCCTGCCGGGCGCGGCGTCAACCCGGTGGCCGGGGATGGCATGGGCGCCAATTATTGGGTGTCGGCGCGCCCTGCCTGTGGGATACGGACCAGCTCAACGCCGCGCCGGCGGCAGGATCCCCCCAAGCAGCTCCACCCGGACCAGCCGGGCGACCTGCTCGGGGTCCTCGAGATCCCATCGGCCGGGGGCACTCATGTAGGAGAGGACCATCCGGGCCAAGAAGTCGGCCGCATCCTCCACGCTCACCCCGGGGGCCAACCCGTGGCGCTCGAGATAGGGGGTGAGGAAGCCCGCCACCAGGCGCACCGTGGTGTCGTTGCGCACCGTCATCGCCGGGAGCAGCACGTCGGGCTCGGTCCGGAGGACCCGCTGGAGCACCTCGTGGCCGGTGATCGCCCGGTGGGCGAACATGAGGCCGCGCTCGATCACCTCCTCGAGGGTGGCCGCGTCCTTCACCTCGTCGTAGAGGCGGGCGAAGAACCGGTCGTACTCCCAGCCGATGGCGGCGCCGATGAGCTCGTCGCGGCCCCCCGGGAAATAGCGGTACAGCGTGGATCGCGAGAGCCCGGACTGGCGGGTGACGTCCTCGACCGAGGTCTTGGCGAGGCCCCAACGGGCGATGCACGCGTAGGCCGCCTCCAAGATGCGCTCCCTCGTGTCGGGCGCGTCGACCACCGGCCTAGTAGGGGTCGAGCAGGGCGCCCAGGCCGAAGGTGAGCCCCGGGCGGTCGGCTACCTGGCGGATGGCGAGGAGGACGCCGGGCATGAAGGAGCGCCGGTCGAAGGAGTCGTGGCGGATGGTGAGGGTCTGGCCGGCCGCCCCGAAGACCACCTCTTCGTGCGCGACCAGGCCCGGCAGACGCACCGCGTGGACCCGGATCCCCATCGGCCCGAGGCCGCCCCGCGCGCACTCGAGGTTCACCTCGGTGGTCGGGTCATCGTTGAAGGGCCCCGCCCCCGACTCCTCACGAGCCAGCGCGATCCGCTCGGCGGTGTGCAACGCGGTGCCAGAGGGCGCGTCGACCTTGGCGTCGTGGTGGAGCTCGATGATCTCGACGCCATCCATCACCGGCGCGGCGAGCTCGCAGAACCGCGTGAGCAGCGCCGCCCCCAGCGCGAAGTTCGGCGCGATCACACAGTTGGCCGCCGACCCCGCGAACAGCTCGCGGGCCCGCCCAACCACCGCCGGGGCGATCCCGCTCGTCCCGACCACCGCGTGCACCCCGTGGGCGGCGTAGTACTCGAGCCGCTCGGCGATCCCGGTGGCCACCGTGAAGTCCACCACCACCTCGACGCGCGCCGACTCGAGCGACTCCAGACCGTCGGTCACCGCCAGCGCCGGCGATGGCCCCTCCAGCAGCTCGGAGAGGTCCTGGCCGGCGGCGGCCGGGTCGACGGCGCAGGCGAGCTCCATGTCGTGGGCCTCTTGGACCGCCCCACAGGTCGTCCGGCCCATCCGGCCGGCCGCGCCGACCACGCCAACCCGGATCATCGGGCGAAGGCTACCGGTCTGCGCTCGCCGCAGGCGGTGCTGCCCGTCGGCGGCGCCGACGGAGCCCGACCGCCGCGCACCAGAACACCGCGACCACCCCGACCGCCGAGGCGATGCCCCCCAAGGAGAGCCCTGAAGGCCAGTAGGAGAAGGTGAGGGTCCAACGCCCCGGCGGGACCCTCACCGCCTGGACCAAGCCGACCTCGAACACCCGGAGGGTGCGGGTCGCCCCGCCGCCGACCGGCCTCGCCGCCACCTGCCAGCCGGGCAGGTAGGCCTCGCTGCGGATCACCGTGGCCGGGCCGGGCGTGTCGACCACGTCGGTCTCGGTCCCCCACTCCGTCGTCGACACCCGCGTGACCGTCGCCCCGGGCGCGCCGGTCACCCGGACCGGGGGCGCCAGGTCGTCGGTGCGGAACCGCCCGTAGCCGTTCCACAGACCGCTGAGGTGCCACTGGGCCTGGCCGAGCGCCTGCTGGTACGGGCCGTCGAGCACATAGCGGACCCCGGTCGTCGCCGTCACCGACGACGCGTCACTGACGAGCCGGGCGTCGCCCCGCACCACGATGCCGACCGCTTCGAGGGGCGACGCGAATGTGACCACCCGGCCCGTTTGATCCGCGTGCACACGTTCGGCGGGGAACCGCGCCGCCCCGTCGGCGGACAACACCCCGACATCGGTGGGGCCGGCAGTGGTGGTCGGATGATCGAACACGATCCGCACGCTCGAGACCGGGAGCTCCCCGCGAAGTACAGGTCCCGCACCGAGGTGGTCCCCTCGGGTGGCAGCTGGCCGTTGCATTGGGGCGGGGCCAGGTTCGCGGTGCCGGGCACGATCCGCTGGAGCAGGTTGTTGGGCCCGACGAACAGCGTGTGCAGGCGGAGCTGCACGAAGACGCCTCGCGCCAGCGCGCATGGGTCCATGGTCGAGATCAGGTGCGACCCGGTCCGGTTGTCGTAGTTGGCGCTCACGATCGAGCCGTAGCCCTGTACGCTGTCCAATCGGGTCAGCCCGTTGATGTCGGGCTCGGAGAGGTAGCTGAGCAGCGTGATGCTCGGTGCGCCGATGATCGCGAAGCGCCCGGTCGTGCCGACCTCAGCGGCGGCCGAGGCCCGCGACGGGGACACCGCGCCGCCCGCGAACATCCCGGTCGAACAGGTCAGCGCGAACAGCCCGAGGTCGCACGCGACCACCACGGTGAGCAGTCGGCGCGCCGCGTCGGGGCGCCATCGGCGCCATGCCCAGAGCACACCCAGCGCGCCCAGGGCGACCGCCGCCTGGGCGGCCATCCAGGGGCGTTCCCCGGGCGCGTTGTCCGGGCTGGCCCCGTAGGCGACCAGCACCGTTGCCGGGAGGGCGACCGAGACCCCGGCGGCGATGAACGCCGCCGCCGGTCCGATCGCCGGGACCAGGCGTTCGCGCACCCAGGTGGCCCCGCCCTTCACCCGCTCGCGCCACTCCCCCGCCAAGAACAGCTCGAGGAAGAAACCGAATCCGATGGCGAGGGCGAGGTCCACGATGCCGAGGCTCCGGCTGTCCAGGCGGACCCGGTTGTAGAAGGGGATCAGGGCGAAGACGTGTCCGAGCGGCGTGAAGGTCCCCCAGGACAAGAGCAGGCCGAGCACCGCGAGCACGAGCCAGGGACGCCAATCCCGGGCCCGGGGGTCCGAGCGGCGCCCGAAGGACCGGATCGCCAGCGTGAAGAACGCCGCGATCGGGAGCAGGCCGACGTAGCCGGTGACCTCGGGCAGGTTGTAGCCGATCGCGAACGGGGGCTGGCCGAGTATCGCATTGCCGCCGAAGAGGTTCGGCACGAGCAGAAGGACGGTCCACGAGGCGCGCAGCGATCCGAGGCCGAAGAACGCGTAGTTCTCCGAGGCGCGCTGGGAAGCGAGGATGAACGACCGGCCCGGCAGGAGCTGGGCGGCCCCGATGACCGCCCCCCAGGCCGCGGCCAGCACGCCGTACCCGACCAGGCGGACCCTCCGGGCCAGGTCGACCGACGCCCCGGGATAGGAGCGGATGGCCAGCCAGAGCAGGACGAAGGGGGCGACCAGCTCGGCCTCGGCCATGGCGCGCGGCTCCCCGGTCAGAAAGATCAGCCCGAACAGCGAGCCGAGCAGCGCCACCCACGGCCACGGGGTCGTCCGCCGGGCAGCGGGGAGCTGCTCGAGGGACACCGGACGGGTGCCGAGCACGGCCCACGACAGGCGGAGCAGGCCCAGGACCACGAGGGGCATCCAGGCCATGCCCTGGATGATCCCGAGGTGGACCAGCTGGCCCGTCATGGCGCCGCCGAACTGGTAGGTCACCGCGGCCAACAGACACGCGTAGGGCCGGATCGAGAACTGTCGCAGCAACGCGTACATGCCGAGCCCGGCGGCCCAGTACACCGCAAGGAGGTTGAGCACCCACGCGAGGACGCCCGGGAGTACCGCGAACAGGAGCGTCCCCGGATAGAAGGAGCCCGCGTTCAGCCCGCCCAAGAGCGGCGAACCCGACCAGATCGTCGGGTTCCACAACGGGAGATGTCCCTGGCGGATGTCCGAACCCGACAGCACGCGCAGCGGATAGTTCTGCAGGAGGTTGTCGAAGCTGATCGGCGGGTGTCCGGTCATGGCCGGGATCGCGAACACGAGCACGGGGAGCGCGACCAGGAACGCGACCGGACCGCGCGTTGGGAGAGGTCCGCCACCGGACGCGGATGCGCCCCGGGTGCTCCACCGACTCGGTGGCGACCGCCCGCACGCTCGCCACTGGTGAAGCCTTAGGCCACGTGGCCGCTGAGACCGAGGGCGGCGCCGTCGAACGCATCGGGTTCGAACGGACCGACGACGGCCAGCGTCCGGGGCGCGACGACCAGTTGCGCCGCGACCCGCCGGACGTCATCGAGGTCCAGGGCCTCGATCAATGCGAGGATCTCATCGACCGTCTTCGCCTCGCCGTGGAGCAGGAGTCCCGCGCCGAGCCGGCTCATCCGCGCGCCGGAGTCTTCGCAGGCGAGCAGGGCCTCGGCGCGCAGGTTCCCCTTGGCCACGGCCAGCTCGCGCTCGGTGATCCCCGAGTCGGCCAGGAGCTCCAGCTCGCCGACCACGATCCCGAGCACCTCGTGCGCGTAGTCGGGCGCGGTGCCCACGACGACGCAGAGCGAGCCGGCGTCTTCGTAGGCGAGGCGCTCGGAGCCGATCGAGTAGGCGAGGCCGCGCTGCTCGCGGACCTTCTGGAACAGCCGGCTCGACATTCCCCCACCCAGCACGTGGTTGAGCACCGAATAGGCCCAGCGGTCGTCATCAAACCGCGAGACGCAGCGGAGTCCCAGGGTGAGGTGTGCCTGCTCGGTGGGCCGGTGCAAGACGACGAGGGGCTCCACCGGATCGCCGGGTGCGACGCGGGCGGGCGCCGCGCCGCCGTCTCGACCCCCAAAGCGCGCCTCGACGGCCCGGGCCACCTCCTCGTGCCCGCAGTCCCCGGCGACCGAGACGACCATGTTCTTCGGCCTGTAGTGGCGCTCGAAAAACGCTCGCACGTCGGACTCGGTGATCTTCCCGACACTCTCGGCGGTACCGAGCGCGTCGCGCCCGAGCGGATGCTCGGGAAAGAGGGCTTCGAAGCAGCGCTCAATCACCAAGTCGGCCGGATCGTCGAGGTGCATCAGGATCTCGTCCAGGATCACCGTGCGCTCGGCTTCGAGGTCCGTCGCCCTGAGCGCGGATCCCACATGATCTCGCTCAAGATGTCGAGCCCGAGCGGTAGGTGATCGGACAAGAGGCGCACGTAGAAGGCCGTGTACTCCTTCGTCGTGTACGCGTTGCAGTCCCCGCCGACCTCGTCGAGCGCCTCGGCAATGTCCGATGCGGTCGCGCGTGGAGGTGCCCTTGAACAGCAGGTGCTCAAGGAAGTGCGAGGCACCCGCGATCTCCTCGGGCTCGTCGCGCGAGCCGCTGCCGACCCAGAAGCCCACCGCGACCGACCGCACCTCGGCCATCGTCTCGGTGACCAGACGGAGCCCCGAGGCCAGCGTCTCGGTCGTGAAGGGGGGCTCGACCCCCCGAGTGCTCAACGCCGACGTTGGGGCCGCCGCCTGCGATCGCGGTCGCGCCCGTCGCCCCCCTGGGATGCCGGGCCGAGGTCGCCCAGCTCGGCGACGAGTTCGGCCTCGAAGGCGTCCTCGAACGAGGCGAACGACGAGTCGCCGTTGCTCGCACCCTCGTCGTGGCGCGGGCGATCGTCGTGGCGCGGGCGATCGTCGTGGCGCGGGCGCTCAGATCTCGGTCCTGACTCGGCGGGCGGCACGCCGGCGAGTGACAGAGAAACCTTGCCCTGCTGATCGATGTCGTCGACCCGCACCTCGATCGCCTGGCCGAGGGTGAGCACGTCCTCCACCGCGCCGACCCGCTTGCCACCCGCCAGCGAGGAGAGCTTGGAGATGTGGAGCAGACCGTCGCGGCCGGGCAGCAGGTTGACGAACGCGCCGAACTTGGTCAGGTTCACGACCTTGCCGTTGTAGACCTCGCCGATCTCGGCGGTCGGCGGGTCCAAGATGAGCGAGATCCGTCGCTTGGCCTCGGCCACCGCGTTGCCGTCCTTCGCCCCGATGGTGACGGTGCCGACCATTCCGTCGTCGTCGACGTTGATGTCCGCGCCGGTCTCCTGCTGGAGCGTGTTGATGACCTTGCCCTTGGGGCCGATGACCTCGCCGATCTTGTCGATCGGGATCTCCATGGAGACGATCTTGGGGGCGCTCGCCGCGACTTCGTCGCGGGGCTCAGAGATCGCGCCGGCCATGACCTCCAAGATCTTGAGACGCGCCTCTTTGGCCTGGTGCAGCGCCTTGGACAGCACGTCGGCGGGGAGGCCGTCGATCTTCGTGTCGAGTTGGAGCGCGGTGACCGCATCCGCGGTGCCGGCCACCTTGAAGTCCATGTCGCCGAAGGCATCCTCCGAACCCAGGATGTCGGTCAGGGTGACGTATTCGCCGCCCTCGTACACGAGGCCCATGGCGATGCCGGCCACCGGGGCCACGATCGGCACTCCAGCAGCCATCAGCGAGAGCGAGGACCCGCACACCGACGCCATGGAGGTCGAGCCGTTCGAGGCCAAGACGTCCGAGACGAGCCGCAGGGTGTAGGGAAAGTCCTCCTGGGAGGGGACGACCGGGAGCAGCGCCCGCTCGGCCAGAAGGCCGTGGCCGATGTCGCGCCGACGGGGCCCGCGCATCTGCCCGGCCTCGCCAGTGGAAAACGGCGGGAAGTTGTAGTGGTGCATGTAGCGCTTGGTGTCGTCCGGCCCGATCGTGTCGAGGAGCTGGTTCATCCGCGGCATGCCGAGCGTGGTCACGTTCAGCACCTGGGTCTCGCCCCGCTGGAAGAGGGCCGAGCCGTGCGCTGTCGGGAACAGGTCGATCTCAGCCGACAGCGGCCGGATGTCAGTCGTGGTCCGCCCGTCGATGCGGATCCCCTCCTCGATGATCCGCTTGCGCACGAGCTTCTTGGTCAGCGCGCGGACGGCGGCCTTGATCTCGCCGGCGCGCTCGGGGAACTCGGCGCCGACCGTTTCCATGATCTTGGCCGTGGTCTCGTCGATCGCCGCGTTGCGCTCGGCCTTCCCGGCGAGCTTGTTCGCCTCGGCGATGAGCGGGGTGCCGACTTCCTCGACGCGCGGCCAGAGGTCCTCGCCGTAGTCGCTGAAGGTCTTGAAGTCGATCGTCTCGATCGGGCCGCGGGCCGCGCTGAAGGCGGCGACCAGCTCGCGCTGGAGGTTGATCGACTCGCGGATCCAGGTCTTGGCCGCCTGGAGCCCGCCGGCCAGCACGTCCTCGTCGACCTTGGGGGCGCCCTCGTCGTAGTAGCTCCACGACCGTTCGGTGCCGCCGGCCTCGACCATCATGATGGCGATCTCGGCGTCGGGCTCCTCCGAGAGCGCCCGTCCGGCCACTACCAACTCGAAGGTTGACTCGTCGCCCTCCTGGTAGGTCGGGTGCGGGATCCAGGTGCCGTCGACCGAGTACGCGACGCGCACCGCGCCGATCGGACCGTCGAAGGGGATCCCCGAGATCATGAGGGCGGCCGATGCCGCGTTGATCGCCAGCACGTCGTGTGGGTTCACCTGGTCGGCGCCGAAGATCGTGCCGACGACGTGGATGTCGTTGCGGAAGCCCTTGGGGAACGAGGGGCGCAGCGGGCGGTCGATGAGCCGGCAGGTGAGGATCGCCTGATCGCTGGCGCGACCCTCCCGGCGGAAGAACGAGCCGGGGATCTTTCCCGCGGCGTACGCCGCGCTCCTCGATGTCGACGGTCAGCGGGAAGAAGTCGGTCCCTTCACGCACCGATCGCGATGCGACGGCGGTGGCCAAGACGACGGTGTCGCCAATGCGACCGACGACCGCGCCGTCGGCCAGCTGGGCAAGTTTGCCTGCCTCGAGGGACAGGGTGCGGTCGGTGCCGGAGATCGGCGCCGAAACGGAGATGGCCTCGGCCATATCGCTCCTTGTGTTCAGGGGCGCCCGGCCGGTTCCCAGTGGTCGAACACCTCCGCTTGGTTGGAGAGGTGATCGGCGACTGGCAGCCGACTTCGAACGCCCGCCTCTATGCGACCGCCCGGCCAACGGCCGGGCGGAAGATCTGACTGTGTTACCGGCGAATGCCGAGCCGGCCGATGAGTTGGCGGTAGCGCTCCACGTCGTTGCGGGCGACGTAGTCGAGCAGCCTGCGCCGACGGCCGATCAGCTTCATGAGTCCCCGGCGGGTGTGGTGGTCCGACGAGTGCACCTTCAGGTGGTCGGTCAGGTGCGAGATCCGGTCGGTGAGGAGTGCGATCTGCACCTCCGGCGACCCCGTGTCGGACGGGTGGAGCCGGTTCTCGGTGATGATCGCCTCTTTGTCGGGCATACGGCGAAACCTACTCAGGTGGTCGGGACGGCGGAGCCGAACGCCCAGAGGCGCCCGGCGAAGCCGGCGGCGTGCCCTGGTGCACGCTCCGGTGCGGACCACGTGGCCCGCTCCAAACAGGAGAGGCTAGCAGGAAGGACATGGTCCGACCGGCGCGCAGCGGGCTCAACCACCGAGCACCCGGCGCGCCGCGTCGACGTCCTCGCTCATCTGGGCCTTCGAGCGCGTCGAGGTCGTCGAAGGCTCGCTGGGGGCGGATCCAGGCCTCGAAGCTGACTCTAGCCGGCTCGCCGTAGAGGTCGCCCTCGAAGTCCAAGAGGTAGGCCTCGACGAGCGGCGAGCCGTCGTCGACGTCCTGGAAGGTGGGGGGCTGGCCGACCGAGATGGCCGAGGGGTGCTCCGTCGCGCCGCGCCAGGTGAAGCGGCCGGCGTAGACCCCGGGGGCCGGCAGGGCGATCTCCCGGGCGACCCCGACGTTCGCCGTCGGGAAGCCGAGCAGGCGGGCGCCACGGCCCGCGCCGTGCTTCACCAGTCCCCGGACCTGATGGGCCCGCCCGAGGAGCCGCGCCGCGTCCTGCACCTCGCCCTCAGCGATCAACCGGCGGATCCGCGTCGATGAAACGGGAGGCTCACCCTCGGCATCGCTGACGAGCTCGACGGGCCGGACGTCGAACCCATTCGACCGGCCCATGTCAATCAGCAACGCGACGTCACCCTTTCGGTCGTGCCCGAAATGGAAGTCCCTCCCGACGACGACGAGGCGGGCCGCCAGCGCGTCCACGAGGATCGACTGGACAAAGTCCTCGGCGGACTCGTCCGAGCGCGCCCGGTCGAACGGGATGACCACCGTGCGGTCAACCCCGCAGTCGGCCAGCAGCTCGAGCTTCTGCTCGAGATCGGTGAGCGTGTGCGGGGCGGACTCCGGACGCACCACGGTCGCGGGGTGCCGGTCGAAGGTCACGACGACGGTCTCGAGCCCGTCCGCCTGCGCGAGCCGGCGGAGATCGCCGATCACGTGGCGGTGACCGAGATGCACCCCGTCGTATGCGCCGACGGTCACGGCGGCGCCGCTCGGCGTGGGCAGGCACTCCTCTGGTCCGACGACCTCCATCGCCCGAACTCTAGATGTGGAGCGCGCGCACCCAAGGAACCAAACTCAGCCCGACCGCGAACTCCGCCTCAGGCCGGTCGGAGGACGACGGCGGCTCGGATGCGCTCCTCTCCGTCCTCCTCATACACCGCGACAAGGATGCCATCAGGATCGACGAGTGCGAACGGGCCGGGTCCACTCGCCTCGATCGCGGAGCGACCGAGCGGCCGACCGTGGCGGACCGCGACGAGCACCTCGCCGTCCACACCGGCCCGCGCCATGCCGAGCGCTTCGAGTGGCGGGCGGAGGGCCGAGCGGTCGCCGTGCTGCAGCGCCGTGGCGAGTTCGTCCAACGTGACGGCGTCGTCCACGCCGAAGGACCCCGATCGAATCCGGCGCAGGCGGCGAAGGTGCGCTCCTCCGCCGAGCGCGGCGCCCAGCTCCGCGGCCAGCACGCGCACGTAGGTGCCCGCCGAGCAGCACACGTCGATCGCGAGGACCCCTTCTTCCGGTCCTTCGCTCATCTCGAAACGTTCGACACGGACCCGGCGCACCGGGCGCTCGACCTCGGTCCCCTCGCGCGCCAGGCGGTGCAGACGACGGCCACCGACCTTGACGGCAGACACCATGGGGACCATCTGGTCAATCTCGCCGGTCAACGTCGCAGCGGCGGCGCGGGCGTCGGCGAGCGTCACACCGGACATGTCGAAGCGCGCCACCACGTCGCCCTCGTCGTCGAGCGTGGTGGTGGTGGCTCCGAGCACCACCTCTCCCCGGTACTCCTTATCCGCCCCGCTCACATAGCGGAGCAGCCGGGTGGCCCGACCGACCCCGAGGACCAGCACCCCGGTCGCGCTCGGGTCGAGCGTGCCGGCATGGCCAACGCGACGCTCCTGCAGGATCCCCCGGCACCGCGCCACGACGTCGTGGGACGTCCAGCCGGCCTCCTTGTCGACGACGACGAAGCCGATCACTCCGTCGAGGCGTCACCCGGCGGGAGCCTGAGGCGCCGGAGCACATCTTCGACCGCCTCACCCGAGCGCACGGCGGGGTCGGCGACAAAGCTCAGGCGTGGCGTGCGCTTGATGCGCATCTCCCGGCCGACCAGGTGCTGGAGCTTTCCGCGCCGCTCGTCGAGCGCCTCGGTCGCCTCCTCCCCCAGGCTGCTCAGGTAGACCGTCGCGTTGCGCAGGTCCGGCGACGTCTCGACCGAGGTGATCGTGAGGAGGCGCAGCCGCTCGTCCGCGTCGGCCAGCCGCTCGAGCTCGTTGGCCAGCACCTCGCGCAGGACCTGGTTGATGCGCAGCGAGCGCGCGTAGCGGGCGCCGCCTCGGGCGGGAAAGGAGTGTCGACGCTCGGGCATGGGCGGACCTTCCGGCCTCAGACCCTCGGGATCTCGCGCTCCTCGAAGGTCTCGATGATGTCGCCCTCCCTCAGGTCCTGGAAGTCCGAGAGCCCGATGCCGCACTCGAATCCGGCCTGGACCTCCCGGGCGTCGTCCTTGAACCGCTTGAGCGAGTTGATGGTGCCCCGCCAGATGATGACGCCGTCACGTAGGAACCGGACCTTCGAACCCCGACGGATGACGCCGTTCTGCACGTAGCAGCCGGCGATGCCGCCGACGCGTGGGATGCGGAAGATCTGGCGGACCTCGGCGTCCCCGGTGACGACCTCCTCGAAGGTCGGGGCGAGCAAGCCGAGCATGGCCGCCTGGATGTCCTCGAGCAGCTTGTAGATGATCTCGTAGTTCCGGATCTCGACGTCGGACTCCTCGGCCAATTCCCGGGCGCGCCGGTCGGGCCGCACGTTGAAGCCGATGATCGTGGCGGTCGACGCCTTTGCCAGCGTCACGTCGTTCTCGGTGATCCCGCCGACGCCGCGCCGGACGAAGCTCAGCTTCACGTCCTCGCGCTCGAGCTTGCGCAGGCTCTCGGTCACCGCCTCGAGCGAGCCCTGCACGTCGGCCTTGAGCACGATGTTCAACGTGGCGGTCTCGCCCCGCTGGATCTGCTCGAACAGGTCCTCCAGGCGAGCGCCGGCGGCCGAGGGTGCAGGCAGGTGGCCGGAAAGCCGGAATCGCTGGGCCCGGGCCTCGCCCAAGGTGCGGGCGGTCGACAGGTCGCTGGCGGCCCGGAATTCGTCGCCCGCCTGGGGCGGCTCCGAGAGACCGAGCACCTGCACGGGCATGGAGGGCGGCGCCTCTTTCACCTGGTCGCCGACGTCGTCGAGGAGCGCCTTGACCTTGCCCCAGGCCGAGCCGGCAACCACCGCATCGCCGACCCGCAGCGTGCCGCGCTGGACGATCACCGTCGCGACGGGGCCCCGGCCAGTCTCGAGATTGGCCTCGAGCACGACGCCGCGCGCCAGACCCTCGGGGCTCGCCCGGTACTCCTCGACCTCGGCCACCAAGATCAGTTGTTCCAGCAGCTCGTCGATGCCGGTCCCCTGCAGCGCGGAGACCTCGACGGTGATCGTGTCGCCGCCCCACTGCTCGGGGACGAGCCCGCGGTCGGCCACCTGCTGGAGGACCCGCGCCGGGTCGGCGTCGGCACGATCGATCTTGTTGACGGCCACGACGATCGGGACATCGGCCGCCATGGCGTGGTCGATGGCCTCGACCGTCTGGGGCATCACCCCGTCGTCGGCCGCGACCACGAGCACCACGATGTCGGTCACCTGCGCGCCGCGGGCACGCATGGCGGTGAATGCCTCGTGGCCCGGCGTGTCGATGAAGGTGAGCAGGTGGCCGTTCCAGTCGACCTGGTAGGCGCCGATGTGCTGGGTGATGCCGCCGGCTTCGCCCGCCACGACGTCGGTCTGGCGGATCTTGTCCAAGAGCAGGGTCTTGCCGTGGTCGACGTGGCCCATCACGGTGATCACCGGCGGACGCGGGCGAAGGTCCTCCTCTTCCTCCTCGTCCTCCTCCTCGAAGTAGCGCGCCAGCAGCTCCGCTTCGGCCTCCTCGCCCGGGTCGACCAGGCGGACGTCGGCACCGAGCTCGGCGGCGAACAGCTCGATCATGTCGTCGCTGAGCGACTGGGTGGCCATCACCATCTCGCCCTGCAGGAGCAGGAACCGGATGACGTCGCCGGCCGAACGGTTCAGCTTGGGGCCAAGGTCACGGGCGGTCGAGCCGCGCTCGACGATGATCTCGCCCTCGGGAACCGGAGCGTTCGAGGGCATGTACGCGGTCAGCTGGGTCGGCTCGAGCTCCTCCAGGTTGCGCCGACGACGCCGCGCCCGGCGCTGGGGTGGCCGACCGCCCCGACCCGCGAAGCCACCGCCGCTGCGTCCTCCGGGACCGCCCGAGCCCACCGGGCCGCCGGGCCCCGATCGTCCGGCGAACCCCCCGGCGGGGCGGCCCGAGAACCCCCCACCGGTCCGACCAGGGGCACCACCGGCCGGACGTCCTCCGGTGCGCGGTGCGTAACCGCCGCCGGGGCGCTGCGAGGGTGGCGACGAGGCGCGTCGGCCCCCCAAGCCCGGGGGCGGGGGGATCGGCCGGCCGGACGGGCCGAGCGGTGGCCGCACCGGAGGCGGAGGGATCGGGCGGCCCGAGGGCGACATGGGCGGGCGGACCGGACGTGGGCGCTGCTCGGGGCGGATGCCCGGGTCTGCGGCGGCGGGCGGAGCCGGCGCAGCGGCGGCGGCCGGCCTCGGGGCCGGAGCGGGCGCGGGCGCGGCCGGCGGGGCGGCGGCGGCCGGTCTCGGGGCCGGTGCGGGCGCCGGTCGTTCCGCCGGGACGGGGCGGGGCGCCGGCCGGGGCTCGGCGGGCGGGGGCGCGGGCACCGTGCGGGTGCTCGAGATCACGCGAGGCCTCGGGGTGACCGGTGGAGCGTCCTCTTCGAGGGTGGCCGGCCGACCGGACGCGCCGACCGGAGCGGTCACCTTCTGTGCGGCCTTGGCTGGCGCCGGTGGCTCCTCGGGCTGGGCGGCCCGGCGCAGCCCCTCTGCGTCGGCCTTGCGTCGGACCCGGTCGGCCTGCGCGTCCTCGATCGACGACGAATGGCTCTTCACCCCGATGCCAAGGGACACGCAGAGGTCGAGGGCCTCCTTGTTGCTCAGCCCCAGCTCACGTGCGAGCTCGTAGACGCGGATCTTTGCAGCCAAATTCTTCTCTTCGCTCCTGCGTTCTTCCTGCGGTTTCGGGCCTCGGAGGAGGTTCCGACGCCTGACTCCGGACGCGACCGGTTCTGGTTATTCTCCCACATCACACGCCTGGTCCCGTCGGCCCAGGCACGGAATCCCGGGCCTTTCAACCTAGTGACCTCGGGCGACTGGTCGGGCGGCCGCCTGGGCTCAGGCCAGACGCACCCTCGGGTCGAGGACGCCGTAGAGGATGTCCACGACCGTGTTCATGATGACGATGAACGACGCCGCCAACACCACTACGGCCGCCACGACGGGGAGGTCGTCGGCACCGATGGCGTTGAGCGCCAGCTGGCCCAGCCCGGTCAGGCCGAAGACGTGCTCGGTCACGAAGGCCCCGGCGAGGAGCGTCCCGACGTCGATGCCGAGTTGGGTGACGACCGGGGTGAGGGCCGCCCTGACCCCGTGCTTGTAGACGACCCTCCGACGGCTCAGGCCCTTGGCCCGCGCCGTGCGGATGTAGTCCTCGCCCAGCACGTCGAGCAGCGAGCCGCGGATGAGCCGGGTGTAGATGGCGGCCTGCACCAAGGCGAGCGTGAACCACGGGAGGATCAGGTGCACCGCCCACTGCACCGGTGACTGGGTGAGCGGCACGTAGCCCGCAGCCGGGAACCAGCTCAGTCCGGCCCTCGTCAAGTAGTAGTAGAGCACCAAGAGGAACAACACGCCGAGCACGAAGGTCGGCATCGACAAGAAGGTGAGCGCGAACATCGTCCCGGCGCGGTCGCGCAGTGTCCGCGGGTGGGTGGCCGACATGATCCCGATCGGGATCCCGATCAAGAGCCAGATGACCACCGCGCCGAGCACGAGCGACGCCGTCACCGGGAAGGCTCTCGCGATCTCGCTGTTGATCGGCACCTGGTTCTGGAAGTCGAGCCCGAAGCTGCCGTGGAGCAGACCGACGAGGTAGTGCCAGTACTGATACCAGAAGCCGTGATTGAGCCCGAGCCTGACCGCGGCGTCGCGTATCTCGGCCGGGTCGGCGTCGCGCCCGGCGAAGCGCGCCGCGAGGTCATTGGGGTTGCCGACGAAGAAGACAACGTAGGTGAGGAAGGTGATGATCACGAGCACGATCACCAGGTAGACGAGCCGCCGGGCGATGAGCCGGATCACGGTGTCACGCCGTCGGTGTCCGTCTTGCCGGTCATTCTCCTCGTGGCCCGCTTGACCTTCTCCTTGGCCCCCAGGTGGCCGCGACCCTGTCGGGGGTCGAGCGCGTCGCGCAGTCCGTCACCGAGGAGGTTGAACGCGAGCGTCGTCAGCACCAGGGCGACGCAGGGGAACACGAGGAACCACCACGCGACGGTGTACAGGTCGCCGTTTTGGGCTTCGGCGATCATGTTTCCCCACGAGGCCGTCGGCGGCTGGATGCCCAAGCCGAGGAAGCTCAGCGTCGCCTCGAGCACGATGTTCACCGGGACGAGCAACGTCGCGTAGATGACCGCCAGGGCGATCAGGTTGGGCGCGATGTCGACGAACATGATCCGCAGGTCGCTCGAGCCGAGGGCGCGGGCCGCCTCGACGAATTCTCGTTCTCGGAGACTGATCACCTGGCCGCGCACCAACCGGCCGATGTAGGGCCAACTGAACAGGGCGATCACGATGATCAGCAACTCGAGGCTCGGACCGAAGCGGGCCACGATCGCGATGGCGAAGAGCAGGATCGGGAAGGAGAGCAGGATGTCCATGAACCGAGCGAGTAACGCGTCGATCCAGCCGCCGTAGTAGCCAGCCACCAGGCCCACGAGCGTCCCGATCCCGAGCGCGAGCGCGGTCGCGCCGATACCCACCTCGAGGGAGATCTGGCTGCCGTAGATGATGCGCGACAGCACGTCGCGACCCTGGTCATCGGTGCCGAGGATGAACCCGTTCTGGCCGGGACCGACCGGGATGCCCGAGGGCGAGAGCCCCTTGGTCGTGTACTGCGCGTTCGGACCATGTCCGATCAGCGCGGTGAGCAGCGGAGCGAAGACGGCCACAAGGACCAGCAGGATGATGAACCCGAGGGAGATCATCGACACCTTGTCTTTGCGCAAGCGGGCCCAGGCGAGCCGCCACGGCGTCCGGCCGATGAACTCCTGTTCCCTTTCCTCTTTGAGTTGGGGATCCCGTGCTTCGGCGATCGCCAGGTCGACCTCGACGCCGACCAGACCGCCACTGCCACCGCCGCCCCGCTGTCCCAGGCTCATCGCGGTCCCTCGGGGTTGTTCGGTTCCGGCGTTGCGACGGCTTCCTCCCTCGAGGCCTTGGCCAACGTCTCGCCTTCTTCGACCGGGAAGTGGCATGCCGTGAGGTGACCCGGCAGATCGCCGGGCTTTTGCTCCAGTGCCGGATCTTGAGTGGTACAAATCGCTTGCGCCTTCGGGCAACGCGGGTGGAACCGGCAGCCCGATGGTGGGTTCACCGGTGAGGGCACGTCACCGGTGAGGATCACCCTGGTCTTGCGGTCCTCTTGGAAGGCCCGGTCGGCCACCGGCACAGCGGAGAGCAGCGACGCCGTGTAGGGATGGCGCGAGCGCGAGTAGATCTCCTCCACCCGGCCGGTTTCGACGATCTTTCCGAGGTACATGACCGCGATCCGGTCGCTCACGTGACGCACCACGGAGAGGTCGTGCGCGATGAAGATGTACGTGAGCATGAACTCGTCCTGGAGGTCCTCCAGGAGGTTGATGATCTGGGCCTGGATCGAGACGTCCAGCGCCGAAACGGGCTCGTCGCACACGATGAGGTCGGGTCGCAGCGCAAGCGCACGGGCAATGCCGATGCGTTGGCGCTGACCACCGGAAAACTCGGCCGGGAACCGGTTGTAATGCTCGGAGCTGAGCCCGACCCTCGCCATGAGGTCCTGGACCTGCGCTCGCACCTCTAGGCGCGACATCTGGGTGTGCACGATGAAGGGGTCGGACAGGATCGAGCCCACCCGGCGGCGAGGGTTGAGCGATCCGTAGGGGTCCTGGAACACCATCTGGATCGAGCGCCGCAGCGGTCTCATGTGGCGACGGTCGAGCTTGGTGATCTCCTGACCCTTGAAGCGGATCTGCCCCGAAGTGACCGGGTGGAGCGCCGCGATGAGTCGGGCGAGCGTCGACTTGCCGCAGCCGCTTTCCCCCACCACCCCGAGCGTCTCGCCGACCCTGAGCGAGAGGCTGACGCCGTCGACCGCCCTCACGCTCGCATGGGTACGGTCGATGAAGGCGTTGGTGCGGACCGGGAAGTACTTGACGACATCGTCGACCTCGAGGAGTAGGTCGCCCTCGGAGGTCGTCGCCTCGAGATCGATCTCGGTCATCGCCACCGCTATGCCGATCCGGCCCGTGCCGTTGCACCCTCGGGCGCATCTGCCGGCGAAATGCCCACCCGGTCAGAGGGCAGGACGCAGGCCGAAAGATGGCCGGGTCGAGTCCCAACCGGCTTCAGCGGTGGCGGGGCCACCTTGCACTCGTCGTGCACGTAGGCACAACGGCTCGCGAACGGGCACTGCTCGATTTGCCGCATGAGCGAAGGGGGATAGCCGCGGATCGGGCGCAGCTTTCCGGTCCTCCCTGTGTAGGACGGGATCGACTGCAAGAGACCCTGCGTGTAGGGGTGGTGTGGTTCGACGAAGGCCGCCTCGACGCTCGCTTTCTCCATCGGACGACCGGCGTACATGATCACGACTTCGTCGGCGACGTCGGCCACGACCCCGAGGTCGTGGGTGATCAGGATCACGGCGGTCTTGAAGTCCCGCTGCATGCGAGCGAGGAGGTCGAGGATCTGCGCCTGGACCGTCACGTCGAGCGCCGTCGTCGGCTCGTCGGCGATGATGAGTTTCGGCTCGAGCGCGAGTGCCATGGCGATCATCACCCGCTGGCGCATGCCCCCAGAAAACTGGTGGGGGTAGTCCCGCACGCGCTTGTCGGGCTGGGGGATCCCGACGTGACCGAGCAACTCGATCGAGCGCGCCTCGGCCTGCGCCTTGGTCATGTGGCCGTGGACTCTCATGGCCTCGCCGATCTGGTAGCCCACCCGGTAGAGCGGGTGAAGGCTCGTCAGCGGGTCCTGGAAGATCAGCGACACCTTGGACCCGCGAATGCCCTCGAGCTCGTGCTCGGACATGGTGAGCAGGTCGGTCCCGTCGAGGAGCGCCTGGCCGGTGATGGTGGCGCCGGGGGCCAGCCCCATGATCGCCTGGGTGGACACCGACTTCCCCGAGCCGGACTCCCCCACAATCCCGAGGGTCTGACCGGGCTCAACGGTGAACGACATGCCCTGCACGGCATAGACGGTGCCGTCGTCGGTGTCGAAGGAGACCCGCAGATCACGCACTTCGAGCAAGGCCATCGACTCAGATCCCCCCTGAGTTCACCACGACGCTTCCCTACAGTGCCCGATCAGCACCGGCCTGCCAAGCCCCCAAAAGGTGGCCCGGGATGCCGGCGCCCCGGCCAACCACTGGTCGACCGGGGCGCCCTCACCGCACGGGTGTTGCTAGGACTTGACCCAGAGGTTGGTCGGGTCGAAACCTCCGATGAACGGCACGTAGATGCCATGCTCGACGTTCGCCCCGATGAACTGCGGGAGCGCTTGGTCAAGCAGCGGCACCCAGCCGGGGTCCTGGGTCATCAGGTAGTCGTCGGCCTTCTGCCAGTTCGCGGCGGCGACCGTCAGGCTCGAGGTGTGCTCGGCGGCGTCGATGTACTTGTCGACCGTCGGGTCGTTGTAGTCGCCGTAGTCGGTCGAGCCGGCGGCGTAGCCACGGCCGTCGAACAGCGGGCTGAAGTATGTCGCTGCGCCGTTCCCGGTCCAGTCCGGGAACCAGAGGCCGAAGGCGAGGTCCCACTTCGAGTGGTTGTTCGGCGTCTCGAGGAAGTCGAAATACGCACCCTGGTTCGGCTCCTCAAGCAGCTTCAGGTGGACGCCACCTTTGAGCATGTCGGCCTGGAGGGCCACCGCCTGGGCCGGCATCGGAGGGTTGTTGGCGTAGGCCAGCGTCAACGTCAGCCCCTTCGGATAGCCGGCGGCGGCCAGCATCGACTTGCACTTCGCCGGGTTACCCTCGCTGTTCGGGCTGGGATAAGGGTTGATTTTCTTGTACCCGATCGTCATCGCCGACGGCAGGATCTGGTTGATCGGCTGGTTGATCGCCGGTCCCCCCGTCACCTGCACCAGGTGCTCCTTGTTCACGCAATACTGCAGCGCCTGGCGCACCCCGACCTTGGCGAGGGCGCCGCCTTCGGCCTTGCTCTTCATGTCGAAGACCAAGTAGGTGAGCCCGCCGAAGAAGTCCGCGGCGAAGTCCGGATTGTGGGCGGCCACGAGACTGGGAACCAGGGCCGTCGGCACCGTGGTGTCCCATTCCATGTCGGCCGCCCCGGTCTGGAGCTGCTGCTGCACCGCCGTCTGCGACTCGCCCATCGTGATGGACACGTTGTCGAAGTACTGGTGTCGGATGGGGTCGGTGCTCTGCTTCCAGTACGGGTTCTTGGTCAGTGCGTAGCTCACGCTCGGCACGTAGGAGGTGATCGTGTACGGGCCGTCGGAGATGAAGTGCTCTTCCTCGGTGACCGAACCCGGCACGTACTGGTTGATCTCCACCGGGACCGGGGAGCTCATCGGCAGCGCCAGGATGTTGAGGAAGTCACTTGACGGGTTGATCAGGTGGAAGACGACGGTCGAGGAGTTCGGCGTCGTAAGGCCGCTGATCGTGTGTGTCGCGTAGAACTGGTTCAGCGCTGTCACCTGAGCCGCGGCTGAGGTCGGCACGGTGATCGCCTGGAAGGCCTTGCAGTAGGCGGCCATTCCAACAATGTTCCCGGTCCAATAGGCGATCGGCGGGGCACCGTTGATCGGGTTGCACAGCCGCATGATCCCGCGGACCTCATCCTGTGAGGTCACCTGCCTCGGCCCCGTCGGGGTGTCCCAGTCGACACCCTGGCGGATGTTGAAGGTGTAGGTCAGGCCGTTCGGGCTGATCGTGTAGCTGGAAGCGAGGTCAGGTACCGGCGTGCCCTCGTCCTTGGCGGTGTAGCCCGCCTTGTAGGACAACAGCTGGCGGCTGACCATCCGAAGCAGCTCGTAGGTGGTCGTGTAATAGGCGCAGCAAGTGTCGAGGTGGTCGACGTCCCCGCTGCCCACGATCGTGAGCGTCCCGCCCGTCACCGGCGAGGTCGTGGTGACGGCCGGGAGGATGTTGCCTCCCGAGCTTCCGGCGGCTCCTGCGAACCCGCTGATCGCCAGCGTGATGGTCGCAACCACCATCACCGCTACGACCCCGAGCCGCACTCTTCCTCTCAGTGCCATGTTCCCTCCGCAGTTGTGCCGCACGCGCGGCGTGCCCCCAAGACCGAGCCAGTCTGCCGCACCGGGAAACTGTGTGCCATTAGGTTGGCATTTGTGTCGAAATGATGTCCTATTGGGTAGGACAGATGGTACGAACCCCCAGGTGAACGGGGTGTTGTTCCTGACCTAAAAGTTACCTACCGGTCACCCAAAGACACGACCGGCGAGCACTCGCGACCAGCCAAGCGAACGATTGAATGGGTCGTGGCCGCGGGGGCTCATGTAAGCAGGCCCCGCAGACCGGCCAAGGCAGCGGCGTCGAGCGGCGCTCCGAGCACCCCGAAGACCTTGCGACGCGCCGCGAACTCGAGGCAGCGGGGATCGTCCGGATGCAGCCACGCGCCTCGGCCCGGGCCGGGTCCGATCGCCAGCGCGCCGTCGACCAGCCGCAACCTGACGAGCTCCTCCGCCTCGCACCGCCGGCGACAGCCGACGCAGGTGCGGATCGGCGCTACTCCGAACCCGCTGGCTCGGCCTCGGCCGTGGCGACCGGGGCACTTTCGGTAGCTGGGGCGGCCTCGGTAGCTGGGGCGGCCTCGGTAGCTGGGGCGGCCTCGGTAGCTGGGACGGCCTCGGTAGCTGGGGCGGCCTCGGTAGCTGGGGCGGCCTCGGTAGCTGGCGTGTCGGTCGCCCCTTCGGCTTGCTCCTCTGCCGCGTGGGTCCAAGCCTCGGCCGAGATCGCCTCGCCCCCCTCGGCCGGCTTCCAGACCATCTCGCCGGACTCGTCCTCGACCCATTCGCCCTCGGCCCAGTCCTGGCCCTCGTATGCGGCCTCCTCCTCGAGCTGGGTCTCGCTTTTGATGTCGATTCGCCAACCGGTGAGGCGCGCCGCCAGGCGCGCGTTCTGCCCCTCCTTGCCGATGGCCAGGGACAGCTGGTAGTCGCTCACGATCACCGTCGCGGTGCCGGTGGCGTCGTCAAGGTGCACCTCGCGGACCCGCGCCGGGGCGAGTGCGTTTTGGATCAGTTCAACCGGGTCGTCGGAGAACGGGACCACGTCCACGCGCTCGCCGCGCAGCTCGTTGGTCACCATGCGGACTCGCGATCCACGCGCGCCGACGCAGGCGCCAACCGGGTCGACGTTGGGGTCGTTCGACCACACCGCGATCTTCGTGCGGTGGCCGGGCTCGCCGCGACCGCCTTCAGCTCGACGACGCCGCCCGAGATCTCGGGGACCTCGAGCTCGAAGAGCCGCTTGATGAGACCTGGGTGGGTCCGGCTGACCACGATCTGGGGTCCCTTGGTCGTCTTGCGGACCTCGACGATGTAGGCCTTGAGGCGAGCGCCGTGCTCGTAGCGCTCGTAGGAGACCTGCTCGGCCTGCGGGAGCAGCGCTTCGACCTTCCCCAGGTCGAGCAGCGTGTAGCGGTTGTCGGTCTGCTGGACGATGCCCGTGACGATGTCGCCCTCTCGCCCTGCGTACTCCTCGTACTTCATGTCGCGCTCGACTTCACGAATCCGCTGCAAGATGACCTGCTTGGCGGTCTGCGCGGCGATCCGTCCGAAGTCGGCCGGCGTGTCGTCCCACTCGCGAATGACGTTGCCGTCTTCGTCCAGCTCCTGGCCGTAGACGCGGATCTCACCGGACTCGGGGTCGATCGTGACCACCGCCTCCTCGGCGGCGTCGGGCCGGCGCTTGTAGGCGGCGACCAGTGCGTTGGCGAGCGCGTCGAGGAGCGTGTCGACGGAGATGCCCTTGTCGCGGGCGATCTGGCCCAGCGCATCCAGAAACTCGAAGTTGGTCTTGCTCATGATCTCGACTGCTCTCTCTGGGTCTTGCGAGGATGTCCCGGCTTGGCCCCTCGGTCGGCTCCCCACTCGAACACGGTCCTCGCCCGCTCGATCTGTCGGTAGTCGAGGCGCAGGGAGCCCTCCGGAACCTCGGGTCCTTCGAGGGTGCAGCCCTCGTCGTCGGCCGCCGTCAGGACGCCGCGGATGCGTCGCTCGGGCGAGGCGCCGGGGAGAGTGCGCACACTGATCGTCTCGCCAATGGCCCGGGCGAAGTGCGCGGGAGTCCGGAGCCTCCGCTCGAGCCCGGGGCTCGACACTTCGAGCGTGTAGGCGGAGGGGATCGGGTCGATCTGGTCCAACACCCGGGACACCTCGCGGTTGGCGTCGGCCAGCGCGTCGAGGTCGACGCCACCCGGCCGGTCCACGACCACCTGGACATGAGCGCCGCCGATGACGACGTCGACCAGTTCGAGGCCGGAGGACTCGAGCACCGGTGAGAGCGCGTCGACGAGCCTTTCGGTCACGTCCACTGCCTCCTCCTCTCTCCGGTGCTGCCCCTACGCCCCTTCCCTGCGGCGGCCGCCCTGCGGATCAGACCCGACCGCAAAATGAAAGCGTGGGCCGGGGCCCACGCTCCACAAGGCCCCATCGGGGCCGGACAGCGAGAGAGAGTATACCAATCAGTACGATTTGCCGACCACGGCGACCAACGAGTCCTCGCCGGCGCCGGGAAGTGACCCATCGGCGCGCTGAAGACAGCGGACCGTGATTCCCGCCTCGCCGAGGACGTCCTCGCCGGCGTCCCCCACCGCCGACCAGGGCAGGACTGCGAAGCCCTCCCCCGCCGCCTCGGCGGCCTCCTCGACGGTCTCGACGCGGGTCGTCCGGGCCTCGCGGAACTCGAGCGCCGCGGCGTGCAGCGCCGCCGTGGTGTGCTCCAGGACCGCGAGCACCGAGGCGGTGAGCGAGGAGAGGTCGACGGACTGCTTCGAGCGGTCCAAACGGGTGACGACGACGGCCTTGTCCTCGGCCAGGTCGCGCGGACCGATCTCGACCCGCACCGGGACACCCTTGCGCTCCCAGTCGATGGCCCGGCGGCCGAAGCCCGTGCCGGTCTGGTCGTCGATCCGGACCCGCAGCCCCGCCGACCGAAGCTCGTCGGCGATCGCGGACGACGCCCGGCCGGTGTTCTCGTCCGCCCGGACCACCATCACGACCACCTGGCAGGGCGCGAGCGCCGGCGGCAGCCGGAGTCCGAAGTCGTCGCCGTGCACCATGATCAGCCCGCCGATCAGTCGGGTGCTAGCGCCCCAGGAGGTCTGGTACACGTAGCTGCGCGCACCTTGGTCGTCGGAGAACTGGATGTCGAAGGCGCGCGGCGAAGTTCTGCCCGAGCTCGTGGCTGGTGCCCAGCTGCAGCGCCTTCCCGTCGCCCATCATCCCCTCGCACGTCCAGGTCCGGACCGCACCGGCGAACCGCTCGCGTTCGGTCTTCAGCCCGACCAGCGTCGGCACCCGCATGACGCCCTCCATGGTGTCGAGGTAGGCGTCATGCAGGATCCGCACCGCGTAAGCGGTCGCCTCATCGCCCGTCGCGTGCGCGGTGTGGCCCTCCTGCCACAAGAACTCGCTCGTGCGGAGAAACAGCCGGGTTCGCAGCTCCCAACGCACCACGTTCGACCACTGATTGATCAGCAGCGGCAGGTCGCGGTGGCTCTGGATCCACTTGGCGAAGAAGTAATTGATGACCGTCTCGCTGGTCGGCCGCACGACGACCGGCTCCTCGAGCGGCCGGCCGCCGCCGTGGGTGACGACCCAGGCCTCGGGGCTGAACCCCTCGACGTGCTCCTTCTCGAGACTCAAGAACGACTCGGGGATGAAGAGCGGGAAGTAGGCGTTCTCGGCGCCGGCCTCCTTGATGCGCCGGTCGAGCTCACCTTGGAGCAGCTCCCAGATGCCGAAACCCCACGGGCGGATGACCATCGTCCCGCGCACGGGGCCATTTTCGGCCATCTCCGCGCCGGCCACGACCTCCTGGTACCAGCGCGGGAAGTCCTCAGCGCGCGGGGTGAGCGCCCCGCTCTCGTTGGCCATGGGTCACGTTATCCCCCCAGTTCGCGTCCTCCGGCGGCCCACCGGAGTCAACGCGACGAGGCGCCGCAGCGTGACCACCATCGGGATGCGTCGACCGGCCGTGCTTGCTCTGGTCGTCTCGGGGGTGCTGCTGGTCGGCTGCGGCGCGCCGGGAGCGCGCCACCGACCGGGCTTCATCGCGCCGGCCACGACCACCACCAGCGCGACGCCGGCATCGACCTCGACGACGGTCCCGACCGGGTTCTCGACCGAGTCGGCGAGCTTCGTGACCCCCGACGACGGGTTCGTACTCGGAGCGGCGCTCGGTCCCAACTCGGAGTGCCCGATGGTTGAGTGCCTCGCAATTCGGCACACGACCGATGGAGGGCTCACCTGGACGGTGCTGCCCGCTCCCATCGTGACGATCACCACGGTCCAGGCCGAGAACACCTCTTTGCCGACCGAGATCCACTTCGCCGACGCGCGCAACGGCTGGATCTGGTCGCAGGCGGGCTTTTGGTCGACCCACGACGGCGGGGCAGCGTGGGATGCGATCGATCTCGGCGGGGGCAGCGTGGTCGCGATGGCGTCGGGGGCCGGGGTGGCCGACGCACTCCTCAGCCCGTGCGCGCCGTTCGGAGGGTCGTGCCACCAACCACTCCTCCTCTTTCGGACCCCGACCGACGAGGACGCCTGGAGCGAGCTGACCGACATCCCGATCCTCGGGGAGGGGCTGGGCAGCTTGGTCGACGAGGGAAGCGCGGTATTCGTGCTCACCTCGACGTTCACCCAGACCGAGACCAACGAAGCCCAGATTGTCGGGGCCACCGACGGCGTCCACTTCCAGTCGCTGACCCAACCCTGTCCGACGTTCGCCAGCCCCGGCGAGCCCTACAGCTTCGAGCAGCTGGGCGCGAGTGACCCCGACGATGTCGTCGTGGCGTGCTTCGGCGAACCCGGTGCCGGGAGCGCTCCGAGGCAGCTCTACGTGTCCCACGACGGCGGGCACACCTACCGCCCCTTCGGACCGTCGTTCTGGGGGGCCGACGGATCCGAGTACGTCGCCATGCCCACTCCGACCAGCGCGATCGTGAGCGGCAGCAGCGGGGCGAGCCTCCTCTATCGCCTTGGGTCGCCGACGGGCGGCTGGACGACCGAGGTCTTCCCGCCAAGCGGCGGCTACCCCTTCTTCGACCTCGGGTTCGTCGACCCGCTGCACGGGGCCGTCATCTATGCCGCAGGGAGCGGGACGCTCTACCTGACTGACGACGGTGGCATCACCTGGCATCCGGTCGCGATCACCTGGTGACCGCCGCTCGGGTTAATCTCCCTCGACGCGGCGCCTGATCTGCTCGATCTTCACCTTGGCCGCGTTGGGGTCGGTCCCGCCCTCCTCGAGCAGAGCCTGACGGTCGGCCTCGGCTTCGGCAGCCGCGCTCTTGTCCGCTGCGGCGAGCCGGGCCTCGACGCCCTCGGCCACGAGACGCTCGGCTTCTACGACGAGCGCCTCGACCATCTCGTCCTCGGGCACGACGCGCACGATCTCACCCCGGATGAAGAGGTGGCCTTTGTGCCGACCGGCCGCGATGCCGATGTCCGCACCCCTCGCCTCGCCCGGGCCGTTGACCACACATCCCATGACCGCGACCTGGATCGGCAGGTTGCGGTCCTCGAGCGCTTCCTGCGCGGCCTTCGCCACCGCGATCACATCGACCTGGGCGCGCCCGCACGACGGGCACGCGATGAGGTCGAGACCCTTGCGCTCGCGTAGACCGAGCGACTCGAGGAGCTGGCGTCCGGCCTTGGCCTCCTCAACGGGGTCGGCGGTGAGCGAGTAGCGGATGGTGTCGCCGATGCCCTCGGCCAGGAGCGTCCCGATCCCGGCCGTGCCCTTCAGGAGCCCGGCCGGCGGCGGTCCCGCCTCGGTCACGCCGAGGTGCAACGGGTGGTCGAAGGTCTCCGCGGCGAGCCGGTAGGCAGCGATCATGAGCGCGACCGAGGAGGCCTTGACCGAGATCTTCACATCGTCGAACCCGACCTCGGCGAAGTAGGCGAGCTCCTTCTGCGCCGACTCGATGAGGGCCTCGGGGGTCACCCCGCCGTGGCGCTGGTAGAGGTCCTTGTCGAGGGAGCCCGCGTTGACCCCGATCCGGATCGGCACGCCGCGGTCCTTCGCCTCGGAGGCGACGGTCTTGATCTCGGCCTCCTTGCGGAGGTTGCCCGGGTTGAGGCGAAGGCCCTGGACTCCGGCGTCGAGCGCCGCCAGGGCCATCCTGTGGTGGAAGTGGATGTCGGCGATGATCGGCACCGGCGAGCGGGGGACGATCTGGGCCAGGCCCTCGGCGGCGGCCTCCTCGTTGCAGGTGCACCGCACGATGTCCGCCCCCGCCCCGGCCAGGGCGTAGATCTGGGCCAGGGTCCCGTCCACGTCGGCCGTCTGGGTGGTGGTCATCGACTGCACCGAGATCGGGGCCCCTCCGCCCACCGCCACATCGCCCACATGGATCTGACGGGTCCTGCGGCGCTCGGTGAGCAGATTCCCTGAGATGTCCACGTCCCCATTGTGCACCGGGCGGCCCGCCGCCCGTTCACCGGTGTCAGCCGAAGGGGTTGGCCACCGGGTGGGTGATGTCGAGGTAGGCCGCCGAGGTCACGAGCAGCACCAGGAGGATGACGAACCCGTAGGCGACGGGGGCGAGCTTGGCCGCGTCGGCCTGGTAGTAGGGGCGGCCCCGCCGGGTCCGGATCCGCTCGTAGAGCGCGATCACGACGTGCCCGCCGTCCAGGGGCAGCATCGGCAGCATGTTGGCGATGCCAATGAAGATGTTGAGCGCGATCAGCACTTCCAAGAGGTAGCCGGCCCCGGCCTGCGCGCCCTGCACCGCGGTGCGCACGGCGCCGATGATCGACTCGGGTCGGGGGGTGTTGTCCTTCTGGGCCTGGGCCGCCGCCGCCGGGCTGGTCACCTCGTGGATGTAATTGGCGATGCCGCTCGGTGAGAACACCTGGCCCAGACCGCTGAATGCGTCGCGGGTGGTCTGACCGACGACCACGCCGGCGCCGCCCAGCGCGCCGAACGCGTTCTCGGGGAGGTTCACCGTGCCGAGGGCCACCCCGATCTCCCCACTGCGCTGCTCGCGCCCGTTGAGGCCCACATGCCGGCGCAGGGCGGGTACGACGCTCAGGGCGAGGGTCTTGGAGCCCCGCTGGACGTCGAGCGTGAGGGACTGGTTCGCCGAACGCTCGATCGCCGACTCGAGCCGATCGATGCTCGAGAGATCGTGCCCGTTCACCCCGACGATGACGTCGCCGGCCTTCAGGCCGGCCTTCTGCGCGGGATTGTGGGCCTGGCCGGCGAACGCGCTGAAGCCGAGGACCTCGACCCGCGTGTTGGACTGGGCGCCGACGAAGACCAAGGTCGCCCAGGCGAGGACGAACGCCATCACGAAGTGCATGAACGAGCCGGCCGAGGCCACGATGATCCGCTTGTGGAACGGCTGCTGCCGATAGGTGTGCGCCTCGTCGGCCGGGTCGATCTCCTCCAGGTTGGTCATCCCGGGGATCTTCACGTAGCCCCCGGCCGGGATCCCCTTCACGCCGTACTCGGTCTCGCCGCGCCGCACCGACCACAGCCGGGGGCCGAAGCCGACGAAGAACTCGGTGACCTTCATCCGGCTCCACTTCGCCGTCGCGAAGTGACCGGCCTCGTGCACCATCACCATGACGACGATGGCGAGGATCACGAGGAACAGGTCGCCCAGACCGAACACGAAGAACACGGCGGCGATCGCGGCGACGACCACCACGAGCCGGACGATCGCTCCGGTCTGACGCGGCGTCGGCGGCGCGACGCTCGGCGGCGCCGTCGCGAGGCTCACGACGACAGGCGCTCCACCGCGCCCGTGGCGTGCACCCGTGCCGCGTGGTCCGCAGCGAGCACCGCCTCCAGCGAGTCGATCGGGGCGGCGTCGAAGGCGTCGAGGGTCTCGGCCACGACATCGGCGATTGCGAGCCAGGGGATGCGCTCGGCCAAGAACGCGGCCACCGCGACCTCGTTGGCCGCGTTGAGCCAGGCCGGGGCCCCGCCGCCGGTCCGCCCGGCCTGGTAGGCGAGCTCCACGCAGCCGAACACCGTGAAGTCCGGCGGCTCGAAGGTCAGCTCCAGGGGCTTGGTCCAGTCGATCGGCCCGAAGGGGACCTCCAGGCGCTCGGGGAACCCGAGCGTGTAACCGATGGGCAGGCGCATGTTGGGCACCGACAGCTGGGCCAGCGTGGCCCCGTCGACCAGTTCCACCATCGAGTGGACGATCGACTGGGGGTGCACCACGACGTCGATGCGGTCGTAGTCGATGCCGAAGAGCTCATGGGCCTCGATCACCTCAAGGCCCTTGTTCATGAGCGTCGAGGAGTCGATCGTGATCTTGGGGCCCATCTTCCAGGTGGGATGGGCCAACGCGTCGTCGCGGGTCACCGCCGACAGCTGGTCGCGTGTCCTGGCCCGGAAGGGTCCCCCCGACGCGGTGATGAGCAGGCGGGCCACGTCCTGGGTGCGGGCCACCGAGTGGAGGCACTGGTGGAGCGCGCAGTGCTCGGAGTCCACCGGGACGATCTCGGCCCCCGGCGTCGCCCGGGCCCGCTGGACGATCGGCGCCCCGGCGATGAGCGACTCCTTGTTGGCGAGGGCGAGGCGCCGTCCCGACTCCAACGCGGCCAGGGTCACCGGGAGCCCGGCGAACCCGACCACGCCGTTGACGACGACGTCGGCGGCCTTCGCCGCGGCGACCAGCCCCTCGGGGCCGGCCATGACCTCGGTCCCGGGCGGGACGAGCTCGGAGACCTTCTGGGCCAGCTGGGGGTCGCCGATCGCCACGAGGGGCGGGCGCAGCTCCCGGGCTTGTTCGACCAGGAGGTCGACGGAGCTCTGGGCGGCCAGCGCCACGACCTCGAAGCGGCCGCCGCTCGCCCGGACGACGTCGATCGCCTGGGTGCCGATCGAGCCGGTCGAGCCGACGAGGCTGACGGTCGCGCTAGTCGCCACGGCGGCCCCGATCTGGTGCGGTCATGGCCGCCAGCATGCCATTGGGCGGCGCGCTCCCTGGGTCACCGGGGACCCGGCTCACCCCATGTGGAACGCGATGACCAGGTAGAACGTCGCCGGCAGGGCGAAGAGCAGACCGTCGATGCGGTCGAGCAGGCCGCCGTGGCCCGGCAGGAGCCGGCCCATGTCCTTGCGTCCGAGGTGCCGCTTGACGGTCGACTCGAACAGGTCGCCGACGCAGGCCACGAGGGAGATGACGAGGCCGAGCGCCGCCGCCTTCCCAACCGTCCAGGGGTGGATGAGGTGGACGACGACGGTCGTGATCACGACGCAGGTGAGCAGCCCGCCGACGAAGCCCTCCCAGGTCTTGTTCGGGCTCACCGAGGCCAGTGGGTGTCGCCCGAGCCAGGCGCCGAAGGTCAAGGCGCCGACGTCGTAGGCGACGACCGCGATGAGCGCGCCCAAGAGGAAGGCGATGCCATGGCGGTCGGCGAACACGTTCGGCGACACCAAGAGCGCGGCGAAGGATCCGAAGACGGCGATCCACCCGAAGATGAAGAGCGTGGTCCCGATCGAACGCACGGCGTCGGTCCTCTCGACCCCGGCCAGATGCCAGATGAAGCAGAACGCGAGCAAAAGAACAAAGACGAGCGGCAGCGCGGCCTCGCCCTTGTTGTAGGCGGCGACCGAGAGCGACACCGTCGCCACCAGGCCGAGCAGTGTGACCGGGTGATAGCCGCCCTGGCGGAAGGCGGCGTAGCCCTCCGCCGCGGCCATGGTGACCACCACCGTCACCAATGCGATCGACGCGACCGGGCCCACCTTGAAGCAGATCAGCGCGATCGCCCCGAGGGCGACGCCAGAGACGATCGCCAGCGCGACGTTGCGTGGCGGCGCCTCTTGTGGCTGGGGGCCGGTGGGCGGGCGCAACCGGTCGGCCGGGGACGCTCGGCGCGGCGCGGGCGGACGCCGGTCGGGAGCCGGCGCCACCGGCGGGCGGCGCTCCGAGCGCAAGGCGCGGAACCGGGAGCGTGGTTCGGCGATCGGGTCGTCCATGTCGTCGATGAGGACGCGCTCGTCGGGCACCGGCAGGTCGAGGGGTGGCGGGCTCGGCGCTGGCGCGACAGCCTCGAAGGGATCCTCGAGGTGCTCGCCCACGACGGGGATGACCTCGGTGATCGGCCCCTCCTCGTCTCCCTCGGCCACCCACGACGGGGCTGGCACGTTCTTGGTCAGGTCCTCCCACGCGCTGTCGTCGTCGTCCCACTCCTGCGCGTCGCCGAAGATCCGCCGGGTCGAGGATCCCGAACCCGGAAGGTCGAACACCCACGGCTGGCGGTCCGAGGGTCCGGTGTCGAGCGAACCCTGGCCGGTGCGGTCCCCGGCCAGCATCGAGGGCTCGAAGTCCTCGTCCTGGGCCTCCCAGTCGGCCCCCTCCTCCCGCCAGGTCGGCCCGGGCAGCGAGGCGAAGGGGTCGGCGTCGTCCGCCCCGGGATCGCGCGAGAAGATTGCCGGCACCTCGCCGGTGGCCGGCTCGGTCCAGTGCGGCAGCGGCGGGACGAGCGACTGCGACGCCGGGGCGTCCCCGTCGCTTTCGGGGTCCTCCCAGCTCGTGGGCGCCTCCTCCTCGGCGCGCACCGCGGCTGACCGTCCGGCGGGTTCTGCTCCCACGATCCGGACCCGGCCGCTCCGATAGCCGGTGTGCTCCAGGCCCTCTCGCTCGTCGTCTCTCGCCATGGTCTCCCCTCAGACCTCCAAGAGCTGGTGCTCTTTATGCCTGAGCATCTCGTCGACCGACTCCACTTGCCCGTGGGTCAGCTTCTCGAGCTCCTTCTCGATGCGCTCCAACTCGTCCGCGGTGAGCGAGCCGTCCTTCTCCAAGGACTCGAGCTCGTGGCGCGCGGCCCCGTCGCAGGTTGCGCAGCGCGACGCGCCCCTCCTCGGCCTTGTGGCGCACGACCTTCACCAACTCCTTGCGACGCTCCTCGGTGAGCGGTGGGAACGCGAGGCGAATGACCACGCCGTCGTTCGCCGGGTTGATCCCGAGATCCGAGGTGGAGATGGCCTTCTCGATCGCGCCGAGCGAGCTCTTGTCGTAGGGCGAGACGACCAGGAGCATCGCGTCGGGGACGCTGAAACCGGCCAGCTGGCGCAGCGGGGTCGGCGTGCCGTAGTAGTCGACGACGATGCGCTCGACGAGCGCCGGGTTGGCGCGGCCGGTCCGCACGGACTCGAACTCCCCCTGGACGTGGCTCAGCGCCTTGGCCATCTTGTCCTTGCACTCCTCGAGGACGACCTGGGCCGAGTTCCTCGGTCATCGAACCAGCGTACCGATCCGTTCGCCGCTGAGCGCCCGGCGCAGATTGCCCTCGGGCATCAGGTCGAAAACCCGGATCGGGAGCCCGTTGTCCTTGCAAAACGTGATCGCCGTGAGGTCCAGAACCCGCAAATCCTTGGCCACCACGTCCATGAAGGAGATCTCGTCGAAGCGGGTGGCGGTGGGGTCGAGGCGGGGGTCGGCGCTGTAGACCCCGTCCACCCCGCCGTGGGTCCCCTTGAACAAGAGGTCCGCCTCGATCTCGGCCGCCCGCAACGCCGCCGAGGTGTCGGTCGTGAAGTAGGGCCGGCCCATGCCCGCGGCGAGCAGCACGACGCGGTTCTTCTCGAGGTGGCGGATGGCGCGGCGGCGGATGTAAGGCTCGGCGACCTCGGCCATGCTGATCGCGGTCAGGACGCGGTGTCCTGGCCGTGCTGCTCCAACGCGTCCTGGAGGGCCAGCGCGTTGATGACGGTCGCGAGCATCCCCATCGTGTCGGAGGTCGCTCGGTCCATGCCCGCGCCGACGCCGGTGGTGCCCCGCCAGATGTTGCCGCCACCGACCACGACGGCCAGCTCGAGGTCGAGCTCGGTGCGAGCTTCTGCGATCTCGCGGGCGAAGCGCTCGACCACGCCGGCGTCGAGGACCTCCTCGGAGGATGCCGACGCCAGGGCCTCGCCCGACATCTTGAGAGACGCGCGTCGGTGCTCGCTCATGAGCCGCTCCGCACCCGGCTCCTCGGACCTAGGGTCCGATGACCACCTGGGCGAAGGCGACGATGTCTGCCGAGCCCAGCATGGCGCCTACGGTCTGCTTGTCGTCGTGCGCCGAGGGCTGCTCCAGGAGCACCCGCTCCTTGAACCAGCCGTTGAGGCGCCCCTCGACGATCTTGGCCAGCGCCGCCTCCGGCTTGCCCTCGTTCGCGAGAGGGCCTCCAGGGTCTGGCGCTCCTCCTCCACCTGGTCAGCGGGCACGTCCTCTCGGCGCACGTAGGTGGGACGCGAGAAGGCGGCGGTCAGGGCGACCTCGTGGGCGAGCGCGGCGTCACCGCCCGAGATGACGACGGCCACCGCGTTCACGCCACGACCGGACTGCTGGTGCAGGTAGGTGTCGACGACCTGGCCGTCCTTGGCTTCGAGTCGGAACACCCGGCCGACCGAGATGTTCTCCTTGAGCGTCGTCGCCAGCCTCTCGACGTCGGCGGTCCGACTCGCGATGGCGTCCTCACCCTCGGCGGCGACCAAGGCAGCGAGGTCATCGGCCACGGCGACGAATTCGGCGGCCTTGGCCACGAAGTCGGTCTCGCAGCGCAGCTCCACGATCGCCGCCACGTCGTTGTCCTTCACCACGGAAACCGCGCCCTGGGCCGCCTCCCGGTCCTCGCGCTTGGCCATCTGCGCCAGCCCGTGCTCGCGGAGCCATTGGGCCGCGGCGTCCATGTCGCCGTCGCTCGTCTCGAGGGCGCGCTTCGCGTCCATCATCCCGGCGCCCGTCTCCTGGCGCAGCCGTTGCACGTCCTTGGCCGTGAAGTTGGCCACCACTACACCTCCGGGTCGTCGCCGGACGAGGCGACGGTGATCGATTCAGCCTGTGGGTCTTCTGTCCCTGGACCCTCCGGCGCCGGCTCATCGGCCTCATCCGACGGCACCACCGCGGCAGGGGGTGCGACCGGAGGCCGAGGTGGAGGCGGCGGTGGAGGTGGAGGCGGCGGGGGTGCCGACGGGGGCGGCGTCGCCCCGTTGCCGGGGTCGACTGGCTTGGGGGCGGGGCGGTTGCCCGAGATGAATCGGCCCTCTCGGACCGCCTCGGCCACGATGCGACACATGAGCGCACCGGAACGGATCGCGTCGTCGTTCCCCGGGATCACATAGGTGATCACGTCGGGGTCGCAGTTGGTGTCGACCACCGCGACGACCGGGAGGCGCAGCTTGTTCGCCTCGGTGACCGCGATGTGCTCCTTCTTCGTGTCGATGACGAAGATGGCGTCGGGCAGCCGGTCGAGGCCGCTGATCCCGCCCAGGTTGCGCTTCAGCTTGTCGAGCTCGCGGACGTGGCGGAGGGCCTCGCGCTTGGGCATGCCGTCGAAATCGCCGGCCGCCTGCATGGTCTCGAGCTCCTGCATGCGCTTCACCCGGGAGCTGACGGTGGTGAAGTTGGTAAGCATGCCGCCCAGCCAGCGCTGGTTCACATAGGGCATCCCGCACGCGCTCGCGAACTCGGCGACGGGGCCCTGGGTCTGCTTCTTTGTCCCGACGAAGAGGATCTTGCCGCCTCCGGCCACCAGGTCACGGATAAAGGAGTACGCCGACTCGACGCCCTCCAATGTCTTGTGCAGGTCGATCAGGTAGATCCCGTTGCGCTCCCCCAGGATGTACCTGCGCATCTTTGGGTTCCAGCGGCGGGTCTGGTGGCCGAAGTGCACCCCGGCGTCGAGCATCTGGCGCATCGTGACGACGGCCATATGGTGTGTCCTCCAGTCGGTTGGTCCTCCCCGGCGCAGCACCTCCCGCGGGAGGCGACCGATGAACGCGCTCGGGTGCGTGATGAAAAGGTTTGGCGCCCACAGAAGTGAGCAGCGGAGAGTGTACCCGCAGGCCAGCCGGGTGACGAACGGGGGGTTTCGCAGCTCCGGGCAGCGGCCAGTCGGTGTCGGGTCGCCGTCGGCCGGCCGTCCCGGGACGGTTGGCCGGCGGACCGGGCGAGGACACCAGCGCAAAGGGCTCAGGCCCGGGGGTGGGTGCCCTTGTAGACCGAGACCAGGCGCTCCTTGCTGACGTGCGTGTACACCTGGGTCGTCTGGAGGCTCGAGTGGCCAAGCAGCTCCTGGACCACTCGGAGGTCGGCCCCGCCGTCGAGCAGGTGAGTGGCAAAGCTGTGCCGGAGCGCATGGGGGTGGGTCGGCACGGGCGAGCGACGGTCGAGGATTCGGCGCACGTCGCGGGGCCCGAGGCGATTGCCCGCCTGGTTCAAGAACACGGCCTCGATGGGGCTCTGTGCCTTGGCCAGCTCGGTCCAGCCGCGGCGCAACCAGAGTTCGAGGGCCTCGGCCGCCGTGTCGTGGATGGGCACCTGGCGCTCCTTGTTCCCCTTGCCCACGACCGTCACGATGCACGACCGCAGGTCGAGGCCCGAGCGGTCGAGCGCGCAGAGCTCCGCCACCCGTAACCCGGCGGCGTAGAGGAGCTCGAGCACGGCGGTATCCCGCAGCTCCCGCGCCATAGCCCTCGGGTCGTCGCCAGGTGCCCCACCGCGGGCCGGGTCGAGCAGACCATCCAGCTCCTTGTGCGACAGCACGCGGGGCAGCCGCCCACTCGATCGGGGCGCGGACAGCCCACGGGCCGGGTCGGTCGCCATCAGACCCCGGCGGCGACACCATGAGAAGTAGGTCCGCAGGGCAGCCGCCTTGCGCGCCACAGAGGCCCGGGCGTACCGGCGCGTCGCCAGATAGGCGAGATAGCGGCGCAGCAGGATCCGCTCGACCCGGTCGGGAGCCTCCACCCCGCCACGTGCCGCCCACTCAGCGAAGGACGCCAGGTCCGAGCGGTAGGCGCGGCGCGTCGCTTGGGACCGACCGCCGATCGCCCTCGCAAAACCGTCGAACTCCCAGGCGGCCGAAGGTGCGAGTTCCTCGGCGGGGCGACGAGACCCTGCCCCCGACATGGACCACGACGCTAAACCGCTACGTTGCGCCTGGTAGGGATCGTCCGGCCACTCAGCAAGGGCGTGGGTCGCCACGTTCAAGGTGGCCGAAAGGACCCCTATGGCATGATCGCGATCTGCGTCATGATCCGTCCGAAGGCGACCAGGCCGAGGAGCGAGAGAGTCAATGAGCAGCCGGATCCTGGTGGTCGAGGACGACGAGCGCATCCGCTCGTCGATGCGCCTCGCTCTGGAGGAAGAGGGCTACGAGGTCGACGACGTCGGCTCAGGCGAAGAGGCACTCGACCACTTCTCGGCCCAAGCACCAGACGTCACGCTCATCGACCTCATGCTCCCGGGCATGGACGGGTTTGAGTGCTGCCGCGCCCTCAGGCGCCAGAGCGCGGTCCCGATCATCATGGTGACCGCCCGGACGGACACCCACGACATCGTGGCCGGGCTCGAGGCAGGCGCCGACGACTACGTGACCAAGCCCTTCGTGGCCAAGGAGCTTGGGGCGCGCATCCGGGCGCTCCTGCGACGGGCCCGCCCGACGGAGGAAGAGCCGCGCGTGCTCACCTTCGGCGACCTCGAGCTCATCCCCGAGCAGGGGGTGCTTCGCCATCACGACGGCGAGGACGTCCACTGCACGCGGACCGAGTTCCGGCTGTTGTGCGAGCTCGCGACCAACCCCAACAAGGTCCTGACGAGGGAGCAGCTGCTCGACCGGGTGTGGGGGTACGACTACTTCGGCGACGGGCGGCTGGTCGACGTGCACATCCGCCGGCTGCGGACCAAGGTGGAGCCCGACCCGGCTCTCCCCCGCCACATCCTCACGGTCCGCGGGATGGGCTACAAGCTGGTCCCCTGAGGTGAGCGCCGTGGCGGCCGCGACGGCGCCGCCAGCTCGCTTCCTCCGGCTGCGCCGGGCTCTGCGCGGCCCACTCGAGGTCTGGGAACGTCTCGGCCTGCGGGCCCGGGTCACCGGCCTCTTCGCATTCGGCGCCCTGCTGTTGTCGCTCCTCATGGGCGGGGCCTCCTTCTTCACGACCTCCCACTTCTTGGTGAGCGACCAGGTGAAGTCGGTGATCGCCGAGACGGTGACCGGAGCTGGCACGCTCGAGAACGCGCTGAACGCCAACCCAAAGGCGTTCGTCCCGACGCTCCTGAGCACCGTGGACACCACCTCGGGCGCCGCCTCGGTCCTCGTCTACAAGGGCTCGCCGTACTACTCGAACTCCGGCGGACCTCTGATCGACATCCCGAGCGGGCTGCGCTCGCTCGTCGAGGCGGGAACGCCGGCAACCCAAACCGTCATCCTGGACGGCGCACCCCAGGTCGTCGTGGGTATCCCGATCCCGGCGTTGAACGCGCAGTACTTCGCGCTCTACAACCTGCGCGATCTCGAGCACACGCTGCACGTGCTCGCGCTCGCGTTGGTGCTCGGCGGACTCATCACGACGGTGCTCGGCGGGGTCGTCGGGCGCATCGCGAGCGGCCGCTCGCTGCGGCCACTGACCGCCGTCTCACGCGCCGCGGTCGCGATCGCGCGCGGGGATCTCAACACCCGGCTGCAGGCCACGACCGAGGACCCCGACCTCACGGGCCTCACCCAGTCGTTCAACATGATGGTCGATCAGCTACAGGACCGCATCGAGCGCGACGCGCGGTTTGCGTCCGACGTCAGCCACGAGCTCCGCTCGCCGCTCACCACGCTCGCCAACACGCTCAACGTCCTCGAGGCTCACGCAGACGAGCTCACCCCCAGGGCCCAGCAGGCCCTGGGCCTCCTCGGTGCCGACCTTCGCCGCTTCGAGCGGATGGTCGCAGAGCTTCTCGAAGATCTCGCGCTCGGACACCGGATCGCTCGACGTGTCGCTCGAGCCGGTGGACGCCGGCGAGCTCGTCCGCCAGTCGGTCCACGCCAGCTCGCGCACCGTACCCAACGGCATCGCGCCCCCGGTCGTGGAGGTTGACCCGCTGCTCGACAACGTCATCTTGAACGTCGACAAGCGGCGCTTCGAGCGAGTCATGGCCAACCTTCTGGAGAACGCGGCGCTCTATGGCGGCGGGGCGACACGGGTGGCCGCCGAGAACGGACCGATGCGACGTGGCCAGCCCACCATGATCATCGCTGTCGAGGACAATGGGCCGGGCGTACCGCTCCCCGAGCGCCGTCGGATCTTCGACCGCTTCTATCGCGGACAGGCGTCGGGCCGCCGGGGCGCCAGCACCGGCACCGGGCTCGGCCTGGCCCTCGTCGCCGAGCACGTCCGGCTGCTGGGCGGCCTGGTCGGCATCGAGGACGCCCCCGGCGGCGGGGCGCGCTTCACGGTCGAGCTTCCCGTCTTCGACGACGAGGACGCCGTATGAGCCGCCTGCGCTCCGGAACCCTCATCGCCGTCGTCGCGTTGGCCCTGATCGCGTGCGGGTGTGGCGTCCCCACCTCGGGCTCGCCGTCCGCGCTCGACAAGAGCGACGTGCCACAGCTGCCGCCGACGACGACGACGACGCCGTCGGCGAATCTCCCCTTCACCGTCGTGTGGCTCAACGGGTCAAACGCTCCCTCGCCCCAGGTCCTCTACGCGCCGCGCCAATCCGACCGGTTGGCCAACGCCCTCGTCACACTGCTGGCCGGGCCGACCCCGCCCAGCCAGTTCTCCACCGCCATCCCCGCGGTGACCACTCTGATCGGGGTGAGCCCGAACTCCAACGGCCTTCCGGCGGCTGCTCCGGACCAACCCGTCGTCGTGAACGTCTCGTTGGAATTCACCGCGAGCAGCGGGGTCGACGAAGTGCTGGCCGTCGAGCAGGTCGTGCTGACGATCGCGTGCAATCTCACGCCGGCGGCCCATGTCTCGGTCAGTTTCGAGGTCGACGGCAGCCCGCTGCCCGTGCCGATCTCCAGCGGTTCACCGGTGTCACGCCCGGTGACGCCGGCCGACTACATCGCTCAGTTCAGCGCGAGCGACTGCTTGGCCACTTCTTAGGACCCGGTCGACTCCTCAGTGAGCGCTGGCGGTGCCGTTGCGCGACGTCGGCTCCTGCCACGAGATGCGCGGCGCGGCTGGACCACAGGTGCTCGAGGTCGTAGTAGCCGCGGGTCCGCTCCTCGAAGACGTGCACCACGAAGTCGCCGTAGTCCATGAGCACCCACGTCGCGTCGGACAGGCCCTCGACTGCGATCGGCGCAGTCCCGTCGTGGTCCTTCACCTGGCGCTCGACCTCTTCGACGAGGGCACGCACCTGGCGGTCGTTGCGACCGGAGGTGACGACGAAGGCGTCGACGACGCCGAGCAGCTCCCCCATCGCCAGCACCACGGTTTCCTCGCCCAGCTTGTCGTCGGCCGCTCGGGCCGCCACGAGGGCGGTGTCGGGAACCACGGGTTCGTCGAGTGTCGGGACGGTGGTGCTGGGTGCTGGGCTCATTCGCCTCCTCGGTTGGTCCAGGTGGGAGCGTGCGATCCGACTCGCGCGGCCCGAACTCCTCGAGCGGCGATCGTCAATGAAACGTGTCCAGGACGGCGACGGTGGTCCCGAGCGCGGCGGCAAGCACGCTGAGCCCGACGAGCGCATCGCGCCGGCGCAGACGGCGGGCGACGTGCAGATCACTTCGACGCGCTGGCGGTGCGTTGCAGAACTCGGGCTCCGGTGCGAGCTCGGACTCCGAGACGAGCTCAAGCGCAACGCTCTGGACGCTGAGGGTGGCGCGAGCGACAACCACGGGCTTCGCGGATCGACCGCCCACCCGGCCCGGCCGACGGTGGGACAGGGCCGTCCTGGCTCCGGCGACTGTCATCTGGGCACAGCGTACAGAGCGCGCCGGCGAATGCAACGTTCTACCGATTCGGGCACCAGCCCGGTGATCGGCTCACCTCGGGCCACGAGCTCTCGCACCTCCGAGCTCGAGACGTCCACGCTGGTCCCGGGCACGTACTCGACCCGCCAGGGGCCGTCCTCGTCGGGCGCCCGGGCGCCCGGGCGAGCCACCACCACCAGGGTGACCAGCCCCGCCAGGTCCTGGGCCCGGTGCCAGGTCGACAGCGTGTCGACGACGTCGGCGCCGACGATGAGGAACTGCTCGGGGGGCTCCCGGCCCCCGGCGATCGCCAGCGCCGCCAACTCCTCGACCGTCTCGACGGTGTAGCTCGGCCCTCCCCGATCGAGCTCGATGCGGCTGACCTCGGCGCCGTCCACCCCCTCGATGGCGGCGAGGACCAGCGCGAGCCGGTCGGCGGCCGGGCTGACGTCGCGCACCGGCGACTTCTGCCAGGGGTCGTTGGCGACGACGAACAGGACGCGATCCAGCTTCAGCTGGGCGCGCGCCGCCACCGCGGCGGCGACGTGGCCGAGGTGAGGCGGATCGAAGGTGCCGCCCAGGATGCCCAGGCGCTCGCCGGGGGTCGCCGACATGGCGCGCGAGCCTACGAGGGTCGGGGAACGGCGAGGTGGGTCGGCGGGCTTCGCCCGGCACCGTACGCTTGGGGGATGACGGCGATCGAGACGGCCGGGGCCTGGCATCCCGGCGCCTGGCGCGACCACCCGGCCGACCAGCAGCCGGCGTGGCCGGACGAGGAGGCGCGCAAGCGGGTCGAGACCCAGCTGAGCGCGCTCCCCGCTCGTGTTCGCCGGCGAGGCCCGCAACCTCACGGCCGCGCTGGGCGAGGTGTCGCAGGGCCGGGCGTTCCTCCTCCAGGCGGGCGACTGTGCCGAGACCTTCGACGACTTCTCGGCCGACCAGATCCGCGACAAGTTGAAGGTGATCTTGCAGATGGCCGCCGTCTTGACCTACGCGGCCGGCGTGCCGGTGATCAAGGTGGGCCGGATCGCCGGGCAGTTCGCCAAGCCACGATCCGCCCCGACCGAGACCATCGGCGCGACCGAGCTCGAGGTGTTCCGGGGCCACATGGTCAACGACGACGCGTTCGACCCCGAGGCACGCCGGCCCGATCCCGAGCGCCTGATCACCGCCTATCACCAGTCGGCCTCGACGCTGAACCTGTTGCGCGCCTTTACAACCGGAGGCTTCGCCGATCTCACCGAGGTCCACGCGTGGAACCAGCAGTTCGTCGCGACGTCGGTCGAGGGTCGCCGCTACGAGCGGATCGCCGGCGAGATCGACCGCGCGCTGCGCTTCATGGCGGCCTGCGGCATCGACCTCGGCGCCGAGGGCGTGCTGCACCAGGTCCCCTTCTGGACCAGCCACGAGGCCTTGATCCTCCACTACGAAGAGGCGCTCACCCGGCGCGACTCGCTAACCGGGAACTGGGTCGACGGCTCCGCCCACATGCTCTGGGTCGGCGAGCGGACCCGGCGCCTGGACGGGGCCCACCTGCGGTTCCTCTCGGGCGTCTTGAACCCGGTCGGGGCCAAGATCGGGCCGAATGCGACGGTCGACGAGGTGGTCGGGATCTGCGGGATCCTCGACCCCGACAAGGTGCCGGGCCGCCTAACCCTCATCACCCGGCTCGGCGCTGAGCGGGTCGAGTCACTGCTCCCCCCGCTCGTCGACGCCGTCGCCGAGGCCGGCCACCCGGTCGTCTGGGTGTGCGACCCGATGCACGGCAACACGATCACGAGCGGTGGGCGCAAGACGCGGCGTTTCGAGGACATCTGGACCGAGCTGCGAGGCTTCTTCAAGGTGCACCGCCAGAAGGGCACCTGGCCCGGTGGTGTCCACGTCGAGCTGACCGGCGACGACGTGACCGAGTGCCTCGGCGGGGCCGAGGAGATCTCCGAGGGCGACCTGGAGCAGCGCTACACGACGGCGTGCGACCCCAGGCTCAACGCGCGCCAGGCGCTCGACCTCGCCTATCGGATCACCGAGCTCCTGCGGGAACTGCCCGAGGACTGAGGGCTCCGGCGCCTAGTCCAGGTCACCGACGAACTTCTCCAGCTGGCGCAGCGTCCGGCACTCCACCACCGCGTCGCAGTGCGCGCCGTAGGTGGCGATCACCGAGTCGCCCGAGCCCCAGTAGTCGCGCGGCTCGGGGTTCAGCCAGTACACGTGGCGGGCCTTCTTCTTCAGCTCGCCCAACACCCAGTCCTCTGTCGCGTGATAGTTGTTCCGGGCGTCGCCCAGCACCAGCACGCTGGTGCGCTGGGTCAGCTCCTTGGCCCAGCGGTCGTAGAAGACGCCGAACGCATGCCCGTAGTCGGAGTGTCCGTCCACCCAGACGACGTCGGCCTCCGTGTTGATCTGCTGCACCGCATCGGCCGGGTCGTCCGCCTTCTCGAAGAATCGGGTGACCTCGTCGATGCCGTCGACGAACACGAAGCTGCGGACCTTGGAGAACTGCGATTGGATCGCGTAGACGAGGTGCAGCGTGAACCGGGCGAAGGAGGCCACCGAACCGGAGATGTCCGCGATGATCACGATCTCGGGCTTGGCCGGTCGCGGGTGGCGGAACCGCGGCTCCAGCGGGACGCCGCCCGTCGACAGCGACCGGCGCATGGTGGCCCGAAAGTCGAGCGGACCGCGCCTGCGGTGCCGGCGTCGCCGGGCCAGTCGGACCGCCAGCTTGCGCGACAGCGGCTGGAGCGCCCGCTGGAGCGTCTGGAGCTCGTCGCGGGTGGCGTGCATCACGTCGAGGTCCTCGGGGAGGGGTTTGCGTACGGATTTCGCGAGCGCGTCGGCGCCCCGGTCCTCCACCAGCCGACGCCGGATCTCGTCTTCCACCGCCTTGCGCAGCTGGTCGACCCGCGCCCGGTACTCATCGCCGAGTAGGCGCTCGTCGAGCGGGGTGAGCTCCTCGTCGGCCCGCTCGCCCTTGGCCTGCGCGATGAGGCGGTCGAGGACCGCGTCGAGGTCCAGGTTCCGCAGCGTTCGGTAGAGGTAGTAGGTGCCGCCCACCGGGCGGCCCTTCTCGATGCCGGCGTAGCGGGTGACCGCCGAGCGGGCGACCGCCCGCATCATCGGCTGGTTGCCCCGGAGCAGCGCCTGGTACAGCATCGCCGAGAGCTCCTCGGGGGTCATCTCCTCCATGCCGCCCCCGCCCCCCTGGCCTTCGCCCTCGGAGCGCATCTGGAGCTCGTTCATGTCCGGGTCGTCCTGCAGCGCGCCGGGCAACCCCTCCTCCCCCGAGCCGAGGCCGCGGGCGAAGTAGATGTCGAAGGTCGTCTCGAACGCGTGCCAGTGGCTGGAGGATTTGATCAGGGTGGCGCCGAGCGCGTACTTGAGCGCCTCGCGGTCCTCGATCGGGACGTGGTGAACGGCCTCGGCCGCGTCGAGGTGCTCGGTGAGCGAGACCGGGAGCCCGCTGCGCCGCAGCTCCTCGACGAACCCCGACAGGAGGTTCAGCACGTCGTCACGACCTAGCTGTCGGAGATGCTGAGGAGCTCTTTGGCAGCGCGGTCGATGTCGCTCTGGTACTTGAGCAAGATGTGCAGACTGTCCTTGGCTGCGGTGGCGTCGATGGCGTTGATCCCCAGCACGACGAGGGTCCTCGCCCAGTCGAGGGTCTCGGACACCGAGGGGAGCTTGCGCAGCTCGATGGTCCGCAGCGAGCGCACGATGCGGGCCACCTGGTCGGCCAGCTCGTCGCTGATGCCCGGCACCCGGTGGCGGATGATGGCCCGCTCGCGGTCGATGTCGGGGTAGTTGATGTGCAGGTAGAGGCAGCGCCGCTTGAGCGCCTCGGAGAGCTCCCTCGTGTTGTTCGAGGTCAAGAACACCATCGGCAGCTGCTTGGCCTTCACTGTCCCGAGCTCGGGGATCGAGACCTGGTACTCGGAGAGGATCTCGAGCAGCAGGGCCTCGGTCTCGAGCTCGACCCGGTCGACCTCGTCAACGAGGAGCACCACCGGCTCATCGGCCCGGATCGCCTCGAGGAGGGGACGGGTGAGCAGGAAGTCCTCCGAGAAGATGTCCTCCTCGAGCTCGTGCCAGGTCGGCGAGTGGTGGTCGGGGGTCTCGGCCAGGGCGCCGTCCGAGATGACCTGCCCGGCCTGGATCCGCAGCAGCTGCTTGCGGTAGTTCCACTCGTAGAGCGCCTTGGACTCGTCCAACCCCTCGTAGCACTGCAGGCGGATGAGCCGCGCCCCGGTCAGCTCGGCCACCGACTTCGCGAGCTGGGTCTTGCCGGTCCCGGCCGGCCCCTCGACCAAGACGGGCTTGGCCAGCCGGTCGGCCAGGTAGACGACGCCGGCGATCCCATCGTCGGCCAGATACCCGACATCGGCGAGGCCCTCGCGCACCGCGGGGACCGAGTCGAAGCGGGGCGGGCCGATGTCGCCGAGACCCAACGGATCAGTGCTGGTCATTGCCGAATGTGTCCCTCTCCTCGCACAACCCACTTGACGCAGGTGAGCTCGCGCAGGCCCATCGGTCCGCGGGCGTGCAGCTTCTGCGTCGAGATCCCGACCTCGGCACCCAGGCCGAGCTCCCCGCCGTCGACGAAGCGCGTCGACGCGTTCACGACCACCGCCGCCGCGTCGACCTCCCGCACGAAGCGGTCGGCGGCTGCGATGTCGCCCGTCACGATCGCCTCGGTGTGGCCCGAACCGAAGCGCCCGATGTGGGCGATGGCCACGTCGAGGTCGTCGACGACGGACACCGACAGCGTGAGCCCGAGGTACTCGGTCGCGAAGTCCTCCTCGGTCGCCTCGAGCGCGTCGGGCAGGATGGCCCGCACCGCGGCATCGCCGCGGAGCTCGACCCCCTCCAGGATGCGGGCGGCGAGCGGCAGGAACTGCTCGGCCACCTCGCGGTGCACGAGCAGGCTCTCCGCCGCGTTGCACACGCCGGGCCGTTGCGTCTTGGCGTTGGCCACGATGTCGCCGGCCATCGAAAGATCGGCCGCCCGGTCGACGTAGACGTGGCAGTTGCCGTCGCCGTCCAGGACGTAGGGCACGGTCGCGTGCTCGAGCATGAGCTCGATCAGCTGGCGGCCGCCGCGAGGGATGAGGCAGTCGATCACCCCGCGCAGTCTCATGAATTCGAGTGCGGTCTCATGGCTCGTGTCCTCGACCAGGAGCACCCCGTCCTCGGGCAGCCCCGCCTTGGTCAGGCCGTCACGTAGCGCCGACACGATGGCCCGGTTCGACTCGATCGCCGATGACGAGCCGCGCAGGAATGCCACGTTGCCGGACTTGAGGCAGAGCGCAGCGGCGTCGCTCGTGACGTTCGGCCGGTTCTCGTAGATGATCCCGACCACCCCGAGCGGCACCCGAACCCGCTGGACGCGCAGTCCGTTGGGGCGGGTCCAGCCATCGAGGACCTCGCCGACCGGGTCGGGCAAGGCCACGACCGCACGCAGACCTGCGGCCATCGAGGTGATCCGGCCGGCGTCGAGGGTGAGCCGGTCGAACGCGGCGGCGCTCAGGCCATCGCTCGCCGCGACCTCCAGGTCCCTCCGGTTGGCCTCGAGCACGGCCCCCGACCGGGCCTCCAAGAGCTCGGCCGCCGCCAGCAGTGCCTCGTCGCGCCCGGCCGACGAGGACGTGGCCACGGGGCGCGCCGCGGCACGGGCGCGCTCAGCGAGGCGGCGAAGGGACATCGAAGCAGTTTACCTTGGGCGACCCGCATGCCCCGAGCCCTGCTTCGGGCTCCGCAGCACGCCGCGACCTCCGACGCGCCCTACTCGCCGAGGACCACCATGTCGTCGCGGTGGATCAGCTCGCCGGCGAGATCGCTCGGCAGCTGATCGGAGCGACGGCCCACCCACTCGTGGGCCCGCGCCGATGGACACCGCACCAGCCCCTTGGCGACGACGGCACCGGAGCCGTCGACCACCTCGACGGCGTCGTCGGGGTGGAAGTCCCCGCTGGTCGCCACGACCCCGGCCGCGAGCAGGGAGCGGCCCCCTTCGACGAGGGCGCGACGGGCGCCGTCGTCGATCACCACCGACCCCGAGGGGCGCAGGGCGAACGCGATCCAGAGCTTGCGCGCCGGCAGCGAACGCGGCCGGGCCCGGAAGATGGTCCCCGCACCCGCCTCGCCGTCGACGGCGCTCGTGAGTGCGCCGTCGCGCCCGGCGTCCGCGATCACGGTCTCGACGCCCGACCAGGTCGCGATCTTGGCCGCGGCGAGCTTGGAGGCCATGCCGCCGCTCCCCATCGCGCTGCCTGGACCACCGGCGCGCTGCTCGAGTCGCTGGTCGATCTCGACCACCTCTTCGATGAGCGAGGCCTCGGCGACCCGTCTCGGGTCTGCGGTGAGGAGACCCGGCGTGTCGGTGAGCAACACCATCCGCTCGGCCCCCACGAGATGCGAGACCAGGGCGGCGAGCCGGTCATTGTCGCCGAAGCGGATCTCGTCGTCGGCGACCGCGTCGTTCTCGTTGACGATTGGCACCACCCCGAGGGCCAGCAGATGGCTGAGCGTCTGGCGGGCGTGCAGATACTGCTGGCGGTGCACGAAGTCGAGGGGAGCGAGCAGCACCTGGCCGCCGACCAGCCCGTGCGCGGCGAGCCCGTCGACCCAGGCCCGCATGAGCCGCGGCTGGCCGACCGCCGAGACCGCCTGGAGGACCGCCGGGTCGCTCGAGCGCTGCCGCCCCGCGCCGAGCACCGACCATCCCGACGCGATGGCGCCCGAGCTCACCACGACGACCCGGCGCCCGGATGCGACCACGGCCCCGATCTGCGCGCACAGCGAGGCGATGACGGAATCCACGACGCTCCCGTCGGCCGCCGTCAGTGACGACGAGCCGATCTTGACGACGGTGACCGGGCCGCGCCCGCTCACGACGCCCCCTTGCGGCGCTTCGGGGGATCGGGCTCGAGGGCGCTGTCGGGGCCTTCGCGGTACCAGGTGAAGGACAACTCGCCGATGCGCACCTCGTCGCCGTCGCGGGCGCCTGCCCGAGCCAGCACCCGGTCGACGCCGAGGCGCCGCAACCGCCCGAGGACCACGTCCATGGCCTGGTCGTCGTTGAGGTCGGAGAGGGCCACGGCGCGCTCGGCGGCGCGGCCCACGACCTCGAAGATGCCCTGACCGACGTGCTCCGCCGCGATCTGCTCCCCGAGCGGTCGGTGGATGACGACCGCCGGACGAGCCGCCTCGACCTCGCGCCGCGCCGCGACCACGAGCTCGGCGAGCCTTCCGGTCAGCGCGCCGAGCCCCTCCCCCGTGGCGGCCGAGATGGTGAGGTCCGTGACCTGGGCATCGGCGGTGCGCTCCGCTACGAGGTCGGCTTTGGACCCGACCACGAGCCGCGGCCGCTCGAGGAGGTCGGGCTGGTAACGCCCGAGCTCGGCCAGCACCGTCGCCAGCTGCGAGCCGGCCTCGACGCCACCGGTGGCGGCAACGTCGACGAGCACGAGCAGCACACGGGCGCGCTCGACGTGGCGGAGGAACTCGTGTCCGAGGCCCCGTCCTTCGGCGGCCCCTTCGACCAGGCCGGGGATGTCGGCGAGGACGTACTCGGCGTCGGGCTCGCGGGATCCGCCGGCCACCGTGACCACGCCCAGATGGGGTTCGAGCGTCGTGAACGGATAGTCGGCGATCTTGGGCTTGGCCGCCGACACCGAGGCGATGAGCGTCGACTTGCCGACGTTGGGGAACCCGACGATGGCCACGTCGGCGACCAGCTTGAGCTCGAGGGTGAACCACCGCTCCTCGCCGCGCTCGCCCTGCTCGCCGAACGCCGGTGCCCGCCGGCGGTTCGAGAGGAAGGTCGCGTTGCCGCGCCCGCCCCGCCCGCCCTTGGCCGCCAGCCAGCGGTCGCCGTCCTCGGGGAGGTCGCACAACACCTCGCCGTTGCGGTGGTCCCGGATCACGGCGCCGACGGGGAGGGTGACCTCGAGATCGGCGCCCGAGGCGCCGGTCTTGCGCTTCGACCCGCCGTGTCCACCGTCAGTGGCCCGGCGATGGGGATGGTCGCGGAAGCCGACCAGCGACGCCTGGTTGGTGGACGGACCACCCAGATGTCTCCGCCGCTTCCGCCGTTGCCGCCGTCGGGACCGCCGCGGTCGACATGGGCCTCCCGACGGAACGAGATGGCGCCCGCGCCGCCATCGCCTGCCTTCGCGTGCAGCTGCGCCGCGGTCGACGAAGCCCGACATGGCCGAGCGCTCAGACGGCGGCGACGAACAGGCGGCGCGAGAGGTCGGACCCGAAGGCCACCGTGGAATCGCCAACCTCCAAGAGCAACGTGCCGTCGGGGGCCCGCGAGGACACCCTCGCGGTCACGCCGGGGATGAACCCGTGCTCGTCGAGGTAGACGAGCGAGACCATGTCGATCTCGACGTCTTCGGAGATCCGTTCGAGCCGGATCGTCGTCCCGGGATCGATCTCGGCCAGAGGACGCTGCAGCTCGGCCGACAGGGGGGCGTCGGAGCCGGGGATCGGGTTCCCATGCGGACAGGTCCTGGGATTGCCCAAGATGTCCACGAGCCGCTCCTCGACGTCGTCGGAGATCACGTGCTCCCAGACCCCGGCCTCGAGGTGCGCCTTGTGCCACGGCAGCCCGAGGATGTCGACGAGGAACCGCTCGGCAAGCCGGTGCCGGCGGACGACCTTCGCGGCCAGCACAGCTCCGGGCTTGGTCAGCTCGACGACCCGGCCCTCGCGCCGCACGTAGCCCTCGTCGGCCAGCCGGTCGAGCATCTCGGACACCGACGGCGCGGAGCGGTCCATGCGCTCGGCGATCCGCGCCTGGATCACCGGGGTCCCCTCCTCTTGCAAGGAGTGGATCGTCTCGAGGTACTCCTCGAGCGGCGGGTGGTAGCGCTCCTCCACGGGATGATCCTACGGCCACCTGGTCCCGGAGCCGCCCGTCCGAAGCACGGACGGGCCGGAGGACTCAGTTGCTCAGGATGTCGACGAGCTTGCGGCCCCGCCGCTGGCCGAACTTCACGGTGCCGTCGCGCAGCGCGAACAGCGTGTCGTCCCCGCCTCGGCCCACGCCTGAGCCCGGGTGGACCCGTGTCCCGCGCTGGCGCACGATGATCGAGCCGGCCGTCACTGCGGTGCCGTCGTAGACCTTCACGCCGAGGCGCTGCGCGTTCGAGTCGCGCCCGTTGCGGGTCGAGCCGCCGCCCTTGGTCTTGGACATCTCGTCCTCCTACTCCTCGGGCGTCTCGGACGCCTTGGCCCGGGGCGCGCTGCGGCCTTCTTGGCCGTCGGCCCCGAGATGGCCACGATCTCGATCGTGCTCAGGCGCTGACGGTGGCCCCACCGGCGCCGCTGGTTGCTCTTGGACTTGTAGGTGCCGGCCCGGATCTTCGGCCCCAGCTCCTCGCCCACGACCCGGCCCCGGACGCTCGCCCCGGCCAGCTCCTCGGGGGTCGCCAGCACCGAGGCACCGTCGACGACCAGGACCGGCTCCAGCACAACCTCGTCGCCCACGGGCGAGTCGAGCAGCTCGACGGCCAGGCGCTGGCCCTCACTCACTCGTTCCTGCTTGCCCCCGGTGCGGATGACGGCGTACATGAACCGCTCATGTTACTCCGGGTGCCGGGGCTCCGATCCTGCTCAGGGCAGGCACGACGCCTGGGACAATCGGACGGCGACAAAGGAGGCGTCGTGGACCACGTTTTGTGGATCGGCGGGCCGCCGTGCGCCGGAAAGACCACGGTCGCGCGCCGGATTGCCCGTCGGCACGGGCTCGGTCTCTACAGCGCTGACACGTGGACCTGGAACCACCTCGACCGGGCCATCGCCGCCGGCGTGCCCGCCGCCATCGAGTGGGAGGCCATGACGCCGGCCGAACGCTGGGAGCGCTCGAGCCCCGAGCAGATGCTCGAGCGCTCGTACCTCACCGAGCGCGGCCAGATGGTGATCGACGACCTCGAAGCACTGCCGACCTCGCCGCTCGTCGTGGCGGAAGGGGTCGCCCTCCCGGCCGCGACGGTCGCCTCCGGCGTCGCACCGCGGCAGATGGCGCTGTGGATGATCCCGACCGCCGTATTCCAGGACCGGCAACTCGACGCGACCGAGCCCGTCCCGGGCCACCGGACGCTCTATCGGCTCTTCCGCGAAGTGATCGGTCGTCAGGCGACCGAGAGCGGCGCGCCGACACTCCTCGTCGACGGCGGTCACGACGTCGAGGCGACCCTGGCGCTCGTCGAGGACCACTTCGCCGCCGCCCTCGCCGCGTGGCCCGCACGCATCGTCGGACGATGAACGCGTTGCGCTCGCGAGAGAGGCGAACCTTGCGACCGTCGCTCAGGTCCGCGGGTACTTCGCGCGGCCCTGGGCGACCGGCGACCCCGAGGTGGTCAAGGCGATGTTCTGGTGCGAGTGCGGTGACCCCGAATGCGCCGTCGAACTCCACCGCACGGTCGCCGAGGCCGCTTCCTCACCGGTACGCGCCCCGGGGCACTGAGCGGGCAGCCGAGACGCGCAAGGCGTCTACAGAGCAGAGGCGTCGAGCACGATGCCGCGCCCGTTGCAGATCTCGCAGACGTGCGACAACGACTCGATCAGACCCTCGGAGATCCGCTTCCGGGTCATCTCGACGAGTCCGAGCTCGGAGATGTCGCCGACCTGGGTCCGCGTCTTGTCGCGGGCCAACGCGGTACGCAACGCGGCGGCCACCTTGTCGCGGTTCTCCCGGATCTCCATGTCGATGAAGTCGATGACGATGATGCCGCCGATGTCGCGCAGCCGCAGTTGGCGGGCGACCTCCTCGGCCGCCTCGAGGTTGTTGCGGTAGACGGTCTCTTCGAGGTTGGTCTTGCCGACGTTCTTCCCGGTGTTCACGTCGATGACGGTGAGCGCCTCGGTCCGCTCGATGATGAGCGAGCCGCCCGAGGGCAGCCACACCTTGCGGTCGAGCGCCTTGTGGAGCTGCTCGTGCACGTGGTAGCGCTCGAACAGGGGCAGCGGCTCGACGTCGGTGTCGTAGAACTCGACCCGCTCGGCCAGCTCGGGGCTGACCGATGCGACGTAGCGGCGGACCTGCTCGTAGAGCTCGTAGCTATCGATGATCACCGAGCGGAACTCGTTGTTGAGCTCCTCGCGCAGCAGCCGGACCGCCAGGTCGGGTTCCCGGTACAAGAGGCGGGGCTGGTCCGAACGGGCGGCCTCGGTCTCGATGGCCCGCCACTGGTCGAGCAGGGTCTCCACATCGCGGGCCAGCTCGTCGGCGCTCGCGCCCTCGGCGGCCGTGCGCACGATGAGCCCGTGCCCGGCCGGCTTGACGTCGTCGATGATGCGGCGCAGCCGGCGCCGCTCGTTGTCGCCCAGGCGCTTGGAGATCCCGAAGGTGGTGCTATTCGGAACCAGCACCGCGAAGCGGCCGGGCAGGGAGACCTCCTGGGTCAGCCGCGCGCCCTTGGCGCCGATCGGGTTCTTCGTCACCTGGCAGAGGATGGTCTGACCGGGCTTCAGGACCTGCTCGATCCGGGGCTGCTCCTTGGACGAGCCGGCCTCGACGTCGTCGCGGTCGTATCGGACGTCGCCCCGGTACAGAACGGCATTCTTCGGGATCCCGATGTCGATGAACGCGGCCTCCATCCCGGGCAGCACGTTCTGGACGCGTCCCCAGTAGATGTTCCCGTCGATCTGAGTGGTCTCGTCGGACCCCCGGGCGACGTAGTGCTCGACGAGCGAGCGTCCCTCGAGCATCGCGATCTGGGTGACCTCGGGCTGCACGTGAACGCACATCGAGTATCGGCCGACCGACCGGACGCCCTTCGAGCGACCGCCGCGACGGCGCGAGCGCGAGCGCTTTGGCGCGTCCTCCTCGCCCACCTCGGCGTCGGCCAGCTCATCTGGGGACCCGTCGAGCGGTTCGACCACCGCCTCGTTGGTCATCCCCCCGACCACGGGGCGGAGCACTGGGCGCGGCGAAGGTGCCGGTCGGGTGTCGCCGATGCGAGGTCGCGGCGAGGACACCGCAACTGCCTCAGCCTGGGGGTCCGCCCCGTTGTGCTCTGGCTCCCCCTGCGGGGATGTATCCGCCCCGGGCGCCTCGGTCCCGGGGATGCCGGAAGTTGACTCGGTCATGAGGGAAACCCCTCCTCGAAATGTTCACGACGCACGCTCCATCGCGTGCGGAGCGGTGACGGCGCACGCGCGAGCGTCCGCTTGAAGCGGTTCCCGCCGGGTGCCGTCATGCTCGATCCACTGTTGCGTTCTGCGAGTTCGGGCCAGCACCAGGTCGGTGCCGAGCGCCTCGACCAACTCCCGGGGGCGGACGCCCCGCGGGTGGGTGGCCGTTTCCGCGCCAAGCCAGCACGACGATCCGCGAGTGGCATCGACGCCGTATGCGGGATCGGACAGGCCGAGCGATCGCACGGAGGGGCGGAGGTCGTCGTCGAATAGGCGACCCTTGCGCTCCCGCTGCACCGAAACGCTCGGAGCGTCGAGCAGCCGCTCGACTCTCCTCGCCAATTCGGATGCGGTCACGCCGAGCACCTCCAGCTCCCAGGAACACGATGTTACTTCTTGCTGCAACGAGCCGGCCGCACTCTGCAGTACCGCGAGGGCCGTGACGGCAAGGCCGTCGGGCAGAAACTCGGTCAGCGCCGAACCGAGTCCGCCCAGGTCAGCGGGGGGTGTCCCGGCGAGCGAGGCGTCCAGATACTCGGCCAGGGACTCGGCCCCGGTCGGCAGCGCCAGGCCGAAGGCGAGCAGCGGCCGCGGGTTGAACCCCTGGGAACGGGCGATTTCCAGCCCGCTGCGACGCAGCGCCCGCTCCCACATCCGGGCCACGTCCCGATGGCTGGTGAAGCGGACCTTGCCGAGCTTGGTGAACCGGATCCGCAGCCGCTCCGCCACCCTCAGCGCGCCCCGCCGTGACGAACCGGACCGGGACCCGGTCGCCGACGCTCAAGTCCTGTCCGGTGCCCTGGCTCCCCCCGGCCGGCGGCGAGCTCGAGGCGACGACGTGCTCCAAGCCGGCGTCGGTGCACGCCCCGCAGTCGTAGCAGGGGGTCCAGCGGCAGTCCTCGACCGACACCTCCCTGAGCGCGTCCTGCCAATCCGACCAGAGGAAGTCCTTGTGCAGACCAGCCGACAGGTGGTCCCAGGGGAGGATCTCGTCCTCGGCGCGCGTCCGGTGGGCGAGGTCGTCGAGCGAGAGCCCCTCAGCGGCGAGCGCCTGCTCCCACTTGGCCAGGTCGAAGCGCTCGGACCACTCCTGGAAGGTCCCCCCGGCGCGCCACACCCGCTCGATCACCGCGCCCATCCGGCGGTCGCCCCGCGAGACCAGGCCCTCGGCGACGGTGGCCTCAGGGTCGTGCCAACGCAGCGACACCCCCCGAGCGCCCCGGCACGCGTCCTTCAACAGGTTGATCTTGCGCCGCAGCTCGGCGACGGTGTCCTGGGCGAACCATTGGAACGGGGTCTGGGCCTTCGGCACGAAGCCCCCGACCGAGGCGACGACCGTCGGGGAGCGATGGTGCAGGCGCCCGATCTCGGCGCAGCGCCGGGCCAGCTCGGCGATGCCGAGTACGTCCTCGTCGCGCTCGGTGGGCAGGCCGATCAGGAAGTAGAGCTTGACCCGCCGCCAACCGTTCGAGAACGCCGCGTCGACCGCGCCGTAGAGGTCCTCCTCGGTGATCAGCTTGTTGATGACCCGCCGCATCCGCCAGGTGCCGCCTTCGGGGGCGAAGGTGAGCCCGGTGCGACGCGCCTGGGCGATCTGGGTCGCCGTCGCGACCGTGAAGGCGTCGACGCGCAGGCTCGGGAGACTGACTGAGATCTGCTGTGCACCGCACTCACCGCCGACCACCGCGGCGACGGTGTCCTCGATCGAGGAGAAGTCGGCGGTCGAGAGCGACGTCAGCGCGACTTCGTCGTAGCCGGTCCGCTCGAGCCCCGCCGTGATCATGGAGCGCACCTGGGCCGCCGGGCGCTCGCGCACGGGGCGGGTGATCATGCCGGCCTGGCAGAACCGGCATCCGCGCGTGCACCCCCGGAACACCTCGACGTTCAGCCGGTCGTGCACGACCTCGGTCAAGGGGACGAGCTGGCGCTTGGGGTAGGGCCACGCCGCCAGGTCGACGATGGTGCGCTTCACCACCTGCTCCGGCGCGCCCGGCATCCGGGGCGTGACCGACTCGAGGAGCGGACCTGCGAAGCGCACCTCGTAGAGGCTCGGGACGTAGACGCCTTCAAGCGCCGCCAGCGCGCTGAGGAGCGCTTCGCGCGTGCGACCGGGACCCCGGGCGAGCCAGTCCCGCACGACGTCGTTCATCTCCCCCACCACCTCCTCGCCGTCGCCGAGCACGAAGGCGTCGACGAAGTCAGCGAGCGGTTCGGGGTTGAACGTGCAGTGGCCGCCAGCCACGACGAGCGGATCGTCGGCCGAGCGCTCCGTCCCCCGCACGGCGACACCGGCCAGGTCGATCAGATTGAGCACGTTCGTGTAGACGAGCTCGGCCGAGAGGTTGAAGGCGAGCACGTCGAAGTCGCGCGCCGCGAGGTGGTTCTCCACCGAGAACAGCGGGACGCCGACCGAACGCATCGCCGACTCCATGTCGATCCACGGCGCGTACGAGCGCTCGGCGAGCGCGTCGGGCCGCTCGTTCAGCAGCTCGTAGAGGATCTGCAGACCCTGGTTGGGCAGCCCGATCTCGTAGGTGTCCGGGTAGATCAGGAGCCAGGCGACCCGCCCGTCGCCATGGACCGGGACGGTCGCGCCCTGCTCACCGCCGATGTACCGGGCGGGCTTGGAGACGGCATCAAGCAGCGGTTCGATGCTCGGCCAGATTGATGCCACGAAGGAGCGAGTCTACGCCCGGGCCCTGGTCGCCGGGTCTGACTAGCCCCGGCTCGGCGACGTGGTCGTCGTTGTCGGAGCGGGCGTGCCGGCCGGGGCGTTCGACGCCTTGGCCGTGTCGGTGGGCGGGTGCGCCGCCGTGGGGAGCACGACGTTGCCGATGGGGTTGGTGACCAGGTAGTTGAAGATGTTCATCACGGCGGGGGCCGCCGCCTGGGCGCCGTAACCACCGTGCTGGACGACGACCAGGACGACGTACTGGGGATTGGGAATCGGCCCGAAGGCGACGAACCAGGCGTTGGGCTCGTCCAGGCCCGAGCTGCACGACCCCGAGCAGATGTCGGCCGTCCCGGTCTTGCCGGCGATCTGGAACTGGCTCAGGCTGAAGTCCGCGTCCGCCTCGAAGGTGCTCGCGGCGGTCCCGCGCTCCACCACGCCCTCCAGTCCCTGGAGGATCTGCGAATAGTCGGTCGCCGGCATGGACACATGTCCGGTGACATCGGGGACGAACCTCTTCACCACCTTGTCGTTGGCCGGGTTGACGAGGGCGGCGCCGATCTCGGGCTTGTAGCGGGTGCCCCCGTTTGCGAACGTCGCATAGGCGTCCGCCAAGCCGATCGGGGTGATCAAGGTGGCGCCCTGGCCGAAGGCCATCTCGATGTTGTCTCCCGCGTACCAGGTGGTGATCGGCGCCAGAGCCGGGTCCTCTTTGTGCAGGAGATCGCGCTCGGGCTGGCTGTCGACCCGGCTCTGCGCCTCGTCGGGCAGGTCGATGCCGGTCACCTGGTCCAGGCCGTACTCGTCGGCGACGTTCTGAATGGGCGTCGGGCCGAACTTGCTCTGTTGGTTGTAGAACATGTCGCCCACGTCGTAGAAGTAGTAATCGTCGGACAACGTCAGCGCGTCTTGGAGGTCGACCTCGCCGGCGCCCTGCGCCTCGTCGTCGTGGAACGTGCAACCGGCGGCGGCTCCACCGGAGTTGTTGCATCCGGGCACCGTGAAGATCCCGGTGTCGTCGATGTAGGTAAACGGCGAAATCAAATTGTCCTTCAGGGCGGCGGTCGACGTGACCAGCTTGAACGTCGACCCCGGCGTATAGGAGCCCGAGGATCGCGTAGTTCTCCAACGGGCATGCGCCGTCGGTCGCCTGGCAGCCGCCGAACAGGGCGTTGTAGTTGGCCTGGGAGATGCCGCCCACCCAGTCGTTCAGGTTGTAGGTCGGATACGACGCCATCGCCAACACCGCACCGGTGTTGACGTTCATCACCACTGCGGCGCCGCTGTTGGCCGCCGGATAGAGATCAGTCGACTGATCCAGGGTGTTGTGGTCGTTCTCGATGTCCTGTTGGAGCGCGTTCTGCAGCTCTTCTTGGAGTCCGGTGTCGAGGTTGGTGACGAGGAGGTCCCCCTCTTTGGGCTGGGTTTTGTGCAGCGTGCCGACGACCTGGTTCTCGGCGTTCACCGACAGCTCGTCCTCGCCGTCCACGCCCTGCAGGTAGGACTGGTACTCCTGCTCCAGCCCGGTCTGGCCGTACTGGCTGGTCGGTTGGTAGCCCTGGTGGGGGTGGTCCGCCAGCTCGGTGCTCGTGATGGGGCCGACGTAGCCGAGCACGTGGGTCGCGGTGCACCCGCACGACCCGCCCTGGGGGTAGGTGCGGATCGTCGTCTGCTGCACGCTCACGCCGGGGAATTCGGCCTGATGCTCGTCGAGGTATTGGATGGTGGCGGTCGGCGCACCGGTCAGCACCGGCACCGGCTGGTACACGCTGTATTGGGAGTCCTTCAGGGCCCCCATGACCTGCGCCGGGGTCTCGCCGACCAGCGAGGCGACCTTGGCGATGATGCCGGGGTCGACGATCGCGGCGTGCCGAGACAGAACGATCTGCTCCTGGACCTGGTTGCCGACGACGATCGCCCCGTTGCGGTCGAGGATCTCACCGCGCGCGGCCGGGACGGCCACCTCACGGATCTGGTTCTGGTTGACCGCCGCCGCCGCCCTCTTCTGCCCAATCACCTGGAGGTCCCAGAGCCGCAGGACCATCGTGGCGAACAGGGCCAAGAAGACCAGCCCGATCACGGCGATCCGGACATTCGGGCGTGACGGGACCTCCTGGGGGGAGGCGACCAAGGCACCGACGTTCACACCCCGCCTCGGCCGCATCCGCGGGCGACGCCGGGGTCGACGGGGCTGCTTCGGTGCGTTCTGGGCGGGACGGAGGAAGCGGTGCCGACCCCCATCGGGTGCAGGACCGAGCGTCGGGTCAAGGGCGGTCCCCCGGGACGAGCGCGCCGCGCCAGGCTGACCCGGTGACCTCCTGACCGAACGCCCAGTTGCACGCCCACACGAACGCGTAGGCGAGGGCGCCGTTCACGACGGCGACGACACCGACGACGGCGCCGAGGCCGACGGTGAGCATGTCCGGCTGGCCGAGGACCGCTCCAAGCACCGCGAACATGATGACCCCGATGGCGCTGCCGAGGGCCGCGACCCCCGGCACGAAGAACCGGTTGTGACGGTCGACGCCGGCCGCCACCAGCTGCCCGGCGGCGGCGCCAAGGGCGGTGCCGATCAGGGCGCTCAGGCCCAGGGGGGTGGGCAGGAAAAGGTCGATGGCCAGGCCCGACGCGAACCCCACGATGGCCCCCCGCTGGATCCCGCCGGCCAGGCCGGCGGCGATGGCCAGGCCCATGAACAGCTCGGGGTGGGCGCCCCCGATTCGCAGGTCCAGGACCACCGTGAGCTGGAGCACCAGCACCACCACGATGACGAGCAGGGCCCGGGGCACCTCCCTCGGGGTCACAGCGGCGGCTCCGCCTCGACGACGTCGACGTAGGCCAGCTGGTCGAGGTTGGCGGCCGGGCTCAGCGTGACCGTCATGAACTGACTCCCCACGCTGGACTTGATCGAGCGGACCCTGCCGACCGGGATGTCGGGCGGGAAGGCGCCGCCGGCCAGGCCGTTCGTGTACATCATCTCCCCCACGTGCAGGTGCGTGAGGTTGGGCACGTACTGCACCGCGAGCTGGGTCCCGGCTCCCTGGCCGTCGACCACCGCGTACATCTGGTCCTTCGGCCCGAAGCTCACCCCGATCTCCGAGCGGCTGTCGGTGATCAGCTGCACCGTCGCCGTGTCCTCGCTCGTGCTCTCGACCTGTCCCACGAGGCCACCGGCACCGACCACCGGCTCCCCCTTGGTCACGCCCGAGCTGGTCCCCTTGGCGATCGTGATGTCAGCGTCGAAGTCGGACAGGTCGAAGTTGATCATCGGCGCGGTCACCGTCTTCAGCGAGCCGAGGTAGGGCACGTCGGCGAGCGAGGTCAGCTCGCGCACCTTCTGGCGCAACGCCCCGGTCTCGTTGACCTCCATCCGCAGTTGGCCGATGAGGGCCTGGAGCTGTTGGTTCTCTTGTTGGAGGGCGCCATAGTGCACAGCACCGGCGAAGAAGTCGCCGATTGGTCGCAGGATGTCGTTCACGCCCGAGGTGAGTGGTGAGAACACGTCGTGGGCCACCGACTTCAACCCCGAGGTGATGTGGTTGGTGCCGCTCCGTTCGTCGAAGGTGATGAGCGTCACCGACACGAGCACCAGCACCGCGATGATGACCAATGTGCGACGGGATCGCCGTGGTCCAGCCACGCGCTCTGGACAACCGCCGGGTTAGCGAGAAGACGAAGTGATCAGAACCTGCTTGAGGGCCTCGAACTCCTCGAGGCACTGACCACTGCCGATCGCAACGCAGTTCATCGGATCACGCGCGACGACGATGGGCATCCCGGTCTCGTGCTGGAGCCGAGCGTCGAGGCCGTGGAGGAGCGCTCCGCCGCCGGTCAACACGACGCCTTGCTCCATCAAGTCAGCAGCGAGCTCGGGCGGCGTGCGGTCGAGCGTCGACTTCACCGCGTCGATGATCGCGCTCACCGGCTCCTCGATGGCCCGGCGGATGTCCTCGGTCGAGACGATGATGGTCTTGGGCAGGCCGCTCAACAGGTCACGGCCGCGGATCTCGGCGTGGAGCTCTTCCTCGAGCGGGTAGGCCGAACCGAGCGCCATCTTGATCTCCTCGGCCGTGCGCTCGCCGAGGGCCAGGCTGAACTCCTTCTTGACGAAGGCGACGATCGCCTCGTCCAGCTCGTCGCCGCCGATGCGGATCGACTGACTGGTGACGATGCCGCCGAGGGAGATGACCGCCACCTCGGTGGTGCCACCGCCAATGTCGACGACCATGTTCCCCGTCGGCTCGTGCACCGGGAGGCCGGCGCCGATCGCGGCCGCCATCGGCTCTTCGATGATGTAGGCCTTGCGGGCTCCGGCGTACTCAGCGGCCTCCATGACGGCGCGCTGCTCGACGCCGGTGATCCCGGAGGGGACGCAGATCACCATCCGCGGCTTGGCGAAGCGGCGCTGGTGCACCCGGTGGATGAAGTAGCGGAGCATCTTCTCGCAGATCTCGAAGTCCGCGATGACCCCGTCCTTCAGCGGACGGATGGCCTGGATGTTGCTCGGGGTCCGGCCGATCATCCGCTTGGCCTCGGCTCCGACGGCCAGGGGGCGCCCGTCCTTCACGTCGACCGCGACGACCGAGGGCTCGTTCAGGATGATCCCCCGCCCGCGCACATAGACCAACGTGTTCGCCGTGCCAAGGTCGACCGCCATGTCGCGTCCAAGCAGGAACAGGCGATTGTCGGGCATTGAGTCTCGTTCCCTCTCGGCGGGGTATCGGCTCGAGGCCGCCATGGCCGTCAAGTGACCGGGCCAAGGCTATGGGAACGGTGCACGGGCGCACAAGGGCGCACAAGGGCCCCCGACAGGTTGAAGACCGCGGACCTAGGAACCACATCAGTGTAACTCACCTCGACCGAGTGCGAACGCCAGCGAAGCGGTACTACTCCAAGTGGCACCGTCCCGCTGCCTCGGGAGGGCCGGTCGCGGCCACAATGGGCGGGCGTGACGTCTGAGCGGCCGCCATTCCGAGCCGACCACGTCGGCAGCCTCCTTCGCCCGGCGGCGCTGCTCGCGGCCCGGGACCGGTTCGCCAACGGTGAGATCTCGTCGGACGACCTGGCCGGGGCAGAGGACGAAGCGATCGCCGACATCGTCGCGATGCAAGAGTCCGTCGGGCTGTCGTCGGCCACCGACGGGGAGTTCCGCCGGGCCGCCTGGCACATGGACTTCATCTACCAACTGGGCGGGGTCACCAGGACCGAGGGGCAGATCGCGGTCTCGTTCAGAAACGAGCGGGAGACGCTGTCCTTCACCCCCTCGGGTCTCGCCGTCGAGGACCCGATCCACCTCGACCACCCGATCTTCTCGGCGGCCTTCATGTCGCTGGCCTCGATGGTGACGACCGCCACGCCGAAGCTGACGATTCCCTCGCCCTCGATGGTCCACTATCGGGGCGGGCGGGCGGCGATCAACCCGGCCATCTACCCCGAGCTCGACGCGTTCTGGGCCGACCTGAGCGCCGCCTACCGCGACGAGGTCGCCGCGCTCGCCGACCTCGGGTGCACGTACCTGCAGTTCGACGACACGAGTCTCGCCTATCTGAACGACCCCGAGCAGCGCGGCTTTCATCGCCCAGCAGGGCGGCGACCCCGAGCACCAGCACGAGATCTACATCAGGACCATGAACGACGCGATCGCAGCCAAGCCCGAGTCGATGTCGATCACCACGCACATGTGCCGCGGGAACTTCCGATCGTCGTGGGTTGCCGAGGGCGGCTACGACTTCGTCGCCGAGGCGTTGTTCGGCGAGCTCAACGTCGATGGTTTCTTCTTGGAGTACGACGACGCACGCTCGGGTGGGTTCGAACCACTGCGGTTCGTCCCGAAGAACAAGCGCGTGGTGCTCGGACTCATCACCACCAAGCGCGGCGCGCTGGAGGACAAGGACGCCCTCAAACGGCGCATCGACGAAGCGGCCCGCTACGTCCCCCTCGACCAGCTCTGCCTGTCGCCACAGTGCGGGTTCTCCTCCACCGTCGAGGGGAACCTGCTCACCTATGACGAGCAGGTCGCCAAGCTGCGCCTCGTCGTCGAGGTCGCGAGCGAGGTCTGGGGCTAGAGGCCCGGGAAGAAGAGGGCGATCTCTCGCGCCGCGGACTCGGGCGAGTCCGAACCGTGGACCAGGTTGTCCGGGAGCTCGGTGCCGAGGTCGCCTCGGATCGTCCCCGGGGCCGCCTGCTTGGGATCGGTCGCCCCCATGAGTGCGCGAACGGTCGCATGGGTGTCGTCGGGCCCCTCGACGACCGCGACGAGCGACGCCGAGCGGGTGATGAACTCGAGCAACTCGGCGAAGAAGGGCTTTTCCTCATGCTCGGCATAGTGCTGCGCGGCTACATCGAGGGGCATCTGGCGCAGCTCGGCCGCGACGAACCGCATCCCCTTGGCCTCGAGACGCCCGAGGATCTCGCCGACCAGGCCGCGCTCGACGGCGTCCGGCTTGATGATCACGAGGGTTCGTTCCACGAGTCGAGGACCCTACCAGGCACCCCAACGAGGACCCGAGGGGTCGCCGGCGCCAGCGATCAGTTGCGGCGCGAGGTGTCGAGGAGCAGAACCCGCGGCGTCGGTGACCACGTAGAGGGAGCCCGCGACGAGCAGCATCCCGTCCTCGGGTACCCGCGGGCGGGCGGCCTCGATGGCCTCGGCAACGGTGCCGAACACCTCGACGTCGAGCCCGAGCGCCCGGCCGGCCTCGGCGACCACCTCGGGGGCGATGGCCCGCCGCGAGTCGGGCGCGCACGCGTACAGCGTGCGGATCCCGATCGGCGAGAGGGCCGACAGCATGGCCGAGGGGTCGCGGCCGCGCAGCATGCCGACCACCGCCATGATCGGTCCGTCGACCTGGAACCCCTCGGTGACCGCGGCGGCGAGAGCCTCCATCCCCGCGACGTTGTGCGCGCCGTCGATCAAGGCGAGCGGCTGGCGGCCGACCACCTCCAGTCGACCCGGCACCCTCACCGAGCCGAGCCCTTCCTGGACGACGTCCTCGTCCAACGGGCGTCCGAAGAACGCTTCGGCCGCGGCCAACGCGCACGCCGCGTTCACCCCTTGGTGGGGTCCGTTCAAGGACACGAGCACCTCCCCGTAGGAGGCGCCGGGGGTCTCGAGGTCGACCAGCCGCCCGCCGACGGCGAGCCGGTTGGTCCGACAGGCGAAGTCACGCCCGGCGACCCACACGGCCTCCGCTCCGGCCTCGCGTGCCCTCGTCTCGATGATCGAGACGAGGGCGGGGTCGGTCTCCCCCACCACTGCGATCGACCCGGGCTTCACGATGCCGGACTTGTCGAGCGCGATCCCCTCGAGCGTCGGCCCGAGGATGTCGGTGTGGTCGTAACTGACGTTGGTGATGACACTCACCTGTGGCTCGACCACGTTCGTCGAGTCCCAGGTGCCCCCCACACCGACCTCGATGACCGCGGCGTCCACGGCCACATCTGCGAACCACGCGAACGCGGCGGCGGTCAAGATCTCAAAACGCGTCGGCCGGTCGTTCATCAGCCCCACGAGGCCGGCCAACGTCGAGAGGACCTCGGTGAACGACTCGTCGTCGATCGGAACGCCGTTGCGGGCGATCCGCTCGTTGACGTGACTCAGGTTGGGGCTGGTGTAAGTGCCGACCGAGAGCCCCATCGCTCCGATGAGCGAGGTCACCATCGCGGCGGTCGAGCCCTTGCCGTTGGTCCCGGTCAGGTGCACCAGGGGATAGCTCCGTTCGGGGTTCCCGAGCAGATGGGCCAGCTCGCGCATTCGGTCGAGCGTGGGCAGGGCGCGCCGGCTGGGCATCTTCGACTCGTAGTCGATGTGCCCGTCCAGCCACCCGAGGGCCTGGGCGAGGGAGGAAAAAGGGGTCTGCGTCACTGCCCACCCATACGTGGGCGGGAGCTTACGACGCGGCTCGACGGCTCCGTGGTGCCTTGGCCGGGGGTTCGCTCAGAGGGACGAGCGTGGGGTTGACCCGGTCGAGCACCACGGCCCGGTCGATGACGCACTTGCCGATGTCGTGGCGTCCCGGGAGGTCGTACATGACGTCGAGGAGGACCTCCTCCAGGATGGCGCGAAGACCCCGGGCGCCGGTGCCCCGGAGCAACGCCTGGTCGGCCACCGCTTCGAGCGCGTCCTCGGTGAGCACGAGCTCCACGTTGTCGAGCTCGAACTGGTAGGCGTACTGCTTGATGAGCGCGTTCTTGGGCTCGACGAGGATGCGGATGAGCGCGTCCTTATAGAGCTGTGAGACGGCCCCCACCACCGGCAGGCGGCCGATGAACTCGGGGATGAGCCCGAACTTGATCAGGTCCTCGGGGAGGACACGCCGCAAGATTTCGTCGTCGGAGTGCTCGTGGGTCGACACGTCGGCCCGAAACCCGATGCCCTTGCGGCCGATGCGGCTGGAGATGATCTTGTCGAGACCGGCGAACGCACCACCGCAGATGAACAAGATGTTCGTCGTGTCGATTTGGATGAACTCCTGGTGCGGATGCTTGCGTCCGCCCTGCGGCGGCACCGACGCCGTGGTCCCCTCCAGAATCTTGAGCAGCGCCTGCTGCACACCCTCGCCCGAGACATCCCGGGTGATCGAGGGGTTCTCGCTCTTGCGGGCGATCTTGTCGATCTCGTCGACGTAGATGATCCCGGTCTCGGCCCGCTTCACGTCGTAGTCGGCCGCCTGGATCAGCTTGAGCAGGATGTTCTCGACGTCCTCACCCACGTAACCCGCCTCGGTCAGGGCGGTGGCATCCGCGATCGCGAAGGGGACGTTCAGCATCCGGGCGAGGGTCTGGGCCAGGTGCGTCTTGCCGCAGCCGGTCGGACCCATCAGCAAGATGTTGGACTTGGCCAGCTCGACGCCCTCTTCGGCGGTCGGGTTGGCCTGCACCCTCTTGTAGTGGTTGTAGACGGCGACCGAGAGGATCTTCTTCGCGTATTCCTGGCCGACGACGTAGTCGTTCAGGAAGTCGAAGATCTCACGGGGTTTGGGAAGCTCCTCGAAGTTGAGCTCAGTGGTCTCGGTGAGCTCCTCCGCGATGATGTCGTTGCAAAGGTCGATGCACTCGTCACAGATGTAGACGCCCGGTCCGGCGATGAGCTTCTTCACCTGCTTCTGCGACTTGCCGCAGAAGCTGCACTTGACTAGATCGCCACCCTCGCCAAACTTCGCCACGCCAACTCCCCTCTAGCCCGGTCCCTGTTCCGGCCTGTTCGGTTCCTACGCGGCGCCGACCGCTTCGAGCGGAGCGGCTTCTCTCGAACTGATGACCTCGTCGATGACCCCGTACAGGACCGCCTCCTCTGCGGTCATCACGAAGTCGCGATCGGTGTCCTTTGCCACTTTCTCATGTGTCTGGCCCGTATCCGCGGCAAGCATGCCGTTCAAGAGGTCCCGCATGCGCAGGATCTCCTTGGCCTGGAGCTCGATATCGCTCGCCTGGCCCTCGGCGCCGCCGAATGGCTGGTGCAAGAGGATGCGTGCATGCGGGAGCGCGAACCGCTTGGTCTTGGCGCCCGCGGCGAGCAGTACAGCGGCGGCCGAGGCCGCCTGCCCGAAGCAGAAGGTCGACACGTCGGGCTTCAGGAACTTCATCGTGTCGTAGATCGCGAAAAGGGCGGTGATGTCACCGCCCGGGGAGTTGATGTAGAGGTGGATGTCCTTGTCCGGCTCCTCGGACTCCAAAAAGAGGAGCTGGGCGCATACGAGATTGGCCACGGTGTCGTCAATCGGCGTACCGAGGAACACGATCCGCTCCTTCAGCAGCCGGGAGTACAGGTCGTAGGCACGTTCGCCCCGGTTCGAGGACTCGACGACGGTCGGTACGAGATAGTTGCTGTAGCGCTGGTGGGCCTTGCGGCCGGCGATGGCCGACATCAGGACGTCGCTCCAGCAGGCGCTTCGGTCTGGCTGTCCTGAGTGTTCACCGAAACCTCCAGTTCGTCGCTTTGGTCGTCGTCACCGTCGTGCACGCGCAATTCGTCGCGTGAGGCTGGACTGCCTTCCTCGTCGACGAGCTGCACATGGTCCAGCAGCCACGTAAGCGCCTTGGCCTTCCTCTGCTCCGAGCGTACCTCGCCGGTCTGGCCATTGCGGTCGAGCTGTTCGCGCAGGCGTTTCGGGGTGACCTGCAGTCGTTCGGCACTCTTCACCAGCTGGTCCTCGAACTCCGCTTCCTCCACCTCGAGGCCCTCGGCCTCGGCCAGGGCACGCAGGGCGAGGTCGGCCTTCACCGCGCGCAGCGCGTCCACCCGAAGCTCCGCCAGCAGCCCCGCCTCGTCGCGCCCGGTCGCGCTCAGGAACTGCTCGACGCTGATTCCTCGGTCCTCCAACCCATGCCCGAGGTCGTGCACGCGACTGCGCAGCTCGTCTTCGATCAGCACCTCGGGCACTTCGGCGTCGTCCACCAGCTCGACGAGCGCACCGACGCTCTTGTCGCGCCACGCCATTCGAGCCTGCAGGAGCTTGACCTCCTTAATGCGCTTCGCGATGTCCGCACGGAGCTCCTCCAGCGTGGAGAACTCGGAGTTCTCGGCGACCCACTCGTCGGTCGGTTCGGGAAGGCGCTTCTCCTTCACGTCCTTCACCAGCACCGAGAACCCCAGCACCTCTTCACCCCGGGCCGGAATCGGCGCGTTGAACGCCAGGACGTCACCGGACTTGGCCCCCCGAAGCTGCTCGTCGAGCTCCGGGGCGAGGCTGCCGCTCCCGATCTCGTACAAGAAGTCGTCTGCGGAGACGACCTCTTCCCCGCCGACGGTCTTCACGTGGAGGTTGATCGTCGCGTTGTCCCTGTCTCTGGCCTTGCGCTTCACCTCGACCAGCTCGCCATCGCTCTCGCGCAAACGGTCGACCTGTGTGTCGATCTCCTCGTCGGTCACCGCCCAGGAGGGGAGCGTCACCTCGAGCCCGGCGTAGCCCGGGATCGCGACCGTCGGGCGCACCTGCACCAGCGCGTCGAACGTCACGGCGCCGCTCTCCTCGCCCTCCGTGATTTCAATCTCGGGCGGCGCGATGGGGTCGAGCTCGGTGTCGGCGAGGGCGCGTGCGTAGAACTCGGGCAGGGCGTCGCGCAGCGCCTCCGAACGGAGGTTCCCGGATCCGCCCATGCGCGCCTCGAGGACCTGGCGCGGCACCTTGCCCGGCCGGAACCCCGGTACACGCACCTCACGAGCGAGCTTGCGCACCGTCTGTTCGAGGGCGCGGTCGACCTCGGACTCATCGACTTGGACAGACAGCCGGACCTTCGAGCCCTCAACTGGTTCGGCAGTGGCACGCATAGGGGAGGCACACTCTACCGGTGGCCACCTCGGGCCCAGCGACCACCGAGTACCTCAGATCATGAAGTTCATCGCCCGGACGATGCGGGCGCCGAGATCCTCGTCGCCCTCGAACGCCACGCCGCCGCCGGCCAACACGTCGTCGGGCGACTCCCGACCGCAGGCGAGCCGGACAAACTGATCGGCGGGCATCCGGAGCAGGACCGACACCGACTCCGGGGCGGCGTCCAGCCCCGTGGCCCGCTTGCCATCCATCCGGAGTGCGACCGTCCTCGGGTCAGGACCCTCGATCTCGAAGACGATGGTCGTGCCGTCGGGCGGCCCGACCTGGCGCCCGACGACGTACCCCATGCCCGCGGTGAGCCGGGTCAGGGCGACGCGTTCGCCAGGGCCGCCCCGGTCGCCCGGCCTGTCGAGCGCCCAGCGCATGTCCTGGCCGTGCACCCAACTGTCCATGATCCGGATTGCCATGAACTCCGCGTAGGGGGCCTCGCCGATCGGGCTCCAGCCGGGCACGGTCCAGCGCTCCGGGGGGAACGAGCGCAGCTCCGCGAGGCGCCGGGCGGTGACGGCGTTGAACTCGGCCACCATCTCGGCGCCCGTCACGCCCCGCCGGACGGCGATCCATGCCTCGTTCCCCGCGCCGATCGGGTTGCGCACGTATTCGGGCATGGGATCGGGCGGGACCGGCGGCGCCGTGCCCAGGAGCCCAAGCTCAGTCCCGATCATGTGGGAGAGGTGGTCGCGCACGGTCCAACCCGGGCAGTCCGTCGCGAGCTCCCAGGCATTCGCCGGCAGGGATTCGCACAGACGAGTGGTGGCCACCCAGGTCTCCTCGAACGCTGCAATGACCTCGTCGGGCGTCAGCTCGGGCACGTTGCCGATCGTATGTCCAGGGATTTTGGCGCGCTGGGCGTGGCCCAAAATGACGCCTTTCAATATTTTTCATGCTCTTCTGTGTGTCGGGGTCCCCCAGCACCCATCCACCCCCCGCTAGGTTCATGCCCGTTCCACGGCTTGGGTCTGCCCAGGTCTGAAGGGGACCCGATGGTGAGGAGGAGTCGCAATGGCTTCGTACGAGGGGTATTGCGTGAAGTGCCGCGAGAAGCGCACGTTCGAAGGTCACGAAGTTGAGCTGGCCAACGGTCGTCGTGCGGCGCAGGGCACCTGCCCGACATGCGGTACCAAGATGAACCGGATTCTCGGCAAGAAGGCCACTGCCTGACGAGCGATCCGGCGTCGGTGCGACCGTCCCGACGCCGGAGGCTCGCTCGTCGAGCGGGCCTCGTTGAAACGCCTGAAGGCGAGGCGGTCGTGCATCCTCGGTCGGGCGGTGATGCGCGCCCCACGCACGGCTTCGAGCGGGCGTGCGCACGACCGCTGCGCCCTGCGCCACGATTGAGACACGCCCGGGGAGTGGCGCAGTAGGTAGCGCGCCTGCTTTGGGGGCAGGAGGCCGGGGGTTCGAGTCCCCCCTCCCCGACCCAGGAAAGCCGCTACGCCCAACAAAGAGGCGTGCCTTCCGAGCCGCGAACTCTTCGTCGGTCATCACGGCGGACTTCGTCGCGGCAGCCAACTCGGCCCCCACGGGCGAAGAGGCTGCCCGTCGAACAGGCTCCATCCTTTGGCGAAGCTCGGGTCTGCGTCCTAGAAGCCCGGTCCGTTCGAACCGCCCGATCCGCCCCCACCGAACGGACCTCGGCCAAACGGGCCGCCGCGTCCTCGGCCACCACCCCGCCGTGAGCGCATCAGCATCCGGAGCGCCATCGACCCGCCCATGACCACTACGAGAACCGTCGCCGTGCTACCGAACCCCACGACGGCGATCATTGGAGCCAACGGTAGCTGTGCCGACCTCTCAGGGGTCATCGGATCCAGACCCGCCGGGCCGACCCGAACGGTGGCGCCGGGATCGGCGGAGGTGGTAGGCGACGAGTCCGAGGACGATCACCCCGGCGGCCACGTAGGACCAGACCCCGATGACCCGCAGTGCGTGCTGATAGGCCGAGCCGAGGCCGTAACCGAGCAGCGTGTACAGCGCCCCCCAGACGACGCCGCCCGCGATGTCGTAGAGGACGAAGGTGCGCAGCCGCAGGTCGCTCAGCCCGGCGAGGGCCGGCATGACGGCGCGCACCACGACCACGAAACGGGCGATGAACACGGCGGGCCCACCCCGCGTCGCCAACTGGTCGCGGGCGCGGGCCACCATCGGGTGTCGCCCGAGGCGGGTGCGTTCGAGGACGACGGGCAAGATCGCCCGCCCCAAGCCGTAGCCGATGAGGTAGGAGGCGATCGCGGCGGAGACCGCCACGATCACCATGACGACGATGTCGACGCGGTGCTCCCGGGCGAGCACGCCGCCCAAGACGAGCGCCAGCTCGCCGGGTACGAAGAAACCGATCCCGAAGCCGGACTCGGCCACCACCAGGCCGGCCACGACCAGATAGATGACCGGGCCGTGGAAGTGCGACAGGAAGTCGGTCATGTGCGCCGCCCCCACTCCCCCGCTCCTCGCGGGGACGGACGGACCCTCACGCGCATCCTACGGGTGTTGTCCAGAAGGCCCCGGTACGCTCGGGCGAGCGATCAACGAAGACTTCGACAAGGGGCGAGCGTGGCGAAAGCAGGCGACATCCAGGGCACATGCGACGAGCGATTCGAGGGCGTCCGCGAGGCATTCGCCAAGAACTTCGACGAGGAGCGTGAGGTCGGGGCGTCTGTGGCGGTGTTCGTCGAGGGCGAACCGGTGGTCGACCTGTGGGCCGGTTGGGTCGACGAGGCGCACACCGAGGCATGGGAGCGCGACACGATCACCAACGTCTGGTCGACGACCAAGACCATGACCAACCTGTGCGCTCTCGTCCTGGCCGACCTCGGTGAGCTCGATCTCCACGCACCGGTCGTCAAGTACTGGCCCGAGTTCGCGGCGAACGACAAGGAGCGGATCGAGATCCGACACCTCTTGTCGCACACCGCCGGGCTCGCCGGCTGGGAGGAGCCGATCGTCGCCGAGGACCTCTACGACTGGGAGAAGGCGACGGGCCTGCTCGCCGCCCAGAAGCCGTGGTGGGAGCCCGGCACCGCTTCGGGCTATCACGCCTTGACCCAGGGATATCTCGTGGGCGAGGTGGTCCGCCGCGTGACCGGAGAGAGCCTCGGCACCTTCTTCGCCAAGGAGGTGGCCGGACCCCTCGGTGGCGATTTCTTCATCGGCCTGCCGCCCGCCGAAGACCACCGGACCGCTCGGGTGGTGCCGTCGGCCACCCAGATCATCGAGGGCGTCGAGATCGACAACCCGCTGCTACTCAAGACCTTCGCCAACCCGATGCTGAGCCCGGCGATCAGCTGGGAGGACGACTGGCGCCGGGCCGAGATCCCGGCGGCCAACGGCCAGAGCAACGCCCGCGGCGTGGCCGCGATCCAGTCGGTGGTCTCGAACCACGGCGAGGTGCGCGGCACCCGAATCATGTCCGAGAAGGGACTCGACGCGATCTTCGAGGAGCAGTCCAACGGCCCCGACCTCGTGCTCAGCATCCCCATCCGCTTCGGGATCGGCTACGGGCTGGCCAGCGACATGATCCCGCTCGGACCGCGCGGTTGCTTCTGGGGCGGGCTCGGCGGGTCACTCGTCATCTCGGACCTCGATTCGCGGCTCACCATCGCGTACGTGATGAACAAGATGGAGGCCGGGCTGGTCGGCGACACCCGCGGGCTCGGCCTCGTGCTCGCGGCCGCGGTCGCCATGGCTCAGGGCTGAGCGCTACTTCAGGCCGAAGTAGAAGATCCCCGAGACGCCAAGCGCGAGGCAGTAGATCGCGAACGGCGTGAGGCGCCCCTTGCGGAAGTATCGGAGGAGGAAGCGCACCGAGAACAGCGCCATCACGAAGGCGGCGGCGCTCCCGGCGAGCACCTGGCCGCGGATCCCGTTGCCGAGGTGCCCCGACAGGTCGGGGACCTTGAGGAGCCCGGCGAGCAGGATCGGAGGCGCCGAGAGCAAGAATGCGAAGCGCGCGGCGTCCTCGTAGGACAGGCGGCGCCACAGACCGGTGACCATGCACACACCGTCCCGGCTGATCCCGGCCAGCAGCGCCGTCGACTGGGCGAAGCCCACGATGATCGCGTCGCGCAGTGAGAGCGACGCCAGCACCTCGGCGTCGTGGTCACCCTGGCCGACGTCGGGCGCGGACGCCTCGGGCTCGGAGGCGGCACCGACCGTCGCGGGTAGCGGGGTGCGCACCGAGGCCCGGCGGCGGAGCAGCTCGCCACCAAAGAGGATGCAGCCGTTCAGCGTGAGGAAGCAGGCGGCGGCGAGGGGCTTGGCGAACAGCGTGCGCAGCTCGTGCTCGAGGACGAGCCCCAAGATGCCCACCGGGATCGTGGCGATGATCACGAACCACGCCGCCCGCTCGTCCGCCGTCTCCACCCGGCGCTTGGCCAGGCTCGTGAAGAAGCCCCGAACAAGGCGCGCCCAGTCCCGCCAGAAGTAGGCGATCAGCGCCAGCGCGGTGGCGACGTGGAGTCCGACGACGAAGGCGAGATAGGGCGACTCCGGCGACGCCTGCTGGGTGACAAGGCGCGACCACGAGCCGCCGATGAAGGCCGGGACGATGACCGTATGCCCGAGGCTCGAGATCGGAAACAGCTCGGCGACGCCCTGGATGATCCCGATCACGATCGCCTGCAGGAACGTCACCGAGGCCCTCCCGGGGCAGTCGCGACGGAGTCGATCCGGACCGTCGTGGAACCCTGAAACTAGGTCAGCGCGCTCGGCGACCTGGGTATACGCCGACCCCGCGAACGGTCCGGCTACTCGATCCCGAGCGCGCGCACCTCGTCGTGGGCCAGCGTGGCGAGGATCGATTCGGCCAAGGTCCGCGCCGAACGCGCGTCGAGCTCGACCGAGACCCGCTCGCTCGGGTCCGCTCCACCGGCCCGGAAGTCGATGCACAAGGCGTGCTCGACCGGCGCCTCCTGGGGGTGGTCGAAGTAGACGACCGCCTGGGCGATCGGGAACCAGCCCTTGGCGCCGAGCCCGGTGCCCTCGACCTGCTCGGTGCTGGTCAGGTAGGTGCACACCGCTCAGCCCTCCAAGGTGCTGCGGTAGAAGTCCCAGATGCGTTGCCAGCCCTCCCGGGCGGCCTCCTCGCGGTAGCTCGGCCGCTCCACCCAGAAGAACGTGTGCCCGGCGCCTTCGTAGGTGTGGAACTCGTAGGTCTTGGCGTGGGCCTTGAGCTCCTCCTCCATGCGCGCCGTTTGCTCGGGCGAAGGGTTGGCGTCCTCGGCTCCGAAGAGCCCGAGCATCGGGCAGCGCAGATCCTTGGTCATGTCGATGACCGCCACCGGGCGCTGGGGCGTGAGCTGGTCCGGGGTGGCGACGATGCCGCCGCCGTAGCAGACGACCGCCGCGTCGACGTCCAGGTTGCAGGCCGAGAGGTACGTCTGGCGGCCGCCCGAGCAATAGCCGATGACACCGACCTTGCCGTTGGCGCCCTTCTGGGCCCGCAGGAACTTCACCGCACCGCCCACGTCCTCGAGGCACTGCGCGTCGGGCACCCCGCCGGCGGCCCGAGCCGCCGCCGCGGCATCGCCCGAGGAGGCGCCCGGTGCGTAGCGGTGGAAGAGGTTGGGCACGACGGCGCCATAGCCGCGCGAGGCGAAGCGCCGCGCGATCTCCTTGGTGGACCAGTCGTAGCCGGGCATGTGGTGGATCACGACCACGCTCCCGAAGGACTCGGCATCGGTCGGGTAGGCGTGGTACGCCTCGATCTCGTCGCCCTTGTCCGAGGTGATCGTGATGGTGCCGGCCTCGAGCCTGTCGCTGCTCATGGGTTCCCTTTCGCCTGCAGGGGTCGGTAGATCGGCGGCCACTGCGCCGGGGGGCGCGAGGAATCGCCGACGTCTCTCAGCCTCGCGGCACGGCCCGCCCGCGGGCAACCCGGCGCAGTCGGGTCCCCTCGGGCCCCTCGCCGGGAACCACCGCCTCCGCCTCGATCTCCACCCGCCAGCGGGGGTCGAGCAGGCCGGCGACCACCACCATCGTGGCCGCCGGCCGCACGCCGGCGAACAGCTCGGCATGGGCCGCGCCGACCGCATCGGCGTCTCCGGGATCGCAGATGTACATCCGGGTCCGGACGACGTGGGACGGTTCAGCTCCGAGCTCGCGCAGCGCGCCGACGATGATCTCCAGGCACCGGCGGGCCTGAGCCAACGGGTCGTCGGGACACGAGCCGTCGGGCCACACCGGCGCGGTCCCCGAGACGACGACGCGCTCACCGACCCGCAGCGCGCGGCTGAAGCCGATCCTCGACTCGAAGGGGGAACCCGAGGCGGCGCGGCGGCGGTCTGCCGTCACGACCCCTTGAACTGTGGCTCGCGCCGCTCGCTCGAGGCGCGGACGCCCTCGGCGAAGTCCGCCGTCACGCGCAGCCGGTTCTGCTCGTCGCGCTCCCGGTCGGGTCGCGTCGCGGATCCGCTCGGGCAGCCCGCGTCGCATCGTCGAGCGGATCGCGCGTACCGACAGCGGGGCGGCTGCCGCAAGCTCGCCGGCCATCGCGTGCGCCTCCGAGCGGATGGCGTCGGTGGTCTCCACGAGTCGGTCGCAGAGTCCGAGCGCGTGCGCCTCTTCGCCGCCGATGCGGCGCCCGGTATAGAGGAGCCAGGTGGCCGCCTGGTGTCCGACCACCTCGGGGAGGGTCACGCTGAGACCGAAGCCGTGGTGGAACCCGAGCCGCGAGAAGTTGGCCGAGAACCTGCTCTCGGGGCTGGCGACGCGGAAGTCCGCCGAGAGCGCGAGGCCAAGGCCCCCGCCGATGGCCGCCCCGCCCACCGCCGCGACGACCGGCAGCTCGGCCGAGAACAGCCGCACGGCCTGGTCGTAGAGGTCCCCGACGGTCCGCTCGGTGCCGCTGGTCAGATCGGCGCCCGCGCAGAAGTGCCGCCCCTCGGCGCAGAGCACGATCGCCCGACAGTCACCGCGTTGGAGCTCCTCGTACGCGTCCGCGAGGGCGGCCACGAGGGCGACATCGAAGAAATTGTTGGGCGGTCGGTGGACCTCGACGCTCGCGACATGGTCGTCGCCGAGCTCCACGGTCACATCAGGCATCGGCATCCTCTCTCGGCATCGGCAACGATCGCGGCGGCGACCCTAGTGCTGTGACCGCTCAGCTTCGCCCGTTTTGGGCGAAGGTTTGCGGTTCCTCGCTAGAGGCGCGGTTGCCCTCTGGCGAGCGACTCCCCGTCGATCTCCCTCAGGACATCGGCAGGGCGGGCCACAGCCGGCCAGGGACCCGCGGTGCGGCCACGTCTCGACATGGCCACCCGTCGTGGGTCACGCCGGGCACGGCCAGGCAGATGCCGGCCGGCTCGACGGTGCGTGATCACCAACCCAGACGGGTCGATGACGATGCCACCCCGAGGAGATCTCGAGGCGATGTTGGCCGGGCCCACCACGTCGCGGTGGGCCCGGAGATCACAGTGACCGCAGGCAAAGCCGCGTCCCTTGGGCTTTGGGACGCGGGCGCCGCGGCGCGGGCAGGTCGAAGAGGTGCCGCGCTCGTCGACGAGGACCACGGCGATGCCGGCCAGCTCCGCCCGGTCGCTGAGCGCCGAGATGAGCCGGCCCACCCTCCAGTCGCGCACCGCGAGGTTCTGGCGCGCACCTGCGTCCCGCTCCAGCAGTCCTCTCGGGTCCCCCACCACCAAGGTGCCGATGCGCTGCGCCTTGGCATGGGTCACCACCTCGCGGGCCGCCTCGTAGCGGGCCTGGTCGAGACGCCGCCGGTGACGTGCCTCGAGGATCTTGGTGCGCGCCCGGTACTTGCGCCAGCGACGCGAACCGCGTTGGCCGCGGCCGGGGCGCGGCGGGAGGTGGCCCGCTTCCGTGCCTTGGATTCGGCCAGGTGCAGGCGGGACTCGGCCCGCATCGCCCGACCCGAGACCACCAGGGCCCGCTCGGGGTCGGCCAGGACGTAGGGGTGGATGATGCCCAGGTCCACCCCGGCCACCTTCCGTGGGTCAGGGGCTGCTCCCTCTTCGTAGGTGCCAAGCGGCACCTCGGCGCACACGTCGACGTAGAGGCGACGTCCCTCGGCGAGCAGCGTCACCGAGCGGACCGACTCGGCTTCGTAGGGCACCGCTCTGGTGAGCCTGAGCCCCAACGGTTCGTTCCCTCGGGCCGTCGGCAAGCTGAGCCGCTTTTCCTCGAGGCTGAACGTGCCGGCGTAGTCGCGCGAGGGCATCAGTGCCCGCTTGCGGCGCGGGGAGTGCGCCGTCAGGTCGCCTTCTTTGCGCCGCTTGGCCGCCGACATCCACGAGTCCGAGTACCGGCGCAAGATGGACCGGGCTCCCGTCGTTGAAAGCTCGCCGAAGCACCCCGGTCCCGCCGAAGAGAGCTCACGGCACAGCGCCTGGTAGTTGACGACCTCGGGTGCGCCTCGTCGCCGGCGATGCTCGTTGAACTCCAGCACGGTCGCCCAGAGGTCACCACCGGAGCGCAACAGTGCCAAGCAGCGCCGTCGCTGCGCCGGCGTCGTGCGCAGCTCGATCCGGGCGCTGCGGAAGACGACCGGTGGAGCATCGAGAGGACGTTGGCGAGGCACGAAAGCCATCGTGCCCGGGCGGTGTAACAGGGCAGAGGTTTGTGGTCAGGGCACCGGGGGTGCCATGGCCGATCGACCCCACGGCGCGCTCAGACGCGCGGCGCGTTGGTCCGCACCTCGCGGAAGGGCAGCTGCGAGTCTGTCGACGGCTCGCGGGGCAGGCCGAGGGCGCGCTCGCCGACGATGTTGTGCTGGATCTCGTCGGTGCCCCCCGCGATCGAGCCCCCCGGCACCGACACGAGGATCTCCGCGATGACGCCCCCGCGCAGCGAGTCGGGACCGGTGAGCATGCCCGCCGCGCCAGCCATGGAGCCGTGCGCCCGCGACGACCGGCGCGCGATGTCGCTGCCGGCCAGCTTCGCCACCGAGCCCTCGGGGCCGGGCGTCCGTCCGGCGGCCCGGGCGGCGCGAGTCCGCTCCACGTTCCAGGTCGCGACGCGTTGGCGCGCCACCACGTCGGCCACGAGCTGGCGATCGATCGCGGAGGCACCGATCCCCTGGGCGATCACCGGCAGCAGGTCGGCGCGGCCCGCCCGCTGCGGATACCACGCGTAGGTGCGGGCGTGTTCTGTGGCTTCCTCCAACGCCTCGCGCGCGGTGCGACCGGGTGGCCACCCCTCGGTGGCGACGAGACGCACACCGCCGAGGCCGCGTTCGTGGGCCAGCGTCGTGAGCGCGGCGGCCCAACCGTCGTTGACCTCGCCGACCACGTTGTCCGCCGGCACCCGCGCGTCGGTGAAGAAGACCTCGTTGAACGACGCGTGGCCATTCATCTGGCGCAGCGGCCGGACCTCTACGCCCGCCTGGTCCATCGGGAGGATGAAGTAGGTGATGCCGCGGTGCTTGGGCGCGTCCCAGTTGGTGCGCGCCAGCAGCATCCCGTACGCGGCGGTCCTCGCTCCGGTCGTCCAGACCTTCTGTCCGTTCACGACCCATTCGTCACCGTCGCGCTCGGCCCGCGTCGTCAACCCGGCCAGGTCCGAACCGTTCCCCGGCTCCGAGAACAACTGGCACCAGCGGTCCTCCCCAGTCAGGATCCGGCGCACCAGGCGTCGCTTGAGCTCGTCGGAGCCGTGCGCGAGCAGGGTCGGCGCGGCGAGGTTCATCCCCGAACCGATCGGCGGCCCGACGGCGCCGAAGGACTGGCGCTCGGCGTCGGCCTCCCGGGCCAGCTCGGCACCGAGGTCCCGGCCGAACCACTGGCGCGGCCAGCCCGGCGATGCCCAACCGGAGTCCGCGAGCATCCCGCGCCACTCGACGAGCGCGCGCTCGGGGTCCCAGTGTCCCTCAAGCCACTCGCGTATCTCGACCCGGACCTCCGCCGGGGTTGGCGCGGCACCGCTCATCGGCACTCCATCGGTCGGGCGCCGGCGGCCCGGACCCAGGCCAGGCTACGTCTCGCGCCCCTCTTCGCCGGCCGACGACAGGTCGTAACCGATGGCCCAGTCGCGCTCGGGGACGTCCCACGAGACGTCGTGCGGGCGATCGACCACGACCAACACCGCGGCGACGTGCGGCATGCCCCCGTGCCAGTGCCACTCCCCCGGGCCCACGATGACGGTCTCGCCGCGTCCGACGACGACCCGGTCGTTCTCGTCGGCGACGACGGCCTCGCCGGCGACCATGTGGATCAGGCGGCCCGAACTCGAGACGTGCGGACGCGACCGGGCCCCCGGTTCCAGCCGGACGAACCGCACTTCGAGCCCGTCGCCCAAGCCCGCCGAGAGCGACTGGACCTGCGCTTTCCCCACGTAGGCGAGAGGCGCGAGCGCCTCCAACCCGGACGCCTCGGGGCCACCAATGACCTCCATCGACCTCGCCACCTTTCCGTCAGCACGCTTTGGCCGAAGGCGTCGGGCATGGGAGAGTCGGGCGATGCCCGCCCCCCCGTGCCAGGCGCTCGTCTTCGACGTATTCGGAACGGTTGTCGACTGGCGAACTTGTGTGACGAGTGAGGCAAGGGTGCTCGCCGGGCCACGGGGGTCGGGCGTGGCCTGGGGCGATTTCGCCGATGCCTGGCGGCGCGAGGGATACCTGGTCCCCATCGCCGAGATCGTGACCGGCAAGCGGCCCTATGCCGACGTCGAAGGGCTCCTCGGTCGGACCCTGGACGAACTCCTGCTCCGCCACAAGGTCGCGCTCGGACCCGCCGAGGTGGCGCACCTCGCCCGGGTGTGGCGCCGGCTCGACCCGTGGCCCGATGCGATCACCGGGCTCGAGCGCCTACGCCTCGACCATCTGATCGCGCCCCTCTCCAATGGCAGCTTCGCCCTGTTGACCGAGATGGCCAAACGGGCGGGGCTCCCATGGGACTGCGTCATCTCCAGCGAGCTGTTCGAGACGTACAAGCCAGACCGGCGCGCCTACCTCGGGGCGGCCCGTCTTTTGGACCTGGCACCCTCCGACATCATGCTGGTCGCCGCCCACGTGTCCGACCTGCGGGCCGCCGCCGCCTGCGGGTTCCGGACCGCGTATGTGCCACGGCCGCTCGAGTGGGGACCCGACGCAGCGCCCCCCGCCGAGCCCGACCCCACCTTCGATGTCGTCGCAGCCGACTTCGACGCGCTGGCCGATCAGCTCGCTGCGAGGCCAACCGGGGGCCGAGCGTGAGCGTCCGACCCACGAGCGCCGAACGCGAGTTCCTCGACCATCAGCCGCTCGGTCGCTTGGCCACGGTCGACGAAAGGGGACGACCACACGTCGTGCCGGTCGGCTTCACCTACAACGAAGTCACCAACACCATCGACATCGGTGGGTTCCACATGTCGGCTACGGCCAAGTTCCGCCATGTGCGCGACAGCGGCGTCGCCGCCTTCGTCGTCGACGAGGTGCTGGAGCCGTGGCGACCTCGCGGCATCGAGATCCGAGGCCGCGCCGAGGCCCTCGACACGGCCGCCGACGCCGAGACCGGGCTGATCCGCCTCCACCTCGACCGGGTCCGCTCGTGGGGCGAGGGCCTGACACCGGCGAGCGGCGACGGCCGCTGATCGCCCAATCAACCCTCAGCCCTGGCGCGCCGCTCCCCGTAGCGGTCCCAGTAGGTCGTTTCCTCGACCGGGCGACGCTGGGCCTCGCCCCAGCGTCCGAGCGGATAGCCGAGCGGGATCATGGCCCAGGTGTACACGTCCTCGGGGATGTCCAAGACCGCCTTGACCTCGACCTCCTTCAGGCGATGCACGGTCGTCAGCGCGGTCCCGAGCCCGAGCTCGCGCGCCGCGAGGAACAGGTTCTGGCACGCCGGGTAGATCGACGCCGGGTCCTGCGTGCGCGAGCACGGGAGCACGATGACCGGGGCCTCGCCCATGTGGGCCGCAAGGTGGTCGGCCGACACCAGGATCGCCGACGGCGCCTGGTCGCCCTGGGCGTCGACGTAGACCTGGCGGACCGAGTTCCACGCCTCGCCGTAGAGGCGGCCGATCCTCGCCCGCCGATCGGGGTCTCGCACGACCAGCCACCGGGCCACCTGCCGGTTCCCTCCTGACGGCGCCTTGGTGGCCGCCTCGAGGATGCGCCAGAGGTCCTCGTCGGACACCGGGCGGTCGGGGTCGAGCCGACGCATGGCGCGGGTGGTGCGGATCGCTTCGCTGAGTTCCATCGGCCGGGCATAGCACGCCGCTCGACGCGGGCGCCCGGATGACGCAGCGCTTGCATTGCCTCGGCCGGTCCACAAGCATCGCGGCGTGACCACGGGAGACGGCCCCCGGCCGGTGCAGCTGCGCGACGTTCGCGGCAGCGGCCGGCGTCTCGATCTCGACCGCCTCCCGGGTGCTCACGGGATCGGGCCGATGCTCGCCGGCAGCCCGGCTCGCCGTCGAGACCGCCGCGAAGCAACTCGCCTACGAACCCAACAAGATCGCCCGGGCGCTGCGGGCCCAGAGCACGCGCAGCGTCGGCATGACGGTGCCGTGGCTGCGAAACCCCTTCTACGCCGAGCTCGTCGAGGCAGTCGACGTCTTCTTGCAGCGCGTCGGCCTCGACCTCGTCCTGGCCGATGCCAGAGGGTCCTGGGAGGACGAGGCGCGCCGGGTGCACTCACTCGTCTCGCGCCGGGTGGACGGGCTCATCGTCGTCCCGACCGACGGCCAACAGAGCACCGCCGCCCTCACCCAGGCCGGTCGCACGATCCCCGTCGTGCAGCTGGAGTACGAGGCCGGCGGCCTCGTCGCCGACTACGTCGGCATCGACAACGCGCTGGGCGTCGAGCTGGTGCTCGACCACCTAGTCGACGCCGGGGCGCGCACGGTGCGATTCCTCTCCTCGGCCATCTCGAGCTCGGCCAGCCGGACCCGCCTCCAGGCGTTCTGGAAGGGCACCGAGGCGCGGGGACTCCAGTCCGGCGAGCCGGTCCTCGGGCGCTTCACCGCGAAGTTCGGCAAGCAGGCGGTGCTGCGGATCATCGACGAGGGGCCGATGCCCGACGCCATCGTGTGCGCGTCCGATGTGGTCGCCCTGGGGGTCATGGGCCAGCTGCGGGCCGAGGGGATCTCGGTCCCCGACGACGTCATGGTGACCGGGTTCGACGACATCGTCTTCGCCGAGCTGTCCGACCCCTCCCTCACCACGGTCCACCAACCACGGCGGCGCCTGGCCGACATGGCGGTCTCGGCGCTCGTGGCGCGCATCGAGGGCGAACGCGGTGAGCCGACGCGGGTGGAGATCCCGCCGCACCTCGTCGTCCGGCGGTCCTCGCTCCGACCACCGCGCATGGTGGAGGCCTCGAGCCCGGCCTGACCTGATATCTCAGCGTGTCGCGGTTGGCAGGTCGACGTTCTGCAACCGGAGCCGGCCCTGGGCCACGAGCTTGCCGTCGGAACGCCGGAAGTCGACCTGCCACAGCTGTTGGACACGGCCCTGCTGGATCGGCGTCGCCACCACGTCCAGGCGACCCTCGGACACCGGGCGAAGGAAGTCGGTGGAGTTGTGGGTGCCCACCGCATACTGCCCGCGATCGCGCACCGCCTCCGAAGCACCGAGCGAACCGGTGCTCTCGACGATCGTGGCGTAGACCCCGCCGTGGGCGACACCGAAGGGCGTGTGGTGCTCCGGGGTCACCTCGATGTGCCCGGTGACCTGGGTGCCGCTCAGCTCATCGATCTCGAAGCCGAGCGCGCCGAGCCAGCTGCCGAACGCGAAGGGGGCGCTCACGCGACGCTCGCGCGCTGGTCGTCGGTCTCGATGCCGCTCACGTCGTGAGGACCGACGGCGGTCCCACACGTCGTGCAGATCCTCCGGTCGTCCAGGTGCCCGCCGCAGTCTCGGTGGACGACGACGAACCCCGGCGGGCCCTCCATCGCATAGCGCTCGCCCCAGTTCCGCAGCGCCATGAGCACCGGCCACAGGTCGAGGCCCTTATCGGTCAGGTGGTACTCGAAGCGCTCCGGCCGCTCCTGGTAGCGCACACGGCGCATGACGCCGTCGTGGACGAGGCGCCCCAGGCGATCGGTGAGCACGGTTCGGGCAAGGCCGAGACGCCGGGTGAAGTCGTCGAAACGCCTCGTCCCCCAGAACGCCTCGCGGATGATGAGCATGGTCCAGCGGTCTCCCACGATCTCGAGGGTCTTGGCGACCGGGCAGCGCTGTTGGGACTCATAGCTTCGAGGGAGCATGCGCCGATCCTACATGGTCAGTAGTGTCACCGTACTGAGGCCGGCTCGCGCCCGATGATGTACCACGACCGATCCGATGCGGGGCGGGTTCTGGCCGAGGCCCTCGGCACCCCCACGGGGTCCCCGGTGATCCTCGGCCTGCCCCGCGGTGGGGTCGTCGTCGGGGCGGCGGTCGCCCGTCGCCTCGGCCTCGAACTCGACGTCGTCGTGGTGCGCAAGATCGGGGTGCCGTCCCAGCCGGAGCTGGCCATGGGGGCGCTCGGCGAGGGCGGCGTCCTCGTCGTGCACGACGAGGTCCTCCGGACCGGGCGCGTATCGCCTGGGGCGTTCGAGGCGGCGCGCCGGGCCGAAGCGGCCGAGCTCGACCGACGCGTCGGCGCGTACCGGGTGCACCGGCCGAGGGTGCCGCTCCGGGGGCGCTCGGTGGTCGTGGTCGACGACGGCGTGGCCACCGGCTCCACTGCGCGGGCGGCGTGCCTCGTGGTCCGGGCCGCCGGCGCCCACCACGTGACCCTCGCGGTGCCGGTCGGGCCACCGGAGTTGGCCCAGCGGTTCACCGACGTTGCCGACGCGGTCGTGTGCCCCGCCACGCCGGCGTCGCTGTTCGCGATCGGCGAGGCGTACGAGGACTTCTCCCCGACGAGCGACGAGGAGGTCATCAGGCTCCTGGCCCGGAGCGGCGCCAATCCCCCTCCGTGAGACCGTGTCCGTATCCGTCCAGCCCTGGGGTCCGCGATGGGTCATCATCGCTTCGATGAGCGGATTTTCAGCGGTGGTCACGACCGGCATCTACTGCCGGCCCGGGTGTGGTGGGCGACCGCACCCGGCAAACGTGCGGCCCTTCGCGCTCGCTGCCGCCGCCGAGGCGGCGGGCTTCCGGGCGTGCCTGCGGTGCCGCCCCTACCGTGGCGTCGGGCTCATCACCCCCGACGCGCCCGAGCTGGTCTGTCAGGCCGTGCAGCTGGTCGTCGACGGCCTCCTGGACGAGCACACCGAGGTCGCGCTCGGCGCACGCCTGGGCGTGTCGCCGCGCCACCTGCGCCGGCTGTTCGAGCAGCACCTGGGCGTGACCCCCGACAAGCTGGCCCGCTCGCGCCGGGCCCACTTCGCCCGCCGCCTGCTCGACGACACCGACCTCAGCTTCGCCGACATCGCGTTCGCGTCGGGCTTTGGCAGCATCCGTCAGTTCAACCGGGTGTGTCAGGACGTGTTCCGGGCGTCGCCGCGCGAACTGCGCGCTCGGCGGCGCTCGAGCGATCGGCTGGTGGCCGACGGCGGCCTCGCACTGCGCCTGCCGTTCGCGCCACCGCTCGAGTGCGAGACGATGCTCGACTACCTCGCGGCCCGCGCCATCCCCGGAGTCGAGCAGGTCGAGGACGGCACCTATCGCCGGACCGTCCTCATCGACGGGGATCCCGGCGTGATCGAGATCCGTCGCGGCGGAGAGGACCACCTCGTCCTCGTCGCCCACCTGCCGCACTGGGAGGGCCTCATCCACGTCGTCCAACGCGCCCGGCGGATCTTCGGGCTCGACGCCGACGTGGAGGAACCGGCCCGCGCCCTCGGCGCCGACCCGCAGCTCGCACCCCTGCTCCACAAGCTGCCCGGGCTGCGAACGCCGGGGACCTGGGATCCCTTCGAGACGGCGGTGCGCGCGATCTGCGGGCAGATGATCAGCGTCAGCGCGGCCGGCACGATCGTGCGGCGGATCGTCGAGCGCCACGGCACCGAGGTGCCGGGGCTCCAGGTCATGGGCCTGTCGCGGCTGTTCCCTTCGCCGGCGACGCTCGCGGCCGCCGACCTCGACGGGATCGGGCTGACGGCGACCCGGGTCGGGGCGGTGAAGGCGCTCGCCCGGGCGGTCGAGGTGGGCGACCTCGTGCTCGACCGGGGGACGAGCCTCGATCGCTTCGTCGACGAGGTCTGCGCCCTCCGCGGTCTCGGCCCGTGGAGCGCGCACTACCTTGCTCTGCGCGTCGGCTATCCCGACGCGTTCCCGTCCTCAGATCTCGGACTGCGACGGGCCCTCGAGGCAATCAGCGGGGTCGACGTGTCGGCGAAGGACGCCGAGGCCCTGAGCGGGCGCTGGCACCCTTGGCGGTCGCTCGCCGCGACCCACCTGTGGTTCTCGCTCGGCGGCTCGTCGACGACCTGACCCGCATCACCGCCTGATCGCCTGCTCGGTCTCTGGGTTCCCGACGAACGGGATCGGCTGACCGGCGAGCCGCCGTCGCCCGGTCCTTGCGTTCAGGCCGGGCGGGGCTCCCGGCGTGGTGCCAGCTCGTCGACCGGCGCGGTGCGGCAGGCGTCGCAGAGGAACCTGCCCGAGCTCATCCTGGTCGGGGCGTGCTCGCCGCACGCGCCGCACCGGTGGCCGAAGTAGATGAGCTTCTCGGCGGGCGGGGCGGGCGAGACGAGGGCCTGCAGTCGGCGCTGGGCCGCCGCCGTCAGGCGCCACTGCACCGAAGCGTCGTCGGCACCGTCGTGGTCTTGTTCGACCAGACCGAAGGTCATGAGGGCACGCAGCATGGGGTCGAAGCGAAGGAGCGCGGGATCCTCGGCCTCCACGGGTCTCGGGCCCTGTTGCTCACTCCCGGTCGAATCGGCTCGCTCACTCACTTCCGACTCCAGTCCGTGTCGCGGCCTCGTTTCGTGGTTCTATCACCGGTCGTGCCCCGCGAGAGCGCGGGCAAGCCGAGCGCGACAAGCAAGAGGGATGCCCCGAACGCGCGATTGTGAAACGGTCGTCGTGGTGGGTCGCGTCGCGCGCTAGTGCATCGCGGCCACGAGGGTCAGGAGCACAAGCAGCGCCACCAGCATGTAGCCGACATAGGCGTCGAGACGACCGGACTGGAGACGCTTGGCCCGCCCGGCCAGCCACAGCCATGCGGCCAGAGCCGGTCGGTACAGGTAGGCGGCGACCGGCTCGACGACCGTCGTGCGAACCTCCACCCCCTCGCGTGCACGCTCGGGGTCTTGGGGAGTGGCCGCCCGGCGCGCCGACGGCACAGTCGTGCTCCGCTGCGAGCCCAGGACGTTGGCCAGGACGTGGCGCAGGACGTTGGCGTAACCGAACGGGGTGTAGGCCGAGGGGCCCGAGACCCCCGTGCTCGCCGACCGCCAGGCCGGGACCCGCCGGACCCTGGCCAGGCTGCCCTTGGACAGCGCCATCGCGAGCAGGACCACCCCGACGACGCCGATCGGCAGGACGACGAACAGCCACGAGGGGGACAGGATCGAGAACTGGGAGAACACGGGTTGGAGCACCCAAGGTGAGCGCAGCGCGCCGCGCACGACAGACGCCGGAACGACCGGGGAGAGACCGAGCGCCAGGAACCGGACCACCCACGGCGCGGCGGCGGCGAGCCCGAGGCAGGCGACCGCCATCGTCAACAGACCACCCTTGGCCGCCGGTCCACCGTCCAGGCGCCCGCCCCTCTCCGTGAGCCGGGGTGAGGGCGGACCGAGGACCACGAAGCCGATCAGGCGGATGAAACACAGCGCGGCCACGCCGGCGGTCAGTGCGACCAGGGCACCGGCGAAGGCCATGGCGAGTCGGAGCGCGAGCACGTTGGTGCGGAACTCCTGGAGCAGCGCCTCGAAGATGAACCATTCGGAGACGAAGCCGATCGTGGGTGGAAGCCCGGCCAGCGTGAGCGAGCCCATCGCGAAGGCGACGCCGCTCGTCCGAAAGCGGCGCCCGACGCCGCGCACGTCCTCCAACCGGTCGCTCCCAAGGACCGACTCGAAGAAGGCCGACGACGCGAACAGCGACGACTTGGCCACGGCGTGCGCCAGCACCTGGAGGCTCGCCGCCAGGAGCCCGACCGCGAGCACCGCCTCGTGATGGGTGGCCGCACCGGCGAGCCCCACGCCGTACGCGACCAGGATGATCCCGGCGTTCTCCACGCTCGAGAACGCGATGACCCTGTTCAACGAGGACTGCACGGCGGCGAAGACGATCCCGATGACGGCGGTCAGACCACCCACCACAAGGACGGTGACCACCAACCAGATCGGCGGTGCGCCGAGGACCCCGAGGAACCGGAACAGGCCGTAGAAGCCGACGTTGACCGCCAAGCCGCTCAGTGCGGCGCGCGCCGGACCCGGTGCCCCCGGATAGCCGATGGGAAGCCAGACCTCGAACGGGGCGACGCCCACCTTGGCCCCAAAACCTACGATGACCAGCGCAAACGCGATGTCGTGGACCGAACCGGGCGGGATGTGGGCCCACTGGCTGAAGGCGTAGCTGTGGGCCCGGCCGGCGAGGAGGAGGAAACCGAAGAGCAACGCGGCGCCGCTGGCCCGCGAGAACCCCAGCGTCACCCAGCTCCGTCTCGGCGTCTCCGGCGATCCTCGCCGCGAGCCGACCAGCACGTAGAAGGAAACCGCGAGCGCCTCCCACGCGAACAGGAACGTGAACGCGTCGGCGGCCACGATCACGACGGACACCGACCCCAGCAAGAGCAGGTACCCGCTCGGGACCGCCCTGCTCTCGAGCCGCCCGGCCGGGCGCACCCAATCGAGGAGACAGGCCGACACCGCGACCCCGAGACCGCCGGTCAACGTCAAGAACATGCCGGCCAGATGGTCGAAGCGGACAGCGGTCACCCCCACCGACAGGGTGTTGCCCAAGCTGACGAGCCGGCCGGTCCCGAGCACGGATCGGACCCCGGAGGCGGTGACCAGGCCACTCCCGATCAGCCCGGCCAGGAACGGGAAGGAACGCGCTGACGCACGGCGAGGGCGCGCCACGAGGCCGACGGCCGCGCCGATCGCCCACACGATCAGGGCGGCGAGGAACAGTCCCGTCGTCACGCCGGCCCCCGATCGGTGACGAGCCCGAGGGCGGTCAGGATCCCGTGCAGGAGTCCAAACGGGCTCGGGGGTGACCCCGCCACCCAGACATCGACCGGAACCATCTCCCCGATGCCCCGGGCCCCGACGTAGGTGGGGCCGACGAGGCCACCGCTCGTCGGGTCGACGCCCGCCGCCAAGACGACCCTGGGCTCGGGCATCGCCTCGTACGTCGTGCGCAACGCCGCTTCCATGCCATTGGTCCCCACCCCGGTCACGAGGAGGAGGTCGGCGTGGCGTGGCGACGCCGTGAAGAAGATCCCCAGGCGCTGGACGTCGTAGATCGGATTGGTCAGCGCCGCGACCTCCCACTCCTCGGACCCGTCCGAGCCCGAGTCCACGTGGCGGATGTGCACCGAACGCCGAAGCGAACGCACCCGACGAGCGAGCTCACTGCGGACAGCGCGAACGTCCTCGGTGCTCGGCACGACCAGGTCGCGCCGTTCGAGCGCCGAGGACTCGTAGGAGGGGCTGAAACCGAAAAGATCAGGATGCTGCTCAACGCAGCGACCACACAGGATGCAACGCCCGCGATCGAGCCGAACTCCCCCGTCGTCGACCGAGATCGCACCGGTTGGGCACACCGCGGCGACGCGCTCGTCGGCACTTCCCCGCCCGCCGAGCGCGACGACGCCGCGATAGCTCGCTGCGTAGCCGTCCGGGCGGCGCGGGTAGCGGGTCGTGACGACCCCCTCGCGCAGCCCTCGCAGGACCCAGGCCATCAGCCAGAGACCCCTGCGATCGACAGGCCGAAGCTGGCCTCGATGAACGCGAAGTCAGTGAGGATGTCGCCGCGGAAACACTCGGCGAAGAGCGCCAGATTGTGGAAGGAGGCGCAACGAGGTTTCACCCGCCGAAGCCGTCCGTGCTCGACCTCGACGAGGTACAACAGCTCGCCCTGGGGACCCTCCACCGACGCGATCGTTTGGCCGTCCCCCGCACGCGCGTCGCGCCGCCAGTCCTGGCCCGTCGCTCCGTCGACCAACGGCGCGACATGACGGATCAGGCGGAACGACGACCGGATCTCTTCGAGACGGACGATCTGGCGAGCGAGTGCATCACCTCCGTCTCGGCTGAGCGCGAGGTCGAGCTCGACGAGGCGATAGGCCCCGTAGGGACGCTCCACCCGCACGTCGACGGCGCAGCCGGACCCCCGTCCGACCGGTCCGAGCGCCCCGCGCTCGGTCGCCACTTCCCCGGGCAAGGGCCCGGTCCCCTTCAGCCGGTCGAGAAACGACGCGGTGGTGTGCAGCTCCTCGATGTCGGCCAGGAGCGCTCGTTCGAGCGATCCGACGTCACCCGCCAACGCTGACATCGAGACGAGCGGTGGGCCAGAGACCCCGCCAGGGACGACGACCCCGCGGCCGAAGCGGTGGCCGCACAGTGCCGCCCGAAGACGCATCAGGCGTTCTTTGTGCACGGAAAGACGCGCGCTCGCCACCGCCTGTCCGGCAGCCTCGGTGTGGCGGAGCATCGAGTCGACGTGCGCCACAACGCGCTCCAGTTCGGCATGGACCAGTCTCAGCCCTTGGGCCGCCTCGGGCGGTTCCTCGTCGGCAAGCGTCTCGAGCGCCTGGCACAAGGCGACGGCGTGAGCCACCGACGCCGTTCCCTCGACGCGCTCGGCCAAGAGCACGGCGTCGGCCACGGGAAGCTCGCTGAAGCGGCGTTCGAGACCCCGGTGCTTGTGGTTGACGCGGATCCCCAACCGCGGAATCTCCTCGCCGGGGGTCTCGACGAGGTATTCGACACTCTCGAACACCCCGGAGCGCACCGGGCCATAGGGGATGGTGAAGACGCCCTCCCCGCTCACCTGGGCGGGCTGCGGGCTGGGGTCGAGGATTGGACCACCGGTTGGGCCGGGCGACCCGGGGCGCGGATACCACGTGCCGCTGCCTTGGGGGAGCACGAGTGCCTCCAACCGCCGATGTCCGATCGCCTCGACCCCGAAGAGGTCGTGCACCTCACGCTCGTACCAATCCGCCGACTCGACCGAGGGCGTGAGGGCGGGATAGCCCCGCAGGCCGGCCGGGAGGTGGGCCTCGACGCTGCGCAGCTCGCCGTCCGACGCGACGACCGCTGCGAGGTCCGTGGAATCGTCCCCATTGGCGGTGGCAAAGAGCCCCGCAAAACGACCCCCAGCGGCGACCTGCCCCAACACCCGCTGGGGGAAGGTCTCGGGGTCGACCGACCGGGAAAGCCCACTCATCTCGGCCGCACCCCCAGCTCGGCAGCTGCTCGATTCAGCAAGTCGGAAAGCTGCCCGGGAACGTGCACGCCCAGGATCACGAGCGCGACCAGCCCGATCACCATCGAGGCGGTGATCCACGGGCTCGTCTCCCCTCGAGCGATCCCGGTGGGTGCCGGGGACAGCATCGTCTCGCCGGCAAACCAGGTCACCCCGAGCATCCCGAGGGTCACGCCCACGACCAGGAGTGCCGCGATCGTGTCGCGCGGATCGGACAGCCCCCCGGACACGATGAGGAACTCGCTCCGGAAGAGCCCGAAAGGCGGCATGGCACACAGGGCGAGGACCGCCAACAAGAGCATCGACCCGGTCCATGGCAGCACGCTGACCGCGCCACGGATGTCTCGCATCTCCTTGGTCCCGAACTTCCGTGAGACGCTGCCCACGCCGAAGAACGCTGTGCCCTTCGCGGCAGCGTGCGCGAGCACGTGGAGGAGGACGCCCACAACGGCGATGGGTGCCGAAAAGCTCATGCCGATCGAGAGCACGCCCATGTGCTCGACGCTCGAATAGGCGAACAGTCGCTTCATGTCGCGTTGGGACGCGAGGTAGAGCACGGCCAGCCCGAGCGAGGCCAGTCCGAACGCCAACAGGACATTGCGCGGGAACTCCGGGCCGAGCGCCCTCTCCGTGATCTGGTAGAAGCGCAAGATCGCGTAGAAGCTGACGGCCAACAGAGCGCCCGACAGCAACGCCGAAACCGGGGTCGGCGCCTCACTGTGCGCGTCGGGAAGCCACGTGTGGACGGGGACCAACCCCATCTTGGTGCCGTAGCCGAGGACGGCCAGAACGAACGACAGGCGGACGACCTCGGCCGGGAAGTGGGCGGCCGAGTGGATCAGGCGCGGATAGAAGAGCTCGTAGGCCCCGCCGAAGACGGAGCTACCGGCGTAGTACATCGTTACCGTGGCCAAAAGCGCGACGCCCAGACCCATGGACGCGATGAGGACATACTTCCAAGCCGCCTCGGCCGCACCGTCGGTGTCGTCGACGGCGACCAGCAACGCCGAGACCACCGTGGTCACCTCGATGGCAACCCAGAGCAGAGCAAGGCCGTTGACGATGGGGGCCATCGCCATCGACCAGGCGAAGATGTTGAGCCCGGCGTAGAACCTGCGACTGTGGCTTGCGGCGAGATCTGGGTTGCCGCTCGCTCGCACATAGCCGACGGCAAAGACGGCGGTCGCCGCATAGAGGAAGGTGACCGCCACCAGGAACACCTCGGACAAGGAGTCCACGCGGAGCCAGCCGGAGAACGCCGTGGTCGTCCTGGCTGGCACCAGCAGCAGCGCCAGGACGAACGACAGCACCCCGCCGGCCAGCGTGATCCCCTTGGCCAACCGGACCGGTAGCCACCAGCAGACGACCCCGGCGGCGAGGGGGAAGGTCGTCAACACGATCAAGGTCCAACCCACCGCTAGCCCCTCAACCGATCGAGGATCTCGGTCGAGAGCGTCTGGCTCCGGCCGTGGTGGACACGGATCAGGATCCCGAAGACGACGACCGCAACCATGAGGTCGAAGAGAAAGGCCACCTCGACGATCAACGGCAGGCCCGCCGCCAACACGAAGCTGGCCACGGACACCCCATTTTCGAGCGAGAAGAATCCGACGGCCTGGGAGACGACGTCCGAGCGGAGGATGACCAGCAAGAACGCGACCAGGATGACGGCGGCGGCCAACCCGAGTGTCGGAGTCGGCAACGATCGGGAGTGGATCGGCATGCTTCCGACGACGAAGAAGCCGAACACCGAGACGACGATCGCCAGCAACACCATCGTGGCCACCCCGAGGCGATGGCTGCTCACGAGGCCCACTTGTGTCCGGCGGATCAGGCGGAGCACGAGCCGCGGGATCAGCACCACCTTCAAGGCGATGGAAAGGCCGGCCAACACGAACAACTGGTCGAGGTGCCGAGTCCCCGCGATGAGGATCGCCAGTCCGCTCACTGCCAACGACTGGAGGGCGTAGAGCCGCACCTGCGTCCGCGCCAGCGGCGCTCGAAGCATCGCGAACTCGCTGAGCAGAATGACCAGCGCGATCGCCTCGGAGCCTCCGGAAAACGTCGAAGGGACCGCCGAGGTCACCTCAACCACCACCGAGGTACTGCACCAAGACGGCGAGGATCGCCAGCAAGAAGGCCCCGGCCATGAACTCGGTGATCTTGAAGAGCCGCAACTTGGAGAAGCTGTTGTCGATCACCGCGAAGATGGCGCCGACACCGAAGGCCTTGGCGAGGAGGATGGGAATCGCGAGCAGCACCGGACCGGCCGATCGCGATCCGGCCAGCCCCCACGGCGCGGCAAAGACGTTGACCAACAGGACGTAGAGGATCAACTGCTTCATTGCGGCGCCCCACTTCAGGAGGGCGAAGAGGGGGCCCGAATGCTCGAAGCCTCGGGCCTCGTCGATCATCCCGAACTCGAGGGTGCTGGCATGGGTTTCGACTGGAATGCGTCCGGTGTCGTTCAACACCAGCAAGAAGAACGCGACGGCCGCCAGGAGGTGGGCGGGTCTGATCGCCTGGCTGAGGGAGGCGCGGGTTGCGGCCGCCTGGAAGTAGGGCAGATCCGTCGCGGTGACCAGCGCAACCGTGAAGGTGATGAACAGGAGGGAGGGCTCGATCAGCGCACCGAAGGTCATGGCGCGACTGCTGCCCAACTGTGCGTACGGCCCGTTCGTCTCGGCGGCGGCCAAGGCCACCGCGAATCCGCCGAGGGTGAGTATGAAGGCGCCGCCGAGGATGTCGCCCATGTACCCGAGCGGCAGCGGGAACGTCGTCAGGACCGGAATCAGCAGCGGGACGATCAGAAAGCAGGTGAAGGCGACGATCGGTCCGGCGACGAAGACCCAGCTCGAGTCCTCGGGAACCAGCGTCTCCTTCGAAAACAGCTTGGCGATGTCGTAGTAGGGCTGCAGGACCCGCGGGCCGCGCCGACCCTGCAGGCGGGCCTCAAGTCGTGCGATGGCGCCGCTGACGAGCGGCGCGAAGAAGAAGATCGTCAAGACCTGAAGCGCCTGAATTTGCGCCGGAGCCAGGTCCGCTGCGATCACGAACAACCTCCACGTCACAAGTCACTGTGCGCAGAGGCCATCAGCCGATCGGCGGTTCGAGGTCCTCGGACCTCATCGGAGCCTCATCCGATGGGCTCACCATAGCCGGGGCGGATGACAAAACGATGGAAGGGACCGGAAGCCTTGGCCGTGGCTACCCTGGCCCCCATGTCCGAAGTCTCTGAGCGCTACTCGACCATCGCCGACGGCTTCGCCGAGCGTGCGGCGGCCATCACGCCCGACCAGTGGTCCATCCCGACGCCGTGCACGGAGTGGACCGTGCGCGATCTCGTCGCCCACGTCGTGGGTACCCACCGCGGGGTCCGTGCGACGCTGGGCGGCGAAGCCGAGAAGGTGGACTCGGAGGGGGATCTCGTCGAGGCCTTTACCGATGCCCGGGCGTCCATCGAGTCTGCGCTCGCTGACCCGGAGCAGTCGGCCACGGCCATCGGCGGAATGTTCGGCGAGCAACCCTTCGAGTCCCTGGTCGGCCGGCTGCTGTGCTCCGACACGCTTGTCCACACCTGGGACCTGGCCCGCGCCACCGGTCAGGACGAACAGTTGGATCCGGTTGCGGTCGAGCGCTGCATAGAGTTCCTCACCCCGATCGGCGAGGCCATCCGGCGCCCCGGCGGCTTTGCCTCGGAGATCACCCCGCCGGAAGGCTCCGACGACCAGACGCGGCTCCTCAACTTCTGCGGCCGCGCGATTTAGACCCGGTCGCGGTCCGAATGCGTCAGCCGTACCCCCCGCTCGGGATGTAGGGAGTCGGCGGCCCCGGCATCGCGCGCACCATGACCGCCCCGGAGGGGTGCAGGTCGACGCCGGCGTTGACCAGGGCGGTGATCGCCCACTGCTGTGCCGCGGTGAGCCACCCGACCGCGACGTCCGCGCCCTCGGGAATGTCCGCCAGCACGGTCTCCAAGAGCGCGCCGGCGGCCTCCTCGTCGCGGGCCCCGAGCGTGATGAGGCGGTCGTCGCGCGCCAGCGCGTAGCCACGATCCTCCATCACGAGGAGGCGGATACCGGGATCCCCCAACAGGTGCTCAATGTCGACGCGGCGCGTCGATCCACGGCGCTCCCGATCGACGGAGTCCACCACCTCGAGGTCGGCCATCCCAGCGCGCCGCACCCTCGCGTCGGGCGACGCGCGACGGACGACGCCATTGGCAATGAGGGCGGGGTGGCACGAGAACCCGGCCGACGCGTAGAGGGCGACGGCCGAGGGGTCACGGGACGCCTGGATCGTCCCGGGTGTGTCCGGCTCGACGGTGTCGAGCGTGGCGTCCAACAACCGGCGGCCGAGCCCGAGACCCTGGTGATCCGGGAGTGTGGCGAGCAGCGAGAGGACCCAGTAGCCCTCGCGCACGAAGGACTGCGAGAAGGCGACCACCGCGCTGTCGGCCTCGACGACGAAGGATCCGTCGGGGTCGGTCCCAAGAAAGTGGCGCATGCGGCTCTGGATGCGATGGTCGATCTCCTCGGAGCGCTCGGGTGCCTCCAGGCGATACTCGACGGCCATCGCCGACAGCGCGTCCTGCCACACGGACGAGGCTGCTCGGACGTCCGCTTCGACCATAGCGCGCAGGGTGACCATGGCCCGATCTTGCCTTACGGGCCGCCCCACTCCCGGACTCTGGCGCGCCGGGATCGGACCCGCCAGCCCAACATCCCGCCACGCACGACGGCCCAACCCGTCAGGATCCCGCCCACCGTGTAGTGACCCAACGCGAGCAGCACGACGCCCACCACCAACAGCACCGCGAGGAAGCGCAGCCTGGTCTTGACCATGCGGGCCATGCGCGCCGCCGGTGTGTCGTGGTCGAAGCGAGGGGGCGGCGGGAACTGTTCGGAGGGATTGGGGTTGGTCACGATGTCGGGCAGAAGTAGATCCCGATCCCTCGAATCGCGACCCCTCCAAGGACCCGGCGGCAGTTGCGCTCGATCCATCGGTACCGGGGGTCCTTCGAGGTCGGGCTGGCCAGCACGATGCGAAAGTAGTCCTCTGCGACCAGGCGCTGCAGGGTACCGAGCGATGGCGAGGCGCCGGTGCCGTTGTAGCCGCCCAGCGGGTAGACCTCGCGGCCGCTCACGAAGATCGTCGGCGCCGCCAGGACGGCGGTCTGGGTCGCCAACAGATAGCGCGTGTGAAACTGGTGCTGGAGCTTCACGAGACCGGGGAGCTGCGCCGCCGCGACGACCCGCGTCTGCGGCCCGAACAGCAGCTCGTTCACGTTGGCGACGGCCAACGACTCGAAGGGCGTATCGAAGGAGCCCAGTCCGTTGGCCACCGCAGTGCCTGACGCGACCGCCGGGATGATGAGCGACGACGCCAGGACCGCGGCGAGCACCGCCCCAGCAGCAAAACGCCAGCGAACGAGCGTCGACCCGACCGCTGCCAGTGCGGCGGCCGACCCGGCAGCGAGCGTCACCGGGCCGATCCAGGAGGAGACGCCGACGCCCTGTGCGGGGACCAGCCACGCGCCATAGATCGCCGTTCCGAGCACCGTGACCGCGACGACGACACGACCGATCGGGCTGGAACGGTGCTCCCATGCGATCGCAAGCCCGGTCGCGACGACGCCGGCGATCGCCGGCGTCAGGGCGGACACGTAGTACGAGTTGATCGTCGTACTCACGCTGAAGACTGCGATGAGCACGGCCAGCCACGTCCCCCACAGCAGCAGACTCGCCCTCAATGGATCGCCCCGAGGACGCCGGCGACGGGCAACGAGACCGAACCCGAGCGCCACCACCGACGCCGGAATCAGCCAGCCCGTGTCTTCCCCGAAGGGCCCGACGAGCATCCGGTTCCAGCCCTCCGGAGTGGACGGCAGATGGCCCAGCCCGATCGTCTCGAACAACACCTCGTTGGGTGAGGGTTGGTTCAGACGGCCGAAGCCGTTGTACTCGAACACCTGCTGGAAGAGGGAGTCGTTGTGGCTCCCGTCCACATAGGGGCGGCCGTCCTTGGGTTGCGCGGTCACGTAGAGCATCCAGCTCAGCGAGACCGCCGCGGCCAGCACCGCCAGCACGCCGAGCCCGAGGATCCGTTTGCGCAGCCTGAGGGGGGCCGCGACGAGAAAGACGAGACCGATCGCCGGCAGAACGAGCCAGGCCTCCAGCATCTTGGCCTGGAAGGCCAGACCCACCCAGAGGGCCGCGAGGACCATGTGCCGCACATGCCCGGTGAGCACGCCGCTCACGGTGGCGTCCGCGGCCAACACCACGAGCAGGATCATGAGGCTGTCGGAGATGTTCCCGCGGTTGAGCGTGACGTTTGCGGGTGCCGCGACGAGCACCGCCGCGGCGACGATGCCGGCGACCGGGCCGGCCAGTCGGCGCACCACCCGGTACAGCACGAGGACCGTGAGGGCGCCCTCGACGATCTGAGGGAGCGCGATCGCCCAGTCGTGGAGGCCGAACAGACGGACCGAGAGGGCCTGTACCCAGAAGGCGCCCGGCAGCTTGTCGGTCGACACCGACCCGATCGGGTCAAACGCCGCGTACAGGAAGTCGTGCCAGCTCATCGACATGCTGCGCACCGCGGCGGCGTAGTAAATCTCGAGGTAGCCCGACGCCCGCCAGGAGTAGAGGAACGCCGAGACCCCCGACAGGACAAGGAGCGTGGGTCGCGCCCAGAAAGGCTGGTCGGGCGGCGACCGGAGAAACACGGCACGCCGAAGCCAGCGCCTCGATGGCGCGCCCGTCGAAGCTGGCTTGGACGAGGCTTCGACGGGTGGTTGGTCGAACGGGGGTTCCACGCTCATCGACGCATGCCTGCGCGCGCTCGCCCCACGGAGACGACAGCGGGGAGCGCGGCGCGCGTCGTCGCGATGTCGTTCGCGTCGACCCGCGCCGCGACCACGGTCGCTCGACCGACGGCATGACAAATCTCTCGAGCGAAGGCCTGGCCACCGGCTACCTGCTTTGAAATCAAGTGCCTCTCCGCGAGTTCCCGGATCTCCATACTTCCCTCGGTTTGTCGTTGCAGTCGTTGGGATTGACCGTCACCACTGTGTCCCAGCTGACTCTGCTCGTCCAAGAGTGAGACCCTTCGGAGGCCAGACCATGTGCCGTGGGCGCCTCCACACCTCTCTCCCGCCCGAGCGGCGGAGGGATCTTCGGAACTCGCCGACGCGTCCTCGCTCGTGGTGCGTGCCCACGGGGCAGACCATCGGCCCGTGGGGTAGAAGTTCAGGATGATCTGCTCCTCGGGCCGCGTCCGCCCGGCCCTGGTCCGTACACTCGGCGCGTCGGTCCTGGCCATCGGGGTGTGGAGCACGCTGATTGCGCCCTCGACGTCAGCCGGCGCCTCGAACAACCTGCCCATGCCATTTGGCCGGCTGGTGTGCGCACCGAAGTACGGCGTCACGTTCTGCCAAGGCGGCCTGGTCGACGGCCAGGACCGACGCGTCCCGAGTTTCGACGGGGTGCCCCTCGACGCCGACGTCACCTTGCCGGCCACCGGGAAGGCGCCCTACCCATTGTTCGTGCTCCTCCACGGGCTCGGTGGGAACAAACTCGAAATGGAGTCCACCAGGGACGACGGCTTGCTCGACAACGTGACGCTCGCCTCCGATGGCTGGGCCGTGCTCACCTACAGCGCGAGGGGATTCGGCAACTCGTGCGGGACCGCGGCGTCGAGGCTGAACACGCCCGCGTGTGCGAAAGGCTGGATACAACTCGCCGACCAGCGCTACGAGGTCCGAGACACCCAGTACCTGGCCGGAATGTTGGTCGACGAGGGGTACGCGCGTCCGGGGATCGCGGTGTCGGGGATCTCCTACGGCGCTGGCCAGACGCTCGAGCTCTCGATGTTGAAGAACCGGACCGAGCTCTTGAACGGGAAGCTCGTGCCCTTCGTGAGCCCGCAGAAGCACATCCCGATGACGATCGCCGCCGCCTATGCCGTGTGGCCCTGGGACGACCTCGACACCGCGCTCGTGCCCAACGGCAATCTTTCGACCGCCACGGCCACCCCCGCCAAGGCCGACCGCTCTCCGGTGGGAGTGGCCAAAGAGGAGTGGGACGAGGTCCTGTATGCGGCCTCGAACGGATCCGGGTACCTCTCCCCAGTCGGTGCCGACCCCGAGGCCGACCTCACCGCATGGGAGGCCGCCACTGTCGCCGGCGAGCCGTTCACCTCGGGTGAGTCCGATGCGATCGTCGACCTCCAGAAGTACAAGTCGGCCATCAGCATCCCCATGGCCAAGGGTGGGCCCGCGCCAACCGTCATCCAGAGCGGGTGGACCGACACGCTCTTCCCGGTCAACGAGGCGCTGCACTTCGCCAACGCCGTACACGCGGCGGGGTCCAAGAGCCCGTTGCTGCTCGTGTTCGACGACGTCGGGCATCCGTGGGCCGAGGACAAGCCGGCCGACGTCGCCTTCAACAACGAGACCGGGATCGGGTTCATGAACACCGTCGTCCTGCACCACAAGACGCCGCGCACCGGCGTCCTGGTCCGCGCCCAGACCTGCCCGATCAGCGCGCCCTCGGGCCCGACCGTGTCGGCGCGGTCGTGGAGCTCACTTCAGCACGGCGCGATTGTGCTCAGCGGGGCCGCGACCCAGGAGGTGACTTCGAGCGGCGGTGACCCGAGCGTCGCCGCTGCGCTCGACGGCGTCATCAAGCCGCTGTGCGCCAACCTCCCCGGCGCCGACGAACCGGGGACCGCGACGTACTCGATCGAGGCCGGGAGCAAGGGCCTGCACATCCTGGGCGGCGTCGTGATCAACGCGAAGCTGTCCATCACCGGCAACTACCCCGAGCTGATCGGTCGCCTCTGGGACGTCGCACCCGGGGGCGCGACGCGTCAGATCGTCGAGATGGGAGCGTTCCGGCCATCGGTGAACCAGGCGTCGGGCACCCCGGCGAGCGCCACGGCAACCGAGTCGATCTCCTTCGAGCTGCCGCCGAACGACTACGAGATCGCCACCGGCCATACGCTGGAGCTCGAGCTGGTCGGAAGCAACGCACCGTTCTTCCGCAAGTCGAACGCGACCTTCACCATCGCGGTCTCTGATCTCAAGGCAACGGTGAGGCTCGGCTAAAACCGTCGGCCAACCGGTTTTGGCAGCGACGCCCTCGACCCTCATCGAGCCGGTGCTCCTCCTCAAGGGAGCTTGTGGGCCTCGAAGAACGACCAGATGAGCTGGTTCGCATCGAGCGCGTTGGACTGGGGACCCAGCCGGCTCGTCACCGAGCTCGGCAGCGTGGGCCCGCCGGGCCACTCGTGGCCCTCGCCGATGACGCTGTACAGCTCGACGGAGGCCTTCGCCGCGCAGTGCAGATACTGGGTGAGCCGGGCGCCCGCCGCCGGGACGACGGTCACCTCGCTGCGGCAGCCGTCCTGGCTCGCCCAGTCCCTCGCCGCCTGGGCCACCGAAGATGTGCGATCCGCGGTGCCCTGGAAGGAGATGACCGGCATCGGCCGGATCGCCGGGCACGACGACGGCCACGCCAGCCCGCTCACCGGTGCCACCGCGGCGAAGATGTTGGAGTCGTTGCAGGCCAGCTGGGCCGCCAACTGCCCGCCGGCCGAGAACCCGGTCAGGTACACGCGGGCCGTGGCGACGCAGAAGCGGGATTCGAGGATCGCGGGCAGCTGGGAGAGAAAGGCCATGTCGTTCGGGGCGTGTTGCACCGCCTTGGCGCTCCCGCTGAGCGGGACGCCGGGGATGTTCCACTCATAACCCGAGCCCAGCGCGACGAGCGCCTGGGGGTAGGCGACGAGGAAGTCCTCCTCCTCGGCCTCGGTGTCCATTCCGGAGAGCACGGCCTGGTCGAGTGCGGTGCCCGCGTCCCCGTGCAGGTTCACGACGAGAGGGACCTGGGTGGAGCCGGTGTACATGTCCGGGACGAACACGAGCACGGTGCGCGTCGCCCCGGCCACCCGGATCCGGAGTGTGCGGGAGCCCGGCGAAACGGCGACCCCGCAGCCACCACCCTTGGCGGCCGCCGCGAGCACGGCGCCTGGGCTGCTCGTGGCCCCGGCGGCGGACGCCAAGGCGAGCTGGCCAACACCGATGCAGAGCACCCACGCCCCGAGCGCGCACGCACGGCGAAGGCCGGCCTGCCGGCAGTGGGGCCCCGAGCCCCCGCGTCGCCTGGTGCTCCTCAAGCGCACCAGCTTGCCCGGCCGGCTGCGCCGGTCGGCGTCAGCCCGGGCGCGCTCAGCTCGTCTCGAGGGCGTGGAACCCGGCGAGGATGTCCGGGCCGCCCTCGCGGGCGAGGCACCACCGCTCGACCTCGCCTATGACGGCCTTGCGGCCCTGCGCGCGACCCGGGCCGAGGCTCTGAGCGAGCAGGTGATCCCACAAGCTGGCGATCATGTCGGCACCCTGGTGACGCCGTCCGCCGTCACCGATCCAGATGCGGTCGCGCATCTCGGTCAGCGCGGTTGCGAGGTAGGCGACGTGCGGGGTCTCATCGGCGCGGATGTAGGAGACGAGCCGCCCGGCGGCGCCGTCGCCCGCCACGAGGTCGGTGTCCGAGAGCCATGCCTCGGCCCAGCGGAACGTGTGGAACGCGGAAACCTCGATGAACAACACCCGGATCATGAGCGCAACCATGAACTCGAGCTCGGGGTCGATGTCGGGGGGCAGGAGCCGCTCGACCTCGCTGGCGTCCCTCCCCCGCGGCCCGAAGCCCATCCGGGAGAGCATCCCCTCGATGTCGACGTCGGCGGCCTGGGACTCGAACGCGATGTCGCGCGAGGCGAACCACATGTCCTTGTGGCCGGCCTCCTCCTCCCAACCGGCTTCGTCGCGCCCGTGGGCCTCGAAGAGGCCGCCGCCCAGGTGGTCGGTCGCGGTGCCGGTGATGTCCTCGTCGAAGAACCGCTGGAGGTTGGACGGCTTGAGGAGACGGATGTTGGCGCCGTAGCCCTCGACGGTCCCGATCCGCGTGAGGGTTCCGATGAGCGGCTCGGGCACGCCGGCCTCGATCAGAAAGCGGGCCTGTTCCACATTGGGGAAGTGCTCGCCCCACAGCTCCATCGGCACGTCGATGACCGAAGTGCTGAAGACGTCGGTGTGATGCGCCCGCCAGGCCTCGATGGCCGGCACCCGGCACTTGGTGCGCGGGGAGCGGTAGGTGCCATCCGCGGCGAACCCGCCGTGGCAGCGCACACCGCCCGCGATGAGCGGCTCATCGACATCGGCGTTGGCGAGAAGTTCGTCCTCGGTGAACTCCAGCTGGGCGGTGACGGCCACGGCTCCTCCCCTGCCTTCTGTCTACACTAATGTATATACTTCCACGTATACCTGTCCAGACCAAGCTCCTGCCGCGTGCCGAGCGCCGGGCCTCGATCCTGAGCGGGGCCGCCGAGGCTTTCGCTCGATCGGGATTCGCCCACACCTCGATGGAGGACGTGGCGGCCTCGTGCGGAGTCACCCGACTCATCTTGTACCGGCACTTCGAGACGAAGGAGGACCTCTACCGGGCGGTCCTTGAGGAAGTCTTCGGGCGGCTCGGTCAGGAGCTCGAGGCGGGGCTGGCGGCGGGATCGACTCGCGGCCTGGGGGCCCGCACGCTCCTCCACGTCGCGCGTGAGGAGCCAGCCGCCTTCACCCTGCTCTGGCGCCACGCGGCGCGCGAGCCCCGGTTCGCCGACTACGCGAGCGAGCTTCGGTCGATCGCCGTCGGCGTCGTGGCGCGCTTCGTCCAACTCGACACCGGCAATCCGGTGCTCGACCGCTGGACCAGCGAGGCCCTCTTCGGGTGGCTGGTCGAGAGCACGCTCGTCTGGCTCGACCACGGCGACCCAGCGCTCGACGACCGGTTCCTCGAGCGAGCCACCGCCGGCCTCGGCGCGCTGCGGACCGCCTGGTCCTGAGTAACCGCTGTTGGCCGGCCACCCGTCATCGGTCGACCCGGGAGACGTGGATCGACCGACGACGGGTGGCCCTTAGGGCGAGGCGCAGCTCGAGGCGAACGCGCAGTCCGCGAACTCGTCGCCGCCCACCGGAGGAGAGGGCGTGGCGAGCGGATTGCCGTTGGCGTCGACCAGCTGGATCGCCTGGTCTGGCACGAGGTTGGCATTGGCGCCATTGATGGTGGCGTCGTTGAACACGACGGTCGTCAGGTTGGGCAGGGCGGCGAGGCCGGCACCCGAGGTCCCAATCTCGGTCGGCGTCTCTTCGATCCACTCGGCGGTCGACTCGTCCGAGGCGTAGGGCACGGACTCGGTGAAGCCTTGCCCGTCGGTCGTGTCCTGGAGCGTGATGGTCCACAGGCCAGGGACGGTGGACGCGATCGTGCACTTGATGGTGTCGCCGGGATTCACGGTGATGGTCGACTGGAACTCGGGCAGGGGGAGGATCTCCCACCAGGCGTCATAGGTCACCGCGCCCGACGACGAGACGTCCTGCTCGGTGCCGGCCTGGATCAGGGTCTCGTCTGACGCGGCGCACGACGAGTTGAGGCACCCGCCGCCGATCCCGATCCACGTCGCCGAGTCCTCCGCCTCGCCGGCGGTGTGCTGGCTCGCGGTCGGGATGACCCACTCGGCGCTGATCGAGGAGAACGGCGTCTCGGTGTCGAGGACTCCCTGGTTGTAGCCCGACCAGTTGTTGGACTGACTGTCGGCGAGCAGGGTCCCCGTCCGGACGATCGAGATCGTGGGATGGAACTCGTCGGTGACCCGGAAGCCGGACGCCGCTCCGGTCGGAGCGGACCCCACAAGGGAAATGGCGCCGACTAGTGCCGCGCTGAGAGCGACTCCGGTGATGCAACGCGAAAGGCGCAGGAAGGGGGCAGATGACATGTGGGCACTCCGCTCAAAGGGCGAGGACGTGAGGAGCGGCGCAGCGCGTCCTTGTGGTCGGTGTGACGAGTCTGGTCGGGCGCACCACGGCGCCCGACCAGACTCGCTGCTTGGTCGGTGGATTTGTCACGCGTCGATCCACCGGGTTCGGCCCTAGAGGGTCAACGATCCGCCGCCGGAGACGGAGATCGTGCCGCTCGGCAGACTGGGTGCGCTGGGCGTCGGCAGGCTGGGCGCACCAGGGAGGCTGGGCGGAGCGGGCAGACCGCCACCACTACCACCGGGCGCACCAGGCGCACCGGGCGTCGGCAAGCTGGGCGCACCAGGCGCACCGGGCGTCGGCAGGCTGGGAGCGCCGGGCGCCGGCAAGCTGGGCGCACCAGGCGCACCGGGCGTCGGCAAGCTGGGCGCACCAGGCAGGCTCGGCGCACTCGGCGTCGGCAGGCTGGGCGGAGCGGGGAGACCGCCACCACCGGGCAGGCTCGGCGCACCAGGCAGACTCGAGCCACCCGACGGGCCGCTGACGCAGGCCGTCACGCCACTGCTCGACGAGCTCGTCACGGACCCACTGCCGCCCGGCGAGCTCAAGCTTCCCCCACCGCTGGCGGACGCCGGAGATCCGCTGGACGGCGGTGCCGGGGTGCTGACGCACTGTGATGAGGGCACGGATGGGACCGACGCTGCACTCGCCAGCGCGGGTCCAGCACCCGAGAACACGCCAGTCGCGGCCAACGCCACCGCGGCTAAACCCGCTGCTCCACCCCCAAATCCCACAATTCGGGCCCGTCGCATTGTTCCCCTTTACATTCGTGTCGCCGAGTCCGACGACCCCCTTTGTCATGAGGGAAAACGACGGGCCGACGGGGAACTTGCGGCTGAAATGCCATCAGGCGAGGGAAATGTTCCATCACGCCCTGGCGAAAGGGCCCTTTTCCAAGGGGACGACAGGATGCCAAACACTAGGGTCGGCCTTTTACTCCCCTGGAGAGGAAGGAACCCCATGCCGATCACGCTGTCCGAGCCCAGGGACCACCAGGACCCAACCCAGGTCGCGCCGGGCACCTATGTCATTCATGAGGTCCAGCACGCCCTCGGCCAGCCCCTGTCGGTCTTCATCAACTCCGCCGTGATCGACGGAGACGAGCCGATGCTCATCGACACCGGTTCCCGTCGCAACCAACGAGCCTGGCTGAGTGATGCTTTCAAGCTCGTCGATCCGAAGCGTGTCCGGTGGGTCTTCGTCTCCCACGAGGATGCCGACCATGTCGGCAATCTGGACGAGGTGATGGAGGCGTGCCCCAGTGCCACATTGGTGTGCAGCTGGGCACTCACCGAACGACACACCAACGCCTTCGAGTTCCCACTCAGTCGTTGTCGCTGGATGGACGATGGAGTCACCTTTGAGGCCGGCGACCGGCAGATGACGGTCGTGCGTCCGCCGCTGTACGACTCGCCGACCACCCGGGGTCTGTTCGACCACAAGACTGGTGTCTATTGGGCCGTCGACTGCTTCGCGACCCCCGTGCCCGGTGGTGAAGGCGCCGGGCCACTCCCTGGAGACGTCTCGCTGCTCGATGACGAGTTCTGGACCCAGGGGATGACGATGTTCGCCTTCAACGCGCTGGCCCCATGGCTGCGATTGGTCGACCCAGACCGGTTCGGCGCCGAGATCGCGCGCCTTTCAGAACTTCCAATGTCGACCATCATCTCGGCCCACAGCCCTGTCATCACCGGAACCAAGATCGCGGATGCCCTCCAGAAGATGCGGGCGCTTCCACGAGGAGAATGCCCACCGGCACCGGACCAGTCGGTCCTCGATCTCATTTTGGCGGCGACGCAGTCGTCGTAAGAGCGCCTTGAACATCCCTCCATGTCGGGCAGCCGACAGCGGACTAGCTCTGCCGATCAGGACGCTCTGAAGGCCGATTCATAGAGCGCCTTGTACATCTCAGTCATTTCCGGAAGTTGGTAGTGCGCCTGAAGACCGCTTGGGTTGGGCAGGAGCCAAAGACGGGCACCGGCGAGGAGTTCGGGCTGGAGGACCGATCACGGCTCCGGTCGAAGAAAGGCCGTCCGGTACGCCTGCAGCCCAAGGACGACGACGCACCGGGGACGCAACTTCCCCACCTTGGCTTCAAGCTGGACCGCCCCTTCGCGGAGTTCGGCGACACTGAGTTCGCTGGCGGCGGACGTCACCCGCCCCACCAGGTTCGTGATGCCTATGCCGAGCCCGAGCAGGGTGTGCTGCTCCGCTGGGGAGAGAACGGACCCGGTGAACCCACCGGCACAGAGCAACTTCCAGAACCGGTTCCCCGGCCGGGCGAAATGCAGGCCGAGGTCACCTGAGAGCGTGCCGGGATTGATCCCGCAGAAGAGCACACGCAGATCCGGACCGACCAGATCAGCGACAGCCTGCTCCATGGAGCGAGAACATACGCTCGGCCAGCGGTCCTACTCGGTACTGATCTTCTCGAGCCTCTCCAGGCTGGCCGTCATGGACTCAAGCACCGAACTGGTCCCGTTGATCCACGCCCCGCCCTCGCGGAGGAGGGTTTGAGGCACTCCGTCGGGCCGCAGTCAAAGACCTCGGTGACGACGGTGGCGTCGTCACCGTCCGGAGTGAGGATGTAGCCCCAGCGGTAACCCGCACGGATGCCGACTTTGGATGGATCATCCCCCCAGCCCGAGAAGGGTCTCCGGGAGCCGGTTCCCAAAAAATGCGCCGATCTGGCTCGAACTCCACCACATAGTTGAGCATGAGGTAGTCGTCTCCGAGCCGATGCATCTTCATGGTGAAGGTGTCGCCCACGTCGGAGATGGGACGGTCGACGAGGACGGGTCCCCGGAGCATGTCGGACCCGTCGAAATCCATATGGCGTTGCGGATTCGCCAGGATCGTCGAAGATGAGGGCTGCCGGTGCTTCGATCCTGCGTGACACTTCGACCGGCTTGCTTTCTTCTGTCATGGTTCAGTCCTCTCTGTCGCTCTGCGTCTGCCCTACCGAGCGCACATCAGTGGTTCATGAAGTTGGACGTTGCAGGTCCCGCAAATTCATTCATCGGTCAAATTTTTGTCGTCGATCCGACCAAGTACTACCAGCGGATCCCCTGCAGCCAGAGGAAATGGCGCTCTACGTTGTCTTGCCACGTCACTCTCCGATGTCTCGCTACATGTTCATGTCTGGGTGACCCGGATGGAGGGGAGCTGCCCGCTGATGTGATGAAGGAGCGCAGCGCCGCTCCCGTGTGACGGGTCCCGGTGAGCGCACCGGCCCGAGCGCCGAGCACGTGGGGGTCTCGTGACCGCCAAGACCGTCGTCCAGCCCGGCCCATCCGAATCGAATGCTCCACGGGAATCCTCCCGCCGACCGGAACCAAGTGTGCCGAGCACACTTGGGGTCACCAAACCAACCCGGAGACGGCGAGAGGAGATTCCCGTGGAAGAGCAACAACAGTACGTCGGCATCGACTTGCATCGACGGCGCAGCGTGATCGTGCGACGCAACGCTGTGGGCCAGACCTTGGAGACGGTCCGCATCGACAACGATCCGGTGGCGCTGGCGGCCGAGGTGGCCAAAGCCGGTCCGCACCCTGAGGTGATCTTGGAGGCCACGTACGGCTGGTACTGGGCGACCGACGTGCTCGAAGAATGCGGTGCCAAGGTGCACCTCTCGCATCCACTCGGCAACAACTGGGGCAACCGGCGGGTGAAGAACGACGAGCGAGATGCAACGGACCTGGTGGACCTGCTTCGATTGGGACGCCTCGCCGAGGCTTGGATTGCCTCGCCACCGCTCAGAGAGCTCCGTGAGCTCATCCGCTACCGGGCCAAGCTCGTCCAGCTTCGCTCGAACCTCAAGGCTCAGGTTCACGCCGTGCTGGCCAAAGAGGGGGTGGCCGTGCCGATGACCGACCTGTTCGGGGTCCGCGGCCACCACCTGCTTGACCAGGTGCATCTGGCTGACGCCTACCGCATCCGCGTGGAGTCCCTTCGGGACCTGATCGAACTCTTCGACCGGGAGATCGCCATGCTGGAAAAGCAGATCAACCCCTACTTCGCCGGCGATCTTGGCTTCCACGCCGTCCAGGCCATCCCGGGCGTCGGCACCGGTGCTGGCCTCGATCTTCGTCTCTGAGATCGGCGACGTCTCAAGGTTCAAAAGCCCACGGCACCTGTGCAGTTGGGCGGGACTCACTCCAACGCACCACGAGTCAGACGAGAGGGTCCGTCGGGGTCACATCACCAAGCAGGGATCGCGCCTCGTGCGTTGGGCCGCCGTCGAGGCGGTCGCCCGCCAGCGCGGCGATACGCCCATCCGAGCGCACCACCTCAAGGTGAGTCGAGCGTCGCGGCAAGCAGATCGGGCGAGTAGCCGCAGCCCGCAAGCTTCTCACCTTCGTCTACTACGGCCTGCGCGACGGCGAGATCCGTTGCCTGGCCGAGACGGGATGAGACCGGGACGGACGCAACCCGGTGCGAGCTCGACGGATTTCATGGCCCCCGCTTGTCGGTCCGGCCGCGTCACTGATTGAGCCCACCGGGTTGCGGCCGAACCACTCCATGTCGCCTCGCCGCGACGAAGAGATGAACGGCACCCGGATCTTCGGGCATGCCCCGCCAGCACCGCCTGGCCTTGGAGAAGGACCGCAACGCGGCCCCGGACGCGGCAGCGCCAAGGGGACGAACGTGACGCCCTGACCGGACTCGCATCACATTGCCGAACGACACTTGCCCGGATCACGGGCTCGGCTCGGCGCGCCCTCACGCCCCGAACCAATGAGCCAGAAACCGCCAAACGAGCCGACCCTACGGGTCAGCGCCCCTTGACAAGCAGCACTCCTTCAGAGATGAAATCCCCAGCCGACATCACACGGCGCCGCCGGCCGGAACCGGGGCAGTCCTCCGACAGTTCGTCCGGCTGAGCTGGCGGCTGCCGCTGGCGCAAGAGCCGCCCGCTGACCGTCAGTCGGCCGCTACCGTCGGACGGCGATGAGAAGCGAGGTTCCGACGTGAGTCCCCGAGCGCCGCGCTCGGAAGACGGCGACCTGGACACGCTGATCGCGACGCTCGACTCCGACGACCTCCGGGCGATCGTCGGCCAGGCCGCCGAGCATCATGAGGAGGTGGCCCGGGCGGTCCGTTTGGCCGCCAGCCGTGGGTCGGGAGATCTCAGTCAGCTTCGGGCCGAGATCGACAGCGGGCTACGGGCCGGACGGTTCCTCGGTTACTACGAGAGCCGTGGCTGGGCCCACGAGGCGCAGCCGATCGTGGCGGAGATCCGCGAGGCGGTCAGGTCGTCACCGTCTGCCGAGCTGGTGGTGCTCATCGAACGGGCGATCGGGCGGGTGGTGAAGGTGATCCTCCATGCGGATGACTCGGACGGTCTGATCGGCGATGCGGCTAACGACCTGCTCGACCTGCATGCTGAGGCCTGTGACGCAGGCGTGGCTGATCCCGTCAAGCTGGCGCGATGGATGGTGAAGTTCCGCTTTGACGACCAGGATTTCTTCGAGACGGACCCCGTCCGCTACGCCAAGGCGCTGGGTGAGATCGGACTGGCTGCCTTCCGCCGGGAGGTGCAGCAACGCCGGAAAGCCGGCGCCGGCGACTCGTTCGCGCTCAAGTACGCCGAGGAGCGCCTAGCGGTGCTCGATGGCGACACGGCGGCCATCGTCCGCCTGCTCGGCGGTGATCTGACCGCGCCGTACCAGTTCATCCGGATCGCCGAGGCCATGGAGGAACTGGGCCGCGACGACGACGTCCTGGCGTGGACCACGCGAGGCATCGCAGAAACCAGCGGATGGCAGGTCGCCCAGCTCTACGACTTCGCGGCCGGCGTGTACACGCGCCACGGCCAGGTCGATGAGGTGCTGCGACTGCGCATGGAGCAGCACCAACGGATGGCGTCATCCTCCACTTACAGTCTCCTCCGTACCGCAGCCGAGGGCTGCGGTACCTGGGTCGATGAGCGCCCGCGTGCGAGAGCGGTGCTGGCCCAGCATGATCTCGGCGGGCTGGTCGATGTGCTCCTCGCGGACGGCGAACCAGACAACGCCTGGCAGGTTGCACTGGATAACCCGGAGTTCGACCCAGGAGAACTGCGGTGGATGCGCATGGCGGAAGCCCGCGAGCCGTCCGTGCCCGGCGACGCGTTCGAGATGTACCTGCGTCTTGCCGATCTCGAACTGGAGGACGCTGGGCGGGCCACTTACACGAGGGCCGTCGCGATCCTGAAGAAGGCTGCTCGCGCCGCAAAGGCCGCCGATCGCAAGGAGGAGTTCGCCGAGCACGTGGCGACCCTCCGCGACCGCCACCGGCGGAGGCCCACCTTTATCTCGATCCTGGACAAGGCGGCGCCTACCTTGAGGTAGCGGCTCCGATTGGCAAGGGCTCTGCTCCAGAAATCCGTCGGTTCCGGCGTCTCCGGAACGTCCGCCTTCTCTGGAAGGTCGGGGGTTTGCGGGTGTTTCGACACAGCTTCTACTTGATTTCTAGGTGTCTCCTGGCATTAGAACTAAAGATTTACTGTATGATCATCCCGTGGGCGAGAGGCGAACGCTCCGTAGACGGCTGTTCGACTTGGCCGCTGAGCAGGCCGGTTACTTCAGCGCGGCCCAGGCCCGGGACCTCGGTTACTCGTACCAGGCCCAGGCGCACCACGTCGGCGCCGGCAACTGGCTGCGTGTTGGCCGCGGGCTGTTCCGCCTGGCGGAGTGGGTACCCGAGCCGCATGATGATCTGGCCCGCTGGACGCTCTGGTCCAGGAATCGAGGAATCGTCTCGCACGAGACGGCGATGGCTGTGCACGACATCGGCGAATTCGAGTCGGGGCGAGTTCACCTGACCGTCCCGCCAGGATTCACGATGCACGCCGATGCGCTGGAGCTTCACTTCGCTGAGCTTCCTGATTCCGATGCCATGCAGCGAACCGGTTACCGGGTTACGACCCCGGCCCGGACGATCATCGACATCGCTTCAACCAGCCCGGACGAACAGCAGCTCGGCCGGGCCATCGCTGAAGCACAACAGCGCGGCATGCTCACGCTCCGATCCCTGCGTTCGCGGGCCGATGTTCTCGACGCCAGAGCGGCTCTCAACATCGAACGCGCGTATTCCGCGATGTCGGCCACGTCATGAGCTATGCCACGGCGCACACGCTGCGAACGGCACTCGAGGACCGCCTTCACAACCGGTCGACGGTTACCGGCATCTCCCTTGACCGCCTTCGCCGACGTGTCCTCTTCGAGCGAATCGTGGCCCGGCTGCAGGCCTCGGCACCTGGGCGTTGGGTGCTCAAGGGCGGCATGGCGCTCGAGGTACGCCTCGGCGACGAAGCCCGGCTGACCAAGGACCTCGACCTCGGTCTCCGCGCTGAGATCGAATCCGGTACGGCTCTTCACGAGCTCCTGATCGAGGCCCTGAGTGTCGATCGGGAAGGCGACAGATTCGAGTTCGCGGCCGCGGCACCCCAACTGCTCGCCTCAGACGGAGCAGGGCATCCGACCTGGCGCGTGAGCGTGGCAGCGAGGCTGGCTGGGAGGAACTTCGGCGGCATCCGGCTCGACGTCTCCCCCAGGCCGCACGAGCTAATCGAAACCGAGGAAGTGGTGCTCCCGAACACACTCGACTTCGCCGGCATCGCAGCGACGACGATCGAAATGGTCGATGTCAATCGCCACGCGGCCGAGAAACTGCACGCCATGTCCCGGGACTTCGGCGACCGCGAGAACACCCGTGTCCGCGATCTCATGGATGTCGTTCTCCTCATCGAGCATGGGTTACTCACGACCGAGCGGCTCCGCGCATGTGTACGTGAAGTGTGGACCGAACGGGATCGGACCGATCCGCCGACCGAACTGCCGGCATTTCCTGCATCGTGGCCAATGCGCTATGAGCGACTGACGACCGAGCGCAGCGTTGGTGCGTCCGACTTCCCGTCTGCCCGAGCCCAGATCGTGCAGCTCTGGTCGGATCTCCGATGAGCGCGCGTAGTCGGGGCGACGGGACTTCGGACTGGTTGGCGCCCCCGGCAGTGTCTGAATTCAGGCTTGGAGAGTCGCTGGTCGAAGGATGTGTCAAGACATAGGAGAGTCCTGATGGAAGGGGCCTCCTATGGACAAGGGACGGTTTCTGGTCGAGACGCACCTGCGGACGAAGCAACCAATCCAGGAGCTCGCCGAGGCGCACGGGATGAGCGAGAGCTGGCTTTACAAGCTGCTCGCCCGCTACCGAGTGGAGGGACCAGCAGGGCTCGAGTCCCGCTCGAGACGGCCGAAGACCTCGCCCAGCCGCATCGCCGATCTCTACGAGGACGAGATCGTGCGGGTCCGAAAGGAACTGAGCGAGCGCGGGTTCGACGCTGGGGCCCAGACGATCCATGCCCACATGTTGAGCTTCATCACATGGCGCCCCCGGCAGGAGCCGGTCCAGTCCTCCGACAGTTCGTCCGGCTACATAAGCGCCTTGACCTGGGCTGACCCAGTCTGCACGCAGCGCTTGTTCCGCCGCTGTTCTCGCTGCGTGGCACGCTTGGTCCCATGGCTACCATCAGCGCCGAACAGCGCACAGAGGAGTGCGACGCCCTAATGGATGTGGCAGTCGCCGCACGCCACGACGACGAGACTCGGGTCGAGGCACTGCGCGCCTGTGTTGCCCATCCCTGCGCCTACCACGAGCTGGACCTGCCCGAGCTGTTCCGGGAGCTGGGGGAGACGCTGTCGCGGCTAAAGCGTTACGACGAGTCACTTGAGGCGTGGGAGACGGCCATTGCCGCGGGCGATCGCGGTCTACCCCACCCAAGGACGAACGTGGCCGAAGTGCTGCTTCGGGCTGGCCGGCGAGAAGAGGCCGACATTGTCTTTGCCGACCTTCGCCTCCAGTGCCCAGACGATATCTGGTTGTACAACGCGGCCGGATACGCCTACGGCTGGGTGGGTGAGGACGCCGCCGCCCTGCCGTGGCTGGAGCAAGGCATCGCCATGGCCCTCGCCGACGGGGACAACGATGGCATTCTCCACCAACTTGACGAGGCGAGGACTCGCTGCCGCGAGGCACTGGGACTCCCCGAGGACGAACTCAGCGCCCGGGTGGCTGCCTTCGAGCGGCCCGATCACCGGCCGGGTTCGAACTTCTCCCACCCGAAGACCGAGATGTACGGGGAAGCACATCCGAACCGCGCCCCTTGCGCCCACTGTGGCTGGGATTCAAGTGCCGATCCCCCCGTCGAGATACACCTCGATGAGCTCGAATGGCTGGCTGACGCCCTGCACCGTCGCCCTGCCCCCACCGTTGAGGAACTTCAAGTGCCGCTCCGGACGGCCAAAGTCGGGAGGAACGCGCCCTGCCCGTGCGGATCGGGCCGCAAGTACAAGCACTGCTGCGGCGGGCGATGAGCGCAGAAGTGGTCGATGCCGCGGTGAGCCGGGCCGAGGGGAGACGTCCCGATCTGGCCATGGCGGTGCAAGCAATGGCCGACGCCCTCACTGCTGGTGAAGGCACCGAGATGATCCACCAGGCCGCGCTGCAGCAGTTCTTGTGGTGGCACCTGCCGCGCAAGTACCCCGAAGAGGACTGGACCGGGCTGGCCGATGCCGCCGCCGAACTGCTCGATGAGCTTGACATGAAGCGCCTGGCGGAGATTGCCCGCTCCGACCAGACGGCGGCCGTGCTGGCGGCTTGGGCCACTGGGCCTGGGTTGGGTGCCAAAGCGTTCCGGGCTGCCCACGGATCTTCCGGGGTCGAGCCGCCCGATACGCCGGGCTTGGCATGGGGGTCGGTGATGGGCAGCGATGAGGCATGTGCCCTGGATGCCGCCGAGCGGGCGCTTGGGGAGGCGGTTGCCACCGGAGAGCTGGTTCCGGGAAGATCCCGATGGCGCTCCGCTGCGGTTGCCATCACTGAACAGGTGCTGACCAGGCCTCTCGAAGTCCCGCCGGGACAGAGCTTGGGCCAGCCTCGTCACCACGGAGCGCGTCGCCCACTGGGTCGACTCGGCTCTACACCCGGAACTCGGCGAGTGGCGGTCCTCGGTGGCCAACCGCCTGCTCAATCCGATCGCCGCGCCGCCAGACCCGGCCGAACCCATCGCCCCGATCCATTGGCTTCTCAATCTCGCTGGCGCACCTGGTGGCGCCGAGCTGACGCAGAGCAACTATCTGGCGCGGGCCTCGGTCCTTGTCGCCGTGGAGCGATTCGGCTGGTGGGATTGGTCCAAGGCGCCCCGGTCCGAGGCCGACGTACCCCAGCTCTCCTGTGTGCGCGAGGCCGCGGTCCGGCTTCGCCTGGTCCGCCGGCGGGGGCGGCGCCTGCACCTCACCTCACTGGGATCGCAGCTGCTGGCGAACCCTGCGGACCTGTGGCATGCCGTGGCGGGCGAGACCGAAGACGGCGACGCCTTTACGCTCGCTGTGACCGAAGTGGTCGGCCTCCGCCTGGTCCGTGGACAGGCAGAGCGGGACGAGCTCGTCGCCGACGTCACCCCGATTCTTGGAGCGCAGGGTTGGTCAACCTCCAGTGGGCCGATCACCCCCGACCACATCTCGTACGCGATTTGGGGGCCGCTCCGCTGGTGGCGGCTGTTTTCAGCTCTCGACGAGATCGAGTCGACTTGGGAGCGCGGAACTGGTCGGCGTCTCAGGCCCCACACCGTTGCCCTGCGCCCAGACGGCGAACGGATGATCCTCGCCTACCTCCGATCACGGGCCGCGGGACCACGCCACAGCGTCTGGGCATGATCACGGCGGTATCACTCCTCCGGCTCCTGGCGCAGAATGCACCCTCGGTCACCGTACGCATTTCCTGCCATGACTCCACAGATCGAGATACGCGCTTCACGGCTCGCCATCGTCGTCCTCAAGCCCCTCAGCCCATGTGTCGGCGTCGACCTCATCAGGATCGATGTCCGCCTCGTCGCTCAGCTCCAGCACCTCATCGGTAAGCGGTGGGGGTTCCCAAGGTGATATGTGGTCGTAGCTCTTACCGATTCTCTTGACAGCGGCTGGGATGCTCTCCAATCCGGGAAACTGAAAGATCCCCTGAGCTTGTTCGGACCGGCGTTGGCGTGCGGCTTGGGCCCGTTCTTGCATCGACGGGATGGATCTGGTCGATGCGGAGTTGTACACGTGCGCCATGATCTTGTCGCCCGGACCCGAGTCGGTGGCGAAGATCATCGTGTAGATCGGTTGACCAGCGGTGTTCACGAGCTGGAGCGCGTGAGTGGTCCGATACCCGAGAACGTTCTCCAGGCGCCATCGCAGGAGATTGACGAATTCGGCCCTCATCTCCTCGGGGCTGATGGCGTCAGCCTGTCTCAGGCGATGGATCGCAAACCAGTCACGGACACCGAACACTCTGTCCAGCCGTTCGGCCATACGACGACCCATAGTTCCCTGGAGCCCCAAGACCCGGGCAAATGCGGGCTCCGGGAGCAACATCCACTGCTCGACCTTCGTCTTCTTGTCCGCTCGCCAAGTGGCCAACTGTTCGATGGTCGTCCAGGCAACCTGGAGCCCCGTTGGATCGAGGAACGCGAACGTCGGGGCCCAGCGGATCGGATCGAGCCATCGCAGCGCCTCGGTCAACGTGTCGTTGCTGTCACCGGCAAACACCCTCCAACGATTGTCGGTCGGACGCGCTTCCCGTATCGTGGTTTCCAGGTTGCACGCGGGCGCGGGTAGATCAAAGAAGGCGAGTCGGGTAAAGGGTGGCTCAGCATCGAGCGCAATCCGGGCTGAGCCAGGAAACGTTCCTGACTCATGCCGCCGGGCGTTGTTGTAAGTCCCCGCGAACAGATCGAGGCAGATTGCCTCGCTGGATTTGCCCCGGACCGCTGTCGTGAAGCTGTTGAGGTACTCGCGCAGGATCTGCAGCTTGACCTCCGACCACCAATCCCAGTCTCGTCTCCTCGCAGTCATGCAAGCGCGACCGTCGTGCATGGCATCTCGTTGTGCAGTCGGCCTTCAAGCGTCCGCCCGCCAGCTTTAGGCGTCCGGCCGCCCCACTGCTTGAAGAAGAACGGCACGCCCGCTGCCGCGCACTGGTCTCTAAGCCCGGTTACCCACGCGCTCTCGATCGGTCTGGCATCGGATCCGCTCTCACCGCCGGCAATCAGCCATTCGATTCCACTCAAGTCCAGGTCGCTAAGTGGCCCAAGAAGAGGTTCGGCGCTGATGAACCGAACCGCAGCTGGCACACCGCGCAGATGGTCGACCCTGAACGCGTATCGGTCGTTTTCCACACTCACACCCATCCAGAGGTTGCGAGGCCAGTCAAGCCTTTCAGCTACAGCCTTCAGGCGCTTCGAGCGCTTTGTGAGTAGTTGGTAGGTGTGCTGTGGCGTGCCAGAGATGATTTCGAACACCGATCGTATGTAGTCGATCGGCACCTTCGGGTGGAAAAGGTCGCTCATCGAGTTGACGAAGATGAGCCGAGGAGATAGCCAGCCCCTCGGGAGGGCGAGCGTATCCGGATGTAGTGTTAATCCGAATCCCGGACCGCTCGTACGCGGATCGCCATCGTACTGGTACTTGGCTTGACCCATGGCCTTCAGCCGTTTTGCGAGCGTTAACGCGTAGCAGTTGTCGCAACCTGGCGACGTACGGTCACACCCGGTCGTCGGGTTCCACGTAGCCTCAGTCCATTCGATCGCGCTGCGATCTCCCATTCCGGCTCCTTTATCGTCGTTGTGGCTGCAGTCCCAACCCGAGGGTTGGCGATTCCGGTCGTTGGCTACAGGGCGAACCCTTGGTGCATCCCATCATGCGATGTGGGTGTGACGCTGGTAGGAGCGGCCTGGCATCATGCCGACTCTCTGGCCGATCCAGAGCCAGTCTTGATCCGACCAGCGAGGCAGTCACTATCTGAGGGAGGTGCATTCATTGACTACCTCCATTCAGGTCGCGACCACGATCAGCGCGTGCCGCAACGCCCGGACCGTATCGACGACAGCCGTCATGACTTCTTCGTTGCCGTGCCAGAAGCCAACCGGCACGGGACGCTCGGGCGTGCGCGTGAGGGCGGCGAACAGTTCAACGAGGCCGAGATCTTCGAAGTTGAGAGCAGAATCGCCGCGCTTGGCGTACTCCCGGAAGAGACGGAGTTCAGGCGACCGGAGTGCGTCGCCTGGCAACTTCACCCTGAACGGGTGATCGAAAGCGAACAGATCGTGAAACGCCTGGTTGCGAGCATCGGCAATCACCGACCGGTACCGCTCCAGCGAAGGCTTCCCCTTGCCGACGAGGGAGAACGGAAGCCTCTCGAAGCGGTGTGCCAGCTCGACCTGTTCGAATACCGTGAGCCAGAAGAGCACGGGCTTGAGATCGCATACGCCCACCATCAACCGCAGAAAGGCACGTGCACCGTCGGCGAAGTTGTACGCGACCCGTAGGAGTTCGTTGTAGACGTCGTTGTCGTCGGGGCTTCTCTGGTGTTGGTCCAGCACCGTCGAGAACGCCGTCACTTGTTCTTCCATACGCTCAAGGACCTTCGAGAGGATCGAAGGACCATCTTCGGTTACATCGGTCGGGTCGACTGGTCTAGTTGACGCCTCTTGAACGGCATGGAACGCAGCCTCAAATGCATCCCCAAGGGTGTCGGCATCGATGCCATCGATCCCAGCGACGGCCCCTTGCACGGCTGCCCACGAACTGTCCAAGTCGGCGATGCTGCCCAGCATGACGACGCTTCCCGAGACCACGGCAGGATCAGACTGGCCTGGAACGTACTTAAGGAGGTCGAGACCGGGCACTTTGCCAAGAGGAACCTCGGCCGCTTCCGGCTCTCCGATCCGCCCGCCAAGGCTGAAGACAATCGAGCCAAGACGGGGAAGCTGCTCGCCGAGAGCCGTGTCTAGATCGGCGATCTCGTACTTCGGCAGCTCCTTCGATGCCAGCCGTTTGAACTGCGAATTGATCCGGCTATTCGCCACTACCACTACCGGAGGAAGGGTGAAGTTCGAACCGTCGCTCACCTCGATCCCGATGTAATAGGAGCTCTTCGTCGTCGCTTGGCCTTCTCGGTACAAGAACGAGTTGTTGCACGCGATGAGATCGCCGACCTGCAGTGTTTCAGCGCCCTTCCATGCACCGAAGGCATCGGACGCGAGAAGCAACTCACACTCGTCCACAACAGCCTTGTGCGCTCGCTGGATACGAGCATCGGCTGTCGCGGACATCGGTCAGTCTTCCTGGTTGGCTACGAGCGAGACCGCGATCTCAGCGAACTGCGCTAGCGCCGCCTCCAGGTCCTCGACGATCTCGACGGCAATGACCGCTGGAGCTGGGAGATTCTGAACGTCTTCGAGGGATTCGTCGCGCAGCCAGAAGATGTCAAGGCTGGCCTTGTCGCGCTGGATCAGGTCGTCATATGAGAACCGGCGGAAGCGCTCAGACTCCACTCGCTTGGACCGGTTCTCGGCGCAATACGCCTTTATGAACTCGGTGAGGTTGTTACTGCTAAGGGGGTTCTCCTTGAGCGTGAAGTGTTCGTTGGTCCGAAGGTCATAGATCCCGACCTCCTTCGTCCACGGCGACTCGGACGCTGGCTTGCGGTCGAAGAACAGCACGTTCGCTTTGACCCCCTGAGCATAGAAAACACCGGTCGGAAGTCGCAGAAGCGTGTGGACATCGCACTCGTGGAGGATCTTGCGGCGGACAGTCTCGCCGGAGCCCCCTTCGAACAGGACGTTGTCCGGCACGACAATCGCCGCTCGCCCGTCGATCTTGAGCAGGGTCTTCACGTGCTGGAGAAAGTTGAGTTGCTTGTTCGAAGTGGTTGCCCAGAAGTCTTCACGAACGATGGTCAGGTCCTCGCGTCGTGCCTCACCGTCGGCACCGACGAAGGTGACCGAGGATTTCCGGCCGAACGGGGGATTGGTGAGCACCATGTCGAAGCGCTCGCCCGGGTCGGCCTTGAGCGCGTCGTCGACCTCGATGGGGCTTGATGCATCCGCGGCACTGATCCCGTGAAGGAGCAGGTTCATCGCGCACAGCCGTGCTGTGTTGTCGACGATCTCCCAACCTCGAATCGCCCCGTAGCGCAGCTCGTGTTTCTGGTCGGGGTCGAGGAAGGGGCTGGTGCGCACGATGGAGTCCTGGGCGGCGAGCAGGAAGCCACCGGTACCGCAGGCGGGATCGCAGATCGTCATACCGGCCTCGGGTCGCATCACCTCGACGATCGCCTTGATAAGCGGGCGTGGCGTGAAGTACTGGCCGGCCCCAGACTTGGTGTCTTCAGCGTTCTTCTGAAGAAGACCCTCGTAGGCATCGCCTTTGACGTCAGCGTCGAGGATCATCCAGCGCTCCTGGTCGATGAGGTCGACAATGAGACGCCGAAGCTTTGCCGGGTCCTGAATGCGGTTCTGCGCCTTCCGAAACACGACCCCGAGCATTCCCGGGTGCTTGCCCAGATCGTTCAGGATCTTGATGTAGTGGGCCTCCAGTTCCTCGCCGTCCCGGTCCAGCAGCGACTGCCAGTCGAGTCCATACGGCACCACCGACTCTCGGCTGAACGGGGGCCGGCTCTGTTCGTCGGCCATCTTCAAGAACAGCAGGTAGGTGAGCTGTTCGAGGTAGTCGCCGTAAGACAGACCGTCGTCGCGGAGGATGTTGCAGTAGCTCCACAGCTTCTGCACGATGCCCTTCGGGTCGGTCATGGCCGGTTTCCCCCACGAGGGTTGGTTTCGGCGCCCCCGCGTTCGGCCGCAATCCGGGCGAGCAGCTCGGATGCCGGCTCGTCACTCGGATCCTGCGACACGAGCCGGCCGGAGAAGGCGCACTCAAGGATCGAGCAGCGGAGGTATTCGGAACGAACCAGCGCGAGTTCGAGGCCTGTGGTCAGCGCGTGAAGGATGGACTGTTGACGCTCAAGGTCCCCCACGATGGCCTGCTGGAACTCGGGGCTGGGTACGGGCACCGCAACGCGTCCGAGATCCTGCTGATTCACCTTGTGGATACCCGCGGTCGTCTTCGCAGCGCTTTCAATCTGTCGCCGTACGGCGGAACTGTTCCAGGCCCAACGTAGGAATTCGGGAGACATCCGCTTCTGATCGATCCGGGCACGGATCATGGTGTCCGGATACGCGACATCATCAGGATCGGCGGCCACAAGTCCGCCTCGCCCGACCAAAGCGAGTGACCCATTCCCGCGGGCGATAAGGAAGTCCCCCTCCTTGACAAGGTATCGCTCGGCCTCATGTCGTTCCCATGAACCGATCTTGCGTTCCATCAGGTCAACGGAGCCTTCCCGAAGCGCCGTTAGGCGAAGGACGGGGAAACCAGATCCGTTCTCGGCAGTTGGAACGGACCGCCCGTTGGCGAGGGGCTGCGCCAAAAGCTCAGCCAGCGGCACCAGCGGCCAGTCTTCCAGCGTCCGCATGAAACTTCGGTACAGGAGGGCGCATCGCTGGTGCGCGCTTCGAAGCAGCCGCTTTGCCTGATCGAGGCGCGAGAACTGCTCCTCGATTGCCGCAACGATCCGCTCCTGCTCCTTCAATGGTGGAACAGGCACGCGGATTGATCGAATCTTCGCAAGGTTCAAGCGCGGTCTTCCGACGCCGCTAATCTGCGCCGTTGCAGCCCTCCGAACTGGCGGCGAGTTGAGGATGGCGCTGACGAACCGCGGGTCAATCTCAGGGTTCACTCGTACCCGAACGCAGTCTGCCTTCACAATCGCTGGGCCGAGACCGGGAGGGACCATGCATGCGCGCGGCAGCGTCTCGCCCAGCGCGGCCACAACAATGTCGCCAGCTCGGACCTCGTGCTTCCGCAGTCGTTCGAACCGGCGTCCTTACCTTCGGGTTCTGTGCGTACCAAGGCTACAGACGCCCAGGTCAAGAATCCCCGACTTCGGCGCTCGTGCCTGGTGATATCCGTTCCAGCTCTGGTCTGAGCTGAGCACGCACCGTCATACGCGCGTCCCACCAGGCCCCGAACAACTCGGCCCCTACGAGTGGGACGACCTACGCGGTCGCCGCCGTTGGCGGCGTTCCTCGCGTGCCGCGTCTGGGGCGGGGGGTGGGGGCAGACGTAGGGGCTTGCCGCGGTAGCGGCGGTGCAGAGTTTGCCAGGACATGTCGGTGTAGTGGCCGAGCATGCGCCATGAGCAGCCGTCCTGGTTGGCCTCGTAGATGGCCTGGTGGAGCGCGAGCTCGGCGCTGCTGCGCATGGCGCACAGCAGTTCGAAGCGGGCAGCCCGGTGGGGCGCAGCTCGGGCAGCACGGCCCCAGGCGAGGGCCGCTTCGAGCGCCCGGCCCTCCGCCAGTAGACCCTCCGCCTTGGCACTTTCGTCGGAAGAACCCGCCCACCCGGCCATCGTCTCGCGCGAAGAGCACGACGCCGTCCAGGCGCGCGCCAAGGCGAACGAACGCTCCCGACAGGGCGTGCCAGCGACCGTCGCCCGACCGACGGCCAAGCGCGACTACCTCTACCGCGGGCTCCTTCGCTGCGGCATCTGCGGCCTGCGCATGTGGGGAAACCACCGCCGCAACTCCACCTACTACTCGTGTCAGCCTTCCCACCAACGTTCGAAGGACATCCCGGTAGACCACCCGCCGCACGTGTACCTGAACGAGCAGCGGCTCAATGACGCGCTGTTCCCGTTCCTCGCCACCGCGCTCTTCGGTCCCGAACGCACCGGGTACTGGCGCGCCTGCCTCGAATCTGCGACCGAGCCCGAGCGCGCCGCACCGGCAAAGGAGCGAGCCGAGGAGATCGAAGCCGAGATAGCGGATCTCGAACGGCGCCTCACCCGTCAGCTCGTCAACCTCGAAACCGACGACGTGACCCCGGCATTGCGCCGTCGCGTCGGTGAGCGGGTAGCGGAGCTAGAAGACGCCATCGCCGAACGGCGCGAGCGATTGGTGGCACTCGTCCGGGACTCGGCGACAGAGGCGCCCACGTTCGCCGACGTCGCCCCGTTGCTCGACCGGCTGCCACTCCTTGCCCGTTCGCTCGACACGGCGCCCCAGGGCGAACTGCGGGAGCTGTTCGACGCGCTGCAGCTCGACGTCGTCTACCAGCAGGCCGACAGCGCGCTCGATGTCGCCGTCACCCTCTACGATTGCGGCAGCGAGACAGCCCAGGGCGCCGCACAGGTTCGTGCGGAGGACTGGTTGGCGCCCCCGGCAGGATTCGAACCTGCGTAGAAAGGATTAGAAGTCCTTCGCCTGATCCACTCGGCCACGGGGGCGTTCGGACAATTGTCGCTCAGCAACTGAGGGTGACGATGCACCTGCCGGCCAACCACGGCCGGACCCGATCCGGGTCTATGCCACACTGGGCGCTCGCGGTGGGCGTAGCTCAGGTGGTTAGAGCGCCAGGTTGTGGCCCTGGAGGTCGGGGGTTCAAGTCCCCTCGCTCACCCTCGTTCGGGGGCTCTTCGGATTCTGATGGGGTCGCGCCATCTCATCGGACGACGATCGAGCCGAGTACCCGCCAGTTCGGTTTGCCCGCGTAGAGCAGAGCCCGGATCCGATAGTTCTCGAAGTTCCTGAACCCGAAGCCGATTCGCTTGATCCGCTTGATGAGGTTGTTGAGTGCCTCGGTGGGCCCGTTGGTCACCTTGGCCAGGTGGTAGTTGCAGAGTTTCTCGAACCACTTCTTGATCGTCCGTCCGAGCTTTTGGACCTCGGGAGGCATGGCCCGCTTCAGGCAGTGGGCGACCAACTCTGCGAGAAGGTTGCGGGCCGACTTGAGGTCGCTCGTTCGATAGAAGTCCCGAAGACGCTCCTTCACCCGATAGGCGATTGCCACCTCTGCGTCGGGGTCACCCAACTCGAGCAGTGATGCGAGGCGCTCGGTGGCTTCGGCATCCAATCGCTCCTCGGCCATGAGCAGGATCCGCCGGACCCGATAGAGGGGATCGTCCCGGCGACCCCGGTGCCCGGTCTGCTCGGTCTGGACTCGCCGGCGAACCGCATCGAGGCAGCGGTTCGCCAGTGCCACCGCGTGGAAGGAGTCGACCACCTGGGCGGCCCTGGGAAGCACCACCGAATAGACCGCCGCATAGGAGCCCGTTGCAGTAACGGCTGCGCGCTGAGAACCATCCTGGTGGATGCGGTGTCAGGGCTGCTCGGTTGGACCCAAGAATGGCTGGCGGTCCCTATCGGGGGAACTCAGGGCCGTTCTGGGGGGCTGCTTGCCGCTCGATGAGGTCCGGACGGACCCCTTTCACCCGCTGATGACCGCCATGCGGGACCACGGTGCGATGGTGGCGTCGGTGAGAGAGCGACGGTAGATCTTCAAGAGGTTGTGGGTGCCCATGAGCAGCTTCCACTCGCTTTGGGCGGCCGCCTTGCCCCTGCGCATGAACCGTCTGGCACCCCGGGCGTCTTTGGTCTGGCCGAAGACCGGCTCGATGATGTGCTGTCGCTTCTTGTAGATGGCTCGTCCCGAGTCGGTCGAGACCTTGCGGTCCATCTCTTCGACCAGGGTGGCGTCGGCCCGCAGCGGTCCTCGCCGCCCGTTGCGCGGCTCGGGATTCTTGTTCATGTTGCGCGTGGCGATGAGGCAGTCGGGATCACTGTCGCCGAGGCGGGACAGGTTGTCTTCGGAGGCGTAGCCGGCGTCGGCCAGCAGCTTGGTCGGCCGCTCGGTGATGCCGGCGTCCTCGAGGGAGCGGTTCGTGGATTCGATCATGGGGTGGAGCTGGCCCATGTCGTTGTGCTCGTCGGTCACATCGGCCGCCACGACCACCTGTTCCTCGTTGGCCACGGCCTGGGCGTTGTAACCCTGGAGGTAGCCGTCCTTGGTCTTCATGATGCGGCTCTCGGGGTCACTGACGTTGGCCTTGGCCTCGGAGGTGTCGGGGGCCTTGGGCTTGCGGCCCCGGAGCTTTTGGCCGCTGGCCTGCTCTTTTTCGGCCCGTTGCGCCAGGTGGGCCTGGTGGGCCTCTTTGGCTGCCTTGTCTTGGGCGTCGAGGGCGGCCTTGGCCTCAGCCAGGCGCTTGCGGCGAGCTTCGCGGCCCCGCAGATGGGCCGGGGGCTCGTCCCCGGTGGCATCGGGTCCATAGAGGGCGTCTTCGGCCGCGTCGGCCGCCTCGGCCTCTTCGAACATCTTTTGCACCGCCGCTTCGATGTGGTCCTTGGTGCGGTTGGCGTCGAGGGCGGCCGGGCACCCCATCTTGGTCCCGTCGAGCGCCACCACCCCGAGGCTAACCATCCCCGCTTCTGAGCACAGACGCAGCGACGAGGTGAAGACCGAGGCCATGGCGCCTTGATGGCGCTGGCGGAACCGGGCGATGGTGGTGTGGTCCGGGCACTGGTTCGCCGCCACCACCTTGAACCCGACATCGACGTGGCAGGCCCGCTCGATCTGGCGGGACGACCGGATGCCCAGGCAGTAGGAGTAGAGGACGAGGGCGACCATCATCTTGGGGTCGTGGGCCGCTGCTCCCCAGCCGTCGCTGCGATAGCCGGCGTAGAAGGGGGCAAGGTCCATCTCGTCCACGCTGTCGAGCACGAACCAGGCCAGATGATCCTCGGGAAGCCAGTCGGCCACCGAAGGCGGCAGCAGGTACACCTGGTCACGCTCGACAGCCAAGAAGTTGTACGCCATGCACCAATTCTCCGCGATCGGCGCGATCAGGTGGCGGCAATCACGCGCGCGCTACCTGGACCTTCCTAGATCGCCGCCGGGAGGTTTCTGCAACAGGCTCATAGGTGTCGGACATGTCGAGGGCGCCGAAGCGGATCCGCCTCTTCCAGCCCTCGGGCTGTTTGTCCAGCCAGGCGGCCACCTCGACGTAGTTGCGCGACGGCAGGATGTCGATGATCTGGTGGTGCTCCACGTCGACCACGGTGGTCGCGTAGTCCTTCAGCTTGTGCTTCGCCTTCACGAAGGCGGTTTCGTCGAGACCGATGGCAGAGGTCTTGTTCATCCGCTTGCGATCGGCATCCAACAGCGCCTTGCCATAGGTGCTCACGGCGTCGTTCACGGTGTGCCAGTCGCAGTCGAGCTCGGTGGCCACTTCGAGCACGGTTCTCCCGGTGCCCACCTGGGCGGTCGCCCACTTGGCCGCCCGAGTCGTGAGGAGACAGCCCTTGGCCGCGATCCGGTGGTCTTCGAGCACCCAGCTGCGCTTGGGGCACTCTGCATCCAGACAGCGCAGCCGGTGCTTCTTCCAGGAGAGGCGCATCGGCACCCCATAGACCGGGAGGTCGGTGTAGTGGACGACCGGGCGGTCCTTCACCTGGGCCCGGCTGTGGCAGCTCGGACACCGCAGCTCACCGACCACTTGCTCGATCATGAGCTCCACCTCGGGGCCGTGACGGCTGTAGTGCAGGACCCCGACGTCTTTCAGGCCAACGAGGGCTTGGACGATCTCGCTAGGGTTGGTGACGACGTAGGTGCTTCGGCTTTGTTGGGTCACACCTCAAGCTTGAAGCACCTTCGTCGCGTCAAACGTGATCGGGGGCAGCTGGCTCCCCACTGAGATCCGATGAGCCCGTTCGGGTCTCCGGAGCCCCGATGACGCCGTCGACCGCCCTTCTAGGGTGGGGTCGTGCGCGAGGTCGTGGACGCCAAAGTGATCGTGGTGGGCGCCGGCTTCGCCGGTGTCGGCGCGGGTGTGCGCCTGCTCGAGGCCGGAGAGTCCGACTTCATGATCCTCGAGCGCGCCGAGGAGCTCGGCGGGATCTGGCGTGACAACCGGTACCCGGGGTGTCGCTGCGACGTCCCCTCCCACCTCTACTCCTACTCGTTCGCGCCCAACCCCGACTGGCCGAAGACCTACGCCGACCAGCAGGACATCTGGGACTACATCGGGGCGACCGCCGAGCGCTTCGGCGTCGTCTCCCACATCCGGTTTTCCCACCAGGTGCTCGAGGCACGTTGGGACGACACCGGCCACTGGGTGCTCACCACCGACCGGGGGACATTTCGGTGCCGCTATCTCATCGGCGCGACCGGGTCGCTGGCCGAGCCGAGCACGCCCGCCATCCCCGGCGCCGAGCGGTTCGTCGGGACGACGATGCACTCGGCGCGCTGGGACCCAACGCAGCGCTTCGACGGGCAAAGGGTGGCAGTCATCGGCACCGGTGCGTCGGCCGTCCAGATCGTCCCGGCGATCCAGCCCTCGGTCGCGCACCTGAGCGTCTTCCAACGGACGCCTGGCTGGGTGCTCCCCCACCCCGTTCGACCGGTCCGCGGCTGGGAACGCCGGCTCTTCCGGCTCCTCCCTTTCACCCAGCGGCTCGTGCGCGCCGTGATCTACTGGCAGCGCGAGTTGGTGGTGCTCTCGGCGTTCACCAAGTACGACGGCCTGCGGGCATTCCTCGAGCGCCAGGTGCGACGACACCTCGAGCGCCAGGTGCCCGACCCCGAGCTGCGGGCACGGTTGACGCCGGACTACCAGCTCGGCTGCAAACGCGTGTTGCCGTCCAACGACTTCTACCCCGCCCTCGGGCAACCCAACGTCGAGCTCGTCACCGAGCCGATCGCGCGGATCGAGCCCGACGGCATCCTCACCACCGACGGCCAGCTCCACCGGCTCGACGCGATCGTCTACGCGACGGGGTTCCACGTGAGCGACAACCCGATGGGCGAGCGGATCGTCGGACGCGAGTCGCACCAGCTGGCCGAGGCGACCGCCGGCGACTTGCCCTGCTACCTCGGCACCACGTTCCCGTACTTCCCCAACTTCTTCATGCTGACTGGTCCCAACACCGGAACCGGACACACCTCGCAGATCTTCATGATCGAGTGCCAGCTCAACTACGTCCTCGACGCCCTGGAGCAGCTGGGAGAGGATCCCGGCACGGTCGCCGAGGTGCTGCCGAGCGTCGCCCAGGCCTACGCCGACGACCTCCAACGCCGGATGGGGCGGACCGTCTGGTCGTCGGGCTGCGCCAGTTGGTACCAGAACGCGACCGGCCGCAACGTCGCCATGTGGCCCGACTACACGGTGGTCTACCGACGTCAGACCCGGCGGTTCGACCCCAGCGACTACGTCATCGGCCGCGCCCCGGAACCGGCCACCTCGATCTCAGCGACCTGACGGCTCCAGCGCGTAGACCAGCGTCACCTGTGCGCTCGCCTGCTCGGTGCCGCCCTCAAGGGGTGGCGCGGTCGCCGAGGAGGCCGAGAACGGCTGGTCGATGCCCAGCGGCTCAACCACCGAGGGTGCCGAGTCGTCGGTCAACGAGCACACCCCGTCCAGCCGCTCACCTGCGGCACGGGCCATCGAGGCGGCGTGGGTGACCGCCTGGTGGACGGCGTCCTGGCGGGCCCGGTCCTGGAGCGTCCTCGGGTCGGCCTGCACGAAGCTCAACCCGTCGACGCTCAGGTCGTCGGCCCCGGCCGCGCTGGCGGCGTCGATCACGGATCCGGCCTGGGCGATCCGCCCGACGGTGACCGAGATGCTGTTGGTCACGCCGTAGCCGGTGATGATCGAACGGCCGCCCTGGTAGGCGTAGTTCGGATTGATCGAGAGCCCGGTGGTCTGGACGTCCTTGGCCTTCACGCCGGCCGCTTCGACGGCGGCAACCACGTCGGCCGTCGTCACGCTGTCCTCGCTGAGGGCCGACTGCGCGCTGTTGGCATTCACGCTCACCTGGGCCTGGAAGTCCAGCTCGTCGGGGGCACCCGACGCCTGACCGGTGCCTTGCACGGTGAGGTGCGGGCTCGACCCCCCGCACCCCGGTGGCTGCGTCGTCGCCGACGCCTGGTCACGAGTGACCGCCACCACCAGCGCGGCCACCGCCAACACCACCGCCCCAACGACCACCATTTGCCCCGTTCTCAGGCGCCGAGCCGGCGCCACCGCGGTCTGTTCCTCGCTCATGTCTCGCCTTTCATCCGGGTCACCCCACGGTGAGCGTGACCGTCCACGTCCGTTGCCCGGCCGCGCACGACGTCTCGGCGTGGCACGTGGCCGCGCCGAAGGCGCTGATCTCATAGGTGCCGCGCGCCAGCGCCCCAAGGGTGGCGACGGCGCGGCCCGACAGCCGGCGGAGACGGGTCACGACCCGGACCACCCGGCCCTCGGACACGACCGAGACGCGCGCCCAGGTTGCCGAGGACCCGGGGAGCGACACCTCAACCGACCGGCCCGGCGGGGAACGCAGCGTCCGGGGGGCGCTCGCCGGGACAGCCGTCGAGTAGCTCGATGATTCCGCCCCGAGGGACCGTGGCGCGTTCTTGACGACCGCCACCGCCGCGGGCACCCCCTCGCAGGCGAAGGGGCCCGAGCCGATGCGCACCTCGACGCACGACCCGGCAGCGGTGGCCACGGCACCGCCGTGGCCACCGGCGACCGTCGGACCGGGCGCGCCGGTCCCCGTGATGACCACCGTGCCGAACACGAGCGCCCCGAGCAGCGACACCCCGACCCCGGCGGCCGCGATGCGTCGGCGGGCCCGGTAGCGGGGTAACGCAGCCAGCACGGCCGAGCGGGTCTCGTCGGTCGCACCCGGCTCGGCCGGGAGCCGCAGTGCGCTGCGGAGCCGGGCGTCGAGATCAGGCGCCATGGCGCGCCTCCCCATCGGGTGGCCCGAGACGGTGGACGAGTGAAGCGCGCGCCCGGGCCAGCTGTGACTTCACCGTGCCGACCGAGCAGCCGAGGATCCTTGCGACCTCCTGCTCGGAGAGGTCCTCGTAGTAACGGAGCACCACCGTCTCGCGCTGGCGCCGGGGCAGCGCGCGGACGGCGTCGAGGACGGCGAGGGCGTCCTCGAGCCCGTCCTGACCCGATTCCTCGGGGCTACGCCAGCTGGCCCGGTTCCCGGCCTCCTCGCTCCGGCGGCGGCGCAGCCGGCTGCGGCACAGGTTGACCACCGCGGCCCGCACGTAGAACTGGGCCCGATCGGGCTCGCGGAGCCGGCGCCAGGAGGAGAAAGTCCGTAAGAAGGCCTCCTGGACCACCTCCTCGGCGGCCCCCCGATCGTCCAGGAGCAGGGTGGCGAGTCGGCAGAAACCCCCGTAGTGCTGGGAGAACACCGCCTCGAGGACGTCGTTGGCCGCGACGGCGCGCCGGAACGGGCCGACGCTCACGGACCGCTCGAGGACCAAGGCCACATCGCCCACACCCTCACAGACGCACGAGGGGCGCCGGCGGTTGTCGCGGCGTTCGACGCCGCCGCCCTCCACGCCCGACAATGGGGGGATGGCCACCGAGGCAACACCGTCTCCCGGCGGGCAGCGCCAGCACATCTTGGACACCGCCCTCTCTCTCATGGCCACGCGCGGCATGGCGGGGACCTCGATGCGCGACCTGGCCGCCGCGACCGGGCTCAACGTGGCCTCGCTGTACCACTACTTCCCCTCCAAGCAGGACCTCCTGGTCGCCGTCCTCGCCGAGCGCGGGTTCCTGGACGAGATCGCGGTCACCGCGCCGACCCCGGGCGAGCGCACTCCGAGAGTCGAACTCGCCGACCTGTTGAACGAGCTGGTCCAGTCGATGCTCGAGGTGGAGCAGTTCATCCGCTTGATGCTCGGCGAGGTGATGCGCAACGACGAGACCGCCCTGAGCGTGGGCCACGAGCTGATCGCCGGCACGCAGGCGGCGCTCGAGCAGTGGATCGCCAACGAGCAGCCGGAGCTCGCGACGGGCGGCGGTGCAGCCGCGGTGGCGCGCATGCTGCGGGCGACGCTCATCGGTCTGTTCTTCGAGCACGTGGCCGGCGTGCTCGGTCCCGACACCCCGAGCGCCGAGCTGCACCGCCGCGCCGAGGAAGTGGCGGCCATCCTTCACCGCGAGCCCTGAGGTTCAGGAGCCGATCAGCGGAATCCGGATGCTGCCCTGCCCCTCGGGGACGGGCTTCGGGCGGTGGTCCCAGGTGTCCCGGCAGCTCTCCGAGCAGAACAGCACCGGGTTGCGCAGCGCGTCGCGTGCCACGTTGTCGGCGACGGCCAGGGTCAGCGGAATGCCGCAGACCGGGTCGGCTGATGTGGGACCGTCCAGGGCGGCCAGCCCGAGCCGGGAGACCCACAACGGCTGCTCGAGCCCTCGGAGCAGGCACTCGCCTTCCGAGAGGACCGCGCCCCAGGGGGGCAGGTGCTCAACGATGTTCTGGCCGGCCCAGACCTCGCCGCCGGGCGCGAGATCACAGAGCCGGGCCGCCACGTTCACGGCGTGGCCGATGTAGTCGTCACCCTCGTGGAGGATCACGAAGTCGGCCGTGAGCCCGCAGCGCACCGCGATGGGGTCGGCCGACCGACCGGAGGCGAATTGGATCTCGAGCGTGGCGGCCACGAGCGGCGTCGTGTCGACCCCAACCAACATGGCCCCGTCGCCCAGCCACTTGGCGACGCGCACCCCCCGGCGCGAGCACACATCGCGGACCATCGAGCGGAAGGAGGACAGGATCGAGACCGCGCGCTCGTCCCCCTCTACCTCGGTCAGCGCCGTGAAGCCCGACAGGTCGAGGAAAGCAAAGCTCCGGTGGACTCGCACGCCACGATCGTCTCACGTCCCCGTCCGGACGTCGGCGACCGATCCCACCCGGACCCTCGGCTATCGGGCCGAGACCCCGAGCACCTCGGCGAGCACGGGGCCGGCGTCGGCCGCGGTCCCGCCGAAGACCACCCGACCCCGGTCCAGGACGACGGCGCGATCGGCCAGGCCGAGTACCCGGTCGGTCTGCTGCTCGATGACGAGCAGCGCCGTCCCCTCGGCGTGCAACATGGCGAGCTGCTCGTAGACGTCGTCAACCGCGGCCGGCGACAGCCCGAGGGAGAGCTCGTCGGCCACCACGACGCTGGCGTCGTCGCCCAGCACCTTGGCCAGCGAGAGCAGGCGCTGCTGGCCGCCGGAGAGGGTCCCGGCCGCCTGGCGCCGGCGCTCGGCCAGCATCGGAAAGCGCTCGAAGGTCCGCTCGAGGGCCGACGCCACCGCGTCACGACCGAGCCACCTGCCGAAGGACAGCTCGAGATTCTCGGCGACGCTCAGCCGAGCGAACACGCCTCGACCCTCGGGCACCGACGCCACTCCGGCGCGCGCGATGCGCCACGGTCGGGCGCCGGTCAGGTCCTCGCCGGCCACGCGGAGTCGCCCCGAGTTCGGCGCGACCAGCCCGGCGCAGACCCGGGCGACCGTCGACTTCCCAGCGCCGTTCGGGCCGACGAGGCCCGTGACCGAACCGTCGGGGACGGCGAGGCTCACCTCGTGGAGCGCTCGGTAGGGGCCGTAGGCGGCGCTGACCGCGTCGAGCTCGATGGCGTTCATGCGACACGCCCGAGGTAGGCCCGCTGGACGCCAGGGTCGGCCATCACCTCAGCGAAGGAGCCCTGGGCGATCACCCGCCCGAGGTGCAACACGACGACGCGGTCGCACACGGTCGAGACGATCGCCAGGTCGTGTTCGACGAGCAGCACGCCGGTTCGCTCGGCGGCAACCGATCGCAGCACCGTCGCCAGGGTGTGCGCCTCCGGCTGGTCGAGCCCCGAGGAGGGCTCGTCGGCCAGCACCACCCGGGGGCCCCCGACGAGCGCCCGTGCGATCTCGACGAGCCGGCAGACCCCGAGTGGAAGCGTCGAGACCGGCGCGTCGGCCCGGTCCGCGAGACCGATCCGTTGGAGCGTGGCGTCGACGGCGGCGGTCTCGGCCTCCTTGGGCCGCGCCCGGTCGACGAGCTCGGACCAGTGGGTGCCACCCGGTCGCAGTGCTCGCGCCGCGATGAAGAGGTGCTCGCGGACGGTCAGCTCCGGGAACACGGCGATCCGCTGGAACGTCCGTCCGACGCCCAGGCGGGCGCGCTGGTAGGTCGGCATCCCGTTGAGGGGTCGCCCGTCGAGCACGACGCGGCCCCGGGTCGGCTCGAGCTGTCCGCCGACGCAGTTGACCAGCGTCGACTTCCCGGCCCCGTTTGGCCCCACCAGCCCGACGATCTCCCCCGGCTCGACCGTCAGAGCGACGTCGTCGAGCGCGCTCACCCCGCCGAATCGCACCGACAGCCCCTCGACGGCCAGGCCCTCAACCATGGCGGTCGTTCCCCGCGGTGGCGGGCTCCTGGGACCCGGCGCCGGCCACGACGATCGTCGGCGTCGAGGAACCGCGGCGACTCAACACGCGCTCGACCCGCTCGGTCCAGATCCGCTTCTGGTACTCGACGACGCCCTCGGGGTGGGAGGCGTAGGTCAGCGCGCTGAACGCGAACAGGATGACCGCGAGCCCACTACTCCCCCAGCGGCCCGGGAGATAGCTGAGCAGTTGCTGCAGGACGACAAAGCCCATTCCGGCCTGGATCGCCCCCTCGACCGTCCGGACGCCCGTGGTCACGACCACCACCACGAAGATCAAGGAGAACTGGTAGTTGAAGTCGGTCGGCGTGATGCTCTGCTGGAGGGACCCGAAGAGCGCGCCGCCGAGCCCGGCCAGCCCGGCCGACAGCGCGAAGACGAGGATCTTGGCCGCGCTCGGGTTGATGCCGATGCTCTGGGCGCCGAGCGGGCTCGCCCGAAGCGCGTCGAGATAGCGCCCGACCGTCGCCCCCTGGAGCCGCTTCACACCGAGGGCACACAGCACCAGGACGACGAGTGCCAGCACGAAGAAGGCCTTGGAGCTCGTCGTGGCGAGGCTCACCGACCCGATCACCGGTCGCGGCACGGTCAGCCCGGCCGCCGGACCCCCGGCCCACGAATAAGGGAAGACCGCGTTGTCAGCGAGGAGTGCGAGGGCCAGTGTGAGCAGCGCGAGCGGCAGGCCGCGCAGTCGCAGTGCCGGAAGCGCGCCCACGGCCCCGATCACCAGCGCGCCCAGCGCACCGATCACGGCGCCGAGAAGGATCGGGACGCCGTGGTGCACCGCGAGCTGCCCCGCGATGAAGGCCCCCGCGCCCGCGAAGGTCGCCTGGCACAGCGACACCTCGCCCCCCATGCCCGTGATCAGGGTGATGGACAGGAACATGATCGAGTAGACGAGCCCCGAGGTCAACGTGAACGCCCAGTTGCCGGGCACCCAGGTGAGGACCGACACGATGGTCCCAAGCGCCAGCACGCGGCCTCCCACCTTGATGACCCGGTCGAGCTCGGGACCCCGCGTGGCGACGATGGAGGGTGGGGGCGGCGGATCGCATCCCGACAGCGGGTCCTCCGAGTTCTCGAGTGCGCGCAGCCGCGGGCGCCCGACCAGCAGGACGGCCAAGAGGAGGAACGGGATGGCCGGCAGCAGTCCGGTGTGCCACACGCTCGAGGGTGTGAAGTAGCCAGCGGCGAGGCCCTCGACCACCCCGAGCAGGACGCCCCCCACGAGCGCCATGGGGACGTTCGCGAGGTCGCCGAGAGCGGCGGCGGCCAGCGCCGCCACGAGCAGGATCGCGTAGTCGTTGAACTGGAGCGTCGGATACTGCGGGGCGAGCAGGACGCCGGCCAGACCCGCCATGAACGACGATCCCATCCACGCGACGGACAGGACCCGGTCCGAGCGGACCCCTTCGAGCTCCAACAAGCGGGGGCTCTCGACAGCGGCCCGGATCGTCAGCCCGAGGCGGCTCGAACGCAGGACGGCGCTCAAGACGACCACCGTCGCCGCCGTGGCGATCACCGTCTCGACCTCGAGCCCGTTCACCGGTGTCGAGAACAGGTGGAAGTACACCGTGTCGGGGTTGAGGAACAGCGTCGGCGGCGCGAAGCGGGTCGCCGAGCCGAAGGCCAGGGTCACGATCTGTGGCAACCCCACGAAGATTGCGACCGCAGAGACAAGCTTGGCCGTCGTGTTCGTCGCCGCGATGCGTCGGAACAGGTATCGGTCGAGGACCCAGCCGAGCGCCGGTGCCAGCAGGACGACCGCAACGACGAACGCCGGGAACACCGGGACGCCCTGGTCGGTGAGGATGGTGTAGACGAACGCCGAGACGTAGGCCTGTGCCCCAAAGGCAAAGTTGAACACCCCGGTTGTGCGGTACGTGAGCACCAGACCCATCGCCACGATGGCGTAGGTGCAGCCGAAGGGAACCCCCGGAACCGCGTAGCTGAGGAAAGTGCTCACCCCGCCCCCGCTCGGCGACTAGGTGCCGGGGGAGCCCGGGGGCGGCGCGACCGGGTGCGCGATGTCGACGTGGGCCTTCGTCGGGAAGCAGACCCAGAGATCCTTCCCGTGGTTGAACACGACCTTGAAGTTGTCGCCGACCGCCTCGACAAAGGTTTCGCACGACGGCGACGTGGTGTGGACGTGAGCGACTTCCCAGTTGGTCGGGGTCGTGATGCCCCCGGCGGTGAAGTTCGTGATGTGGTTGATCGCCGAGATGAGCTTCTGCTGCGTCGGTGCCGGCCCGGCAGCCCTCAGGCCTTCGACGAAGAGCGCCGCGCTGAGCCACCCGGAGATGGCCACCTCGTTGAAGGTGTAGGCGGGCTCGTAACGGTTCATCACCTTGATGTAGTTGTCGAGCCCCGGGAAAGCCCCGGGAAACTCAGCCGCGGCTTGGAACGGGACGTGCTGAACCAGGAAGTACGTGTTCTGCATCAACGAGGTGTACTGCCGCAGTGTCGGGAGGTCGTAGCCGTCCAACCACAACTGTTTGACACCGGTGAGCCCGTTCTGCTGGATGGTCTTGGAGAGGTCCAGGTTCCCGGGCACGTCGAGACAGCTGACGACGAAATCGACGCCCGCCTGTTTCATGTGGACGACGTCGGAACTCAGCGAGCCACCGAGCGGGACCGACAGGTCGGAGTATCCGACGTCGATGCCGTATTCCTGGAGCGCGAGCACCGCGTCGCGACACTCGTCAGCCGACTGGGCCACCCCGTAGGCGACGACCGCGGCCACGTGTGCGTGCACCTTGCGGGCCACGTAGGCGAAGAACGGCTCGGTCGTTGCGTAGTCGACCACCGATCCGTAGGCGGCGAAGAGGTTCTTTGCCGGCGTCCAGTCGTTGTCCGTGGCGAACCCGAAGGTCGGGGTGTCCGACTGCACGAGGAACGGCTGGCCGGTGAAGAAGGCGGTGGCCTCGCCGACCAGCGCGAACACATGATCCTGCTGGATGAGCGTCCTCGTCACGGCCTCGTTGTTGACGGTGCCGTCGTCGAGCGCCTTGGTGAGGACCACCTTGCGCCCGTCGACCCCGCCCTCGGCGTTGACCATGTCGAAGTACGCCCGCACACCCGGGACGATGGGCGCGAAGTCCGCCGCCAGGCCGCCCGACAGTGTGGCGATCGCGCCCACGCTCACCTGGTGGGGACTGATCCCGGGCGCACTCGATGCGGTCGGGGTTGCACTGGGAGGTGAGGAGGCGTTGGAGCACCCTGCGAAGAGGATCGCTGCGACCGAAGCCAGCGCCCACCATGTCATCGCGCTCCGGCGATGATTTGGCTTGGTCCTCGTCGTCAACTCCCTTGCCCCGACGTCGAAGCGTCCCCGAACTTCCGCCCGGCATCGTCACTGTAGTGGGGGGCCTTCCTGTGACCCTGGTGAAGAAAGCCGCGACGCGCTGTGGAGCTGTCAATCAAACGTTCGTTGAACGCGCTCAGCCCGGCATCGGGAAGATCAACGCTTCACCCGAGGTCTCCTCGATCGCGCGTCGCCGATCGTCGTCGTCCATTCCCTCGAGTGAGCCTGCGATGTCCAGGGCGTCGGCGAGCACCGCGACGTCGCCGGGCGTGCAGAACCCAGCCACACCCGGTGTGGAGAGGGCGAACTCGATCCCGCGGCGGAGGCCTGGGGTGTCGGTGTAAGGCTCGTACCACGTGGTCGAGTGGCGGTCCCCCTCGCCCCACGGTCGGGCCGCCCCCGCCTTGATCACCATGACCCCGACGTCGCGTCGGTGCGCCTCCTCGAGCAGTCCCTCCGCGTCGTGCCGATACTGCTCGTCGGCCCACAGGCGCGGGTTCACCGGGAACATGACGGTGTCGAAGTCGTAGCGTTCGAGGGCGACGCGGTGGGCCGCCGGTGCGCCGAGCCCGTGGCCGGTGATGCCGGCGAACCGACAAACACCCTCCTGCTTGGCGCGCAGGACCACTTCCGCCGCCTCGGCACGGGCGTCAAGCTCGGTGAGATCAGTCACGGCGTGCAGTTGGTAGAGGTCGAAGTAATCGCAGCCGAGCAAGCCCAGCGACTCTTCCAGCTGGGCCTGGACACCGTCTCGGTTCTTGCGCAGGGTCTTGCATCCCACGAACAGACGGTCCCGCACCGCCGGCACCAGCGGCCCGACGAGCTCCTGTGCGAGCCCGTACTGAGGAGCGATGTCGAGGTGGTTCACCCCTGCCTCCAGGGCCCGGTTGAACGAGGCCTCGGTGTCCTCCGGCGTCGACCCCCAGAACGCCGCCGCCCCGAGGATCGCGACCGATGAGCGGTGCTCGGTCCGGCCAAGCCGTCTCGTCTCCATCGCGGGCACGGTACTGCCAGCCCGGCGGGTCCGCTGGGCCGTCGGCCAAGCGACCGAGGTAGGGTCGAACAGACGAACAAACGCCACCCGGCCTGGATTCGACCGGCCGTGACACGTTGGGAGGGTCTGATGGAGGTCCGAGACAAGCTCTACATCGACGGGGCGTGGGTGCCCTCGACCGGCAAGGGGACGATCGAGGTCTTCGACTCGAACACCGAGGAGGTCATCGGGACCATCCCCGAGGGGACTGCCGAGGACGTCGACAAGGCGGTCGCCGCCGCCGCTGCGGCCTTTGGCGAGTGGTCTTCGGTCTCCCACGAGGAGCGCTCGAAGCTGTTGGCCCGGGTCGCCGAGGGCTTGGGTGCCCGGACCGACGAGATCGCTCAGACCATCTCCAAAGAGGTCGGCATGCCGCTTTCGCTCGCCAAGATCATCCAGGTGGGCCTGCCCACGGGTGTCTTCGCAGAGATGGCCGGCAAGGTCAACGACTTCGAGTGGGAGCGCGAGGTGGGCAACTCGCTCATCGTGCGCGAGCCGATCGGCGTCGTCGGAGCCATCACCCCCTGGAACTATCCGCTGTACCAGATCGCCTTGAAGGTGGCACCGGCGCTCGCCGCGGGGTGCACGGTCGTGCTCAAGCCGAGCGAGGTGGCGCCGTTGAACGCGTTCGCCCTCGCCGACGTCCTCAATGACGTCGGCTTCCCCGCGGGGGTGTTCAACCTTGTGACGGGCTTCGGCAACGTCGTGGGTGAGGCGATTGCCAGCCACCCGAAGGTCGACATGGTGTCGTTCACCGGCTCGACCCGCGCGGGCAAGCGCGTGATGACCCTCGCCGCCGAGACCGTGAAAAAGGTGGCACTGGAGCTGGGTGGCAAGTCAGCCAACATCATCTTGGAGGACGCCGACCTCGATGCCGCGATCCCCGCTGGCCTGTTCGCCTGTTACCTGAACTCGGGTCAGACCTGCTCCGCACTCACCCGCATGCTGGTCCCACGCTCGCGACTCGCCGAGGTCGAGGAGAAGGCGAAGGCCGCAGCGGAGGGGTTCGTGCCGGGTAACTCCCTCGAGGCGACGACAAGCCTCGGGCCGCTCGCCTCGGCGGTTCAGCGCGACCGTGTACGCGGCTACATCGAGAAGGGCGTCAGCGAGGGAGCCAAGCTCGTCACCGGAGGCCCCCAGGCGCCCGATGGGCTCGAGAAGGGCTACTTCGTGCGCCCGACGGTGTTCTCCGAAGTGAAGACCGACATGACCATCGCCCAGGAGGAGATCTTCGGCCCGGTGCTGTCGATCCTTCCCTATGACTCAGAGCAGGAAGCGATCGACATCGCCAATGACTCGATCTACGGCTTGGCCGGTGGGGTCTGGAGCGCGGACAAGGCGCACGCCGAGCAGGTCGCGCGCAAGATTCGCACCGGTCAGGTCGACATCAACGGCGGCGCTTTCAATCCGGGTGCCCCCTTCGGCGGGTACAAGCAGTCGGGCATCGGACGAGAGCGAGGCGAGTTCGGTTTCGAGGAGTTCCTCGAGACCAAATCGCTCCAGCGTTAGACCATCGCCTCGGTTCGGCCGGGGAGTTCATGCATGCCGTTGACCTACACTGGGGCGCGCCTCTAGCTCAACGGCAGAGCAACGGACTCTTAATCCGCAGGTTTCGGGTTCGAATCCCGAGGGGCGCACCGAGATTTCTCAGGCGCACCAAGCTGCGCCCCAAGCGTTGAACGGCTCTTCGGATTCTGATGGGGTCGCGCCATCTCATCGGACGACGATCGAGCCGAGTACCCGCCAGTTCGGTTTGCCCGCGTAGAGCAGAGCCCGGATCCGATAGTTCTCGAAGTTCCTGAACCCGAAGCCGATTCGCTTGATCCGCTTGATGAGGTTGTTGAGTGCCTCGGTGGGCCCGTTGGTCACCTTGGCCAGGTGGTAGTTGCAGAGTTTCTCGAACCACTTCTTGATCGTCCGTCCGAGCTTTTGGACCTCGGGAGGCATGGCCCGCTTCAGGCAGTGGGCGACCAACTCTGCGAGAAGGTTGCGGGCCGACTTGAGGTCGCTCGTTCGATAGAAGTCCCGAAGACGCTCCTTCACCCGATAGGCGATCGCCACCTCGGCGTCGGGGTCACCCAACTCGAGCAGTGATGCGAGGCGCTCGGTGGCTTCGGCATCCAATCGCTCCTCGGCCATGAGCAGGATCCGCCGGACCCGATAGAGGGGATCGTCCCGGCGACCCCGGTGCCCGGTCTGCTCGGTCTGGACTCGCCGGCGAACCGCATCGAGGCAGCGGTTCGCCAGTGCCACCGCGTGGAAGGAGTCGACCACCTGGGCGGCCCTGGGAAGCACCACCGAATAGACCGCCGCATAGGTGTCGGACATGTCGAGGGCGCCGAAGCGGATCCGCCTCTTCCAGCCCTCGGGCTGTTTGTCCAGCCAGGCGGCCACCTCGACGTAGTTGCGCGACGGCAGGATGTCGATGATCTGGTGGTGCTCCACGTCGACCACGGTGGTCGCGTAGTCCTTCAGCTTGTGCTTCGCCTTCACGAAGGCGGTTTCGTCGAGACCGATGGCAGAGGTCTTGTTCATCCGCTTGCGATCGGCATCCAACAGCGCCTTGCCATAGGTGCTCACGGCGTCGTTCACGGTGTGCCAGTCGCAGTCGAGCTCGGTGGCCACTTCGAGCACGGTTCTCCCGGTGCCCACCTGGGCGGTCGCCCACTTGGCCGCCCGAGTCGTGAGGAGACAGCCCTTGGCCGCGATCCGGTGGTCTTCGAGCACCCAGCTGCGCTTGGGGCACTCTGCATCCAGACAGCGCAGCCGGTGCTTCTTCCAGGAGAGGCGCATCGGCACCCCATAGACCGGGAGGTCGGTGTAGTGGACGACCGGGCGGTCCTTCACCTGGGCCCGGCTGTGGCAGCTCGGACACCGCAGCTCACCGACCACTTGCTCGATCATGAGCTCCACCTCGGGGCCGTGACGGCTGTAGTGCAGGACCCCGACGTCTTTCAGGCCAACGAGGGCTTGGACGATCTCGCTAGGGTTGGTGACGACGTAGGTGCTTCGGCTTTGTTGGGTCACACCTCAAGCTTGAAGCACCTTCGTCGCGTCAAACGTGATCGGGGGCAGCTGGCTGTCAACGGCCATTAGGAATTCCCCACTGAGATCCGATGAGCCCGTTGAACTGCGCCAAGCGATGACGCGCAGCACGACGAAAAGAGGTCGAGCGACGAGCCAGTCAGGGCCTACCGCCAGGCGACATGCCCTTGGCGCGAACGAACCCGCGATCGCACCCTGTTCTCTCGTCTACTGGGTGCGTAGGAGTTGTGCGGCGGTCCTTGAGCGGGCCGCCATTGCGGGCGCGACCGCCAAGAGGTTCGCGACGGTCAGCACGCCCGCACCGAGCGCGACGATGACCCACACTGGCACCGTGGCGAGAGGCACCGCTCCCAGATTGGTCGCAAACGCGCCGCCAGACCACCTGACCCACCGCAATTCCGAGCGGGATGCCGACGATGATCCCGACCAGGGCAACCGTTGTCGCCTGCCAGCACACGGCCGCGACGACTTGCTGGTTGACGAACCCAAGCGCCTTTAGGAGGGCGACCTCACGCCGACGTCGACCCACGCTCACCACGAGCAGGTGCATGAGCGTCGCCACGCCGAATAGCGCCAGCATCAATCCCACGATGAGCGGGAAGTTCACCGCTTCGCCGAAATTGATGAGCGAAATGGGGGTCGTCGGCCGGAGGGCTATGCCCTGGAACGCGTCGAGGTAGTGGGCGATGGTGGCCTCTCCCTTCGGACCGGACACGGCTGTCGCAAATACGGCGCCGCCGATCTTCTGATGCGCGTGGTATTCGGTCCGACACGTGGCCTGCGTCGGACCGAGCGGGCACACGGCATTCAGATATCCAGCGGAAGTCACCGCCGCCCCGGTGCCCAGTCCACCAAGGCCGAACTGACTGGGAAAGGACAGCGTCCCCACGACGCGAAACTGAGCCGTGCGCGTGCGCCCAGTTGGGACTTGCACGGTGACGAGGACCACCGATCCCACATGGGCACCAACCTGGTGCAGGGTCGTGTCGCCGAGTGAGATGTCGCCATCGCCGGTCGGAAGCCGGCCGTCGATCGTCGAGAGGAGCAATGGCCCTCGGACGGCCGTTCCGGCGAAAGCGAAGACGCCGACCCCATTGATCAATATCTCCTCTCGCGTTCCGAACATGATCCCGGTAATGGCTGGGTCATGCTCCAGGCTGGCCAGTTCGGTGGCGGGGTTGCCCCCGGTTGCCGAGTTGTTCGCGAATATCACCTGGTAATCGTTGCCGTACAAGGCGGGCGTGGCCGTCAGGTGCGACAGGCTGGCCCCGAAGACCGCTGTCGCGCACAAGGCCAGGACCGCCAACGCAGTCCCAAAGAGCGCCGTGTCCACCGGGACCGAAGCCGCACCGCGTCCCCGTTCGAGCGCGTGACGGACTCCGATGACGGCGCTCGGCGGTGCGCCGGTCGCAGCGACGCGGGCCACGATCGCTGAGGGGTGAGCGGCCGGCGCTCGGTCGTCACCGACAAGCACCCGCGAGGCGCGCACCGACGGCCACACGCCCAAGACCAGCACCGCGACCACTATGGCCAGCGCCCCAAGGAGGAGGACAAGGGGATCAAAGGCAAACCCGGTGGATGGTTCGGCAAGACGCGCCTCACCGACTGGGGTGAGCGGGGACAGTGCGAACGCGATGACCACGGCGCCGGCTGCGCCGACGAGCGCCACGAGCAGGTTCCGCACCAAGCCAAGCGCCACCAGTTGGCGCCGAGGCAAGCCCAGAGCAATCAGTGGGGGGTATTCCTCGGTTTCGACGGCGCTCTGGCGACCCAACGCTTGGCCGACGACGGCCAGTGCGGCCAGTCCGGCCAGTCCGGCCAGCACCCACCACCCCACCGCCTGGGGGTGGATCGACGCCGTCACAGCTGTGGCATTGGCGTCCAGGTTCATCAAAGAAGACACATGCAGGGCGTTGATCTGGGCGTCGAACTGGGGGAGGCCGGCTGCACCGTGGCGGAGGCGCACGAGGTATTCGGTTGCGCTTGCGGATCGTCGACCGATTGAGCGGACGAAGGACTGAGTGGTGTACAGGTCGTAAGAGGCTCCCTGTCCCGCTGGGAACTCGGATTCGGCCGCCTCGATCCCCACCACGTGGAAGGCCACTGCTGGCCCCTTCGGGTTGATGTTCGCTCCAGCGAGGATCGCCTTCTCTTGCGAAGGCGCGAAGAACGATGTGCGGATCACCGTCCCGATATGCACCCCGTAGTCCTGTTGCAAGTTGAATGAGGCCAGCAACTCGTCCGGGGAGGACTTCGCGGGCATCCGGCCGGAGACAAGCTTGACCGTGCGGTCCAGAGCCGTTGGTGACAAGTCGATTATCGAGACGTTCGCCGAGTTGATGCCGCGGGTACAGGCGCAGATCAGGTTGCCATTGAACAGATAGCCCGCCGGGGTCACCGAGGCGACTTCAGGAAGCTTCGCCAGCCCCGGAAGGGGTTTGAAGTTGAGGACGGCGAAGTCGTAGCCGTGGGCGGCGACAAAGCGAGGGAACGCGGTGGCAGTTCGGCGCCCAGCGGCGGCGGCGGCGAGCACCAACCCGGCCACGACCGCGATCAGAGCCGCCAAGATCAGCCATGAGCGCCATCGGCGTCGGAACTCCGCTCCGAACACGAACCCGATGGCCCCCAAGAAAACTCCTCGCTTTTGACGCCCACCTCAGTGTTGTGGACCCAAGGGGTAGCGCCAAGGTGGGCACCCTGTGACCTTCCGTCGTGCCAGCACCCATCAGTTCGAGAGCGCGCAACGAACCCTCTTTGTCTCCTATTGACCCTCCGAGGCGGATGACGCTTGTAGGGTCGCAACTGCAGATCGGGGGGAGATGAACACCGGGCACCGGGCGTGGTCGCTGGTCGGGAAGATCGCATTGGTCGGCGGCTGCGCCCTCGGGCTGGCCTCGTGCTCGAGTAACCCCGCCGCCGCTCCGTCGAGCACCACCTCGACATCGACGACGGTCGCGTCGAGCACCACCACCACGAGCACGACGATGGCGCGCGGGCTGGCGAACTGCTCGACGTCCGAGCTCTCGGTCACCGCGGGCATGGGTTCAGGGGCCGCCGGGACCATCGGCCAGGTCATCTTGTTCGAAAACACCAGCTCGTCGAGCATGCCTGCTGCATGCCTTCCCCGGCGTGGCCGGTCTCGACAACGCCGGCAATCAGATCGTGCAGGCGAGCCGAGAAGTCAACAACGCGCCATTCACCGGGTCCACCTCGTCGCTGCCGACGGTCACCCTCGCTCCGGACCAGACGGCCTCGGCCATCGTGTTCGGGTCCGACGTGCCAACCGGATCGGCGACGTCGTGTGTCACCTACGCCGCGCTCCTCGTGACCCCGCCCAACGCGCTCGCAGTCGGTGAAGGTGAATGCGCAGCTACCAGGGTGCGCCGGGCTCAGAGTGAGCCCGGTCTATCCCGGATCGAACGGCGGGATTTCTTAGGCGGAGCGTTCGGCGAGCCGGCGAACCCCGTCTTTCATCGGCCTCGCAAAATGTCGCCGAGCGCGCTGGCCACCGCTCCTCCGGCCGCTCCGGCTGCGGCGGGTCGAGCATCACCCCCGAGATACGGGGACATGGCGCCGGCCAGGATCGGGATCGGCATCGACTGCAGCCAGGCCCTGCCCGGACCGGTCAGCACCACCCAGTGGTGTCCATCGGCGCCCAGGTATCGGTTGGCGATGCCGGGCACCCTGATGACCTGAAAGGTGACGGAGGCCTGGAAGAGCCCGATGTGGCCGGGATGCACCCGCATCGTCTGGCCCGGTCCCAGGTCGTAGGGCATCACCTCGCCGGAGAGCTCGATCCAGGCTTGACCGGAGCCGCCGATCTTCTGCAGCAGAAAGCCCTCGCCGCCGAAGATCCCACCGCGAAAGGTCTGCTGGAGTGAGACCGAAACCTCGACGCCTGGGGTGCCGGCGAGGAATCCGTGGCGGTGCGCGAAGTACTCCTGGTTCAGATCGATCGGGAACACCGTCCCGGGCATCTTGGCGGCGAAGGCGACCATGCCCGGCGCGCCCTCGGCGGTGTACGTGTTGAACAGGAAGCTGCTCCCCCCAGCGACGCGCTTGACGGCTCCCAGCAGCCCCTTCCCCCCGGCGCCTCCGCCCGTGCCGGTGGTCATCTGGACGCTGTCGGTCATCCAGGAGAACTCGCCGTCCTCGGAGAGCACGCTCTCGCCGGGGTCGAGCTGGACCTCGAGCACCGGAAGCACCGTTCCCTTGATCTGGTGCTGCATGGGTTCCTCCCCTCGTCCGGGCCGCCGGGCCCGCAGCGCGCCTCAGGGTATCGGACGGTTCGCGTGCGCCGAACCTTCAGGCGCGGCCTTCGCCGCCGGTGACTCAGGCGGGGTTGTGGCGGACTGGAACGCAGCGCACCTCGACGGCCGCCGATCCCTCACCGGCCAGGGCCCCCGACGAGAGAGGGACGCGGATGGCGACCTTCAGCGACCCGCCGCCAGGGACGCGCCCCGTGATGGCACCGGCCGAACCGAAGGTCACCTGCGTGTTCTGGATCGTCGCGGTGCAGCGCGCCCGTCCGGCCTTGGTCGACTGGTTGGACACGACGAATCCCACCTGCGCCGACGGTGTGCCGGTGGAGCCGCGGGGCACGGATGCGGCGACGTTGCTGACAGGGTATTGGCCTTCGCTCCCGGCCGTCATGACGGCCACGTAGGCACCAACCGAGCCCGTGATGACCATGAAGGTCAACACGACGGCCAGCGCTCGGATGACCCGCGGGCGCCGATATGGAACGTCGTCGTCGAAAGGCTCCTCGGACCAGCCCCAGCCCTCGCCGGGGTCGTCGTCCCAGCCATCCCACCCGCCGCCGCCCTGATCGAAGTCGAGCAGGTGCTCGTCGACTTCGGCTCGAGAGGGCAGGTCGACCAGGGTCACGAGTTCCGAGGCTAGTTGCGCCGGGAGCGGCGCGACGGCCGGTGCTTGCTGGCACCACCGGGCTGCGACGATGCTGGTCGCATGGACGCGCCGCCGAGGACCGACCCCGTCGATCGGGCTTTCAAGGTCGGCGAGGACCTCGCGCTGGCCCCACTTCGCCTGCTGTCGAGCCTGACCAGCCCCATCCGCGACGACATCGGGCGCGGCGTCCGAAGGACGTTCGGGGTTTCCGAGCGGGAGCCGACGGGGCGCGCTTCGGACCCCGAAACCGCTTTCGTCCATCCCGACAGCGTGGTCCGGGTCGTCCACAGCGACATCGGCACGATGATGATCGGTGGACTCGGCGCGCTGATGTTCCAAGCGCTCCATCCGCTGGCCATGGCCGGCGTCGCCGATCACTCTGCGTACGAGAACGACGCGATCGGTCGGCTTCGCCGGACCGCCAACTTCGTCGGCGCCACCACGTTCGGGACCGTGGAGGAGGCCCGGGGCGCGATTCGCCACGTGCAAGCGGTCCACCGACGGGTCCGCGGCGTCGCACCCGACGGTCGCCCCTATTCGGCGTCGGACCCCGAGCTCCTCACCTGGGTGCACGCGGCGGAGATGTACTGCTTCTTGCAAGCCACGCAGCGATTCGGTGGGCGGCGGCTCACCCGTGAGGAGTGCGACCGGTATTACAAGGAGACCGCCGCCGTCGCGATCGAGCTCGGGGCCGAGTGGGTGCCGGGTTCGGTCGACGAGATGGACGCCTACTTCTTGCACGTCAGGAAGGATCTCTACGGCGGGCCCCAGGCGCTCGTCGCGAGGGACTTCCTCCTCCGCGGGGTCGCCCGCAAGCCCGAGGACAAGGCGGTCTACGCGCTCATCACCGCAGCGGGCATCAGCCTGCTCCCCCGTTGGGCACGGGCCAAGCTGAAGATCCCCACCTTGACGCTCCTGGACGCCACGGTCGTGACTCCGGCGGCCAGGCTGTTTTGCATCGGGCTGCGCTGGGCGGTGCCGCCGCGACCCTGACCTTCAGCGGGTCAGGCCGAACCCTCCGTCGACGACCACCACCTCGCCGGTCATATACGGCGACTCGCAGAGGAACATCACCACGTCGGTGACGTCGTCAGCTGTTGCGGCGCGCCGCATCGGCGACAGCTGTCGGTAGGCCTCGAAACTCGCGGTCCAGCCCTCGGCGCGCGGTGTGTCCACCAGGCCGGGCGCCACCGCGTTGACCCGGACATCGGGGCCGACGACCTTGGCCACGAGCTCGGTCATGTGGTTAGTCGCCGCTTTGGAGCATGCGTAGGGCACGGAACTCCCGAGCTCGCGAATCCCCGCCAGCGAGGTGATGTTCACCACACATCCCTTGGCCTTGGTGAGCTCCGGCATGGCGGCGACGGTAAGCGCCCAGGTCCCAAAGACGTTCACGCCGAAGACCTCGCGCCAGACGTCCACGGTGGCCGCCCGGAGATCGGAGTGGGCGATCAGGGGACCGGTGCCCGCGTTGTTGATGAGGACGTCGAGACGGCCCCATCGCTCGAGCGCAGTCTCCACCAACCGACCGCACTCCCCTTCATCGGCCACGTCGGCCTGCACGTAGAGCGCATCGGGCAAGGAGTCAGCCACGGCCTTGCCGGCATCGGCCGAGCGAGACGAGTTCACAAGGACCGAGGCACCGAGCCCGCCGAAGCGTTGAGCGACCGCCTTGCCGATCCCGCTCGAGGATCCGGTGATCAGCACGACGCGACCCTTCCAACGCCCGGCTGTGCTCGCGCCGTCGTCGGTCATGTCGCGACCACTCCCCACGCCCCCTCCCACTGTTGGCCCGGCTCCAGGATGATGAGCCCTCGCTGCGAGCGGAACGCGTCCGGTGGGCACGTCATGGGCTCCACCGCGACGGCACGCCGCCGATCATCCGGGCCGAGGGTGTCACCGGTGTAGCACATGAGATAGCCGAACCCCTCGTCCATCCATAGTCGGGTCGCTCCCTCAGCAGTCGGCTCACTGAGCTCCGACCAGGCCAGCCGGTCACGACCGCGCTCAAGCCCGGTGTACGCGGTGTCGAGCCTGGTCGCCCCGATGGGGCGAGCCTGGGTGAAGTCGTACTCGGTGCCCTCGACGGCGCGCACCTCGCCAGTCGGCAGGGCGCGCTCGTCGAGCACGAGCCGTTCGTGGGCCGGCAGTTCCAGCAGCGCGGTGTCGATGACGTCGCCCTGCGGCTTCAGGTACGGATGAAAACCCAGTCCGAATGGCAGCGTCTCGGTCCCGACGTTCGTCGCCTGGGACACGATCGTCAATCCGTCGCGACCGAGCCGGTACTCCACGCGCAGCTCGAGGTTGAACGGGTAGCCGGGGGTCGGGAAGACATGGCACAGCGCGGCCACCAGGTTCTGGGCCTTGACCTCGAGTTCCCATGCCAACCAGCGCACGAGCCCGTGGATCGCGTTGTTGCGCTCCGGCTCGTCCAGCGCGGCCTGGCACTCGACGCCGCCGAAGGAGTAGCGCCCGTCGCCGAGGCGGTTGGGCCATGGAGCTAGCACCTGTCCGCGCCCGGCGTGCGCCCACTCGGCGGGGTCGAAGCCGGCGATGATCGGCCGCCCGTCGAGTGAATACGACCTGAGGGTCCCGCCAACCTGGGTCACGATGGCGCGCTGGCCACCGTGCGCGATCTCCCACTGCTCTCCGGTCACCGAGCGCGGGTGGCTCGTGGGACCCGGGGCCGAGGGTGTCGGTCGGGATGGGCGTTGGGACATTGGGTGACGGGCTGGTGGCGGCGGACTCGGGCGGAGACGCCGGCGGTATCGTACTGGGCGAGTGCGTGTCCTGGTCACCAACGATGACGGCGTGCACGCCCCAGGTCTGCGCGCTCTCGTCGGAGCCCTGGCGCGCTGGTCCGAACAGTGCCAGGACCGAGATGTCGTGGTGGTGGCTCCCCTGGCCAACTACTCCGGCGCATCGGCGGCGGTGGGGACCGTCTACGAACGTGAAGCGGTGGGCTGCCGCCGCATCCGCCTCGAGGGGGCCGAGGGGATCCCGGTGTACGGCGTGGACGCGCCACCGGCGCTCACCGTGGTCATCGGCACCTACGGCGCCTTCGGACCCAAGCCCGACGTGATCATCTCGGGGATCAACCTGGGGGTGAACGTTGGGCGTTCCGTCCTACACTCGGGCACGGTCGGTGCGGCCCTGACGGCGGCGCAACACGGGTTCCGTGGCCTGGCGGTGTCGCTCCGATCACAGGCTGACCAGCACCAGTGGGACACTGCGGCCGAGCTCGCTCTCGGGATCCTCCCGGTCGTGGCCGAGGCACCGCCGAGGACGGTCCTCAACCTCAACGTCCCCAACGTCGCCCTGGCCGACCTGCGCGGCGTGGTGGCGGCCGGCATCAGTGACGCCGGGATCATCAAGGGGGCGCACGCCGAGATGCGCGGCGATGCCGGCACCATCAAGCTCGTGCTCGGGACGGCCATCCCGACCCTCGGAGACACCGCCGGCGAGGATCCGACCGACGACGCGGCGCTGGTCGGCGCCGGGTACGCGTCGCTAACTGCGCTGCACGGGGTGGGCGAGGACACAAGAGCGGACTCTCGTGCCGTCGTGGAACGAGCGATCCAAGCCGTGGGCGAGCTGGTCGCTCGCTGAGCTGGAATTACGTCTCCCGGTAGGCATCGCGGCCCGCCCCAGTGCAATCATCTCGACCCATGCCGCACCAACTCCGGACCTTCTTCGACGACGGCGTGTCGCTGTCCTACGAGGTGTTTGGGAGGGGCGATCGGACCGTCGTCTACCTCCACGGGATCCTGCTTGACTCCTACCTCAACCACCGGCTCGCGCAGGATCTGGCCGACGCCGGCTACCGCGTCATCCTTCTCGACCTGCCGGGTCACGGACGATCCGACAAGCCGCACTCGATCGCGCTCCATCGGATGGACTCCTATGCCCGCCGCGTCGTACGACTCCTGGACGAGCTCGGCGTCGAGCGGGCCGCCGTCGGCGGTGTGTCGCTCGGTGCCGACGTCGCGCTGCAAATGGCCCTGTTCGCGCCGGAGCGCCTCAGCGCGATGCTCCTCGAGATGCCGGTGCTCGAGCAGGCGGTGCCAGCGGCACTGGTGATGTTCGCCCCGGTGCTGTTTGCCGCCAGCTACGCGGCTCCACTGCTCCGAGTGTTCATGCGGCTCGGAAGACGGATCCCGCGCGACCGCCTCGGCGTCCTCGGCGGTGCACTCGGCGTGCTCGAACTCGATCCCGACGACATCGCCGCTGTCCTGAAGGGCGTCGTGGTCGGACCGGTCGCGCCGACCGTGTCCGAGCGCGTTGCGATGACGACGCCGACCCTCGTGATCGGGCACCCGTCGGACCGCCTCCACCCTCTCGGCGACGCCGCACGCCTGGCCGCCCAGCTCCCCAACGCGCGCTTTGTCGAGGCGAGGTCGATCTTCGAGCTACGCCTCCGCCCGGCCCGACTCACGACCGAAATCATCGGGTTCCTCGACGACGCGTGGGAGACGGGACGGGCGTCGCGCTTGATCCTCGAGTCGGACATGCACCGGGGCGACGCCGCGGCGCGCTGAATCGTCGCGTCAGTCCTCGGGGTCCGGCCGCCCACGGTTGCGTTTCACCTCGGCACGCGAGTGCTTTTCGGCCAGGCGGCGCTCCTTCGCCCCCTTGGTCGGGGTGGTGGGGCGCCGCGGCGCCTCACGCTGGAGCCCGGTCGCCAGCTTGCTGACCAACCGGTCGAGGGCGACGCGGCGATTGGTGGCCTGGGACCGGCTCTCCCCCGCGCTGGCGCGGACCACCGGCCCGAGCCGTTCGAGGAGGCGGGCGCGCTGGCGGGGACCGAGGCTCGGCGAGCCGAGCACGTCGAATCGCACCTCGACCTTCGTGTTCGACCGGTTGGCGTGCTGGCCACCTGGACCGCCCGAGGTCGTAGCGCGCCACTCGACCTCCTCGATCGGGATCGACAGGGTTCGCCCGACCCGGAGCCGGCTGCGCTGCGGGAGGCCCTCGGTCTGAGGGTCGGGGCGGGTTTCTTCGGACATCACCCCGGAGCGTAGGACTGGGCCTCAGATGGGGTGCGATCATGTCCACCCCGTTACGCTCGACCGAATGGAATATCGCCACCTCGGTCGCAGCGGCATGCTGGTTTCGGCGATCTCGTACGGGAACTGGATCACCCACGGGAGCCAGATCGAGGAGGACGCCGCGACGGCCTGCGTGCGGGCCGCCCTCGACGCGGGGATCACCACCTTCGACACCGCCGACGTCTACGCAGGGGGCGCCGCCGAGAAGGTTCTGGGCAAGGCGCTGAGCGACGTCCGGCGCGACTCGATCGAGATCTTCACCAAGGTGTACTGGCCGACCGGCCCGAACCCCAACAACCGCGGCCTGTCGCGCAAGCACATCGTGGAGTCCGTCGACCGGTCGCTGCGTCACCTCCAAACCGATCATCTGGATCTCCTCCAGGCACACCGCTACGACGTGGAGACGCCATTGGAGGAAACCCTGCGCGCATTCGACGACCTGGTTCGCATGGGGAAGGTCCACTACATCGGCGTATCGGAGTGGTCGGCGGCACAGATCGCCGACGCGGTCACGATCGCCTCGGACATGGGACTTGACCGCATCGTGTCGAACCAGCCCCAGTACTCGTTGCTCTGGCGGGTGATCGAGCCCCAGGTTGTGCCGACGTGCGAGAAGGATGGGATCAGCCAGATCGTGTGGTCGCCCCTCGCCCAAGGCGTCCTCACCGGCAAGTACCTGCCGGGCAGCCCTCCGCCCGCCGACAGTCGTGCCGCATCGGAGTCGGGCGCCGGTTTTATCCGTCGCTTTATGCGCGACGAAGTGCTCGAGCCGGTTGCCAAGTACGCAGCGATCTGCCAGGAGGCTGGGTACTCGCCGGCGTCGGTCGCGCTCGCTTGGGTCCTGCGCAATCCGAACGTCGCCTCGGCCATCGTCGGAGCGACTCGGCCCGAGCAGGTAGTGGAGAACGTCACAGCGCTGGACGTCAAGCTCACCGACGACCTGGTACGGGCGATCGAGGACGCCCTTGCGCCGATCGTCGTCGACGACCCGGCGCTGACGGTCAGCCCGCCCTCGAGGAGCTGACGAGTCCGTCGCCGTGTCCGACGCCCAGGCCCACCAGGTCGTCGTGGTCGGGGGCGGGTTCGGCGGGTTGTTCGCGCTTCGCGCCATGCGACGTGCACCCGTCGAGGTGACCGTCGTCGACCGGACCAACCACCACCTCTTCCAGCCGCTCCTCTACCAGGTGGCCACGGGCATCCTCTCTACCGGCGAGATCGCGCCTCCGATCCGCGACGTGGTGCGCGGGCAACGGCACACGAACGTCATACTCGGAGAGGTCAGCGAAATCGACCTCGCAGCACGGTGCCTCACGCTCCGTCAGGGCGAGTCCGCCCACACCCTCGACTACGACAGCCTCATCGTGGCCACGGGCTCGGAGACCTCGTACTTCGGGCGCGACGAGCTCAGCCGGTGGGCGCCCGGGATGAAGTCGATCGATGACGCGCTCGAGCTGCGTGGACGGATCTTCGGGGCGTTCGAGATGGCCGAGACCGAGGCTGACCCGCAGCGACGCGACGAGTGGCTCACCTTTGTGGTAGTCGGTGGCGGCCCGACGGGGGTCGAGATGGCGGGTCAGATCGTCGAGCTCGCCCACCGGTCGCTCCGTCGCAACTTCCGCCGGATCGATCCGCGGCGCGCCCGAGTGCTGCTCTTCGATGGCGGGTCAAGCGTGCTCGCCAACTTCGGGCCCCGCCTGGCGGTCAAGACCAAACGGGACCTCGAGCGGCTCGGGATCGAGGTGCAGCTGAACACGATGGTCATCGACGTCGACGACCAAGGGATCGAGGTGCGCTTCCAGGACGGCTCGACTCGGCGGTTCGCGGCGCGCACCAAGATCTGGGCGGCCGGCGTCAGGGCGTCGCCGCTTGGGGCGACGCTCGCCGAACAGTCGGGCGCCCAGCTGCACAAGGACGGGCGGGTCGAGGTGCTCCCCGATTGCTCGCTCCCCGGCCACCCCGAGGTGTTCGTGGTCGGCGACCTGATGGCTCTCGATGACCTGCCGGGTGTGGCCGAGGTGGCCATGCAGTCGGGCGCGCACGCGGCACGGGTAATCGTCCGTCGGGTGAAGCGTGGGACCTCGGGCACTGGTCCGCCTCTGCGCTATCGCGACCTCGGCTCGATGGCGACCATCGCCCGCTTCCGCGGGGTGGCAAAGATCGGCCGCTTTCAGATGAGCGGGCTCGTCGGGTGGCTGGCCTGGCTGGTCGTCCACCTGACGTTTCTCACTGGATTCAAGAACCGGGTCTCCGCCCTTCTGCACTGGACCGTGAGCTTCGTCGGGCGTGGGCGCGCCGAGAGGGCGATTACCGAGCAGCAGGTCGTTGCCCGCCTCGCCATCGAGGACCGCGGCGGGCAGACTCCCGAATTGGTCGCCTTGGCGCCCGGGTAGAAGATGGTGCGCAGCTCGCGTTTGAGGATCTTGCCGGTCGCACCTCGCGGCAGCGGTTGGGTCGAGAACGTGATGAGCGTCGGCACCTTGAAGAGGGCCAGCCGCTCCGCAACGTGCTTCTGCAGCTCCTCGGTGGTCAGGCTGGCGGCGGGTTTGAGCACCACGGCGGCGGCCACCTGCTCGCCGAGGCGGGGGTCTGGGACGCCGAAGACCGCCGCCTCGGTGACGGCGGGGTGCTCGTAGATTGCCGCCTCGACCTCCGCGGAGTAGATGTTCTCGCCACCGCGCAGCACCATGTCCTTGACGCGGTCCTCGACGTAGACGAAACCGTCGTCGTCGAGGTGGCCGACATCCCCGCTGCGCAGCCACCCGTCCACCAGGACCTCGGCGGTCGCCTCGGGCCGGTTCCAATAGCCACGGATGAGGTTGGGACCCTTGAACCAGATCTCGCCGCGATCGCCGACCGGGACGGGTTTGTCGTCCTGGTCGCGGATCTCGAGCTGCATGATGGGCAGGCACCGGCCGGCGCTCGAGGGATGCGAGACGTAGTCGTCGCCCGAGTTGCCCGGGCCGTACCCGTTCGTCTCGGTCATGCCATAGCCGATGGCCGGCCTTCCCCCGCCGAACTCCGCTTCGACCCGGCGCACCAGGGTCGGAGGGGCCGGCGCACCACCCCCGGCGATCGAGGTGAGCGACGACGTGTCGTACTTGTGGAAGTTGGGCGACTCGAGCAGGTCCCAGCTCTGGGTCGGCACGCCCACGAAGGTGGTGACCCGCTCGCTCTCGATCAGTTCCAGGGCCTTCTCGGCGTCCCAGCGATACATGATCACGAGCTTGATGCCGCCCGCGAACGACGAGAGCATCACCGGCACGCAGCCGGTCACATGGAACAGCGGAACGGTGAGGATGAGTGTCAATGGGTACGACGGTGCCTGCACGGTCTTGGCGTCGCCGGGCTCCTGTCTTGCCATCGGGACCGCTTGCCCGCAGCCGAAGGCCATGAGCGCCTGGATGACCGCACGGTGGGTCGACACCGCACCCTTGGGGGCGCCGGTCGTGCCCGAGGTGTAGAGGATGGTGGCGTCGGACTCCCGCCCAAAACTGGCGTCGGGAAGGGGCGTGCCGAGCACCACCACGTCCTCGTATCGATCGACCCCATCGGGCTGCCCGCCGGTGCTCCGCACCGCGATGATCGGGATTCCTTTCTTTTGGCACGTCGCAAGCATCCGGGTGACGCGCTCAGGATCGGCCAGGACCAGCGAGGACCCCGAGTCCTCGAGGGCGTACGCGAGCTCGTCCTCGGTCCACCAGCCATTCAGCGAGACCGAGACAGCCCCGACCGAGAGGATGGCCGCGAACGAGATGATCCACTCCGGCAGGTTGCGCATCCCGATGGCGACTCGGTCGCCCACCTTGACCCCGTAGCGCTCGACCAGCGCGGCGCCGAGCGCGTCCACATGGGTCATCACCTGCCCGAAGCTCCACCGCTCGCCCTCATAGACGAGGAACGTCGCGTCGCCGCGCCCCCGCGCCGTTGCGAAGATCTCCCGCAAAGTCGGAGGGGCGTTCTTGAACACCTTGTAGTCAATCCCGGCGATCGTTTGGTCGACGATCTCGAAGGGCTGACCAGGGCCGGTGACCTTGGCCACCGCCTCATCGAAACTCAGCATTCGATCTTCACCACGCACAATCTACGGGGACCCGGCGACCACCGGCGAGGTCCGACCAGGACACCGTGCCGATCGACGAGTGGGACGATCCCGCGGCGCCGCCGGTCCCGTTGTTAGGAGACATTTAGGGCGCTCTTGTCGAAATCTCAGGGGTGACCCGCAGAATCGCATCATGACCGAGCAAGAGCCCACACCGGATTCGACAATTCGCCCTCCCCAAATCCCTGCGGACTCCGCAGACCCTGCCGTTGCGCATCCCCCCACCGCAGCGGCCCACGACCCAGCCGGTACCGCCCCCCCGACGCCGGCTGGGTCGTGGGAGGGCTTCGCCCATGACGTGCCCCTCGCCCCCACCCGCTGGAACTCCGCCGTCGGCATCCCGCCGACCCCGCCTTACACCCCGATCGGTGACCATCCGGCGGGGACCGGCGGGAGCCCACGTCACAACCGGCGTCGGTCGCGCCGCGTCAGGACGCTGGTCGCGATGGCGGCACTCGTCGGGGGCGGCGTCGGCGGAGGTATCGCCGCCGCACTCGGTGGTTCGGGCGGGGCCGACAACGTCGTCCACGTCGCAACGACCACCAACCTCGCCAGCCAGGACGACAGCGTTGCGTCGATCGTGAGCAAGGTCGATCCGGCGATCGTCTCGGTCACGTCGCAGGTCGTGGTGGACGAACCCTCGAACGGATTCGGGTTCGGCGGCTATGAGGAGGAGACGCTCGAGGGCACCGGCATGATCGTGACGTCCTCGGGCGAGGTCGTCACCAACAACCACGTGATCGACGGTGCGACGTCAATCTCGGTGACCTTCAACGGATCGTCGAAGTCCTACACGGCCACTCTCGTCGGCGCCGATCCGACGGACGACGTCGCCCTACTCCAGATCGAGGGCGTGAGCGGCCTGCCCACCGTCACCTTCGGGAACTCCGCACAGGTCGCCGTCGGAGACTCGGTGGTCGCGATCGGCAATGCGCTCGCACTCGGCTCGAGCCCGACGGTCACGACCGGCATCATCTCTGCGGAAGGTCGGACGATCACCGCCGAGGACGATTCGGGGAACACCGAGACACTCCACGGGCTGTTGCAGACCGACGCCGCCATCAACCCCGGCAACTCGGGCGGCCCGCTGCTTGACTCGGCCGGTGACGTCATCGGGATGAACACCGCCGGTGCTGGTGGCGACTCCGACGGCACGAGCTCCCAGGACATCGGGTTCTCGATCCCGTCGAACGAAATCGTCGCCCTGCTCCCCTCGCTCGAACAAGGTGGGACCAGCTCGGGGACGATGGACTGACCAGCCAACCGATCGGCTCACCGGGGCGGCGAACTGCCGCCCCGGTGGCGCGTCCCAAGTGCGGTTCGACCGAGTTGAATGCCACTGGGGCACAAACGGATACAATCTGGGGCATGTCCAACCTCCGATTACGGTCCGCTGAAGCCCCGTTTAGTGCCGCGGGGGTCGCTGGTGAGGCCGCGCGGTTGCTCTGCAGGGCAGAAGCGTCGGGTATCTGGGAACCACAGGCCATCGTCACCAGCCTCAATGGGGCGGTGTTCAGCGAGGCCCTCGGTGACATTGCGCAATGCGGTATCGCTGTGGGCCGAGCGATCGAGTGGCCGAACTATGCCGAGAAGGGACCAGAGGACTTTGCTGTTTGGATCCGGGGGGTCCGCAGTGAACTCGATGAGTCCCCAATCCCCGAACGCGAGGTACCCAAGCTCCTCGAGGTGCTGGGGACAGAGCTGCGGGATCTCCTGGGCATTTCGCCCTCAGCTCTGCAGCGCTATCGCTCCGAGGATCGCGAGGTCCCCGACGACGTGGCTTGGAGAGGTCATGTGCTCGCTGGGATTGTCGGTGACCTGGCGGGCTCCTACAACGACCGGGGAATCCGCGCCTGGTTCCACCGCCGGCGGCCCCAGCTCGGCGGCCGTTCGCCCACCGACATCTTGAGCGGAAAGTGGGATCCCTTCAGCGACGAAGTCACCGCCGTGAGGGAGCTCGCTGAGTCACTCGTTGGTTGACGAGCTGCATAGCTCAGCGCAATGTCTTCGCGTTTCTACAGAGCATGCGATGTCCGGTTCCCGTTCGTGTGGACCAGCGACACACAACCGGCCACGCGCTGGCATGGCGCGGGTGAGGGACCATGCCACTACTTGACGACGACACCAAAAGGTGCGTGGGCCGAGGTCATCCGACACGAGGCCATCACCGACCCCGATGATCTCGAGGATCTCGAGCGCGCTCTGTGGGAGGTCATCGGACCGATGCCGACCGAGGCTCCGCCCTTGCCCGCAGCGGTCATGACTGGTGGCGTATCGACTTACCCTCGATGCCAAGCCGCGGCCCGCGCCATTCGGAACGCGGGCAACAAGGGCCTTGTGGCACCGTCCGCGGCCTTGCTGTCGGGTACTGCCGAGCTCCTCAGCGTTACCACTTCGGGCGACATCACGGAGAGCAGCATTTCTAGCCAGGTTGTCGTCCTATTCGCACCAATAGAGTTCGTCGGACTTCCGCTCGCCGAAGGTCACTGTGGCCCCGACGTCCTGCCGGACGTGCGTCCTCTCTAACGGCCCATCTCGATCAGACAATCCGTGCTAGCTGAATGCTTGCTGTCCGGCTAGACCCTGGATGTCAACAGGCGCGAACTCGACGTCATTCGCTGCGAACGACGATGTCACTACCCGCGATCTGGGCATGTCATCAGCAGCGATTGCACATTACGAGCAGCCGCTGGTCGTGCCGCAAGTCGTGCAGACGTAGCACGAACCGGCTCGCTGCATGGCGTCCCCACAGCTGTAACAGAACGGGGCGTCGCGCTGCTCCGGCCTGGCCAGGATGGGCGGGTTCACCGCCGAAGCTGACGTCATCCGGTCCTCGACCAGCCCGACGGTGGGCGTTGCGCTTTCCTCCACGCCGGGAAGCGTCGGCTGGGTGCGCTCGGAGACCGAGAGCACGCCGAGGTCGAGCCGCTCCTCGTAGGAGAGGTAGTCGAGCGCAAGGCGCCGGAAGATGTAGTCCACCAGGCTCGAGGCGAGGCGGAGGTCCGGGTCGTCGGTCAGCCCGGCCGGCTCGAACTTCATGGCCGAGTACTTCTGGACGTAGGTGGCCAGCGGGACGCCGTGCTGGAGCCCGAGGCTGATCGAGATCGAGAAGGCGTCCATGATCCCGGCCAGCGTCGAACCCTGCTTGGAAACCTTGATGAACACCTCACCGGGGCGGCCGTCCTCGTACTCGCCGACCGTCACGTAGCCCTCACAGTCGGCGACCCGGAAGGCCGAGGTCCGCGACAGGCGGCGCCTCGGGAGCCGCTCGCGGACCGCCCCCACCACGACCGTGTCGGGCTTCACCGTGCGCTCGTGGGCGAGCGCCCGCTCGAGCTCGGCCACCTTGTCGGTGAGCTCCCGAGTGTGCGCCTCGGCCGCCGAGCCAGCCGGCGACGAGTCGCCACCGGTCGACTCCTTCTTGGTGGTGGACAGGGGCTGGGCGACCTTGCAGTTGTCTCGATAGATGGCGACGGCCTTCAGCCCGAGGCGCCAGGCGTCGATGTGGAGCTGCTCGACGTCCTCGACGGTCACCTCTTCGGGGAGGTTCACGGTCTTGGAGATCGCCCCGCTGATGAAGGGCTGGACGGCGCCCATCATGTTGATGTGGCCCGTGTAATGGATCGTGTTGTCGCCCATCGAGCACGCGAACACCGCGAGGTGGCTGACCGACAGATGCGGCGCACCGACGATCGTCTTGTGCTCGTCGATGTGGGCGATGATGTCGGCCACCTGGCCCTCGTCGTAGCCGAGCTGGCGGAGCGCCCTCGGCACCGTCTGGTTGACGATCGACATCGAGCCGCCGCCCACCAGCTTCTTCGTCTTCACAAGCCCGAGGTCAGGCTCGACGCCGGTGGTGTCGCAGTCCATGAGGAGCGCGATCGTCCCGGTCGGTGCAAGGACGCTCGCCTGTGAGTTGCGGACCCCCGAGCGCTCGGCCTCCTCCACGGCGGCGTCCCAGGACTCCTGAGCCGCCGACAGCAGCTCGAACGGCACGAGCTCCTCGTCGATGCGAGCCGCGGCAGCCTGGTGTTTGCGAAGCACGCCGATCATGGCGTCGACGTTGTTGTGGAAGCCGACGAAGGGGCCCATCCTCGCCGAGGTCCTCGCTGAGGTGGCGTAAGCGTGGCCGGTCATGAGCGCCGTGATCGCCGCCGCCCAGGCCCGCCCCTCGTCCGAGTCGTACGGAAGACCCTTGGCCATGAGCAGAGCGCCGAGGTTCGCGTAGCCGATCCCGAGCTGACGGAAGAGTCGGGAGGTGTCCGCGATGCTCGCCGTCGGGTAGTCCGCGTTTCCCACCAAGATCTCCTGGCCGGTGAAGACGACCTCGACCGCTGACTTGAACGCCTCGGTGTCGAACGCGTCGTTCTCGTCCAAGAACCTGAGCAGGTTGATGCTGGCCAGGTTGCACGCCGAGTTGTCGAGGTGCATGTACTCACTGCAGTTGCGCACGACGAACCCGTCGACGACGTAGGAGTGGTTGCGTGGCTCGGTCAGGTTGTAGGTGAGCTCCACACCGTCCTCGGAACGCTCGACCAGCCGAGCGGTCCGACGGACGTCGTAGAACTCCGACTCCACGACGACGTCGCGGAGCAGCCCATGCTTGCGGGCCAGTGAGAAGCCCACATGTTGGGCGAACGTCACGATCGAACCCGACGTGATCCGCAGGTCGTACATCGTCTTCTGCTCGTAGGCCCGAGTCGTGCCGTCCTTCGCCGTGTACTCGAGCCCGACTCGCCCACCGACGCGGGTCGTGTAGACCCGAGAGAAGACGCCGAAGGTGGAGAGAAGCTTTTGCACGCCACGCAAGAGGTCCACCGACGTCGAACCCAAGCCGACGTAGTTGCCCTTCTCGCGGTTCACGACCACCGTGCCGTCCGCGTCGAAGAGTCCCTGGAGGAAGGCCCCAACGGCTTCGGCCGGGGCCTGCTCGATCGACCACGGGACCGTCTTCTCCGGCCCGCGGACCGACCGCACGCCGAGCGCCTCGATGAAGCGCTTGAACGGCCGACGCGCCAAGCGCAGCTGGGCGGTGCCGTTCCCCTGCTCGGACACCTTGAGGGGTCGGTCGCCGTTCACCCACTCAATGAGCTCCTGGTGACGTGGCAGCACCTCCTGGCGGTCCTCGGCGGTGCCGTAGATCGTCGTTGTCGTCGAACCCGACGTGCTGCCGTCTCCGATCAGCCAACCGAGGTAGTGGGCGAACTCGGTGGTCCACTGATCGGGCAAGCGCAGCTCGCCGGCATGGTCACCCTTGGTGTGGTAGTCCGCCGGGTCGGCGGACACCGGGAGCCCGAGGTCGGCGTCAACCGCCGGAGCAGGCAGGTCGAGCAGCTTGACCTCGTCGGTGCCGGTCAGCTCGCCAGCTTCCACATAGCCCCGGTTGGTGGTGAAGATCCGGTGACCGGGGGTGCAACGCAACTCCGCGCCGTTGTCGAAGCGCAGCCGGACGATCTCGTTGTAGCCCGTGATCATGAACGCTTCAGGCTTGGTGAGCAACACTCGTTCGCTGGGCACAACTGCGTTCGTCGCGTCGTGGGTGTAGACGCCAAACTGCTCGCCCCGATTGGCCCGGTCGAAGAGCTCGGAGAAGGCGATCAGCCCCTTGTCGGTGTGGACGAGGGCCGATCCCGGGAAACATGGGTTCGAGCCGTTGATCCGACCCTCGTTGGGGGCCGTGTGCCACTCGTTGATCGTCGTGTCGAACTGCATTCCGGGATCGGCGCACTCCCAGGCGGCACGCGAGATCTGGCGGAAGAGGTCACGCGCCCGCACCGTCCGGATCGTTGAACCATCGGTACGAGCGGTCAGGTTCCAGTCGCCGTCGTCCAGCACGGCCTGCATGAATTCGTCCGTCACGCGGACCGAGTTGTTGGCGTTCTGGTACTGGATCGAGTAGCTGTCGACACCGTCGAGGTCCATATCGAAACCGGCGTCCCGTAGGACCCGGGCCTTGCGCTCCTCGAGCGCCTTGCACCAGATGAAATCCGCGATGTCGGGGTGGTCGGCGTCGAGGATGACCATTTTCGCGGCCCGCCGCGTCTTGCCGCCCGACTTGATCGTGCCCGCTGACGCGTCGGCACCGCGGATGAAGCTCACTGGTCCAGAGGCGGTGCCGCCGCCCTTCAACAGCTCGTGTGAGGAGCGGATGCGCGAAAGGTTGACGCCCGAACCGGACCCCCCCTTGAAGATCGTCCCCTCCTCCGTGTACCAGTTGAGGATCGAATCCATCGAGTCGTCGACAGAGAGGATGAAGCAGTTGTGGACCCGCAGGTTGGAAGTGAGGTACTCCCCGCTCTCGGTCTGGATGTCGTAGACATCCAGCTCGCCGAGCTCTTCGACGGCCTCGATCTCGAGTCGCTTGCTGGCACGAGCGCGGATACCCGGCAGGGCCAGGCTGGCTTCGAGCTTGGCGGCCTTGCGCTCGTCGACAAAACCGATGGCATCGGCGAACGCCACCCGGTCTGGGAGGGTGCGGATGGAGAGGCTCCAGCAGCCCTTGCGATTGGCTCGCTGGTCCGCCTTGAAGCGCACCCGGCTGAAGATCCCGTAACGACCCAACAGGGCCTGGACTCCCCGAACGATGCCTTCGGAGATCATGTCGAACCCGATGACAGCCGAACGCTCCCCGACGCACACGTAGCCCTCGGCCTGGAACAGACTCCGCAGATACGCCGTGACGACCGGAAGGGGGGCGGTGTACAGGCGCTCCGGAACCGTCATCGCGACGCCCCGATCGCGCAGCGCCCACTTCTCAACGAAGGGCCGCAGGGCTTCGCCGTAGAGACGGAGACGACGGCAGTCCAGTTCCTCGCTCTTGGTCTCCACCCGAGACTCGTGCTGGTGCACCGACGAGAACAGCACGTCGACGGCCTTGTTCACCCAGGCCCGCTCGCTGGCTGTGACGGTCATGGCCTCGATGGTCAGTGACCGGTTGGTCCCTTCGTATTGACCGACGAATCCATCGGACTGGAGCCAGCCGGCGAGCGCAGCTTCGGCCACCTCCCGAGACGTGATCTCGTCGGAACCGTACGACTCGGACCGGTGCCAACTGACTTGGTCGCCAGGGCGCAGCTCCCCGGCCTCGACGAAACGACCGCTCCATTGGTCGCTCGGCCGCCAGACCAGGTGGTCTTTGGTGACCTCCAGCATGTGTCCGGACTTCGTCCGCAACCGAATCACGGGCTTGCGGCCGTTGCTCTTGACGGCCACCACCTTGGTCACACCCTGCGCGTCGAGCACCTTGGATCCGACAGCGCCCTCCTCTACGAGTCGCCCGATCGGAACCAGGCCGTCGGGGGTGTTCACGAGGGCGTGGTAGGGCTGGCAGGCCGAGGCCTGCTGAGGCACGCCGGCGACGCCGATGTTGAACCACACCGGCGAGTTGAACGCAGCCTTCTGATGCAGGATGAGGTGCTTCAGCTCGTCGCTGAAGATCGCGGGCCTCGTCGTCGTCGAAGTAGCCGTCACGTAGCCCCCACGTCGTGATCGTGTCGACGACCCGGTCGATCACCTGCTTGAGCGAGTGCTCGCGTTCAGGCGTCCCGAGCGTTCCGCGGAAGTACTTCTGAGCCAGGATGTTGGTGGCGTTCACGCTCCAGAACTCGGGGACCTCCACGCCGAGCTGTTCGAAGACCACCGAACCGTCCCGGTAGTCGCTGATGCGGGCCTCCCGCAGCTCCCAACGGACCTCGTCATAGGGGTGGGTCCCCTCGGTGGTGAAGTGCCGGTGGATCCCGATCCCAACTCGCTGCGGGGCGATGGCCATCTGTTCCCTGCTCCCCTCTTCCCGGGCTCTCTAGTCCCTGGCCTTTGCGGTGGGCCGACGGCTCGACCGGACCGCTCTCTGAGCGCCCCGAGGGACCACGGAAACACCCTCAACCACAACATATTGTGGTTGATTCCCCCATGAGGCACGAGATGCTGGGGTCATTACAGCATTGTAGTTACACGGCTGTCAACGACAGCCGTGTACGTCCGCCACGCGTCGGCCCAGGTAAGACGCATGTTCCGAGAACGGTGCGGAAAATGTCTCCGGGCAGGACCCGAGGTCGCTCCCCTCAGCTCCGGAGGAAGGATGCGGTGTACTCGAAACGGGGTCCTTGCCGGCCCTCCAGCCGGAATCCACATGGCTCCACCAGCGCCACGAGCTCGGCGATCCGGATGAAGTCGCTGTCGCGCCTCGACTCGCAGAAGACCAGGCGCCCCCCGGTTCGCACCACCCGTGCCAGCTCCGCGATGCAGCGGCCGCGGTCAGGGACCTCGCCGAGCACCAGGATCACGACGGCGCCGTCGAAGGACGACGGAGCGAACGGAAGCCAGGCGGCGTCCCCTTGCACGCAGGCCGTCGCGTCGGGTCCCACCCTGGTCCGGGCGAGTTGCAACATCTCCGCCTGGAGATCGAAGGCGACGACCCGGCCCTCGGCCAGGGCCGCGACGAGCGCGGGCGTGAAGTAGCCCGGTCCGCAGCCGAGCTCGAGCACGAGGTCCCGGGGCCCCAAGCCCATCCGGGCGACGGTCCTCGTCGGTGACTGGACGATCCGCCGCGCCGGATTGAGCAGCGTCTTCGCGTGGTCGGCGGGAAACACCTTCCCCCGGCCGATCCCGAAGTCGCGCTGCGAGACGGGCCGAGGCTCTGGCATTCACGAAAGTGTGATGCCAAACGACAAGTGTCCGCCAACGATCAGTCGATAGCGCCCGGGCGGTGCCGGTCGCCCAGGGTCGGAGGAGGGATTCCAACCCCCAGCGGCGCGGAACGATGCGCCCGCTTGGACTTCTTCGTTGAACAACGCCGGGCAGTTGAACACCAGATCGCCCGGCCAGACGTCTCGGTGCTCGGCGTTCAAGATCTCGAGCGACAAGACGCCACAGGGTCCGAGCATCTGCGTCGAGGTAGGCGCCCGCCCGCCGTACGGGCACGGCGTTGGCCCCACGTTGTGCACGGTGGCCGAGACCATGAGGGTCTGGCCAGGGTGCAGGACCAGGCGGGACACCCGGACCGTCGCGAGCACGCTGGACGCGGGGCAACCGGACGAGCCGGAGAAGGAGAGCGAGACCGGCCCCGTCTCGACGAGCGCTCCCCCCCGGAGGCGGGCGGCGGCGGCCGGGCCGGCCAACAGAACTGCCACCACGATCGCCGCCCCGACGAGGGATCCGACCGTACGGACGTTGATGCGCATGCGAAGCACCCCTAGCTCAGAGACGCATGAGTGCACCCGGGGGTTGTCGCGTCTTCGGACACCCAGGATTCCACCGGGCCGAGGTCCTCTATGGTCGGCCGGGTGGGAGGGGTCGTCGCGATCGACGCCGGGACGACCGGCGTGCGGGCGCTCGCCGTCGACGAGGATGGCTCGATCACCGATATCGCGTACCGGGAGCTCACCCAGCACTTCCCCCAGCCGGGCTGGGTCGAGCACGATGCAATGGAGATCTGGGACCACGTCGCCGCCACGTTGTCTGAGGTCATCGACCGGGCGGGGCGGGGGCGACCCGTCGCCATCGGCATCACCAACCAGCGCGAGACGGTCGTCGCCTGGGACCGGGAGACCGGGGAGCCCCTGCATCGGGCGATCGTGTGGCAGGACCGCCGCACCGCCGCCCGATGCCTCGAGCTCGCGGAGTCCGGGCAGCTCGATACCGTTCGCCAAAGGACCGGCCTCGTCCTGGACCCCTATTTCTCAGCCACCAAGATGGAATGGCTGCTGCACCAGGGTGGGTTGGCCGAGATTCCCGCCCACCGGCTGGCGCTCGGCACCGTGGACGCCTGGGTGTTGTGGAAGCTCACCGGTGGCCGAGAGGGCGGCGTCTATGCCACCGACGTCTCCAACGCCAGCCGCACCTTGCTCTTCGACATCCGGGAGTGCGCCTGGTCGGAGGAACTGACCGACCTCTTCGGCGTACCCATTCGGGCGCTCCCCGACGTGCGACCGACGTGCGGGACCCTCGGCCACGCCGGCGACGAGATCTCCAACGTCGCCGGCTCGCCGATCGGGGGCATGGCCGGTGACCAGCAGTCGGCACTCTTCGGGCAGGCCTGCTTCGTCCCGGGCATGGCCAAGTCCACGTACGGGACCGGGAGCTTCGTGCTGACCAATCTGGGCGACACTTGCCCGCCGCCCGCCGACGGTCTCCTCACGACGCTCGCCTGGGATCTCGGGAGCCACGGGCCGGGGCCGACCTATGCGCTCGAGGGTTCGACGTTCGTCTCGGGAGCGGCGATCCAGTGGCTGCGCGACGAGCTGCGCGTGATCGAGGACGCGGCGGCGGTCGGTCCGCTCGCGTCGTCAGTCCCGGACTCGGGGGGAGTCACTTTCGTCCCGGCATTCACCGGTCTCGGGAGCCCGTGGTGGGACCCGGCGGCGCGGGGCGCGGTGCTCGGGCTGACCCGCGGCGCGGGGCGAGCCCAGCTCGCCAGGGCCATCGTCGAGTCGATCGCATTCAGCGTGCGCGCCATGGTCGAGGCGATGGGCCGCGTGGGGCCGGCACCCGAGACCCTGCGCGCCGACGGAGGGGCATCGGCGATGGACATGCTGCTCCAGCTCCAGGCGGACCAGCTCGGCATCCCGGTGGCCCGTCCCGCCTCCGTCGAGACGACGGCGCTGGGCGCGGCGATGCTGGCCGGGCTGAGCGAGGGCGTGTGGGGCTCCCTGGAGGAGCTCGCGTCGCTGTGGCGACTGGGTCGCGAGTTCACGCCCACCGGGGATGCTGCACTCGGGGACCTGGCCTACGCCACCTGGCTCCGCTCGGTCGAGCGGGCGCGGGACTGGGCGCTCGGCTAAGAGGCGGAGGCCTGGGCCGGGCCCAGGTCGTCGACGTCGTCCCGGCTGACCAGCTCGTCGACGTACGGCCGCTCTGCGAGGGCGGCGATCTCGCGCATCAGGCGATCGGTGAACGCGCGAAGGCGTTCGGTCGAGGTCCGGCCGGTCTCGGCGTCGACCAGGCCCGCCGAGTCGAAGGTGATCGGCGGACCGAACCTGACGCGGACCGTCCGGAACGGCCGGAGCATGCGTGAGCCCCGGGGCTGGATGGCGTCGGTGCCGTCGATGCCTACCGGGACCACGGGCACCCCGCACTCGAGCGCGAGGCGCGCCACGCCGGTGCGCCCACGATGCACGTTGCCGTCGGTCGACCGGGTGCCCTCGGGGTAGAGGGCGACCAGCCCGCCCTCCTCGAGCACGCCGCGGGCGGTGGCGAGGGCCCGGGCGGCGGCGTCTCCCCCCGCGTTGAATCGGGATCTGCCCGAGCGCCCGGAAGAACCACGCCGTCTTCATCGAGTCGAAGTACTCCGCCTTGGCAAGGAAGGTCACACGACGTGGGATGACCAGCGGGAGGAAGAGCGAGTCGCAGAAGGATTGGTGGTTGGCGGCGACCACAATGGCGCCCGAGCGAGGGACATGCTCCCGGCCCTCGACGCGCACGCGGAAGAGCAGCCGGAGCAGCGGCGTCAGGACCGTCTTCACGACCCAGTAGGCCATCTGCCAACGGTACTCCCGGGCCTCCGGACGGGCCGGGGTGACCGAAAGACGGCCGGTGGTGGCAGCACCAGGGACGGACGATGGGTAGCCACCTTGGGCGTCGAGGCCGGTTGGCGCACACTGGGTGAATACCGATGGCTCCTCGGGTCCGCTTCCGTCAGGGACGCCCAGGTCCCGAAGCCCTGTCGTGAACTGGGCCGGGCGGGGCGTCGTCTGGATACGCCTGCGTGGCGCCCTCCGGACCCGTCGCGGGGGCTACCTGGCCCTCATCGTGATCATCGGCCTGCTGGGCGGCCTGGCCATGGGCTCGATCGCCGCGGCGCGACGGACCCAGTCCTCGTACCCGGTCTACTTCGCGAGCACTAACCCCTCGGACCTCAACGTCACCGTGTACGCGCCAGACGGCGGCCCGATCTCGTCGTCGGCCTCGAGGCGCCTCACGCGTGGGATCGCTGCGCTGCCCGGCGTCGCCCACGTCCGCACGGAAAGCTCCGTGCAGCTCGCGCCGTTGCACAAGAATGGCGCCGCCAACGTGAGCGACCTCGGGCTGGTGGTCGCGGTCAGCAGCCTCGACGGGTTGGAAACGGCCCAGGACCGCTTGACGTCGATCGCTGGTCACCTGGCCAATCCCCGCAGTCCCGACGAGATCGAGGTCACGCAGTCCGCGGCGCGGCTGCTGAATCTCCATGCCGGCGAGCGGGTGCCGTTCGGACTGTTCACGCTCGCCCAGACGAGGAGCCCGGGAATCGGCACCCCGAGCGTCCAACCCACGCGCTTCGTCCACGCCACCGTGGTCGCCATCGTCGACTTGAACTCGCAGGTCGTCCAGGACGACGTGGACCGCGCCTACGGCTTCATCTTCGTGACACCCGCCCTCCTGCGCGAGGCCATCGGGGTCGGTGCCGCCACGGGCCAGGCCCTCCTGTACGGCATCCAGGTCCGCGGCGGCGCCCACAACGTTCCCGCAGTCGAACGCCAGATCCTCAAGCTGGTACCGCCGGGCGCGACCTACAACTTCCACGTTGCGTCCCGCACGCTGGCGCAGGTCGAGCTGGCGATCAAACCGGAGTCGGTCGCGCTCGGGGGGTTTGGGGGCGATCGCTGCGCTCGTGTGCCTGGTGCTCGCCATCCAGGCGATGGCGAGGCAGCTGCGAGAGGGCGAGGGTGAGCGCCAGGTCTTGCGGTCGCTCGGAGCGGGCGCCCTGGTCAGCGCGACCGACGGCCTGCCTGGGATCCTCCTTGCCGTCGGCGCCGGGACACTGCTCGCGTTCGCCGTGGCGGTCGGATTGTCGCCGCTCGCCCCGCTCGGGCCGATCCGCCCGATCTATCCCGATCCCGGGGTGTCGTTCGACTGGACCGTGCTCGGCGTTGGGATCGCGGTCCTGATCGGCGTGCTCGCCGCAGCCGGGCTCGCCATCGCGCTGCGCGACGCCCCCTACCGGGTGCGGCGGCTTCGTGAGCGCCCACTGGTCGTCTCCCGGCTGGTCGGTCGCGCCGAAGCGGCCGGACTCTCGCCGACTGCGGTGATCGGGGCGCGCTTCGCCCTCGAACCCGGCCGCGGACGAACTGCGGTACCCGTCCGATCGGCGCTCCTCGGTTCGGTGCTGGCGGTCGTGACCGTGGTGGCGACCCTCACCTTCGCCAGCAGCCTCACCACCTTGGTGGCGACGCCCTCGCTGTACGGATGGAACTGGAGCTACGCGCTTAACCCCAGCATGGACGTCCCGCCGGCCACCCTCACCCAACTCGCCCGGGACCCCGACGTCGCGGCGTACACCGGCGTCGAGTACATCGTGGCCACCGTCGGCGGTCAGCAGGTTCCCGTCATCATCACGCTGCCGAACAAGGTGGGCCCGACGTCCACCGGTGGCGTCAACCCCGCCGTCGCACCTCCGATCCTCCACGGAACGGGCCTGGTGGCGAAGAACGACATCGTCATGGGCGCGGCAACGCTGGCTGCGCTCGACAAGCACATTGGCGACACCGTCACCGTGGGCTTCGGGAACCCGAGCGACGGTGCCCTCTACGCCCCGCCGAGGACGCTCCATATTGTCGGCACGACCACGCTGCCGGCCGTCGGGTACGCGAGCTTCGTCCAGGACCACACCTCCATGGGCTACGGGGCGATGTTCGCGTTCGCCGCGCTCCCGAGGTCCTTCCAGTCGGCCGTCTCGGACCCGGACCCGAACCTCGACGGCCCCGGCCTTGTGTTCGTCCGTCTCAAGCCGGGGGTCAACGCGGCGGCCGGCCGCTCGAATCTGGCGGCGATCGCCCGGTCGGCGACGGAGCGCCTCAACCACGACCCGAACACCACCGGCAACTCGGTGTCCGTCCTCGGCGTGCAGCGCCCGGCCGAGATCGTCAACTACCGGAGCATCGGTTCGATCCCGGTCGTCCTCGCCGTCGGGTTGGCTGGCGGAGCGATCGTGGCCCTCGGCTTCGCGCTCTACGCGTCGGTCCGTCGTCGACGGCGGGACCTCGCGCTCTTGAAGGCGCTCGGCTTCGCCCCGGGACAACTGGCCCGGGCCGTCGCATGGCAGGCGACGATCGCCGCGGTGATCGGCGTCGTGGTCGGGATCCCGCTCGGGATCATCGCGGGCCGGCTGCTCTGGGAGTCCTTCGCCGGCACCTTGTACGCGGTCCCTGACCCGACGGTGCCGGTCGTCTCGGTGGTCCTGGTCGGCGTGGGCGCCCTGGTGTTCGCCAACCTCGTCGCGGCGCTGCCCGGCCGCAGCGCGGCACGGACGACGACCGTCAGCCTGCTGAGCTCGGAGTGAGCGGGCCCGCTACGAGAGCCTGGTCAGGCTCCGCCGGAGGTTGCGCACGGCCTGGCCGATCCGCTTCTCGTTCTCGATCAGCGCGAACCGGACGTGGCCGTCACCGCCCGGCCCGAAGCCGACGCCCGGGGACACCGCCACCTCGGCCTCCCGCACCAGGAACTTGGAGAACTCGAGCGAACCCATCTCGCGATAGGGCTCGGGGATCGGCGCCCAGACGAACATGGTCCCCTTCGGCGGCTCGAGGTGCCACCCGATCCGGTTGAGCCCGTCGCACAGCGCGTTGCGGCGCGCCTGGTAGGTCTCGTTGATCTCCTTGGGGTAGTCGGGCGCCTCGTTCAAAGCGACGATCCCGGCGATCTGGATCGGCTGGAAGGTTCCGTAGTCGAGATAGCTCTTCAGCTTGGTGAGCGCCTGGACGATCGCGGCGTTTCCGAGCATGAAGCCCAGCCGCCAGCCGGCCATCGAGAACGACTTGGTCATCGTGTACAACTCGACGGCGACGTCCTTGGCCCCCGGGACCTGCAGGATCGAGGGCGGCACGTAGCCGTCGAAGGCGATGTCGGCGTAGGCGAAGTCGTGCACGAGGACGACGTCGTGCTCCTGGGCGAAGCGCACCAGGCGCTCCATGAACTCGAAGTCGACGCAGGCCGTCGTCGGGTTGTGCGGGAACGAGAGCACGATCACCCGCGGCTTGGGCCAGGCCGACTCCCACGTCTCCATCAACGAGTCGAAGAACGCGGCACCCGGGTTGGGGGCGCCCTCGCCAACGTCGGTCGGACCGACCAGGCGCACCTGGCGCACGTCGGCCCCGGCAAAGAGCGGTGCATAGATGTGGATCGGGTACGAGGGCGAGGGCACGAGCGCGGTGTCGCCCGGGGCGACCAGCACCCACATGAGGTGCGACAGCCCCTCCTTGGCCCCGATGGTCGTCACCACCTCGGTGTCGGGGTCGATCTCGACCCCGAAGCGGTGCTGGTACCGGTTGGCGATCGCCTGGCGCAGCTTGGGGATGCCCCGCGAGGCCGAGTAGCGATGGTTCTTCGGGTTGTGGACCGCCTCGGCGAGCTTCTCCACCGCCACGTCCGGGGAGGGAAGATCCGGGTTCCCAAACCCGAGATCGATGACGTCGCGGCCTGCTCGCCGAATCTCGAGCTTCAGATCGTTGATCGTGGCGAAGACATAGGGCGGAAGCCCATTGATTCGGCGGAACTCCATGGATCCAAGGGTACCCGGCGCCCACCCGCCCTCCGGGAGACTCCCTCCCTCTCGCCGGGACCATTGCGCAGTTCCCCGACGGCAGCAGCCCTCGCCGCCGTCGACTCGACCGAATGCGTGTTCAACCCAGCGAGCGCGCCACGTCGGCGAGCCCAGCCAGATCGACCGGCCATCCAAAGACCGTCCAGGTCGCCCCGGCGTTGGCGAACGACTCGACGATCGCCTTGAGCGCGCTCTTGTCCACCTGCCCGCTGTCGCCGTCGGGATCCGCCATGCCACCCCAGGTGACCGGCCCACGGACCCCCTGTTCGGCGACCCGATCGAACGATGCCTGCCAGAAGTTGGGGATCGCTCCGACGTCCTCGGCCACCGCGATGGTGGGTCGGGCGAGCCCACCCACCCAGACCTCGAGGCCGCCGGCAAGCAGCGAGGACGCACAGGTGCGCACCATCTCGCGCCGATCGGCGGCGGCGCCGATCACGAGGCCATAGGCGCGGTTCTCGTTGAAGCTCAGCTGGTCCCCCGTCCCGATGGCGGCGATCACACGACCGGGCGCCAGGCGGTCCAGCGCCATGAACTCCGACACGAGCACCTCTGCGGGGGTCACCCCGACGCGGGCGACGAGGGTCCCCAGGCACAGCCTGGAAGTCCGCGCCGCGATCGCCCCGAGCAGCGGGAACGGGGCCAGCGCCGGGCGATCCGGACGGCCCATCGGCCACAGGTGGTCGTAGACGAACACGCCGTCGACCCCGAGTCGCTCGGCCTCGACGGCCAGCGCAATGGCGTCGGACGGCGAGTCCCGGAACGTCGGCACCATGACGCCGACGCGCGGTGGCGGACTCACAGCACCGCTCCCGCCCTAGCCGTCAGTGCCGCGCCGACCGCGCCGGCGCGTTCTCCGAGCGCGGCACCGGCGATCTCGATGGCCGGACGCACCGAAGCGCCCTCGACCAGCTCGGAAAAGGCCCTCCGGGTGGGCTCGAGCAATAGCTGCCCGGCCTCGCCCAATCCACCGCCGATCGTGATGCGCTGCGGGTCGACGACCGTCACCAGATTCGCGAGTCCGAGTGCGACCCACCATCCGAGCTCGCCCAGCACGCCCAGCGCGCCCTCGTCACCCTCGAGTGCGGCCAACGTGATGTCCTCCCCGTGCACGTTCTCGGGATCGCCGCCCACCCGTGCGACGACATGGGACAGCCGGCCGGCGTAGGCCGCCTCGCGGGCCAGGCGGCCGAGCCCGCCCCCCGAGGCGTAGCGCTCCCAGCAGCCCCGGCGCCCGCACGGGCAGGCCGGTCCGGCGGGGTCGAGAATCATGTGGCCGGCCTCGCCGGCGAAGCCCGCCGCACCGAGCGCGACGCGGCCGCTCAGGATGACCCCGACCCCGATCCCGGTGCCGAGCGTCACCATCAAAGCGTGCTCGACGTCGCGCAACGAGCCGAAGCGCTGCTCGGCGAGCGCCGCGCAGTTGGCGTCGTTCTCGACGACGACCGCGGCATCCCGCACCCGTCTCGACACCAGGTCGCGCAGGTCAGCCCCGGCCGCACTGGGCAGGTTCGGCGCGAACCGAAGCGTGCCTTGGCGGTCCACCATGCCGGGAGCGCCGATGCCGACCCGGAGCGGTTTCGAAAGGCGGTGGCCGTCTCGGATCGCCAAGTCCTCGACGACCGTCGCGACCGCATCGGCGACGCCGTGCCCGACAGCGTTGGGCGCACGGTCGGCTCCCTCAAGCTGGGGCGTCGACACCCTGGATTCTGCGACCACCGAGCCGTCGCAATCGAGCAGGACCCCGAACACCTTCGTGCCACCGATGTCGACCCCGATGGTGGCGTCGGCACGATCGCCCGCGCTCACGCCGCGGACTCGACCCGTGCCTTCAGCTCGCGCAGAGCCACCGACAAGATCCGGCTCTGGGCCCGCATCTTGATGAAGCCCGGGATCGGGACGCGGAACTCGACCTCCAAGTGGTAGGTCACCTCGGTCCCGCCGTCGCCGGTCGGCACGAACTCGTAGCGACCGTCGAGCCGCGTCGTGATGTCCCCCTTGGTCAACCGCCACGCCAGCACCCGAGGCGCCTCTCGATGGTCGTAGGCCAGGGTGTAGGTGGTGCTGCGCCCGAACGCCGCCGCCCGGAAGGAGGCCAGGGAGGGTCGACCCTCCTCGTCGCGCTCGTGGATCGTGACCTCCTTGATTGCGGCGGCCCAATCCGGATAGCGCTCGATGTCGTCGGCGACCGCGAAGCATCGTTCCGGTGTCGCCGACACCACGATGCTCTCGGTCGCCTGCTCGGCCACGTCTTTCTCCTCGTTACCAGGGACGGGCCGCTTCGGACCCGGCTCGGTCGGCGGTCAGCCTCCCACCTGACGGAGTGCATCGGCCAGCCTAGGAGCGAGGATCCCGTAGTCGAAGCAGGTTCGGGCCCGTGTCCGTGCCGCCGCGCCCATCGACCTCCGCAGGGGCTCGTCGTCGAGCAGGCGCGCCAACGCGGCGGCGACGGCCGCCGGGTCCTCCGGGGTCCGGACCACGAGCCCGGTCTCGCCGTCGGCCACCGCCTCGGCCGCTCCCCCGCTGTCCCCGGCCACCTGCGGTACCCCCGACGCGGCGGCCTCCAAGAAGACGATCCCGAAGCCCTCTTGCTCGAGCCCACCCCATCGGTTGCGACAGGCCATGACGAACACGTCGGACGCCGCCAGCAACGCCGACTTGTCCTCTTCGGACACGCGCCCGAGCAGTCGGACGGGCGCCCCGTGGCGGTTGATAGCGCGTCGGAGGCGCCGCTCGTCGCGTCCCGCGCCGGCGATGGCGACGACCAGCTCGGCGTGCGACGGCCGAAGCCGGGCGGCCGCCTCGATCAAGACGTCCATGCCCTTGCGCGGCACCAGCCGGCTCACGCTGGTGACGACGAGCGCGTCCTCGGGCAGCCCGAGCGCCCGCCGAAGCCCGGCGCGGTCAGCGGTCTCGGCTCCTTCGAAGCGCGCGCAGTCCACGCCGGGCGGAATCTCGACGAGGCGACCGAGTGCCGCACCGGTCGACCGCTCGGCGGCGAGGACCGGATAGTGACCGGCCGCGACGACGAGCGACGCGCTCGCCAACGTCGAGGCCACCCTCCGACGAACCAGCGGAAGGCGCGCCGGGATCGCCACCTCCGCGCCATGCAGGATGACGCCAAAGGGGATCCCCAGCCGTGGCCCGAGCAGACCGAGCGGCCAGACCGGGTCCAGGAGGACAAGGTCGGGCTGGTGCTCGTGGCACGCCGCCCGCACGGCCCTGAGCACCGCCGGTGTCGGAAAGAAGAGGAGCCGGCCCTCGACCCGGTCGATGCGCAGGCCGAGGTTCCTCGCTTCGGCGTCGAACCGAGCGTGGTCGGGGTGTGAGCGCGCGGTCAACACTGAGGTCGAGGCCGGATCGAGCCGACGCCAGAGCTCCCACAGATACGACTGGATTCCCCCGACCTTCGGTGGGAAGTCGTTGGTCACGAGGAGCGTCCTCAACGAGCGCTCCGCAGCCGAGGGTCCCGGCTACCCCGCCTTCGCGTCGAATCGGAGGTTCGGCACGAGCCCAGCTCGTTCGAGGAGCCTGACAGCGCGCGCCTCGGCGGCATCGATAACAACGGCGTCGGTGGGGTCACGGTCGAGCAGGAAGCTGACGAGGCAGTCGTCGCACGCCGAGGTGTGCTGCAGCGTGCATTCGTCGCAATCAATGGTGATGGTGGCTTCCGACATGGGGTCCTGCCTCTCTCGTCATCCTCACGTGTGCTGTAGTCGACAGCATGCCAAGAGGCTGTGACACGCACGCTCAACGCTCCCCGAGGAACGACAGCCGAACCTGTCGACGGGGATTGTCGCCGTTGGTGTCGACGAGGACGACCGATTGCCAGGTCCCGAGCTGCACCTCCCCCGCGGTGACGGGCAAGACCAACGAGGGCTGCACCAGCACCGGGAGGACGTGGTCGGCGCCGTGCCCCCTTGACCCGTGGCGGTGGACATAGCGGTCGTCGCGCGGCAAGAGCCGGCCCAGGAGCTCGTCGAGGTCCGCTTCGGAGCCCGATCCCAGCTCCATGATCGCCAGCCCGGCGGTGGCGTGGGGCAGGAACACATGGCACATGCCGTCTCCGCGACCGGCACAAAATCGCCGGACCGCCACGCTGAGATCGGTGACCCTCCGCCGACCGGTCTCGACCTCGACCAACTCGCTCTCCATCTATGGGGCCGACCCCTCGGCACGTGCCGCGGCGAGGGCCGAGGACACCTGCTCGACGGACCATGCCACCCCCTCGGTGGCGATCTGGCCGCTTCGGCCGTCGACCACCACGAAGAACGGGCCGGAGTGGACCTCGTAGTCCGACCAGGCGGTCTCGGTCATCACGACCCTCGTCGACCCGGCCAACCGCGCCACCTCCTCGGCCCGCTCGTCGGGCCTGGTGATCACCACCACCGCGAGCTCGTCGGCGAACGGGACCTTCTGGTCGGCAAAGGACTCCCAGAGGTCGAGGCAGCCGTCACAAGTCGTCGAAAGAAAGAGGAGGAGTGTCCAGCCACCCGACGGCGCGGCCTCGATCGGCTCCCCGTTCGGCGTCACCCCCGCCACGGCCCTGGCCGTGGTGGGCCGGGGCCCGAGGAACCTCGGGACCTGGACGAGATTCGAGAGGTCGGGCCGGCGCTCGGTCGGGTTCACCGATTGCTGGGCGAGGCCGCGTCCGGTGTGTCCTCGCCCTCGATGACCTCGATCGAGCGCCCGTGCCCACACCAACGGCACGCCACCTCGTGCACCGTCTCCTCGATCACCTCTTCGTCCTCGATGACAAGCTCACCGCCGACCGTGAAGTGATGGAAGGCCTTGGTCGTCCTCGTGCTCGTGACATCGAAGCGGGTCAGGTTCCCGCAGGCCGAGCAGCGATACCGGGTCGTCACCTCCCCACGGTACCTAAGGCGTTGGGATGGCTCGGCCCCGGCCACCTCAGAAGCGGCGGAGGAGCTCCGCCTTCTTCTCGGCGAACTCCTTGTCCGAGAGGATCCCCTGGCGGTGCAGGCGGTCGAGCGCCACGAGCTGGTCGGGGATGGAGGACCCGCCCGGCGGCTCGCGTCGGGCGATGGGCACGCCCGACGGCGGGGTCCAATCCCTCCGGTCGACGCGCTCGCGCTCGTCGGCCATCCGCTCGCTGACGCTCGGCGCACGGTGGGCCTGCCAGCTGGCGTCCATTTGGCTCAGCTGACGGTTGATCACCCGCTGGAGCGCTCGCGGCCGGCGGACATCGTCGAGCGCGAACCCGCCCTCCTCGCCTTCGACCTCGAGCACGATGGTGCCGGCACCGATGAGGCGCTCGAGTGGCCGTTGCGTGCAATGCGTGTCGACGACGCGCTGGAGGCGCAGATTGACGACCCGTCGTCCGAGCACACCGCTGCGAAACACGATCCTCCGGTCCGTCACCACGAGGCTCGTCCCGAACCAGCGCGCCAGGCGGACTGCCAGCCACGCCGCGGGGACGGCGATGAGGACGGCCAGCAGCCAGGCCACGGCGACGGGCGCCTTCGGGAACTCGTGCGCGATCACCGCGACCACGGCGATCGAGGCGGCGGTGAGGAACAAGGGGCCCAGGAAGAAGATCCAGTGCGGGCGGAGATCGACCAGCACGTCCTCGTCCTCGTCGAGGAGATCGGTCGAGATCGGCACCGCGTTCAGCGTACCGAGGGGGACCGCGCGCCGAGGGCCCAGCGCGGCGGGCGGGCGGTGGGAGCGCGAGGGGGACCCGGGGAGGGAGGCCGCGTCGCTAGACCCCTCGGACCATGCGCCACCCGCGATCGGATCGACCCCATGCCCGCCACCCAAGAGGAGGGATCCTTCGACGGATCGGCGCTGCCACGGCCGTCCTGCTCGGCGCGACGGGACTCGGCGCCGCGATCGCCCTGGCCCCGGCGCACCCTGCGTTCGCCGACGGGCCGGCACCGTGCAGCGTGGGCGGGCCGCCGTTCCCCTACGCGGGGTTCTGCGCGACCTACTCCGGCGACAACACCTGGTACGGGTCCTATGGGCCGGGCTTTCCGACCGACGAGGGCTGGGGGTTCTGCGCCGACCCGCCGGCGAGCGGGGGCGACTATCCGGCCCCGGTGTACGACTACCAGCCCTCGGCGCCGCCCGACGGGGCCAACACCGGGCAGTCCGGCGCGCTCGGGTTCGCGTTCAGCGAGGCCCAGGCGCTGGGCTGGTGGGGCGGGTCGCCCGGGCAGTTCACCTCGGACCAGGCGGCGGCGGCCGGCAAGCTCCTCTACGACGCCGTGGTCTGGGCGAGCCCGGTGCCGGCGATGGACCCCGGGGTGCTCGCGGCCTATCAGGCGATCGACGGCTGGTATCTGCAGGCAGTCGGGTCGACAGGTAACCCGACATTCACCGCCCAGCTCCTCGGGGGTGGGTCGAGCTTCACCGCCCAAGCGACCTACCAGGTGAACGCGGTGTTCCCGGGCTCGGACAACGTCGTCAACGGCCTTCCGATCGAGCTCACGATCACCGGCGGCACGTTCGGCTCGGCGTCGGGCCCGACCACCCTCACGGTGGCCACCGACGACACCGGGACAGCGGACGTCCAGATCTTCGCCTCGACACCGGGACCGGTGTCGGTGACGACCACGGTCCCCGGTGGCCTCGGCCAGAGCGGGCTCGACTTCTTCGCGCCGAGTGCGTTCGAGCTCGGCGCCCAGGGGCTGGTCGCGTTCTCGGCGCCGACCAGCTTCAACTTGCAGCAGCAGGTCACCGCGCTGCCGACCACCGGAACGGTGTCCATCGTGAAGTCGGGCGACGACCCGGCCTACTACCCGCTCGGCGGCGCGGTGTTCGACGTGCTCAGCGGTTCGACCGTGGTGTCCACGCTGAGCACGGCGAGCGACGGCACGACCCCGGAGTCGGGGCCGCTCGACGCAGGCGTCTACACCGTGCAGGAGGCCACGGCGCCCCCCGGGTACGCCACGGCACCCGACCAGACGGTCACCGTGGTGGCGGGGACGAACACCGTGGTCTCCTTTAGTGGCGCCAACGAGGACCACATCATCCCGGCGTTGCTCGACATCGAGAAGTCCGACGCCGACACCGACGCACCACTCGCCGGCGCGGTCTTCGACGTCGCCTACGACTCGACGAACGACGGGACCTTCGACCAGGACCTGGGCTCGTGCACGACCGATGCCTCCGGGTCGTGCACCCCGCCCGGGAACGACGGGGCGGACGCGCTGCTCCCCGGTCGCTACCAGGTCACCGAGACCGCCGCCCCGCCCGGCTACGCCCTCGCCACCCCGAGCAGCCAAGTCGTCGACCTCGTGCCCGGCGAGACCGGGACCGTCAGCTTCGGCGACCCCCGCCTCGTGAGCGCCGTCTTCCAGAAGGTCGCCACCGGCAACGTGAACCCGGCCGAGCTGGGACTGGGCGGGGTAGTGATCTCGATCGACCAAGGCACCCCCGGCGGCCCGCCGGTCACGAGATGCATCACCGAGGCGTTGGGGAGCTGCGAGACCCCGCAGGAGCTCGTGTCGGGGGATCGCTACTGCTGGGTCGAGACGACCGCCCCGGCCGGCCTCCAAGGCGGCGCCAACGGATGCTTCACCGCCGACGACGATCAGGCGGACGAGCCGATCACGGTGAGCGACGCCGGTGAATTCGTGGCCATCGCGGTGCGCAAGTTCGATGCAGCGAACCCCCAGGTGGGGCTGGCCGGAGCGGTGTTCGACCTGTACCGGATGCCCGGCAGCGAATTCGACTTCGGCGTGCCGGTGCCCCACGTCGACGCCCCGGCCGGCGGGACGCTCGTCGCCACGACCACGACCGGAACCGACGGTGTCGGCACGTTCCCGCTGCAGCTGCCCGGCTACGAGTACTGCGCGATCGAGGCGCAGGCACCGGCGAACTACGTCGCCGATTCGGCGCAGCAGTGCACAGCGGTGTTGAGCGGCTCGACCTCGGTGCCCGCCCCGGTCACCACGCTGCCCTTCGCCGATGCCGAGCAGACGCTGAGCCTCTCGGTCTTCAAGTACAACTCGCTGACCCCGGACACCGGCATCGCCGGCGCGACCTACGACCTCTACGTGGAGGGACCACCGCCGCCGAGCGGCGTCACCGGCTCGGCACCCGCCGATGCGGTCGAAGAGCTCGGAGACACCTGGTACGCGCGGGGCACCACCGGGAGCAACGGGCGACTGTCCTTCACGGTGCCTGCCGGCTACGCCTGGTGCGTCCTCGAGGTGACGGCCCCTCTCGACTACGTCCTCGACCCGGCGCTCCACTGCTCGGCCACGCTCACCGCCGAGTCGAGCCCGACCGCGACCACCATCGCCATTCCCGAGTCCTTGGCCACGGTGCACATCACGGCATACAAGTACAACTCGCTCCAACCCGACACGGTCATCCCCGGCGCCACCTACGAGGTGGTCACGAACGGCGCGACTCCGCCGGGAGCGCCGGGGACGGCACCGACCGACGCCGTCGTGCCCGACGGCGACCTGTTCTGGGCGGAGGGCACGACGAACGCGTTGGGGGTGCTGACCTTCGCGGTCCCGGCCGGGTACTCGTGGTGCCTCCACGAGCTGGTCGCGCCGCCGCAGTACGAGGCGGACCCGGCGTTCCACTGCACCGCCGTCCTGACGACGGACTCGCCGGCGGCGGCGGCCACCATCGCGGTCCCCGAGGTGCCGATGACCGGCACGCTCGCCTTGACCGGGTCCGAGACCCTCGCGGTCGGCGCCGTGGGGGCGGCCATGAGCGCGCTCGGTGCGACCGTCATGGTCGTCGGGCGCAAGCGACGGCGTGCATGAGGGTCCCGCGGGGCACACGGTTAGCATGCCGCGGCGATGGGTTCGCCCGCCGAGCTGCGCCGCCGTGCAGAGGCGGTCGCCCGACGCCTCTTGCCGTTCCGGGCCCGCGTCGCGGCGCGCTCGGCCGCCCGGCGGACGTTCAGGAGGAGCAGGCTCGCCACGCCCTCGGACCTTCGGGCCTGCTATCGGCTGCTCCTCGGCCGGCAGCCGGACCGGCGGGGTGAGCTGGACTTCCTCAGCCTCATCGAGCGGGGCATGACGACCGACGAGTTGGTGAAGCACTTCACGAGCTCGCCCGAGTACCGCGCCCGCCAGGTCGCCGAGGGCTCCTCGGGAGCCGCGCCGGTCGAGGTCGAGGTCGACGGCGTGGTGTTCCGGGTCGACCCGGGTGACTTCGCGATCGGACCCCACCTGGCCCGCCCGGGCGGCTACGAGCCCGCCGTGCTCGCGACCCTCCAGCGCGCGCTCAAGCCCGGAGACACCTTCGTCGACGTCGGAGCGTCGTTCGGGTACTTCTCGACCCGGCTCGGCCGCCACGTCGGCCCGGGCGGCACGGTCGTGGCGTTCGAACCGGGGCCCCAAAACCAGTCGCTGCTCCTCTTCAACCTGGCGGCCAACGGCGTCAGCGGCGCCGAGGTCCACCAGCTGGCCCTCGGCGCCGAGCCCGGCCTCTTCGCCTACAGCCGCTCCGGCGCCAACGGCGTCGTCTCGCGCTTCGGCGGCGACCCCAACGAGCTGGCGAACCACGACCTCGTCCGGGTGTCCACGCTCGACCGTGAGCTGGCGGGCCGCAAGGTCCATGCGCTCAAGGTGGACGCGGAGGGGGCCGAGGGCCTGGTGCTGTCCGGCGGGCGCGGCGTCCTTCGCGAGTCCCGACCGACCCTGGTGCTTGAGTTCTCGCCGCCGGCACTCGAGTCGGTGTCCGACATGAGCGGGGCGGAGGTGCTGGCGATGCTCGAGGAGCTCGGCTACACGATCGGGGTCATCGGCGCCGGTGTGCCGAACGCGCTGGCGCCGCAGCAGATCGTGGACCGCTACGAGCGGTCGCCCGAGGGCCACCTCAACCTGGTGGCCTGGGGTGAGGTCTGAGCGCTAGAAGCTAACGGTCCCGCTCGTCGCGACGGGCTGATGCGTCGTCCGCACCACGCCGCCCGCGTGCTCCGCGGTGACGACATAGGCGTGGTACACGCTGGACGGTCGGACCGTGAGCGCGACGGTCGACGGGGCGTTCCCGAGCACGCCGAGCGAGACCAGCTGGCCGTTGGCCTTCCCCCACAGCTGGTAGGTCAGGTTCGCCGGGAGCGCCGGGAGCGCCTTGTTCACGAGGTAGGCGCTGCCCGAAGGCAGGATCACCACCTCAGCGTCCGTCTGTGCGCTGGTCGTGGCGCTTGTCAGCTCGACGGTTTCGGCCCTTGGGTTCGCGGCGCGGCCTGCGCGAGCTGGCTCAGGCTCTTGGACGACCCCAACGCGTTTAGCGTCCCGACGCGGTCGTTCAGGCGGACCATTTGCACGCTCAAGATCGCGATCGCGACCGCGGCCGCGGCCACCGCGAACACCCAGGGCCGGCGCGTGATCTCGTGCACCACCGCGGCGGGCTGGTCCGCCGTCTCGGCGCGGCGGATCCTCCCACCGCCCGCAACGGGCTCGGGTCACGGGACGGGCGGGCACCCTCGAGCTTGCCCGCGATCTCGTCCCAGAGGTGCGCCGGCGCCTCGCCGCCGGTGTTGCCCAGCAGCGCCGCCACCTGCTCGTGCTGCGCCACCTCGGCCGCACAGCGCGGGCACTCGTCCAGGTGTCGGCGCACCACCTCGGCCTCGTCGGGGTCCATCGCGTGCAACGCGTGCCCGCGCCGAGCGCCTCGATGAGGTCGTCGTGACTCACGAATCGATCCATGGTGACTCCACGCCGTGCTCAGACAACACCGACCGGAGCCGGCGCAGCCCCGACCGAATTCTGCTCTTGATGGTCCCCTCGGGCTCTCCGAGAAGCGCCGCCACGTCGCGATAGGTGCGGCCGTCGAAGTAGGCGAGCTCGATGGCCGTGCGCTCGCCCTCGGGCAGCGCCTCGACCGCGGTCTTGACCTGCTCGGCCACCGCGAGGTCCGAGACGTAGCGCTCGAGGTCGTAGCCGGCCGCGGCGCGGTCCGAAGCCGTGCGCTGCTCGCGGGCGTGGCGGGAGGCCTCGGCGCGCACGAGGTCGACCGCCCGGCTGTGCGCCTTCGTCAAAAGGAGGGTGCGCAGCGGCGCCCGCCCGACGTCGAAGGCCTCCGGCTCCCGCCACAGACCCAGGAACACCTCCTGGGTGACCTCCTCGGCGAGGTTCGCGGAGCCGAGCACGCGGCGCGCCAGGCCGTGCACGGCGCCGCTATGGCGCCGGAACACCTCGGCGAGCGCAGCGTCTTGCCAGCGGCCGATGGCCGCTACGAGTGCGCCATCACCGGCGGTGGCATAGTCCATGTTCACTCGTTCTTCGGGGCGGAGGCGCTCTTTGGATGACGCTCGGGCCGACAATCTGGCTCAGGCGTCGTGGGTCGCCCGGATCGACGAGCCGAAGCAGACAAGATTCCCGTCGGGATCGAGATGGGAGCCCTGGCGATCGCCGTCGCCGCTGTCGCGCGGCCCGACGACCTCCAACCCGGCCAGTCGCCAGGCCTCGGCAAGGGCGTCCGCGTCATCGACGTGCAGGTAGATCGACGAGACGGCGAGGATCGTGGGGTCGTCGGCGTGCACCAGGTGGATGGTCAGATTGCCCCGGCAGCGCCAGCGCGTAGGTCGCGTCGTGCTCTGGGACCGTGAAGCCCATCCTCTCGTAGTGGTCCTTCGACCGGACCACGTCGGAAACGGCGAAGATCGGATCCACCTGGGCGAACCTCACCGGATCCGCTGCGGCCAGCTTCTGGTCCCGCCGCCGGTTGAGCCAATCGAGACATCCGAAGCAGATCGAGATCTCCCGATGGGAGTGGAGCTGGACCGTCCGATCGACGTCGCTCTCCCCGCAGCACGCACAGGCGGACCTGCCCACGGGCCGAGGCTAGTGCCGACCCGGCCGTTCAAGACCCGGTCGACTCCGATGTCGGAATCGGCTCGGACGTCTCGGAGGCTCCCTCGCGCAGACCGGTCTTGAACTCGCGCTGGGCCGAACCCAGTGATCGGGCGAGCTTGGGGATCTGGGTCCCGCCGAACAAGACCACCACCACCACCACCAGAACGACGACCCCGTCGAGGCCGAATATCTCAGCAAGCACGTGCGTGCTCCTTTCTCTTTCTGACTCTGATTCGGAATTTGCGGTTGATGAATATGCGATCAACGGCGCCGCGACGCGACGGCCGCGGCTGGCCAGGAGGTGTCGGAGACCTCGCCACCGGCCACCTCCACGCGGTGCACGGTGTCCCCCGGCGGCCCATGGCGCAGGCGGAGCTCGTAACGGCCTTCCTCGAGGGGACCGAACACCGCGGCGAACACCGGGTGATCGGAGCCCGGGCGGGAGCGGACCGCCACGTGCGTCCCGTCCCAGCGCGTCCCCTCACGGCGGATCTCGATCTCGGAGCCATCGAAGGCTTCGGGGGTGCGCACGACGGCGGCGCCGAATCGGCCGCCGATGTCGAGCACGACGGGACCGACGCTCGGCCCGGGCGCCGCTTCGTGGTGGTGAGCGCTCACTTGGCTGCCCCGAAGAGACGGTTCGCAAGACCGGGGTCGGTGACCGTGAATTCGCGCTCCCCCATGAACAGGCTCATCTCGCCGGACTGGAGGTCGGTGACGTGTGCGATGAGCGGCTGACCCAGCGAAGGGCTGTCGGTCGCGGCGGTCGACGCCGCGTCGTCGGCGGCGGCGGGCGAGTCATCGGCGGCGGTGCCCAACAGGCTGGGCAGACCCGGAATCGCGGAGCCGACCGCGACCGCCGCGGCACCGACCGAACTGCGGATCAGAAATGCCCTGCGGCTCAATTCGGACACCAGCGCCCCTTCCCTCATCGGCGGGTTCACCCCCGCAGCGTCTTCTATTCGGAGCCGCCCTGCCGGTTGGATGAAGCGGTCACGCCCGGACGGAAAAAATCCCGACCTTTCGTCATCCACACGTCGGGCCGGCTCCGGATCGCATCCCGACCAGCCACGGTCGCGCATCGGCGAATTGCCGATGGCCCAACGATCAGCCAGAGGTGATGCCTAATGTCGTCGCACCGCGAAGCACCCGAGATCTCCAAGGACCCCGTCGCCGACAGCACGGACCTGTATGCGTTCGTCAGCCCGGACAACCCCGAAACGGTGACGCTCATTGCGAACTACGTCCCGCTCGAGGCCCCGGACGGAGGGCCGAACTTCTACGAGTTCGGCAGCGACGTCCAGTACGCCATCAACATCGACAACAACGGCGACGGAGTGGCGGAGGTGTCGTACCTGTTCAACTTCACCACCACGATCACCGACCCCAACACGTTCCTGTACAACACCGGTCCGATCACCTCGCTCCCCTCCACGAGCTGGAACCGTCAGCAGACCTACAGCGTGACGAGGGTCGCCGGAGGCATCCCGCAGGTGCTGGCCACTGGTCTTACGTGCCCGCCCTGCAACATCGGCCCGCTTTCGACCCCGAACTACCCGTTACTCGCGACGGCGGCGGTGCACTCGCTGCCCGGCGGGCGTCAGGTGTTCGCCGGACAGCGCGCCGAAGGGTTCTACGTCGACCTGGGGGCCATCTTCGACCTGGGTGACCTGCGTCCCTTCGAAGCCGACCACAACACCTTCGGTCTGGGGGTCATGCTCGCCAACATGCCGGGGATCAACTCCACCGCCGGCGTGAACGTGCACTCGATCGCGATCCAGGTCCCGAAGAGCGACCTCGCCAAGGGTGGCGTGACCCCGACCAATGCCGCGTCCCCAGCCTCGGTCATCGGCGTGTGGACCACGGCGAGCCGTCAGGCGGCGTCGGTGCGGCTCGCGGGCACGGGCACCGACATCGAGTCGGGTCCCTGGGTGCAAGTCTCCCGGCTCGGGAACCCGCTCATCAACGAGGTGGTCATCCCGATGTCGCGGAAGGACTTCTGGAACGCGCAGGCGCCGTCGGCCGACGTGCAGTTCTCGAGCTTCTACACCAACCCAGAGCTTGCGCGGCTGCTGCCGGTCCTGTACCCCGGGGTCTTCCCGAACCTGGCCGCTTACAACGCGGTCTTCCCGGACCGGGCTAACCTGGTCGCGATCTTGCTGACCGGCATACCGACCGGCGGCCCGGTCCCGAACTTCCAGAACTCGATGAGCACCCTCCAGGCCGACATGCTCCGGCTCAACTTGGCCATCCCGCCGACGACGTCGGACCCGAGCAACATCGGGCTCATCGGCGGCGACCCGGCCGGCTTCCCGAACGGGCGCCGGGTGTTCGACGACGTGGCCACCATCGAGATCCGCGCCATTGCCGGGGCGACACTGCCCCTCGTCGACACGCACTTCACGGCGGACGGCGCGGCGGGCGTGGTGACCGACGGGCTGACCTCAGGGCCGAACGACACCACTGCGAACGACACCGAGAGCTACCTGCCGACCTTCCCGTACCTCGGGCTCCCTCACCAGGGGTACTTGGTCGGAACCTGAGCTCGGGGCAGCCGACGCCCGCACAACGTGCGCACCGATCCCACCCGGGTTCCACCGGGTGGGATCGGTCGCGTCCGGGCGGCTGCTTCGGACGCCACGAGCCCAGGGCGTCCGAAAACGGTGTCCGCTAACCTCCGCCCCGATGAGGGTGTGCTGCTCTGGGTGGGGTGCCACACCGGGCGGTTCTCTCTGAGGAATAGGCGGGCGGACGATCCGAGGCGCCGGTTGGCTACGAAGAATGCATGTGGGAACTGACATCGCCAAACTGATCCATCGGTCGGCACGGCTCGAGGTCGACGACATCGACTTCGATGCGTTCCGGACCCAGCCCCTCGATCCCAACGCGCTGCGCTGCTTGCGCTACATGCACGATGTCGAGGGCCACACCATCTGCTACCTGCGCGACATCCTGGTGACCCGGGTGCATCGTGATCCCGAGATCACCGCATTCCTGTCGTGCTGGAGCTACGAGGAGCACTGGCACGGCGAGGCTCTCGGTCGTGTGCTCGACGCGCACGACGAGGCCTCGGCCGCTGGCCGCCTCACGACGATGCGACAGAGCTTGCCCAAGAGCGACTCGTTGCGGCCGGCCGCCTTCAGCGCCGCCTCCGCCATCACCAAGCATCTGCCCGCCGTGCACATGGCCTGGGGAGCGGTGAACGAGTGGACGACCCAGACCGGCTACGGGCGGCTCATCGAGAAAGCCAAGCACCCGGTGCTCACCGAGCTGCTGCGGCGGATCATGCGACAAGAAGGCCGCCATATCGACTTCTACGCCGGCCAGGCCACCGCGCGCCTCGGCGCCAGCCGGGCGGCCCGTCGCCTGACGGGCTATGCGTTGCGGCACTGGTGGGGGCCGGTTGGCTCCGGGGTGATGCCCAAGGCGGAGATTCGGTTCCTGGCGACCTACCTCTTCGGCGATGAGCAGGGCCTGAGCGCGGCACGGCGCGTCGACCGCCAGATCGACCGCCTTCCCGGACTCGGTGGGCTGCACCTGCTGGAGAGAGCGGTCGAGCGTTCCCTGGCCGAGGGACTCCGGGCCGTGCCGAGCGACGGCTCGCCGAGACACGAGGTGAGGGCGGTCGCGTCCTAGAGGCCCGTCCAAAGGGGCGGGACCGGCAGCGCCCCGTCTCATCACGGAACCGACGCCATGTCGCGCGACATCGTGGACACCTCCGAGAGAGGCGTCCCCACGCCTGAGAAAAACCATCATTGGTACGCTCCGGTGCTAGTTCGACCGGATGGCGCGGCCCATGGAGATCGTCCAGGAAGTTTGCGAGCGTGGCGTCGTCGAGCGACGGGTCGATCTCAAGGTGCCCGGTGGCGAGACGGTTCCGGGCATCGTCTGGCTGCCCAAGGACGCCACGGCGCCCCGACCGACGGTGATCCTCGGGCACGGAGGGGTGGTCCACAAGCGAGCCCCTGAGGTGCTTGGGCTCGCCCGACGCCTCGTGCGGCATCGGGGCTACGCCGCCGTCGCTCTCGACGCCCCCGAGCACGGCGAGCGCATCACCGACAAGGAAGCAGCCCGGGCCAGGCGCCGTGCCGTGCAAGCCCGCATCGACCAGGGGCCCGGCGCCGGCCTGCCCGTGGAGACGGACACCGACCGGGCGGGGTTCCCCGACCGGATGAACAGCCACATCGGAGAGCTGACTGCCTTGGTCGACGACCTCGTCTCGACCCACTTCATCGACGACCGGCTCGGCTACTGGGGGATGTCGATGGGCACCGCCATCGGTCTGCGTTTCGTGGCCTCCGAACCCCGGGTCAAGGCCGCCGTGCTCGGTCTGGCCGGCTTGGGCGTCGGCATGGGTGGGGCCGAGTTCGAGACGGCAGCGCGCTCTCTTCGCGTTCCGATCTTGTTCCTCTTCCAATGGGACGACGAGTTGATCGGCCGCGATGCAGGACTCGCGCTCTTCGACGCCATCGGCTCGACCGACAAGACCATGCACGCCAACCCCGGGGGACACGTGCAGGTCCCGGTCTTCGAGAACGACTCCGCCGAGTCGTTCTTCGGCCGGCATCTCGGCGCCGGCACGTAGTTGACCCCACCGGGCCCCGCCCGAGTCCAAAGAGGAACCGCGGCTGTTTGGCGGTCAGCCACCGATCCAAGTGCGGAACGTGACGTTCACCCGCGGGCCGACCGGGCGCGCGGTCTTCGGGATCTGATGGACCCAGTGACGCTGCGTTTCGCCGGCCATCACGAGGAGCGAGCCTGAGGCAAGTGCGATCTCGCGCTTGGTGTCGTGATCCTGACGGCGCCTCAGCTGGAAGGCCCTCGTCGCCCCGAAGCTGACCGAGCCGATGACCGGCGTCGGTCCGAGTTCTGGCTCGTCGTCGGCGTGCCAGGAGACGCTGTCTTTGCCATCCCGGTAGAGGTTGGCCAGCGCGGCCGCGAAGCGGATCCCGGCTGCCGCCTCAACCGCCTCTCGGACCCGACGCAGGCACTGGGTCCAGGGCGTGGCCGCGAGGGTCAGCCCCGAGTAGGTGTAGCTGCCTCCGTCATCGGCGAACCACACGGTGAGGCGCGGCTGGGGCAGTCTCCGCCCGTAAACGACGACCGACTCCTGGCTCCAGGGCGTGGATTCCAGCAGCTCATCGAAAAGGCGTTCGGCCTCGTCGGGGGCAACGAGCCGAGGGAAGTAGCTGACCGACGCGCCGGGCAGGCCGAGGTCGATCCGCTCGGGCACCTCGCGCGAAAGGGCAGACGTCAGAGCTGGTAGAAGCGACGCGCCGAGGCTCCCATGACCTCTGCTTGAGCCTCCGGCGCAAGCGTCGCCACCGCCTCTTCGAGCTCCTTGACGACCCCGGAGATCTTCGCGTCGGGGTGCGGGTAGTCCGAGGCCCACAAGATCTTCTCGGCACCGAGGTGCTCGGCGGTGAAGGCCAGCGCGACCTCGTCGGGGTCGAAGCTGATCATGCACTGGCGCGCGAACAGCTCGCTCGGCAGGCCCTTCTGGTCCCCGCTGCCGAAGATCTTGATCTGGTGATCAAACCGTTCGAGCATGGGCACGATCCAACCGCCGGTCCCTTCCAGGAATGCAACCTTGAGGTCCGGGTGACGCTCGCAGATCCCGCCGAGCACGAAGTACCCCACCGCCATCTGGAGATCGACGGCGTTGGTGATGCCCTGCCGCAAGGCGAGCCCCGCCAGCGTGTCCGTGACCCCGTCGGCCAGGCCGAGCAGCCGGCAGGCGTTGGGCATGTCGCCGTGAGGAGAGGGGTGCACGCCGATCGGACAACCCATCGAGGCGGCGGCCGCCCAGAAGGGGTCGTAGTCGGGGTGGTTCAGCTTCTTCGTGTCCATGTACGACGCCGGACGGATCATGACCGCCTTGAACCCCAGCTGGTCGATACCGCGGCGCATCTCGGCGATGGCGGCGTCGGGGTCCTGGAGCGGGACGACCGCGACGCCGTAGAGACGCTCCGGTGCCGCTGCGCAATAGTCGCGGAGCCAGGTGTTGTATGCCCGGCACGCCGCGCCGAAGAGGTCGGCCTCCTCCACCCAGGTCAGCATCGAGGTCGGGTAGAGCACGGCGCGGTCGATTCCCTCGGCGTCCATGTCGATCAGGCGCGCATCCGGGTCGTATCCCCCGGGCCGCGCCATCTTCGAACGCGACTCCTCTTCCCAGAGATCGTTGTCCTTGAGTGCGGCGGCCCAGCTCTCGCCATCACCCCGGGAGGCCCTGCGGACGACCGGCGCCGCATCCGGATAGGCCCGGGACATTCCGATCCTCTGGACACCTCCACCCGGGTAATCCAGTTGCTCGCGGAAGGCAGGCTCGGCGTAGTCCTTCCACACGGTGTCCGGTTCGACGACGTGCCCGTCGGAGTCGATCACCTCGGGCCGTTCCTGGTGGTTGACCATGTCCCCTCCCCGCTTCAGGCCCGCCCACACTAACGCTCGGCTTCCGCCAGGGAGCCAGGAGCCCGACGTCCCATGGGGTCGTTGGCAGACCCTCGGTTGGATGACACCGTCGGAGAAAATGAGGGGTCGTTGTGATCATCCCCTGACGCCGCAGCCCGTCGGGCACACATTCCCTCAGGCGGGCGCGGACTTAAGATCGGTGCCGTGGAAGTGGAGTTCGTCAAGGTCAACGAGCGGGCATGTCTTGCTCGCGCACGCCCAGCCGTGACCCAATGGCCCGTGAGGTGCCATGCCAGTTAAGTTCGACATCCCTCGAGCCGGAGATCCCAGCCAGCGGCTGGCTGGCCGAGTGGCCATCATCACGGGCGCGGGCAGCAGCGGCCCGCTGCCTGGCACGGGAGTGGCGACCGCGGCGCTGTTCGCGAACCAAGGCGCGGCGGTCGGGGTGGTTGACATCTCGGCGGAGCGGGCGGCCAACACGGTCGAGTTCATCGAAGGGAACGGCGGTACAAGCACGGCTGTCGTTGCGGACATCACCCAGGAGACAGAGTGCGAACGGGCCGTTCGCGAGGTCGTCCAAAAATTCGGCCGGCTCGACATCTTGGTGAACAACGCGGCCATCACCGGCGCCGGAGGAGATCAAACATCCCACGAGGAGGTGTGGAACAGGGTCATCGCGCTCAACCTCACGGCCGCCATGCTGATGAGCAGGACCGTTGTGCCGCACCTGCGGGCCGTCGGCGGTGGGGCGATCATCAACCTGTCATCGATCGCCGGCATGCGCGGTATGGGCGGCGGCGCCTACGCCTCGGCCAAGGCGGGCGTGATCGGCTTGACCCGTGAGCTCGCCTACTCCCACGGGCGAAGCAACATCCGCGTGAATTGCATCGCACCCGGCCACCTCTACACCCCCATGGGGGATCAAGGCGGCCCCGAGCGACGCGAGCAACGACGTCGGGCCGGACTCCTCGGCACCGAAGGGAACGCGTGGGACGTGGCCTGGGCCGCCCTGTTCCTGGCCTCCGACGAATCCCGCTGGATCACCGGAGTCGTGCTGCCGGTCGACGCGGGTACGACCGCAACCACCGCCCTGGCCATTCAGACCCTGGAGCAACGTCCGTCCGAGTCCTGATCCTCGGCTTCATTCGCGCTCGCGAGGCCCGTCTGGCCTCGGTCGTGCATGAGGGCCCGAGGCGGGACCAGCGGCGCTCGCAGGATCCGGTCAGGTGTCGGGTCGGTCGGTGTAGATGCCTCCCAGGCCCGAATGGATCTCGAGCCACTCGGCTCCGTCGTCTCCGGCCGTCCAGGAGTACAGGGCGTCCGGGGAGAAGTAGCCCATCCCGGCGGTGACCCGCTGGCTGCCGAAGCGCAACTCGCCGCTTAGGACGTAGTTGACCTGGTAGGTACCATGCCGGTGCGGCTTCACCTGCTCACCCGGTTTGGCCGTCTCGTGGTACACGCAGAGCCGGTCCGTCTGGACCAGCGTGCGGGTGACGAGATCCCGGCCCAACAGCTCGAACAGCTCTTCGGCGCCGGAGGCACCGGCCAGCATCTCCTCGTTGGTCACGCCGGGGACGGCGGCGACTTCGAAGACGAACGGACGCAGGGTGTCGGCCACCCGCTCAGTGTTCCACAGCGTGCGAACAGGCGAATGGGGCACCCCGATTGCGTCAGCCACCGCTCGTGCTCTTCGTCGCCTGGGCGAAACCTGCCGAGCCTCCTGTCCTCGATGCGCGAGAAGGAGATTGCCCACTACGGTCGAAAAGGTGACGGACGCCAGCCTGGTTGCCACCCGTCGAAGCCGCGGCCGGGCAGCCCGGCCGAACGGGGGTGACGGAAGATGAAGAGGTTCGAAGGCAGAGTGGCCCTGATTACGGGCGCCGGCTCGGGCATGGGGCGCGCCATCACCCGCCGGTTGTGCGACGAGGGGGCCAGCGTTCTCGCCGTCGAGATCGACGAAGCCCGGCTCAACGAGACCCTGGGCCTGGTCGAGGGAACCATCGCCGGCCATGTCGCCGATGTTGGCGACCCCGACGCCTGCTCGGCAGCGGTGGACGCGTGCGGGGAGCGATTCGGCCGGCTGGACGTCCTCGGCAACGTGGCGGGCATCTACCGGGCGGCCCACACGACCGCCATGCCACGAGACGAGTATCGCCGGGTGATGAGCGTCAACCTCGACGGGCCGTTCTTCCTCTCACAGGCCGCCATCCCGCACCTATTGGAGTCAGGAGGCAACATCGTCAACATCGCCTCAAACTCGGGGATCCAAGGGGTTCCGTACTCGGCCGCCTATTCGGCCAGCAAGGGCGGCATCGTCCAGCTCACTCGGTCCCTCGCCGTCGAGTACTTGAAGACGCGGTTGCGGGTCAATGCGATCGCCCCTGCCGGGACCAACACCAACATCGCCGCCAACGTTTCCTTCCCCGACGGCATGGACCCCGACCTGGCGAGCCGGATGGCCGGGCTCCGGGGCATGACCGAACCCGAGGAGGTGGCGGCCCTCTTCGCCTTCCTCGCATCCGACGAGGCGCGGTCGGTGACTGGGGCGCTCTACACCATCGACAACGGCATCACCGTCAGCTAACCGCCGGTCGGTGGCGCGGGGTGCATCCACCGGTTGTCCTCGCACAACCGGTGGACCTTCCACTGGCCGTCCACGCGGACGAAGCCGAGGTCGTAGTAGCCCCCCGTCGTGAGTGGCTGACCCAGACCCTCCAGGTGCACGGTCGTGAGGAACATCGCCTTCCCGGCGGCCGAGTCGCCCGTGACGTCGATCCGGAAGTTGGACACGACGTGCTGGATCCGGATTCCGGACAGGGACGACTCGAGCCAGGCCACCACCTCGTCCCGTCCACCGTTAGGGCCGCCGGTGGACGAGTAGTCGAGCTCGGCGTCGTCACTGAACACCGACCGCAGCAGCGCCCAGTCGCCCTCGTCGCATCCCCAGGCGTAGTCGTACAAGAGGCGCTGGATGTCGAGCAGTTCGATGGACATGCGAGCGATTGTCGCACCCTTCCCGCCATGCGACTGGCTCGCCCGATCCCGCCCTGGACAGATGGGCGATGTCATGGTCTTCTTGCACAGTGATGCCGCCAGCGGGATCAGTGGCGTCGACTTGCCGGTGGTGCCGGCCACGTGATCTTCTCCTCACGGGGTCGTGGGCGGGGACGGTCAAGAGATGATTTCGTTCATCATCGGTCGGAGATAGGACGGAGAGAAAGGCAAGCAATGGTTGCTCGTTGGAAGTTCGACCTGTACATCGACGGGAAGTGGGAAAAGGGTGAAGCGGGCGGCAAGCCGATCGAGGTGATCAACCCGGCCACCGAAGAGGTCATCGGGGTGGTCCCCGAGGCCTCTCCCAAGGACGCCGCTCACGCCATTCAGAGCGCGCGTCACGCCTTCGACGAAGGTCCGTGGCCCTGGATGAAGCCGGCCGAGCGTGCCGGCTATCTCCGGCGGATGGCCGAGGTCCTGAAAGGCCGCTCCCAGGAGCTTCACGACATGATGGTCGCCGAGGTCGGCTCAGTCGGGTTCATCACCGATTTCATCCAAGGATCTGGATCGATCGGCATGTTTGAATCCAACGCCGCACTTGCCGAGCACGGGATCACCTGGGTGGAGTCCGACCCGCCAACGGCTGGCCCGAGAGGCATGGCCGGCACCGCGATCGTGCGGGAGCCGGTCGGCGTGGTCGGCGCCATTACGCCCTTCAACTTTCCTTTCATGTTGAACTGTGTGAAGTCGGCGCCAGCCCTGGCCGCGGGCTGCACCGTCGTACTGAAGCCGCACCCCTGGACTCCTCTCAGCGCGTTCTTGATCGCGCAGGCTGCCGAGGAGGTGGGACTTCCGCCTGGTGTCTTCAACGTGGTCACCGGACACGTCGAAGTGGGCGAAGAGCTGACGACGAGCCCACTGGTCGACATGATCACCATGACCGGCTCCTCGGCCACCGGCCAGCGGATCATGGCCGCAGGCGCCTCCACGATGAAGCGCCTCCACCTCGAGCTCGGCGGCAAGTCGGCCCACGTGGTGCTCGATGATGTGGGCGAGGACTACGCGCGCTCGTTCGGTTTCGGGGCCGTCCTGACGCATTGCGGCCAGGGATGCGTGATTCAGACCCGACTCCTCTTACCGGAGCACTTGCTCGATGCCTACAAGGAGGGCGTGAAAACGGCGCTGTCCTCGGTCAAGATCGGCGATCCCGCCGACCCCAGCACGACCCTCGGACCGCTCATCAGCGAGCAGCAGCGTCAGCGGGTCGAGGCGCTCGTGCAGTCGGGTATCGAAGAGGGAGCCGAGGTTGTCTGCGGTGCCAAGCGTCCTGACGGCTTCGACAAGGGGTTCTTTTACGAGCCCACGGTGCTGATCGGTACCAACAACATGCGCATCGCCCAAGAGGAGATCTTCGGCCCCGTCCTCACCGTGATCCCCTACTCAGGAAGCGATAAGGACGCCATCAGGCTCGCCAACGATTCGGTCTACGGACTCGGCGGTGGCGTCGCCGCGGCGAACACCGCGCGCGCCTTCAACGTCGCGCGGCAGATCCGTGCAGGAGCCATGTCCGCCCAGGGTGTTGGCAATGCGCCGTTGACGGACCTCGGACCTGGAGGCGGCCAAGGTCCTGGATGGGGCCTTGGCATGGCCGGAATCGGACAACGGGGCGCGTTCGGTGGCTACAAGCTGAGCGGTGTCGGGCGTGAGTGGGGCCACCAGGGCCTCGAGGCATTCACCGAGATCAAACAAATCAGCTGGAGCTGAACCCCGGGCTCGAGGGCACTTCGGAGGGGACGGGAGGAGCGGCATGATCCCCGGCGACGTGTCGCGCCTCGACGCGCCACCGCGCCGGTCGTCTTCGTCGCCTTTCGGAGCCTCCCGGTGCCCGTCCAGCCTCCGACGGGGCTCTAGAAGCTCCGGACATGGACGACGTCGAGCCGCTGGGACCGGGGTCGGGTGACGATGAAGACGTGGACGTCGCCGATTGCCTCGACGTGCTGGCCGCCGTGACGACCCCCCACCTCTGCCAAGAGGCCTCGCTCGGTCCACATGGTGTGGGCGGCCGCGGCGTGGTCAGGATCCCATGCCCAGTCGGCCGACCCGCCACCGGCGCCCGCCGCAGTGCCCTGCACCACCGTGGTCACCCGGATGTCGTCGTTCTGGAGCTCCTGGGCCAACACCCGGCCGAACATCTCGAGGGCCGCCTTGGTGGAGGTGTACATCGAGAGCATCGGGAACGGGTGCAGGGTGGACTCGCTGGAGGTGTTCACGATGTCCCCGCCGCCGGCCTCCCGCAGCAGGGGGATGGCGGCCCGTGACGTATAGACCGGACCCAGGAAGTTGGTCGCCACCTGGCCGCTGATGTCACCGTCGCTCAGCTTCTCCACGGCACAGGGGCGGTAGACGGCCGCGTTGTTGACCAGGATGTCGAGCTTGCCGAAGCGCCGCTCGACCTCGGTGAAGGCGGCGCGCACGCTGTCGGCGTCGCCGAGATCGGTCGCCAGGGGGACGGCTCCGGCGCCCAGCTGCGCGGCGGTCGACTCAAGCCGTTCCTTCCCCCGGGCCAGCATGACCACCGAGGCCCCTTCCTCGACGAATCGCTTGGCGATGCCGAGCCCCGAGCCGCTGGACGCGCCCGTCACGACCGCAACCCTGCCGTCCAGTAGTCCCACGTTCCCGCCACCTTTGTATGTCCGAAGGCTCATCTTGCCCACCACCGGCGATTGCGGCCACCCCGGCTGCCACCATCAGACGCAACACCCGACTTCGCACGAAGGCGGCGCAGCCCGGACGCGTCGCGTCATGCTGGGGTCGTGCGCGCTGCGGTGGTTCCCCGACACGGCCCGGCCGAGGTCATCGACGTTCGCGACGACTGGCCCGAGCCGGATCCGCCGGGTCCCGGTGAGGTGCTGGTGGGAGTCCAGGCTGCGGGTCTCAATCCGAGCGACGCCAAGATCCGGGCCGGGAGCGGACGCCTGGACGGGGTCGAACTCCCCTACGTCAGTGGCCGGGAGGCCGCCGGACGGGTGGTGGAGGTCGGTCCCGGCGTCGACTCGCTGGAGCCGGGCCAGGAGGTCTTCGCCTTCTTCGGTTGGGGTGCCCGTCCCGGTGGCCACACCGAACGCCTGGTGGTGGCCGCCTCGGCCCTGGCCCGCACGCCGCTCGGGGTGCCGATGCACGAAGCGGCCGGCCTGCCGTTGGCCGGCCTCACCGCCTTACAGGGTCTGGAGGCTCTGGGGGCCGCTGCGGGCGAACGCGTGTTGGTGACCTCCGGCTCGGGTGGAGTCGGGCATCTGGGCGTGCAGATTGCGGTCGCCCTGGGCCTGGAGGTGATCGCGACCAGTGGGCCTGCCAACCTGGCGTTCGTCAGGGGCCTCGGCGCCGCCGAGGTGCTGGACTACCGCGACGACGACCACCGCCGGCGGCTCCGGGGGATCCCGTACTTGCTGGATAGCGTCGGGGCCGGAAACATCGGGTCGTACCTCAGCTGCCTGTCCCCGGGGGCGAAGGTGGCGGCGGTGGCTGGTGTGCCGAGCGAGGTGCCCGATGGAATCACCGCCACGCCGATCCGCTGCGAAGCCAGCGCCACGCGCCTGACCCGGCTCTCCCAACTCATGACACAGCGACGGTTGTCGGTGACCGTGCAGCAGGTGTTCCCGTTGGAGCAGGCGGCCGAGGCCCATCGCCTGCTGGAGGGCGGCCACGTCCGAGGAAAGCTCGTCATAGCCATAGGGGCGTAAGGGAAGATCCCCAGGCGAGGAAGACGCGGTCCCGGCCGGAGGAGCGAACCGCACCGCGTCCGATTGCAACAAGCTGCCAGGTGGGGAGCCAGTCGAACCCGGCAATCAGAGACTCGCGCGTCCACCGAACGGCGATCGAGCTCCCGTCTCGATCTGGAGAAACGAGACCAGGGTCCCTTTGCGAGAGCACGATGCCTGACAGCCGCACCGAACGGTACCGCCAATCAGCGATTCGATGGACGGGGCGCTCGACGGTTCAAACCGAGCGATGCCGCCCCTAGAGCGATCGGACGCGCTTGGCCTGGAGACCCTTGGGTCCTTGCTCGGATTCGAAGTCGACCTTTTGCCCCTCGGTCAGCTCTCGGTAGCCCGAGCCCTCGAGGGACGAGAAGTGGACAAAGACGTCGGCGGTGCCGTCGTCAGGGGTGATGAACCCGTATCCCTTGCTTGCGTTGAACCACTTGACGGTACCCACGGCCATGATGCTGCCTCGTTTCTCCACGCTCGGAACACATGCGAGACCAACTGGCAACCGGCAAAGACACGCAACTCAGCGTGAAATCCGGCTACTCGCGCCCTCTGTTTTACCCGATTTCGTTGCTCAGCGCGTTCGGATTGCTCGGGAACATCAGACTTCCCATCCGGTCACCGCCCGCGCTCCTCGACGTGAAGCCCGCAGACCTTCTAGAGGGTGTCGGCGAGCACCGACGCCAGCTCGCAGGAAGGGTGGCAGGGCGAAGCACTGGCGAGACCGCGCACTCGTTCGCGACGGGGGCCCTGTCGGGACGGTTACCTTGCCGGTCAGGTTATGGAGCTCAGTGGCGTGTCCACAGGAGCTTGCCCCCGTCGTGCTCGCCGGCCGATCACTCAACCTCCGACAGAAATGGGACGACGGCTTCGAGGAAGCCGGCCGTGTTGCCACCATGAACGTTGTGGCCGACTCCGGGGACTGTAATCAACTTGCCATTGGCCAGAGATGCGATGAACCGTTCAGCTGCCTCGGGGCTCAGAACGTCGGACTCGCCGCCGCGCACGAGAAGGATCGGAGTCGAGCGCGCTGCCAAGTCCTCGGCGCGGACTGGATTTGGAGTGGCTTCAGGCGCGCGACGATGGTCGACCTTGCTCACGTACTTCCCGTCGGCTCGCTGAAGCATGTTGTATTTGACGGTCCGAGTGATGTGCTCGCGCGTGCGATATCTGTCGTACCGAGACACGTTGTCGATAAAGACCTCGAGGTCGTCGAACTCCACGTTATGGACGACGAAGTTGTGAACAATCTCCACACCCTTCGGACTGAGCTCGGGACCGATATCGACCAACACCAGGCGTCGAACTACTGAGGGCTCCGATACCGTCAGCCGCATGGAGACTGCACCACCCATCGAGTGGCCAATGACCATCGGTGAATCAAGTTTCTGATCTTCGATGAAGGCAAGCGCGTCGGCCGCCCTCGCAGCGATCGAATAGTCAACGTCTCTGCTCCACTCAGAGTCACCATGGCCACGCTGATCGAGCGCGAACACGTGAAAGTTGTCCGAGAGATGGAGGCTGGTCAGATCCCAAGAGTGAGCCGACTGGTTCCCGCCATGCAGGAGGAGGACAGCCGGAGCGTCCAACTGTCCCCACTCCAAAAAGTGCAAGCGCATTCCCCGCACGACCGTCTGGCGCGACAGATACCTCACGTTCGGCCCGTGCTTGATCCCTAGGTCCGCTGCACTGTCGAGGAGGCTTGCAAACTCGGGGGAACCCGTCATGTCAACGGGGTTCAGAGAATCCGCAAACTGATTGAGGAACATGAGTTGAGTCTAAAACGCACGAATCCAGTACTGGTTGGGGTTCCGGCTCGGTTGGGGCATTCCGCTGATCAGCTACTCCGCAGGTCCGCCACATATGCTCGCTTGGATGCGACTCAGTGCTCAAGGAGCCCGGGTACTCGGCTCCCTGGCTGAGAAGGAGCTCACCACCCCCCAGCAGTATCCGCTCACGATCGCGGCCCTCGTGGCCGCCTGTAACCAGGCATCCAACCGCGACCCTGTGGTTCACTACGACGAGAGTTTCGTGTTGGTGACGCTCGACGAGCTGAAGGCGCAGCAGCTTGTCCGTTTTGTCCTGCCGTCCCACGGTCGCACCGCCTTTCGATATCGACAGGTACTCGATGAGACACTGGCGCTTGACCCGCGGCAACGTGCGCTCCTGGCTGTGCTCTTGCTCCGCGGTCCCCAGACAATCGGCGAGCTGCGGGTCCGGACGGACCGGATGGCGCACTTCGACCGGCTGGAGGACATTGAACGCGAGCTCGAGGGCCTCGCTTCGCTGCACGAACCGCTGGCCTTACGCCTCGGTCGACGGCCAGGCCAGAAGGAGGAGCGATGGACCTGTCCGGCCGTTGCACCGCTTCTCGAAGAGGGACTTGTTTCAGCGCCCAGCCGGTGGACTCAGACGGTTCGAGAAGACCAACTGATCGTCCGGCCATCGTCGGATGACCGTGAGGACCTTCGCTCGGAGCTCAGCACCCTTCGCTCCGAGGTGAGAGAACTCCGACGCGAGCTGGATGCGCTGCGGGAGAGTCTCGGAAGCTGAGACCTCCTTTCGCTGACGACCGGTTCCGAAATCGCGAACTAGCGGAGGTAATCGTGATAGGCGGCTCGTATCCTCTCTGACATGACCGTGCCGACCGACCCCTTTTCGCTCGTGCGGCCAGTTTGGCCGCTGTCGGACCGAGGCCTCGGACAGCGTCTGATCGACCTCGCCCTGCTCCCGTTCATCGCCGGGCAGCAGCCCTTCGCCCGCCAGGCGTCGTTTCTCCGACTTCGACGCCATCGACCCCTTCATTCCCCCGGACGCCGTCGTCGACTGGGAGTACGACCAGGACGGCGGGGACCATCACCAGCTGCTCCACGGGGATGGCTGGCGAGTCCACCTCCTGCTCATCCGGCGCCGGCCCGAGGTGCAGGTGCTGGTAACCGCCGAGTCACCCGAGCTCGCCGAAAAGGTGCTCGCGGAGATCCGCGGCGGTATGCCCAGCCCCAGCGAGCCGGCGAGCAGGCGCGGGTGAGCCTGTGGAGCGCCGGCAGCGCGGGATCACCGACGCGGTACCGGCGCTGGATGGAAGCGCCCCGCTGGTCGGGCATCGTCCAGAACTACCCGGCCGACGTCGGCCGTGCGCTCTGGCCCAGGTCATGTCGATGGAGCAAGCCGCCGAGCGGGGCGGCAGGCTCATCCTGTGGTACGGGGAACCGGGGACCGGCAAGACGACGGCCGATTCGCGCCCTGGCCCGGGAGTGGATCCGGTGGGCCGACTTCCACTTCGTGCTGGATCCCGAGGAGTTCTTCGCCGGCCCCGACTACCTGATGCACGTGGTGACCGCCGAGGACCAGTGGTGGGAGCGGGGCACCTCCAGCCCCGACCGCTGGAAGGTCCTCGTGGTGGAGGACGCCGATGAGTTGATCAGAGCCGACGCCCGTCGGTCGGCGGGAGCGTCGCTTGGGCGCCTCCTCAACCTGACCGACGGCATTCTGGGCCACGGCATGCGCGTGCTCCTGCTGCTGACCTCCAACGAGCCGGTGCACGGGCTGCATCCGGCGGTCGTGCGACCGGGCCGCTGCCTGGCCGACGTTCAGTTCGCCCTGTTCACCCGGACACAGGCCGCCGAGTGGCTGGCGGGCGCAGGCAAGCCACCGTCTCGGGATTGCACGCTGGCCGAGCTATACCGACTGCGCGGCGACGTCGACACCATCGCCACCCCGCGACCCAGCCTCGGTGGCTCGGCCTATCTGTGACGTGACCGAGCCGCCCACCCCGGCCTCACCGAGCCCCTACGAGAGCGGCGCCCTACCGTCCTCGTTGTCGGCTCCCCCGTACTGCAAGAGCGAGCGATTCGAACGTCTGAGGTGCGTACTCCGAGTGCTCCCGCAGGCGGTGGAGGGAGATTTGTGGCAGGAGGAGGTATTCGAGGACCACCTCGTTGCCTGGGCCGGATTCAACACCGGACTCGAACGATCGCGTAGAGTCCCTCTTGCCAGCGCTACCAGGGGCTATCCCCGATTCCGATGCCAGCCGCCGTTACGCTGGTGTACCAAAGTGTCGGTTAGCGGTCTGAGGCGGTGGTGGTGTCGGCAGCCGCGCATACAGAGGAACGGGGCGTGCCCCATCCGCTGTACAGGAACTACCCGATCGTGGTCCTGTCCGCAGCGGTACTCGTCTTCAGCGCTGTCCTGTTAACGATCTTCTTCGGCCACCTGCGAGTCAGTTGGCCCCCCGTGGTGGCCGCAGTGGTGGGCGGTGGTGTCTCATCCATCATCGCCGCAGCCCTCCCCTCGGCGGTGATGACGCGGCCAAGCGTCGCGCAAGTCGTCCTCTACCTCTGGTCGCTCACAGTCACCGCTTCGGTGGGTGCGGTCGTCGCCGGGACGGGAGGGCGACAGTCCCCGTTCTGGGTGATCTTCATCCTCACTGCGATCTTCTTCTCGATCAGCTTTTCGTCCCTCGGGCAAGCCGGCCTCGTCATTCTCACGAGTGCGACCTATGTCGTGGCCTGCATCGCCGCCGGGGGGATCCCACCGGGGATCACGCTGCTCTGGCGGTTGGCCATCGTGTTCGCTGCGTACGGGCTCGCCAGTGTCCCGGTCTTCGAGCTGCGCCGCGAGGCCGTAGCGCTCGATCGTGCCCGTGAGGACGCGAACCGGCTCACCGAGACCGTGGCCACTCAGGAGGCATGGTGGCGTGCCCTCATCGAGCGCACCAGCGATCCGATCGTCGTTCTGGACGCCGACCGCCGGGTTGCGTTTGCAAGCCCTTCCTTCGAGGCCATGCTCGGTCACATCGGGTACGTCTCAGAAATCGCTTCACTCATTCACCCCGACGACCTCGAGACCCTACGGGATGCGTCGGCCATGGCCGATGAAGTCGAGCGGCACCAGACGTGTCATCGTCCGTCTACTCCGGGCCGACGGGTCCTGGCGGGTGCTGGAGGTAAGCCTGACCGCCTTGCACGGTGTGCCCGGAGCGAACCTGGTCGCCAACCTCCACGACCTGACTGAGCGGGTGGAGGCCGAGGCGACGCTCACACACCAGGCGACCCACGACTCGCTGACCAACCTTGCCAACCGGATTGCCTTCTACGAGACGCTCCGCACCTGTCTCTCGGTTGCCCGGCGCACCGGCGTCCCGCTGTCGGTGCTCGTCCTCGACCTCGAGGGCTTCAAAGAGGTGAATGACACCCTCGGCCACGCGGTGGGCGACGAGATCTTGGTCGAGGTGGCCCGTCGGATCAGCCACACCCTGCGCGAGGCCGACGTGGTCGCCAGGCTGGGCGGCGACGAGTTCGCGGCCATCTTCCTCACCGGCGGCGACCCCGAGGGGGCTACGGTGGCTGCCCGCCGAGTGCTCGGTGCGATCAACGAGCCGCTCGTGCTCAGCGGTCGGCCTTACTGGCTCCGGGCCAGTGTCGGGGTCAGCTGTACCGCCCTCCACGGCATCGACGCCGACCAGCTGGTTCAACGGGCTGACCGAGCCATGTACGAGGCGAAGCGGATCGGGATCGGCGTTGCCCTCTACGACGACGCGATGGATGCCTCGCCGCTCGCCGAGCCGGGGCTGCTTGGGCAGTTGCATCGGGCCATCGCGTCTGACGAGCTGCGCCTGTGCTTCCAGCCGAAGGTGTCTCTCACCACCGGGCGGATCGTGGGGGCCGAGGCGCTCGTCCGTTGGGAACACCCCCGTCTCGGTCTCCTCGATCCGGCGACGTTCCTCCCACTTGCCGAGGCGAGCGGCCTCGTCCGTGACATCACCGCCTGGGTGATCCCGGCCGCGCTTCGCGAGCTGTGCAGATGGCATGCGGGAGGACGCGGACATCTCGGTGGCCGTCAACCTGTCGGCTCGGGACCTGGCCGATCCGTCGTTCTCGGCGCAGATTGGGGACTGGCTCGCCACCGCTGCGGTCCCTGCAAGTGCACTCACCCTCGAGCTAACCGAAGCTTCAGCAATCGCCGATCGCGACCTCGGGATCTCCAACTTGACCCAGCTGCGGTCTCGGGGCATCCGGACCAGCCTGGACGACTTTGGCTCGGGCTACTCCTCGCTCGCTTACCTCTCCGAGTTACCGCTCGACGAGATGAAGCTCGACCAAGGGTTCCTCACCGGCCAACACGGCACCGACAGCTTCGTGCTCCGGTCGGTGATCGACATCGGTCACCATCTGGGACTGACGGTGGTCGCCGAAGGGGTGGAGACACCCGAGGACCTCGCCCGCCTCGGTTCCTTGGGCGCCGACGTCGCCCAGGGGTATCTCCTCGCCGAGCCGATGTTCGGCGAGGAGTTCCTCACGCTGCTCAGGGCCTGGCCCACCACGGGCGCCCCGGCCTGGATCTACGCCGACGACGTTGACGCCGTCTACGCCAGGGCGGTTGGAGCGAGCGCTTCTGTCAAGGACGAGCCAACCGACCAAGTCCACGGTGCCCGGCAAGCCAATGTAACTGATCCTCCTGGAACCTTGTGGGGCCTCGTCGGAAAGAACTCCCTCCCGAGTCCCGATGTCGGCGAACTCTGGTCGCAACTGGACGCGACACCTTGAGGGTAGGCAACGGTCCAGCTTCTCCAATCGTCCTCGAAGTGACAAGCTCCTGACGTAGCGCGTCTCGAAGGGACCCGGCAGATCGGGCCAGTGAAGGTCCCCTCAGCCACAGCGTCACGAGGGCTCCGCGGTGAACCGGGTCACCAACCCCCTGGGAGGGCGTTCAGGCGAGATCGAAGCGATCGAGGCTCATGACTTTGTCCCACGCCATTACGAAGTCATGCACGAACTTCTCCTTGGAGTCGTCACATGCGTAGACCTCTGCAATGGCTCGCAGCTGGGAATTAGAACCGAAGACGAGGTCTACTGCCGTAGCGGTCCACTTGATCTCGCCCGTCGCTCGATCGCGACCCTCAAACTCGTTCTCACCCGAGACGGACGCCTTCCACTCCGTACTCATGTCGAGCAGATTCGCGAAGAAGTCATTGTTCAGGGTCTCGGGCCGGCCGGTGAAGACGCCGCGAGAGGACGCCCCGGAGTTGGCGTTCAGGGCCCGCATGCCGCCGACGAGGACCGCCATCTCGGGAGCGGTCAGGTTCAACATGAACGCCCGCTCAACAAGCAGCTCCTCCGCTGGCCGCTTCTCTCCGGCTCGGAGGTAGTTGCGGAACCCGTCAAAGGTCGGTTCGAGCACAGCAAACGACTCCACGTCGGTCTGCTCCTGCGAGGCGTCCGTGCGCCCCGGTACGAAGGGGACCGTGGTGTTGTGGCCGGCGTTCTTCGCCGCTTGCTCGATGGCCGCGCATCCCCCTAGGACGATCACGTCAGCCAGCGAGACCCTCTTCCCACCGGACTGCGAGCTGTTGAAGTCCTGCTGGACCTGCTCGAGGGCCTTCAGTACCTTCGCCAGTTTGGTTGGGTCGTTGACCTCCCAGCCACTCTGCGGTGCGAGACGAATCCGTGCCCCGTTTGCCCCGCCCCGCTTGTCAGTGCCCCGGAAGGTAGCCGCCGAGGCCCAAGCGGTGCTGACCAGCTGGGAGACCGACAGTCCCGAATCGAGAATCCTGCCCTTGAGGACAGCGATGTCCTCGTCCCCGATGCGCTCATGATCGACCGCCGGGACGGGGTCCTGCCAGATCTGCGGCTCCGGAACCCACGGGCCGAGGTAGCGCGAGACGGGTCCCATGTCGCGGTGCAATAGCTTGTACCACGCCTTCGCAAACGCATCAGCCAGCTGGTCCGGGTTCTCGTGGAAGCGCTTGGCGATCGGCCCGTAGACCGGATCCAGCTTCAACGACAGGTCCGTCGTGAGCATCATTGGAGCGTGCCGCTTCGACGGATCGTGAGCATCGGGAACGGTACCCTGCGCCTCGGGGTTCTTCGGGGTCCACTGATGCGCACCGGCGGGGCTCGTCGTGAGCTCCCAGTCGTACTTGAACAAGTTGTCCAGGAAACCGTTGTCCCACTTCGTCGGCTCGTTAGTCCAGGCGCCCTCGATCCCGCTGGTGAGCGTGTCGGCGCCCTTGCCGCTACCGAAGGTGTTCCGCCAGCCAAAGCCCTGTTCCTCGAGGGATGCACCCTCGGGTTCGGGACCCGCGTACTCCTCACCGACTGCACCATGGGCCTTGCCGACCGAGTGGCCGCCCACGATGAGCGCGATCGTCTCCTCGTCGTTCATGGCCATGCGGCGGAAGGTTTCTCGGATGTAGCTCGCCGCCGCGAGCGGATCAGGGTTGCCACCAGGCCCTTGCGGATTCACGTAGATCAGGCCCATGTGATCGGCACCGACGGGCCCATGGATTTCCCCCCCGCCGCCGTGGCGTTCGTCACCGAGCCACGTGTCCTCGGGCCCCCAGAAGATCTCGTCAGGCTCCCAGATATCGGGCCGCCCGAAGCCGAAGCCGAACGTCTTGAACCCCATCGATTCGTAGGCACAGTTGCCGGCAAAAATGATCAGGTCGGCCCAGGAGATCTTCCGGCCGTACTTCTCCTTGACCGGCCAGAGCAACCGGCGCGCCTTGTCGAGGTTCGCGTTGTCGGGCCAGCTGTTCAATGGAGCGAAGCGCTGAGCGCCTTCGCCGCCACCGCCTCGGCCATCGGCGATGCGGTAGGTACCGGCAGCGTGCCAGGTCATACGGATGAAGAGCGGCCCGTAGTGGCCGTAGTCGGCGGGCCACCAGTCCTGCGACGTCTTCATCACCGTGTAGATGTCCTGCTTGAGCGCGTCTGGGTCGAGGGTCTTGAACTCCTCCTTGTAGTTGAAGCCCTCGCCCATCGGATTGGACAGGGAAGAGTGTTGGTGCAAAAGCGAGAGATCCAGCTGATTCGGCCACCAGTCGCGGTTCGACATGGGCCGATGCGCCATGGGAATCGGCGAGGGGATTGCCGGATTCTCGCTTTCGCTTCCGGTGTCGGGCATGTTGGTCCTCCTACTCTCTTGCAGCTTCTTGCTGACTGCTGGTTGGTGAACAGTTGGCGCACAGGCCCCGGAAGATGACCTCAGCCCCCGAGATGGTGAAGCCCTGGTGCTGACGCGCCGAGAGACTCAGGCCGGCGAGGTCAAAGTGCACGTCGCGTATCGCTCCGCACCTGGTGCACACCAGGTGATGGTGAGCGCCCGGCGCGGGGTCGAAGCGAGCCGCGCCCGTCCCCACCTCGAACTGCTGGATCTCACCCAGGGCCACCAAATCGTTGAGGGTCTGATACACGGTCCGCAACGAGATCGTCGGCATCCCCTCACGGACGGACTCGAAAACCGCATGAGCGGTCGGATGGGAGCCGTTTTCGTGCAGGACTCGGAAGATGCCCTGGCGTTGTGGTGTGACTTTGAGACCCCGATCCCGGAACAGCTGGGTCAACTCCGTGGGCGTCTTCACCGTGGCTCCCTGAGCAACAACTCTGGCTAAATAACAATAGAGGTCGCGGGCCACACGTGCCAATGGAACGCCTCAGCGGGAATGTCAACTGGAACTGGCCCCACCGCGCAGCGACCGAGGGACGCCTCGCGGCGTTGGATGTCCCGTCCTCTTGATCGCCGGTGGGCGAGATGCGTTTGAAGACCTTAGTCACAATAGTGAAGATGGAGCGCGGTGTCGGAGACTCACCATTGCAGCGGGAAGATCCTGAGCGCCCTCGGGATCTCGCTGGGCCTTGTTGTGGGATTGGGCGGCTGCGGAAGGAGCCCTACGTCGAGAGTCCGAGCCGTCGGTCCGAGCTACGAGATCAGTACGGCACAGGAGGGCGGACTCGGCACCCTCCTCGTGGACGGCAAGGGTTTTACCCTCTACCTCTTTGTTCCCGATGACCACTCGTCGCACTCTCGCTGCACGGGGATCTGCGCGGCAGCTTGGCCGCCGTTGACCTTGCCAAAGGGGGTCCCATTACCCTTGGCTGGTCCAGGCGTCAGATCTTCACTGCTCGGAATCACCGTCAGAGCCGACGGCAGTCGACAAGTGACGTACGACGGTTGGCCCCTGTACCTCTACACGATCGACATGGCGCCGGGACAGGCAACCGGTCAAGGGCTCAACAATCTCGGTGGCCTGTGGTACGTGGTCTCTCCTCGAGGGACCCCGATCCGATCGTGATCGGCGGGGTTGATAAGCCCGCGATCAGCCACCCAGATATCCAGACTCGTGAGGCGGTCCGAATCCGACTCACTCTTGGCCCTTCTGCAAACTTAGGAACTCATCCGGACAGCCGTTCGGGCATGGCGACGCTGATGCCGCTCGTAGCGTTTGCGCGGCCGTATGAACCGATCGGCCAACCCGTCAGCAGCTGCTTGACGAATGAGCCCATCAGGATCACCCAGCGCGGCTCGTTCAACCGCTGGTCTGGCCCGCTCGTCCTGTCCTTGCAGGCGGAGAAGCAGCGGAAGGACCTTGGTACGCATCTCGACGCTCGGATCGTTCTCGAGCACCCCGATGAGCCCTGGGACGACGTCGGCTGCACAAAGCTGGGCAGTCTTGCACGCGTCGCAAGCCAGCGAGTGCAGCGCCATGTTGCGCACGAAGTCAACTGGGTCGGATAACGCTTCGCCAAACACCTCCATGGACTGGTCGTTCGCGTAGTGGTCCAGAAAGGACAGGCACCCGCGCCGCACGAAGGGGTTCGGATGCCGGAGGGCGGCAGTCTGGACGGCGCCCAACGGGCTTTGCGGACCAAGCGCGAGCGTTGGTTGGCCGTCCCGGATGAGAACCGACGAAGGAACTCGGTGGCCTCGATCAGGTCGTCACCCGTTGCCTTATCGCCAGGTCCACTCATCCGACTTTCAAGCATCACCGCGAAAGTTTAGTTCTGAGCCCTGGACCCCAGAGGCACCGAGCGTCATGGCATGGGGGCGTTCAAAGCGTCGGGACACCAGAACTGGAGGCAGCCGCGAGCCGCTAGCCGTCGGTGGGTCGCTTGACTCACCGGAGGTGGTGAGGTTTCGGTTCGTCCGCTCAACAGTGGCTGGTAACTAAACAGCCAACGGGCCGGAGGCTGATGACAGCCGCAGATGTGAATCACCATCCATCAGTCGCGGTCGGGACGTCCTTCTAACATCACAAGATGGAACAGCCCGACAGTGCGATCGTGCGGCACTACGAGAGCATCAGAGAAGAAGAGCGGATCTCGACCGGCTTTGGTCAGCTAGAACTCCTGCGAGTACAAGAGGTGCTCGGCCGCTACCTTCCGCCACCCCCAGCTCGGATTCTTGACGTTGGCGGCGCCACCGGCGTCCATGCCAAGTGGCTCGCCGGACAGGGATACGAGGTCCGGATAATCGATATTGCGCCTCGCCATGTGGCCAAGGCGACAGCGGATCTCGGACCCCTTGGAGTCGTCGCCGAACTGGGCGACGCCAGATCACTGTCGGTACCTGACAACGATGCCGATGCGGTGTTGCTGTTTGGTCCCCTCTATCACCTCATCGAAAGGTCCGATCGGCTACAAGCCCTCAGCGAGGCCACCCGAGTGGTCCGTCCAGGCGGGGTCGTGGCCGTTGCTGCAATCAGCAAGTTTGCTCCGCTTTTCGACGGGCTGGCTCGGGGATACCTCTTCGACCCAGCGTTCGTCCCGATTGTCGAGCGTGACCTCGCTGAGGGCCAGCATCGCAACCCTGCGGATCGGCCGCACTGGTTCACCACTGCCTTCATGCATCATCCCGAGCAGCTTCGCCAAGAGGTCACCGCGACTGGGCTGACGGTGACCGAGCTGTTCGGAGTAGAAGGGCTAGCCGGCTGGCTCGGACAGTTGGCAACCCGCTGGAGCGACCCGGAGGACCGAGAGCGGATCCTGTGGTCGGCCCGAGCAATCGAGGACGAGCCTTCGCTCATTGGACTGAGCGCCCATCTCTTGCTTGTCGGTGTGAAGCCGTGAACCAGCCCCGTAGTCGGTGAAGCTCTACCTCAGTTCCTACAGGATGGGTGCGGAGCCGACCCGGCTCCTTGATCTTGTCGGTGGGGTACGGAGAGCAGCGATCGTTTTCAACGCATGTGATCACTTTGAGGAGCGCCTGCGTAACTATGCCCGTGAAGAGAAGGACCTCCTCGACTTGGGCTTCAGCGTGGAGGAACTCGACCTTCGCACCTACGTCGGTGCACCTAAAGCCCTCAAATGTCGGCTTGCCGGCTACGACCTCCTCTGGGTCGTCGGTGGTAATGCCTTTGTGCTGGCACGGGCAATGGGTGCAGCGGGATTCGCTCAGGCTGCCACTCAGCATGTTCGAAGCAACCGCCTGACCTACGCCGGATACAGCGCTGGCGTGTGTGTCACAGGACCGGACCTCGACGGGATCCATCTGATGAATGATCCTGATGTGGTTGCCAGTGGCGACGACTCCTTCACTCCCGCGAGTGGTCTGGGCTGGGTTCCCTGGAGGATTATTCCGCATTGGCAATCGGATCATCCCGAAGCGCCAGCCGCAGAACTTGCCACCCAGTACTTGGCAGGACGGGGGTTGGCTCACCGCCAACTTCGAGACGGCGAAGTCCTCATCGTCAAGTCCTGACCGCCGTGTGGCTAACAGGCAAACAGCCGTCGGGCGGTGCCTGGGGTGACCGCGACACGTCCACCGCCGGGACTCCTATCAGCCCGTCGTGCATCTGATGACACTTTGCCAAGGGACATTCATTGACAGCTCATCGTTGATGACACGATGCTCTCTGGCGTGAAGTTCTCCACCGGTTTGCCCGGCCTGACGCGCTACCCGCCAATCTTCTGCAATTGGGAGAAGACCATGCGAGCGGAAGACTTTCAGCAGGTCGCTCGGACAGTTGATGAACTCGGATTCGATTCCATCGCGATCCCAGAGCACATTGTGATGCCGGCGGAGATGGTCGGGCTCATGGGGTCGTTCTGGACGCATGCCCTAACCGTCATGTCATTCGTCGCGGGCGCGACGTCGCGCCTAATCGTCGACTCGAGCGTGATAGTCCTGCCCTACCATGACCCGGTCGTGTTCGCCAAGGCCGTCTCGACGTTGGACTTTCTATCGGGGGGACGTGTTCGAATCTCGATTGGCGTCGGACACGCCGAGCGGGAGTTCGAAGTCCTTGGGGTCCCGTTCCATGAGCGCGGTCACATCGCCGATGAGTACCTCGCCGCCATGATCGAGCTCTGGACAAGCAATGAACCCGACTTCCATGGTCGATTCGTCAACTTCGAGCATGTCGCTTTCGAACCCAAACCCATCCAGCAGCCACACCCGCCAATCTGGATCGGTGGCAACTCGCGTGCCGCCATGCGCCGAGCTGCGCGCCACGACGGCTGGTACCCCTGGCTCATCACCCCCGATCAGCTGCCCGCGTGCATGGATTACATCCGTTCACTCCCCGAATTCGAGGCACGGACGCGGGCGTTCGATGTCGCGATGCCGCTGAGCACGCTCGGGGTGTCAGAAGATCACCGGCCGCTCGAGGACGACTCCGCTCGGCGCCCGATGCCGGTCGGCAAGCAAGCGATCATCGATGCGATCGGACATCTCCAGGATCTCGGTGTCACATGGACATCGGTCCCCTTGCCACCCTCGACATCACTTGCTGAGCACCTCGAAGGCCTCCACTGGGTGGCCGAGGACATCATGGCGACCTTCCACTGATTCCCCAAGGTAGCGATTGACAGGAGCGAACTCCCCTCGGTGCACCGACGTCATGTCTTCGGAGCTGACTTTCCAGCGCCATCAGCTGACCACCAACTGGGTGGCGTTACGCGCCGCTGATCGCCCGAGCGAAAGCGGATTGGGCCTCGCGTAGGAGCGGTTCCACATCGCGATCCAGGATCACTCCAGCCTTTTGGGCCGCCTGAGTTGCCTGCTCGAATCGGCCCAAGTACGTTTCAGCGTCGCCGTAGAGGGCGAGGATCTGCTCGGGCGCGAACGGTATGCACGAGCCTCCGAGAAAGCCGAGCGGACCCTCTGGCACCGGAATCGCCGAGTTGGTTGCCAACGGCACCTCCACCTGCGGAAGACGAATCCCCCCGCGGGCGATGCCGTGCTCGTCGCGAACCACATCCGCCGGGTCACCGCCGAACTCGATAAGAGACTGGGACGGCGGTGCCGTCCCAGTCTCCAGCCACTCCTGCAGACGACGGTATGCGGCCTCCAACACCGGACTGAGCGGCACTTCGTTGATGCCCTTCAGTCCCGCCAAGGCGGCCACCCCTTGGTCCTGTCCCAGCGCCGCAGCCCGGCTCTGCATCGACTGAAACGAGACATGGGCCGTGCCGGCGGTCTCCCAACACCGGAACCGCTCCGTGTTGGACTGGCGCACCGGATAACAGGAAATCGCCTCCACCTCCGAGTTGACGATCATGACGAGTGCGTCGAGGTCGTCACGGATCCGACACGGGATCATCGGCAAACTGGACCGCTGCGGGCGCTCGGCGCCCCGGTTAAAGACCTGATCTCCCACGTCTAGCGGTGATCCACCCCCGAAATACAGGTACGGCAGGAAGGCGTCGAAAAGGCCGTCGATCGGCTGGAAGGCGTTGATGTAGGTGCTCAGCCGGCTCGCCGACTGCGAGCCTCCGAATGCCACCAGGTGGCGAATTTCGAGCCCGTCGAGGGGATCGATGGGCGACCGGGACCGCTCGACGCTCACGGTCCGTGCCGCCTGAGTGAAGATGTCGAACGAGTAGTCGTCACTCGATATCGACAAAGTTCCGTATCGTTCCGGGTCCCACTGGACCAGGCCCATCGGCTGCTCGCCCATCCCGTGCACGCCAGCTCGCTGAGCGGTGACCGCCACATACGCATAGCCGCTCTCGAGGACCTCGGCACTGTCAACGGTGTAGCCGTCGAAACCGGCCGAGACGTTGTTCCATGAAACGAGGACGGTGCCGTTGAAAGCACTGGCGTCGATCGGCCGGTAGACGACGTACCGGGTTTTGTAGGGGGCGGTGCCGGCCGGCTCGACGTCCCAGTGGCCATCAATCCCGAGCTCAGTCCCGGCCCTCGGTCGGTATTTCGTGGCGGTCCCGTCGAGGAAGTACTCCTTTTCCTGGTAACCGAGGCCTGCGAAGTCGAGAGTCGGGCGGCCGAAGGGCACACCCTTATCGCCGACTGACACTGGACCTGAGACAACGGCCATCGATCGAATCCTCTCTGTGGTGACTGTACCGGTCATCGCTTCGCGAAGGCCGACCCGCGGCAACGCATCGGCATGACTGTCGGCGATGCCACGAGTGATGTCACCGGCACTTGCTCTGCCAGATCAATCCCTCGGGACCAGCCGGTGGATGACCCGGCACCGTGCGGCTGACTTGCCCGAGGGGAGGACAAGCTCACCCTCGAGGGTGCAGAACCGCGTGGTCACCGCGATCACCCGAGCGACAGCCTCCATTGGCTCGGGCACGATCATGGCCGGGCGCACGTAGTTGATGTTGAACGAGATCGGGACCTGCTCGACGTTGGTGGGTGAGGCTGCGATGGCGGCGTAGCGCATGGCCCGGGTGATCAGCAGCCCGATGGCCCCGCCATGCATCGAGCCGTAGTTCGAGGACCAACCCGAGTCGAGCTGCGAGGTGTAGATCGCTGCTCCCTCGACAAGCTTGAGGCCGCCCTTCAGGTACAGGTCGACCGGTGCCGGGGTGAAATCAACTTCCCAGGGGAATGCGAGATGGTCGACTTTGGGCAGATCGCCGCGGTCCTCGAACCTGGGACGGGCGGGCACGGTGACGCTGGTGCACTGGGACTGGCCGAACGGCCCCTCGTCGTCGAGCATCACGCCTTGGGCGACACCCATGAGGTCGTTGTACGCAGAGTTAAAGCTGCGGACCTCCACAGTGCCTCGGGCAGCGCGGGTGGCTTGATAGGCGACCTCAATCAGGATCGAGTTGTCGCTCCAATTGGCAGAGTTGATGTTGGCCATGGCGTTGTTGTTGTCAGCGATGGCCGCCAGATAGCCGAAGGGCACGGTTCCGTCGGCCTCCGTCTGCTCGGGCGAGAAACGGAGGGTTGCGTTGGCCTCGCCCGTCCCCTTGTCCCAAGATGACCCGCCCATTCCGAGGTTGACGGAAAGGCCACCTTTGAAATCCGGCGGGACGTGCTCTCTCGAACGGTCGTTTATCACGTCAACCCCTGTTCTTGGCAGGGGAATCCGCGCTCATGACGTGGGCCCCATCGATCTGATCCAGCTCACCTGGGCCCAAAATGTACGGGCACCTGATGGCGCAGGCCAGTTGATCAATCAGCCGCTACAAGCGCCCCTCATGACCGAAACTTCGTCTCGGCACGACGGCGGGCCCGCGGGAGGTCACACATCGATTGTGGCTATTGGGTCGCGGCTCCAGCCGAGGCTTCAGCTGGCCGGCGGACCCCGAAGAGGCTGCCCAGCGCTCCGCCCCCATCCTTTATCAGGTTGATGGGCGCGATCATGCTGGCAATGTGGGAGTCGGCGTTTTCGCGCACCTCGTCCAACTCGAACCCGACCCGCTCGATGTGAGGCTGTAGCGCTTCGACGTCGAAGCCGTAGTGTTCGGCCGCGTTGCCGAAGACCATGTTGTGGATGTCCTCGTTGGTGAGGCCCGGAGTGGTGGCCAGCTTGGCGAGCTCGCCCCAACTCTGCATCAAGTTCGACTCGAAATGCGGATAGTCCGTTCCCCACATCGTCGCCTCCGGTCCCAGGCGAAAGCCGGGTTGCACTTTTCCTTCGGCGTCCAGGCCGAGAACATTCGCCCCAGGATCCGCCCGGGTCGAGAACGGAGACACACCGACCCGGATGTTCGTCCCGAAGTACTCGGTGGGCAGGCGCTTGAGGGTCGGCTTGACTCCGAGCTGTCCCATCCAGTCGCTCTTCAGGATCCTGTCCAAGTAGGTGATGATCGGAACCATGAAGTGCACCTGGGTCTCGATCCAGGTCGCCTTCAGATCTGGGAACCGGTCGAACACTCCACCGGCGATCATCATCCACAAAGACCGGTTCGAGAAGAATGCGTTCTCCGTGGAGATCATGAGAAACGCACCAAAGCCCGGGCCCCTTCTGCGGCCGCCACCCTCGGTTCCCATCGGCTGATTCGGGTCGGCCGCCCCGCCGTGCTGACTCACAACGAAGCCGGTCTCCACGCAGGCGGCCCAGACCGGGTCCAAAGCCTCGTCGAAGAAGAAAAGGCCGTCTCGGCTCAGACCGGGCAGGCGGATTCCGCCCAGGCCGTTCTCCTTGGCCCAGTAGATCTCCTTGATGGCCTCATCGATGTCGTCGAAAGAGATCGCCAGTTGCCCCTTGCGCCGTCCGGGCGCCTGGGCACAGAAGTCCACCAGCCAGCGGTTGTAGACCTGCCGGCCCACCTCTCCCAGTTCCGCATTCGCCGCGTTGGCTAAGTCGTCGAGCCGGTTGATCTGGAACGGCTGCCCGTTGGAAAAGAGCACCTCGGCGACCACCCCGACGCTTTCCAGATTCTTGATCCGAAGCTCGGAGTTCCACTGAACCTCGGGTTCGAATTCGGGATGGATGTTCCCCGCGTCTCGGAGCCCCGCCTCCTCCGCCGCCTTGACCTGCTCGTCGTAGGCGTCAATGAACTTCTTCGGGACGTAGTCACGGTACGTCTGACGTGATCCCTTCACATGGCCATCGATGGAGATAATCGCCTCTTTACCCATCCGAACCTCCTTGGTTTAGATAGTTGTCCCGATCATCCCGGAAGGGTTGCTCGGGCTGCTGCGCTGAACATGAAGGGAGCCTTGGTCGTCGTTGGCGTCTTGCGCTTGGACCCGGCCGCATCGGCTCGCACCTGGGATAAATCGAAGCCGACGCGCTCAATGTGGGGAGCGAGCGCTTCGAGGTCAAATCCGTAGACCGCGGCGGCATTCTGCATCAGGATCTTGGTGGCGTCGTCGTCGGTGGCACCCGGTGCCGTCACCAGAGTGGCCACCTCGTCCATGCAGTTGTCGAAGATCGACTCGAACTGCGGGTAATCCACTCCGAACATGGCCGCGTCGCTCCCGATGCTGGCACCCGGGAGCGGCTTGCCCTCGGCCTTGCCCAGCAGGTCGTCCATCGATATCTGCGTTGGCGAAAACGGCGAGACCCCGACGAAGACGTTCCTCCCCAGATATTCACTGGGTCCCCGCTCGGTTGTGTCGGTCTTGTCCAAGGTCTTGGCGAACGCCATCCAGTCACCCTTGGGATTCTCGACTGCATCCAGGTGTCGAAGGGCAGCCAGCAGCATGTCAGCTTGAGTCTCGATGTAGCAGACCCGGAGATCGGAGAACCGGTCGAACACGCCCCCTGAGACGAGCATCCACAGAGAACGGTTCGAGAAGAACCCATGCTCGGCCATCGACGTCAGCAAGGCTCCAAACCCGCCCTCCCCATAGCGCGGGATGCTGGCCCCTCCGTGGGCACTGATCGGCAGACACGCCTCTTGGCAGGCCGCCCAGATCGGGTCCAGTTCTGGGTCGAGGAAGAGCCGGCTCTCCCGGGTGAGTTGAGGAAGCATGATCCCACCCAGACCCTGCTCCTTCGCCCAGTAGACGTCCTTGACCGCCTGCCCGATGTCCAAGAAGGACGTCAGGACCTGCCCCTTCCGCCGCTCGGGCGCCTGCGCGCAGAACTCGACGAGCCAGCGGTTGTAGGCCCGTCTTCCCGCCTTGCCGAGGTCAGGATCGAGGAATTGGGGGTGATCATCGACGGGATTCAGCTGAAACGGGACCCCGTTTGGAAACAGGACTTCCCCAACAACGCCGATCTCCTCGAGGTTGGCGGTACGAAGCTCGGAGTCCCACTGGACCTCGGGCGCGAGGTCGGGGTGAAGGTTCCCGGCGTCGGGGGTCCCGGCTTCTTCCTCGGCTCTGACCTGCTCGTCGTACGCAGCGAGATACTTCTTCTCGAGGTAGTCGCGATACTGGCTCCGGGAGGCTCTGACGTGGCCATCGACCGAAATGATTGCGACTCGGCCCATGATCCCTCCCCTCGGCCACTTTCCGCCGTCCTACCAGCGACGCCGTTCAGACCGACTGTACCGCCATCGCCTTGACCCGGACAGGGTGGGCCCGGTCGACGTCGTTGTCCGACCGCTGGCGGCACGTCACCCTCCAGGCATGCCGGCGAGAGCCTCCGCAGCCTGGTCCTCACCGGAGTGTCGAGTCTTGTCTCCTTCGGGCCCGGCCCCGCCGACGCACTCGGTTCGCGGAATATCGCCCGTTATGACACCCACGGGGACTGTCGAGTACGCCTCGAGCTGAGTGGCCAAAACGAGCAGACGTCAGCCAACGGACGTCTGCGAGGCGAAGGAGTTGGCACTTCAAGCCCCGCGCTTGCTGTGCCAGACTGACCGCCAGGAGCCGGAGGCGTTGGCCTTGGCCGCTTGCGCCCTGGGGCCCACGAGCAACGCAAGTCTCATCGGGGGGTGGGAATGCGAAAGCACCGTTTGGTCGCGCTTGGAACGATCCCTGCGGCACTCATGTGTGCGTTGCTCTTTGCAGGCACGGCGTCGGCAGGTCCGACAGCCACACTGGGGGTCACCGCGACGACCATTCACATCGGCGTCCCGTACGTTGACTTCTCGGTCCTCGGAAAGGTCGGCGTCAACCTCAACGTCGGCAACACCCCCGACGCATTCGAGGCGCTCATCGCCAATATGAACGCGCACGGTGGGATTGATGGTCGGAAGATTATTCCGTACCTCATTGCCGTCGATCCGACATCGCCCGTGCCGGCCGCTACGGCATGCACCGAGCTCACTGAGAACGACAAAATCTTCGTCGCCATCGGACCTCTGATGCCTGACTGCTATCTGTCCCACGATGTACCCACCGTTGCGGCGATTCTTTCGGATGCCGCGTCGTTCGGGAAGGTGCCAAACTTCGGGCTGACACCCCCGGCGGACGCCTATGACCCGTTGCAATTCGGCGTCTTTGCGAAGCTCGGAGTCTTCAAGGGCAAGAAGGTGGGCCTTTTTGGCGGTACGACCACAGATGAGCAAGAGCTCAAGGTCGTGGAGTCGACTCTCAAGAAGCTCCATGTGGATGTGGTCCAGATCGCAGTCGACTCTGCACCGCAGAACGATCTCGTCGCATTGAACGAACAGGTCGACGTCATCGCACAGCGCTTCAAGGGCGCTGGTGTCAATGAAGTTGTTGCCGTTGGTTACGGCTCGTCGGTTTGGCCTGAGGCACAGGCGGCGAACCAGAGCACCTACAACCCACCCTGGGTGGCGACCAACCTTGGTGACCTCAACGGCTACATCGGAGGCACAAATAATCCCACCTATGTCAAGAACGTTGTCGTCTCGAGTCCAGCCCTCATGGGGTATTCAACCTGGATAAACCCGGCGATCCAGAAGTGTGTCTCGATCGTTCGAAAGGCATATCCCTCGGACGCCATCAGCGCTCCGCCGAAAGTTGCAAAGGCCAGTTCTGACGATACTTACGCTGCGCCCGAAACGGCTTGTGTGGACCTGGCACTTTTTGCCACGATCGCGAAGGCCGCCGGCAAAAACCTCACCGTTTCCAGGTTCATCAGCGCCGGCGAACACCTTCGGAACTTCATCCTCCCAGGCTCCGCGAGCACATTCTCGTTCGCTCCCGGTCGACCGTATGCGCTCGGCCCGGTCTACATAGGGCACTACGACCTAAGCACCCGCACGATTGAGTACTCCTCGACTCCAGCGAACAAGTGAACCGATGTCTCGTTGACGGAGCCAGGTGCCCGCGACGTACGGGCACAGCCCGACCTCGGCGCGGGTGATGCGTTGAGCGATTCGCCGCTGGATCCATCAGAGCCCACGGCCGACACAGGATCCGAGCCGATCGCGGGTCTCGTTCAGGCGCTCGCCGCCAAGGGGGCTGAACGGCAGAAAGTCGACAACAGCGACGGCATCCTCCTCCCCACCGAACTCTTACCCGGTACCGGGGAAACCATGACCTCCCTGCGCGAGGGACTCAAGAAGACCGGCTCGGTCACGCTCATCATCCTGCTCCTCATCGGGGCACTCGAGAGCCTTCAGGCCTCGGGTTTGGCTGTGCTCGCCCCCAACATCCAAAGGTCGTTGCACGTCAGCAGCGGCGTGATTGTCTTTGTGACCGGGATATCGGGGGGCTTCCTGGTGCTCGGCATCCTCCCGTTGGGATGGCTGGCCGACCGGCGTCGACGAGGTCCCGTCATCGGCTTCGCCACTCTCATCGCTGGTGTGATGGTGTTCGCGACTGGACTGGCCTCGAACATCTTCTTGTTCTTCTTGACCCGATTCGGACTCGGCATCTCCCAGGCGAGCACGCAGACCGTCCACCCATCACTTTTGGCCGACACCTACCCGATCAGCATGCGGGGCCGCGTCTACGCGACTCTCGGCCTGGGAACGGGCATCGCGGGGGCGGTGAGTCCCGTGTTGGTTGGTGGCATCGCGGAGGCGGCGGGTGGGCCGAATGGGTGGCGTTGGTCGTTTTACATCCTCGCCATCCCGGTTGTCCTTGTGGCAGTCCTCGCGTTTCGACTCTCGGAACCCACCCGGGGCCAGCACGAAAAGTTGGACGTGTTGGGGGAAGCCATCGACGATCCGTTGCCCATCCCCCCTCTCTCGAGGCAGCTTTCGAGCGCATCACCCGAATCCGCACCATCAAGACGTGCCTCATCGCGTTCTCGGCATTGGGCTTCACCTTGTTCACCGCCCCGGTCCTGAGCAATCTGTTTCTTTCGGAGCACTTTCATCTCACTGCGGTCAAACGTGGGCTCGTTGGCACCGTCGGTTCCTTTGGCGTTCTGGCCGTTCTTCCGCTGGTAGGTCGCTTTTATGACCGTCAGTACCACAAGGATCCCAGCCGAGCCTTGGCGCTGGTTGGCAAACTCATTCTTCCGACCGTCGTCTTGGTCCCGCTGCAGTTCTTCATGCCCAACGCCGCGCTGTTCGCAGTGGTGGGCATTCCGGGTGCAGTGTTATCGGCAGCGGCCTTCTCGATGGTCGCACCGGTACTCCAAGCCGTGGCCCCCTACCGGCTGCGGGGACTGGTCGGTGCGACAGGAGCCATCTACTTGTTCTTCACCGGGGCGACCGGTGGATCGGTGCTCGCCGCCCTCTTCGACCAATCCTTCGGTCCGCGCACCGCTCTGCTGATGATCACGATTCCTGCCACCCTGGTCGGGAGCTTGTTGATCATGAGGGGTGCGCACTCCATTCGAGACGACCTGTCACTGTCGGTGGTCGAGCTCCACGAAGAGCTCGAAGAGCACAAGCGGCGACAGCTGGATCCGGAGCGGGTACCGGCTCTGCAACTCAGCTCAATCGATTTCAGCTACGGCCACGTTCAAGTCCTTTTCGGTGTGAGCTTCGAGGTGAAGCGAGGGGAGGTGCTGGCCCTCCTCGGAACCAATGGTTCTGGGAAGTCAACCGCTTTGTCTATCGCTGCGGGTTTCGAGACCCCGGCGCGGGGTGTGGTTCGACTCAACGGTCAAACCATCACCTACACGACAGCCGAACAGCGATCACGACTCGGTATCCATATCCTCCCGGGCGGCAAGGGCGTCTTCTCCGAGATGACCGTGGCAGAGAACCTCGAGATGGGGGGATTTGCCTACCGCTCGGATCGAGCAGACTTGCACAACCGCATCGACCGAGTCTTCGGGCTCTTCCCGACCCTGGCCGGGCGCAAGACATTGCGTGCGGACGCCCTTTCGGGTGGGCAGCAGCAGATGCTCGCACTCGCCATCGCGCTGCTGCACGACCCCCAGGTGCTCATGATCGACGAGCTATCACTCGGACTGGCACCGATCGTCGTCCACGAGCTCATACAGGTTGTGGAGCGACTAAAGGCCGACGGAGTGACCCTCATCATCGTCGAACAGTCCTTGAATGTGGCGGCCGCGATAGCGGATCGGGCGGTATTTCTCGAAAAGGGCCACGTACGCTTTGAAGGCCTTATCCAAGACCTCGTCGAGCGTCAGGACCTCGTTCGGGCCGTCTTTTTGGGAGGCGAGGTACCCGAGTGATGCTCCTCAGCGTCTCCTGGGTCAACAGCCAGGTTGTCTTCGACGGCATCGTTCAGGGCCTGGCGATCGGCGTGATCGCCATGGGGGTCGTCCTCATCTACCGAGCGACCAGGATCATCAATTTCGCCGTCGGCAGCATGGGGGTGGTCGGGGCCGTCTTGCTCGAACTGCTGACCGTCGAATACCACGTTCCGTTTTGGGTGTCGCTTGTCCTCGTGATCGTCGTCGGGCTGCTGTTCGGTGCGGCGGTGGATGCCACGATCCTTCGCCGTCTCCGAAAAGCACCGAAGGTCGTCGTGCTGGTGGCAACCATTGGTATTGCCCAGCTGGCGCAGGTGATCGCGATCGAGATCCCGCCACCATCTCAGACGGGTGTTCGCTACCCGACTCCCTGGAGTGGCACGTGGACGGTGGCCGGCGTGAGCGTTCGTGGGTCGGACCTGATGATCTTGATTCTGATCCCCATTACGGTGCTGTCCCTCAGTTGGTTCCTCGATCGAACGACGGTCGGCAAGACCGTCAAGGCCTGTGCGACCAATCCGCGATTGGCTCGCGCGTCGAGCATCAGCCCGAAATGGGTGTCGACGATGGTCTGGGCGCTTGCCGCAGGCATCTCAACCCTCTCGATAGTTCTGCTCGCTGGCCAATCGGGATCAACGAGCGCGATCACGAACCTTGGCCCTGAAACGCTGGCTGAGGCCCTTGTCGCCGCCGTCATCGCCGGTATGGGATCACTCCCTCTTGCTGTCATTGCCGGCATCTTGATTGGCGTCGGTCAGAATCTGGTGACCTTCAACTTCCTCGGGGACCCGGGGGTTGGCGACCTCCTCCTGTTTCTTGCAGTACTGATTGCATTGTGGTTCTACGGTCGCGAGAGAGGCGGCGATGCCCAGGCATTCGCCTTCACTCCCAGGGCTCGACCGCTCCCTGAACGTCTGCGATCGGTGTGGTGGGCCCGGCACATCGACAAGAGCGGCATCGCGATTCTCGGTGTGGTGGCGATCATTCTTCCCGTCGTCGTGACGCAACCATCAAGCCAGCAGCTCTACACGGCCGTGATGGCGTATGCGATTTGCGCCCTCTCGCTGACCGTCGTCACGGGATGGCTTGGACAGCTGTCACTGGGCCAGATGGCGTTCGCAGGGCTCGCTGCACTTTTTGCCGCCCGGCTGGTCTACGAAGGAGTGCCCTTCTGGGTAACAGTCCCGATTGCGACGGTGGCTGGGGCTCTCATAGCCGCCATTGTCGGTCTCGGAGCGCTCCGTGTGCGGGGTCTCTACCTGGCAGTGGTCACGTTCGCCTTTGCGCTGGCCGCTCAACAGTACTTCTACTTTCTGCCTTTCTTCAACAGTCAGTCAACCGACGGCGCAACCGTGCCCTTCAGCCCCGGTCGCCTGTTCTTCTTGTCCTTCCCGCTCCAACGCACCTACTACTACGTGGTGCTGGTGATCCTCGCCGTGGTCCTCATCGTCGTGGGCCGATTCAGGGATAGTGGGGTCGGCCGGACGATCAAGGCGGTGCGCGACAACGAAAGCGCGGCAGCCGCTTACAGGGTCGTGCCGACGCGAACGAAGGTTCGCGCTTTTGCTCTTGCCGGCGCGCTGGCCGGATTAGGGGGTGCACTGCTCAGCGGTACATTCGCGAGCGTCCCGTTCACTGAAAACCTCTTCCAAGCGAACGACTCGTTGACTCTGATTGCCATTGTGGTGATCGGGGGAATGGGCTCGGTCACTGGAGCGGTGGTCGGTGCCATCTGGGTGATCGGTATCCCCTCTCTGGCACCGAACAACCAAGTAATCGGGCTTCTCGCATCAAGTGTCGGGAATGCTCGATCGTTCTGCTCTATTTCCCGCGCGGTCTCAACCAACTTGCCTTTGATCTTCGTGATGCCATCGTCGGCTGGATCGATCGGCGCGTTGGCCGTCAGGACAGCTCCCCAAGTCGTGTCGTATCCGGCTGCGGCGCGCAGACCGCTATCGACGGTTCAAACTTCGAGCGAGCCGACGCTGGCGGTGTCCGATCTGAGCGTGCGATTCGGCGGGATTATGGCACTCGATGGAGCAACTTTGACTGTCGGAAGCGAGGAGCGCGTCGGCCTTATCGGGAGCAACGGCGCTGGGAAGTCGACGCTCATGAACGCCATAAGTGGGTTCGTTGCCAGCAGAGGCTCTGTGCGACTTCTGGGGAACGAGGTTGGCGCCATGGCGGCTGCTCGACGGGCGGCGTTCGGACTCGGAAGGACTTTCCAATCGGCAACCCTCTTTCCAGAGCTCACCGTGAACGAGACACTGCTGATCGCGCTCGAAGTCGAAGAAGACAACGGGCATGGTGTCAACAGCACTCGGCTTGCCCGGGGCGAGGCGTCACGGCCGCGAGGCCAACTCCGAGGTAGGCGAACTGATTGCGTTCTTGGGTCTGGGTGAATACCAAGACCACTATGTCAACGATTTGTCGACTGGCACGAGAAGGGTGGTCGAACTGGGCGGTCTTCTTGCTCTTAACGCCAAAGTGCTGTGTCTGGATGAGCCAACCGCAGGGCTCGCACAGCGAGAGACAGAGGCATTCGCCCCGCTGATCACCACGGTCCAGAGCGAACTACGGGCCTCTGTGCTACTCATCGAGCACGACATGCCGCTGGTTATGAGCATCAGTACACGGGTCTACTGCCTCGAGACCGGCGCCATTATCGCTGAGGGAACCCCGTCGGAGATACGAAGTAATCCTCGTGTCATTGCGAGTTACCTAGGGACTGATGAGCGCGCAATAGCCCGGAGCGGCACGGTGTTGGGGTCTGTCTAGGACCTTCCGGATCACCCGAACACGTGTCAGGGATCACCCGAAGTCGACGTGTCGGCCGTCAACCGAACTCACACATCATGGGGCCACCTCTCACAATCTCGCTCCGACGTTTGCCGGGTTTTTAGTCACGAAATTGGTCACGAACCGAGCAGGGGGATCCTGAATCCCCTGTCGACACTCTGAGCGCAAGCGACGGCCAGCACCGGCCACCGAATTCGTCAGCCAGTCGGCGGGGCACCCTGTTCTCTACAAATCAGCGGGCAGCCGTTGACGCCTTGGAGTGATTAGTGATCAGTTCGACCAAGCGATCCCAATACTGAGGCGGATAGTCATGGCCCATGCCCTCGATTATCTCGAGACGGGCGTTGGGGATGGCAGTGGTGGTCGCCCGTCCTCCCTCTAGGTGGCTGGTGTTGAACGAGTGCTCACCGTGAATCGCGAGTCGCGGTAAGCAGTCCAAGGCACCTCGCGTCCTCCGGGTGCCCCGCCCCATGATGGTGCGAACAATGCCGATTCGTCTCGTGCAACCGGCTCTGGGAGTCGCACAGGGGGCTATTGCCCTCCCTTTTGCCGGTCATCAAGCCACCGCCCACCCTCCGCCGACGCTCGAGCGGGCCCCAAGGGTGGCAAGGCGCGCAAGATTGGCCGCGGCGGACAGGAGGCTGAAGTCGGCTCCAACTCGCAGCATGCCGCGCACCCTGGCTCGCCGTCCGCCGTGCCGGCGTCGCATCAGATGGCCCAGCTTTCGCTCGACCTTTGGCCGCGTCGCTCGATAGTCGGCTCGCCACTTGGGATCAGCCTGCTCGGCCCGTCCGCGTGTGAGAGCTGCCTCGTTCACTCCAACCCGGACCTTGCGCCCGAGCGGTGATGTGGTGCACTGCGCGTTGAGCGGACAGCTCACGCAGTGCTCGGCAAACTTCGCGACGCCTGTGCCGTCCTTCAGGCGTCCGATCTTGACGATGACCTTCGCCGGGCAGGTGACCGTGTCGGTCTCGAGGTCGACCTTGAACCGGTCCTTCGCGAACAGCCCGTTCTTTCCGACTGGTGGCTGGGTCTTCAACTTGGAGTCGATCCCGGCCTCGGCGAGGCGAGACTGGAGCTCGCCGGTCCCATAGGCCGCATCCCCATAGACCGTGGCGCGCTCTCGTTGCGGCGCGGGAGACTCGCTCTCACCATCGCCAGCGGTGTCCTTCCCAGCCGCGTCGTCGCCTTCCAAGAGATCGGTGAGCAGTTCTTCGGCAACGCTTGCGTCGCCGGTGTTGCCCGGGCTCACCACGGTCGCGGTGATGATCTCGGTGTTCGGGTCGATCGCGACGTGACCTTTGAACCCGTCGAAGCCGTGTGCAGAGGTCTTGTGGCCATGGCGCGCCTCGGGATCGACCACCGAGATGACCCGGTCGGGCGCGACCCGGCGAGCAATGCAGAAGGACCCATCCTCGGTTGTCTCCAAGTCCTGGCCAGTCACCGTCGCGAGTAGCGCCGCGGCCTCGTTCACGGCGGCTTCGAGCTCGCGCCCGTCGACAAGCACCAGGCAGGCGTAGGCGTCTGTGGCCCGGCTGTCGATCAGCTGGGCTTGGGCCTCTTTGTCATCCCAGTCGATCTGGGGCTTGGCCGAGCTCGCGTAGTCGTCCCCGCTGATGAGAACCGAGCGCAGCTCTGCTGCCAAGACGTCATCGGCGACCTTCAAGAGATTGCGGATCGCAGAGCGGATGAGCGTGATCGTGTCCATCGTCGCCACGGCGTCATAGAGCGGCGTCGAGTCGAGCACCCGCTTTTTGCCCACGAGACCGGCCTGCTTGGCGGCATCGAGGGCGATCTCAAAGACACGGTCCGGAGCCTCCGAACGGCGCAGCCGCTCGCGCATGTCGACCAAGACCGTGTGGGAGAAGATCGTCCACCCGCCGGTGTGATAGCTGCCGACACCTGCCGCGTAGCGCCAACGGGTGTCGAAGACATAGCGCTCTGCCGCCTCGCGATCCGACAGGCCTTCGAGGCGCTGGAGCACCATCGCGGGTCGCGACGATCGAGGGAGGCACCGAGCGCCGCCCGGCGTCACAGAACAGATCGGCAAAGGCAGCGTCGGGGAAGAGCCGCTCGCGCTCCCGGTGCAAGAACGCGTAGATCGAGTCTGCCGGCAACGTCTTGTCGCAGAAGGCGCTCATGTCGTCGAGCAGGTTGCCTTGGGGGTCCGCCACACCGAGGGTCATCGGTCGCTCCTCACGAAGAGTCACACCGATGTCATTTTGCTACATCGCCGCTCAGATCGCGAATCCAAAGGTGCGAAAGACACCAGCCACCTAGAGGCACGAGCCGGTCGGCGTCGCCGTGTACCACCAGGGTCGGGACTCTGAGTGATCTGAGAGCGACTTCTCTCGAGGGCGAGGAGGCGACCGCCATGGCCTGGCGAGCCCGGCCCTCGGGATCCCAACGGCGGTCGAAGGCAGCGAACGCATCAGCCGTGATGCGGTCGACCTCGAAGCACGCCGGGCTACCCCAAACCCGCAATCCAGCTAGGTGGCGCTCCGCCGCCTCCTCGCGAGTCGTGGCCGGCGGCGCAGTAAAGGCGGCCATCACCTCGGGGTCACGCTCACCGGGGATCTGGCCCGGTGCGGACATCACCGAGGTCATCGAGAGGATCCGCTCGGGGTACTTGAGTGCCATCGCCTGGACGATCATGCCGCCCATGGACCACCCCGCGATGTGGGCGGCACCGGCGCCGACAGCATCAAGAACGGCGAAGCCATCCTCGGCCATGTCATCAACGGTGTACTTCGGCCCACCTTTCAGATGGCTGGACAGCCCAACGTCCCGGTTGTCGAATCGAACGACACGGAACCCCCTGTCGGCAAACTTCTGACAGAACTCGACCTTGAAGTTGATGCATTGGCTTCCAAGGCCGTTCACCAACAAGAGGACAGGGTCTCCCTCGGCGCCGAAGCCCTCGTAGTAAAGCGACACTTCACCGTTGGCTGTCGTAGGCATGTCGAACTATTTAGCACCATCCGGCGACCAGGCTCACCAAGCAAGTCGGCGTCAGCTCGATCCCCTGATCATCGGGTCCAACTGCTCCTGGGTAACGCCTCCCGGTGGGACGCGCTAGGTACAGAGAGCGATCGATCTCAAGCGCTTGATCGATTAAGAGGTTTTAAGGTCTGCGACCTCGAGCTCGGACCCATCGGGGTCTCGAAAGAACACCGAGAGCAGAGCGGGTCCGAACTGAGTGATCTCTCCTGGCGAGGCCCCAACAGCGACCAGACGGTCCCGGATCTCCTTCAGCTTTTCCTCCGACTCCACGGCCAAGGCGTAATGATCGATCGGACCCCGGCCTCCCATCTCGAGCGCGGTTTCCGACGATTAACTCTGCTGAAACCTCGAACACGTTGAGGGCGGCGTCACCACCCATATTCACCACTGCCATCCGAGGGTGGTCGCCCTGGGCCTCCGTGATCGTGACCACCTCTGCTCCGAAAATGGCTCCATAAAACTCAAGGTAGCGATCGAGATCGGCTGTCATCGTGGCTACGTGATTGAAACCGCGAGTCTCTGGTTGTCCGTGCATGAGCGCCTCCATTATCCGAGATTCGCACCCTATGGTTGTTGGCAGTCATACCAGGCTGCGAGACGGGCCGTCATCGGGCATTCACCCTCGCTGCGGGTCAGGCCGCGTGGCTGACTTGTGTAACAGCCGGCGCATGTCCACGAGCCGGACCCGCCATACGCCGCTCAAACACTCATCTCACTCGGGTACGCGCCGTCGTCGCATCGCGACCCGAAAGAGAACCCGGGCCTCATCGCGACTGACCTCATGACGAAGTGTTCGATGAGTCTTCGCTTTTGCCGGCCGGCCGGTCAATCGTCATTCTCGTGCTGCCGAGAACTTTGACAAAGAGGTCCCACAATCGCTGTTGCGCATCCGAAGTCTCCGGAAGAGCGCTCTTCAATCGGACTCTTCGCCCGCTGCGCACTCCGAAGTCGAGTCGTACCAGCCCTAGGTGATGGTAGAGGTGCACCGGACCTTCCAACTCGGTCACCATGAACGTTTGGAGCTTGTCATCGGCAGCACGGAAATCGTCAACCGTCCAGTCTTGGAGCGACGCATCGACGCCGTGTTCTTCCTTGGCCAAGGTGACATTGGCATGCGCAGTACGACCGGCCTTGTAAGCCCAGCGGGCCACGGCGATCTGGGGCACGATGATGTGGAGCCCATAGAGCGGCACCGCCGACATCGGGGCATCGTCGGTCGGCCTAATGGCGATGGCATCTCGGAATAGGTAGAGCAACGCCGCGGTCTCTCTCGGACCGTGGATTCCCTCGGCCGGGATGAGCAGCCGCATGCCCAAGGCATGTCCGACCAGAGCTCGCTCGCCCTCGAAGTTGGTCTCGACGACCTCGAGGGCCAAGCCCTCGGCGGCTTCAGCTAGTGCTGTGGCAGGCAACGTTTGCCTCGTTGGTGGCGTGACTCCAAGACGGGGTTGGAGGGCACCGCTCCCACGCAGGACGGCCCTCGCTGCAGACGGGCGACCGCTCTGTCGTCCTCAGAGATAGGGCGTCAGATCGGCCCCGGGGTAACGCGCTTGGGTGTCTGCCAAGGTTTGCTCGTCCCAGTACGGGTCACCGGGATCTGGAAACCCGAAGACCGACCGCTCCCGGGGAGTGGCCTTCTCGATGAGTTCGCCCCAGTCTGCACTGAGAGAGTGGGTAGCCCAAGCGACCCTGCCGGTCCAGCGCGGACCCCACGCGTCGTAGTTGGTGAGCAGGGTGAATCGGGCTGAGCGCTCGTCGGTCATTCGCGAACCACGGTGCACCATGTCTGTCCGGATGGAGAACAGGGTCCCCGCCGACCCTGTCACCGAGATTTCCTCGTCGGCGAAGGCGCCGGCTGGGAGGTAGTTCGCCACGTAGTCATTCGCCGATCCGGCCAGCGTGTTCGGCCAGTAGGGGACGTTTTGCCCGACGGACAACGGGACGACCTTGGTGGGGCCGTCCTCCTCGCCGATGTCCGAGAGGAGGATCCAGCTGGTCATCTGCGTGGCCGGGTGGGATCGCTTGGGGACGACGAGGCTGTGGTTGCCGAAGTCGCGGTGGTGTCTTTGGTCGTAGTCGACGGCGCCGGCGTACTTGGCCCACAACTCAGCGTCGTAGAGACGCAGGTCGGCCGAGCCCAGGAAGCGCTCCGCCAGGTCGAGAAGGTCGGGATGAAAGGCCAGCCGGTTCAGGTCCCACGATCGCCAGGGTCCCCTGATGATGCCGGCGAACTGGCTCGTTGCCAGCCAGGCGTTAGCAGCTGGGTCGGCGTAATACTCCGCCGGGCGGGGGTAGTGCAGCCAGAGAGCTTCCTGGGCCGCCGCCAGCTCGTCCGCCCCGAGAAAACCCTCGAATACGAGGTAGCCCCGCTCCCGCAGTTCCGTCAGACAACGGTCTGGCACTCTCACAAGCATCGAAAGCTAGCCCGCATCGCACGCCCGCCACCGTCCTCAACGTCGCGTTGTATGAGAGGGTGAACGTTGCCTGACGGGGTACTAGCTCGCCACCGGTCTTCGCACCGACGATACCGGCCTGCTGGGTCCCTGCCCGGAGCTCGGCCAGGATCCGCTTCGGAAGAGGGCCGTGGGTGGCTTCATGGTCGGCAATCAACCGTTCTTGCTCGGCTGACCCCACTACTTGAGGCTGCGACCCTTCCTCGGCCGCCTGGCTTACTTCCTCGGAGCCATTTGAACCCACGTCGAAAGCCTACGGTCGATCGGCGAAGGTCCCAGGTCGGCAGTGGAACCATCACCCCGCTCGAGGACGGGGGTGTCTGGTGCGGGCCTCTGGCGCCTGCGAACTAAGAAATGGGCGCGGTGGCTGCACGCTCTCAGCGACCTCTCCGCCGCTGCGCGCTTCAAGGAGCGCGGATAGGCCAGTTCGTTTATCAGTCACGCACGCCAGTCCGGCCGTCGCTGATGTTTGGTTGTCGGCCGCGCACTGCCATTTTTCGGGACGTTAGGAGTGGTGCTACCGCGAAGTTGCTGTTGGGTCGGCGCTTGGCTCTGCAGATTTCCGGTGGAGAGCCGATGCGGGCACAATGGGTCCATGAACAAACGCGATCTCGCCAAAGCCGTAGCAGTCCACTCCGACGTCGATCTGTCGACCGTATCCAAGGTCCTCGACGGTTTCACCGACGTGGTCACTGCTGTGGTGTCCAAGGGAGAGTCCGTGCTGATGACCGGGTTCGCCAAGTTCGTGAAAGTCGAGCGAGCGGCACGGATGGGACGCAACCCAGCGACTGGCGAGCAGATCCGCATCAAGGCTTCCAAGCGGGCGCGGATCGCTCCGGCCAAGACGTTCAAGGACGCCGTGCTTTCCCCAACTGGAGCGCCGAAGTTGGCTCGCGGCGTATGGCCGCTGGACGCCGAGGCGGTCAAGCGAGCTGGGCAGAGCAACGCTGTGATTTCGCCCGTCAAGAAGGCGGCAGTGAAGAAGGCGGCAGTGAAGAAGGCGGCAGTGAAGAAGGCGGCAGTGAAGAAGGCGGCAGTGAAGAAGGCGGCAGTGAAGAAGGCGGCAGTGAAGAAGGCGGCAGTGAAGAAGGCGGCAGTGAAGAAGGTTGTAGCACCACAGCAACCGGTGGGATGAGAACGGCGGCAAGGACGCGCTAGATGGCGCGAAGGCGGTGACCACACGTTAGGCCGCGGACTAGTCACTGCACAATCCTCGACATCAGCGCCGGGACGAGGTCGAGGCGGCGAATCACAGAGAGCAGGCTGATGAGCCATGACGGGGCGTGCCCCGGGTCAGACGTGTCGGCATGACGGCCGTCGCCCAGGCTGAGGACGGCGGGTCGGGCGGCCACGCCGGGATGCGGCCCGTGCTGCGGGGCTGGCTGCACGTCGGAGCTTTCGTGGCCTGGCTCATCGGTGGGCCGTTCCTCATTGCGGCTGCTCCCGATGGGGGCAGCGAGCCCGCACTGAGCGTCTACGTGTTAGCCATGCTGGCCATGTTCGGAACCAGCGCATCGTTCCATCGCATCCGCTGGTCCGCACCGGCATGGCGTCGCATGCGGCGGGCCGACCACAGCGCCATCTTCGTGGGCATCGCCGGGACATCGACGGGCGTGGCTTGTCTGGCCCTGTCAGGATGGTCCCAGGTACTGCTCCTCAGCTTGGTCTGGGGCGGCGCCACGGTGGGCATCGTGGTGCGTCAGGTTTGGCTCGACGCGCCGCAGTGGGCGGTCGCCGTTCCCTACGTGGTGGTGGGCTGGTCCGCACTGATCGTCGCCCCGCAGTTGGTACGCAGCCTGGGCTGGACCGGCTTTGTCCTCATCCTCATCGCCGGCATTGCCTACACCACCGGCGCCCTCATCTATGCCCGCAAGCGACCTGATCCTTGGCCGGGAGTGTTCGGGTTCCACGAGATCTTTCATGCGTGCACGGTGATCGGAGCCGCGACCTTCGCCTATCTGATCGCCTTCATCGCGCTGCCTCGGTACTGACACCTGCCAGCTCTTCATGGTTCACCTTCCTCCCCAAGAGCGGTGAATCACCGATCCGGGGGGGGGGGGGCGCCCGGCGGGACGGCCGACGGTGCTTCGTTGGTCGGAGGGCGACACTAACGGGCTGATGAACTATGCCCAACCGGTTCGGCTCCGTTCGTCGAGGTGGCTGATGTTGTGACAGCCGCCGCGGGTGTGGTTGTAAGGCCGAACAGGCGCGCCGAATGCTCCCTCGCTCCACTGGTCATGACGAGTCCTCCTCCTTTTGCGCTCGTGACGCACTGAATGTCATGAAGAGGGGCCTCCCCGATGAGAACAACACTTGGGTTCTCGTCGGAACCAATCACCAAGGAGGCTCCCAGACACCATGTTGCACCTCGGACTCGACCTCAGCAGAAAAAGACTGGACGTCTGTGTCCTCGACGAGCGCGGTGAGCGGCTCGCCGTCACCACAGCCCCGCCCGACGCAGACGGCCTTCGTGCGTATTCCGGTGATTCCGTACACCCAGTCCGGAGTTTTCGTACACCGGATCCGGAGGCCGCGTAGCGGCCGACGCTGAGCCTCGATCTCAGCCCCTGGTGGTCACCTCCTTGGGGTCGTAGAAGGGGCAGTCTGCCAAGACGACGGGGGCGATGCTCATTTCACTGCCCTTTCCGAAGACGCGGTGTGGGCGTCTCGGAGCCGTCGGTCTCTGCGTGCTTGCCCCGCCGCAGCGACTCACCGTGGAGCTCGATGCGGTGCACGTGCTCGAGAAGGCGGTCCAAGATCCCGTCGGCGACAGTCGGCTCTCCGAGGGCCTCGTGCCACATGGCCACCGGCAGTTGGGAGGTGACGATGGTCGAGCGCAGCCCGACGCGGTCCTCGATGACCTCGAGCACGTCGGCCGCCTGGTCGGGGGCGAGCGGGCGCAACAAGAAGTCGTCGATCACGAGCACCTCGGTGCGGGCCCAGGTGCTCATCAGCCGAGCCAGGCGCCCGTCGGCCCGCGCCAGCGCGATCTCGTCGTGCAGGCGCGGGCCGCGTAGGTAGAGAGCGCTGTGACCGCGACGGATGGCCGCGTTGGCCAGCGCGCAGCCCAGATAGGTCTTGCCGAGACCCGTCGCGCCCACGACGACGATGCTGTGGTGGGCATCGACCCAATGCGCCTCGGCCAAGGAGAGCATCTGGGCGCGTTCGAGACCGCGGGGGCGGCGGAAGTCGATGCCCTCCACACTGGCCGCGATGCGCAGCTTTGCTGCTTTGAGCATCCGTTCGAGCCGGCGGTTCTGGCGCTCGGTCACCTCGCGGTCGACCAGCATCGCCAGGCGGTCCTCGAAGCCCAAGGCGTCGTAGTCGGGGTGCTCGCGTTGTTCGACCAGGCCTCCGGCCATGCCGGGCAGGCGCAAGGCGTGCAGACCCTCGAGTGTGGCAGCGGTGTTCATGGTCATGCCTCCTTCAGGCGTAGTAGCTCGGGCCGCGCAGATTTGCGTGGCGGGGATGGGGACGTCGGACGGGTTGGGACAGAGGTTGGGTGTCGAGGTTGTGGCGCAAGATCGACTCAACGGAGCGGAACGACAGCGCCCGTGCCGCGAGCGCCCGAGCGCAGGCCGCCTCGGTGCGCTCGACGCCATAACGATCGGCCAGGCGGATGATGCCGAGGGCAGAGCGATAGCCCTGCTCGGGGTGCCGACGCGCCTCCATGATGGCTGCGACGAGCGCGGCCGTGGAGGGCCCGGTGCGTCCGGCCCACGCCACGATGCGGCTCGGGGTCCACTCGGCGTGGCGCCGGTGGCTCTCTGGCATGTGGGAGGGATCGGTCGTGTGCCTGCCTCGGCGCCGGTCGAGCAGGTGGGAGGCCACCCGGCGCGCCTTGTGGAAGACCTCGACCGTGCGGGTACTCGTGCGCACGTCGATGCGTTGGCCGACCAGCTGGTAGGGCACCGAGTAGTAATGACCGTCGATGTCGACGTGGTAATCGATGTTGACCTTGAGCCCGATGCGCCAGGCGGCGAACTCGTAGGGCTCGGGGGGCAAGGGTCCGAGAGCCGGGCGTTCGAGGTCTTCGAAGAGGGAACGGCGCGAACCCTCCATCTTCTTGAAGGGCCGGTCGTTGATGGACAGCACCAGCTCGGCGATGGCCGCATTCGCCTCGGCCAGGGTGTAGAAGCGCCGGTTGCGGAGTCGAGCCAGGATCCAGCGCTCGGCGAGCAAGACGCCCGCTTCGACCTTGGCCTTGTCGCGGGGTTTGGCGGCACGCGTCGGGATGATGGCGAGTCCGTAGTGATCGGACAGCTCGGCGTAGGTGGCGTTGACGTCGGGCTCGTAGCGGTGCGCTCGCGTCACGCCCGAGCGCAAGTTGTCGCACTTCTGTTCCCGACTCCGTTATGTGGCCGAGTCCCGTTGGACCAGTGTCGATGCGGCTGAATCCGCTGGAGCTTTCAGTTTTTGGGCACATAACGCCTGGCCAAGTGAAGGTGGCTTCCTCAATCCCTACGTGGAGAAAGGAAGTTGCTCATGTTGGAGAGGTACTTTGTCAAGCCAGCAACGATCGACCGCATCCGTGGGTCATGGATCGGGCCAGAGATCGAGGAATATGTCGGGTGGCTGGCCGACCACGGCTATGGCGCGAAGAGCGTCTGGCGCCGCGTCCCGATTGTGGCCGCTTTCGGCGAGTTCGCTGGTGAGCGAGGTGCGCGCCTAGTCGCCGAGCTGCCGATGCATGTCGACGCCTTCGTTGCCGAAAGGGTTCGGAACCATGGGGCGCGCACCGGATCGGACCGGCCCATGGCGAAGGAAGTGCGTGGCCCAGTTGAGCAGTTGCTCTTGGTCGTCCTTCCTGGCTTCGAGTCCAGTGGCCGACCACACCATGCCCAACCCTTCGCCGACGCTGTTCCGAGGTTCTTCGACTACCTGGTGGAAGAGCGTGGTCTTCGCCCCGCTTCTGTGGTGTCTTATCGTCACCACCTCGACCGCTTCGAGGCGTATCTCACGAGAGTCGGCGCTGGTGTCCACGAGCTCTCGCCGGCGCTCCTGAGCGCCTTCGTCACCGAGCGGGCAGGAACGGGTCTCGCCAAGACGACGGTGCGAGGGGGCTGCGGGGCCCTGCGTGTGTTCCTGCGTTATGCACACCGCGAGGGCGTCTTGGGTCGGGATCTCTCCACCACGGCGGAGTGGCCGCAGGCTTACCGGCTCTCCACGATCCCGCGCTCGATCACTTGGGAGGACGTCGAGCGGGTGCTCGCAGGCGTTGACCGGCGCACGGCGTGTGGGAGGCGGGATTACGCGATCTTGCTCTTGTTGGTGATCTATGGACTGCGCGGACGAGAGGTCGCGGCGCTCACGCTCGACGATATTGACTGGCGCCGGGAGCGCCTCGCTGTCCCGGAGCGCAAGGCCGGACACTCCACCGCATTCCCGCTGTCGCCCCCGGTCGGTGAGGCGATCGTCGACTACCTCAGGAATGGTCGACCGCCAACCAACGACCGCCGAGTCTTTATGCGCGCCATGGCCCCGGTGCATCCGCTCGGGGCCGCAGCGGTGTCGGGATGTGCCCGGCGTTACCTGCTGGCCGCTGGGGTGGAGGTTCCTCGACCGGGATCCCACACCCTTCGCCACACCTGCGTGCAGCGTCTCGTCGACGCCGACTTCAGCCTGAAGGAGATCGGGGACTTCGTCGGGCATCGCTCGGCGGCCTCGACGGAGATCTACGCCAAGGTGGCCGTCGAGTCGCTGCGCGAGGTCGCTCTCGGTGATGGAGAGGAGGTGCTTCGATGACCGAGACCCTCGCCTCCGTCGTGGGGCAATTCCTCACAGCTCGCCGGGCCCTCGGACGCAAGTACCACGGCGAAGAGTCCGAGCTGCGGCTATTGATTCGCTTCGCAGACGAACGCCGAGTCTGCCGGCTCGACCAGCTCACGTCGGCACTGCTCGATGAGTTCTTTGCTTCAAGGCCGAGGTCACGTCCGCGCAGCTTCAACCACCTCCTCGGTGTCGTCGCCTGCTTTCTCGACTGGGCGGTCGCTCAGGAACTGCTGTCAGCTTCACCGCTTCGGACCCGTCGGCGTCGAGCGACGTCGGTGCGCGTGCCGTTCCTGTTCGACGCTGCCCAGGCCCGCCAGCTACTCGACGCCGCGGCTGCGCTGCCCGACAACTCCCGAGCCGCCCAACGCGGCCCCACCTACCGGACGATCTTCGCCCTCTGCTACGGACTGGGGCTGCGGGCCGGAGAGGTGTGCGGACTGCACCTGGGCGATGTCGAGCTCGAACGGAACCTGCTTGTCGTGGTGGGCGGCAAGTTCGGAAAGAGCCGCCTCGTCCCCCACGGACCGCGCATCGCCGAGCTGGTGGGCGAACAGGTGGAACGTCGCCACGCCAACGGTGTTTCGGCCACCTCTGCGCCACTGTTCAGCTTCGACGGGCGGCGTTGCGTCCACCCTGGCACAGCCAGCCAGGTGTTTCACCACCTGGTCACCTCGCTCGAGCTCCCGATTCCGGAGGGCGTCTCGCCGCCAAGGCTGCACGATCTTCGGCACTCTTTTGCGGTCGGGTGTTTGCTGCGTTGGTATCGAGAAGGGCTTGACCCGGCCAGCCGGCTCCATCAGCTGTCCACCTTCATGGGACATGTCGACCCCGTCTCGACCGCCGTCTACCTCACGATCACCCCGGCACTACTCGAAGAGGCCAACCGGCGCTTTGAGGCCTTTGCCCTCCCGGCGCTCGAAGGAGTGGTCCAATGAGCGAACCGTCGCCGCAGCTCGGCGCCATCGTGCACTCGTTCGTGATCGACCACCTGGTGGCCGTGAAGGGACTGCGTCCCTCTTCAGTGCGCAGCTACCGCGACACGATCCGACTGTTCCTCGTTTTTGTCGCAGCACAAAAGGGCTGTCGGATCACTCGGCTGACGCTCGACGACCTCAGCTTCGAGCGCGTCGTCGGGTTCCTTCGACATCTCGAGGTCGATCGTCACAACCATGTCCGAACTCGCAACCAGCGCCTCGCGGCCCTCCACACGCTCTTCGACTACATCGCCACGCGGTCTCCCGAGATGCTTGACGTGTGCCAGCGGGTCTCCGCTATCCCGATGAAGCGATCAGCGCCCGCTGAGACTCGCTTCCTTGAGCGTGACGAGGTCGAGACGCTGTTTCGCACACTGTCCGACGAGGGGCGTCTCGGGCTGCGAGATCACACCGTGTTGCTATTCCTCTACAACACCGGAGCCCGTGTGCAGGAGGTGGCTGATCTGCGAGTCGAACACCTCGACCTAGGCGAGCATCCGCTCGTGCGACTCCATGGCAAAGGCGACAAGTGGCGGACCTGCCCTCTATGGCACCACACGGTCACCTTGCTGCGCGCGCTCATCGACGCCGATCCGGCATCGGGCCCGAAAGCGCCGGTATTTTCGGCCAACGGGCATGCCCTCACCCGCTCGGGGATCTACAAGATCGTCCGGCGGCATGCGTCGAGTCTGGACGACCCGAGAATCGGACGAAGAGTCAGCCCGCACGTCTTCCGGCACACCGCGGCCGTTCACCTCCTCGAGTCGGGCGTCGAGGTCAACGTGATTCGCAGCTGGCTCGGGCATGCCAACCTCACCACCACCAACCGCTACGCCGAGATCAACACCCGCACGAAACAAGCTGCACTTCGTGCGACCGAGCTTCCAGGTTCTTCGGCGGATTCCCGCACGTCGCCAATCTGGCGCTCGGACGAATCGGTCCTCAATTGGCTCGCGTCGCTCTGAGCGTTATGTTCCCTCAGCCAGTGCTGCGAGGCCGTTCACCACCGTGGTCACTCGTTTATGGCTCACAGCGCCACATAACGGAGTCGGGAACAGAAGCCCGATTATGTTCCGCGGAACATAATCGGGCACGACGATACGCGGGACGCCGCCCATGAACTCGAAGCAGTGGACGTGGGCCATGACCCAGGGGCCGAGCCCCTGGGAGGCAATGGCCTCGGCGTAGAGGTAGTTCGAGGCTCCGAGCACGCCCACGAACAGCTCGGCCATAAACGAGACCTCGCCCGAGCGGTGGTCGTAGATCGGGAGGCGTTGTCCGGGGAAGTCGACGAAGAGTTTCTCGCCGGCGCGGTGCTCTTGGCGCATGACCACGTCGAGGTGGCCCTGCCAGGCCCGGTAGTGAAAGCAGAAGCGGCTGTAGCCCCAGCCGTCGGGGTGGGCCTCTTTGTACTCGAGCCACAACAACATGAGGGTCACGCCCTTGCGCTTGAGCTCACGGTGGACGTAGTGCCAGTCGGGCACCGGGCGCGCCTCGGTGGGCGGGACGGGCTCCTTGGCGAAGAGCAGTGCCTCGAGGGCGTCGTCGTCGAGATCCTCGGGCAGGGGCCAGCTGAGCCCGGCCGCCTTGGCCCGGCGCAGATGGTCGGCCACTGTGGTGAAGGGGATGCCGAGGGCCTGGCCCACCTGGCGGCGGGAAAGTCCCTGCTCCTCGGCAAGTCGCAGGATGTCGCGGACCTTGCGCATGGCGAGACGGGGTCTGGGCACTGCACCTCCTCGGAGTCGGGCTCCGAGGGAGGGTGACCGGCCTTCTCAGCTCAAGCGCGGACCCCTACGGGGTGTACGAAAACCTCAGGAATCGCTGTACGAAATCGACAGGAACGGGTGTACGAAATCGCCCGGAATCCGCACTTCGCGAACTGGTGAGGAGAACGGCCGCCTTTGGCGGCCCGGTCCATGCGGTCATCGAGTCGATGACCGGGGCCCGCTTCGTCCACGACACGCTCGAGCTGGCCGGCTGGGACGTGGACATTGCCGATGCCCAGAAGGTGAAGGGCTTGGCCCCCTTGGCCTGCAAGACCGACAAGATCGACGCCTGGGTGCTGGCCGAGTTGTCCCGACGCGACCTGGTGCCGGCCATCTGGCTCCCCGATCCCGCCGTCCGGGGCGAGCGCGAGCGGGCCCGGTTCCGCCTGCATCTGGTCCGTCACCGGGTGATGTTGAAGAACCGCATCCACGCCAGCCTCATGAGCTTCGGCAAGCCCTGTGCGGTGTCGGACCTGTTCGGGCGCCAGGGTCGGGCAATCTTGGCTCGCCTCGATCTCCCAGAACCCTGGACCGAGAACATCACGACCGCCCTTCGCATGATCGACGACCTGGACAAAGAGATCGCAGGCATCGAGCGCGAGCTGCGGGCCCTCGGGGCCGACCATCCCTACGTCTCGTTGCTCCAGTCGGTGCCCGGGGTGGCCTGGATCCTCGGCTACACCATCGCTTCTGAGATCGGCGACATCAGCCGGTTCTCCTCACCCAAGTCCTTGGTCGGCTACAGCGGTCTGTGCCCGCGGGTCATCCAGTCCGGCGAGAAGGACTGGCGGGGGCCACTGGCCAAGAACGGCCCCAAGTACCTGCGCTGGGCACTCATCGAGGCTGCAGTCCACGCCGCCCAGCACCCGGTCTACGCCGAGCACTACCAGCGCACCAAGACTCGGCTGGGTCGTCGAGCGCGGGGCCAAGGTGGCCCGGGTCGAGGTGGCTCGCAAGCTCGCCGAGGCCATCTGGCACATGCTGCAGACGGGCTCGTTCTTTTCTCCGGCAAGGTCCCACTGCTTATCTGGTCGCGTCTGACGACCCTGGCTGAATTGGACCAGCCGGAGCTCTCCCAAGAAACCTGGTCTTCCCAACGAGGAAGCGATAGAGAGATGAGAGCTTCTCCCCGAAGCATCCCTCGAGCGCGGTCAGCTTGAGCGAACACCCATTGACGTCCGGCCCCTCTTCATAGAGAGATAAGCACTCAGGCCCGCCAACCATTGAGAGTTCTGCGTCCCGAGGTGATCAACCGGCCCGGTCCCATGGTTCGAACAAGCCCTCAAACTCGAGCTTGCCGTCCCGGACTCGGCCGTATAACAGCCAGTCGCCGCGGAACATGCCGTGCTCGTGGGGGGAGCAGGCGATGTGGGTGCGAGGACCCCCGGTCGTGCTCGGTAGGAAGCGGATCCGCTCGAGCCCGGCCTGGACGCCCTCACCACTCAAGATGGGCGCCCGCGCCAGGCCTTCGACCAACACTCGGGCGGTGTCGTAAGACAGCACGGGGATAGCGTTCGGCCAGAAGGGAGGGTCCTGGCCGTAGCGATCGGCGAACCGCTGGTGGAAACCGCGCACCAACGGGTTGGTCGGGTCGAACTGGTCGATCCCCACCCACCCCTCGAACTTGTCGAAGCCCAACAAATAGAACATGAAGGCGGTCGTCATGATCCGCGGCGGGTCCCATTGCAGCTTGTCGAGCGCGGCCTTGAGCAGACCCTGGGCGGCCAACATTCCGTAGCCCATATAGACGAGGGCATCGGGCTGGATGCGTTGTAGGTTCCGTAGGTTGGAGGCAAGATTGCCTGGCGCCTGCGTCACCGTCTCGACGGCCGCCACCGACACCCCCCGGAGACGGCATTCCTGGCGGAAGTAGCGGAAGTACTCCTCCCCGTTCGGCGAGATCTCGCTCAGGACCGCCACGCGCTCGTGGCCGTGGCGCTTCAACCAGCCGACGATGAGGGCGGCGTCGCCACCGCAGTCGCCGTTGCCGAGCCGGAAGCAGTAGTCCCCGTGGAACTGCTCGGTCCCGCACCAGCTGATGAGGGGGACGTGTAGTTCGTTGGCCAGGGGCCCCACTGTGATCGCGTTATCCGAGCTGTAAGCCCCCGCAACGGCGATGCAGCCCTCGTCCACCAGGAACCGGAACCCGTCCGTGGCGTTCTTGGCCGTGCCCTGCGGGAGTCCGTTCTCCGGGTGAATCACGAACTCGACGGGCCGCTCCAAGATCCCCTGCTCAGCCGCCTCGTCGAAGGCCATCCGGTGGATCTTGTCGTATCCCCCTCCGGGACCGTCGAGGGCCGATCCGAGCCACCCAATCTTGATCGGTTCCATGATTGTCCCCCTTGTCCCTCACACTCGGCGACTTGATCCGGCTCGCGGGCCGCTCGGGCCTGGTCGATGGCGAGCTACCCGCCGTTTCCCACCCCGCCCCGTCGAGGCGTGGAGCCGCTTGAATCGCGAGAGGTCGACATGACTGGGGCCTTGGTTGGTGAACGGGCGATCGTTGCTGTGCGCTAGAGGCGAACGGGTTGGAAGACCGCCGAAGCGGCCGTAATGGGCCGACCGTTGTTGCCCTCGTCCACCAGCACCATCCGGACGCCAATTCGCCCACCCGAACCGGTCAAAACCTCCCCGTCGGCGCGGAAGGGCCCAACCTTCCCTCTGGAAAGGAACATGACCTGCCAGCTCTGTATCTGCAAGAGGTCTGTCCCCGCTCGATCCGACGCCAAGTCGGAGGCAGCGGCCTCCAGCAGGATGTGCTGAGGACCAAGATGCAGAGCAGCGTCGGGTGAGGCCGTCTCGACGCTGAGTTGGGGGAGGGCCCAATGACCGTCCTCCCTCCGCGCGGCGCCAAACACCCGCCACAACGGAGGGAGGGAAGGAGAGTCCTCAACTTCGATCTTCGCCTCATCCATCTTCTCGAAGCCCGGGGGCGTCGTCCCAAGGCTGATGCCCTCACCGGCGGTCATGGCGATGACTCGCTCAGGGCTAGCGGCATCGACGATGCGAGAACGGCTGAAGCCCATCTGTCGTCCTTGCTTGAGCACCTCGGATAAGACCTCGATCCGCGCCACGTCCCGGGCGTCATCGAGGATCTGGAGCGAGTGGATGACTGGGTTCGGTACAGCGACATCGTCCGCCAAGCCTCCCCCCTCGGGAGCGGCGATGCACAGCGGCGCCGCCATGACGCCGCCGGCAGGGTTTCGCATATCGGACCGCAGCCGCATGGTGTTGTCAATCGGGCCACTGTTCAGCGAACTGTGGTTTCGACCCAAATACCGGTAGCTGAGCAGGCTCGTCCAGCGCCGCCTGAGCTCGGCCCAGTACTCCTGCTCGGACGTCTCACGGATGTCACGAAGCACGCCTCTTCCCCCTCCATTTCTCAGCGGTCATCATAAGGTCACGCGCCCTGTGGTGGCGCCCGCTCACCCGGGCCGACATGTCTCGTCCCGGGTCCCACCTGGCGATGTCGCACGACGACGGTCCGATCCGACCCGAGACGGCGGAAAACCAATCGAGTAAGAATTCAGTGCACAGGCCGAGCGCCAGCGGGTCAACGCCGGGCTTGGACGGAACGGAGACTTTGCCATGACGGACATCACGGAATACATCGAGATCACACACCGGGAGTTGCCCTACACGACGTTCGACGCGGACAACCACCTCTACGAGAACCGCGACGCAATGACGAAGTTTCTCCCGCCCGAGTACAGCGGAGTCATCAAGTACGTCGAGGTTGATGGCAGGACCAAGCTCGCAATCAGGGACAAGATCACCAATTACATCCCGAACCCCACGTTCTCCAAGGTGGCGGTTCCCGGTGGCTCGGGCTTCGACGTCACCAAGGGTGGCGGCGGCTTCGGTCGGGGCAACCTTCATGGCCGAGGAAGGTTGGTGGCGATGCCCGGGGTCGACGCATTCTTCGACCCCGAACCACGTCTCGAGCTCATGAAGGAGATGGGCATCGACCGGACGCTCTTATGGCCAACGCTCGCCAGTGCCGTGGAGGAACGGCTAGCCGACGATCCCGAGGCGGCCTGCGTGGTCATCCACGCCCTCAATGCGTGGATGCATGAACACTGGACCTACGCCTACTCCGATGCCCTCTACGCCACTCCAATCATTTCGCTGGCCATACTCGATCGCGCGCTGGAGGAACTCGATTTCGTTCACGAGCGGGGTGCCAAGATCTTCTTGCTCAGGGTGGCGCCGGTCCCAACCTGGAAGGGACGGCGATCCTTTGCCTTGCCCGAATTCGACCCCTTCTGGGAGCGCGTGCAGGAACTCAACATCGTGGTGGGGATGCACTCCGGCGATCCGGGCTACCACCGCTACATCAACGAGTGGGAGGGCTTCGGCGATTCGGAGATGAGCATTGACCGACACGCTCGGCGGGCTTCGCCGGCATTCCTCGCCCTGGCCTCGGAGAAGGACAACCTGGTCGACGCGATGGCCTCGATCATCGGCCACGGGCTCGCCACCAGGTTCCCTCGGCTCAAATTCCTGCCCGTCGAATACTCCAGCAAGTGGATCCGGCCGTTCTACAACAAGCTCGAGAGGATCTACGAAGAGGCCCCCGCCATGTTCGATGAGAACCCGGTCGAGGTCTTCAAGCGCAACGTGTGGGTGCATGCATTCCACGAGCCGGATCCGAAGAGTCTGATCGACCTCGGCATTCCGGTGGACCACATCATGTTCGGGTCGGACTTCCCGCACCCCGAGGGCATGGCCGATCCGTTGTCGTACTCGGAAATCGTGAAGGACCTGCCGCTGAAGGACCAGGCGATGATCATGGGAGGATCCATCGAGAAGGCGATGGGGGTCGGCGCGTACGCCTAGTTCCGGAACCGGACACCGACGCGTATAGCGGCTCACGTCAAGCAGATCCCTGCTTTCGAGGAGTTCGAACTGGGAGACGACGGGTCGCCTTCGCCGCGAGGGCCTTGATCTCGAGATGAACGCCTTCTGCCGACGCGCCGTGTCGGATCAAGACGCTCGGGCGACACCCCGGCTCGTGGTGCGCCTCGCCTCGGATCGCTATCCCTCTCGCTCCCGTTTGCTTGCATCAACCGCGTTGGCGCGATCGTCGATCCGTCCCTTTCGGAGGTGATCGAAGGTGACCTTCCGGAGCACGTTCGGTCCCACCAAGAACTCACCCTCAAGGCTCTGTGTGCCGATCGGTCAGCTCGGCAAGTGCTCCGGCGAGGAGCCATCGCGCGGCGTCGAGGAGTGCCCGTTTGGCCGCGGGGACGTCGAGCCCGACGGCGTCGATGAGAGAGATCATTGCCTCTGAGCCGACGACCAGTCCCAGTGCGTGGGCGATGCAGTCGATGTCTTTCTTGGGGATCTGGCCCTCGAGAGGGGCGACGACCCTCCTGATCTGCTCGTTGCGTCGTCCCTGGCGGATCGGCACACGCTCGCTCGGGGGGGTGTCGGCCTGGCGGAACCATTGCTCCAAGGCGCTCTTGGCGATCCTCCGGTAAGGGACCTGGTCGTCGAGCATTTGGAAGCCGATGCCGCGGATGACCGCCTCGAGCCGCGCTTGAGGGTCGCTTCCAGCTGCTTCGAGTCGCTGCTCCACCAGGGTCCCCCGGTCGCTGAAGGCCTCGTTCGAGGCCTCCCACCACAGGTCTTCTGCCGAAGAGAAGTAGCGGTACGCCGTGGCGACCGAAACGAGCGCCCGGTCGGCGGCCTCAGGCATCGAAGGCGCTCGACCTTCTCGGACCAGCTCGGCCGCCGCCTGCAACAGCGCGCTGCGGGTTCGCGTCTTTTGGTTCGCCCGTCCGCCACTACTGCGAGATACCTCTTGACGTGAGAGATCCATCTCATAATAATACCACAGACGCAGGCGGATGGGGCTTGCGCGAACCAGAAGGGACAGTCGATGGACCAGCACGAGATGATCGCCTTGGTCGAGCGGCACCTCAAGGCAGAGGGTGCCGGAGATGTCGAGGGCGCGGTTGCGGTGTACACCGACGACATCGTGCACGACGAGGTGGGGTTCCCCGATTCGCCCCGTGCCGGCAAGGAAGCGGCCCGAGAGTTCTATCGATTCTTGACTGCCAACTTCCGCACCGAAGAAGAGGAGCCTCTGAACCGGTTCTTCGACGGAGACACAATGATCCTCGAACAGCACATGACCGGCACGGTCATCGGGGAGATGCTGGGTATCCCAGGCAATGGACGACGGGTCACCTTCCGGATCCTCCATGTGTTCGGGTTCCGTGACGGATTGATCAGCCGTGAACAGGTCTGGATTGACAGCGGTGCCATCGTGGCCCAGCTCAGTGCCCCGTAACGAGGTCTTCGCCGAGTGGCGGCTCAACCCTCGGACCGGAACACCTAGTCGGGAAACGAAACCCGCGCCACCGCGAGAATCTCGGCAATGTCCGCGTCGAGGAGGAACCCCGCAGCCCGCGCCGATTCAGCGGCGGCGCTGAACCTCTCGATGTACTCATCGCACCCGCCTGGATAGAGGGTCGCGAGCTCGCCCGAGCCGAAGGGACGGGTCACGCCGAAAATCCTGGTGAAGCCCTCTCCCTTTGCACCCATTCCGGACAACACCGCCGTTGGTACGTCGACCCACGGCGTGCGGATGCCGCCTTGCGCGTTGCCAAGCCCGTCGCGTACCAGCGTGGGCTCCGAGTCCGTACCGGCGGTCTGTAACAAAGGCGCATGCGGCGCGGGGTCACCCCCGTCGATCCAGCGCTCCAGGTGGTTCAAGGAAGCCTCCAGCACGTAGTGCAGCTGAGGAGCCGAGTTCACCGGCTCCTCGGACTTGAGGCCGAGCGGCTCATCGGTCGGTCCCATGAGTTCGGCAAGGCGTTCCACCGAGAGCCGGCCATCGTCTTCGTTGGAAGCGATCAGTCCATAGGTATCGAAATGCGCAGCCCCAGCGATTTCCCATATGCGGGTATTGGGCCCGTCTTGACAGCGCGCCAGGATTCCCGACATCAGCATGACGTCGGTCTCACTTTGCACCGTGATGACTGGGACACGCGCATCGGGGATCGTCTCACCACCTTGCGACCGCCACTCTTCGGTCATACGCTCCATGTCGGCTGCGTCAGCGCCGGCCCGTCGCCGCAGTCCCTCACCGCTCAGATCAGCACCGCGCGACCCGCGTCCGTGGACGATGAAACCGTCGTAGACATGCGCCTGCGGGTCCACCGAGTTGATGTAGGTCACGAGGAACATGGCCGACTGAGACGCGCCAATCGCGATGAGTCGAGCCGGTGTAAGTCCGCCTAATACCTTCGTCGCGGGATCACGCACCGCTTGCCCGGCGTGGGAGTAGATGTCGAAGGAGTACGCGTCCCCAGGGTGATGCAAAGAGCCATACCGGTCGGGGTTGGACTCGCGCAGCCCCACTCCGTTTCCGAGGAGTCCGCCGCCGTTGATGCCCACCTCTTGAGCGGATACACCGACCCACGCGGCACCCGAACGCATGATCTGGCGGTGGGTCACCATCCAGTCAGGTCCACCGTCGGCCCCACCGCTCACGTTGAACCACTCGACGATCATGGTTCCGTTGAACCTTGCCGGGTCCGTTGGACGGCGGACCATCAACCGAGTGTGATAGTCCTCGGCACCGGCAGGCTCCACACCGTGGTTGCTCTGGTGATAAGAGTTCGCGGTACCTGACAGGAAGAACTCCTCCTCCAGGTAGCCGCCCGGGCCCAGACCGGCAAATGGAGCCCCCAACGTGGGCTCACCCGGGACGGGCCCGTCGACCCGCCACTGCGACTTTTGCTGGACCTGCTTCGACACGGATTCCTCCCCCGACTTCGGCGAACTGACGATCACGGCTGACCTTATGCGGTGTCAAGCAAGGTCACCGGTCAGATCCCGGCGAGGACGCGAATCTCCTGCGCATCAGGGAATGTCGAAGTTTTCGAGAACTGTCTGTCAAGGTCACATCACCGGACTTCGAACCGGGGTCGGGATAAGTCGTGTTTCGTGGCTGGAGGCCCAAGGCGTCGGAGAGCTCAGCTGACGACGTGGAAAAGGGGCCGAGGTGGCCGTTACCTTGCGATCGTCTTTCGTTCGTCATGAAGGGTGAGTCGGACACCGACTTTTGTCGCCGGCACCGTGGACGACTTCGCCGTTTTGTGATCTCAATTTATGGACCGTCATTTTGGACCGTCAAATCACCTGACCGGCCTCGTGCTGATCCACCCCCCAATCACACGAGGACGGGAAGTTTGGAGTAACCGCGGACGCTTGCAGTGTGGACCATCTCGGCGCGCCGGTAGTCGACTTCCCAAGTCGGGAACCGCTGCAACAGCTCACGCAACGCCACGTGACCCTCGAGGCGGGCGAGCGCGCCCCCGACACAGAAGTGGGCTCCATAGCCGAACGAGAGGTGGCGGTCGATGTTGCGATGAATGTCGAACCGGTCGCCATCGGGGAAGTGACGATTGTCGCGGTTGGCAGACCCGTTGATGAGCAGGATCTTCGATCCCTTCGACACGATCTGGCCATGGAACTCAACGTCCTCCATGACCCAGCGGCCCTGCACCGGCGAAGGGGCCTCGTAGCGAAGACACTCCTCGATCGCGTTCTGGATTAACTCCGGCGTGCTGACCAGCTCAGCCCGCTGGTCCGAGTGGCGATCGAGCAACGTAGCCACCCACCCGAGCAGGCGCGCAACCGTCTCGCTACCAGCCGCTGACAGCAGCATGACAAAGGCGAAGATCTCCTCGTCGGTTAGGCGGCGCAACGTGCCGCCCTCGTCGACCTCGGCATGGACGAGTACCGACAGGAGGTCCTCTTTCGCTTCCTTGCGCCGCTCTTTCATGAGCTCCGGCAGCACCTGCAAGAGCAGGCCGCCCGCGGACGCCTCAAGGGAGTCCATGGCCTCCATCGCTGCCGAGCGCTGTTCGCCGACGGTGCCGTCGGGCGACACTGCGAGCATGTTGTCGATGCCCTTCCGCCACTCTTCGACCATGTCCTCGGGGAACCCGACGAGGTTCATGATCATCGTGGGCGGAATGATCCCGGCGTACTCCTGTACAAAGTCGAACTCGCTGCGCCCCTCGAGCTGGTCGAGCAAGTTCTGACAGATTGTGACCATTCGCTCCTCGAGGCCGGCGATCTTCCTCGGCGTGAAGGCCCGGTTGACGACCTTTCGGTGCCACGAGTGCACGGGCGGGTCCATGAAGATCAGCATCGAAATCGGGAAGCGGTCAGGGCTCATCATGTCGAGCGTGGTCCCATGGGCCGAGCTGAAACGCTCGGTGTCGAGAATTGCCTCGAGCACGTCGTCGTAGCGGCTCAGCGCCCAGAAGTCGTACTTGTCGTTCCGATAGACCGGTGCCTCGTCACGGAGCCGCCGCCAGACTGTATGGACGTTGGCATCGATCTCGTAGTCAAACGGGTCGTAGTAGAGGTCCATCTCGTTTGTCACGGCTCTTCCAATCCCGGGGGCCGATCTCTGGCGATGTGGCGAAGTTTTTCTGTCAACTTATGTCGACGGTAGCGCCCATACCACAGCGGGTTGGAATCGCCCCGTGAGATTGCAAAACGGGGTCCAGGTCGCGGGGAGCGCGTCGGCCCTCGTTGAGCAGGGGGCGCAACGCAGGCGGACTCCAGGTGCGGTGAGACCAATAGCAGCCGCCTCGGGAAGCTGATGGCTGACACGTGCATGGCGGTGTGATCATCGACCGGAGTGAGGCGAAGCGGCTCGCAGGCCAGTGGGATTTACCTGCGAATATATGGTGGGGCCGGCAGGGATCGAACCTGCGACCGAGGGATTATGAGTCCCCTGCTCTGACCACTGAGCTACGGCCCCGACGCCGGTCGGCTGGCGCCGAACCGAAGCACGGTAGTGCACGGTGCGTGGCTGGGCTGGGCCGAGTCTGACGTGCCGAGACGATCCGTCAATCAGCGCCTCTCGCGGCGTCCACCCCGGACGACGTTGCGCTGGCAAAGTTCGCTGAGCTTCACCCCAGCGACCACACCGGCGGTCGCGATCACGAAGTACGCGAAGGAGAAGGTGTCGGTCGCATATGACGGCGCCTGCTTGGCCGATGGGCCGCCGCCGGCGGCGTTGACCGGATGTCGTTGAACAAGAACGCGACCGCACCAGTGCTGCCAGCGCGAAAAGGACGATCGCCCAACGGACGAGCGCGCGCAACCGCAGTGCCTCGGCGGACTCCGCGGGCAGGACATCGCATGCAGTCCCCCGGTGGTCCTGACGAGCCATAGGGGCCGCACGAGCGCCATGGCCACCGGGAAACTGCGGCGGACGCTCCGGTGGTGTGCGGTGGGTGGCACCGCCGATGACCGGCGCACCCGGGCAGTTCTGCTGAGATCGGGCACGAGCGTTCCGTCGAATTCGGACGGAAAATCAGGAGAGCTCCGGGGGAGAGACTCGAACTCTCAACCTAGCGGTTAACAGCCGCTTGCTCTGCCATTGAGCTACCCCGGAAGGTCGAGCGCTCGACGATAGCACCGGGTCCCTCGTGGACCGCCGGGGTCAGGCCTCCTCGAGGTAGTCGCGCAGCAGGTACGCGGCGTCAGGCCGGCGCAGCTTGGCGAGGGTCTTGGACTCAATCTGGCGCACGCGCTCGCGGGTCACGCCGAAGGCCTTGCCGACCTCCTCGAGGGTGCGGATCTTGCCGTCCTCCAAGCCGAAGCGCATGCGCACGACGTCCTGCTCGCGGTGCGACAGGTAGGCGAGCGCCTCTTTCACGGCCTGGTCGAGCATCGCACGGGTGGCCGCGTCGTCGGGGACGACCGCAGCACGGTCCTCGATCAGATCCGACAGGCTGAAGTCGTCCTCGTCCCCGACCGGCTGCTCGAGCGAGACGGTGTCCTGGTTGATGCGCTGGATCTCGCGCACCCGCTCGATCGGGAACTCCACGCCGCGCTGCGACCTCCTCGGCCGTCGGCTCGCGCCCGAGCTCCTGGAGCAGCTGTCGCTGCGCCCACACCACCTTGTTGATGGTCTCGACCATGTGCACGGGGATCCGGATCGTGCGAGCCTGGTCGGCGATCGCCCGGGTGATCGCCTGGCGGATCCACCACGTCGCATACGTCGAGAATTTGAAGCCCTTCGTGTAGTCGAACTTCTCGACCGCGCGCATGAGACCGAGGTTGCCCTCCTGGATCAGGTCCAAGAAGGCGAGGCCGCGGTTGCGGTAGCGCTTCGCGATCGACACCACGAGGCGCAGATTCGCCTCGATCAGGACCTCCTTGGCCTGTTGGCCCTTGCGCACGAGGCGCCGGTCCGTGGCCGGGTCGGTGCTGGGTTCAGCCGCATCGCCACCCCCACCGTCCAACGCAGCCAGCCTCGCCACTGCGGCCAGGCCCGACTCGATCCGCTTGGCCATCTCCACCTCGAGCTCGGCGCTCAAGAGTTCGACCTTGCCGATCTCTTTCAGGTAGGTGTGGACCGGGTCCTCGGCGGCCCCCGAGCCGAAGTACTCGCCGTTGGCCTGGGCCCGGGACCGGGTGCTGCGCCGCGCGCCGTTGGTGGGGGCCGGCTCGCGCTCGGCTTGTGACGTCACCGGCCGCTTCTTCCTGGCCGGCCGCTTGCCGTCCAGGTCCTCGACGCCGCCCTCAATCGATTCAACGCCCTGGTCCTCGCTCTCGAACGTGATGCCCTCGGCCGTGACCCGCTCCACGAGCTGGTCGATCACCTCGGGGCTTAACTCCACTTCGCGCACGACCTCGACGAGGTCGTCCGGTGTCAGCACACCCCGCTCACGTCCGCGTTGGAGCACGGTCTCCAAACCCTCGAGCTCCACCCCCTCGATGAGCGTTGCGTCAATGTCGCCGGACGATCCGTTGGCATGGGTGGTCCCGCGGGAAGCGGTCGCGCCGCTCGGGGTCTTGCGTGGGGCCCGCCCGGCCATCAATCCTCCCGACGCCGTTCGAGGAGCCACGCTAGCAACCGGCGCGTGGCCTCGCTGCCATCAGAAGCGTCACCCAGCTCCTCCAGCCATAACCGCACGCGCGCGGTCTCGGCGTTCGTGCTATCGAAGCCGTCAGGTGCTGTTCGCGCCTGAACCGGCAGGTCGGCAAGGGCGCGACGGGTTGCCTCTCGAACAAGCAGGGTGACGACCTCACCCGGATCGGCGAGCGGGTCGCTCGGGACCAGCGGCTCCTCGACGGCGATGCGGCGGAGCAGGTCGGCGACGTCGGGCGGGGCGGCGTCGATCGCGTCGTGCAGGCTGTCGGCCTCGGCCAGGGCGAGGAAGGCCCGGCGCTGCAGGTCGTCGCCGAACAGCACCTCCTCCAACCGATCGACGACCGAGTCCGGCCGGTGCACGGCGAGGCGCAACGCCTCCATGCCGGGCCTGGCCGAGGGGTCGATCGGCCGGTCAGTCCGGCGGGCGGGCGGGCCCTCGTCGGGCGCTGGCGCCGGCTCCGGGCTTCGCTCCGGCGTCCGGCTCCTCGCCTCCTCGCCCCCCCGTGGCCCGTCCCGGCGGGGACGGCGGCGGGCCTCCTCCAGACGTCGGCGGACCGCCTCGGGATCGAGGCGGCACCAGTCTGAGACGGTCATGGCGTACTGGTCCCGCACCAGGTCGTCGGGGTGCTCCGCCACGACGTTGATGGCGGCGTCGGCCGCCTTGGCCCGGCCCTCGGCGGTCGAGAGGTCGGCAGCCTGGAGGACCCGGTCGAGGCGGAACTGGAGGAAAGGTCGGCTGGCCCGCACCGCCTCGGCCAGGGCCGCCGGGTCCTTCACGGCGAGCTCGCCGGGGTCGGTGCCCGGCGGGAGCGCGGCGACGGCCACGTCGACCTCGTGGCGGCGCTCCCACTCGTAGACCCGTGCGGTCGCGCTCTCCCCCGCGCTGTCGGCGTCATAGGCGAGCACGATCCTCCGGCCGAAGTTGCGCAGCAGCTTGAAGTGCTCTTCGGCCAGCGCGGTCCCGCACGTCGCGACGGCCCGCTCCACGCCGGCCTGGAAGAACCCGATAACATCGGTGTACCCCTCGCACACCACGACCTCGCCGGTCGCCACGATGTCCTTCTTGGCCCAGTTGAGGCCGTAGAGGGTCCGGCGCTTCGAGTAGATGGCCGTCTCCTGGGAGTTCTTGTACTTGGGCTCGGGACCACGAGTCGGATCGACCGTCGCGCCGTCCTTGGACGGGAGGATCCGGCCCCCGAGCGCGACCGGGTGCCCCGAGGGGTCGCAGATCGGGAAGATGATCCGACCCCTGAAGGCGTCCTGGCGCCGACCCCGCCGGTTGACGAAGCCGAGCCCGGTGGCAGTCAGCACCCGCTCGGAGAGCTTGAGCGCGCTGCTGAGCGCGTCCCAGTCGTCCGGTGCCCACCCCAGGCGGAACTGTCGCACCACGGCGCCGTCGTAGCCCCGGGAGCGGAGGTATTCGCCGCGCCGGGCCGGCGTCGGCACCCGACAACAGGCGGTCGTGGTACCACGCCACGGCCCGCTCCATCGCGTCGAGCATCTCGGTGCGCCACTTGGCGTCGGCCCCCTGGCCGCTGCTCTCGTGCAGCGTGATGCCGACCCGCTCGGCGAGGCGCCGGACAGAGTCGGCGAAGTCGAGCATCTCGGTGGCCCGGACGAAGCTGATGGCGTCGCCCGATGCCTGGCAGCCGAAGCAGTAGTAGAGGCCCGCCTCGGCGTTCACGCTGAACGAAGGCGTTTTCTCCCCATGGAACGGGCACAGTCCGACCCAGCGCCGGCCCTGCTGGCGCAGCGCGACATGCTCGCCGATGAGCCCGACGATGTCGGTTGCCGCCCGGACCTGGGCGATCTCGTCGTCGGGGATGGCCACAGTCGGACGGTACCGCGCTGTCCGAGCGCGCCGGTCGGCCGCTCGACCTAGCGCCGGCCGCGCGTGGCCGCGGCCCGGGTGCGAGGGGCCTTCTTCGCCGACCGCTTGGCGGCGCGAACGGCACCCGAGGTGCGCTTCGGGGTGCCCGCACGCGCCGCTCGCTTGGCCAGCGCCTTCTTGGCGGTCTTCTTCGCGAGGACCCGCTTCACCGCCTTCTTTGCCGGCGCCCTCTTGGCCGGCGCCCTCTTGACCGTCTTCTTCGCGGGGGCTCGCTTCACCTCCTTCTTTGCCGGCGACTTCTTGGCGACCTTCTTCGCCGGAGTCCGCTTCGCCGCCGCATTCTTCCTTGCGGCCTTCTTGGCGATCTTCGGAGGTGCCTCCTCGAGCACCGCCTGTGCCGCGGCGAGCCGCGCCACGGGCACCCGGTAGGGCGAGCAGCTGACGTAGTCGAGCCCGGCCGCGTAGAAGGTGGCGATCGACTCCGGGTCGCCGCCGTGCTCGCCGCAGACCCCGATCTTGAGGTCGGGACGCACGGCGCGGCCCCGCTCGACGGCCATGCGCACGAGCTCCCCCACCCCCGCCGCGTCGACCACCTCGAAGGGATTGCGCTCCAGCAGGCCCTCCTCGAGGTACGCGGTCATCATGCGACCCTCGACGTCGTCGCGGCTGAAGCCGAACGTCATCTGCGTGAGGTCGTTGGTCCCGAAGGAGAAGAACTCGGCGTACTCGGCGAGATCGGCCGCCCGCAGCGCGGCGCGCGGCGTCTCGATCATGGTGCCGATGCTCACCTCGACCGAACGCGCGTGCGGGCGGTCCGGCGCGTCGAGCTCGCCGGCGACGGCCTCTTCGACCCAGCTGCGGGCCAGCGCGAGCTCCGGACCCGACACCGTGAGCGGGATCATCACCTCGATGACCGGGTGGCCCCCCTCAATCACGCGCTGGGTGGCCGCCTCCATGAGCGCGCTCACCTGCATGGCGTAGAGGCCGGGCTTGATGACCCCGAGACGCACGCCGCGGGTGCCGAGCATCGGGTTCGTCTCCTGCCACGACTTCGCCGCCTCGAACAGCCGCCGCTCCTCGGCGTCGAGCCCGACGGTCGCCTCCTTGATGGCCAGCTCGTGGGTCGAGGGGAGGAACTCGTGCAGCGGGGGGTCGAGGAGGCGCACCGTGACCGGCAGGCCGTCCATCGCGTCGAGGATCTCGACGAAGTCGGCGCGTTGGGCAACCCGCAGCTCCTCGAGCGCGGCTGTCTCCTCCTCGGGGGTGTCGGCCAGGATCATGCGCCGCACGATCGGCAGGCGGTCCTCGGCCAAGAACATGTGCTCGGTCCGGCACAGCCCGATGCCCTCGGCCCCGAGGTGGCGGGCGTTCGCGGCGTCCGCCCCGGTGTCGGCGTTGGCCCGGACCTTCAGATGGCCGCGGCGGATGTCGTCGGCCCATTCGAGGATCGTGAGGAACTCGGCGCTCGGCTCGGCGGCGGTGAGCGGCACCTGGCCTAGGACGACGGTGCCATCGGTGCCGTCGATCGACAGCCAGTCCCCCTCGACCACCGTGACGTCCCCCACCGAGACCGAACGGTCCCCCAGGCGCAGCGCCTCGGCGCCCACGACCGCCGGCTTGCCCCAGCCGCGGGCAACCACGGCGGCGTGGCTCACCAGGCCGCCGCGGGCCGTGAGGATGCCCTGCGCGGCGAGCATCCCGTGGACGTCCTCGGGCGAGGTCTCCGAGCGCACGAGCACCACGGCCTCGCCTCGTGCCGCGGCCGCCGCCGCGTCGTCGGCGGAGAAGTAGGCCCGGCCGACCGCGGCGCCGGGCGAGGCGCCGAGGCCCTTGGTCAGCAACGTGTGGGCTCCCCCCGTGGCGAACTGGGGGTGGAGCACCGTTTCCAGGTGGTCCTCGGTGATCCGCTGCACCGCCTCGGCACGCGTCAAGTGGATGGCGCGCTCCTTGGTCATCTCGACGGCCATGCGCAGGGCGGCGCGCCCGGTGCGCTTGCCCACCCGGGTCTGGAGCATCCAGAGCCGGCCCTGCTCGATCGTGAACTCCGTGTCGCACATGTCGCGGTAGTGGCGCTCGAGGCGGGCGAAGATTGCCATCAGCTGCGCGTACACGTCGGGGAACTTCGACTCGAGCGCGGACAGCGGCTCGGTGTTGCGAATGCCGGCGACGACGTCTTCACCCTGGGCGTTGACCAGGAAGTCGCCGTAGGCACCGGCCGCGCCGGTCGCCGGGTCGCGGGTGAAGCCGACGCCGGTGCCCGAACGGTCGTCGCGGTTGCCGAACACCATCGCCTGGACGTTGACCGCGGTCCCGAGGTCGTGCGCGATGTGCTCGCGCTCGCGATAGGCGCGCGCCCGGGCGCCGTTCCAGCTGCGGAACACGGCCTCGATGGCGCCGCGCAGCTGCTCGTCGGGGTCCTGGGGAAACGGGAAGCCGCGGCCACGCTCGACGAGCGCCTTGTAGGCGTCGACCAACCCGGCCAAAAGCTCGGTCGGCACCTGCGCGTCGGAGGTCGTCCCGGCCTTCGCCTTGGCTTCGTCGAACAATTCGTCGAACGCCTCGCCCGGCAGGTCGAGCACGATGCGCCCGTACATGGCGACGAAGCGGCGGTAGGAGTCGTAGGCAAAGCGCTCGTCGCTCGTCTGCGCGGCCAGGCCCTTCACCGACTGGTCGTTCAGCCCCAGGTTGAGAACCGTGTCCATCATCCCGGGCATCGAGAACTTGGCCCCCGAGCGCACAGAGACGAGCAGGGGGTCGCTCGGGTCCCCGAGGACCTTGCCCATGGCGCGCTCCAGGCGCCGGCGCGCCCTGGCCACCTCGGCGTCGAGGCCCGCCGGCCAACCCTGGGCCATGTAGGCGCGGCACGCGTCCGTCGAGATCGTGAAGCCCGGCGGCACCGGCAGACGCAGGACCGAGGTCATCTCGGCGAGGTTGGCGCCTTTGCCCCCGAGCAGGTCCTTCATGTCCATCGGCGGGCGGCGGTGCGCGTGGTCGAAGTCGAAGACGTAGGGCATCGGATCTCCTGGCCAGTGCTGCCGGGTCGGAATCGTTCACCTTACCGGGCGGTTCGAGTGGCACCGAGAGGGCGCCGTGCGACGCGCGCGACGGCGTTGGGGAGCTTTGTCCCCCGACCCGGTGTTCGCGTGACGATTGCCGGCCGGCCGTAGTCTCGAACGATGTCCGGGGCCCCCGCGATCGAGGTGCACGACCTCGTCAAGATCTTCCCCAAGGGCCAGGTGCGCGCGCTCGACGGGCTCAGCTTCGACGCCTCGGCGGGGACCATCCTCGGCGTGCTCGGCCCCAACGGCGCGGGCAAGACCACCGCTGTGCGGATCCTGTCCACCGTCATCAGACCCGACCGGGGTGGCGCCACGATTCTCGGCGTCGACGTCGCGCGCCAGCCGGCTGCGATCCGCCGGATCATCGGCCTCGCCGGTCAGAACGCGGCGGTCGACGAGAACCTGTCGGGCCGCCAGAACCTCCAGATGATTGGGCGGCTCAGCCACATGGCCCGGGAGGCTGCCAAACGGCGCGCCGAGGAGCTCCTCGAGCAGTTCGGGCTGACCGGCGCGGCGACCCGCCCCCTTCGGACCTACTCGGGCGGCATGCGGCGCCGTCTCGACCTCGCCGCCGCGCTGGTGGCCGAGCCGCCGGTCCTCTTCTTCGACGAGCCGACCACCGGCCTCGACCCCCAGACCCGCCAGGACATGTGGACCTGGACCGAGCGGCTCGTCGCCGACGGCACCACGGTGCTGCTCACCACCCAGTACCTGGAGGAGGCCGACCGGCTCGCCGACAAGGTCATCGTGGTGGACCATGGGCGCGTCATCGCCGAGGGCACCCCGGCCAGCCTGAAGGCTGATCTCGGCACGACCGTCCTGCTCGTGACCCTGGAGGACGACGACAGCGCGGCGCGCGCTGCGAGCCTGCTCGCCCCCATCGGGAGCCGAGCGCCCGTCGTCGAGCACCACGGCGTCGCGATGAACGTGCTGAACGGGCCGAAGGCCGGCAGCGAAGCCATGCGGGCGCTCGACAATGCCGGGATCGCGGTGCTCGGCCTCGTGCTGCGCGAGCCGAGCCTGGACGACGTGTTCCTGCGCCTGACCGGGCACAAGGCCGAGGCGGAGGTACCGGGACCCCTCAGCGCGGCGGCTCCGACGTGGGCGGGCCGCTCGTGAGCACGGCGCGGGTGGACATCGCCGCGGCACTCCGGCCGATGAGCCACCTCGAGCGCGTCCGGTGGCTCGTCAGCGACTCGCTCACGATCGCGTGGCGCTTTCTCGCCGCCATGGTGCGGATGCCCGAGTCGATCGCCTTCTCGGCGATCCAGCCGATGCTCCTCGTGTTGATGTTCCGCTACGTGTTCGGCGGGGCCATCACCGGCATTCACGGCTCCTACGTCGACTACCTGATGCCGGGGATCTTCGTCCAGACGGTCACCTTCGGGTCGATCACCTCGGCAGTGGGGATGGCCGAGGACCTCCAGAAGGGGGTCATCGAGCGCTTCCGGGCCCTGCCGATGGCCCGCTCGGCGGTGGTCACCGGGCGCACGTTGTCGGACCTGACGCGCAATGTGGTCTCCGTGGTGCTCATGACCGGCCTCGGCTTCGCGGTGGGCTTCCGGGTGCAGACGAGCGCGCTCGGGTTCCTGGCCGGGTTCGGGATCCTGCTGCTGTTCTCGTGGTCACTCAGCTGGGGGTTCGCCCTGGTGGGCCTGCTCGTGCGGAACCCTGAGACCGCGCAGGTGGCCACGATCCCCATCTTGTTGCCGTTCACGTTCGCCTCCTCGGCGTTCGTGCCGGTCCAGAGCATGCCGGGCTGGCTGCAGGCGTTCGCCAAGAACCAGCCGGTGAGCCAGATCGTCAACGCCTGCCGCGCCCTCATGGACGGCGGGCCGACCGAGACCCACGTCCTGCTCGCGCTGGCGTGGAGCCTTGGGCTCGTGGCGGTGCTGGCGCCGCTCGCGGTGCGGCGCTACACCCGCACCGCCTGAGCTAGCGCCCCGTCCTCGAGGCGAGCTCGGCGAGCAGCCCGTCGATCGGGCGGCGGATCTGCTCGGTCGAGTCGCGGTCGCGCACGGTGACCGCGCCGTCCTCCAGCGACTCGAAGTCGATGGTCACGCACCACGGGGTACCGACCTCGTCCTGGCGCCGGTAGCGGCGGCCGATCGACTGGGTCGTGTCGTAGTCGCACATGTAGTGGGGCTGGAGCATCTCGAGCACCCGACGCGACGGGCCCTCGAGCTCCTCCTTGCGCGACAGCGGGAGCACGGCTACCTGGATCGGGGCCAGCCGCCAGTCGAGGTGCAAGACCGTCCGGGCCTCGCCGGCCACCTGGTCCTCGGTGTAGGCCGCGAGGAGGAAGGCCATCATCGCCCGGGTGGCGCCGAGCGCCGGCTCGATCACGTAGGGCACATAACGCGTGTTGTTCGCCTGATCGAAGTACTCGAGACGCTCTCCCGAGGCCCTCGCGTGGGCCTGCAGGTCGAAGTCGCCCCGGTTGGCGATGCCCTCCAACTCGTCCCAGCCCCACGGGAACAAGAACTCGAGATCCGCGGTCTGCGAGGAGTAGTGGGACAGCTCGTCCTGCTCGTGGTGGCGGACCCGGAGCAGGTGCTCGGGCATACCGAGATCCGTGAACCACGACACCCGCTCCGCCAGCCAGTACTCGAACCACTTGGGCGCCTCGTCGGGCGGTACGAAGTACTCCATCTCCATCTGTTCGAACTCGCGGGTGCGGAACACGAAGTTCTGCGGGGTGATCTCGTTGCGGAAGGACTTGCCGACCTGGGCGATCCCGAAGGGCGGCTTCTTGCGGGTGGTCGTGAGCACGTTGGCGAAGTTGGTGAACATCCCCTGGGCCGTCTCGGGGCGCAGGTAGGCGACCGTGCCCTCGTCCTCCACCGGCCCGGCGTGGGTCTTGAACATGAGGTTGAACGAGCGCGGCTCGGTGAAGTCGGTCGAGCCGCAGTTGGGGCACACGCCGTCGATCTTGTCGGCCCGCCAGCGCTCGTGGCAGTTGCGGCAGTCGACCAGGGGGTCGGTGAAGTTCTCCAGGTGCCCGGAGGCCGCCCACACCGCGGCCGGCGACAAGATGGCGGCGTCGATCCCCACCACGTCGTCGCGCAGGCGCACCATGGAGCGCCACCAGGCGTCCTTCACGTTGCGCAGCATGTTGACGCCGAGCGGTCCGTAGTCGTAGGTCGAGCGGAACCCGCCGTAGATCTCGGCCGAGGGGAAGATGAACCCGCGGCGTTTGCACAGGTTCACGACCTTTTCCATCAGGTCGGGGGTCGGCGCACCCGACGCAGCGCCCGAACTCATCGGGGCAGGATACCGGCTGTCCCAGGGACCTCTTCGGGGTCGGTGCGCAGCCGCATCGACACCTCGCTGGCCAGCATGCGCCCGGACACGGTGAGCACGGCGCTGACCCCCGCGGCATTCGACGAGGTCGTCGAGCTCGGGTGCCCAGTCCAGGGCCGACGCCGAGACCCCCGCCGGGGTGCGCAGCGCCAAGGCGAGCCGCTCGAAGTGGCGCTGCTGGTCGCCGAGAAGCTCCTCACCGGCGACCGGCGGACGACCGGCGCGTACCGCGGCGATGTAGCGCTCCGGGGTGCGGACGTTCCACCAGCGCCGCCCGTCGCGATGCGAGTGGGCAGCGGATCCGAACCCGAGGTAGTTGCCCCCGCTCCAGGCGATGTTGTTGTAGGCGCACGTGTGGCCGGGCAACGCCCAGTTGGAGATCTCCTCCCACCGGTATCCGGCCGCCGACAGCACCTCGTCGGCCATCGCATACCGACGGGCCTGGACGTCGTCGTCAGGATGCCGGGTGGCGTCCCGGGCGAGCGGGGTGCCCGGCTCGACGGTCAACGCGTAGGCGCTGAGGTGCGGGGGTGGCGAGTCGAGGCCGAGGACTCCGGCGAGCGCGGCGGTCCAGTCCTCGTCGGTCTCGGCCGCCGCGCCGTAGATGAGATCGACGTTCCAACTGGCGAAGCCCCCCGCCGCGACCAGCGCGGCGGCGGTGACGGCCTCCTCCCAGCGGTGATGGCGGCCGAGCGAAGCGAGCACGTGCGCGGCCCGTGCCTGGACGCCGAGCGAGATGCGCGTCACCCCGGCGTCGCGGTACGCCGCGAGACGTTCGGCCGAGACGTCCTCGGGGTTGCACTCGACGGTGACCTCGGCTTCGGGCACTGTCGGGATGGCGCTGAGGACCGAGCAGAGCTCATAAGCAGGGAGGCGTGACGGTGTGCCGCCGCCGACGAATACGGCGCTCGCCCTGGTGAGTTCACCGGCGGACGTCGCTCGCTCGATGTCGGCCCGGAGCGCCGCCCCGTAGGCGTCCATGAGCTGGTCACGATCGACATAGGTGGCGAACGCGGAGTAGTCGCAGCGCGAGCGACAGAACGGCACGTGCACGTAGACGCCGAGCTGGCTCACCTCGCCACCCAGTGCGCACGGGGCGGATCGACCCGCCAGTCGTTGCACTCCATCCACCGTCCGGGCGGGTACTCGAACCGACAGGGTCCCACGAGCACGAAGCCGGCCCTGGCACACACGGCGTTGGACGGGGCGTTGTCGACACTCGGAAAGGCGTGGACGCGACGGTGCGCCGACTCTTTCGCCCATGGTCCCTCGATGACCCCCCGCACTGCGCCCGACGCGATGCCGCGGCCTTGATGCTCGGGCAGAACCGACCAGCCCATCTCGAAGACTTCCTCGTCGTGCCAGGTTCGCTCCCAATAGCCGACCCAACCGACATCGTCGGTGCCGACGCCGATCTTGAAGAGCCGACGGGGGTCGGACACGTAACGGGCGTGGCGTTGCGCGATGGCCTCGGGCGTCTCGGGCCCACCCAGGTGTTCCATCATCGAAGGGTCACCCAGCAGCCGAACCAAGAGCGGGAGGTCCGCTTCCGCCCAGACAGCGAGACGGATCGCCGGCTCTTCGGAAGCCACCGGTGCCTCAGAATCCTTGGGCGATGTGCACCGTCCGCAGCCGGCGGTCGAGGTGGGACTCCATCGCCTCGGTCGCGATCAGCACGACTTCGAGCGCGCCGGCCGGCGAGGGCTCCTTCAAGGCCTGACCGAGCTCGCCACCCAGGATCCGGCGCATGAGGATCAGCGCATCCTCACTCATCGGGCGGCCGCGGCGGCAGCTGCGACACAGCGCACCGCCTTCGACCAGATCGAACGCGACCAGCTCGACCTCGGTGTCGGGGCGCCCACAGGACGCGCAGCCCTCCAGGACCGGCGAAGCACCCTCGAGCACCAGGGCCTTCAAGAAAAAGGCCGCCGGGACCAAGGCGGGCTCGAGCCCCGGGTCGGCCAGCGCCCGCAGCGCGCCGACGAGCATCGAGTAGAGCCGCGGGTCGGGGTGGGCCTCCTGGGCGAGCTGGTCGACGGACTCGAGCATCGAGAGGCCCTGGGTCATGCGGGAAAGGTCCTCGCGCACCGCACGGAAGTGGTCGATGACCTCGGCCTGGTTGACGATCTCGAGCTCGCCCCGGCCGCGCCACATGAGCAGCGCCACGTTGGAGAGCGGCTCGAGCCGGGCGCCGAACTTGCTCGAGGTGCGGCGCACCCCCTTGGCGACTGCCCGCACCTTCCCGTGATGCTCGGTCAGCAGCACCACAATGCGGTCGGCCTCACCCATCTTGTAGGTGCGCAGCACGACGCCGTTGTCCCGGTAGAGGCTCACGCTGTGGACTCCGGGCCGTCGGCGTCATCCGAGCCGGCCCGACTGCGCGCCGAAGGGGTGGACCTCCCGCCGATCAGGCTGCCCCCGGCGACGAGGACCAGGATCACGATGGCGGTCACGAGCAGGGGGTCGGCCGGGCTGAACCCGTCGATCGCCATCCAACACAGCGTGGCGAAGAGCGCGAGGCCGATCACCCACGCGAGGCGCGTGAAGATCACGTCACACCCCCGTAGCGGCGGCTCCGCCGCTGGTACTCGATGATTGCCTCGTACAGGTTGGCGCTGCGGAAGTCGGGCCACAGCAGGTCCGAGAAGATGAGCTCGCTGTAGGCGAGCTCCCACAACAAGAAGTTGGAGATCCGGTATTCACCCGAGGTCCGGATCACGAGGTCAGGGTCGGGCATGTCGGGGAAGTACATGCGAGAGGCGATCGCCTTCTCGTTGACCCGACCCTCCGACACCCCGTCGGCCACCAGCGCCCGGACAGCATCGACGATCTCGGCCCGCCCGCCGTAGTTGAAGGCCAACGTGAGGGTCATCGTCCGGTTGCGCTCGGTGAGCGCGGTCGCCTCGTCCATGGCGCGCTGGACCCGCCTCGGCACGCGGCGGTCCGGGCGACCGGCGAAGCGGATCCGCACCCCGCGCCGGTGCAGCTCGTCGCGCCGTCGTGAGAGCAGCGTCTCGTTGAAGTTCATGAGGAACCGGACCTCGTCGGGCGGTCGGCGCCAGTTCTCGGTCGAGAAGGCGTAGACGGTCAGCCACCGCAGGCCGATCTCGAGGGCACCGTCGACGACGTTGAACAGCGCCTCCTCGCCGGCGATGTGGCCGTCGGTCCGGGCCAGCCCGCGCCGGGCCGCCCAGCGCCCGTTGCCATCCATCACGCAGGCAACGTGAGCCGGAAGCTTGCGCCGGTCCAGCTCAGCGGGCACCGGGTCCGCCGCAGCGACGAGCGAGAACGAGACCGCTCCGTTCGAGCTGCTCCAGCCCTCGCCGGCCTCTGCCCCAACTGCCCGGCGGATCATGATGCGAAACTACCGCCGCAGTCCTCCCGCCATGGGCAGCGGGTCGGTCACGGGCACCCTGTACGGTCCACTCGGTGGAGGAACCCGATCGAGCGCGCCCGGGCGCCCCGGCACCGGGGGCCGCGGACGACAACCCCGAGCGCGCCGCCACCCGCCTGTTGGCGCGGATCGTCGGCGAGATGAAGAGCGGCGAGGAGCGGCCGGGCCAGGACGAGATGGCCGCCCGCGTCGCACGGGCCATTCGCACCGGCACCCACCTGGTGGTCCAGGCCGGCACAGGCACCGGGAAGTCGCTCGCCTACCTCGCCCCGGCGGTCGGCTCCGGTCGCCGCGTCGTCGTGGCGACGGCGACCAAGGCGCTCCAGGACCAGCTCGCCACCAAGGACCTGCCGCTCGTCGAGCGCGCCGTGGACGGGCCGTTCGCCTGGGCCGTCTTGAAGGGCCGGTCCAACTACCTCTGCCGCCAACGCCTGAGCGAGCTGGAGGACGGGCACGAGCAACAGCACTTCACCGAGCTGAGCGAGGTGGAAGGCGAGGCGGCGCTCGAGGTCGACTCGGGCCGACTGGGCGACCAACTCCGGCGCATCCTGCGCTGGTCGGCGCGCACGACGTCGGGCGACCGCGCCGATCTGCCCTTCGAGCCCTCGCCGCGCGCGTGGTCGTCGGTCAGCGTCGGCCCCCGGGAGTGCCCCGGGGCGTTTCGGTGCCCGTCGGGCAACCGGTGCTTCGCCGAGGCAGCCCGCGACGCCGCGGAGGCGGCCGACATCGTCGTCGTCAACACCCATCTCTACGGGTCGCACCTGGCGGCCGGAGGCAACCTGCTCCCTCCCCACGACGTGGTCGTCTTCGACGAGGCCCACGAGCTGGAGGAGGTCATGACGGCGAGCCTCGGGGTCGAGCTCACGCCGGGACGCTTCCGGGCGCTGGGCGCGGCGTCTCGATCGCTCATCGAGCCGTCCGACGCGCCGGTGGCCGAGGCGGTGGGCGAGCTGGCCGAGCGGATGCAGTCCGTGCTGGCGGCGCATGCCGGCACACGACTGTCCCTCGGGTCCGAGGCGGCGCGACCCGACCGCGACGTCGCCGACTTCCTCGTCATGGCGCGTGGCCGCGTCGACGAGCTGACCGGCCGGCTGCGCGCTGCCGAGGGTGGCCAGAACAACGAGGGAGCCGTCCCGAGAGCGCTGAGTGCCGCCGGACACATCGCGAGCGACGTGGCCCGTCTCGCGGACCCGTCCGACGGCCAGGTCGTCTGGGTCGACGGTGATCGGCGGTCGCCGATCCTGCGGCTCTCCCCGGTCGACGTGGCGCCCGAGCTCGCCGAGTCCCTCTGGGGCGAGGTGACCGCCGTGCTCACCAGCGCCACCATCCCGCTTGGGATCGAGCACCAGCTCGGCCTCGATGGCTTCGGGGCGCAGCGGATCGATGTCGGCAGCCCGTTCGACTTCGCCACCCACGCGCTCCTCTACGTGGCACGACACTTGCCCGACCGGAGGCGTCCGGAGTCCGAGCCCGCCCTCCTCGGCGAGCTGGACACGCTGATCCGAGCCGCCGGGGGCCGCACGCTCGCGCTGTTCACGAGTCGACGGGCGACCGAGGCCGCCGCCGCGGCGCTGTCGAAGTCGCTCCCCTACCGGGTCCTGGTCCAAGGCGAGCTCCCTAAACCCCGCCTGGTCGAGCTGTTCGCGGCCGAGGAGTCTTCCTGTCTGTTCGCGACCCTCGGCTTCTGGCAGGGCATCGACATCCCGGGGCGGTCGCTCTCGCTCGTGACCGTGGACCGCCTCCCGTTCCCCCGCCCCGGCGATCCGCTCTTCGACGCCCGCCGGGAGCGGGCCGGCGACGCCGCCTTCGCCGAGGTGGACGTGGCACGCGCGGCGACGCTCCTCGCCCAGGGGGTCGGCCGGCTCATCCGCACCGCCGAGGACCGCGGCGTGGTCGCGGTCCTCGACTCCCGGCTGGCGACCGCCAGCTACCGATCGGCGCTGCTGGCCGGGCTCCCGCCGATGCGCCGCACCACCGACCTCGCCGAGGTCAAGCGCTTTCTGGCCGCCGCCCTCTCCACCTGAACCAGCCAACCGGAGCGACAGCGCAGGCTCAGTGGGCCAGTGCGCCGGTCTCCCGGAGCCCCGCGATCTCCTCGTCGGAGTACCCGAACTCGGTCAGGATCTCCTCGTTGTGCTGCCCCAAGGTGGGCGGCGCCCGCCGCACGCTGGTCGGCGTCTTGGCCATCTGGATGACCGGACCCACCATCGCGACGTGGCCCGCCACCGGGTGCTCGAACTCGACCACCAGGTCGTTGGCCAGCACCTGGGGGTCGTCCAAGAGCTCGCCGACCGAGCGAACCGGTGCTGCGGGCACCCCGGCGGCGTCCAACCGCTCGAGCCACTCCTCGGTCGTCTTCTCGGCGAACCGCTCGGTCGCCGCCGCGGTGTAGGCGAAGGCCGCCTCGCGCCCCTCGGGGGAGTCCCGGTCGATCTTGGCTTCGTGACGGACGTCGCGCACCTCGATCGCCTGGGCCATCTTGCGGCGCAGCGTCGGGGTGAGACACGCCACCGCGACCATCGAGTCCTTGGTGCGATAGACGCGGTAGTAGGCGTTCATGGCGCGGGCCTCGGCGCTCGATGCGGCCACGCTGGCCTCGCTCGACGCGCTCGTCACCGACGTCTTCATGAACGAAGCGGTCTGCAGCGCGAGTGAAGTGCCGAGCAACGTCGTCTCGACCTTCTGGCCCTCCCCGGTCCGCTCGCGCACGAAAAGCGCGGCGCAGATGGCCAGCGCGAGCACCAGGCCGGTGCCGTAGTCGCCGATGGCCGGCGTGAGCGGCAACGGGACCCCGTCGTTGTCGACGCGCCCGCCGGTCAGCATGAGGCCGGTCACGGCCTGCGCGATCAGGTCGTAGCCGGGCCGGTGGCTGTGGTCGCCCCGGGTGCCCATGGCGGTGTTCTGGACATAGATGAGCCTCGGGTTGAGCGCGGCCAGTGACTCGTAGTCGATGCCGAGACGCTTGGGGACATCGGGCCGGTAGTTCACGATGACCACGTCGCTCGAAGCGGCGATGCGGCGCGCGACCTCCTGGGCCTCGGGCTGCTTCAGGTCGAGGGTCAGCCCGCGCTTGTTGCGGTTCAAGGAGAGGAACGTCCGGCTCTCGTTGGGCGCGAACTCGAGGCTGTGACGCCACGGGTCGCCATCGGGCGGCTCGACCTTGATCACGTCGGCGCCCAAGTCTCCGAGATGCATCCCGGCGAAGGGCGCCGCGATCATCTCGGAGAACTCGAGCACCTTGACGCCGGCGAGCGCCCCCGGCATCACTCCGCCTCTTGGTAGAGGGGCGAGGACGCCTTCATCCAGCGCAGCTGCATCCGCATCGACACCGCGACACGGCCGTCCTGCGCGGTCGCCCGGCTGTCGTACCAGGCGTACTCGGTCTTCGGGCTGGCACCGACGGCGACGATCTCGCCGCTCACCTGGTAGGTGGTGTCGGTCAACAGCGGGCCGTATCTGAAGTGCAGCTCGATCGCTCCGAAGAGCCCGACCGCGTCCTTGACGTGGGGCCCGAAGTCGTCGCCGTTGCGGATCATGTGGACGACCGCGGCCGGGTTGACGATGGGCGGCCCCCACGGCGAGGGCCCCACGTACCAGTCGAGGGGCTCGGTGATCGCACCCTCTTCGATGCTGGTGCGCTGCTCGGCGGGATCCACGCGGAAGGTCCGCGACGAGATCGGCTGGCCCGCCTCGATGCCGGCCAGGAGGCGCAGCTCCTCGGGCGGGCTCGGCCGCAGGTCGATCACGTCGAGGCAGGTCGGCTCGGTGCCGAATCCGGCGGTCCCCTCGGCGACGAGCATCCCGTCCTCGCGCTCCATGCGGGCCTCGATCTGGGTCGCCGGCCCCTCGGGCAGGCGCACCATGGCGATCACCGGCTCGGCGTCGACCGTGGCGTTCTTGAACACGAGCGAGATCGAGCCGCTCGAGAACCATCCCTGGCCGAACGCCGCCATGGTGATCGGGGGGAATTGGTCGAGATGGATGGAGCCAGCGATGGTGCCGCCGCGGAACCCGAGCTTCTGCGCGGTCGCGTCGTCGTGGATGTTATGGCGCGGGTCGCGCACCGGTGCCATCCCGGCCCGGGCCCGCCAGGCCGCGCTGGCCCGGTTGCGCGGCGTGCGCACCGGTCCGACCAGGTAGCCGTCGACCTCTCGGATCTCGGTGGACGTGGTGTCGGTCATGACTCCCCCCTGTCTGCCTCGGTGCGGATGGTCCCCACCTTCAGGTCCTTGAACGGCACGTCCCGGTCCACCTGGGGCTCCCGGGGCAGCCCGAGCACGCGCTCGCCGATGATGTTGTGCTGGATCTCGTCGGTGCCGCCGGCGATCGAGGTGGACTGCGCCCCGAGGGTCGCATGCGCCACGGCGCCGCCCATCGGGGCCTCGGGGCCGACCAGCATGCCGGAGGCCCCGAGGATGGCCGGGCCGAGGTCGCGATTGATTCGGGTCGCCACCGAGCGGGCGAGCTTGGTGATGGAGCTCGCCGGGCCCGCCCCCTTGCCGGCCGCCGCCGCGGCGCGGGCGCGCTGCTGGGTCATGGCGTTCACCCGCGACTGGACGTAGTACCGGGTCACCTGCTGGCGCAGCGGATCGGTGCGGTTCGCCCCGGGCTGGTGCACGAGCGAGACCGGCGAGAGCGGGCCGGCGACGCCCGGGTTGCGGGCATCCACCGCGCTCGTCCGCGCGCCGGCACCCTGCATCACGTCGCCCAGCTTGCGGGTCCGCAGCTCCCGGCGCCCGGTGCCGATCTCGGTGTCCCGGAAGCCGGCGCCGCTCACCCCGGCGCGACCGGTGCGCTCGAACGCGAGCGTCGTGACCGCGGCCGCCCAGCCGTCGCCGGCGCGCCCGATGAGCTCGGCGTCGGACACCCTTGCGTCGGTGAAGAAGACCTCGTTGAAGTGGGAGTCGCCGGTCATCTGCTTGAGCGGGCGCACGTCGATGCCGGGCTGGTCCACCTCGATGATGAAGTACCCGAGGCCGGCGTGCTTGGGCGCCTCCATGTCGACGCGGGCGAGCAGCATCCCGCGGTCCGCCGTCTTGGCCCCCGAGGTCCACACCTTCTGGCCGTTGACCACCCACTCGTCGCCGTCGCGCACGGCGCGGGTCTGGGCGCTCGCCAGATCCGAGCCGGCGCCCGGCTCGCTGAAGAACTGGCACCACGACTCGGCCCCCGAGGCCAGGTTCCAGAGGTGGCGCTCCTGCTGGTCCCGGCTCCCGTGGCGCATGAGCACCGGCCCGCCCATCATCTGGCCGAGACCGAACGGCGCGCCGAGGACCCGGCGCTCGCTGAACACCGCGTCGACCGTCGGCAGCTGGTCGTTGTCGAGCCCCTTGCCGAACCACTCGGTCGGCCAGGTCGGGAACCCCCAGCCCGAGCTGGCGAGCCGCGCCCACCACTCGCCGACTGTGAGCTCGAGGTCCCACTGCTCGTCGATGAAGGCGTTGACCTCCTGGCGGATCTGGTCGGTGCCGCTGCTCGTTGCCATGGGCGGCTCCTTTCGGTCCCGATTCTCACCGGCCCGCCCCCGAGACGCGCTGGGCGGACCGGACCTTTTGCCATTGTCGACCCAACCGGTGCCGGCGCGCCACGGGAACGTTCCCATGGGCAGCCGGCGGGCCGCCCGGGTCAGTAGCCGAGCCGGTCCAGCGCCTCGGCCCGCTGCTGCCAGTGCGGCTCGACCCGGACGAAGAGCTCCAGGTAGGCGCCATCGGGGAGCTGGGCCCGCACCGCCGTGCCGACGTCCTTCAGGACCTCGCCCCCGGTCCCGATGACGATCCCCTTCTGGGACTCCCGCTCGACGAGGATCTCGCAGCGGATGCGTGGCCATTCCCACTCGCTGACCACGCACGCGATCGAATGCGGCAGCTCTTCGCGCGCCCGCTTCAAGAGCTGCTCGCGCACGAGCTCGGCCACCGCGACGGCCTCGGGCAGGTCGCTCACCATCTCGGGCGGGAAGTAGGCGGGGCCCTCGGGCAGGAGGCCGAGCACGGCGTCGACGAGCGGGCCGACCCCCTCGCCGGTGGTGGCGGCGAGCGGAAAGTACTCCGCCGCCTGAGCGACGGCGGCCGCGGCGCCCGCTCCGAGTTCCCTAACGGTCGCCGCGCCCTCGCTCAGGCGCTCGAGCACCTGGGCACGACGCGCCCGGTCGACCTTGTTCACGACCACCAGCAGGCCAGCGTCGGAGTCGTGGCCGCCGAGCGCGCCGAGTGCGTTGGTGAGCACCAGGCGGTCGCCGGGTCCGACCGGTGCGGTCGCGTCCAGCACGGCGATCACCACGTCCACGTCGCGCAGTGACGCCATGGCCGTGTCGTTCAGCCGGCCGCCGAGGGCGTTGCGCGGCTTGTGCAACCCCGGGGTGTCGACGAAGACGGCCTGCGCGTCGGGCCCGTGCAGGACGCCGCGGACACTGAAGCGCGTGGTGTTGGGCCGCGACGAGGTGATCGAGACCTTGGTGCCCACCATCGCGTTGAGCAGGGTCGACTTGCCGACGTTGGGCCGGCCCACGATGGCGACGAAGCCGCTGTGCATCTCAGTCGTCTTGGTCGTGGTGCTCGCGGGTCGGCGCGCCGGTGGGCTCGATGCGGACCCGGGCGATGCGGCGCCCCTGGACCCGCTCGGCGACGAGGCGCAGCCCGTCGACGGTGACCGACTCGCCCTCGGTCGGGACCCGCCCGGCCATGTCCAAGAAAAGCCCACCCACGCTGTCCCAGCCGCCCTCGGGCAGCTCGGTGCCGAGGAGCTCGGCCGCGTCGTCGATCGGCATCCGGCCGGCCACGACGATCCCGCCGCCGTCGAGGCGCTCGACGCCGGGCTCCTCCACGTCGAACTCGTCGACGATCTCGCCGACCAGCTCCTCGATGAGGTCCTCCAGGGCGACCAGGCCGACGGTCCCGCCGTATTCGTCGACGACGATCGCCAGGTGGAACTTGGCCTCCTGCATCTCGCGCAGCATCGAGGCGACCCGCTTGGTCTCGGGCACGAAGTGGGCCGAGCGCACATGCTCGGCGACCGGCTCGGGCCCGCGCCCCTCGTGCTCGCGGCGCATGAGGTCCTTTGCATAGGCAATGCCCACCACGTCGTCGACGTTCTCGCGGTAAACCGGGATCCGGCTGTAGCCGGCGGCGAGCGCCTGGCGGAGCGCTTCGGAGACGCTGGCGTCGGCCTCGGCGGTGACCATGTCGGGCCTCGGCACCATCACCTCGCGCACGACCGTGTCGCCGAAATCGATGATCGAGTGGATGAAGGCGCGCTCCTCGGTCTCGATCACGTCCTCGGCGTGCGCGACGTCGGCCATCGCGAGGAGCTCGGACTCGGTTACGGCCTGGGCGGCTCCTGCGTCGCCGCGTCGCCCGATGATGAGGTTGGCCATCCCGATCAGCACCTTGGAGGCCGCCCGGACCGGGGGGAACCGCACCAGCGCGGCGACCAGCGGCGCGCTGAACAGCGCTGCGGTTTCGGGGTTGTGCACCGCCCAGTTCTTGGGGACCGCCTCGAAGAAGACGAAGATCACGACGACCTCGAAGACGACGCCCAGCACCACCCCGATCGGGCCGAACCACTGCTCAGCCAGGACACCGACCAAGGTGGCCGAGACCAGCTGGCAGACGAGGACGAGGAGCAGGATCGGGTTCAAGAACCGCTCGGGCCGCTCCACCAGCCGGGCCAGCGGGCGCGAACCGCGGCGGTGTTGATCCGAGAGCGCCCTGGCCTTCACCCGGCTGGTGCGCACCAGGCTGGTCTCGGCCAGGGCGAGGACGCCCGAGCCGAGTAGGAGCACGACGATGACGGCGAGCAGGGCGGCGTCGACCGGCCGCCAGCCGGTGGCCGCGACCATCACAGCGCGCTCGAGTGGAACGCCGCCAGCAGCTCCTGCTCGAGCGCCTCCATGGCCTCGGCGTCGGCGTCCGCCTCGTGGTCCATGCCCAGCAGGTGGAGGATCCCATGCACCACCAAGAGGGCGATCTCGTCGTCGTAGGCGACCGAGCGCTCGCTCGCGTGACGCGCCGCCACCGCTGGACACACCACGACGTCGCCCAGCAGCAGGGGCGGCGCGTCCTCGGGGTCGACCCCCGGTCCGGTCCCGCCCATGTCCGGGAACCGGCCACCGGGAAGCGGGTCGTCCTCGACCGGAAAGGCGAGCACGTCGGTCGCCCCCGGACGGTCCAAGAACCGCTCGTTCAGCGCAGCGATGGCGGTCTCGTCGACGAAGAGCAGCGACACCTCGGCACCGCCGCGCACGCCCGCGCGACTCGAGGACCGAGCGGGCCAGCGTGCTCCAGCGTTCGAGCTCGACCGGCGCGTCGGACTGCTCGTCGGCCGCGAAGACGTCAACGGCCATCGCTCGCCGACCCGCCCCGCTCGGCGTGCTCGTAGGCGTCGATGATGTCGGCCACGATCTTGTGCCGCACGACGTCGCTGCGGGTCAGATGCACGAAGGCGACGTCTTCCACGCCGCCGAGCACGTCCTCCAACCCGACGAGACCCGAGCGGCCGCCGGGCACGTCGATCTGGGTGATGTCGCCGGTGACGACGCACTTGGAGCCGAAGCCGATGCGGGTCAAGAACATCTTCATCTGCTCGGGCGTCGTGTTCTGCGCCTCGTCCAAGATGATGAACGACGAGTTGAGCGTCCGGCCCCGCATGAATGCGAGCGGGGCCACCTCCACGGTGCCGCGGTCAAGCAGACGCTGCGCGCCCTCGGGGTCCAAGAGGTCGTAGAGGGCGTCGTAGAGGGGACGCAGGTACGGATCGACCTTGGCCATCAAGTCGCCGGGGAGGAACCCGAGGCGCTCCCCCGCCTCGACGGCGGGGCGGGTGAGGATGATCCGCTTCACCTGGCGCGACTGGAGCGCCTGGACCGCCAGGGCGACGGCCAGGTACGACTTGCCCGTCCCGGCCGGGCCGATCCCGATCGTGACGACGTTCTCGGCGATGGCGTCGGTGTAGCGCTTCTGGCCGGCCGAGCGCGGGCGAATGGTCCGGCCCTTCGCCGAGCGGAGGATCTCGGCGTTCAACACCTCCGACGGCGAGAGGTCCTCGCGCACCATGTCGATCGTGCGGGCAACCTTGGACGCGTCGAGGCCCTGGCCCGACTGCAGCACGCGCACCAGCTCGTCGAAGAGCCGGATGACGCGGGTGGCGTCGGGACCCTCGGCGGCGATGCGGTTGCCCTGCACGCTGATGCGGGTGCCGGGGAAGCCCGACTCGATGACCCGCAGCAGCTCGTCCTGGGAGCCGAGCAGCCCCGGCATCAGGTGGTTGTGGGCGACCAGCAGCTCGGCACACGGCGGCGCGAGCTCGTCCAAGGCGTCCTCGAGCTCGCCGCTCGAGGCGCGGCCGGTCGCGCTCACCCGGGCGGCCAGGTCATCGGGCGGCCGCCGACCACGTGCAGGTGGAGGTGCGGCACCGAGTTGGCGCTGTCCCGGCCGATGTTGAAGACGAGCCGGTAGCCGCGCTCTTCCCCCGCGATGCCCTCGGCGCTCGCGACCTCGCGGGCCGCGACCACCATCGCGGCCAGATCCTCGGCGTCTTCGCGCTCGACGGTCGAGGCATTGACGATGTGTCGGCGGGGCACGACCAGGACGTGCACCGGGGCGACCGGGTTGATGTCTCTGAACGCGACCGTGCGGTCCGTCTCGTGCACCACCTCGGCGGGCACCTTCCCGGCCACGATCCCGCAGAACAGACAGTCATCCATGTTCGCCGGCCCCCTTGCGCGCCGGATACAGGTGTTCCAGGGTCCCGGGCTCGATGCGCCGGGACTCGATGAAGGCATCGAGGTCGCTCTCCATCAGCCGGATCACCCGCCCGAAGCGATACACGCTGAGCTCGCCGCCGTCGATGAACCGATACAGGCTGCGCAGCGTCACCCCGAGCCTCGCCGAGGCCTCCTTGGTGCTCAGCCACCGGACGCCCTCGACCATCAGGGTCGGTCTTCCATGTCCTTGCAAGCCTACGAGAACCTCCTGGCTGGTCGTCACCGCTGTGTTCGCTCAGCGGGCGCGGAGCCGGGAGACGGTCGGCGGGTGCCCTCAGCCGAAGACCGAACGGATGCGAGAGAACACGCCGTCCCCCCCGTCGGGGGTCTCCAGTTCCTCGCCGCGTTCGGCGGCCAGCTGGGCGAGGAGCTCTTCTTGCTTCGCCGTCAGGCCCGTCGGGGTGTCGACCACCAGGTGGACGTAGAGATCGCCCCGCCCCCGGCCGCGCAGGTGCGGGACCCCGCCGCCCTTCAGGCGGACCACGTGACCGCTCTGGGTGCCGGCCTCGACGGTGATCTCGGTCGGCTCCTCGATCGTCGCCACCGAGAGCTTGGTCCCGAGGGCGGCCTGCGTCATGCCGACATGGACCGAGGTGTGCACGTCGTCGCCCATCCGCTGGAATCGCTCGTCGGCCTCGACCTGGAGCTGCACGAAGAGCGAGCCGTTGGGCCCGCCACGCGGGCCGGCCGGGCCGCGCTCGGCCAAGCGGAGCGTCGAGCCGTCCTCGACCCCGGCGGGCACCTCGACGGTGAAGGTGCGATCGTTCATGCGCCGGCCTTCGCCGCCGCAGGCCTCGCACGGTGTCGGGGTGAGCTCGCCCGTGCCCTTGCAGCGCGCACAGGCGACCGCGGTGACGACCTGGCCGAGCAACGACTGGCGGATGCGCCGGGTCTCCCCGGCCCCCTGGCAGTCCGGGCACGTCACCGCGTGCGTGCCGGGGGCCGCGCCGGAGCCACCGCAGACGTCGCAGGTGACGGGCAACCGGACCGAGATTTCCTTCTCGGCACCGAACACCGCCTCGGTGAAGCTGAGCCGGAGCCCGATCTCGGCGTCGGAGCCGGGCATGGGTCCCCGCCGCCCGCCGCCCCGGGACCCCATCGAGCCGAAGAACGCCTCGAAGATGTCGCTCAGGCCGGCCTCGAAGTCGAAGGTCATGCCGCCCGGCCCCTGCCCGAAGACCCCGGCGGGGCCATAGCGGTCGTAGCGGGCCCGGCGCTCGGGATCCCGCAGGACCTCGTAGGCCAGCGAGACCTCCTTGAAGCGGGCCTCAGCCGCGGTGTCGCCGCCGTTGGCGTCGGGATGCAGCTCCCGGGCCTTCTGCCGGTAGGCCCGCTTGATCTCGGCCTCCGACGCGTCGTGGGACACCCCGAGGAGCTCGTAGAGGTCGAGGCCGTCAATCGTCGCCACGGGCCCTCCGGTTCATCCGGTCGCTCAGCTCGGAGCTGACGAGGTGGGCGGCGGCGAGCGCCTGCGAGTAGTTCATGCGGGTCGGCCCGAGGAGACCGACCGCGCCGGTCTCGTTGTCACCGAACGCCACCGGGGCGACGACCACGGCGCACGACGCAAGCGGCTCGAAACCGTGCTCGGTGCCGATGGCAACCGAGAGCCCTCGGTCGAGGACGTCGCGCAGCAGGGTCACGACGACCAGCTGCTGCTCGAGGATGCCCAGCACCGAGCGGACCGTCTCGACCGCTTCGAACGACTCGGCGAGGCGAGACGGCCCACCCATGTAGACCTGGTCGCTCTCCTCGGCCGCCGCGATCTCGCGTCAGCGCGCGAGACACCGACTCGGCGACGCGCCCACTGAGCCCGGCTCGCCCGACGTGGGAAGCCGCCGTGGTGAGGTCGCTTCCGACCGCGACGCGCTGAAGGAGCGCCACCTCGCCCGCGAGCTGCTCTTCGCTCAGTTCCTCGCCGAACTCGAGCGTCCGCTTCTCGACGGTGCCGTCGGACAGCACGACCACGAGGAGCACCAGACGAGGCGCGAGCGACACCAGCTGGACCGAGCGCACGGTCGCCGACCCGTGCGACGGGCTGACGACGACGGCGGCATACGGCGTGAGCTGGGAGAGGAGCATCGAGGCCCGCTCGAGCATGTCCTCCATTTCGCCGTGGACCCGGTCGAAGAACCGCTTGACCCGCTGACGCTCGGCCGCCACCAAAAGCCCCGGGGGCGCCAGGTGGTCGACGAAGAACCGGTAGCCCTTGTCGGTCGGGATCCGCCCGGCGCTCGTGTGGGGCTGCACCAGGTACCCCTCCCGCTCAAGCGCCACCATGTCGGAACGGACGGTCGCCGACGACACGTTGACCCCGGGCGCGCCGGCCACGGACGCGGACCCGACGGGGGCGGCGCTACCGATGTACTCGGAGACCACCGCCTCGAGGATCGCAGCACGCCGAGCGTCCAGCTGATCGGTCGTGGGGCGCTCGCGCGCCGTGGGGGGAGGCGAAGTGGGGGCCATGTGCACCTGGCACTTGAGTCTACCGACTGCCAGTTTCGATCGACGGAGGGCCTTTCGCCCTGCCTGGGACGCCCGGAGATGCTCGATAGGGTGGTGACCGCACCCGGGGGGGTCGCCAAATGCCGTGTCGCCTCACTCAGCTGGTCCGCCGCGCTGCGCTGCTCGCCGGCCTCGGCACCGCGCTCGTCGCGACCGGGACTTTCACGGCGAGCGCTGCGTCGGCCGTCCGTCTGCCGAGCTTCTACTCGGTGCCGGCACAGATCCCGAAGACGGCGGGCGCCGTCATCAAGACCCAACGGATCAGCACCGACGGGCTCGACGCGTCGGCCATCTACCGGGTCATGTACGTCTCCAAGACCGTCTTCAACAAGCCGGTCGCCGTGACCGGGCTCATCTTCGTGCCGCTCGCCTCGCCCCCTCCCGGCGGCTACCCCGTCGTGTCGTGGGGGCACGGCACCAACGGCATGGCCGACATCTGTGCGCCCTCGCTCCAGCCGGCCTCGGCGGTCCCCGAGATCAACCAGCTCCTGCAACAGGGCTGGCTGGTGACGGCCAGCGACTACCAGGGCCTCGGGACGCCAGGTCTGCTCCCCTATCTGGTGGGCGAGGTCGCGGCGCGCAACACGATCGACATCGTGCGCGCCGCCCACAACTTCCACAAGGTGCACACGAGCACCAATTACATCGTGTGGGGGCACTCTGAGGGCGGCCAGACCGCGATGTTCAGCCTGCACATCGGCGCCTCCTACGCGCCGGACCTCCACCTGAAGGGCGTCGTCGCCGGCGCGCCGCCCTCGCAGTTCGACCTCATCTACAACTTCTTGACCACCAGCCCGTACCGCTACTACCTATACATGGCCGGGTTCGGGTACGAGACGGCGTATGGACCCAAGTTGGCGCCCCTGAAGGAGATCCTCACCCCGCTCGCGCTCAAAGAGGAGCCGATCCTGAACCGCGGCTGCGACAACTACCTCGAGAGCCACATCGACAAGTTCACGCTGCAGCAGTTCGTGAAGGTCAACCCGTTCACGGTGCCGGCGTGGAAGAAGTTGCTGGCGGAGAACGACCCGGCCGATTTCAAGACCCCCGTCGCGGCACCCCTGCTCATCTACCAGGGTGGCGCCGACGAGCAGATTCCGCCGATCTCCACCCAGATCCTGACCCAGCAGCTGTGCGCCACCGGCCAGGACGTCGAGCGATGGATCTATCCGGGTCTCAGTCACACCGGGGTGATCGCGCCGGCCTCGAGCTCCTTCATCCACTGGATGGCCGACCGCTTCGCCAACGAGCCCAACCCCGACCCCTACGTGCCCACCGGCTTCCCGGGGATCACGACCACCACCTGCTGAACCGTCGGTTCAGTCCTCCATGCGCAGGGCCGAGATGAAGGCCTCTTGGGGGATCTCGACGCGTCCGATGCTCTTCATGCGCTTCTTCCCCTCCTTCTGGCGCTCCAGCAGCTTGCGCTTCCGGGTGATGTCTCCGCCGTAACACTTGGCCAAGACGTCCTTCCGTTTCGCCTTCACCGTCTCGCGGGCGATGATCCGGCCCCCGACGGCCGCCTGGATCGGGACGTCGAAGAGCTGGCGCGGGATCATCTCGCGCAACTTCTCGGTCATCCGCCGTCCATAGGAGTCGGCCTGGGCCCGGTGCACGATGGTGGAGAAGGCGTCGACCGGGATGTGGTTGATCAGGACCTCGACGCGCACCAGGTTGGCGGTGAGATAGCCGTCCGGCTCGTAGTCCAAGCTGGCATAGCCTTTGGTGCGGCTCTTCAGCTGGTCGAAGAAGTCGACCACGACCTCGCCGAGCGGGATCTTGTAGACGAGCTCGACGCGCTCGGGCGAGAGGTACTCCATCTTCACGAGCTCGCCCCGGCGGATCTGGCAGAGCTCCATGACCGTCCCGGTGTACTCGCTCGGGGTGAGGATCGTGGCCGAGAGCATCGGCTCGTCGATGTGGTCGAGCCGGGTGGCGTCGGGCAGCTCGGTCGGGTTGTCGATGTCGAGCACCGACCCGTCGGTGAGCGCGGCCCGGTAGGCGACCGACGGCGCGGTCGCAATGAGCGAAAGATCGAACTCGCGCTCCAGGCGCTCCCGGACGATCTCCATGTGCAAGAGCCCGAGGAAACCGCAGCGGAACCCGAACCCAAGGGCGTGGGAGGACTCGGGCTCGAAGGTGAAGCTGGCGTCGTTCAGCTTGAGGCGATCGAGCGCGTCGCGCAGGTCGGGGAGCTGGTCCCCGTCGATCGGGTACAGCCCGCAGAACACCATCGGCTTGGGGTCGCGGTAGCCCGACAGGGGTGCGGCGGCCGGGCGCTCGGTCGAGGTCACCGTCTCGCCGGAGCGGGCTCCGCCCACGTCCTTGATCCCGGCGATGAGGTAGCCCACCTCACCGGGCCCGAGCTCGTCAACGGGTCGGATGTCGGGGGTCCGGATCCCGATCTCCTCGGCCTCGTGCACCGCGGCGGCCTGCATGAAGGTGACCCGAGAGCGCGTTCTGATCACGCCGTCGATGACGCGGATCGAGCTGACCACACCGCGGTACTGGTCATAGGAGGAGTCGAAGATGAGCGCGCGGGTCGGGGCGTCTCGGTCGCCGGCCGGTGCGGGCACCCGATCCACGACCGCGTCGAGCAGGGCTGCGACCCCCTCGCCGGTCTTGGCCGAGATGCGCAGGATCTCGGCCGAGGGGATCCCGAGCACCTGCTCAATCTCCTTGGCGCAGCGATCGGGGTCGGCGGCCGGGAGGTCGATCTTGTTGAGCGCGGCAACGATCTCGAGGTTGTGCTCCATCGCCTGGTAGCAGTTGGCGAGGGTCTGGGCCTGGATGCCCTGGGAGGCATCGACGAGCAGGACCGCACCCTCGCAGGCGGCGAGCGACCGGCTCACCTCGTAGCCGAAGTCGACGTGTCCGGGCGTGTCGATCAGGTGCAGCACGTGGCCGCGGTAGTGCACCCGGACGTTCTGGGCCTTGATCGTGATGCCCCGCTCGCGCTCGAGGTCCATCGAGTCGAGGTACTGCTCGCGCATGAATCGGGGGTCGACGGCACCGGTCAGCTCGAGGATGCGGTCCGAAAGGGTGGACTTCCCGTGATCGACGTGGCTGATGATCGAGAAGTTGCGGATTCGCTCCGTCGCGACCGGTCCGCTGGAAGCTGCCTGGGACACGGTTCCGCCATCGTACTGGCCGACCTGGGCGCTCCCGGGCGCCGGCGCCGGTGCCACCGGTCCCGACGCTCTCGAAGGCGGCGCGCGGTCTCGACTCGGTAACCTCGGCCCGTCCCTTGAAGGAGCGCGCGATGGCGACCGCCGACGACACCGGGTCCGAGGAGATCGCTTCGGAGGTCCGCTCCTGGCTGGCCGAGCACTGGGACCGGGACCTCCCCGAGCGGGAGTGGCGGGCGCTCGTCGTCGACGCCGGCTGGTCCTATCCCAGCTGGCCGGCCGAGTGGTATGGCCGCGGCCTCAGCCGGGCGCAGTCGGCCGTGGTGGCCCGGGAGTTCGGAGCGCTCGGCGCGCCGTGGGGCGCGCTCGACGTCGGCGGACACGGAGCCATCGAGCTCCAGATCGGCGCCAACGTCCTGATCGCGTTCGCCGCCGACGGCCTCAAGGACAAGATGCTCCGGCCGATCCTCATGGGCGAGCAGCGGGCGTGCCTCCTCTACAGCGAGCCCGGCGCGGGGTCCGATCTGGCGTCGCTGCAGACCAAAGCCGAACGCGACGGCGACGAGTGGGTCTTCAACGGCCAGAAGGTCTGGACGACGGTCGGGCACCTGGCGGACTTCGGGCTGCTCATCGCGCGCACCGACTGGGACCAGCCCAAGCACCAGGGCATCAGCTACTTCATCCTCCCCATGCACCAGCCCGGGGTCGAGGTCCGGCCGCTGCGCCAGATGACCGGCGACGCGCAGTTCAACGAGATCTTCCTCACCGACGCCCGGGCACCGCTCGACCATCTCGTCGGCGAGCTGAACGACGGGTGGCGCGTGCTGCGCACGGCACTCGCCTTCGAGCGCATGGTCATGGGTGCGACCCGAACGCGCAACCGCGACGAGCGCCCGCTCCCGGTGGGGGCGACCGTCGACCTCATCGACCTCGCCCGCCGGAGCGGCAAGTCGAAGGACCGGCTCGTCCGCCAGGCGTTGGCCGACCTCTACATCCAGCGCACCGTCATCGGCTGGAACGCCCAGCGCGCCGCAGCAGAGTCCGCCAAGAACGGCGCGTCAGCAGCGGCCTCGCTCGGCAAGCTCGCGATGTCCCGCCTGTTGCACACCTCGGCAAGCGTGGCCGACGCCCTGCTGGGCCCGACCGGCACCCTCTATGGCCCAGAGGTCCCCGACGCGGACGCGGCCAACGTGAGCCTGATGATGGCGTTCATGAACTCCATCGGCGGCGGTTCGGACCAGATCCAGCGCAACATCATCGGCGAGCGGATCCTCGGGCTCCCCAAGGACCTGACCACCGACCACGACGTGGCGTTCCGCGACGCGCCCAAGGCGAACCTCCAGATCGGCCGCAGCACCCAACGGGACATCTGAGGGTCGCCCCAGCCCGGGCGGACGCCTCGGGATCAGCTGGTACGATCGTCCCTCGCCCGCCGGCGCCATGCCTCGGGCACCCGATATCGATTCCCGGGGTTCTCGCGTGGCCAACATCAAGAGCCAGATCAAGCGCAACCGTCAGAACGAACGGCGCCGCCTGCGCAACAAGTCGGTGCGCTCCGAGGTCCGCACCCGGACCAAGTCGGCGATCGAGGCCGTCGGGGCCGAGGACGACGCCGAGGCGCTGCGCCTCGCCGTCAAGCGGATCGACAAGGCGGCCAGCCACGGGGTCATCCATAAGAACCAGGCCGCCAACCGCAAGTCCCGGCTCATGCGGCGGATCGCCGCTTTGACCGGCAACGCGGACTGAGCCCGCCCGTTCTTCCCTATCGGGCCGACACTGCTCGCGCCCGGAGCAGCCGGCTGAGCCGGGCGACCAGCACCTCGAGCACGAGATCGGGCGGAAGCCCCGTGCGGCCCTTCACGTCGAGATCGGCATCGGCCAGCAAGATGACCGCCTGGGCGATGCGTTCGCTCCCGAGGCGGCGTCCCTGCTCGAGGGCCTTCTTGGCCACATAGGGGCTCCGGACGCCGAGGAGCCGCGCCGCCTCGGTCGTGTCGGACCCCGCCACACCGTCCAGTCGCAGCATGTTGGCGTAGTGGCGATGTAAGACGCCGATGATCTCGGTCGGGTGGCGGCCGCCGGCATCGAGCATCCGGCGGAGCGCGCTCAGAGCGGCGGGGATCGATCCCGAGTCGATCGCGTCGGTGAGCTCCCAGGGGGGCACCGACCCGGCGCTGCCGAGGAACGGCTCGAGTTCGGACACCGAGATCGACGCGCCCTCGCCGTAGGCGGCCACGAGTGAGTCGACGATCCCGGCGATGCGGCCGAGGTCGTTGCCCAGATGTTCCTGCAGTCGCGACCGCGCCGCCGCCTCGAACCTGAGGGGGCCGTCCCGGAGCTGCGTGGCGACCCAGCTCGTCCGCTCACGCCCGGTCCCCGGGCTGGCGTCGATGAGCTCCCCGGCCGCGCCGACCGCCTTGACGAGCGCCTGAGGAACGGTCCCGGCGCCACCGACGAGGACGAGGAACGTCGACTCGAGCGGCTCGCTCAGCGCGGCGAGCAGACCGGAGGCCTCCGACGCGCCGATGCGGCCGGCGTCTCGCACGACGACGACCCGCCGGTCACCCAGAAACGGTGGCGTGAGACAGGCGTCGACCACGGCACGCGTGTCGAGGTCCTCGCCAGCGGAGCCGTGCTCCTCGACGACGAAGCTTGCCTCGCGCTCGCCCACCAGCCGGTCGATCAGCGCGCGCGTCTCTTGCGCCACCAGCGCGGGATCCTCGCCGCGGACCAAGAAGGCGTGCGGCTCGCCTTGGAGCTTGGCGTTCATCCGCGCTGGGCCAGGATCGCCGCCATCACGTCCCGCACGCGCACGGCGGCCCGGACGTCGTGGACCCGGAGGATCCGGCAGCCTCGTGCGATGCCGATCGCGGCCGCGGCGAGCGACGCGTCGCGGCGCTGATCGAGCTCGAGCTCGAGCACCTTGCCGAGGAACGTCTTGTTCGACGCGGAGAGCAGAAGCGGATAGCCGAGGTCGGCCAGGACGTCGGAGGCCCGCAGCAGCTCGAGCGACTGCTCGGCCGTCTTGCCGAGATCCAAGCCGGCGTCCACGACGATCCGGGTGGAGTCGATGCCGGCCGCCAGGGCGCGCTCGGCCCGTTCGGTCAGAAACGACGCCACGTCACCCACCAGATCGTCGTAGACGGGGTCGGGGTCGGCCACCCGCGGGGCGAGCCGGATGTGCGTCGCGACGACGCTGGCGGCGGCGGCGGCGGCCACCTCGAGGTACTCGGGGTCGCCGAACCCGCTGATGTCGTTCCCGAGGACGGCGCCGGCGGCGTAGGACTCCTTGGCCACCGCGGCGCGCCAGGTGTCGACGGAGACCGGGACGTCGAAGCGCTCGACCACGATGGCGATCGCCCCCACCACCCGGTCGAGCTCCTCGCTCTCGGTCACCTCGGGACCCGGACCCGCCTTGACGCCACCCACGTCCAAGACGTCGGCGCCCTCGTCGACGAGCTGCTCGGCCCGCCAACACAGGTCGTCGAGCTCGAAGGTGAGGCCCTTGTCGTAGAAGGAGTCGGGCGTCCGGTTGAGGATGCCCATGACGATGGCGCGCTCGCCGAGGTCGTAGGTCCGCTCCCCGAGCCGGAGCTCGAGCATCAGAACAGTCGGGCCGACAACGCCTTGCGGTACCGAGAGGTCCTCGGGTCCTCGGGACCCAGGGCCACCAGGAGGTCGAGGTACTGCTGTCTGGCGTCGTCGTCCTCACGCACCCGTTCGAGCAGCTGATCGAGAAGGGCCGTGGCGTCGTCGGAGACGTCGATGTCGTGCTCGGCCAGCCGGGCGTGCGCCGCGATCGCCCTCGTCTCGGCGTTCTCGGGGATGCGAGCCAGCAGCGCGAGCGCCTCCCCGGCATCGCCGCGCTCGGCGAGCAGCCGGGCGAGCGCCACCACGGCGACGGCGTGCGCCGGCTCCGTCTCGAGGGCCTGGCGCAACGACGCCTCATCCCCCTTCGCCACGAGGAGGTCGGTCTCGCTCGGCGTCGGGGCGAGACCGGCCACGAACTGGGCGACTTGGGCCTCGGGGAGCGCCCCGACGAAGCCGTCCACCACGTTGGTGTCGCGCAGCGCGTAGACGGCCGGGATCGACTGCACCTGGAAGCTGGCCGCGACCTGCGGGTTCTCGTCGATGTTGATCTTGACCAGCTCGACGGCGCCCCCCGTCGCCTCGACGACGCGCTCGAGAATGGGCCCGAGCGTCCGGCACGGCCCGCACCACGGGGCCCACAGGTCGACCACCACGGGGACCGTCTTGGAGCGCTCGATGACGGCCGTTTGGAACGTGGCGTCGGTCACATCGACCATGGCAGGGGACCCTACCTGGTCGGCTGCGGACCTCGGCCGGGCCATCAAGCACGCGGTTTCTTCACCCGAACCTCTCCAAGGTCACCCACTAACGTTCGGGTCGTGGCGCCCCGCGGGATCGACGAGCAGAACGTGTCGAAGTGGTTCCTCGAGCACGTGCCCGACGTCGAGCTGCCCCTCGACTTCGACCTGATCACCGGCGGACGGTCCAACCTCACCTACAAGGTCCAAGACGCGGCCGGACATCGCTGGGCGCTCCGACGCCCGCCCGTGAGCCACGTGCTTCCGACTGCGCACGACATGAGCCGCGAACACCGACTCATCAGCGCGCTCGGACCGGCCGGCATCCCGGTGGCGACGGCCATCGGACTGTGCACCGACGACTCGGTGAACCAGGCGCCGTTCTACGTGATGGAGTTCGTGGACGGCCACATCCTGCGCAGCGCCGAACAGGTGGTCGCCGCCTACGAAGAGTCGGCGCGGCCGGCCATCGGGCTCAACCTGGCCGAGACCCTGGCCGCATTGCACGCGATCGACCCCGACGACGTCGGACTCGGCGATCTGGCGCGGCGCGACGGCTACATCGAGCGCCAGATCAAGCGCTGGAGCGCGCAGTTCCGCGACGGCATCGTGAACGGCGACGACTACGGCGGGCTGGTCGAGCGCGTCGGCGCCGAGCTCGGCGAGCGGATCCCCGCCCAGGTCGGGCTCGGCATCGTGCATGGCGACTACCGACTCGACAACACGATCTTCGACGATGCCGCCCGGGTCCGGGCCATCCTCGACTGGGAGCTGTGCACCCTCGGCGATCCGATGGCGGACCTGGGGTTGCTCAGCGTGTACTGGAACGACCGCAGCGAGGACGAGACGGGCCTCGGGATCTCGGCGACGACGGCGCCGGGGATGGTCACCCTGAAAGAGGTCTTCGCGCGCTACCAACAGGTGTCGGGTCGCGATCTGTCGGCGCTCCCCTTCTACACGGCGTTCGGGTTCTGGAAGCTGGCCTGCATCATGCAGGGCGTCTACTCCCGGTACCTGGTCGGGGCCGGCGGAGGCGACTCGGGTTCCTTCGACGCCTACCCCGAGTCGGTGCGCCGCCTGGCGTCGACCGCCGCCGACACCCTCGCCGCGTGGTGAACCGGGCGCGATGAGCCCGGACGACCGGCCCCTGTACCGGATCCTCCAGAACCCCACCCTGCACCGGCCCGTGCTCGTCATCGGGCTCGAGGGCTGGGTCGACGCCGGCCTCGGGGCGGCCACCGCGATCGCGTCGGTGCTGGCCGCATCGGCGAGCGACCTCGTCGCCACCTTCGACGGCGACCACTTCTTGGACCAGCGAGCCCGCCGGCCGGTCGTCCGCCTGGTGAACGGCGTGAACACCGAGATCACCTGGCCCCAAACCCAGCTGCGGACCGCCCAGGACAACGCGGGCAACGATGTCTTGTACCTCGTCGGCCCGGAGCCCGACTTCCACTGGCGGGGGTTCGTCGAGGCGATCGTCGAGCTGGCCCAGCGCTTCGGAGTCCGGCTCGTGGTGGCCCTCGGGGCCTTCCCGGCGCCCGCGCCCGCACACGCGTCCGGTCCGCCTCGTCGCGACCGCGCCGCCGACCTCGGCCGAGCTCATCGACCGGGTCGGCCGGACCCGCGGCGAGCTCGAGGTCCCCGCCGGCGTGGCCTCGGCTCTCGAGATCGGCTTCGGCGAGGCCGGCCTCGACATGGTGACGCTGTGGGCGCGGGTCCCCCACTACGTCGCCGCAATGACCTTCCCGGAGGCCAGTGCCGCGTTGGTCGAGGGCCTGGCGTCGATCGCCGGGCTCTCCTTCGACTCCTCGGACCTGCGCCGGGCGGCCGACGCGTCGCGTCGTCAGGTCGACGAGGTCATTGCCTCGAACCGCGAACATCTCGACATGGTCCGCAAGCTGGAGGAGGCCATCGACAGCTCCGAGGGCAACCCGCTCGGGGTCGAGACCCTGCCCTCGGGCGACGAGCTCGCCGCCGAGCTGGAGAAGTTCCTGCGCGGCGAGGACCATTGAGCCGATCGAGCACCCAGCAGGAGGGGCCAATGAAGGTTGACGGTGCCATCGGGTTCAACAGGGAGGGCGTCGGCCAGGCCGCCGCGGCGGTCGAGGCGCTCGGCTACGACGGCGCCTGGTCGGCCGAGACCAGCCACGACCCGTTCCTCCCTCTCGCCATCGCGGCGCAGACGACCGAGCACCTCGAGCTCGGCACGGCGATCGCGGTCGCCTTCGCGCGCAATCCCATGACGCTGGCCATGCTGGCCAACGACCTCCAGGAGCTCTCGAAGGGCCGGTTCATCCTCGGACTCGGCTCGCAGATCAAGCCGCACATCACCAAGCGGTTCTCGATGGAGTGGTCGCACCCGGCGGCGCGCATGCGCGAGATGCTCTTCGCCATCCGGGCCATCTGGGATTGCTGGGCCAACGGCACCAAGCTGGAGTTCCGCGGCGACTTCTACACCCACACCCTGATGACGCCGTTCTTCAACCCGGGCCCCAACCCCTTCGGGACCCCGAGGATCATCCTGGCGGCGGTCGGCGAGCTCATGACCGAGGTGGCCGGCGAGGCGGGCGACGGGATGATCGTCCACCCATTGACCACCGATCGCTACCTGCGCGAGGTGACCATTCCCGCCCTCGAACGCGGCGCCGCCAAGGCGGGCAAGACCCGCCAGGACCTGACCGTCGCCTACCCCGGGTTCGTGGTCACGGGCGAGGGCGACCAGTTCGAGGCGGCAAAGACCGCCACGAAGCGCCAGATCGCCTTCTACGGCTCGACCCCGGCCTACCGGCCCGTCCTCGAGCTCCACGGATGGGGCGAGATCGGCGACGAGCTGAACACCATGTCCAAGCGGGGCGAGTGGGAGGCCATGGGCGAGCGGATCAACGACGAGATGCTCGACGCGTTCGCGATTCAGGCCCCGATCGACGAGGTCCCGGCGAGGATCGGCGAGCGCTTTGGCGACCTGGTCGACCGGTTCAGCTTCTACACCCCGTACCGCATGGAAGAGGACAAGCTCTCCGACGTCCTGGCGAAGTTCAAGGAGATCTAGCCGGACCTCAGTCGACCGCGCCCGAGGACCCGCTGGTCCGACCCCCGGTCGAGTCGAGCCCCAGCGCGTAGCCCTCGAGGAAGGTCGTGGCGTCGGCCTGGCGCGGGAACCGATCGGCCAGTTCGTGGAAGCGCGGCGAGTGGTCCGGGTACACGAGGTGCGCGAGCTCATGGACGAGCACCGCGTCGAGCACCCACTCCGGCACGTCTCGCAGGCGGTGCGAGAGCCGGATCTCCCCCGTCTCGGCCGTGCACGACGCCCAGCGCTTGTGCTGGTTGGTGACCCAGCGCACCGACAGGGGGTCGGCGCCCGGCACATAGCGCCGCCCCAGCTGGCGCGCCCGGTCGAAGAGCGCCTGGTCGGAGGCCGCCGCGCCTGGTCGCCGCGACAGCACCCGGGCCACGAGCCAGTCGACCATCTCCTTGCGGTCGCTCCCACGCAGGTGGTTCGGCAGCAAGACGACGATCCGCCCGTCGCTCCAATAGGCGGTCGCGCTCTTCCGCCGCCGCTTGGACGTGCGGACCTCGATCTCGGGGGTGACGGCTGGCGCGCCGGACGGCACGACGGGCGCGACCGGCGGGGACGCCGGGAGGCCGGGTCCTTCGTCTTCGAGGTCGTCGGCGAAGAGCCGCTGCTGAGCGACCTGGTCCATCGCGCTCTATTTATGACACGACATTGACAAGCGTCGGTGGACGCACCACCACCCGACGCGGGGCGGCCCCGGCCAGGTGCTCGACAACCCGGGCCGAATTCAGCGCGAGGGCCTCGGCCTCCTCGGCCCCGATCTCCGGGCTGACCTCGATCCGGTCTCGCACCTTGCCGTTGATCTGCACCACCATCGTGACGGACGGCTCCTTCACGAACTCGGGATCGAACGACGGCCAGCGGTGAGCATGCACCCCGGGCTCGTCGGGCCGGCGACGCTCCCAGATCTCGGCCGTGACGTGCGGGGTCATCGGCGCGAGCAGAAGGAGGAGGGTGTCGGCCGCCTCGGCGAACACTTCGGCGTGCGGACCGCCGTCGAGCCGCGCGTAGCGAAGCAGGCCGTTGTGAAGCTCGCGACACTGGGCGACCGCCGTGTGGAAACTCCAGCGCTCGATCTCGCCCGAAACCGCCCGGATGCTCTGGTGGATGAGCCTGCGGAAGGCGACGTCCTCCTCGCCGAGTGGACCACCGCGCCCGGGCACCGCCTCCTCGAGGAGGGAGCACCACACATTGTCGAGGAATCTGCCGCAACCGTCGATGATCTTGTCACTCTGGTCGGTCCAGTCGAAGTCCTGCTCGGGCGGACCAACCGAGAGGTGGAAGAGCCGCAGCGCATCGGCGCCCACCCGCTCGAAGTACTTGGAGGGCGCGATGAGGTTCCCCTTGGACTTGGACATCTTGGACCCGTCCATCCGGATCATCCCCTGGGCGAAATAGCGCTTGAACGGCTCGCGATCGATCTGGGAGAGGAGCCCGGTGTCCATGAGCGCGCGCACGTAGAAGCGCGCGTAGAGCAAGTGCAAGATCGCATGCTCGATGCCACCGATGTACTCGTCGACCGGCATCCAACGGTCGGCCGCCGGCCCGACCGGGCCGTGCTCGAACCACGGGTCGCAGAACCGAAGGAAGTACCAGCTCGAATCGACGAAGGTGTCCATCGTGTCGGTCTCCCGGCGCGCCGGGCCGCCGCACTTCGGACAGGTGGTATGCACGAAGCCCTCATGGAGCGCGAGCGGGGACTGGCCGGTCGGCAGGAACTCGACGTTGTCGGGGGCGAGCACGGGCAGCTGGTCTTCGGGCACACCAACGATGCCGTCGCGCTCGCAGTACACGACGGGGATGGGGCAGCCCCAGAAGCGCTGACGGGAGACCAGCCAGTCCCGCAGCCGGAAATTGACCTTCCGGGTGCCGATCCCCTCCTTCTCGAGCCACTCGATGGCAAGCGCCTTCGCGCTGGCCACGTCGAAGCCGTTCAAGAAGCCGCTGTTGATCTTCTCGCCGTCGCCGGCGTACGCCCCGCCTTCGAAGTCCTCCGGGGGCTGCACCGTGCGGACGATTGGCAGGTCGTAGGCCCGTGCGAAGGCGTGGTCACGCTCGTCCTCGGCGGGCACCGCCATGATCGCCCCGGTGCCGTAGGCCATGAGGACGTAGTCGGCCACGTAGATGGGGACGGGCGCTCGGTTGAAGGGATTGAGCACGTAGCTACCAGTGAACGCGCCGCGCCGAACCAGCTCTTCGCCCGCCTCGGCCACTCGAGTCCGCTCGATCTCGGTCGAGCTCGCGACCCGGTGGCGCAACTCGTCGACGGCGAGGCGGTGCTCGTCGGTGGTCAGACGATCGACAAGGGGGTGCTCGGGTGCGAGCACCGCGTAGGTCATGCCAAAGCTCGTGTCGGGTCGGGTCGTGTAGACGGAGATGGCGAGATCGGAGGGGCCGCCGTCGGGACCCTGGACGAAGAGGTCGAACTCGGCCCCCTCGGAGCGCCCGATCCAGTTGCGCTGCATCGTCTTGACCTTCTCGGGCCATTCGAGCGGATCGATCGCCGCGAGGAGCTCGTCGGCATACTTCGTAATGCGGAAGAACCACTGCTCGAGGTCGCGCTTTTGGACGAGGTCGCCGGAGCGCTCACAGCGGCCGTCCGAGAGCACCTGCTCGTTGGCGAGCACGGTCTGGCACCCCGGGCACCAGTTGACCGGCGCCAGGGCCCGATATGCGAGGCCGGCCTCGAGGAACCGAAGGAAGATGACCTGGTTCCAGCGCATGTAGTCGGGGTCGTGGCTCTTGATCTCGCGGCGCCAGTCGAAGACGGCTCCGAGACGAATCAGGGACTCCTTGAGCTCGGCGATCCGCTCCTCGGTGAAAATCCGCGGGTGGGTGCCGGTGCTGATCGCTGCATTCTCGGCCGGCAACCCGAAGGAGTCGAAGCCCATCGGGGACAAGACCGAGTAACCGAGCATCGTGCGGTGGCGGACGAGCAGGTCTCCGAAGGTGTAGTTGCGCACGTGCCCCTGGTGGGCGAAGCCCGACGGGTACGGGTACATAGACAGCGAGTAGTGGGCGGGGCGCGGGTCGTCGTTCTCGACCTGGTAGAAGCCACCCTCGCTCCAGCGGTCCTGCCACTTTTTCTCGATGGCGACCGCGTCGTAGGCCCGTGCCATCGCCGAATGCTAAATCAGCGCGATCGGCACACCTGCACTCCCGGCCCCCCAACCTCTGCCTTTGGGGCGGCTGGTAATCTAAACCCTCCCGCGGGGGCGTAGCTCAGCTGGTAGAGCGCTTGACTGGCAGTCAAGAGGTTCGAGGGTTCAAGTCCCTTCGCCTCCACTCTGTGGTGTCTCAGAGTTTCTGGGACAGACGAACCCTCAGAGGGTAGTTCTCGAGAGGGCCTGGTAGTCGACTGACGGGTCCAGGGTGAAGTGCCGGAGCAGCTCTCCGCCTTCGGTCGCGATCACCCGCACCTCGCGGTCGGCCATCAAGATGAGGACTCGTCGAGCGCGATGGGCCCGTCCGATTCCGACGTGGTGGAGCCGAGAGCGGTAGCGAAGGGTCACCGTCCCGGTCTTGTCGACGACGTCGTGTCGGACCTTGGTGGCCGGCGACAGCTGGCGACCGGCCGTTGTCGGCACCGCCTTGTCGAGGACCCGCCACGCCTCCATCGGCGGACACCCGCGGGCCTGATGGGGGCGCTCCTCGTCGTAGAGGTGGGCGAACCGATCGAGCTGGCGCTGCAGGGCGGCGAGATCCTTGGCCGGCGGACGCCGACGCAGGTAGCTCTTCAGCGTGCGGTGGAAGCGCTCGATCTTTCCCTGGGTCTGGGGATGGTAGGGCTTGGCGTGTTTGAAGGTGATGCCGAGCGCGGCCAGGTCGATCTCGAGGCCGCTGTGGCTTCCCCGGTAGGCGGCGGTGTAGATGGCGCCATTGTCGCTGAGCACGCTGGCTGGGAACCCATAGGTGCTGGTGGCGCCATAGAAGATGCGCACCACGTCGGCTGCAGTGGCCACCGGCACCGCGACCGAGGCCATCACCGCTCGGGAGTAGTCGTCGATGAAGTTGACGATCTCGACGTGAGCGTCTCCGGCCAGCTGCCAGTGGGTCATGTCGCTCTGCCAGCACTCGTTGGGCAAGTCGGCCTCGAAGCGTTGCCAGCTCGATCGCGGCCGCTTCTGGGGCTGGGCGACCACGAAGCCCCGGCGGACCAGGACCCGGTGGATGGTGGCTCGGGACGGCACCACGAACCCACGGGCCTCCAGGTGGAAGCAGATCGTGGTGGCCCCGGCGTCTAGCCCGAGCTCGACCAGTTGCTTTCGGAGCGAGACGATGGCGTCCTCGACCCCCCCGCGATCTGGTTGGGGGCCACTGTGGGGCCCCGCTTCTTGGGGGCCATGGCCTCGACCCCGCCCTCCTGGTAGCGGGCGACCTGGCGCTGAACCCACGACTTGGAGCGCCCGGTGGCGGCAGCCACCTTGCGCATCGAGCGCCGTTCGACCAGCACCGCCTGGGTGGCGTAGAGGGCGAGATCCATGCGGACACCTCAGCATCAGGTGTCCCAGAAATGCTGAGACATGGTGTCCCAGAAACCCTGAGACCTCAGACCTTCGCCTCCACTCACGGATTGCAGCAACGGCCTCGGCACACGACCCTGCGAAGCCCCAACCTCTCGGGTTTGCGTGGCGCCGGTCACGCCCGTGTCGGTAACCCTCCATATCAAACGGGGCCGCCACCTCCACCCTGGGACGAACCCTCAAGCACGTACGTCTTGGTGGCCATACCAATGGGTCGGGTTGGTACTCTCGACCAGCGATGCTGCCTCGAGAGGAGTACCTCGCTCAACTACCGAGAAAGGTGGCGGGCGCTGGCGCCTTGATCACGGACGATCGCGGTCGGGTGCTGGTCGTAAAGCCGAGGTACAAGGCGGCCTGGGAGGTGCCCGGCGGCACCGTCGAGCGCGGCGAGTCGGCACGTCGCGCCTGCACCCGAGAGCTCGCTGAGGAACTCGGTCTGCACCTGCACGTTGGACAACTCCTCGTCGTGGAGCACCAAACGCTGATCGATGACAAGGGTGACTCGATCATGTTCGTCTACGACGGCGGCGTACTTGTTGATGTGACAAGACTCTCACTGCCTGGCGACGAGTTAGAGACTGCCGACTTTGTCGCCGCTGACGAACTCGATGCTTACCTTCCCACTCGTCAGACCAGGCGCATACGGGCAGCAATCAACGCCCGTGCAGCTGGCAGCACGATCGAGATGGTCGATGGCAAGCGCGTAGGTGGCTAGTCCCTGAGTTCTTGGGGGCGCCCGTACTACCAGGGCCTGACCTTGCCGAGGCGGCTGACGCCGAGGAGGATGGCGAAGGCCACGCCGAGTTGGACGAGCGCCAGCACCATGGCTTGGTCGTGGGAGCCGAAGAAGACGGCGTTGTAGAGCGCGATCGGCATCGTTGTCGCCATTGGTACCGATCCGGAGACGATCATGGTCGCCCCGAAGTCACCCAGCGCGCGACCGAATGCCATGGCGACACCTGCGACGATCCCGCGCCGCGCCAAGCGGCAGCGTCACGAGCACCGCGACCCGCCACCGGGACAGCCCCATGGCACGAGCAGCCTGCTCGAAGCGGGGATCGACACCGGAGATCGCCGTTCGTGAGAAGCGCAAGCAGTACGGGAACGACTCGACGATCTGCGCGACGACGATCCCGGTGAATGTGAAGGTCAGCGGATGGCCGAAGAGGTGGACCTCCGCATTGCGGATGGGTCCTGGTCCTCCCAGCCTCGTGAGGAGGTAGTAGCCGACGACGGTGGGTGGGAGCGCCATCGGCAGGCTGAAGACGGTCTCGATCGCGCCGCGACCTGGGAAGCGGCCTTTTGCGAGAAGGTACCCGAGGGCGATGCCGACGATGGCGACGACGATCGTCGCCTCGAAGGCTGCGTGGAGCGAGATCGACAGCGGATTCCAGACCCAGGGCGGTATGCCGAGTGCGTTCAGCCACGAGTGCGGAACCAGTCCGGTCATGCTGACTCGGTGCTCTCCGGTGCACCCGGCTCGGGCTCGGGGCGAACAGGTCGCTCGACGATGCGTCTCCCGGTCACCCGCCCGTCGTCGTAGGCGATGACAACGTCACCGAGCTCCTCTGCTTCCTCGGCATCGTGCGTCACGAGCACAGCCGGAACTCCCGACGAGATGATCACCTCCCGGATCAGACTTCTCAGCTCACGGCGCACCGCGGAGTCGAGCGCGGAGAGCGGCTCGTCGAGCAGCACCAGCGCCGGGTCGCCGGCGAGGCCCCGCGCCAGTGCCACCCGCTGGCGCTGACCGCCCGAAAGCGAGCCCGGTCGCCGATCGGCGAACCCCTCCGCTCCAACCCGTTCGAGCCAAGAGCGGGCGACCGCCCGTCGTGCCCGCCGGCCGCTGGCCTGACGGACGGCGAGGGCGACGTTGTCGAGAACGGAGCGGTGCGGCAGCAGCAGGCCATCCTGAAAGACCATTCCGATGCGGCGCTCTTGGGTGGAGACGTGGATGCGGCGGGCACAGTCGGTCACGACACGACCGTTGATCACGATGGTCCCGGTGTCGGGACGGACGAGGCCCGCGATAAGCGCCAGGGTCAAGGACTTTCCGGCTCCGGAAGGGCCGAACAGCACCGAGATCCCAGACTCCACGGTGAACGGCCACGTCAAGCTCGAACTCGCCAATTTGCCGAGCGACGGCGACCTCGAGCGCGGCGGTCATGTCCGACTCCGGCCGAGCAGCCCGACACCGGTCATCGCCGTGATCGCCATCAGGACCAGGATCAGGAGCATCGTGTTCCGCTCAGGGGTGGTGAACGAGTCGAGGATCGCGAGCGACAGCGTGCGCGTCTTGCCGTTGATGTCGCCGCCGACCATCAGCGTGGCCCCGTATTCGCCGAGGGCGCGGGCGCATCCGATCGTCAGCCCGGCGGCGATGCCCCGTCGAGCGAGCGGGAGCGTCACCTGCAGCGCGACCCGCCAATTGGGTAGACCCATCGTCCGCGCGGCCTGCTCGATCGAGGGGTCGACCCCTTCGATGGCGGCACGAGCGGCCCGCATGCAGAACGGGTAGGCGGCCACCGTCGCGGCAACGATGCACCCAGTGACGTTGTAGACGAGCACGTGGCCGACGACGCGCGTCAGAAACCCGCCGACCCGGGTCCCAGGGGACAGCACCTCGAGCAGGTAAAAGCCGATGACCGTGGGCGGGAGGATGATCGGAAGGCTTCCGATGGTTTCGAGCACGTTCCGGCCTGGGAAGCGACCCTTCGCAAGCACGTACCCCGAGGCGATCCCCGTGATCCCTGCGATGACCGTGGCCGGGAGTGCGACGCGCAGCGACAGCAGGAACGGGCCCGAGACGACGTCCCAGTAGGCGATAGACCCCGCCATGAGGTGGGCGACCCCGAACCCGAGTCCAAAACCCACGAGCACCGCGACAACGACGACGGCGGCCTTCTGCTTACCTCCGAGCGTCTGCGCAAACTCGCGCATCCGCTTCATAAGCGAGGTTCGCGATTCAGCTAGCTGATCGGGTCATAGCCGAAGGTGGCCAACACGGCCTGTCCCTTGGCGGAAAGCAGGTAGTGGATGAACGCCAGGGCAGATTTGCCGTCGGCGCTCGTCAGGTCGGCGGCGGCACCCTGACCCTGGTCGTCGTTTTCGACGACGACCCACTGCCGGATCGGCTGGTAGTAGCCGTGCTGCCCGACCAGGGTCTTCGGGCTGCCTGCGCCACCCTTCCCGAAGTTTCGGGAGCTGATCTTGGCCGCGACGTTGTCGTGCATTCCTGCGACGTAGTCCTGGTCGGTACAGGACTCGGTGCTGGAAATGCGGGCCGTCCAGCCATTCGAAACGGTTGCGTCTGCGACACGCGCGACGCCGCAATCGGGGACCTCGGCCCAGAAGTCGGTGTCGTTGCCGCCGGGAGAGACCACGAACGACTTCGGAAGCAGCGCGATCTGCGAAGTGCCGGCGACGACAGTGTCCTGCGTGTAGGTCACGTTGTCGCCGAAGATGATCGGCAGCGAAGGGTCGGAGTAGTTGCCGTTCCCGTTCTGCCCGCCCGAGGAGGAGCTCGTGGTGTTGAAGTTGTCCAGGCTGGACCCCTTGTCGGTCATCTGGTCGATCTCCGCGCATGCCTGATCGGACGCGGTCGCACCGAGGGCCCTGTGTGGATGGGCGTGGTAGTACCCGACGGCCGCGACGTAGAGCGCCTCCATCCCCGCGAGCCCATACGGAGCGTTCGGCGCGACATTCGACGGACCGCAGCCGGTGTTTGCGAAGTTCCAGCCGTTCTTCGGGTCGGCAATGGCGAGATACCCGCCGACATTCTGAGCCGCGGTACCTCCGTAGGCCTTGTTCGTGTGGGCGAGGAGATCACTCCACACCTGGGCCATGGTGGACGGCGCTTCCGTCGCCCCGCTCTTGGTGAAGTAGCCGCTCACCGGCTCCGCGCACGTGGGAGCGCCCTGTGCCGGAGCGAGCGTCGTGCCGCCGCTCCTGCACGAGAAGATCACGAGACGGCCCGTTGTGTACTGCGCCCGGGTCGAGCCGATGCCGGGGCACGACGTGCCGTCGTTGTTGCCGCCGTTCGCCGCGGAGTACGTCGCTGAGTGCGGGTCGATGCACTGGCCGACGGCGTACTTCGGCACCGCACCCTTGTTCTTGGCCGCAGTGGCACCCTGCGGGAATCGTGTTGTCGACGTTCGCCTCGTCAGCGGACGCGAACAGGGCAAAGCCGGCGGGAGAGTTCCCGGTGCCGTTCGATGCGTAATCGACGCCGCCGTCGATCTCTCCGGCAAGATGGCCGGAACCGCCGAAGCTGAACGTCACGGTGTTTCCGCCGTTGGCGGTCTGGACGAAGTTCTGCGTCATGAAGTCAAACGCCGGCTCGGTGTTCGACGCAGCAAGGAAGGTCGTGCCAGTCGATTGGGCTGACGCCGAGCCAACGCCAACCCCCACGGCGCCGGCGAGGACGAGCCCTGCGGCGCCGACGAAACCAGCGAATGAGACCTTCTTGAACACAAAACCCCCTCCCTGCGTGGCTCCGCCAGGTGCAGAGGCGGCAGGGCCTTCTGAAGATAGAGGTCGGCAGGTTCGGTGGTCAAGGAAATACACAACTTGTACGCCCACCAAGTGGGCAAATCTGGTGCGAATCTCATGTTTTCCTCGTAAATCGGTTTTCGACGTACGTTCTCACCGGCAGGGGACCCGAGAACCACCCGTGGACGACGACCTCAATGCTGCGAGCGAGGTCCCTTCAACCGGCCGGCGACTGGTAGGCCGGGGAGCCGATGACGATCGTCCCGCAGTGCTTCCCGGGGACGTACACCACCGAGTTGTAGACCGGCTTGAACGTGAGCAAGCCCTCTCTTCGCAGCGTCGAGATCGACGCGTACTTGCCGTATCTCATACAGCTCATCTTCTCCGCGCTCATGATCGTTGCACTCTCGGCCCCGATGGCCCCGGTCGTTCCTTTGTTCGTGGTCGCGCCTGACAGCACAAAGACCGCGAAACCAATCATAAAAGAGAGAGCCAGAACGGCTCCAAGAAGGTGGCGAAAGGAGAGCTTCTTGAACATTCGGGATGTTCCTCTCGATCACGATGCAACGGCTACCTCGAGGATAGACGGGGCCCCCGAACTCGGTCCTGCGGAGCAGGGATCGCGCCCTCGTACCTCAACGCTTCGCCAGGGGCTGCGGTGACGTCGTCACTCCCTGGGCCCTCCTTCGCCCGCGGGCGGCGACGCTCTTGGGGCAAGGCGCCGAGAAGCATAAGCTCGGCCTCAGATGGATGATTACAGCGTGGGCGAGGCAGCTGGGTTGCTCGGGGTCAGCGCCGACACGGTTCGTCGCTGGATCGACAACGGCAGCCTTGAGGCCACCCGGACCGCAAAAGGGAGACGCCGAATCGATGGGGTGTCACTCGCGCAATTCGCGCTGGCGCTCCATGAGGGCTCCGATCCCTCCATAGCGGCAAGCCAGTCGACCCGAAATCATTTCAACGGGATCGTGACCAAGGTGGTGAAGGACAAGGTCATGGCCCAGGTGGAATTGCAAGCAGGACCATTCCGCGTGGTTGCTCTGATCAGCCGTGAAGCGGTGGACGATATGCAGCTCGCGCCCGGGGTAATGGCGGCCGCCGTGGTCAAGTCAACAAACGTGTCGATCGAGCGCTAGGCGCGGGGTCGCGGTCCCTCGGCCCTCTGAAGTCGCTTGCGCCGATGCGCGAGGGGGAAGAGCCGCCGGTCGAAGCTCCATCCAGTCCGAAGCAGGCCGGCGCCAGTTACACCTTGAGAACCTGTAGTGGTGGATGAGCTCTCGCCATCTGGTCATAGTCGTCATCCTGGGTCACCACCGCCAAGCCGAGGTCGATGGCGGTGGCGGCTATGAGTGCGTCGGTCAACTTGACGGCCCGCTGGATGCCGGCGCTCCGGCAATCCGTTACGAGGCGAGCCCACGCCGCCATGATCGGCTCGCTGATCGGGACAGGATCAACCGTCCGAGCCAGCGCCAGCGTGCCCGCCCGCCGAGCCCGCGACGCGGCGTCTCGGGCGTTCAACACACCCAGTTCGAGCTCACCGATGGTGATGACCGACAACGTCACTCTGTCGGGCAGCTCACCGAGCGCTCGGTCGACCTCGCGCGCGATGAAAACCGAGGTGTCGAGGAGCCCGACCGTGTCGGTCAAAGGTCGTCCAGGGTCTGCCCGGCAAGCAGATCAAGGTCATGACGCAGCGCTGGGTCGGCTGCCCGCTCGGCCAGCCCGCCGCGTAGGAACTCGCCCGGGACCCATCGGGATCGTCGGGCATGGGGAACGATGTCGGCGACCGCTTCGCCGTGCACGGTAAGGACCACCCGCTCACCCGCACGGACAGCGTCGATGACCTGACTCGTCCGATTGCGCAGCTCCCGTACGCCGATCTCCATGTGCGACAGTGTAGCACATAACGCGCCGTCGTTCTCCGACGCCGGGTGACCGGATCGCCCGGTGGCTACCGCGATCGGCGAGCTGGGCAGCTGAGCCCCGGCCGGGGACGGCGCCCAGGGTTACCCTCGCGAGCTCCCGGTGCCGCATCGACGCCCCGGCGACCTGGGGAAAGGGCACCAGGTGTGCCCCGCCCGGTGGAGGGGTAATTCAAGACGGAAGGGAGATCGCCATGCACCTGCTCATTGTCCTCGCGGTGGTCGTCGGCATCGCGGGTGTGTTCGCTTCTTTTGAGATGTCTCGGCGTACCATCGTCGGACGGCGGATGGAACGATCGATTGGAGCCCTACGGACCGGGGCTCAACGCTCCGACCTCCGCGGCCTTGCCCTCGTGGACCCGCCCCGGCGCCCGCTCGTTAGGCCGGACAAACGCGAGGCCCAGCCGGCCGGGTACGCGGCACGGTCGACCCGTCGCGCCTCTTGATGGAGCACCTCGTCGCCGCCCGCCGTTGATTGCGGGCCACCAGCCGTTCCAACCCCGTGCGTTCGAGCGGATAGGGCATCGGCCCAACGAGGGAACACGTACGGTTCACTGGACCAATGAGCTCGGACTGGCACACCCAAGACGGCTTCGACGTGCGTTTCGAGTGGGGCGGCACCGGCACGAGCGAGGTTGGGCGGTCGACGCGAGCGGTCGTCGTAGTGGACGTGCTCCGGTTCACCACCGCGGTTGAGGCGGCGGTGGCCGCGGGCGTCGTCGTCTACCCCTATCGGTGGCAGGACGACTCGGCGCGTGAGTTCTCGCGCTCCGTCGGTGGAACCCTCGCCGACGGTTCCGACGCCTCGGGCCCGAGCCTCTCGCCACTGCGCCTGCACATGCTCCCGGCTGGCTCCATCGTCGTCCTGCCCTCGCCGAACGGCTCCACCTGCGCGACCGTGGCGGATGAGGCCGGCGCGATCGTGTTCGCGGCGTGCCTCCGCAATGCAGCGGCGGTCGCCGACCAGCTCTGCGGCCTCGACCGGCCGATCGCGGTCATCGCTTGCGGGGAACGGTGGCAGAACGGATCGCTGCGACCCTGTCTCGAGGACCTCCTCGGCGCTGGCGCCGTGCTCGCCCGCCTGGAGGGGACGCGCTCGCCCGAGGCCGAGATTGCGGTCGGGGCGTGGCGCGCCGCACAGGAACGGGGCGTGGCCGGCGTTCTCTGGGAGTGCGCGTCGGCGGCGCGAGCTCCGCCGCGAAGGGCCACGAGGAGGACGTGACCTACGCGTCAGAGGTGGACGTGAGCACCGTGGTGCCGGTCTTGCGCGATGGACACTTCGTCCACGCCGCCAACGCGACGTCGCTTCGGGAGCACGGCCGACATCGGGAGGCGGGTCCCCGGTAACCTCGAGCGGCCCGGACCCCGAGGCGGTGATCTAGTGCACGCGCAGCGAGAAGGCCGCCGGTCCCACCCTTCCGCTCGACGTGTCGTCGTCGTGTCAGGGGCGCCGGGAGCGGGGAAGACCAGCCTCGCGACGGAGCTCGCGCCAATGCTCGGGCTGCCGTTGATCGCCAAGGACCACCTCAAGGAGGCCATCTGGGACGGCCTCGATCCACCGGCGGCCGACCTTGAGTGGTCACGCCGGGTCGGAGGCGCTGCGATGGAGGTGCTCTGGGCGCTGGCCGAGTCCATGACCGAGGTCATGCTCGAGGCGAACTTCCGCCCCCACAGCGATCGAGAGCAGGCGAGGCTGCGATCTCTGAGGGGAATCGTGGTCGAGGTCTACTGCTCCTGCTCCCCGGAGGAGGCGGCGCGGCGCTATGCCGAGCGGGCGCAGGACCCCACCCATCACCGGGCACACGTGCGGTCGACCCTCGATCCCGGGTTCGTCGCCGAGTTCGACCGACCGATGGGCGTCGGCTCGCTGATCTGCGTCGACACCACCTCGCCGGTGGACCTCGACGTGCTGGCCCGGTCGGTGTCAGACGAGCTGGCGCGCGCTCAGGGGAAGACCCACCAGGACCCCACCTCATAGGCGGTGAACACGACCAGACAGACGAGCGAGGCGACGCTCAGGAGCCAATACTTCCAGCCCTCCCGGTAGCGGAGCCCGACCGCCAGGATCAGCGGGAACGCGTCGAGGATGATCCGGGGTCGGGGACCGACCGGGGCCGTCAGGAGGGCGAGGACCGCCACCGAGATCCCGTAGGCGAGGATCACCGAGGGCTGGCGGTCGCGCACCGAAATCACGAGCGCGATCACCACGAAGACGATGCCGACGAACACCAGGCGCTGGTTGGCGAAGCTCGTGATCGGGTGGGCGATCAGGCCGCCGATGATCCGGAACGGATAGGCGAGCGACAGATAGCTGTTCCAGCCGCCGCGCTCGGTCTTGGAAAAGGCGGACGCGACGCCGGTGTGTTGCCAGGTCCACAGCAGGTAGATGATCGACCCGAGCGGCGCGAGCACCGGCGCGGCGAGCGAGCGCCAGTCACGGTGTCGGCGGATCGCCACGAACGAGGCCCATGCACAGCTGACGACGAATCCGAGCGCGATGGGCGCGGCCGCCGTCGCCACGAAGCCGAGGACGCCGGCAAGCACCCACCGCCGCCGCATGAGCGCGAGCAGTCCGAAAGCGGCACCGGTGATGACGAAACCCTCGGAGTAGATCATCGAGAAGACGAACGCGCCCGGGAAGAGCGCGAACAACACGGTCACCCGGTTGGCGGCCCGCTCCCCTGCGTATTCCCGCACCAGCGCCCAGACCCCGATGGTGGCGGTGAGCCCCGTGAGGCTCGAGATCACGACGCCCGCGGCGAACGATGACAACCCAGTGACGCCCGTCAGCCCGCGCATGGCCAGCGGGAGCGCAGGAAAGAACGCCAGCGTGTTCGCCAGCACATGGCCGTTCTGCACGGTGAGGTGGTGGGGGTAGCCCTGGGTCGCCCGCAGGTACCACCGGGAGTCCCAGCGGTCGATCCGGTCACCCAAGCTGCCGCCCTTGACGACGGCCACCAATCCCATGGTGAGCAGGACCACGGCCCGGGAGACGACGTAGATGGCGCCGGGCCGCCAGCTGGTGCGCCAGATCCGCTCGGCGACGCGCCGGGCCAGACCGGGTGCGGTCGACCCGGGACCGGGTTGGTCGAGGTCCTGAGTGAGGGTTCCCGCGGCGCCGTCGACGGGCCTTGTGTCTGGTGTGGTGGTCATCGCTTCAGGTCCGGGCCGGGCGCTCGTTGAAGATCACGCTGCGCCAGCGCTGCTTGGAGAGTAACCAGCCGCCGCCGGTCACGGTGATCAGCGATACCCCCCAGAACCAGCCGCCACTCAGCTGGGGGGTGCCAACCGGACCGGCCAGCAGCATGGCGCAGCCGGCCGCCAAAGCGAGGATCCGGGACCGTTGGGACCGGGTGGCCGCCAGCATGACGAGGCCCCAGGTCAGGTACCAGGGCCACAGGGTCGGCCCGGCCAGCACCACGACGAGCAGGACGACGGCCAGGACGCGGACGAGATTGTCCCTGCGGAACCGCACGGCCATCCAGATCGCCGCCACTCCGGCGAGGACGCCGCCGACCGACTGGACGACGGTGACGGTCCCGGCCTGAGCGGCGTGGATGTGCAGGACGCTGAGCAGGCGCGAGATGGCCACGCCGAGCGACACCGTCGGCGTCGCGTCAAGCCGCAGCTCGGCCGGGATCCGCAGATTCTTCGGCTCGAGCCAGCGCCATCCGAGCCCCGAGGCGAGCGTGACGACGAGCACCGTGGCGGCCGGGACGGACACGACCTTGGCCAGCACCGCCCAGGTTCGGCGGGCCATCCCCGAAGCGCGCAGCTCGTCGATCGCCAGGAAGACCACCGCGGCCGCAGCGGGCGCCTTGATCAGCGCGCCTAACGCACACAGCACGAGGCCCAACGACCGACGCCCCTCGAGCGACAGCGAGACCCCCGCAACGACCAGGCCAACCATGAGGCAGTCGTTGTGCCCCGACGCGAGGAAGCTCAAGAGGACGAGTGGGCTCAGCGCGCCGAGCCACAGCGCGAGCCCGCCATCGGCACCGAGGCGCGCCGCGAGCCTGGGAAGGAACACCGCGAGGAGCGCCATCCCGGCGATCTCGAGGGCGCGCATGACCAGCACCTCGTTCACGATCGACCCGGTGACCACTGCGGTGATCCCGCGCGCCAGCTCGATGAAGAGCGGTCCGTAAGGGGCGGGCGAGTGGCGCCACACGCTCGCGATCGAGTTGAGGAGCGGCCCGTTCCCCAAGACCGCAGGCGGATTCGTGTAGGGGTTGAGACCGCGGTGCGCGATGAGGCCCTGTCCGATGTAGCTGTAGACGTCCTTGCTGAAGATGGGCGGCCCGATGAGCAGCGGCAGTGCCCAGATGGCCAGGATGAGGACCGCGGCCCGCACCGACAGCTGGCGACGCCACGCCACCGTGCCCACACCGATCCAGCCGGCGATCGCAATCGCCATCGCGACGTAGAAGAGGATCCTGAGCAGCCCGATGTGGCCGGCCGGCAGCGAGAACCACCACGTTCCGGTGGGCGGGTTGGGAAGGGGTGCGAGCCGGGTACCGGTGATGTCCATCCCGGTGTACCCGACCAGCCCGGCCACCGTCGAGACGACGAGGCGCGTGCCGAGCGCGCCAGGGCACCGGGCGTCGACGGGATCGCTGCTGCCGAGCGGCGCATCGTCCAGCGCGCCGAGGGGAGCTGAGGGCGCGAAGCGCAGCCTCATCGTCCGCTCGGGAGGTGTCGGCGGTCGGTCAAAGTCCCAGGTGACAGGTTGGTCGGACGAGGCACGAAACGGTGGTGGCCAGCGATCGAACCGCGGTGAAAGAGCGAGCCTACCTGGACCTTCCCGCACCCCCGAGGCGGACCACCCGCGTCTCGGATGAGAGACTTGGCCCGTCGGGCGCTCCGACTCCCGACCCCCAGCCTTGAGCGTGCCCAACCCCCTCTCCCTCATTCGTCAACGACTCGGGCTCGGGCCCGCCGTACCACCCGCCAACGACGCGGTGACCTCCGACGGCCGCTCGGCGGACACGCGGTCGGGCGAGCGGCTCACCCTCCTCGAGCGCTCGGTCTGGAGCCTTGTCTGGCTCGGAGTGCTCGTCGGCGGGGTCAACCTGTGGGGGTCGTGGTCGTCGTGGCCGGTCGTCGACGCCCTGGCACCGACCATGGTCGCTGTCTCCCTCGTCGGGTTCGCCATCTGCTGGTGCGCACCCAGCCCGCGCTCGTGGATCCACGAAGGGTTGGCGATGCTGAGCGCGCTGGTGGTCGTGGCAGTGCCCCAGATCACCAACATTCACACCCGCATCTACTACGCGACCGACTCGGCGGCCCTCGATCACGTCGCAGCGCGGGTGCTCGCGGATGGTCACAACCCATACGCAACCTCGTTGGCATCGGTAGCAGCCCTCTTCCTCAAGACACCCGCCTACTTCTGGACGTACACGCTCACCGGTGGCCACGTGGGCAGCGTCTCGTACCCGGCGGGTTCGTTCCTCGTCTACGCCCCCGCATTCGCCCTCGGTTTCCACCACGAGGTCGTCGACTGGATGGACCTCTACCTGTGGCTCGCCAGCGCGCTCTTGGTGTTCTTCCTCGTGCCGCGATTCCTGCGCTGGATCGCGGTGCTCCTCACCCTGAGCGGCATCTTCGCCGGCCTCTTCAGCGGCGGTGGCACCGACGCTGCGTTCCTCCCCTTCGTGATCCTGGCGGTCTGGCGCTGGGACCGCTTCGATCGGCCGACCGGAGCCGGCGTCGCCCGATGGCTGGGGCCGGTCGCCCTCGGCCTCGCCTGCGCCATCAAGCAGACGCCGTGGTTCTTGGTCCCGTTCCTGGTCGTCGGTATCTGGATCGAGACGCGGCGGGACGGCCGTTCCCCGATGCCGGTCGTCGTGCGTTACGTCGCGATCGTCATCGGCGTATTCACCGCGGTGAACCTCCCGTTCATCATCTGGGGTGCGAACCAGTGGTGGCACGGCACCCTGCTGCCGCTGTCCCAGCCGCTCGTTGCCGACGGCCAGGGCCTGGTGTCGCTCGCCCTCCATGGCCTGACCGGCGGCGCCAACCTCTCGCTGTTGATGGACGCGAGCGCGCTGGCGTTGCTCGCGCTACTGGTCGCCTTCGTGGCCTGGTTCGGTCCCCTGAAGCGAATCTGGCTCCTCTTGCTGCCGATGACATTCTTCTTTTCGCCCCGGAGTTTCACCGGGTACCTCATCGACTTCTTCCCGGCCGCGGTCGTAGCACTGCTCACCGTCGAGGCCGCCCGCGCCCCGGCGACCGACCGGCGTTGGTGGCTCTTCCGCCCCTCACAACTCGCGCTCGGTGGCCTTGCGGCGGCGACCGGCATTGTGGCCGCGCTCGCGCTGACGAACGCGCCGCTCACCCTCGCCTACCGATCGTCGGTCATCGGGCCGTCCCAACAACACGTGTTCTCGGTCACCGTCACCGCCACGAACGACACCAACGCGACCCTCACCCCGCACTTCATGGTGGACGTCGGCGCCGCCCATCCAACCGGGTTCTGGACCGCCGCGCACGGCCGGTCCGTGGTCATCGGTCCGCACCAGTCGGTCACCGTGACGCTCTTCCCTCCGGCCGGGACGGGGACCTACCTCCCGCCATGGGCGACCGACTACGTCGTCGACGCCTACACCTCGAGCCCGCGCGCTCAGCACCACGAGCGACATCTGGCACAACTACATCCCGAAGCTCCCGGCTCCCTGAGCGGGGCGAATGGGTGGTTCAGCGGCGCGTGAACGCGGCCTGCACGGCGGCGCGCCCGGCCGCGCCACGCTCGGCGTAGCCGTAGGTGCCTGAGCCGAGAAGCTCCCGGCCCGCCTCGACAAGACCCGTGTAGGCGGCCCAGGCGAACGAACCGCCGACCGAAACACGGGCCGCGCCGAGCTCCGCAAGTTCGGCGACCGAGGGAGCACCCGGCCGCACCAGCACGTTCAGGGGACGGTCGATGCTCGCCACCACCCGGCCGATGTCCTCGGGGCTCACCAGGCCGGGCGCCATCAGCACGTCGGCACCGGCCTCCTGAAAGGCCTGCAGGCGGGTGATGGTGTCGGCCAGGTCGCCCACGCCGTTCAGGAGGTTCTCTGCTCGCGCCGTGAGCACGAGGTGGACCGGACCGCGATGAGCCGCCTCGGCCGCGGCGGCAACCCGCTCTCGCGCATGGGCGAGCTCGTAGATACGGGCATCGGGTCCCCCGGAGAAGTCCTCCACCGAGCACCCGGCCAGCCCGGCCGCAATCCCCTCCTCCACGGTGGTGGCGACGCCCTCGGGGTCGTGGGCGAAGCAGTTCTCGAAGTCGGCCGAGACCGGGACGTCGACCGCCGCGGCCACGGCGGCGGCATGGGACACCGCCTCCTCCCGAGTGATCGAGCCGTCGAGCAGTCCGAGCGTGGCGGCGAAGCCGCTGCTCGTAGTCGCCAGGGCCGCGAACCCGAGCGATTCGAGCAGCCGCGCCGAGCCGAGGTCGAAGGCGTTGGCCATCAGCAGCGGGCCGGAGCCGTGATGGAGGGAGAGGAACGTCTCGGCCTTTTGTGCCTGTGTCGTCATCGTCCCGACGTTAGAGCACCCCGTCGTCCATTCAGCGAGCGGCAATCGGTGACACACCGGGCGGCTAAGAATCGGGGCGGGTGAGGAACGAGGAGGGCGGCGTGGCGAGAGAAGGCCCGTTCTGGGACGTGGTGGCCGGGCGTGTCCCGGTTCCCCCAGCCGAGCGGCTGCTCGGCTGGGAGCTGCTCGATGTCGACCCCGACTCCGGCACGGTCGAGGTCGGGTTCAGCGCGACGGAGCAGTTCGTCAACCCGAACGGCACCGTGCAGGGCGGGCTGCTGGCGGCGATGCTCGACGACACCGTCGGTCCTGCGCTGTCGGCGACGCTAGAGCCCGGTCAGTTCGCGCCCACCACCGACCTGCACGTGCAGTTCCTGCGTCCCGCATTCCCGGGACGCCTCGTCGGTCGCGGCCGGGTCGTCCGACGTGGCGGGCGCGTGGCGTTCCTCTCCGGCGAGCTGTTCGACGAATCGGGCGAGATCGTGGCGACGGCCGTCGCGACGGCACAGATCGGCCAGGCGCGCCCGGCGTCGAGTGCAGCGGCGACTAGTGCCGGTTAACTCGACGTCACGACGGAGCGCACCACGTCTCGGAAGTGCTCGATCGGTGGAGGGACGGCCGAGGGGTCCTTGGCCCGTTCGTCCCAACGCCGGAGGTGCACCGCGTCCTCAAAGTGGGGTACCGACTCGAAGCGCCGAGCTTCGTCCGACGTCATCACACCCCCCTGCAGGTCGAGGGTCCGGGTGGACTCGGGCGACAGCATCGCCGCGTAGCCCGGCTCGGTGAGGGCCAGGTAGCGCTTGGCCTCGACGTGCAGGCGCACTGGCTCGGTCACCGACGATGGAAACCAGCGCTCGAGCCACGCTGCCCCAACCTCAGCGTGGTCGATCTCGATCGAGGTTTCGTCGCTCAGATCCGGCGCGACGACATAGGCAACGTCGTGGACGAGGGCGGCGACGACAAGCGCGGGCGCAGCCCCGGCGGCCTCGGCCAGCGCGGCGCTCTGACGCATGTGCAGGCCGATCGACACCGGCTCGCCGAACGGACGCCCAGCGATCGCGCCCGAGAACAGACCTTCGATCAAGACGAGTGGATCGTCGCCCCGGCCGGGGTCAGGTCCCATCGCGGGATCCTCCAACTGCCCCGACGGTGTCGCGGTCATGGGTCACGCTCTGGTTACCTGATGCGCTGACGGTCAGGAGTCCCGAGCGCGGGGAACGACGAACAGCATGTCGTCGGTGAGTTCGACGTCTGCCCGCGCGCCAGCTGGCAGGAATGCGCCGTCGCCCGCGGGGAGCGTCGAGGCAACTTCGACTCCCTCCGGCAGGGTGGCGACGACGCGCACGGTCGCGCCGAAAAACGAGACGCGGGCGACGACGGCCGCGCCAGACGGGGACGGCCGGATCCGGATGCTTTCGGGGCGGACGAGCACGTCGACGGGGCTTCCGACAGCGAGAGCACCGACCCCGCGATGGGCAGGGACGTTCGAACCGAGCAGGCTCACGGTTCCTGGTCCGACCATATGACCCGGAAGGCGGCTCACGGAACCGACGAACTGAGCGACGAACTCGGTCGCCGGGTTGGAGTAAACGTCGGCCGGGAAACTGAGTTGCTCGAGTTGTCCGTCGCGCATCACCCCCACCCGGTCGGAGATCGAGAGCGCCTCTTCCTGGTCGTGGGTGACAAAGAGTGTCGTGATGCCCAGTTCGAGCTGGATGCGGCGAATCTCGTCGCGGAGTTGGGCGCGGACTTTCGCATCAAGCGCAGAGAGGGGCTCATCGAGCAAGAGAATTCTGGGCTCGGAGCAGAGCGCGCGTGCTAACGCGACTCGTTGCTGTTGGCCGCCGGAGAGTTCGTGCGGAAAGCGGTCGGCGAGCCCGCTCAGACCGACGAGGTCGAGCAGCTCACCAGCGCGCCTGCGACGTTGCGACGCTGGGACTTTGCGCACCTCGAGTCCGAAGGCCGCGTTGTCCAAGGCGTTCATATTCGGAAAGAGGCTGTAGGCCTGAAAGACCATGCCGACATTGCGCCGGTGGGTTGGGAGGGTCGTGATGTCCTCGCCACCGACGAGAACGGTTCCCTCGTCGAGTCGTTCGAGGCCCGCAACTGCGCGTAACGCCGTCGTCTTGCCGCAGCCCGACGGACCGAGAAGCGCTACGAGCTCGCCAGCCGCGATCGCTATCGAGAAGCCGTCGAGGGCACGCACTTTGCCAAAGCTGCGCAGGCAGCTGACGAGTTCGAGACCCTCGCCGTTCCCATATCGCTCGGTGAGCGGAGGGCTTTCCAACTCGATCATGCTCGTTCTGCCTCCGAGGTCCAGATCATGCGACCGCCTCCGCGCCAGGCGCCACCATCGGAACCGGCGCGGCTTCCTCGGTGGCGCCACCGACGATGCCGCCAACGATCCCGGCAGCGCCACGACGACGCCCAGAGCCTGCGATGGAAATCGCCGCGAGAAGACTCCAGGTGATGATCAGCGCGACTACCGAGAGCGCGACAGTGATGTACGGGCTCGTCGTCTCGACCCCGACTAACCACACCGGGAACGTCGGCGTGTCGGGCAGAATCAGACTCGCAATCGCGAACTCACCGAGCGAGAGCGCGACGGTGAGAAAGGCGGCAGCGAGGATCCCGGAGCGCAGGTTCGGAAAGAGGACACGCCAGAACAGCTTCATCCACCCAGCGCCCATCGACCGACCGGCCTCGACCAGCGTATGGAGGTCCATCGAGCGAACTCCGGCATCAATCGCCCGATACGAATAGGGCAGGGCGATGATCACGTACAAAAGGGCGAGGATGAGCGGTGACCCGATGATCCAGCTCGGCAGGCTGTCGTAGGTGCCGAGCACACCGACGACGATCACGACGGCGGGGACCCCGAGCGGCAAGAGCGACAAGGCCTCGAGAACCGGACGGAGCCTAGGCAGGCGCAGGTGGGCATAGATGATCGTCGGCACCAGGAGCGCGAGCGTGAGAACCATCGCGCCGAGCGACACCTCGAGCGAGGTGATGATGCTCGGTCCGAGGCCCGGCTGGGAGACCGCCTGGGTGTAGGCGTCGAAGGAGAGCCGGCCGTGGTATCCGCCTTCCAGGCTGAACTGGATCGCGGCATACATCGGGATGACGACGTACAGCGCGAGAAGGCCGAGTGTGACATAGCGAAAGGTGCGATTGCGCGTCGTCATCGCAGCCACCTTGAGGTGCGGCGCTGCACGAAGACATAAAGCGTGCCGGCGGCCAGGACGACCACCACCATCCCAAAGCCGAGCGCGTCGCCCAGGTGCGCCTGGTTGGCCACGACGTTGCCGTCGAGCAGTGAACCTATCGCCAACGGCACGAGCGGGACGACCCCCGTCGTGAGCACCTCGGCGGTCGCGTAGGCGGCGAAGGCGTCCATGAAGAGCACCATCAACGTGGCAATGAGCGGCGGGGCGAGCAGGGGAAGGCCCACCTTGCGCCAATAAGTGCGCGAATCGGCGCCGAGAGTCGATGCCGCCTCTCGCCACTCGCTGCGCAAGGCTTCGACCGGCGGGAGCAGTAACAAGATCGTGAGCGGAAGAAGGAAATAGAGGTAGACGACGACGAGGCCGGCGAATGAGTAGAGCGAGAAGCCGTGGTCATACGGGTTGAAGCCGAGGCGGGTTAGAAAACTGGTCACCACGCCGCTGTTGCCTATCGAAGCGATGAAGGCAAAGGCGAGCGGCACTCCACCGGTGTTGGCGAGCACTCCGGCGGCCGTCGTCGTCAGCTGTCGCAGAATCCGACTCGGCGAGCTCACGAGGGCGACCGTCGCGACGAGCCCGATCGCAGCCGCGACGGCGGCGGAGATCCCCGCCAGCTCAAGGCTTGTGAAGTAGTCGTGCAGGTAGGGCTGGCTCGAGCTGACGATGGTCGAGAGGTTTGAGAGCGACGGATGCCCGTGGTTGTCGCGGAAGGCCTGAACGATCACCGATGCGGCGGGGACACCGAGCAGAAGGGCGAGAAAGCCGAGGAAGGGGAGGACCCCGACCACCGACAGAGCTCCGGGCCGCCGCCGCCGTGCGGCAGGGCCCGCGCTGATAGCGCGGGCCCTGCCATCACCGCTCGAAGGAGCGGCGGTCAAATCATCCGACGGCAGACGCCCATTCCTTCGTGACGACACTCGTTTGCGCGGTCACTTCGGTCGGCGTCGCGATGACCGGCGTCGACGAGAGGGTCGGGATCGACGCCCTCGCCGCCCCGCTCTCGGAGCCGTTCTTCACCATGGTGGTCCATGTTGAGGGCACTGCACCGCCGACTGCCCACAAGTTCTGGCCGGTCGGCGAGTACAGGTACTCGAGCCACAGCCGCGCCGCCGCGGGGTGCGGGGCGTATGCGCTGATTGCCATGGCGTAGTACGACGCGTACGGCTTGCCGGTCGGGACGACGATCTTCCAATCGATGCCGGGCGACTTCGCCAGCTCCTGCTTCCACGACAGTTGGTTGTAAGTCCAGTCGATTGTGGCGAGCACGGTCTTGTCGGCCATTGGAGCGTCACCTGCCCCACCTGCCTCAATGGGGTTGAAGTTGCCATCGGTCTTCAGCGTCTGGAAGAAGGTGATGCCTGGCTGAACGTTATTCACCGAGCCACCATTGTCGACGGCGGCGGCCATTACGGCGCCGAACCCAGCACCCGAAGAGGTCGGGTTGTTGTCGAGGCCGACGGCGTTCTTGAACTCAGGGTTCTCGAGGTCCGCCCACGTCGTCACCGGCGTTTTGATGACGCTCGCGTTATAGCCGATCGCCACGACGCCGGCGTAGTCGTACGCCCAGTAGCCCTGCGGGTTCTTCCAGGTCGCCGGGAGTTCGCTCCACTCGGTCGTCTTGTACCGAGCGAGAATCGGTCCCTTGAACACCCCGGGTTCGCCCGTCACCGCTTCTTGAGCGAACGAGACACCCATGTCGAGGACATCGGGCTCATCGGCCTTGCCCTTGTCGAGGTTGATTTCGTTGATTTCGTCAGCGCTCGTGCCGTTGGGGTTCGTGTCGAGGATCTTGATCCCGTACTTGTGCTCAAAATCCTTGATGATGTTGCCGTAGTTGGCCCAGGTCGGAGGGTCAGTGGTGACGGTGAGGTGCCCTTCGGCCTTCGCGGCGGCGACCAATGCGCTCATTCCGCCGCAAGCGGCGGCGCTCGTCGCTGTCGCCCAGCAACTGGCCGAGGTCGCGCTCGCGTCGACGCTGGGAACGGCGACTCCAACCCCGAGCAAGGCCGCCACCGCAGCCACCGGCGCAAACCATCTCATGGCAGTGACTCTGCGCATCTGTTTTTGTTCTCCTTCCCGTCCGTCATGGACGAAATCAGCGCGTTGGGCGCGGGACACTAACCGTCGGAGTTTGCGTGATAGCAACGTCTTGGCAACTAAAGAGAAACGGAGCGACGAATTCTCGGTGAACGCGAAATGAAATTCATGAACTGGCGATCCTTCTCTCCAATGGCAGACGGTCTGAGAGAAGCAGTGCGGGAGCGTCCGCCACGCTGGCGACGATGTGCGTTGGCTGGGCCACTTCGAGATCGGCGCGACTCGTGGGCCCCGGTGAGGACCCCGACCACGACGGATGCCCCCGCCCGGCGACCGGCCACGACATCGCTGGCGGTGTCCCCGACCACTGCGACAGACGCCACGTCTTCAACCTGGAGAGCGATGACGGCGTGGAGGATCATGTCGGGGAAAGGGCGTCCACGACCACAATCGGCCGGCGACAGCGCCAGGTCGATCCGGTCGCGCCACATGAGTGAGTCGATGAGGGCGTCCCTGGTCTCGGGCGAAAAGCCGGTCGTGAGGCAGACCTTGACATCGCTCTGACGCAGCTGGTCGATGGCGTCCTCGGCACCCGGGATCGGCCCAACCTTTCCAGCCGCCACCGACTCGGCGTAGGACTCCTCGAAGCGTCGGTTTGCTTTCTCGGCTCGGGCCGCGTCGCCGTCGAAGAGCACCCGGAAGACCTCGATCTTCGACTGCCCCATGGTGTCGCGGATGTAGGTGGCCGCCAGCCGACCCGCCGCGCTCTCAAGGTAGATCCCACCGGCCGCCAGCGCGGCGGCGAAGGCGGTCTCAACTGCGCCGTTGTCGGTCACGGTGGTGCCGGCCATGTCGAGGCAGGCCAGGGTGATCGCCGTTCCGTTCACGCCGCCCCCGCCTGGCTCAGGGTGTCCTCGGCGATCGCCGGGGCACAGGTCATCCCGCGGCCGCCTGGGCCGGTGACCACCCAGACCCCGGGCAGGACCTCGGCCCGGTAACAGAGCCGGTCGTCAGTGCACTGCGAGTAGACGCCGGACCAGCGCCGGGCGATGGGCGGCAACGGCGCTCCCAGGATCCGACGGACCCGTCCGAGCAGCTCATCGGCCACCTCGTCGAGCATCGCGAAGTCGAAGGGCTCCTCATAGTTGTGGGTGTCACCGATCGTGAGCGTCCCGTCGGCCCGCTGGACGAGCAACAGCTGGATCTCGTGGTGCTCGGCCAGCTCCGAGCGCGGCGGAAGATCCTCCAGGCGCGCCGATCGATACGCCGGGTAGTACCGCATGGTGTCGGCGTCGGCGATGGCGGTGGGAAGCTCACCGCCAAACGGCAGGGTGCTCATCATCTGGAGGCCGACCCGACGAAGTGGCGCCGATGCGAGGTGCGCACCGATCAGCCCCGAGCGGATCGCTCCCACTGCGAGGACGACGAGATCAGCCGGCCACCGGTGGCCGAGGTGATCGACCACCGCCCCCGTCTCGGCATCGACCACGAAGCGGCCGGGGACGAACTGGTAACGCTCGCTCCCCAAGAGATGGGCCCGCAGCGCGCCCAGCACTCGCTGCGGCTCGAGAATCCCGTCTTCGGGGGCCCACAGCGCTCCGAGCACCTGATCACTCAGCGCGGGGTTGAGACGTCGGAGCGCGGCAGGTTCGAGGAACTCGATGTTCCGCTCGGCGGCGTCCGCGCCGCAGGCGTAGTCCTCCATGACCTTCATCGCCTCGGGGAGGACCGAGACGGTGAGGGAGCCCGCCGGCACGAAACCCGATCCCTGGCACCTCCTGGGCGATCGACTCCCACATCCGCCTCGACCGGCGTGCCGCGGTCAACTCCTCGCCTGAGCGTCTCCCGCTGACCCACACCAAGCCGAAGTTGCGAACCGAGGCGCTGTTGGGTAGCGCATCGGCCTCAAGTTGCACGACCTCGAACCCCGCCGCGACGAGCTGGTGGGAGTGGAGCGTGCCCAGCACGCCCCCTCCAACCACCACCGCCCGCGCCATAGTTGGAGCTTCGCGTTTTTCATTCGCGCATTTCCATGGCTTTGCGAAGATGTCGCCAAGATTTATTTCTCCTGTTTCCCTTCGTCCACCTAATGGTCATTTGAGGGAAAAACGACGCATTCGACCGCTCGGCGACGAGGTTCGGTCACTCTCGTCACCTTCGGGTGGACACCGGTCGCCACCGCGCGCATCGTCGGCTAGACAGCTCGTGCAATGACCCGTGGCAAGGCGGTGAGCGAGTGAACGTCCTCCTGGTCACCCTCGATCAGTTCCGGGGCGACTGCCTCTCGGCGGTCGGCCATCCGATCGTGCGCACGCCCAACCTCGACGCGCTGGCGGCCGCCGAGGGCGCATTGCTGCGTCGCCACTACAGCCAGGCTGCGCCCTTGTGCTCCGGGCCGGGCGTGCCTGTATACGGGCACCTACCAGATGACCAACCGCGTCGTCGGCAACGGGACCCCGCTCGACGGCCGGTTCGACAACGTCGCCCTGGCGGCCGCCCGGGCCGGCTATCGCCCGACGCTCTTCGGCTACACCGACCAGGGCATCGACCCGCGTCTCGCGACGGGCCCGACGATCCGCGGCTTTCAACTACGAGGGGGTCCTACCGGGCTTCGACGTTCGGGCTCGAGCTGCTCGACGACGTGGCGCCCTGGCGCCGGTGGCTGGCGGAGCCTCGGCTACGACGGATCGCCGGAAACGCCGAGGGCTGCTCGCCGCCGAGCCGGAGCGACCGGCCGAGCACGGCATCTCTGCCTTCCTCACGGACCAGCTCCTCGGCTGGCTGAGACGCCAGGAGGGCCCCTGGTTCGCGCACGCGAGCTACCTGGCGCCCGCACCCGCCCTATGCGGCGGCCGGCCGGTGGTCGTCGCGCCTATGACACCCGCCGACGTGCCCGACCGCTCCCGGCTGCCCGCGCGGCACGACATCACCTTCGCGGGACGTGTGGCGGCGATCCCGGCCCCCGCCGGACGAGGCGGAGATGCGCAAGACTCAGCGCCCAGTACTACGGGATGATCTCCGACGTCGACGAGCAGCTGGGCCGGCTCTTCGACGGCCTCTCGAGCCTCGGGATGTGGGAGGACACCTTCATCGTCGTCACCTCCGACCACGGCGAGCAGCTGGGCGACCAGGGCCGCTCTGCAAAAGGGCGGCCACTTCGAGTCGAGCTACCACATCGTGGGCATCGTCCGCGACCCTGCGTCACGAGCGACCGTCGGGACCAGTCGTCGACTCGTTCACCGAGAACGTCGACATCTTCCCCACGCATCTGCGAGGCGATGGGGATCGAGGTGCCGGCCCAGTGCGACGGCCTGCCCCTCACCGCGTTCCTGGCGGCGAGGACCCGCCGTGGTGGCGCGACGCCGCCCACTGGGAATACGACTGGCGCTGGGAGTACATCCTCTTCGGCCCCCACCACTGGCCCTGGGACCGGCGGCTGGAGAACGAAGCACCTCGCCGTCGTGCGGACCGACGACCGTCGCCTACGTGCAGTTCGGCGACGGCGACTGGCGGCTGCTTCGACCTGGCCGCCGACCCGACCTGGCGCACCGAGATCACCGATCCCGCCGTGTCCTCGCGCTCGCCCAGGCGATGCTCGCCTGGCGGGCGCTGCACGCCGAGCGCCGGCTCGCCGACATGCTCCTGATCGACGGCGGGGTGGGCCGGATCTCGGCCTCGGATCTCGGCTCGGCGGCGCTTCCTTCCTGACCCGCCGCGTCGATCTGTCGACCCTTTCGACCTCGCGGGTCAGTCCGCCGGCGGATCCTCCAGGAAGACCGCCGTCGAGCGCTCAGGGTGCTCGGGGTCGAGATGGACGACGAACGGTTCGTCGCCGGTCGGTTCCGACTGGCCCTCCGAGACGATGACGACCTCGTCGTCGGGTTTGCCGAAGACGGCGCGGTCGAGGGCCAGCATCGCCTGGCCGAGCAGGGCCCCCCCGGCGGAGTGGGTGAGGCGGCCGACCGCCGTCACCGGGCGCTGATCGGACGGCGCGCCGGGCTCGTCGGTGGCCTTGAGCCACTCCAACCACTGCTCCTCGGTCCAGTCCTCGGCGTCCGCTGGCGGGCCCTCGGAAGCCGCTCCATCCTCGACGTCCACCTCCCGCACGGTACCGGGCACGCGGCGACGCAGCTGGCCAGGGGGCCGTGAGCCCGGTGTTCTATCGTCCATTGTGACCTCGCCGGGCGACATGGGCCTGCTCCTCGGTGCCGGGGTGGTCGCGGGGACCGTGGGGTCGGCCGGCGGGATCACCTCCCTGATCTCGTACCCGGCGCTGCTCGCGGTGGGGATCCGGCCGCTGGCCGCCAACGTGACCAACACGTTCGCCCTCGTCGGGATCCTTCCCGGGGCGGCCGTCGGGTCGCGGCCCGAACTCCGCGGCCAGCTCGCCTGGCTCAAGCGCTGGGCGCCGCTCGTGACCGTCGGCACGGCCGGCGGCGTCGCGCTGCTGCTGCTCACCCCGGACCACGTCTTTGCCCGGATCGTCCCCTACCTGCTCGCGTTCGCCGCGATCGGTTTGCTGCTCCAGCCGTGGGTGTCGCGCTGGCGGGAGGCCCACCCGGAGCGGACCGGCAGCCTCACGCTCCCCCTCGGACTGCTCGCCATCGCCGTCTACTGCGGCTACTTCGGTGCCGGATCGGGGGTCATGGCGCTTGCCCTGTTGCTGCTCACCGTCGAGGACAACCTCCCCATCGCCAACGCGCTCAAGAACATCCTCCTCGGCTTCGCCGACGTGGTCGCCGCCATCGCGTTCGCGTTCTTCGGGCCTGTCCATTGGGGCGCCGCGGTGCCGCTCTTGATCGGGCTGGCCGTCGGCAGTGTGATCGGGCCGGCGATCACCCGCCGCGTCCCCCCGGCACTGCTCCGCATGCTGGTCGCCGGCGCCGGCCTCGGCCTGGCGGCATGGCTTTGGGCCAATCCTTGACCGACTCGCCCAGGGTCAACGGGTGAGCGCCCGGCGCAGCGGCGCCGCCAGCGCGCCCTTGCCGGCCACCGCCACGGTGTCGAGCCCGAGCCAAACTCCGAGCCGAACCAGTTCGTCGGCGGCCCTCGGCGCGACCACACCTGCCTCCGCACCCGCCTCGAGGTGCGCCGAAGCCACCAAGAGTGCGCTCGAGCGACGGTCAGCCTTGAGATCGAACCGCGCCACCAGCTCGTCGCCGAGCAGCATCGGCAGGACGTAGTAGCCGAAGCGGCGCTTGGGCTCGGGCACGTAGATCTCGATCCGGTAGTGGAAGTCGAACAGCCGCTCGGTCCGCTCGCGGAACCAGATGAGCGAGTCAAACGGCGACAAGAGCGTGGCGTGGTCACGGCGCGGCCGACGCGGGCGGGCGGGCCCCGGTGTGTAGGCGGATTGGCGCCACCCCTCGACGGCGACGGGCGTCAGCCGGCCCTCTTCGACGAGCTCGGCCACCCGCAACCTGGCGACCACTGGGCTGAGCCAGAAGTAGTTGGCAAGATCTGCGACGGTCGCCACTCCGAGGCAGTGGGCAGCCATCGCCACCAGTTCGCGGTCCGCCTCCTCCGGGCTCGGCGTGGGCCGCGCCAACACGTCGGCCGGGATCACCCGTTCGGCGAGGTCGTAGACCCGCTCGAAGGTGTCGCTGCGCCACGCCGCGAGGACGCCGTCGGTGAACAACGACTCGAGCGCTCGGCGCCCGTCACTGCGCCGATCCCACCACTCGCCGATGCGGCGCCTGGGGTCGGCCAGCCGGGAGGCCGGAAGCGGCCCGCGCGCGGTGATCTCCGCCAACACCGCCTTCAGGTACTCGGCGTTGGCCGCGCGCCAGCGCCGTCGGCGCTCCTCGGAGAGCGGTCGCCGGATCCCGTCGTGGCTCGTGCCCTCCATTCGGGGGCGGAAGAGCGGGTAGTTCTCGACCGCCAACAGCGAGGCGGCGTGGCCCCAGTACTCGAACCAGGGCCGACCTGGGCCGGTGAGCCGGCCGAGCAGCGAGCGGTCGTAGGGGCCGAAGCGGCTGAAGGGGACAAGGAACTGGGTGCGCTCGAGCACGTTCACCGCGTCGAGCTGGATCGTGCCGAGGTGTCCGAGGAGGCCGCCTAGTCGGGCGACCCCGGGACCGCGCTCGATCCCCGTCCCGATCGGGGCGCCCAGCCCCTGGGCGCCGATGGCGAGCCACCTCGCCTCGCGCGCGGAAAGCCCGTCTGTCCCGGCCATCGGTCAGGACCCGCCCCGCGGCGGCGTCCCGCTCACTCCGGGATCAGGGTGGACAGGCAGAACGGGTGGCCGCTCGGGTCGAACAGCACCCGCCAGCGGTCGGGACTCGGCTGCACCTCGGATCGGCGCGCCCCGGCCGTCAGCGCTGCTTGCTCGGCTTCGTCGAGGTCGGCAACCGAGAAGTCGAGGTGCATCTGCTGGGGGACGTCGCCCTCGGGCCACTCGGGAGCGCGGTAGCCCTCCACCTTCTGCATCGACAGCCAGAAGCCGCCGGCGAGGCGCAGCGCGCAGAAGGCCTCCGACTCGTAGGCGACCTCCTGGCCGGTGAGCGCGGCGTAGAACGTGGCCAGCACGTGCGGGTCGGTGCAGTCAAGGGACACGGACCCGAGACGGGCGACAGTCATTGCTTGCTCCTAGTCGTTGGGGTCCCGGCAGTCTCCCGGCCGGTTGTGACCTAGACGAACGCGTGGACGACGGCGCGGTAATAGGTCAGCGCGGGGTGCCTGGTTGGTCCGGTCACCGGACCGCGCCCGACCCAGCGGCGGAGGTGGGCGCCGAAGGACTGGCGCGCTGGGAGGGGCGCTGCCACCAGGGGGGTGACCCTGGAGAACCCGGCGGCCAGCGCCAGCTGGCGCAGGCCGTCCATGGTCGGCACGAACCAGTTGCCGTAGTCCCCGATGAACTCGCCGCCGAAGAACTGGAGGAGGTTCTGGCGCTCCAGCCCGTCGATCGCGACCGCCTGGGTCTCGATCACAGCGACCTCGTCGGTCACCGAGCGGAGGCGCTCGAGACAGCTGAGTGGCTCTTTCATGTGGTACAGCACGCCGAGGTACAACACGACGTCGAAGTGGCCGACGGTGGAGAGGTCCGCCGTCGCGAAGTCGGCGACCATCGGCTCGACCTTGGAGGAGAGCATCTCCTTGGCGAATTCGAAGGGGCGCTTGCCGGGGAGCTCGGGTCGCCAGAAGTCGGTCGAGTCCCGGCCGTGGTCGGGCAGCTCGCCCTTCTCCGCGCACTCATTCCAGTACGCCTGGCGCGCCGCCAGGTCGACGCCCCACACGTAGTGGTCGAGGGCCACGATCCGGCGGGCGCCCAGCCGCTCTGCCTGGAAGGAGTAGTACCCGTCCCAGGCCCCGATGTCGAGGACGGACTTGCCCGACAGATCGGGCATGAGATCGGGGCCCAGGTACGGCCCGGTCGACTGCCCGGGGGTGACGACGCCCTGGCCGAGGTCGATCTTGTGGAACCACCCGAACGCGTCGAGCGCCGCGACCGGAGCTCCTCGGCGCTCAGCATCCGGGTCATGGTACAAGGACCGCTTGGCGCCCCGGCCCGCCCCGGCCTAGACAGGGGTCATGCGCGGCGCCGTCCTCCACACCAGCCCGGGCGACCTCGAGATCACCGATGTCGTCGTCGATGACCCCGGACCGAGGGAGGTGCTGGTGCGCACCGCCGCCGCCGGGCTCTGCCACAGCGACCTGCACACGATCGACGGCACGATCCCGGGGCGCCTCCCGGCCTTGCTCGGACACGAAGCCGCCGGCGTGGTGGAGGCGGTCGGCGAGCTCGTGCACCACGTCGCGGTGGGCGACCACGTCATCAGCTGCCTCTCGGTCTTCTGCGGGCACTGCGAGCACTGCGTGAGCGGGTATCCGAACCGTTGCCAGTCCACCGAGATGCGCCGCCGTCCCGACGAGCCGCCGCGTCTCCGCTTCGAGGACGGCGCGCCGATCAACCAGTGGTACCAGCTGTCCAGCTTCGCCGAGCTCATGCTGGTGCACGAGAACGCGCTCGTGAAGATCGTCGACGACATCCCGCTCGACCGTGCCGCACTGATCGGTTGCGGGGTGATGACCGGGGTGGGCGCGGTGATCCACACCGCGGCGGTCAAGCCGGGTGAGTCCGTCGCGGTCATCGGCTGTGGCGGGATCGGCCTCAACTGCATCCAGGGCGCACGACTGGCCGGCGCCGGACGGATCATCGCCGTGGACCGCGTGCCCATGAAGCTCGAGCTGGCCAAGCAGTTCGGCGCGACCGACACCGTCGACGCCGCCGCGCTCGACCCCGTCGCCGCGGTGGTCGAGATGACCGGCGGCGGGGTGCACCACGCGTTCGAGGCGATCGGGCTCAAGTCGACCGCCGAGCAGGCCTTCTCGATGCTGCGCTCGGGCGGCACCGCGACGGTGGTCGGCCTGCTCCCGTTGGGGGCCAAGATCGAGGTGGCCGGGCTCTCGCTCATCGGCGAGCGCAAGCTGCAAGGGTCCCTCATGGGGTCGAACCGGTTCCGGGTCGACATGCCGAGGCTGGTCGACCTCTACCTCCAGGGCCGCCTGGACCTCGACAACCTGATCTCGGCGCGCATCTCCCTCGACCAGGTGAACGAGGGATTCAAGGCGATGCAGGGCGGCGAGGTGGCACGCTCGGTCATCGTCTTCGATTAGTAGTCCTTGGATCCCGCCTTGGCGTCGTCGGCGAGCGCCCCGCTCTCGCGCAGCGTCGCCAGCGGGGCGGGTCGCCCGAGCAAGAAGCCCTGGGCCTCGTCGCAGTTGGCGTCGCGCAGCTGCTGGAGCTCGACCTCGGTCTCCACCCCCTCGGCCACCACCTCGAGCCCGAGTTTGTGGGCAAGCTCGACCATCGCCGAGACGATCGAGCCGTCCTGGGCGGTCCCCAGCCCGGCGATGAAGGTGCGGTCCACCTTGAGCGAGTGCACCGGGAGCTTGGCCAGATACGAGAGCGACGAGTAGCCGATGCCGAAGTCGTCGATGGCCAGGCGGATCCCGATGCGTTGGAGGTCCTCTAAGACCTCGTGGCCGACCGAGCCCTCGGTCACGATGACGCTCTCGGTCACCTCCATGGAGAGCGCGGTGGCCGGCAGGCCGGTCGCCGACAGCACCCGCTCGACGTCGCTCGCGAAATCGGGGTCCTCCAGCTGGCGACCCGAGACGTTGACCGCGATGTCGACGGTGTCGTAGCCCTCGGCCCGCCAGGCCGCACACTGGGTGCAGGCCTCCTGGAGCACCCAGCGTCCGATCTCGATGATGAGGCCAGTCTCCTCGGCCAAGGGGATGAACTCGGTCGGGGCCACGATGCCCAAGGTGGGGTGCTGCCAGCGCACCAGGGCCTCCATGGCCACCACCGCGCCCGAGGAGAGGTCCTTCACCGGCTGGTAGTGGAGCACCAGCTCGTCGCGCCCGACCGCCCGGTGCAGGCCGTTGATGAGCTCGGCCCGCCTCGTGGTGCGCTCGTCGAAGTCGGGGTGGTAGATCTCCCAGCGCGAGCGGCCCCCCTGTTTGGCCATGTACATCGCCGAGTCGGCCCGGGCCACCAGCACGTGGGGGTCGTCACCGGGACGGACGAAGGCCAGCCCGATCGACGCCGAGGTGAACAGCTCGTTGCCGGCCGCCGAGAACGGCTGGGCGACGGTCTCGCAGATGCGCTCGGCGATCGCCACGGCCTCCTTGTGGACGTCGTAGAGGTTCTCGCAGAGGACCACGAACTCATCGCCGCCCAGTCGGGCCACGGTGTCGGCCGGGCGCAACACCTCGCGCAGGCGCCGGGCCACCCCGATGAGCAGCTGATCGCCGGCTGCGTGCCCGGCGATGTCGTTCACCGACTTGAACCGGTCGATGTCGATGAACAGCACCGCCGAGTGGATCGAGCGCCGGGTGGCGGCCTCGACCGACTGGGCCAGGCGCTCCAAGAACAGGACCCGGTTGGGCAGGCCGGTCAACGCATCGTGGAGGGCCTGGTGGGTGAGGCGGTTCTGCTCCTCCTCCAGCTGGGCCTGGAGCAACTCGCTGAACTCGTCACACCCGCGCGCCACGAGCACGAGCGACTTGTCGGTGCCGGCGCGGGCGGCATTGACCGCGAGCTCGACGGCCGCCGGGTCGGTGCCGAGCCGGCGCGCCTCTTCCTTGATGACCAGCTGCAGATGGTCGCGCCAGAACAAATACACCTTCATGAGGTCCCCGAGGGTCGTATTCCGGTTGGCCACGTGCCACCCCGCCGACCCCGCCGAACTCGCCGTGTCGGTCGGGAGCTCGCCGGTGATCAGGAACTGGCAGACGTGCCTGGTCGCCTCGTCGCTGAACCGCACGACGTCGGCCCGGATCGCGTCGTCCTCGGGCCCCACGGTGCGACGCGCCAGCTCCCAGCGATCGACCACCTGGCGGCTGAGCTCTTCGACTCGATCGAGGATGGCGAGGCCGAGCGCCCCCGCGGTGCGGGTCGGGGGCGAGGTGGTGCCGGACGAGGACCCGGACGAGCCTGGGCTCGACTCCTCTCTCGATGGCATCTCGGTCATCTCGCGGCCTTCTCGTGTCGGCCAGCTCCCCGAAGCGCCCATTGTCGCAAAGAACATCGGCCGCAACGCGGCATTCCGCTACAGGTGTTGCGCGGTCCCGACCTGGAGGGGACGCAGATGGGTTGAGCCGACACGCGGGTTGGGCCTCCTCAGCCACTCTGGCGAGCTCCGACCGGTCGGAACCCAGCTCGCCGACATCGAAGATCTCTTGTAACCGAAGCCTACGGCGGGCCAGGTGCGGTACCGGGGACGTGCGCGAGCCATGTTCCCTGTTCAACGGGAAATTTGGGGGGTGCTATCGCAAAAAAAAGGGCAGTGGGACAATGGGGCGGTGACCAGCAACAATGGTGTGCGTCGGGTTCGCCTGGGAGAAGCGCCGCGATGGGTCCGGGCGTGGGTGAAGGTGCATCGTGCGGCTGGGATGTTCCTCGGCATCCACTTCCTGCCCGCGCCCAGGGAATGGCTCGAACGGAACGGCTACGTGGACGAATGGCCGTGGTAATTCGTCCTGTCTGAGGGAGCGAGTTAGCGCGTCGGGCCGCTGTAGCGCGAACCGGGGCCGGCCCGGTCGACGAGCTCGAGGTCGGCGAGCGCCCCGCTCTCGCGCAGCGTCGCCAGCGGGGCGGGTCGCCCGAGCAAGAAGCCCTGGGCCTCGTCGCAGTTGGCGTCGCGCAGCTGCTGGAGCTCGACCTCGGTCTCCACCCCCTCGGCCACCACCTCGAGCCCGAGTTTGTGGGCAAGCTCGACCATCGCCGAGACGATCGAGCCGTCCTGGGCGGTCCCCAGCCCGGCGATGAAGGTGCGGTCCACCTTGAGCGAGTGCACCGGGAGCTTGGCCAGATACGAGAGCGACGAGTAGCCGATGCCGAAGTCGTCGATGGCCAGGCGGATCCCGATGCGTTGGAGGTCCTCTAAGACCTCGTGGCCGACCGAGCCCTCGGTCACGATGACGCTCTCGGTCACCTCCATGGAGAGCGCGGTGGCCGGCAGGCCGGTCGCCGACAGCACCCGCTCGACGTCGCTCGCGAAATCGGGGTCCTCCAGCTGGCGACCCGAGACGTTGACCGCGATGTCGACGGTGTCGTAGCCCTCGGCCCGCCAGGCCGCACACTGGGTGCAGGCCTCCTGGAGCACCCAGCGTCCGATCTCGATGATGAGGCCAGTCTCCTCGGCCAAGGGGATGAACTCGGTCGGGGCCACGATGCCCAAGGTGGGGTGCTGCCAGCGCACCAGGGCCTCCATGGCCACCACCGCGCCCGAGGAGAGGTCCTTCACCGGCTGGTAGTGGAGCACCAGCTCGTCGCGCCCGACCGCCCGGTGCAGGCCGTTGATGAGCTCGGCCCGCCTCGTGGTGCGCTCGTCGAAGTCGGGGTGGTAGATCTCCCAGCGCGAGCGGCCCCCCTGTTTGGCCATGTACATCGCCGAGTCGGCCCGGGCCACCAGCACGTGGGGGTCGTCACCGGGACGGACGAAGGCCAGCCCGATCGACGCCGAGGTGAACAGCTCGTTGCCGGCCGCCGAGAACGGCTGGGCGACGGTCTCGCAGATGCGCTCGGCGATCGCCACGGCCTCCTTGTGGACGTCGTAGAGGTTCTCGCAGAGGACCACGAACTCATCGCCGCCCAGTCGGGCCACGGTGTCGGCCGGGCGCAACACCTCGCGCAGGCGCCGGGCCACCCCGATGAGCAGCTGATCGCCGGCTGCGTGCCCGGCGATGTCGTTCACCGACTTGAACCGGTCGATGTCGATGAACAGCACCGCCGAGTGGATCGAGCGCCGGGTGGCGGCCTCGACCGACTGGGCCAGGCGCTCCAAGAACAGGACCCGGTTGGGCAGGCCGGTCAACGCATCGTGGAGGGCCTGGTGGGTGAGGCGGTTCTGCTCCTCCTCCAGCTGGGCCTGGAGCTGGTTGCGATGGTTGTCGAAGACCTTGGCCACACGAACGAGCGCGGCATCGGACCCCATCCGCACCGCCACCACCGCGAGGTCGACCGCTTCGGGTTCGCTGTCCAGGCGATCGGCCTCCTCGTTGATCGCCTCGATCATCACGTCGCGCCAGTAGAGATACATCTTCACGAGGTCGGCCAGCGACACCGAGCGGTTGGCCGCGGCGCGACCCGGCGCGGCCTGGCTCGAGGTCTCGGCCGCCGAGGCGACCACCCCGGAGATGAGGTAGCTGGTGATCTGCGCGGTGCCGCTCAGGCAGAAGCGACGCACGTCCTCACGAACCTGGTCCGAGACCGGGCCCGGGTCTCGCCGCCCGGCCTCCCACCGCTCGCCGATCTTCTCGGCGATCTCGTCAATCCGGGAGCGGAGCGCCAGACCGAGCGACCGGGCCGACTCCGAGGGCCGCTCCGGGCTGGCGACGCCACCCCGACCCCGGCGCAGCCGGGTGCGCTTGGGCGCCAGGTCGTCGCTCACCGGACGACAGCTCCGATCGCCGACCGACCGGCCGGCGCCAAGACACCCGTAGCTCTCACGCGACCTCGGGTCTTCTTCCTCTGAGGCCGGTGCGGCCTCCCCAAAGATGCCGTTCCGTTGTACCAGAGGCTCCGTGACAAATCGCGGAACTTGGCCCTCGCCCGAGCGAGGGCGGGGAACCTCTCGGGCCGGTTAGGGAGCCCCGAGGGCGGCCCGGGGGTCGTCGATGCCGCGCAGGGCGTGCTCGACGCGCCCGGCGATGCCCTCGGCATCGAGGCCGAGCGACGCCAGGAGGTCGACGGAACGGCCATGCGGCAGGTACGCCACGGGCACCCCGGCGCACAGCACGCGCGGCGGGTGCTCGCACCGCCCGCCGAGCGCCGAGGCCACCAGGGAGCCGACGCCGCCCTCCACCACACCGTCTTCGGCCACCAGCACGAGCCGGTGCCCGGCGGCGTGGTCCAGCATGGCGGGGTCGAGCGGGGTCACCGAGCGCGGGTCCCACACGGTGGCCGAGACCCCGCGAAGCGCCAGCAGCGCCGCGGCGCCCTCGCACGCCGCCAGCAGCTTGCCGACGCCGATCAGGCAGGCGTCCCGGCCCACGCCGACCAGGCGGGCCGCCAGGCCCTCGCCGGTCCGCTCCGCCGAGACCGCCTCGGTCTTCGGCCACCGGATCGCCACCGGGCCGCTGGCCGAGGCGACCGCCCAGCGCAGCATCGTCCCGACCTCCTCGTAGGAGGAGGGCGCGAGCACCGTCATGCCGGGGACCTTGGTCAACAGCGCGAGGTCGGTCACCCCGTGGTGGCTGGGCCCGTCGTCACCGGTGATCCCGGCGCGATCCAGGCAGAACACGACCGGGAGCCCATGCAGGCCGACGTCGTAGTACACCTGGTCCCACGCCCGGTTGAGGAACGTGGAGTAGATGGCCACCACCGGGCGGAGCCCGGCCATGGCCATCCCGGCCGCCGCGGTCACCGCGTGCTGCTCGGCGATGCCCACGTCGAAGAACCGCTCCGGGAACTGCCGGCGGAAGGCGCCCAGCCCGGTGGGTCCCTCCATGGCGGCGGTGATCGCGACCACCTCGGGGTGCTCGGAGGCGACCGCGACGACCGCTTCGGCGAACGCCTCGGTGTAGCTGCGCCCCGCCCGCGCGAAAGCGACCCCGGTGTCGGGGTCGAAGGGCCCGATGTCGTGCAGGCACTTCGCCTCGTCGGCCTCGGCGAAGCGGTAGCCACGGCCCTTCACCGTGTGCACGTGGAGGACTACCGGACCGCCCTGTCCGGCGGCCTCCCGCAGGGCGCGCTCAAGCACGGCGGTGTCGTGCCCGTCGACCGGTCCGAAGTACGAGATGCCGAGCGCTTCGAAGAACCCGGCCGGGGCCTTCGGGTCGCACAGCTCGTCGTCACGCCCCGCCGTGGTGAGGGTGGAGATCGTCGGCGCGTACGAGCGGCCGTTGTCATTGAGCACGACGAGGACCGGCGCCCCGGTGACGCCGATGTTGTTGAGCGCCTCGTAGGCGAGTCCTCCGGTGAGCGCCCCGTCGCCCACCACCGCCACCACCCGGCCACCGCGGCCGAGGAGCGTCCCGGCCTGGGCCATGCCGCACGCGTAGGAGAGCGCCGTCGACGCGTGGCTGTTCTCGACGAGGTCGTGGGCGGACTCGGCCCGATTGGGATAGCCCGAGAGCCCGCCACCGCGCCGCAGCCCGACGAAGTCGGCGGCCCGCCCGGTGACCAGCTTGTGGACATAACCCTGGTGGCCGGTGTCCCACACGATGCGGTCGACGGGCGACGAGAAGACCCGGTGGAGGGCGAGCGTCAGCTCGACCACGCCCAGGTTCGAGCCGAGGTGCCCGCCGTTGCGGGCGACCGAGGCGACGAGGAACCGCCGGATGTCGGCCGCCAGCGCCTCCAGCTCGGCCGCGTCCATGGCCGCGACGGCCTCGGGGCTCAGCCCCTCGAGCGCCCCGAGCGACGGGGCGGGCGCGGCGCGTTCGACGGACTCCACGCTCAGTGCGTGCTCACGAGGGCGCGGATCGACTGGCGCAGCGAGCCCAGCGACGCGATGACCGCCGAGGGCTCGTAGCCGCAGTGCGCCATGCAGTTCTCACAGCGCGGGTCCTTGCCCCGCCCGTACTTGGTCCAGTCCGTCGTCTCGACGAGCTCGCGGTAGCTCGACGCGTAGCCGTCGGCCATGAGATAGCAGGGCCGCTGCCAGCCGAGGACCGAGTAGCTCGGGATCCCCCAGGCCGTGCAGGAGTATTCGACCTTGCCCTCCAAGAAGTCCAAGAACAACGGCGAGTGGTTGAGCCGCCAGTGCTTGCGGCGCTTCTCGCCGAACGCCTCGGCGAAGAGCTGCCGGGTCTGCTCGACGCCCATGAAGTGCTCCTGATCGGGTGCCTTCTCGTACGCGAAAGCCGGCGAGATCATCATCGCGTCGACCTTCAGGTCGTCGTTCAAGAAGTCGAGGACGTCACGCACGGTCTTGGGCGAGTCGGTGTTGAAGAACGTGGAGTTGGTGGTGACCCGGAAGCCCCGCGCCTTGGCCTCCCGGACCGCCGCCACCACCTCGTCGAACACCCCGACCCGGTCGACCGCCGCGTCGTGGCGCTCCCCCAGGCCGTCGACGTGGACGACCCAGGAGAAGAAGTGGGAGGGGGTGAAGCGCTCCAGGCGGCGGCGCAACAGCACCGCGTTGGTGCAGAGATAGACGTAGACCTTCCGGCGGACCAGCTCGGCCACGATCTTGTCGATGTCGGGGTGCAGCAGCGGCTCGCCGCCGGCGATCGACACCATGGGGGTGCCGCTCTCCTCCACCGCACCGACGATGTCGGCGACCGAGAGCCTCTTGCGCAGGATGTCGGTCGGGTGCTGGATCTTCCCGCAGCCCGGGCAGGACAGGTTGCAGGCGAACAGCGGCTCGATCTCGACGATGAAGGGGTAGTACTGCTTCTTCTTCACCTTGTTCCGGAGCAGGTGGGCCCCGATCCGAAGGTTCTGTCGCATGGGAATGGGCATCAGCGCACCTGCTGTGGGAGAGAGAAGTGGACGGTTTCTTCGATGGTTCGGTGCTCGGCGACCTCGGTCGGTCCGAGTCCGGAGAGCACCTGGACAAGCTCACGGACGAGCGACTCAGGGGCCGACGCCCCGGCGGTGACGCCGACCACCCGGGCCCGGGCCAGCCAGCCGAGGTCGAGGTGGGCCGCATCCTCGACCAGCTCGGTCCGGCACCCCTCGCGGCGGGCGACCTCGACCAGGCGCGCCGTGTTGGAGGAGTTGGCCGACCCCACCACCAGCATGAGGTCGCATCGCCCGGCAAGCGAGCGGGCGGCGTCCTGGCGGTTCTGGCTGGCGTAGCAGATGTCGTTGGCGCTCGGCCCGACGATGCCCTCGAAGCGCCCCCGCAGCGCGTCGATGACCTCGGCCGTCTCGTCGACCGCCAGGGTGGTCTGGGTGAGGTACGCGACCGGCGTGTCCTGGCCATAGGGCAGGTGCTCGACGTCGCTCACGCGCTCGACCAGGTCGATGCCGCCGGGGACCTCGCCGAGCGTCCCCACCACCTCTTCGTGCTCGGCGTGGCCGATCAGCACGATGCGCCGTCCCTGCGAGGCGAACCGGCGCGCCTCGTGGTGGACCTTCGCCACGAGTGGGCAGGTGGCGTCGATGACCGAGAGGTCGGCCCGGGCGGCCGCCTCCGAGCGCACCTCCGGGGACACACCGTGGGCCGCCAGCACGACGGTCGCGCCGTCGGGCACCTCGTCGAGCTCCTCGACGAAGATCGCGCCCTTTGACTCGAGGTCGGCCACCACGTGCGCGTTGTGCACGATCTGCCGGCGCACGTAGACGGGGGCGCCGAAGCGGTCGATGGCACGCTCGACGATCTCGATGGCCCGTTCCACGCCCGCACAGAACGAGCGGGGCGCCGCCAACTCGATGCGGCGTGGACCGACGGCGGCGGCCCAGGCCTCGAGAGCCGGCCGCACCCGACGCAACGCGGCCAGCGCTCGAAGCCCCCCCAAAACCGGGCCGCCATCCAGCGAGTCGGCGACGCTGCGCACGACCACGAACGGTGTGGCGCCCAGGGTATCGGCCAGCCACGCCGACTCCATGTCGGCGGCCAGCACCCCGCCCTCCCCGAGCGCGGCCCGCTCGCCGGCGCGGGCAAAGCGCGGCACCGACACCATGGGGCCCAGGCGGACCCGGCAGCCCCGACGCTCGAGCTCGCCGGCGACGAGCGGCGCCGCCGGCAGCGGGCGGGAGCGGCCGTCGACCGTGCGCAGCGCCGTCGCCACCACCACGTCACCGGCCCGCAGCCCAGGGGCGACCCCACCGGCCACCCCGGCCATCGCGACCGCGATCGGGCCCTCGGCCGGGCGAACGGTGGCCGTCGCGGCGCGCTGGGGACCCATGCCGATCACCTGGACGCGGCCCCCCACCGCCAGCGCCTCGACCCGCAACGCGGTCAGGACTCGGAGCTCAGCCACAACCCTCCTCCCGCGCCACATAGCGGCCGAGGGCCGAGACCGGGAAGACCATCCGGTAGAGGTGGTAGTTGATGTAGAAGGCGCCGGGGAAGCCGGTGCCGGTGAACCACGGCTCGTCCCAGGTGCCGTCCTCGCGCTGGGTGTCGACGAGGAACCGCACGCCGCGGGCCGCCGCGTCGCGCTCGTTCGCCGCCACCAGACCCTGCAGCGCCCATGCGGTCTGCGACGCCGTCGAGGTCCCGCGGCCGCGCCAGGAAGGGTCGTCGTAGGAGCGGAGGTCCTCGCCCCAGCCGCCGTCGGCGTTCTGGTGCTCCACCAGCCAGGCGACCGACCGCCCGATCACCGGGTCGTCGGGGGCGACACCGGCCGCGGTCGAGCGCGACCATCGCCGCTCCGGTGCCGTAGACGTGGTTGGCACCCCAGCGGCCGTACCACGACCCGTCGTCCTCCTGGGCGGCGAGCAGCCACTCGACACCCCGGCGGGTGGCCTCGGGCGCTCGCCCGATGGTCGCGAGCATCTCGACGACGTGGGCGGTCACATCGGCGCTCGGCGGGTCGATCAGCTCGCCGAAGTCGCAGAACGGGTGCTCGCGACACAGCGTCCGGGTGTTGTCGACGTCGAAGGCACCCCAACCGCCGTCGGCGCATTGCATGCCGAGCACCCAGGCGACGCCGCGCTCGAGCGACGGGTCGTCCGCCACCTCGGTGCGGGCCAACGCCAGCACGACCTCAGCGGTGTCGTCGATGTCGGGGTACCAGTCGTTCTCGAACTCGAACGCCCAACCGCCCGGCTCGAGGTTCGGTCGCCGGACCGCCCAGTCGCCCCGCCGGGTGATCTCCTCGTCGACGACCCAGCGCGCCGCGGTCTCCAGCACCGGGTCGTCGGGCTTCAGGCCGGCGTCGGCCAGGGCGATGATCGCCAGCACGGTGTCCCACACCGGCGACTGGCAGGCCTCGAGCCGCCGGCCGGCGTCGTCGGTGATCGTGAACGCGTCGAGCCCCGCCAACGCGCCCCGCAGCACGGGGTGACCGAGCGAGTAGCCGCGCAGCTGCAGCGCCATCATCGAGTAGACCCACGGCGGCTGGATGCCGCCCCAACCCCCGTCGTTCTCCTGGTGCTCGACGATCCAGCGCTCCGCCTTGGCCAACGCGGCCCGCCGGAGGAACCGAAGCGGCCGGCGCTCGTAGCGGTGCAGCAGCCGGTCGAGGAGCGTGAGGCGGCCCGCCCAGGTCGAAAGCGGCGGGGTCGCGACAATCCGGCGCCCGGTGAACAGCTCGTCGATGCGCACGCCCAGGTCACGGACCGGGCGGTAGTGCGAGACCACCGTCAAAGCGACCACGGTCTGGCGGGCCCAGCAGGCGAAGTCGTAGATGTTGAGCGGGCACCAGCGCGGCAGGAAGATCAGCTCGGGTGGGAGGACCGGCAGGTCCTCCCACGGCCACAGCCCGAAGAGCGCGAGCCAGATGCGGGTGAAGACCCGAGTCGCCTCGATCCCACCGGAGGTGAGGATGAAGGCGGCGGCCCGGCGCATATGGGGCTCGTCCGGCGAGTCGCCGGCCAGCCGCAGCGCCAGGTAGGCCTCGACCGTCGTCGACAGCTCGGGCGGCCCGCCGAAGAAGTTGGCCCAGGTCCCGTCGTCGCGCTGGTTGGCCCTGATCCAGGTGGCCGCGGCCGCGGTCTCCTCCTCGGTGCGGATGCCCAGGAACTGGCGGAGCAGGAGGTCCTCGGCGTCCATCGTGACGTTGGTCTCGAGCTCGCCCTTCCAGTACCCCGAGGCGTGCCGCATCGCCACGAGTGCGTCGCGTGCAGCGTCCAGGCAGGCGCGCGCCGAGCGAACCGGCCCTTCCTTCTCGGCGGTGACGGTCATCGGTCCCGCTCGATCACAAAGCGCGCGATTGCGGCCAGCTCGTCCCGGTAGCGCTCGACGAGCGGCACCGACTCGATCGCCTCCAGCGCCTCGGACAGGGCGCGGTCCGCGATGGCCATCACCTCGGCGCGCGCGCCGGTCGCCTCGATCAGTCGGGTGGCCTCGGACACGTCGGACTCAGTGGCCACGGCATCGAGCACGGCGGCCAGGCGATCGCCGGCGACGGCCCGGGCGATGGCCACCGGAAGGCTCTTCTTGTGGGTGATCAGGTCGCTCCCCACCGGCTTGCCCGTCGTCGCCGGCTCGCCCCAGATGCCGAGGACATCGTCGACCGCCTGGAAGGCGACCCCCACCCGGAGCCCGAAGGTGCCGAGCGCCTTGATCGCCGCGTCGTCGGCGCCGGCCAGAACCGCCCCGATCGCCGATGCGCACGACAAGAGCGCCCCGGTCTTGCCCTCCTCCATCTTCAGGCACTCATCGGCGCTCACCTCGCCCCGGCCTTCGAAGGCCATGTCGTCGGCTTGGCCCGAGATCATGAGCGCGGTGGCCTCGGTGAGCAGCTGCGCGGCGCGCACGCGGGGCCCGGTCGGATCCTCCAGGAGGAGCTGGGTCGCGAGGTTGGCCAGCGCGTCGCCGACCACGATCGCTCGTCCCGTGCCGAAGGCGGCCCAGACCGTGGGCCGGTGCCGCCGCTCCTCGTCGTTGTCGATGATGTCGTCGTGGATCAGCGAGTAGTTGTGGACCAGCTCGACCGCCACCGCCCCGAGCACGCCGTCGGACTCGCGCCCGCTGCACGCCGCGGCGCCGATCACCGCCAACGCGGCACGGACGCCCTTGCCCCCGCCCGCCAGGTGGTGCAGCGCGGGCTCCCGCAGCTCCGGCTCGAGGCGCCGCACGGCATCTTCCAGCTCGGGTCGCACCAGGCCCGAGGCGCGGGCGAGCGCCTCTTCGGCCCTCCGGTGGTCGCTCACGAGGCCACCTGGGCGAGCTGGGCCTCGTCGTGCGGGCTCGTGCCCAGCCGTGCCAGCGCCGCCGTGGCGGCCGCGTTGCCGCTGCGGACCGCGCCCTCCATGGTGGCCGGCCAGCCGGTGCGGCACCACGCGCCCGCCACGAACACCCGCTCGAGCGGGGTCGTCTCGGCCGGACGGAGCGCTCCACTGCCGGGCGTGGCGCGGAACGTCGCCGCTCTCTCGCGAGACGACGCCGTCGAGCAGCTTCGTCCCGCGCACCTCGGGCAACACGTCGCCGAGCGCGCCGAGGTAGTCCGCGACGAGCTCCTCGGGACGCCGTCCGATCTCCGCGTCGGCGGCGGACAGCGAGATCGAGAGGCACTGCTCCTCGCCTGGCCCCTCCGGATCGCCGAAGTGCGCCGAGCCGGTCCGGTCGAAGACGAACTGCACCGGCGAGCGGACGCAGGCGAACATCTCGAGGTCGGTGACCCGGCGGTCGAGCACCAGGTGGACGTTCACGATCGGGGAGGCCCCCAGCAGCTCCACCGGCCCGATCGCATCACGGCCGAGCAGCCCGGACGCGACCTCGGGGGGCGTGGTCACGATCACCGTCTCGGCCTCGATCACGCGGTCACCGACCGACACGCGCCGCGCCCCGGGTCCGCTCGCATCCAGATCGCCGACGCTGCATCCGAGCAGCACCTCCACGCCGGCCGCCGACAGCGCGTGAGCGCCCGAGCTGCCGTGGAGCTCGCCCAGGGGGACCCTCGACCAGCCGATGTCGCCGGCGTCGGCACGGTCGAGCAACCCGGTGCGGAACACCATGGCCGCCAGCGCGAGCGAAGCCTCCTTCGCCGAGACGTTCAGCGTCGGCAGCGCGATCAGATTCCAGAGGGCTTCGATCGCCCCGGCGGACTGGCCGCGGGCGGCCAACCACGGCCCGAAGGCCACGTCGTCGAGCGCGGGGTCGTCCAGGTCCAGCCGCTTGAGCGCGAGGGCGGGGCGGCCGAGGCGCGCCCGCTCGGCCATCGACAGGTGCCCGTAGCGAGCCAGCGCGCCGGCGAGGTGCAACGGGGCGGGCAGCGCGCTGACGAGAGATCACCGCCGGCTTGGCCCCGGGTGCGAGCACCGGGACAGAAAGGCGCGGCTGCAGCGTGGTGAGCCCGGTGGCGCCGAGTCGCTCGAGCAGGTCGCGGTAGGCGGAGCAGCAGCGCAGGAACACGTGCTGGCCGTTGTCGAACCAGCGACCCTTGCGCTTGAACGACCACGTGAGGCCGCCCAACTTCCCGCGGCGCTCGACCAGGGTGACCGAAGCGCCGGCATCGGTGGCGCGCAGCGCAGCGGCGATCCCGGCCAACCCGCCGCCGACGACCACGACGTCGCGCCTCACGACGACATCCCGGCCAGGGCCCGCGCCGCGACGAGGGCCTTCTCCCGGCCCGACAGCGACACTCGCCCAGCGGTGACCGAGAGCGGATCGGCCTCGATCCGCACCAAGAGGCGCCGATAGATGCCGGCCATCGCGCCGACGCAGGCCCGGCTCCGGCGATCGAGCAACGGCAATAGCTCCAACCCGCGGGAGAACCACGAATGCGCCCGGGTGCACTCGAACGCGACCAGGGCCGCGATCGCCTCCGGTGGCCCCGAGAGGTCGGCCGGACATCCCGCAGCCGCCGCGTCGGCGGCGGGCAGGTACACCCGCCCGTTCCCCCGATCCTCCACGACGTCGCGCAGGATGTTGGTGAGCTGCAGGGCGACGCCGAGGTCGTCGGCCAACGCCAACGCACCCTCCCGCTCGCTCGCTCCGAAGACGGCGAGCGACAGCCGCCCGACAGTCCCGGCCACCCGGCGGCAGTACCCGACGAGGTCGTCGATCGTCTCGTAGTGGGTGCCGTGCACGTCCATCTCGCAGCCCTCGATGAGCTCGGCGAACGCACCCATGGGCAGGCGGTAGCGCGTGGCCGCGTCGGCGACCGCGACCATGACCGGGTCGTCGGCCTCGTCGAGCGCCTCGATGTCCTTGCGGACACGGCTCAGCCCACTCATCTTCTCCTCGGCGCTCCCCTCGCCGTCGCCGATATCGTCGATGCGGCGGGCGAGCGCATAGACGGCCGACAGGGCGCGGCGCTCGGGCGGACGGAGCAGGCGGATCCCGTACGCGAAGTTCTTGGCCTCGCGCCGGGTGATCGCCTCGCACTCGTCATATGCCGCATCGACGTTCACAGCCGGGCTCCCGTCCTCGAGGCGAGCACGGACAACCATCGGGCGCAGAACCGAGTGGGACGCGGACGGCACCGATGTGCGACCACGTCGAAACCGGCGCGTTCGATCGAGTCCAGCGCCGCGACACCACCGGCACTGAATGCGGCCACGGCGAGACGGGCGCGCAACGGCAGCGACGCCGCGAGTGGTGCGCCCTGCGCAAGCAGTTCGCGAGCCCGGCGGACCTCCTGGGCCACGGTGGCGCACAGCGCCGGGCGCTGCTCGGCATCCAGCAATTGCTCGGCTGCGCAGCCGTGCGCCGCGAGGTCGGCCGCCGGAAGGTAGACGCGGCCCATCGCGGTGTCCTCGGCCACGTCCTGGAGGTGCTCGACGATCTGCAGTCCGACGCACACCGCGTCGGAGCGCGCGACCCGCTCGGGGCTCGAGCACCCGAGGACCAGCAGCACCAGGCGACCGACGGGCGCCGCCGACAGCATGCAGTAGTCGGTGAGCTCTTCGAACGTCGCGTACCGCGTGACGACCTGATCACGGCGGTTGGCCTCGATCAGGTTGCGGAACGGATCGAGGGGGAGATCAAAGTGCGCGATGGTCGGCGCCAGCGCCACGAAGACCGGATGCTCCGCTGTGCCGGCCGCGGCCCGCTCGAGCTCGCGCTCGGCCCAGTCGAGCTGCGCCAGCCGGTCGCCCTCGGCCTCGTCACCGATGTCGTCGACCAGGCGCGCGAAGCCGTAGACCGCGAGCAGATGGGACCGAATCGCGCGGGGCAGCACGCGAGAAGCGACCGGGAAGTTCTCGGAGCCGGCTTGAGACATGACGTCGGAGGCCGACAACGACGGCGTGAAGGCCCGATGTCCTGTCGCTGGTGATGCCACCCCCGCAGCTCCTCACGTATTGCGCCAGTGACCGGTGGTCACCCTTTGTTATACGTGCGGGGACGCTTCGTCAAGAAGCCAGACGCGCGAAAACACACACTCCCGGTGGGAGCGCGTCGTTTGCTACCGCGTTGTTCTACCACCCAAACGTTCGCTTGACTATCTCTCTCGACGCGTTTTCGCGGGTCCCACCACATCGCCAGGCAGCGCCCGTAGCGTGAGCCGCAGTGGGCAGCGCAATCGATCGGCGCCAATTCTTTCGCCGCGCCGGCACGTTCGGATTCTCGGTCAGTTCCGCCGCGCTCATCGGCGCCGGTTGCGCCAAAGCTCCGGTCGCGGCCCCGCCGACCTCCTCGACCACGACCTCGACATCGGGACCGCTCGACTGGACCGAACTCCAACCGATGCTCTCGGGCTCGCTCGTCCTTCCCACCGACCCCAGCTACGGAAGCACCAAGCTGCTGTTCAACGAACAGTTCGACGGCGTCGATCCAGCGGCGATCGCGCTCTGCACGACCCCGACCGACGTGCAGCGCTGCGTGTCCTTCGCCCGTGAACACGGCGCCGCGGTCGCGGCGCGCTCGGGCGGGCACAGCTACGGGGGCTACTCGCTCAGCACCGGACTGGTCATCGACGTCACCGCCATGTCGGCAATCTCGGTGTCGCCGGCCTCCGCGCAGATCGGGGCGGGGGCCAGACTCATCGACGTCTACAACACGCTCGGCAACGCCGGGGTGCTCTTGCCCGGAGGCTCGTGTCCGACCGTGGGGATCGCCGGGCTGACGCTCGGGGGCGGGATCGGCGTGTTCGACCGCCTTTACGGTCTCACCTGCGACAACCTCCGCTCCGCGCAGATGGTGCTGGCCGACGGCAGCATCGTCACCGCAAGTCCCTCGGAGAATTCGGATCTCTTCTGGGCCTGCCAGGGAGGCGGAGGCGGAAACTTCGGCATCGCCACGTCGTTCGAATTCGGGGTCCACCCGATCCCTGACGACATCGCCCTGTTCACCTTGGACTGGCCCTGGTCGGCCGCCCAGAGCGTGCTCGGCGCCTGGCAGGCATGGCTCGGAACGATCCCCGACGGGCTCTGGTCGAACTGCCAGCTCTTGGCGAGCGGCCCGACGCTGTCGGTGCGGGTCGCCGGTGTCTTCGCCGGGACGACGAGCGCCCTCGACACCGAACTCGCCCCGCTCCTCTCGGCGGTCGGCTCCCCGCCCACCGACCGCTTCGTCGGACCCGAGAGCTACTTGAACGCCATGTTCATCGAGGCCGGTTGCGAAGGCTTGAGCGTCGGTGAGTGCCATCTCCCTTCGCAGACCCCGGACGGAACCCTGAGCCGATCCGCCTACGCCGCCAAGTCCACCTTCGTCATGAGCCCACTCAACGCGAACGGCCTCGACGCGGCGGCCAATGCGTTGGCCTCGTCCCAGCAGATCGCGCCGGGGCTGGGAGCGGCGTTCTTGTTCGACTCCTACGGAGGGGCGATCAACTCGGTCGCACCCTCGGCCACCGCCTTCGTCCACCGCCAGGCGCTGGCTGGGATCCAGATGACCGGGACCTGGGGATCGGGCACCGAGCCGAGCGACGCCGCGTCGTGGCTGACGTCGGCCGCCACCGCGCTTGCCCCCTACACGAGCGGCGCCTACCAGAACTACATCGACCCGACGCTCGCGGATTGGCAGCAGGCCTACTACGGAGCGAACCTGGCCCGACTGGTCAAGGTGAAAGCGGCGGTCGACCCCGACGACTTCTTCCACTTCGCCCAGTCGATCCCGACCACGCTGGCGTGATCAAGTACCTCGGATCCAAGCGGCGGCTGGTCCCGGTGCTCACCGAGATGGTGAGCGCGTCGGGGCGCGCGCACCGCGCTCGACCTGTTCACCGGGACCACCCGCGTTGCCCAGGCGATGAAGGCCCTCGGCGTCGAGGTGACCGCCGTGGACGTGGCGCGGTACGCCGAGGTCTTCGCCCGCTGCTACATCGAGACCGACGCCCGCACCGTCGACCAGCGAGAGCTCTCCCTCGCCATCGACCACCTCGAGCACCTGGCCCCGGTCGAGGGGTACGTGACCGAGACGTTCTGCCGGCGCTCCCGGTTCTTCCAGCCCTTCAACGGCGAGCGGATCGACGCCATCCGCGAGGGGATCGAACGCGAGTTCTCGGGCCACCCCCTCCAACCGGTCCTCGTCACGAGTCTGATCGAGGCCGCCGACCGGGTCGACTCGACCACCGGGGTGCAGATGGCCTACGTGAAGCAGTGGGCCACCCGGTCGTTCAACCGTCTCGAGCTGCGCGTGCCGGACCTGCTGGACGGGTCGGGCGCCGCAGTCCGCGGCGACGCCTGCGCGCTGGCCGCGGCGCTCGGCCACTTCGACGTCGCCTACCTCGACCCGCCGTACAACCAACACCGCTACTTCACCAACTACCACGTCTGGGAAACGCTGGTGGCCTGGGACGCACCCGAGCACTACGGGGTGGCCTGCAAACGTGCCGACGCGCGCGACGACCGCACGAAAAGCGTCTTCAACTCGAAGCGCACGATGCCCGAGGCGCTGGCCCAGGTCGTGTCCGAGGTCGACTGCGGCTTGTTGATCCTCTCCTACAACGACGAGTCATGGCTGACCCTTGACGAGCTCGTCGCGATGTGCGGCCACCACGACACCGTCCGCACGCTCAGCTTCGACTCCGCCCGCTATGTCGGAGCCCGCATCGGCATCCACAGCCCGGCCGGAGTGCGGGTCGGGACCGTCTCGCATGTGCGCAACCACGAGTACCTGGTCGTGGCCGGGACTCGAGCGGCCGTCGATCGGGCGACCACAGCCGCGACGCCCCGGGTGGCCTGAGATCCGAGGCGGTTTGCGCGCGGCCCCAGCCGACCGGGCAGCTCCGCTCGGCGTCAACGGGCCGTTTCAGGTTGACTCGGTCGATGCTCTTTCGGTGATGGCGCGCGGCCCAGGCGAAGCAGGCCAAGCCCGCCACGACCGCGACCGCCCCGACAACCGCCCACTGGGCGTGGCCGCTCATTGCCGAGCCATGAATGACCTTGGTTCCTTGGAGGATGAAGACCGCGCCGACCGCACAGAGCACGATCCCGATCCCCGCGCGTGCCCTCATCGTTTGGCTCCATTCTCGACACCAGGACCGCGACGATTTCGTCGCCTTCGCCAACGAAGGGCAGTTCCTGGACGCTCAACCGTCGCTTGTCTTGCAATACGGCTGAGCGACCGAGAGGGATTGTCGAGTTGAGGTGTTTCTGAGCCGTGCGAGAGAACGCGTCGACGCAATGTCGAGAAGGGGGCGCTGCCGCCGCTGGCCTCCGTGCTCATAGTCTGGCCCTGTGCCTCCGAAGTCCGCCGGAACGAGTCGCGAGGGGTCCGAGCAACGGATCGCGGTCGGCCGTCGCGTCTTTCTCGGCCTCGTCGGTCTGGGTGCTGCCGGCATCGTGTTCGGCGCCAAGGTGCAGAACGTCGTTGGCAACGTCGTCGGCTCAGGACTGGGTGGACTGCTTGCCATTTGGCGACCAGTTCCGCATTTACTCGATCTCCGGGACGCTCCCGGTCATCTCGCGCTCGAAGTACCGACTCGAGGTCAGCGGACTCGTCGACTCGGCCCCGGAGATACACGATCGACGATCTCGAGGCGATGCCTCGCACCGCGTTCGTGAAGGATTTCCACTGTGTCACCGGCTGGTCTGTCCCCAACGTCGATTGGGAAGGCGTGCGGCTCTCGGAGATCCTCGATGACGTGGGCGTGCAGGACGCCGCGGTGGCGCTGAGCTTTCGAGTCCTACGACGGTGTCGACACCGAGAGCCTGACGCTCGATCAGGCGCGTCTGCCCGACGTCATCGTGGCGTACCGCATGCTCGGCGCCCCGGTCACCACAGCACACGGCGGGCCCGGTGCGGCTGTACGTCGCTCCCATGTTCGGCTACAAGTCGCTCAAGTGGCTGTCGGCGATCAGGGTCGTCGACCGAGTCGAACCCGGGTTCTGGGAGCAGAACGGCTATCCCGTCAACGGGTGGATCGACGGATCGACGGGTGCCACCGATCCGTCCTTGACCGGTGGAGGCGGCGTGACGCCCGCCGTCGCAGCTCGTCCGCGCCCCACCCTGCGGATCGTGCGATTCGACGCCGTGCAACGTGCCGCCCACTGGGCCAATGCGTTGCTGTTCGGCATCCTCATGGCTGACGGCCCTGCCGCTGTACTTCGGGTCGATCGCCGGCGTGGTCGGGCGCCGCACCCTCGTGGAGGAGATCCACCTGTGGGCCGGTATCGCGCTGCCGCTCCCGCTCCTCGATCGCCCTCTTAGGTCCCTGGGGATCCGAGTTCCGCCGTGACCTCCGCCGTGATCAGCGTCTGGACGAGGGACGAGGTGACCTGGCTGAAGCGCCTGGGGCGGAAGGCCCCCCGGGTCGTCGACAAGTTCAATCCCGGCCAGAAGCTGAACGCCATCTTCACCGGCGCCGCCATCGTGGTGATGCTGGCCTCCGGCGCGATGCTCAAGTGGTTCCGGTTCTTCCCGGTCGATTGGCGGACTGGTGCCACGTTCGTCCATGACGCGTTCGCGTACGCGATCTTCATCGTGGTCGCCGGTCACGTGCTCTTCGCCTTCACCCACCCCGAGTCGCTTCGCTCCATGATCAAGGGCAAGGTCACCCAGACCTGGGCCGCCCGCCACGCGCCGGGCTGGCTGGCCGAAGAGCAATCGAAGGCGGAGCCCGACCCCACGGGCCGCTAGCCGTGCCCGGTGCCCGCATGCAGGGGCCAGCCGCCGGTGCAACAGTGGGCCGATGAGCACCGCTGAACGAACCGACGCTGCGCCTCGCCGGGGGATCACCATCCCCTTCGACGTCCCGCTGCACGAGCACCGACGCTGGTTCGATCTCCTCGTCGAGCTCGGCTACACCGACGTGTGGTCCGCCGAGGTCGACGGGGGCGACGGGTTCACCCCGCTCGCGCTGGCGGCCGCGTGGGCGCCGTCACTCAACCTCGGCATCGCGATCGCGCCGGCCTATACCCGCGGCCCGGCGCTCATGGCCCAGACCGCGGCGGCCATGGCCGACGCCGCCCCGGGCCGGTTCGCCCTCGGGATCGGCTCCTCTTCCGAGGTCATCGTGGGCCGCTGGAACGGCATCGACTTCGTCGACCCCTATAAGAAGGTGCGCGACGTCTTGCGCTTCGTGAAGGCGGCGCTCACCGGCGAGCGCGTCGAGGGCGAGTTCGCCACCTTCGAGAGCCGCGGCTTCCGCCTGGCGCGCGTCCCGGCCCCGGTGCCACCCATCTACCTGGCGGCGCTGCGGCCCGGCATGCTGTCGCTCGCCGGTCGGGAGGCCGACGGTGCCATCTTGAACTGGCTCGGGCCCGACGACGTCAAGCAGGCGGTGGCCGAGATCGGTGGCGAGGGCCACAAGGAGGTCGTGGCCCGAATCTTCGTCATCCCCAACCCCGACGCCAACGTGGCCCGCGCCGTCGGACGCCGCATGATCACCGCCTACCTGAACGTCGAGGCGTACGCCGAGTTCCAGCGCTGGCTCGGGCGCGGCCCGCTCCTCCAGGGCATGTGGGACAAGTGGTCGGCCGGTGATCGCAAAGGCGCGCTGGAGGCGATCCCCGACGAGGTGGTCGACGACCTGATCGTCCATGGGTCGGTCGAGGTGTGCCGGGAAAAGATCGAGCGCTACGCGGCGAACGGCGTGACCGTGACCGCCCCGATGGTGATCCCGATCGGCATCGAACTCGAGCACGCGATCCGGGGCCTCGCGCCGACCGCCTGAGGGCCCGCTCCGGCGGCCGGGTCGGGGCGCCTCGAGTTCGGCCACATCGGCGAGCGCGCACTGCGAGTCGGTGGCGCGATCAGGGACTCCCAGCCCCGGAGCACGAGGGTTCGCCGGCCGACCGAGCCGGACCCCCGGCAGGTGTCATCCAGGGCGATTCCGTGGTAGTGCGGGAGCGTGGACTTTGACTTCCGCCGAGACTCGATCGTCCAGCTGGCCGGCCTGGTGCGCCGGAAGGAAGCATCGGCGACCGAGATCACCACGGCCGCGCTGGCCCGCATCGAGGACCTGAACCCGACGGTCAACGCCTTCGTCGCGCTCGACGCGGAGCGGGCGCTCGAACAGGCCGGCGCCATCGACCACATCGTCCAAAGTGGCGGTGACCCCGGGCCGCTCGCCGGTGTCCCCATCGGGGTGAAGGACCTGGAGGACGCCGCGGGCTACCCGACCACCCACGGCTCACCGATGTGGGCCGACGAGCCGCCGGCCGAGCACGACTCGGTGCTCGTGGCACGGTTGCGAACCGCCGGTTGCGTGGTCGTCGGCAAGACGAATACGCCGGACCTCGGGTGGACCGCGAAAACCGAGAACGCGCTGTTCGGCGCCACGCGGAATCCCTGGAACCTCGACCACACGAGCGGCGGATCCTCTGGGGGGACGGCGGCGGCACTGGCGGCGGGAATGGTCCCGCTCGCCACCGGCTCCGACGGCGGTGGCTCGATCAGGATCCCGGCCGCCTGCTGCGGGCTGTCGGGCTTCAAGCCCTCGCTCGGCCGGGTGCCCTCCGGCGGACCCGAGGCGCCCGGATGGCCGCTGCTCTCGTCCAAGGGACCGATGGCTCGGCGCATCGAGGACTCCGTGCGCGCCCTCGACGTGGTCGTCGCGCCGGACCCGACCGACCTGCGCTCGCTCCCCCGGCCCGAGGCCTCGTGGCTCGCCGCCCTGGACGACCCGCACCCGCCCACCCGCGTGCTGTGGTCCCCGACGCTCGGCTACGCGACCGCGGACGCCGAGGTGCTCGAGATCTGCGAGCGCGCCGTCGGCGTGCTCGAGTCGCTCGGCGCCGAGGTGGTCGTTTTGGACTCGGTGTTCGACGAGGATCCGTTGGGGAGCTGGCTCACGTTGACGGGCGTCTACCTGCTGCGTTCCTTCGAGGACCGGGCGGCCGTCGCCGGCTGGGTCGACCTCGACCCGATGCTGTCTTTTCTCCTCGATCGCGCCCGCTCGGTGACCGGGGTCGAGATGGCCCGTGCGCTCGACGCGTGCCATCGCGTGAACTACCGCCTGGTCCAGCTCTTCGCCGACGCCCGGATCCTGGTCACCCCGACCTGCGCCGGCGCGGCGCCACCGATCGCACTTGGCGGCCTCGGGATCGTGAACGGTGAGGAGACCCCGAACTGGGTCGCCTTCACCTACCCGTTCAACATGAGCGGGTCCCCGGCGGCCACCGTGAACGCAGGGTTCACCGCGGCCGGCCTGCCGGTCGGGCTCCAGCTCATCGGCCCGGCCCACGGCGATCTTGTCGTCCTCAGGACGGCGGCCGCACTCGAGGAGGCGCTCGGGATCGACCAGCTGGCCGCGGTGGGGTGACCCCTTAGACCAGGTCGGCTTCGGTCACCAGGTTCCGCAGCGGCTCGCCCCGCAGATAGCGCCCCAGGTTCTCGTCGAAGAGGGCGGCCTGCCGGTCGGCTTGTCCCACACCGTTCCCCGAGTTGTGCGGCGTGATGCGCACGCGCGGGTGGACCCAGAGCGGGCTGTCCTCGGGCAGCGGCTCGGTCGCGAAGACGTCCAGCACCGCCGCACCGATCGACCCGGCGTCCAGGGCGGCGACCAGTGCCTCCTCGTCGACGATCGAGCCGCGGCCGATGTTGATCAAGAGCGCGTGCGGCGCCATGTCGTTGAGGAACGTCTCGTCGACGAGGTGATGGGTCGAGGCGTTCGACGGCGCGCACAGGGCCACGACATCGGCCTGACCGAGCACCTCGGGCAGCGCGTCGGGCGTGACCACCGCCACCAGCGTGTCGTCGGGGTCGGGGTGCCGCCGGACGCCCACGACGGTCGCGCCGAAGGCCAGCGCGAGCCGCGCCACCTCGCGCCCGATGGACCCGAAGCCGACGACGACCCATCGGGACCCGGCCACCTCGGCGAACTCGTGGGTCTCCCATCGGCGGGCGGCCTGGGCGGCCGCCCATCGCTCGGGTTCTTGGAAGTGGTCGAGAGCGGTCCGCAGGACGTACTCGGCGATCGGGACACTGTGCACGTCGGACTTGGTGAACGCGACACCCCGGCGGATCAGCTCGGCGAAGAACGGCGCCTCGAACCCGGCCGCCGCCGACTGGAACCAGCGCAGCGTCTCCAGCCGGCGCACCAGCCCGAAGAACGGCCGGCGCAGACCTTCGAAGAGGTCCGTGGTGGACCACGCGACCTCGATGCCGCTGTGATCCCGGTCGACCGCCGAGCCGTCGCCGGCCCGCAGCGAGGTGTCGGCCTCCATCGAGACAAGCTCGATCCCGTTGTGGCGCTCGAGGAGCCCGGGCCCGTAGTGGCGCGCGCTCCCCTCGGTGAGCAGGACCCGCACCGACGCGCTCAAAGGTTGGCGGTGGCGTGCTCCAACATGTCGGCGAAGCGCACCCGGGCCTCCTCCCGCCTGGTCGGGATGTGTTCGCTCGGCACCGCTGTGGGCGCGTAGTTCTTGAGCGTGCGACGGGCCACCGTCTGGCGGTGCACCTCGTCGGGTCCGTCGTAGATCCGCGCCGCCCGCGCCGCCCGGTACATGTGCTCGAGCGGAAGATCACACGAGAAGCCGAGGGCGCCGTGGACCTGGATGGCCCGGTCGATCACGTTGTAGAGGACGCTCGCGCCGTAGTACTTGATCATCGCAATCTCGACGCGGGCAGCGGGCGCCCCCTCCCGATCCATCTTCCAGGCGGCGTGCAGCGTCATGAGCCGGGCGGCGTGCATCTCGGCCATCGAGTCGGCGACCCAGTTCTGGATCGTCTGCTTCTCGGCCAAGAGCGAGCCGTGCGCCGTGCGGGAGACCGCCCGCTCGCACAGCATGTCGAAGGCGCGCTTGGATTGGCCGAGCCAGCGCATGCAGTGGTGGATCCGCCCCGGTCCCAGCCGCTGCTGGGCGAGGGAGAACCCTTCGCCCTCGCGTCCGATCAGATTGGCCGCCGGGACGTGCACGTCGCGGTAGTAGACCTCGGCGTGGTTGCCGAATCGGGCGAAGCTCTCCTCGGGGTGCTCCATCGTGGCGACGTCGCGCACGATCTCGAGTCCTGGGGTGTCGGTCGGCACGAGGATCATGGACGAACCCTGATAGGGATGGACGTCGGGGTTGGTCACCGCCATCACGATCAAGAAGTCGGCCACCGAGCCGTTGCTCGTGAACCACTTGTGGCCGTTGATGACGTACTCGTCCCCGTCACGCTCGGCGCGCGTGCGCAAGAGGGTGGGGTCCGACCCGGCGGTGTCGGGCTCGGTCATGGAGAACGCGCTGCGCAGCTTGCCGTCGAGCAGCGGCTGGAGCCACTGCTCGCGCTGGTCCTCCCGCCCGGTCGACTCGATGCCGATGGCAAGCAGCTCGGCGTTGCCCGAGTCGGGAGCGTTGTTGCCGAAGACGACCGGCCCGAGCGGCGTCTGGCCGAGGATCTCGTGCATCAGCCCCAGGCGGACCTGGCCGAAGCCCATGCCGCCCAGCTCGGGCGGGAGGTGCGCCGCCCAGAGGCCCGTCTCCCTCACCTGATCCTGCAGGGGACGGATCACCCCGAGCAACTGGTCGTAGGGCAGGCCCAGGGTCTCGAGGGGGAAGATCTCGCTGCGCACGAACCCGCGCATCCATTCGAGCTTCTCCTCGAATTCGGGCTCGGTCTCAAAGTCCCACGCCATCGCGATCTCCTCTGCGCCGATGGGCCGCCTCCGGCCCGGTCCGCCCGCGCCCTGGTCGCCGGCCGACACCGGCGAGGAGCGAGAGGGACCAGGCGTAGCACCGCCGGTGCCGGCTCGGCCAGCGCGCCCGGCACCGCGAAGGGCCCGGTCGCGGGCCGTGGATCGGGATCCGACCTTTTTCGTGCGGCAGCGTTTGATGGGAGAATCGCCCTTGTGGACACGATCGGGGTCGTCGACACGATGTTCGCCCGCTACGACATGGGCGCCGAGGCCCTTGACGAGCTGGCGGCGTGCCCCGCCTACGGCAAGCGGTTCACGACCGTCCGCCGGACGGTCCCCGGCTTCAAGGACCTGGCCGTGGCGGCCAAGCAGATGATCGAGAACGACCACTGCAAGATCGTCGTGGCGCTCGGCATGCCCGGCCGGGCGCCGATCGACAAGATCTGCGCCCACGAGGCCTCTCAGGGGCTGATGCTCGCCCAACTACTCACCTCGACTGCGATCCTCGAGGTGTTCGTCCACGAGGACGAGAGCGACGACCCTGCCGTCCTGTCCAAGGTGTGCCGGGACCGGGCCCGCAAGCACGCCCGCAACGCCTACTGGATGCTTTACGAGCCCGACCAGCTCGTCGAGCGGGCCGGGAAGGGCATCCGCCAGGGCTTCGACGACGCGGGCCCGCTGCAGGCCTGATCCGCCGGGCGCCTGAGGCCGGCGGCCGACGATGAGCGACTCGGACCCGCCAGACCGCGCCGCCGCGGACCCCGATCCGCCGACCGCCCCGGTCCCCGCCACCCCGGCGCCGGGGAAAGGCCGCCACCCCGCAGCCCGGCGCGGCGCCCACCGCCGAAAGAGGCAGCGCAAGCACCGCCGACTCCGCCGAGTGTTGCTCATCGTCGGGATCGTCGTGGTGCTCATCGTCGGCGCGGCGGCCGGATACGCCCTGTACCTCAACGCGCAGGTCCACCGGATCACGGTGCACCACCTTCGGCCAGCGCCCACCCACGGGGCGGACTTGGGCACCGAGAACATCTTGATGGTGGGCTCCACCTCGCGGTGCGCGCTGAGCGTCCAGAACCCCGCCTACGGGTTGTGCTCGGAGGGGGTCACCGGGGTGAACAGCGACGTGATCATGATCCTGCACCTGAACCCGGCAAAGAAGACGGTGAGCGTGCTCTCGATCCCCCGCGACCTGTTCGTGCCCAACGCGCGCACGACCGGCGCCAACAAGATCGACGCCGCGCTCTACCAGGGCCCGAGCCAGCTCGTCGCGGTCATCGAGGAGGACTTCGGCATCCCGATCCAGCACTACGTCGAGCTCAACTTCGACACCTTCGCCAACGTCGTCAACGCACTCGGCGGCATCTCCATGTACTTCCCCGAGCCCGTCTATGACGCCTATTCCGGTCTCAACATCCAGACGACCGGTTGCATCCAGCTGAACGGCGTCCAGGCGCTGCAGGTCGTCCGAGCACGACATCTGCAGTACAAGGGGCCCGGCGTCACCACCTCGGATCCCGCCTACTGGCCGCAAGAGGGCGAGAGTGATTTGGCGCGGATCCGTCGCGACCACGAGTTCCTGCGAGTGCTCGCCGCGGCGATTTCGAAGAAGGGACTCGGGAACCCGATCACCGACACCGAGATGGTGTCGAACATCGTCGGCGACCTCACGACGGACAGCGGACTGTCGACCACGCACATGGTGAACCTTGTGCTCACCTATCACGGCATCAACCCGTTCAGCGCGCCCGAACTGACGATCCCGGTCATGGAGAGTGACATCAACCAGTACATCTACGACGGCGGCGCCTACGGGAACGTCGAGTTCCCCTCCGAGCCCCAGGACTACGACGTGATCGACCAGTTCCTCGGCATCCAGCCCGACGTGAACACCTTCACGGGGCAAGCCCTTCCCACGCCGGGTTCGGTCACTGTCGCCGTGCTCGACGGCTCGGGCGACTCTTCGGCCGGTGAAACGGCGGAGACGGGGCTGAAGGCGCTCGGCTTCGACGTCGTCAGCTTGGCCGACACCTCAGAGATCTCCGCCCAGGCGGAGACTGTCGTGGAGTACTCACCGGACTCCCCGGCCGAAGAGGCGGCCGCGCAGACGGTGGCACGTTCCATCTCCGGCCAGGTGGTCCTGGCGCTCGCGAATCCCTCGAGCTCGCTGCCGACGACCGCTTCGGGAGCTCAGGTCACGGTCATCACGGGCACCGACTTCAGCGTGAACCCGCCCGCGCCACCGCCCGCCGCCACCACCACGACGCAACCCCAGACCAAGAAGCACCATGGCTCGACCACCACCACGACGACGACGACGACGACAAGCACGACCACCACGGTGCCGCCGACCACCACCACCACGACGACCGTGCCCGACTTCAGACCGCGCCGAACCCGGCGGTCCAGGCCCTCGAGCCCTGGGACCCGCGGTCATGTACGGCAAGCGGCGCTGAGGGCCCGTAGAACAAGCCTCCTCAGGCGCCCAAGTGCCCTGTGAGCTGGGACTGGAGGGGTTGGGCATCCTCGGCCCAGGGGACGCCTCGCCTTACGATGATGGCCTGCAGCGACGAATTTCGGCACCTCCTCCATGAGGGTGCCCCAGGGGAAGACCGGGAATAGGTAGATCACCTCATGGCCGACTTCGAGCCCAACCAGGAGACCCTCCGCAGCTACGTCCGGATCATTCGTCGGCGGCTCCACTGGCTCGTCGCGTTCACGATCCTGGCGGTCGCCGTGGCGACGGCCTTCAGCAGTCTGCAACCCAAGCGGTATTCGGCGACCACTCAACTGCTGGTCCAGCCGACAACGGGGTCTGTCCCGATTTCGGGCACGCAGCAGACCGTGTCGCCAACTGACGTTCTGACCGACCTGCAGCTCGTCACGAGCGGCCCCGTCGAGGCCGCCGCCGCGAAGAAGCTGGGCTACGCACCTTCGATCTCGGCCAGCGAGGTCGGTCAAACGAACGTCATCGCCCTGACCGCCACTGCGTCAACCCCGGCAAGGGCGGCCGACGCAGCCAACGCTTACGCGACGGCGTTCGTCGCCGACCAGCGGACCGAGGCGATCAACGCGCTGACGTCGGTGGAGCAACAACTGCAATCGCAGATCAACGGGATCAACCATCAGCTTCAGCCACTGGAGGCCGAGATCAACCCGAGCTCGTCCACCAGCGCCACGGTGTCGGCGCTCTCCAGCCAGGAGTCCGTGCTGAAGGAGGAGCTCGCCCAACTCGAGGTCACCGGAGCAGTCTCCCCTGGCGGTGTGGAGATCGTCTCTCGTGCTGGTGCTCCGAAGTCACCCAGCTCACCCAAGCCAGTACGAGATGGGCTGATCGGTCTCCTCATCGGACTCTTGCTCGGGATCGGAGCCGCCTTTGCGGCGGAATACTTCGACGACAAGGTGTACACGAAGGATCAAGCCGAGCGATTGACCGGCGGTGTACCGGTCTTGGCAATGATCCCAAAGGTCCCCGGAGCCAATCGCTCGGATACTTCGATCCTCATCTCAGAGAGTGACCCCTTCTCGCCGGCGACCGAGGCCTACCGTTCGCTCCGAACTTCCATGCAGTTTGCGGGCCACAACGGACGGTTGAAGACAATCCTCGTGACCAGCGCTTCGGGCTCTGAGGGCAAGACCTCCACGGTCGCCAACCTCGCGGTGGTGCTGGCCAAAGCAGGCGAGCGAGTGGTCGTGGTGGGTTGCGACCTCAGGCGACCTCGTATCGGCGGAATCCTCGGTCGGGGCGAAACCCCTGGCTTCACCAATGTGCTGCTCGGCCGAGATGAGCTGAAATCCACACTGCAGAACGTGTCCAACGCACCTGGGCTCGCATTGCTCGCAACCGGGCTGATCCCGCCGAACCCGGCCGAGTTGCTCGGTTCCGAGAAGGCTGGGTCGATCTTCCGCCTGCTCACCGGCGCCTTTGACACGGTCATCATCGACAGCCCGCCTCTTCTTCCAGTGGCCGATGCCCTGATCCTTGCTCGATACGCGGACGCTGTTCTCTTGGTCGTAGCGGCTGGCCAGACCTCCGAAGCCGAACTCCGGAGGGCGACTGAGCTGCTGGAACAAGTCGAGATGCGACCGACTGGCATCGTCTTGAACAAGCTGACCCGCTTTTCGGGGGTCGGAAGCGAGTACGGATACGGGTATGGACACAAGTATCGCTACACCCCACTTCGTGCTCCCGAGGTGACGCTCACCGGCAACGCCAATGGCAATGGACACGGCAGGTCAGTGCCTTCGGCAGTCGCTTCTGACCGGCGGCCCGTCCTCTAGCGGGGAGTCCCGCTCCGCAAACGTGAATCGCCACGCGAACCTCGAAGACCTGGTGAGGCGGTATCGACCGGTCATCGAGCCCGTAGCCGACTCGGTCGTCTGGGCGGCGGCGCTCCTGGCGACGACGGCACTTCGATTCGATCTCAAGCCGCGCCTCGTTTTCACAGTCGGAGTCCTCGAGGCCATTGAGATCGTGATTGCGGCGCAGATCGGCCTGGGCTTCGCGTTTTCGCTTTACCGAATCCAGTGGAAGAACGCCAGCTTCGAAGAGTTCGTGGCCCTGGCGACGACCATCGCCAACTGCACGGCCCTTCTCGTGTTGGCCAACGTGCTGTACCTCAGTCACGCCGTCCCGGTGAGCTCGATCGTGGCCGCCGGCGCACTCACTTTCGTCGGCACCGGAGGTCTCCGAGCGGGTTGGCGGCTCCGCCACAAATTTCTGGCAGAGTCCAAAGCTCCCGAACGTCGAGCCATCATCTTTGGAGCGGGCAGTGGCGGCGAGCAGGTCATCGACGTCCTCCGCACCTCGGACCACCCACCGTTTGCTCCCGTCGCTCTGCTCGATGACGATCCGGAAAAGCGTCAAGTTCAAATTCGACATCTACGAGTATCGGGCGGGAGAGAACAGATCGCCGAGATCGCCGAGCGCACGCGCGCCGACACGCTGATCATTGCCATCGCAACGGCCAGCTCAGGCCTCATCCGTAGTCTCGCTCAGTTTGCTGCCTCAGCCGGTCTCGATGTTCGGGTGCTACCGCCCGTGAACCAGCTCTTGCCTAGCCCCGGGGTGAGCGTGTCGGACATCCGGGCTGTCAGCCTCGTCGACCTCCTCGGACGTCACGAAATTCACACCGATGTCGACAGCATCGCGAGCTACATCACCGGCCATCGTGTCCTCGTCACAGGCGCGGGCGGCTCAATCGGGTCCGAGCTCTGTCGGCAGATCCACCGCTACGCGCCTTCGACGCTGGTGATGCTGGATCGGGACGAGTCGGGTTTGCACGCCCTCCAGCTGTCCATAGAGGGCCGTGCTCTGCTGAACGACCGTCGACTGGTGGTGGGTGACATTCGGGACTTGCGCGGACTGCAGGCCGTGTTCGACGAGCATCGTCCGGAAGTCGTGTTTCACGCCGCCGCCCTGAAGCACCTGCCGCTGCTCGAGATGTGGCCGGCGGAGGCCATCAAGACCAACATCTTCGGCACACTGAACGTCCTTGCCGTGTGTCAGTCACACGACGTCAAACGGTTTGTGAACATTTCGACCGACAAGGCAGCCGATCCGACAAGCGTTCTGGGCTTCACCAAGCGCATCACGGAGCGACTTACCGCAATGATTGCCACGCAACACCACGCGGCTTACCTCAGCGTGCGCTTCGGGAACGTGCTCGGCAGTCGCGGATCGGTGCTCTCGACCTTCCAGTCCCAGATCGCATCGGGCGGTCCCTTGACCGTTACGCACCCGGACGCAACCCGCTACTTCATGACCGTCCAAGAAGCAGTTCAGCTGGTGATCCAGGCGGGTGCCATCGGGGCAAGCGGCGAAGTCCTGGTATTGGACATGGGGAGTCCAGCCCGCATCGCCGAGGTCGCAGCGCGGCTCGCTGAGCGCAGCAACCGCCGGATTCAGATCGCCTTCACCGGTCTTCGGCCGGGCGAGAAGATTCATGAGGCTCTGTTCGGTGGGCGAAGAAGATGTGCGGCCGATTCACAAGCTGATCTCACACGTGCCGGCATCCCCGATCGATTCGACAGGACTGGTGCCATGATCGAGCCGTCGCGTCTCGAGCGCGGAACCGTTCGCAAGACTGCTCGCGTCGAACGGCCGACGTCAGGCCGCCGGCTCCATGTCGACGACCCAGGTCCCGCTCCACGGCCCGAGCCGGTCAACGCGATGAGCGACCTGAGTGACCGAACGGCCCAACGTGGTGGTCGTCGGCCAGGGCTACGTCGGCCTGCCCCTGGCGGTACGGGCGGTGACGGCCGGACACCGGGTCGTCGGATACGACACCAACACCGAGCGGATCTCCCGGCTCCGGGCCGCGCAACTCCTACATTGGGGATATCCCGGGCGCCCAAATCGCCGCGGTCGCTGAAGACTGGTCGATACCTGCCGAGCATCGACCGCGGCCGACTGCGCCGACTTCGACATCGCGGTCATCACGGTCCCGACCCCCCTGACCGAAGGGGTTCCGGATCTCTCCCATGTCGAGGTCGGCCGGGCGGATGCTGGCCGCCTCTCTCCGACCCGGCGCCTGCGTGGTCCTTGAATCGACGACCTACCCCGGCACGACCAAGGAGCTGCTCGGACCGCTGCTCGAGACCGGATCGGGACTCCAGGCCGGGATCGACTTCCACCTGGGCTACAGCCCCGAGCGGATCGACCCGGGCAACGCGACCTGGACGCTCGAGAACACTCCCAAGGTCGTCTCCGGGCTCACCGCGGCTTGCCTCGCAGTGGTCGAGGAGTTCTACGGCACCCTGGTCGAGCGGACGGTCGCGTGTCGAGTCCCGGCCGAGGCCGAGCTCACCAAACTGCTCGAGAATACGTTCCGGCACGTGAACATCGCGCTCGTGAACGAGGTCGCGATGTCGGCCAATGATCTGGGCATCAACGTATGGGAGGCCCTCGACGCCGCATCGACCAAGCCATTCGGATTCATGCGATTCGATCCGGGACCCGGGGTCGGGGGCCATTGCCTCCCCGTCGACCCGAGCTACCTGTCCTGGCACATCAAGCAGCAGGGCGGTTCGCCGTTCCGCTTCGTCGAGTTGGCCAACGACGTCAACAACCACATGCCCCGCTACGTGATCAGCAGGATCGCTTCCATCCTGAACAAGGACCGCAAGGCCGTGAACGGGGCCCGGATCCTTGTCCTCGGGCTCGCCTACAAGCGCAACTCGGGCGACGCCCGCGAGGCTCCGGGGCCCGTGATCTGCGGGCTGCTCTCGGACCTCGGGGCCGAGGTGCGGGCCACCGACCCCTACTTGAGCGACCAGGACTTCCCCACGTCGGCCAAGCGCGTCGAGGCAACGGAGGAGGAGCTCCGTTCCGCGGAGCTGGTGGTCGTGGTGACCGACCACGACGTCTTCGACTGGGAGGCGGTCTCCCAGAGCCAGCGAGTCTTCGACACCCGCCGGCGACTGCCGGCGGGCGCCAACATCGAGCACCTCTGACGAGAGTCGGTTGACCAGGTCCCCCCAGGGCGCAGCGAGCTGCTCGCCCCAGGCGGAGGAGCCAGATGAGGGTCGTGGTGACCGGTGGGGCCGGATTCATCGGGACCAACCTCGTCCAGGGACTCCTCGCCCACGGGTATGAGGTCGTGGTCCTAGACAACTTTGCCACCGGGTTCCAGGAAAACCTGGATGGCCTCGACCTCCGGCTCGTCGAGGGGTCGATCCTCGACCCCTCGACGCTCGACCAGGCGTTCGAGGGCGCCGACGCGGTCGTTCACCTGGCCGCTCGCCCGTCGGTGCCCCGCTCCATCGTCGATCCGCTGGCTAGCAATGACGCCAATGTCAACGGGACCCTCCAGGTCCTGGAGGCGGCCCGCCGCCACCAGTCGCCCCACCTGGTCGTGGCGTCGTCCTCGTCGGTTTACGGGGCCAATCCACAGCTCCCCAAGCGCGAGGACATGGCCCCGATGCCGGTCAGCCCGTATGCGGCGTCCAAGCTCGCCACCGAGGCGTACTCGCTCGCCTACGCGTCGTGCTTCGACCTGGACGTCTTGGCCCTGCGGTTCTTCAACGTGTTCGGACCATTCCAGGCGGCCGGCCATGCCTACGCCGCCGTGGTGCCAGCGTTCGTCGCGGCGGCCCTCTCCGACCAGCCGCTGGTCATCCACGGGGACGGGGCCCAGACCCGGGACTTCACCTATGTGGGCAGCGTGGTCAATGTCATCGAGGATGCGATCAAGCGGAGGGTTTCCTCTCACAGACCAGTCAATCTTGCCTTCGGCGAACGGGTCTCGATCCTCGAGCTCGCCGGGCGACTCGAGGAGCTCCTGGGGACTTCGCTGCGGCGCGACTACGTCGACCCGCGGCCGGGCGACGTTCGAGACACCCAGGCGGACAACCGGCGCCTGATCGATCTCTTCCCCGAGCTGGACGCGGTGCCGATCGACGAAGGACTGACCCGCACCATCGAGTGGTTCCGCTCGTCGACCAGCCCAGCGACCGGGCGCTGAACATGGCGGCCGTGAGCAAGTACCAAGGGGCGTCGGAGCTCCGGTTTCGCATCGCGCACTTCACGACGATTGATGCCTCGCTGTTCTTCCTGCTGCGGACCGAGCTCGAGGAGGCGCTCGCCGCCGGCCACACGGTGATCGGCCTGTCGGCCCCCGGTCCGTGCGTCGCAGACCTCGAACGGCTCGGCATTCGGCATGTCCCGATCGACGGCTCACCCGGGCGTGGCGACCGGGATCGGACCTCCGGGCGGCGCTGCAACTGAGGAAGGCCCTGAAGGACCTCCGCGTCGACGTGCTCCACACCCACACGCCCAAGGCGGGGGTGTTGGGCAGGATCGTCGGCCGCTGGTGCCGGGTTCCCATCATCGTCAACACCTGCCACGGACTCCCGGTCACCGAGGACGACCGACGATCGAAGCGCCTCGCCGTCAAGACGATCGAAGGGTTCGCGGCGCAGTTCTCCGACGTCGAGCTGTTCTTAAACGGCGAGGATCTCACCACAATGGCCCGCTTTGTCAGGCGCCGACAACCGATGGTCATTGGCAACGGCACCGACCTGGACCGCTTTCGCTTCGACGAACTGGGCAGGGCCCGCGTCAGGGCCGAGCTTGGCCTCGACCCCGACGACGTGCTGGTGGGGGCGGTGGGACGCAGAGTGGTCGAGAAGGGGATGTACGAGTTCGCCGAGACAGCCAGAAGGCTCGGCGCCCAGGCCCACTTCGTCTGGGTCGGACCACGGGACCCGGACAAGACCGATGCCGTGAGCCACGACCTCGACGGGGTCAGGTTCCTGGGCGAGCGGCTCGACATGCCCGAGGTGTACTCGGCCCTGGACGTCTTCGTCCTCCCTTCGTACCGAGAGGGGTTCCCAAGGTCGGCAATGGAGGCGGCTGCGTGCGGGCGGGCCATGGTCCTGACCGACATCCGCGGCTCCCGCGAGATCGGGATGAACGGGTCGGAGGCCCTTTTCGTGCCACCCGGCAGAGTAGATGACCTCACCCTGGCGATTGACCGCCTCGCCTCCGACCACATCCTTCGATCTCGCTTGGGGTACGCAGCACACGTAAAGGCACAGACAGATTTCGATCAACGAGCTACGGCCCGACGGTCGTTCGATGCCTACGACCGGGTAGCGAAGCGTAAGGGGTCAGGGGTCGATGCAATCGCCATAACCTTCCGGCGGCATGTGACCAGGACACAATAGAGCAATGCGCCGCCTGGGACCGTTCGGTCTGCTCGCCATTGCGATTTGGCTCTATCTGATCTGGCTACCGATCTCCGACAATGTGGTGCTCTACTCGCTCTTTGCTGTACTGGGCGTCGTGGCACTCATCGCTTCCCTTCGAGCGCCTCGCCTCTACCCTCTCCTGATACCAATCATCTTCATCCAGTTGGCATTTGGAATCTTCGGGGTTGCCATTGGGGCCACCAACAGGGACCCAGGCATAAAGACCCAGGCCATCCTGTACTTGGTGGTCCCGGTGCTCTTTTGGTTGTGCGTCAAAGCCACTGACAGAGCCCTGCTGGTCAGCCTGGTAAAGGCAGGAGCATGGGCGACTATCGGGCTGTGCCTCACCATCGTCCTGTATGACCTACAGACGAAAGGTCATATTGCAGTACTGCCAACGTCGTTCTTGAATCTTGAGCAGACCTACGCCGCTGGCCAGCGCCTCACATTCATCGGCATCGAGAGCTTGCTCATTTTGGGACCGCTGTATTCAGCCTCTGTAGTCCTCCCTCGTCATCCATCATTGCCGAGCCGGCGCTTGCGCATCGCAGCGGCCCTGGCAGCTCTTGTCGCTCTCGTCCTGTCTGGCCGTCAGGCACTCATCGTTGTTGATGTGCTATCTCCATTGATTGCCGCCGTTGTCGGGCGTCGATTCCTCGGCATCTCCAAACAGAAATCCGACGCATAAATGTCGCCGTTCCGGTGGAGCCGTGATCGGCGGACTCATCATCGGATCACTTGTCGCGCCATTGACGTTTTCTAGGCATTCGGCACCGTTAGCCACCTCGTCGCTGGTGAATCATCGCCCGTCCAGGGAGCAGGCAATATCTACAACGGTGGCGATCTCGTCCCCCTTAGTAGCGCCCAGGTGCTCCGCTACGAAGTTCCTGTCCTTGTCCGAGGATCGGGAAATCGATCCGGTCCAAGTGCTGGATTTGGTGCAACGCTGGCGGACTACGCGCGTGACCCTCAGAAGCCATGGAACTTTGAGGCTCAATATGCCCTTCTGCTCTTTCAGACAGGTATCCTCGGAGTGGCTCTCCTCCTCGCAGCGGCGGTACTGAGCTGGCGAGCCTTGAAGGATGTTGCGGTAGCGACCGGCGACGGCGGAATCGCTCTCATCTTGGTCGCGACCACTGCGACCGTCTGTGCATCCTGATCGCGAATGCAGTTGACCCTTATCTTCAGGCGCCGGGTGTCTGCTGGGGAATGTATCTACCGTTCGCTGCTGCCAACATTGCATTTCGAGGCATGAAGCCCTTGCGCTCAACAGGAGTTGACCTCCGCCATAGGTCGAGCGGCAGCGCTCTTGCAGACGCCCGAGACGGACATGCGATTGAAGGCTAAGTCCCTATGAGGCCAGCATCGCCATGCTTTGCCTCCGCGGACCCTGGGGCCCAGCCGGAAGAGGCGATGCGGCTGCTCACCGACCTTCAGGAAATGGACCAATGCCACGAGATTCGCGGGAGGGCTGCCGGCGGCTTTTGGAGCCACGTTCACCATGATGTGGTCTTCCCCTAATACCGGAAAATCTGGGACTAACGTGGCCGCCCGTGTTGGATGCTGACGGCATCCTCAGTATGTTCCAGGCGGGCCGTCCACGTGCGGTCGAACTCGGCTGCGGGCCGACCAAGCGAAACCCCAGTGCGATCGGCGTAGACGTTGCGGGGTACCCGGGCGTGGATGTGGTCGGCGACGCGATCGAAGCGCTAAAGGCGATGCCCAACGCGAGCGTCTCGTCGATCACTTCCGAGCACTTCATTGAACATATCGACGATCTGAGTGGGCTGATGGTCCAGGCTGCACGGTTCTTGTTCCGGGCGGGACATTCAAAGCGACCGCTCCCCATTTCTCCAGCCCGTACTTCTAATCAAATCCGACTCATCGGCATTCTTCGGCCTCTACACGTCGCATTATCACAGGCTCACCGTAAAGCCGAAGCGTGCCAACCTACGAAGGGGCCGTGCCGTTACGGCTTGAGAAGGTATCGCTTGGCTTCAAGTCATCACGCCCGTTCTACGGCCGCCACGCGGTGAAACGAGCGATTGGCATGCTGATCGGTGCGACTCGTTGGGGGATGGAGTTCTACGAAGAGACTTTGCTGGTTGTTTCCGTGCTACGGAATCACCTACGGTACTTCGACGGCTCGAATAACTCTGCCTCGATTACGGCAGCAGCTCTGCCAATGATTGGGTAGTTCCTCGGTTTTCAAAACAACGATTGCCCCTCCGACGCGTGTGGCCTACTCTGCCGGCGCGCCAGCTCGATCCCGTCTACTTACGACACCTCGCAAGCAGCTATACGGGTACGCCGCCCTCCACACTCTCCAGGGACTCGAACGCGAGCGCGTCAGACTCGATATCGACATGGCCGCGAAAGCGCCCGTCGTCGACAGCGGAACATAAGTCCATGCTCGTAAGATGACCACCAGCATCAAAAGCACGAGGTGAACCAGAAAGAGAATGGTCGCTTGGAAGGCGAGCATGCGCCACCGGTCCACGTTTCGATGCTCCGATCTCGTCGTCAATTGCCAATACGTCGCGAACGGTATCGCGGGCGCATACAACAGTGTCAGTATCGACACTCGGTGATAAACGCCCCAGACTACGGCTCCCCCATGAATAACGAGCCGTAGTACAAGTGGAACGAGCGCTGCGAACGCTGCAGCCAGCGCTGTTGCTACCGCAAGGATCCGGGTTGGCCGCTCAAGGTGGAATCGACCAGCTAGGGCTTGCGCAGCCAGTGGGCCGATCAAGAGCACGGTGGCCCCACCAAAAGCGTTGTACGCAAATGCACCGCGCTCGCCCAACCGCGCCCGGCAAGCAGCAACAGAGATATGTCAGCCACTCCGTCGATCTGGACCGCCGCGACATATGCCAGTGGCCAGAGCAGCGAAGACGAGGAGGTGCTGGGGGAAATCCGTCCGCCTCGCCCGACTAGCCAAGCGCCCACCGCCTGCCAGATCGCTCCGGCCGCGTACCCGAACAAGATGTCGGTGACACTCCTAACTCCAATCGTTGCCCAGATAAGTACTGCAGGACCGGGCGAAGTCGCCGCCGCGATCAGGGCATACAGCTGACGACCCTACCAGCGGCGCGCTGGGTAGCGAGAAGAAACGCAGCCGATGCAACGATGTAGATAAAAAGTAGTGCGGACTCGACTGATACAGCCGCGACGAGGGCCGATGTTGCCGCAGCGACGACGAGACCAAGTAGATCGAGCGGACTGCGAGCCGACCAGCCGCCCACCAGAACGACAGAAGGACTCCAAGTGCATTTCCAAGAATCGCGGAGACGGCGAGGGCGACGACGACGACATCAAGCGGGCGCGTACCGTACTCATGCTGGTAGAGGAACCGCTCACGGAGAAGCGAAGTCAGATAGCTGGCGCCGTTCGCTACGACGAGCCACGCGAGACCGTTGTTCAGCCTGTCGAGAAGTCCTCCGGCCGAACTTGCTGCCGTTGGGACTTCGGTCACTTGAGTGCGGGGCCTTGGGCGTCGCTGTCGATCAATCCAACGGCCCGTGCCCACCGATCAGACCAAGCCTGAAAGGAGTACGACCGATCGACTTCGCGACGTGACGGTGGCTCCCATCTCCCGCCGGACCTGTGCAGAAGCATTGAGGAGGGAGCCCAGCTGATCGACCCAATCATCGGGTGACTGTGCCAATCGACCTCCGAAAACGGACGCGACCGTGTTGGCTCCCACAGGGGTGGCGACAACGGGAAGTCCGGCTGCACCGTATTGAAGCACCTTGTATGCGCACTTGCCCCGGCTGTAAATGTCATCGCTAAGTGGTCCCAAACCGATATCGAACTCGTGCAGGCGACGTTCGGCTATCCCAGCCTCCCAAGGGATGCGGTCCGTCATCGGAGCGAGCGCATGCAGATCTCCGCGCGGTGCGCCGATAACGACGAGGCGCGCTCCGGTTCGTTCGTGCAGGGTGAGCAAAGCATCTTGAATGGTCATCAGGTACTTCTCGGTACTCGGGGACCCGATCCAAACGAACCTTGGTGGATCAGATAACTCGAAAGACACTTTTGACCTGGTACTGACGCGAGTCAACGCAACTCGGGATCACCACGACCTCACGGGCAAACTGGCCGGCCCAGTCGGCCAACACGTCGTTTCCCGCCACAACCCTGTCAACCGCTCGGAGGCATTGAATGCACTTGGCAGAGTTCGACCCAAGTAGATGAGTGAACCGTCGATGCGCACCTTCCCACTGCAGCGCGTCATCGAAGTCATACGCGGAAAAGTCTGCGGAGTCGACGATCGCATGCTCAAGTCCTCCCCATCCGAATGGGCTAGCACCACGATGAATCAGCACCCGTTCGTGTCGTCTCCGAGCAAGCGACCGCAAACCAAGCTCTGCGCGAATCGCGGACGGCCCATGGGTCACAAGGGTTCGAGGGGAATTACTTCGAGTTCCCGCATATGTATAGATGACCGCGTCGGGAACCAATCGATCGAGCCATTCCAGAACTCGGACACGTGCGCTCGCCCCTTCTCGGCCATACGGGGTGACAGCGACGAGTTGGTTCATAGGAGTGCTGGAACTCTGCTGACTTCTTCCCAGATCCCCAGCATGGCGACTCGAAAGGCGAAACTCGGGGACCTGCGACAGCGCTCCTCCATCTGGGTCCGGTGTTCCTTGGCGACCCATTGACCGCAGATCGAACCCGGGTCGTGTAGCTCAAACGCGAAGGGGCCGGCCAAATCCGGAAACTGAAGAAGGGATCGCAAGTCAACCGCGAGTCCCAACTTCCTCGAGGGCATCTCCACTTCCGGAAACATCGACAGGAGGAGTTGTCGGGGCTCAGCCTTCGCGTGCATCTCCATTGAGCCGTTGGAGGCCGTTGCTGCGACCACGGCGTCGAGATACGGAACGCGCGCCTCGAGACCGGACATCATCGTCGCTCGATCTGTCTTTTCCAGGTAGGTGTTCGGCAGCCAACACAGCTGGTCGTAGGCGATTGCCCGTCCTACATCTGAGACTCCTCCGACCCTTTCCCAGTCAGCTCTGAGAGATGACATCACGTCATGATGGGCATCGGGTAGCAGTTGCCTCACGAGGGACAGATCGCCGCAGAGAAGGGCGGCGTGGCTTTGCAACCCTCCCCCCCACAACACAGCCTCGATCGCCCGAGACCGAGGTCGGTCGCTCCGCCGAGTAGCCCAGCGGGCGGCGAGGGGCCGGGTCATCGGGCTCAACAAGCGAGAGAGCGGCCCTAGTCGCCGTGAGATTCGGTACCGACCGTACCCTCCGAACACCTCGTCGGCCCCTTCTCCACTTAGCACTACCTTCAGATCCATCGCCGCTGTCCGCGCCAGAATCGACAGCGGAAGGATGGCGGCATCGCCGATTGGCTCTCCGTGGACCCGGACGATGTCCGCTGCAATCCTCGCCATATCAGCGTGATGAGCTGGAACTTTGATGTTGCGCAGACCCAACGCCTGGGCATTTCGCGCTGCCAGCTCGCTTTCGCAAACTTCGAGTGCATCAGGCATCGACAGGGTGTATGTCCGTATGTCGTAGCCCTGGCGGCGTGCCATCGCGCAGAGCAGGGTCGAGTCGATCCCACTACTTAGGAACGCGCCGACCTCAACATCGGCGGTCAGATGGGCCGCAACTGAGTCCTGGAGCGCGTCCTCAAGGTTCTTCGCCGGGGTCACATCTGGCTGTGGGCGTCCAATATGAAGGTTCAGACGACCTGACGCGTCGCGACGCCATACGTAGAGGCTTCCTGGGTCGAGCTTGCGGATCCGAGCAGAGAGCGTATGGGAGTTGCTGGTATGCCCGAGAGCCAAGAACTGTCCGAGTCCGATCTGGTCGATCTGACGAGCCTCTGGACATATGAAAAGTGGAGCAATCTCAGAGCACACTGAGATCTCGCCGTTGAGATGCCGCAATACATACATCGGCTTTATTCCAAACGGGTCGCGCATAGCCAGGAGCGATCGCTCGCGCTTGTCCCAGGCTGCAAAGGTATACATACCCCGAAGCTTCGAAAGCGACTCCAGGCGTCGGTCTCCAACGACTTCTGCCAACACTTGGGTGTCTGATGTTGCTTCGAGATGGCGCTCAATCGCGAGCTCGCGATAGTTGTAGATCTCGCCATTGAAGGCCAAAACGATGGAGCCATCGCGGGCCTGGGCAGGTTGCCTACCGACTGCGCCCAACCCGACCACTTCAAGTCGGGTGTGCGCTATGAGGACGGTTGAGTCAATGTTCACCCACGAGCTGTCGTCCGGCCCTCGATGCCGCAAAAGGTCTAATATCTCTTGGATCTTTCCTTCCCATGTACCCGGACATGTAGTGGCAAATATCCCGCACATAGTCACCCTCAATGAGTCGGAGAATCGACCGAAGGCTACCGAGGCCAATAACGAGCCTTATATCGACGTCGGCAACCATGACGCCCCGTCCAAGTTTTGCCCCCTCCCCCAAGAAAATCGTGGATACTCTGCCCTCGAGTGCGCCGTCTTGCAGGGCATTTGAGGTACCCCTGAGATCCGCACACGGACTGCGATCTCGCTGCGGATCGCCGCAGGCGGCCGCACACTCCTCGTCGTTGCGTCCCTCGCCGCGTCGATGGTTGTCAATAGAGTTGGAAAACAAACGTGAGTGGAAATTATGGGCATCGATTCCAACAATTCGGTTCATTCCTGGCAGCCACCAGCTTTGCGTCGACTCGTTGACGCCGCGGGTGCCACGGTCGGACTTATTCTCGTCTCCCCGCTGATGGGCGCGATCGGCCTCCTTCTTTGGCTGGGGCAGGGACGACCCGTCTTGTTCTTCCAGGTGCGCATCGGAAAGAATGAGCGGCCTTTTCGGCTTGTCAAGTTTCGGACGATGTCTGACACATCGCGACCGGACGGGACACTGCTTCCCGATGGTGAACGTCTCACGTCGGTCGGACGATTTCTTCGGAGGTTGAGCCTCGATGAGCTCCCGGAGCTATGGAATGTGCTCACTGGCGACATGGCTCTGGTCGGCCCTCGTCCATTGCCCAGTCATTATCTTTCCCGCTACACGTTGTCGGAACGCCGAAGGCACGAGGTTCGACCCGGACTCACGGGCTGGGCCCAAGTCCATGGACGAAACGAGCTCGCCTGGGACGATCGCCTTGCCATGGACGTCTGGTACGTGGATCATCGGTCATTTGCGCTCGACGCCAAAATCCTGGCCAAGACCGTGGGCGTGGTGATCCGAGGTACGGGCGTCAGCGGTCAGGGTGCGGTGACCATGCGCGAGCTTCGACCACCTCGGTGACCGGTATGAGGCCATGAGCCGTATCTACCTCTCGCCGCCGGATGTCCGCGGCGGCGAGTGCGACGCGGTGATCGATGCGATCAACTCAAACTGGATCGCGCCGAGTGGTCCGGACCTCGATGCGTTCGAGAGCGAAATGCAGGCCGAGACTGGCGTGTCGGAGTCTGTTGGCCTGGCCAGCGGGACAGCGGCCCTCCATCTTGCGCTCGCTGCGCTCGGAATCACAAGCGGCGACGATATACTCGTAGCAACCTTCACATTCGCCGCACCGGCCAATGCCGTGACCTATGTCGGTGCGCGCCCAATCTTTATCGACGCCGAACCTGCTACTTGGGCGTTGTCGCCGGACCTTTTGGAAGAGGAACTGCAAGCTCGAGCACGATCGGGGAGCCTTCCGAAGGCGGTCATCGCGGTTGATCTCTACGGACAATGCGCTGACTACGCCCGGTTGCTGCCGATGCTCACGGAGTACGAAATCCCGCTGATTGAAGACGCTGCAGAGGCGCTAGGCGCCCGTGCCTTCGGTCGCAAGGCTGGCTCGTTCGGCTGCTGTGCCGCCATGTCATTCAATGGAAACAAGATCATTACGACAAGCAGCGGCGGGATGTTTCTAACCAATGACCCAATAATGAACGATCGCGTTCGTTACCTCGCCAACCAGGCCCGCGAGCCGGTGTCGCACTATGAGCACCTTGAAGTTGGCTACAACTACCGGCTCTCGAACCTGCTTGCGGCATTTGGCCGCGGTCAACTGAAGACGTTGGCCGAGCGGATCGATCGTCGTCGACAGATCAACGAGAGATACCGTGCCGCACTCGCCTCGGTCCCGGGTGTTGGATTCATGCCGGTCGCTGCGTATGGCCAGCCAAACTTCTGGTTGACATGCATCACATTGGATCCCGACGTCACTCTTACTGACCCCGAACGGGTCCGACAGGAGCTCGAGGGTCACGACATTGAGTCGCGACGGCTTTGGAAGCCGATGCATATGCAGCCGGCATTCGCTCGGATGCCTAGTCGCGTGAACGGGAGCTCAGAAGTTCTTTTTGACCGCGGCCTTTGCTTGCCCAGCGGGAGTGGCATGTCGGACGGCGAACTTGACACCGTGATCCAACACTTGCTGGACGCGCTCGCGTTGGACTAACCGATCACGCGGCGATCGCTTGCTCGGGGCGCACCGCACGCGGACGCACACGATCGCTACCTACGCATTTGGGCGCGCTGGAACGCCCACGACCACGGCTCCGGCGCTTACATCTCGCGTTACAACAGCTCCCGCGCCCACAGTGGCACGTTCTCCGATCGTCAGTCGCGGAAGCACGACCGCACCCGCACCGATGTTCACCTCGTTGCCAATAGTGACCTCGCCATTTACTGCACACAGCGGACTTACAGTCACGTAGTCTCCGATTTCACAGTCGTGACCCACGATCGCGTTCAGATTCACGTGTAGGTGTCGGCCGGCCCGAATGTTCGTCGTCAATCGGGCTCCGGCGCAGAGAACGGACCCAGCGCCGACAACGACGTCGGGTCCAACCCAGGATGAAGGATGGGCCACCGGCTCGCAAGGCGTGAGTCCGGCAGCCGTCAACTGGGCATCAACCCGACGACGTGTCGCCGAATCCCCGATTCCGATCAGATACTTAGTGCCCGAAGGTAAGGAGGAGTCATCGAGCGCTCCCAGTAACGGAACGGCGAGCCGGTCCAGCCGATCCGCGGCTGGCTGCCCGTCATCGAGAAATCCGAGGATCTCGTAGCTTCGTCCAGACGTCTTCGCGACCGAGTCCAGCAAGGCGAATATCTCGCGGCCGAACCCCCCGGCTCCCACGATCACAAGTGGGGTCACAAACCGACTCTATTGGCGAGGTGATGCCGTCAGGCTCCTTCAGCGAACCGAACGGCCCAGGAAGGCTCCCGAGTGCCTCCGGCTAGGCCGTCTGGCGGCGGCGGCGGCGACCCGTCAGGATCAGCATGCCTCCGAGGGCCATTGCCAGGGCCCCGACTCCGCTGAGGGCCGCGATGTCGGCACCGGTGAACGCGAGACCCGAGCTTGTCGTTGCGACCGTGACGGTTCCAGTCACAACGATGGCGGTCGATGCCGAGTCTCCATCGGGGTCGGTGGCAATGAGCGTGTGTGCGCCCGGCACGGTATCGGAGGGGATCGTGACAACCATTGAGAACGACCCGGAACTGCCGGCCGTCGTTGTCCCAAGCGTCACCGGCGTGGAGTGCAGCGTGGCCGTGACGGTTGCACCCGGGGTGAAGTTGCTGCCGCTGAATGTGAGCGACCCACCCGGTGCCACTGACGAGCTGCTCGACGAGGAGCTGGGAGCATTTGGTCCATACGCAAACGCGGGAGTCGCGAATGCAACGCTGAGCACTGCGACAGCGGAAATGAACGCGAGTCTGGCTTTCATCTCACGTCCTCCTTTGTGTCGTCCGACGAAAGAAAATTACCCAATCGGTCGGCATACGAGATTGATACCCTCTGACCTGGGAAAATGACCACCCCGAGTGGTCGATCAGGTCCCGCCGAACCGGAAAACTCGACGTTGGAGCATTGCCCCCGACAGGGTCCACTCACCGCTATCACCACTCTCAGTGGTTAGATGCCATGGCCCGACGGGTGCGACATCGACGGTGACTGACTGGGTGTTCGCCGCCGGCTGCAGTCGCGCGACGACGGCAAACGCACTACGGGCAGCGAGAACACCGGACATGAAGGCTTGCACCGTCACTGCCCCACGCGATGGAACATCGACGTACAGGCTGTAGGCCCGGACACCGAGCTCATGTCCCGAGTTGGCAGTTCCAGAGCGGCCGTTGACATCGATCCGTTCAAGCGCCAGCGGGCTGTAGATGGTCAACCACAACCGGTTCGTGCCTGGTGGCAGGCCTGGGTCAGCCGGACTGTCGATCACGATCGGCGGCAATCCAGAAGCGGGCGCATCGTTGCGCAGATGGACGGTCACCGTGGACTGGGTGGCGCCATTCGAAGGATCGAACGTCACCTGGTCATCGACGGAGGTATGCAAATAGGCGTCGATCTTGTTATTGCCTGAATCTTGCGTGGTCACGGCGAGCAGATCACCACTCCCGGCAGAGGGGAACGCACCGCCGATTCCTAGATTCCGCAGAAATGGCTGTTCGTCTTTGTGGAAGCTCCAAAACGAGATGCGCCCCGCCATGACCGCTGGATCCAGCACGGCCGCGAGCTCCTTCGGAGCCGGGAGGCTCCCTGCGACGAGCTTCTCGAACGCCGAGTGAAGGGCACCCTGCAAGAAGTCGTGCCGCAGCAGATCTGCCCCGCTCTCGCCCACGTCGAAGGTTGTGTATTGCTGACGCAGCAACACGCTGACTGCGTTCTGCTCTGTAAGGGGGAACGGCAAACCACTGACTTGCACCGGTCCCGTGAAGTGCAGAAGCGCTGCCAGACCGTATGGGTCCAACGCGAGGACTCCATCGATGGGTGGCTCTCCGGCTTGTCGGAAGATCTGATTGAGTACGCCAGCAACCGTGGGTAGATCGGGGGAATAACTCGCGTCCTGCGGAAACTGGCCAGGGTGAAACTTCCCATAGCGCGAGAGAAAGTCAGCCGGACCGCTGAGATGTGCTCCTCCGCTCGGCAACGCAATCTGAATGTCGTTGATCGAACCCGAGACGGCCAACCTGACCCTTCCGCTGTTCGCCGTCAGCAGGCCATAGCTCGCAATCAGCCCGTCGTAGCCTCGGCTCTCCGCCGGGGTCATGAACGCGACAAGGTACGTACGGGTCCCGTCACCTCCGAGCATTCCCGGCAACAGCTTGGCGGCCTGTGTGGCGAGCCTTGCCGCGTGCAGGGCTCCACCAACCTCCCGTCGAAACGACGCGGCCCTGTTGTTCAACGGCCCCACCAGCCACGAAGAGTCGGCCGCAACAAGCGACCGGTGGGCAACGGCCAGGGCGGCGCTCAACACGGTCATGGGTCGCTCCATCGCGCTCAACTTCGAGAGGTCGATCTGGCCATCGTGATAGTCGAGGCGGTGGTAATCGACCGCTGGGCTCTGGGACGCCGCGACCCGGGCGGCCGTCGCAGCTGCCCGAGTGCTATCGGCGAGGAAGCGCTCCTGCTGCGCGATAAAAGGCACGAGCAGCGCACCCTTCGTGTACCACTCGTTGAGCGACCCCGACGCGGCACTGGCGTCCGACGTAGCGGACTCAAGCTCACTGGTGATCGTCGTCGATCGCCCAGAGCCGATCGATGTCAGCGCAGAGCGCACCTCGGACTCGGCCGCGCTTGCGCTCCCCCGGGCGACCAACGTCTCGATCAGGGCGGGCAGGGACAGGAGGACTGCCAGCCCAGCGAGGCTGCCGACCACGCTGACCGCAAGCCGCCGAGTCCGCCGTGACGACCGGCTCCAGGCCGAAAAGGCCACGGCGCCGGTCAGTAGGGCAGCAACAAGGCTCGGAAACCCGTGGAACAGCGCGGGCGACCAACGCAGCATTGCCTGGACTCCGAGCGCTCCGATGGCGGCGCCGATCCGTCGCCGGGTTCGTGGGACAAATACCGCGCCGAACGCGCCCACCATCGTGATCCCAGCCGGTATGAGCACGAGCCCTCGGCTCAGGAGGACTGCGAGGGCCCCGACCGCGAGCCACAGACCTCTGGACGCTCTGCTGCATACCAACGTGAAGCCCGCCGCAAATGCAGCCGTCTCGATTTGGTCTGCGACCGCCGTGCCCATGGGATGGCAACCAGCGGCGGCTCCACCGGCCGCTGCCAGCATCGCCAACGTCGCGATGACCAGCCGAGCCATTGCACTCGATGACCGGCTCTGCGCCGCCCCACCGCTCGGGACGCGTTGGCTCACGGTGTCCAAAATGTAGCGTCGTCGGACCGTTACGATGCGTTATGTCCTGGCGTCGCTTCATTGCCCGGATTGGGTTGGTCATCTTTGCGTTCGGAGTACTCGTCCTGCTCTTCGTCGCGTACCAACTCTGGGGAACGAGCATCACGACGCGTCTGCACCAAGACGCGCTGCGCACTCAGTTTGACCGGGAGCTCGCGAACGCCCGCAAAAGTCGATCGACGACCACGACAGCTCCCCCGACCCAGTCGAGTGCCCCGACATCGTCGACGACTACGACACAACCACTGAGCGGCGTCGCGGCGCCGGGTCTCGCCCCGGCGAACGGGCAGCCCATCGGCACGATCGTGATTCCGTCCATCGGCGCAAACTTCGTCGTCGTCCAAGGGACAGACACTGGCGATCTCGAGCTCGGACCAGGTCACTACGCCAACACACCGCTGCCAGGCCAACCCGGGAACGCGGCGATTGCCGGTCACCGCACGACCTACTTGCATCCCTTTTACAACCTCAATGAGCTCGCTGACGGAGACCCGATCTACATCACGACAATTCAGGGCCGCTTCCAGTACGACGTGACGTCAGTGACGGTGGTCAGCCCGTCCGATATCGCGGTCTTGGACCCGACGCCATCTCCCACGCTCACCCTCACAACCTGCAATCCGCGCTACAGCGCGTCCCAGCGGCTCGTCGTGCAAGCAAGTCTCGTCAGCCCGCCTGCTTCGGTGCCGACCACCACGACGACGATCCCCACCTCCAAGACCCCAAAGTCGCACCGCCCATCATCGGCGAGCGCTGGACTCGCAGGTCCCAACGGCTCGGTGTGGCCAACCCTCGGCTGGGGCCTCGCCGCTGCAGCCTTCGCCACCGCGGTGTGGCTCGCTATGCGAAGGTGGCGCCGCTGGCCGGTCCGCGTTGCGGTCGGGGTCGTCGGCACGCTGCTTTTCTTGACTCTGCTCTTCTTTTTCTTCCAGAGCATCACTCCGCTCCTGCCCGCGAGTTTCTGACCTCACCGCCGATGCCGTCGGTACCTCGACCCATCCGTGTTCTCTTCGTCTGCACCGGAAACCTTCATCGCTCTCCAATGGCGCAGGCGATGCTGCCGTCGCTCGTCGCCGCACGTGGCCTCGAGGCGGTCGTCGCATCGGCCGGACTTCTCCCCGGGGGGGCACCGCTCCCAGTCGAGACCGCGCGATGTGCTGACCCGCAGGGGGTTCGAAGGGTCTGGCGTCAGCCGCTTCCGCAGCCAACAGCTCACCGAAGACCTCGTGAATGGTGCGGACCTCGTCCTCGGGATGGCGCGAGAGCACGTGCGCGAGGTGATCGTCCGAGTCCCGGAGGCATGGGAACGAACGTTCACGCTGAAGGAACTCGTTCGTCGTGGACAAGCCGGTGGACCGCGACACCCCGACGAGGAACTTCGGAGCTGGCTCGCCCGAATCGGACAGGGACGCGAACGGGGTGAGCTGCTCGGGTCCTCGTTAGTCGACGACGTCGTGGATCCGATCGGAGGCCCTCCTTCGCGCTTTGAGCACACGGCGTCCGAGATTGACGGACTCTGCCGATCACTGACGTCCCTGCTGTGGCCCTGAGCGTCGGGGGTCATCGAACCGGCGGATGCCGTGGCGTCGGGGGGTAGCCTCCCGAAGAGCACAACTCGCCGCGTCCCGTTCCCCAGGACAAGGAGGCCACATGCCCGAGGCAGTCATCGTCGCGACCGGCCGCACGCCGATCGGCCGAGCCAACAAGGGTTCGCTCGTCGAGTGCCGACCCGACGACTTGCTCACCTACACCATCAACCAGGTCCTGAAGAAGGTCCCCGCACTCGATCCGGGATCGGTGGAGGACTTCATTGTCGGCTGCGCGCAGCCCGCCGGCGAGTCCGGCTACAACATCGCCCGGGTGGCGTCGGTCATGGCCGGCCTGAACGTCCCCGGTGTCACCGTCAACCGGTACTGCTCCTCGTCGCTCCAGACGATCCGCATGGCGGCCCACGCCATCCGCGCCGGCGAGGGTGACGCGTTCGTCGCCGCCGGCGTGGAGACGGTCAGCCGGTACATGCACGGCGCCTCGGACACCGGACCGCACAACGTACTTTTCGCCGAGGCTGAGGCCCGCACGGCGGCCCGGGCACCGGCGGTCACAGTTCCCTGGACCCCGCCAGCGGGGCTCCCAGACATCTACATCGCCATGGGCCAGACCGCCGAGAACGTCGCAGAGTCCGAGAAGGTCACCCGGGAGGAGATGGACGAGTTTGCGCTGCTCTCGCAGACCCGGGCGGTCGAGTCACAGAACAACGGATTCTTCGAGCGCGAGATCATCCCGCTCACCACGCCCAGCGGCGCCGTGATCACGAAGGATGACGGGCCGCGGCCGGGGACCACGCTCGAGGGGCTCGCCCAACTGAAGCCGGTCTTCCGGGAGGGCGGCACCGTCACGGCGGGCAACGCCTGCCCGCTGAACGACGGGGCGGCGGCGGTCGTCGTCATGAGCGACGTGCGCGCCCACGAGCTCGGAATCGCGCCGATCGCCCGCATCGTGGCGAGCGGCGTCTCCGCACTCAACCCCGAGATCATGGGTCTCGGACCGGTCGAGGCAATCCGTCAGACGCTCAAGCGCGCCGGCATGACCATCGACGACATCGACCTCGTCGAGATCAACGAGGCCTTCGCCGCCCAGGTGATCCCCTCAGCCCGTCACCTCGGGATCGAGTCGGACAAGCTCAATGTGAGAGGTGGCGCCATCGCCCTCGGCCACCCGTTCGGTCAGACTGGAGCACGCATCATGACCACGCTGCTGAACGCCCTGGAGGACACCGGCAAGACGATCGGGCTCGAGTCGATGTGCGTGGGTGGCGGACAGGGCATGGCCATGATCGTGGAGCGCCTCTCGTAAGCAGGTCTCCTAAGGCGTCAAACCGAGCATACGTCCATGCAAAAAACCAGGGTCTAACTCCCCGCACGAGTTCAAGGCTCAACTGGCAACGCGCGCGAGCCGGACCAGGTGGCGCTATCAGTGCCTGACAGTGGCAATGGGAAGTTGCGTGGGGCGCTTTCCCGATCGCGGCGGGTCTTTCGCCGACATCGGATCATTGCAAGCGTCGCAGTCGTCCTCGTGCTGTTCGTGGTCGCGACCGCCGTGCTCTTCATCTGGCCCGCGACCGATCAAGGGCGACGAGTGGACGGGGTGGTCGCGCTTTTGGGTCCAGACGAAGGGGCCAGGGAGCACGAAGCAACCTTCCTGGTGGAGAAGGGATACGCCTCGGTGCTGCTGTTCTCCGAGGGAAATGCCATCTACGACGGAAGGTCGCATGCCGTCCACCCGTGCCCTGACGTGCGCGGAGTGTCCGTGGTGTGTTTTGTCCCGGACCCGCCCAGCACGATCGGCGAGATCGAGTGGGCGTCCAACTACGCAAAGCGCCACGGCTGGCGCTCACTCATCATCGTGTCCGGACACCCGCAGGTCACCGAAGCGCGTTTGTTGATGGAGCGGTGCTACTCGGGCGAGATTCTCATGGTTCCGCCGCCGAACGGGCTCTTGGATGATCTTTCGCAACTCCCGCACCAATGGGTTGGTTTGGTCGATGCATTGATCACAGACGAACATTGCTGAGGTCTCGCCTTTGGTTCTCGCCCACGTCGCCAGACGGAAACAGGGGCTGATTGGTCGTTGAGGCAGTACGCCGTCTCGATTCGGGAGCGTCCACTCGAACCAAGACGGCGTGGTCGCATCGACGGCTCACCGTTCGAGCTCCTCCCCGCCGTCCGACGGTCTTAACGGGCCAGGGCGTCCTTCAGCTCGCCCAGGATCGGCACGGGGCCAGGGTCGACGCCGTCGCGCTCGGCCAGGTGGAGCGAGACGAAGTCACCGACGATCACGAGGTCGAAGAACCTGGCTAGCGGCCCGTCGCCCTCCGACCACACCTCGATCACGTCCGCCACGACCTCACGGAGCATCTCGTCCACCCATGCGAACCGCCTCGCGATCTGGGGATGGTCGTCTGCGCTGCGCAAGGCGACCTGTGTCACCACCTGACGGGTCACGTCGCCGAACTGTGCCCAGCCGGCGATCTCGTTGTGGCACAGCTCGGGCTGGGCGGCCCAAAACGCCGGCGACTTCGCGTTCTCGTTGACCTGGGTCTTCCAGCGCGAGGCCGCCACGGACGAAAGTCCCTGCGCGCCGTGCACGAGCGGGATGGTGCGACCGATGCGACGCGCGATCTCCCGAGCGGGACTCGCGGGGCCGACGAGCTGGTCGCGGCGGCGGGCCAGCTGTCGCACCGCGTCGGGCACCTGCTCGGCGAACCCGGACAACAAGCCGATCCGCTCGGCCAGCACAAGCGGCGGGACTCCCATCGCACCGATGGCGGCGCGGGGCTGGGGGATCGACGCCGGGACCCCGACCACCGGCATCCCGTGTGCGTCCGCCATCGCCTTCAGACGTCCACCGCTGGTGACGGCGATCACCGCGGCGCCCGAGGCGAGTGCCGCCTCGGTCCCCGACAAGGTCTCCTCGGTGTCGCCGGAGGACGACACTGCGAACACGAGCGTGCTCGGCCCGACCCACGCAGGCAGCTCGTAGGACTTCACCACCGAGACCGGGACCCTCGAGGCTCCGACGGCGGCGGCGGCGAGGATGTCGCCGGCGATCCCACTCCCGCCCATGCCGAGCACGACGATCGAATCGAGGTCGTCGCCCTCGGGCAGCCCGTCGATCGCCAGCGCGGCCTCGTAGGCCTCCTGGACCTGCTCGGGGAGGCCCGCAGTCAGACTCCACATGGAGAGCGAGTCGACGGCGGGGGGCGCCGCCCCCGTCGCGGCCTCGCTGCTCACGCCTCGGACTTCTCCGCCGGTGGTTTGCCGGTCTCCTGAACGCCGCCAGCTTCGGCCTTGGCCACCAGCCGGGCGTGTTCGGTGTCGTCGACCTCGACCGACTCGTCGATCAGCATGACCGGGATCGAGTCGACGATCCGATAAGCGCGGTGCAACCGGGGGTTGTACAGCAGGTCCTCGTCCTCGAAGAAGAGCAGCGGGCCCTTGTCCTCGGGGCAGGCCAGCAGCTCGATCAGCAGCGGGTCCAGGGGCATCGGTTCGTCCTCTTTCCGGTTGCGTCCTCAGCCGGCCAGGCTGGCCACGAGCGCCAGCACCTCGTCGACGTGTCGGCGGCAGGCCTCCTCATCGACCGCCTCGACGTTCAGCCGGAGCAGGGGCTCGGTGTTCGATGGTCGAAGGTTGTACCACCAGTCTCCGTGGTCCACCGTCAGGCCGTCCAAACGGTCGATGGCGGCGCCCTCCCCCGCCACGTACGCGGCCACGGCCTCCACGGCGCCGACGGGGTCGGCCACCTCGGTGTTGATCTCCCCGGAATCGGCGTAGCGACGGAACGGGGCGAGGAGCTCCGAGAGCGGGCGCTCGCTCGTGCTCATGAGCTCGAGCACGACCATGGCGGCGATGAGGCCGGAGTCGGCCCGGAAGTTGTCGGCGAAGTAGTAGTGCCCGGAGTGCTCGCCGCCGAAGACCGCGCCGGTCTCGGCCATCGTCTGTTTGATGAACGAGTGCCCGACCCGGGTCCGTATGCCGACCCCGCCGCGCTCGGCGATCACCTCGGGGACCACCTTCGAGCAGATCAGGTTGTAGAGGATCGTGGCACCGGGGTGCTTGTCGAGCATGGCGCTGGCCACGAGCGCGGTGGTGAGCGAGCCCGAGACGGTCGAGCCCTGCTCGTCGACGAGGAAGACGCGATCGGCGTCGCCGTCGAAGGCCAGACCCACGTCGGCCCCCTCGGCGAGCACGGCCGCCTTGAGGTCGACCTGGTTCTCCTGCTGGATCGGGTCGGCCGGGTGGTTGGGGAACGTCCCGTCCAGCTCGCCGTAGAGGATCGTGAGGTGGAACGGCAGCGGAGCGAACACGATCGGGGCCACCAGTCCGCCCATGCCGTTCGCGGTGTCGGCCACCACCCGCAGGGGGCGAAGCACGGACTGGTCCACGAAGGAGCGCACATGGGCCCCGTAGTCCTCGAGCATCTCCGCGTGGTCGAGCGGCGCCTCCTCACCGTCGGCCGGCTTCTCCAAGAACTCCCTGGCGAGCCTCTGGATCTCCTTCAGCCCGGTGTCACGGCCGATGGGCTTGGCGCCGGCCTGGCAGAGCTTGATGCCGTTGTAGTTCGCCGGGTTGTGCGAGGCGGTGAACATCGCTCCGGGGGCATCGAGCGTCCCCGAGGCGAAGTACAAGAAGTCGGTCGAGGCCATCCCGAGGTCGGTCACCCGGGCGCCCATCCGGCGGGCACCCTCGGCGAAAGCCCGGGACAGTTCGACGCCGGAGGCACGCATGTCGCGCACCACCAGCAGGCGGTCGGCGTCGGTGAACTCTGCAACCGCCGATCCGACGGCTCGGCACAGCTCGGCATCGATCTGGTCGGGGTAGGTGCCTCGGACGTCGTAGGCCTTGAAGACGCCGTCGAGATCGCCCATGGCGAGTCGAAGCTTAACCGAGCCCTGCCGAGCCCCCTCAGGCCGCTCGCCCTGGCTCGGCAGCAGCGCTCTTGTCGTCACCCAGCGTCGACAACGGCCAGCGTGCGCGCGGCGCCCCAGGTCCGGGGGCGCGACCGTCAGCGACCGCGCTCCACACCAACACGCTCGGGGACGCGCGTCCGGCCGCGCCCTCGGCGGCGCCAGCCGACGACGAGGCCGGTCACCAGCACCACGACGGCCGCCCCGGAGATTGCGAGGCCGAGCCTCCCGCTGGTGCCCATGCCGTAGGAGAGGGTCACGTCGTGGCTCGTCGGCACCACGACCATCAGGTTGGGCGTGACGCGCCAGGGTCCGGTCGCGCCACTCGCCACCCAGTTGGGGAAGTACGACGTCTTGACGAGGACCGGTGAGCCCACCCGGTTCACGTGGAAGCTGATGGTGTCGGTGCCCTCGACGATGTCGCTCACCCGCGCCGCCTTCACCGGGATCTTGGGAGCCTTGGTGCCGATGGCGATCCGCGGCCAGTTGCTCGGGCCGTTTGGCGGCGAGCTCGACGTCCCAGCGGGTCGGGTCGTCGTACCAGGCGACCGACGGCTGCAGCCAGCTCGACTGGGCCTCGCCGATCCCCTGCTCGACCGCCGGCAGCTCCTTCAGGCCGACCACCGGCGCCGAGTTGCGCACCTCGAAGATGTCCCAGGTGGTGGTCAGCACCTGGGTGCCGTAGACGGAGCGCCAGGGCCCGGTGCGGGCGACGAGCTTGAGCGAGGGATCGCTCCATCGCCTCGTTGACGACCTGGGGGCTGAAGGCCATGAAGTAGCTCGCGCCGAGCAGCTGCAGGTGCTCGATCCCGAGCGGGACGTCGACGGGGCCGTAGGGCAACCCCACCATCGGATCGGAGGGCTGCAGGGAGAGCTCGGCCTGGTTCAAGAAGTGGTACGGCGTGGTCGTGGAGGACTCGAAGAGGAGGCCCTCCATGGAGTCGATGCATCCGCCGGTGAAGTACGGCGAGATCCATGAGCGCCTCGGGCGTGCCGAAGCGATTCTCGTCCGCGTTGTACTCCCACATGGCCCGGCCGCAGCCGTCGGTGTGGCCGACCCGGGTCATGGTCCGCATGAGGGCCTCGAACTCGGGGTAGGCCGCTTTGCCCTCGTACCCGGTGTAGTTCCAGGTCGCCCAGTCGGTCACCTGGTTGGCGCCCGGGGTCACGGGCAGCGCGCTCGCCGGCACCACGAACGGCGGGATGACGACCACCAGCGCGCCGATCAGCACGGCGATCGGTCCGCCGATCGCAGCCGGCCCCCACCGGTACCGGCGGACCACCTGGGGGGACTCCATCGACCCGAGCCACTCGCGGCGCCTCCGCCGCATCAGGCCGCGAGCTCACGCAGGATCACCGCGGCGAGCCATCCCACCATCAGGTAGACGCACAGGAACCACAGCGGGAGCAACCGCACGTTGTAGATCTGGCCCTGGGGGTCGAAGCGCAGCCCGAGGACCGACAGCCCGCCCAGGACCGAGAACAAGATGCCGAAGCGGCTGCGGGTGGCCAGCGCCACGAGGACCGCGACCGCGGCCGCCAAGACCGCCCACAGGTCGGCGTGCGGGAACAGGAGCGTGCGGAACGTCGTGACGTTCAGGTAGCCCATCTGGGTCGAGTAGTCGTTGTCGAGCACGAAGGGCACCAGCCACCATGCCGACAGCGCAACCCCGAGGCCCACGGTCGACGCGCCCCACCACACCACGCGCCGACGGTTGAGCGGCTGCTCGCGCGCGACCCCGTCATCGGAGCGCACGAGGTCGCCCATCAGCTCGAGCAAGACCAGGACGGCCGCGCCGGCGAGCGCCATTGCGGCCGGGATGATGTGGGTGAGGATGGTAGAGCGCGAGGACGACGGCGGCCCACCCCCGCCCCTTGCCGGTGCGCAGGCCCCGGGAGAACAGGCCGAGGAAAACAAGCGCCAAGGGGATCGCCAGTGAATAGGCGTACTCGCCCGCGAGCGTCGAGAACAGGTTCCCCCCGTAGATGGTCCACGTGTAGTCGAAGAGGAACGGGAGCGTCGCCGCGGCCAGGGCGGCCGGACCCGGTGCCCGGAGCCGGAACAGTCGCCCGCACGCCCACGCCGCCGACCGGCAGCAGGAGCGATCCCATGACCGTGGCCAACTTGAACGCGATCCCGTAGGGGATGACGTAGCTCGCGATTGCGGTGAGCAGGTCGGGGAACACGAAGTAGAAGGTGTAGATGGGGTAGCCGTCGTACCAGCCAGGGTCCCACCCGGTCAGCCGGGCGCTCGGGAGCAGGTGGTCGCGGATGTACGCCGGCATCACGAAGTGGGCGCCGGTGTCGCCGCCGGTCGTCGTCGTGTTGGAGAGCAACAGGTTGAGGTGCAGCTGCCACAGCGTCACCGCGATGACGCCGACGATGACCGCCAACGTGGCGGCCTTCGGCAGCCAACTCGGCAGACGCTCCCCGGGCGTGAGCACCCTGACCGGGGGCGGCGCCCCGGTCTCGGCGACCACTCCGGGGTCGGCGAGGCGGCGTCAAGCCGGTCTCAGTGGATGAGGGCGGAGCCGGACGACGCGATGGCGACGATCGCGACCAGGTTGAAGGTGGCGTGCGACACGATGTTCATGCCGAGCCGATTGGTCTTGAACGCGACGAACGCCAGGATGCAGCCGAAGACGGCCAGGCCGGCCAGCTGTTCGAGCTCGGCGTGGGCCAGCCCGAAGAGCAGGCCGTCGAGCAGCACCGGTGCCATCACGACGGACCGCCCGGAGCGAGCGGGCGCTTTGGCCCGTCACCCCGAAGACCGCGAGCAACCCTCGCAACAAGAGGCCCCGGAAGAACACCTCCTCGAAGAACGGGGCGCCCACCACGGTCAGCACGGCGATGACCGCGAACGCGCCGCCGTGCGCCCCGCCGGTGATCTTGGTCGTCGGTGCTTGGAAGTTGTGCAGGTGCGAGATGAACGGCAGGTAGATGAGGGTCACCAACAGCTGGCCGCCGAGCCCGATCGCCACGCCCAGGACGTCGATCGGGCGGAAGGCGAGGCCGATGTCGGCGGCCAGGTGCCGGGTGCCCCGCACCCGGGAGGCGAGGAAGGGCCCGAGGATGAAACCGATCCACAGGCCGACCAGGCCGGACCCGATGTACCAGGCGGGTGGGGCGGCGAGGTGCTCGATCGCACTCAGCCGTGACGAGTTCCCAGTCACACCGGCAGCGACTGCCACGACGACCAGCGCCACGATCTGGCCGACGAGGAAGGCGACGACGGCGACCAGCACCCAGGTCCAGCCATCGGCACGGCTCGCCGGCACCCAGCGCCGCTGGGGCACCAGTGGCTCGTGCACCCAGAACGCCGGAGGAACCGGCGGTGGCGACGCCGCGAGTTCGGCTCCGCTCGTCGGTGGCGCCTCCTGCGAGACCTCGTCGCCGGGTGAGGCCATCGACCAACGATACTTCCGGCCCCTCGCGTTTATCGGACGGCGGCGCGGCTCGAACGCGAGTCCTTCGCATCACGTAATGCCAGCGTGCGACGCATGGCGCGCATGCCGTGCGCGACGGCGGGCTCGGTACCTGTCCGAGAGGTGGGGCGCCTAGCATGGCCCGGTGAGCCCGTCACGGCCCGACCGGCAGTTCAACCGTCAGCAGCAGAACCAAAACGGCGGCAACCCCCAGAACCCCAACGGCGGCACCGACCAGAGCTGGCGCTGGATCTGGACCGTTCTCATCGTCGCGGTCCTGGCCGTTCTGATCGTCCCCTCGCTGCTCCCCCACTCCTCGGCGACGTCGCTCGTGTACTCGCAGTACCTGGGCAAGGCCCACGACAACGAGATCAGCTCGGCGACGATCGACAACTCGAGCGGGGTGATCACCGGGAAGCTGTCCAACGGCACTTCGTATACGACGCAGGGTCCGGAGCCCTACAGCCAGACCGACGTCAACACGCTGCGCGCGGACGGGGTGAAGGTCAACTTCTCCGAGCCGTCCTCCAGCCTGTTCGGGGACCTCTTCCCCTACATCATCTTCATCCTGCTGTTCGTGGGGATGCTGTGGTTCATCACCCGCCAGGCGCGGGGCCAGATGTCGGGGATCATGTCCATCGGTCGATCGCGCGCCCGCATGTACAGTGCCGAGCGGCCCTCGACCACCTTCAACGACGTGGCCGGCTACGGAGGCGTGAAACAGGAGATCTCCGAGGTCGTGGACTTCTTGAAGACACCGGCGCGCTTCAAGGAGATCGGGGCCAAGATCCCCAAGGGCGTCCTCTTGGTCGGCCCTCCGGGCACCGGCAAGACGCTCCTCGCCCGTGCCGTGGCCGGTGAGGCCGGCGTGCCGTTCCTCTCGGTGACCGGCTCGGACTTCATGGAGATGTTCGTGGGCGTCGGCGCCTCCCGGGTGCGCGACCTGTTCCAAACGGCCCGCAAGCAGGCCCCCGCGATCGTCTTCGTCGACGAGATCGACTCGATCGGCCGCAAGCGCGGGGCGGGCCTGGGTGGTGGCCACGACGAGCGGGAGCAGACGCTCAACCAGATGCTCTCGGAGATGGACGGGTTCGACCCGGCCGAGGGCGTCGTCATGATCGCCGCCACCAACCGCCCGGACATCTTGGATCCGGCGCTGCTGCGGCCGGGGCGGTTCGACCGCCAGATCGTGGTGCCCCTCCCCGACTTAGAAGAGCGGCTCCCGATCCTCCAGGTCCACTGCCGCGACAAGCGCATGAGCCCCGACGTCGACCTCGAGATCGTGGCCCGGGGCACGCCCGGGATGAGCGGCGCCGACCTCGCCAACCTCGTGAACGAGGCGGCGCTCCACGCGGTGCGCCGCGGCAGCGCCACGATCGCGATGATTGACTTCGAGTCGGCACGCGACCGCGTCCTCATGGGCCAACGACGAGAGAGCCTGGTGCTCTCCGACGAGGAGAAAGAACGCGTCGCCTACCACGAGGGCGGTCACGCGGTCCTGGCGTACGTGCTCGAGGATGCCGACCCCGTGCACAAGGTGACGATTCTTCCGACCGGGATGGCCCTCGGGGTGACCCAGCAGCTCCCGATGGAAGAACGCCACATCCACCCGCGCAGCCACATCGAGGACGCCTTGTGCGTGCGGATGGGCGGCCGCGCCGCCGAGCTCATCGTCTACGGCGACCTCTCCACGGGGGCCGCCAACGACCTCGTCGGCAACACCGAGCTCGCCCGCAAGATGGTCCGCGAGTGGGGCATGAGCGAGGACATCGGGCCGATGGCCTGGGGCTCCCAGGGCCAGGTCTTCTTGGGCGAGGACCTCATGCACACCCGCGACTACTCCGAGCACACCGGCCAGGTCATCGACGACGAGGTCGAGCGGATCCTGCGCGCCCAGGAGGAGCGTTCCTTGGAGGTGCTCACCCGGCACCGCAAGGGACTCGACGCCGTGGCCCAGGCGCTGCTCACCCAGGAGACCATCGACGGCGCGGAGGTCGGGCGCCTGGTGGACGAGGCCTACGGCCGCCCGGTGCACGAGACCGGCAAGAAGGCGGTCACACAGAGCTTCAACGGGCACGACACGAGCAACGGGAAGCCCGGGGCTCAACCCCCGGCCGACACACCGACGCCGGCCACCGTCGGGGCCTCGCCGCAGCAGGCCGACCCGCCGACCCCGGCCACCGTCGGGGCTGCGCCGCAGCAGGCCGACCCGCCGACCCCGGCCACCGTCGGGGCTGCGCCGCAGCAGGCCGCCATGCCGCCGACGGTCACCACGCCGTCGGGCTGGCCGGCCCCCCAATGGCCACCGCCCCACTGGACCCCGCCGCCCCCCGCAGACCAAGTCCCGGACCGCTAGGCCGAGGGCGATCCCGCCCCGGCCAACACCACCACGTCGAGCCCAGCGCTCGGGGCCAGGTTCTCGAGCACCCGGACCGGCCCGTCGGCCGAGATGACGAGCGGCACGCGCCGCACGCCGCCGATGATCCCCCGCGGCACGGTCGCGGCGCCCCCGGCCGGCACCTGCACACGCGTCAGCGGCACGAGCCCGAGCACGCCCTCGAGCTCATAGAGCGTCGCGTCGAGCGGGCCGGCGCCCTCGTTCACGAGGCTCAGCCCGACAACGAGCGCGTTGGCCACGCTGGGTTGGGCCGCAGTCCCGGGCGCCGGCAGCACAGCCACCCGTTGCGCGGCGGCCGCCGCGCCGAGCGCGGTGAACGCGCCGAACTGCGGGCTCTCAAGCGAGCTCGGTGCACTCACGGTCCGGTCAACCACCACGCCGGGACCCGACAGCGTGCGCAACGTGGCCACGAAGGGCACGCCGGCGGGGATACGCGGCTCGGCGCTCGTGTCGAACACCCAGGCGCTCAGCGGGCCGATGACGCGGGTGAAGCGGGCCGCCGGCGACTGGCCCGGGCGGATGGTGAGACGGACCCGATCGATCCGGCCGGTCGGGTTGAACACGGTGAGCGAACTCGTCCCGCCCGGGGCGTCGACGGAGTCGGGCAGGGACCAGCTGGACGCGAGCGCGGGCACGCCGAGTCGGAGGGAGAGTCCGTGGGACCGGCCGGCCGACGCGTCCTGCAGCTCGGCTGCCACGACCGACCCGGTGCGCACGTTGACGACCGCCGACACCGATGACGCGTCCTGCACGTAGGCCTCGATCTCCTTGGTCACCAGACTGTCCGGCGGGACGACGATGCCCTCGAAGGGCTGGGGCTCGGCCAGGCCCGACGGCGTGACGAAGCTCATGTCGACGACCGCGTCGGTGACCGTCGGATTGAACAACGCCATGGTCAGCGTGTCGCCCTGCTCGGTGAGCCCCGAGGCGAAGTACCACCGCTCGGCGGTCGAACGAGAGCAGGCCGCCTCGGTCCAGCCGGCCGACCCCGCGATCGACTCGGTCACGAGCACCCCGCCGCCGTTCAGCGCGACCGTCGCGGCCACCGGGTTGCCGCCGACAAGCGATCCCGGCTGCTCAGTGCTCTGCGCGAACGCCGGCACGGCGATCGCCTCGACCTTCACCTGGCCGCTCGTGGCGTTGTAGGCGGTCAGGGTCCCCGAGACCACATGCGGCGTCGTGTTCACGAGGTCGAGGGTCGTCGTCGCCGAGCGGTCCGATGCGGTCCCCGCGGAGTACCACGACGAGGACTCGACCGCGCTGGAGGCGAGCGTGGAGACCGGGAGCGGCGGGGCCGCCGCCGGGACCGGGCGGTGCACTGCCCGGTCGATGATCCCCGCCCCGAGGCCGGTGACGAGGATCAGCGCGAGCAGAGCGATCCGGATGGGCCGCATCCGGCGCCGGCCGGGGTCGGCCGGCGGGGGCGCCGCCCGCCGCGGCGGTGGCGGCGGCGCGGGCGGCGGCTCGTCGGCGAAGAAGCCCTCGTCGAAGGGGGTGGTCATGAGCGCACGCCCGCCCGGCCATGGCGCGCCGCGCCCACCCGGGTCCCCCGCTCCTGACGCGAGGTCGGTCGAACCGTCGTCTCGCTCGGCCGGGCGGCGGCGAGGGCCCGGAGCCGGACACGGATCGCGAAGCGACGGTCGAGGAGGCTCGCGGTGACGACGAGCCACAGCACGATCTCGAGACCCCCGCCGATCCCGGCGAGCGGCCACCCGTTGAAGCGGAGCGCGGCGGTCCCTCCGCTCGGCACAGCGAACTGCGTGGCCCACGAGAAGGCCGGGCGAGCCGAGGACGCCCGGCCGTCGACGCTCAACGCGAACTCCCCGCCGGGCGCGCTCGCCGAGTAGACGACGCCGGCGGGCACCGGTCCGAAGAAGCCCTCCGAGGCGGCCGGGCCGGGCAGCGCCGGGCGCCAGGTCGCCAGGTCACCCACCGCCGGCAGGGTGATGCCGGCCGCCGGGCCGGTGGCGGACGCGCTGCCGCGGATCGCCGGCCCGGGCCTGGCGGCACGCTCGGGCAGGCTGACGGTGTTGGTGAAGACCACGAAGCCCTCCCCGCCGGGCACCTCGCGCAGGTCCGCCTGCTCGGACAGCGCCTGGAGGAGTTCGGCCGGCACGGGGTAGCTGGGCGCGCTCTGCACGCCGGCCACCGTCGGCGCCAACGTCTCAACCACCACCACGTAGTGGATCGCCGCTGGCGCGAGCAGCCGGCCCAGATGGACCGTCCTGCCCGCCTCGGCCAGCGCGACCGCGGAGGCCACCTGGGCGGTCGGTCCCGGCGCGCTCTGCGGATAAAGATCCTGGGCCCCGGGCGGCCCGTCCTCGCTCGTCGCGTAAGCGAGCCCGGGGCCCATCGACCATCCGCCGAGCGGGAGCGCCGCGGGGTCGCCGAGCCACAACACGCGGTAGGAGTCGGGGGCGCGAGCCGACAAGAACGCGAGCGCCCCGTCGAATCCCGAGGTCGGCAGCCCATAGCTGCCGCTCGAGATCTCGGCGATCACCGGGACCACCCCGACCAGCGCGGCGAGCATCATCACGGTCGTCGCCAGCTGTCGCCATCCGAACCGGTGGCCGAAGAGGTCGGTCTCGAAGGCGGCGACGCCGAGGCCGACGCACGCGGCGACGGCGACCGCGGCCGGCGCGAGCAGCACGTCGATCGACGGCGCGAACGAATGCGTCCAGCCCCGCGCCACGACCCAGGCGAGCAGCCAGCTCGCAAGCGCCACGGTCCACAGACGACCCGCCCACGCGAGGCGCGGGCCGGCCCCGATCACCAGTGGGAGCAGCGCCGCCGCGAGCAGGAGCCAGCTGATCGGCGAGCCGCCGACCGGCCCGAGGTCGAAGCGCAGGAGCTGCGCGAAGTCCGGGAGCCCGCCAGGGGCCGATGGCAGGCCGAAGACCCCGACGGCGTGGGAGCCCGACAGCGCGGTGCCGATCACCCAGGGGAGGCAGAGCACCAGCGCGACGAGGATGCCGCCGACCGCGGCGCGCACGGCGCGCCACGCGGCCTCCGACTCCCCCACCAGAAGCGAGCCGAGCCACAGCCCGAGGCCGCAGACCACCGCGGCGATGGCCATGGCGGGCGCGAACGCGATCCCGATCGCGAGCACGACGCCGAGGCCGAGCAACTGGGCGGGCGGCGGCTGACGACTGTGCCGGCCGAGGGCGGTCTCATAGGGCGCGAGCGCGCTGGCCCGCATGAGCGCGGAGATGACCCACGGGGCCAGGCCGAACGCGACCAGGCCATCGGTGCGCCCGTGGGCCAGCGCGTCGTAGGCGAGTGGCAGCCCGAGATAGCTGACCGCCCCGACCAGCCGGGCCCTCGGCGAGCCGAACGGCCCGAGCAGGCGGGAGACCCCCCACGCGCCGAAGGGGATCGCGCCGAGCACGAGAACCTTCTGGGTCAACCCCATGCCCCCGAGCAGGATCGTGCCCAACGCTCCGAGCGCGCCGAAGGATGGTGACGGCGGGGCCGTCGTCCCGAGGCCGGTCGGCCGCCACGAGGCCAGGAACTGGTGCCAGGTCGCCGACCACGACGAGAGCGTGACGAACTGGCCCACCGCCGGCAGACCGCCCGAGAAGATGTCCCGCGCGCCGATGATCAGCAGCAGCGCGACCAGGAGGCCGGCCGCCAGACGCGAGCGACGGGTCACAAGCACCCGGGAGCGACGGGGGCCGCGGGGGCGAAGCGCCCCCGGTCGTCCCAGTCCTCGTCGAAGGTGTCGTCCTCGGAGAAGGCGCCGGCGATGGACCCGGTGAGCTCGGGCTCCTCCACCTCGTCCCGGGCGAGGGCCCCGACCCGGGCGTGGGTCACCTCGAAGCCGAGGTGGCTGACGTTGGAGATGTACTCGGAGAGCCGCGCGCTCCCCCGGATCTGGTTTCTGCGGATCTGGTGGTCGCCCACCTGACGCGACCGCTGGACCAGCCGGCGGGCGGCTCGCAGCTCGTGGCGCTGCGCGAAGTTCCACCGCCACGCGTTGGCGACAGCGCGCGCCCGGGCGCGATCGCGCGACACCAGCGCGACGAGGACCTCGCCGGCGTTGAGCGCGGCCACCTGGGGCAGGACGCGCAGCAGCTGGAAGGCGCCGTAGCACTTGAGCACGGCGCGCAGCTCGTGGCGACGCTGCAGCGCCTGGAGGGTGGCGCCAGCGTCGGTGCCGCGCAGCACCGGCTCGACCCCGGACGGGGTCACCTCGAGGTGGCGGACCCGGGCGTCGGGCACGACCACCACGCGAGCGCCGGCCACCTGGGCGCGCCAGGAGAGGTCCAGGTCCTCGGCCATCGCCACGATGGCTGCGTCGAACCCGCCCAGCGCCGCCATGAGGTCGGCCCGGATGAGGGTGCACCCGCTCGGCGCGACGAACACGTCGCGGACCCCGTCGTGCTGGCCGTGGTCGATCTCGGGGCTCTGGACCCGGTCGACGACCGCCCCGGTCTTGTCGGCGTTCATCCCGACATGCAGCAGGACCAGCGGGTCGTCCCAGCTCACGACCTTCGGCGAGACGATGCCGGCGTTGGAGCGCAGCGATTCTTCGACCAACCTGCGCAGGGCGCTCGGATCCGGGGCGCAATCGTCGTGGCAGATCAGGTAGAACTCGGCGCCCTCCACGGCCCCGAGCACCTCGTTGGCGGCCGCCCCGAACGATAGCGGCTCGGCCAGGCGGCGGACGAAGGCGTCCGGGGCCACCCGCCCCACGCGGGAGCTCGGATCCTCGGCCCCGCCGGCCGCCACCACCAAGATGGCCAGCTCCGGGTAGTCCTGGGCTTCGAGGGCCTTGAGGGTGTCCTCCAGCCAGGGCCCGGGGTCCCTCGTGACCACCACCGCCACCACCGCCGGAGCCCCCGAGTCCATCAGGATGCCGAGGCTAAGAGACCCAGCCGATAGGCGAAAGCGGACGAGTGATACACCCCCATGGGACGATCTCCGTGCGGCGGCGACGTCGCCCCGGACCCCGAAGCGCGGGGCCGGGCCACCAATGTCTGTGGAGGAGAAAGCGCTGGCCGCCTCATCGGGGTGGTGAAACTGGCTCCGAAACCTTGCTTCGGCAAGAAGAAGCAGAAACCGGCGAAGGTGACCTTGTTCATCAGAACCGGACACCCGAGAAGGGTGGTGTGCGGGCCCATCCGCGCACGCTGTAATCCTCCGGTCCCGTGACTACCGGGAGCCACCGGAGGCCTCAAGTGCTTGCAACTGTTATACAATACCGATACAGTGGTGTCAGTTCACCACTCGAGTCCCCAACCACAGGAGGGGCACATGCCTTCCAACGAACAATCCACCGGGCGTCCCGACGAGCTGGGCCGGATCACCGAGCTGGCCAAGGGAGCGGTCGACACCGCCGTCGGCCTCGGTGTCCTCGGCCTGCAGAAGCTGCAGGTCGGCCGGGTCGAGATCCAGAAACACCTCCGCAACAACGACCGCTTCGGCGCCACCTACAGCGGGCTGCGGACCGAGGCGTTCCGCCGGGCGAGCCAGGTCGACGCGGTGGTCGCGGAGGCGCTCCGCACGGTCGAGTCCTCGCTGCAGCCGGTGACCGGTCGCCTTCCCGAGCCGGCCCGCCACGCTGCGACGATCGCCCAAGCCCGGATCGACGAGCTGCACGCCAAGGTGAGCCAGTTCCTCGCCTCGGCGGCGGAGACCAAGACGGCCGAGACCGCCAAGACCGCCGAGACCACCAAGAAGGCCAAGGCCGACCCGGCCAACTAGCCCTCGCCGCGTCACGAACCAGACCATCTCGCGCTCGGACTCTCCCGGCGCGGCGCGCGGTGCGCGAGGGACGATTCCCGCCAGCGAAAAGCCGGCGCTCCGAGCGACGGCTGCACTGGCGGTGTTTCGTTCGTCGCAGTGGATCTCCACTCGGTCGATCCCCATCGCCAAGGCCTGATCCCGCAACGCGACGGTCCCGGCGCGCGCGATACCCCGCCGCAGCTGTGCGACGTGCACCCAGTAGCCGATCTCGATGACCCCGGGTCCGGCGCGTCGGTGCAGCCCGCAACAGCCGACGATCGGGCCGTCTCCTCCCGCCGATGCCTCCCGCACGGTGTAGTGGTATTCGGTGTCCGCCGTGAACGAGGCGAGCGCGCCGGCGAGGAACTCCCCGACCGACGCCTCGGTGGCCGGCTCCTGAGCCCAGGCCATCCACGGCCGCAAATGCTCGAGGCTCTCGTTGATCGCCGTGATCATTGCGGCCGCGTCCTCGGCGCGGTGGCGCTGCAGCACCAACGGCGACGCGTCGATCTGGTCGGGCGGGCGGCCACCCCCGTCGTTCAAACGAGCTGCTCTCGCCAGTACGCGAGGACATCGCGCAGCGTGTCGTCGAGCGGGATCTCGGGCGCCCATCCGGTCGCCGCGGCGAGCCGCCGGCAGTCACCGCGGAGCACCGGGAGGTCCACCGGCCGCACCAGCGCCGGGTCGGTGACGAGCCGCACATCGACCCCGGCCAGCGCGCACAGTCGTTCGGCGACCTCGGAGACGGCGACGTCTCGCCCTGAGCACACGTTGTAGACCTCACCGGGGGTCCCGTGGATGGAGAGCAGTCGGTAGGCGCGCACCACGTCGCGCACGTCGGTGTAGTCGCGCCGGGCCGTGAGCGTGCCCACCGCGACCTCGGCGACCCCGTCGCGTTCGGCCTCGACGATCCGCTTGGCGAGCGCCGAGACCGCGAAGCTCGGCGCCTGGCCCGGCCCGACATGGTTGAAGGGTCGCACGACGAGGACCGGCTGACCCCAGCCCCGCCACGCCTGGAACGCCAGCTGCTCGGCCGCCGCCTTGCTCGCCGCGTACGGGCTCACCGGCGCGACCGAAGCCGACTCGTCGATCGGGAGTGCCTCGGCGCTCACCGCGCCGTAGACCTCGGCCGAGGAGACCACCAGGGTCAGCGGCTGCGGGGAGACTGCCCGCGCCGCCGCGAGCACGCCGGCGGTCCCGAACACGTTCACCCGGAGCACCTCGGTCGGGACATCCCAGGACTCCCCGACGTGGGTCAGGGCGGCGAGGTGGAAGACCGCGTCGGGCCGGGCCTCGGTGACGGCGGCCGCGATGGCGTCGGCGTCCGCGACGTCGACCTCGAGGTCCACCCAGACCACCTCGTCACCGAAGGCCTCGAGGAGGTTGCGCAGGTGCCGGCCGACGAACCCGGCCCCGCCGGTCACGAACGCACGCACGGGGCGACCCTACCGAAGACGGTCCGCGCCCCTGCGCCGATCCGAGGGCGAGCGCTCAGGCGCCGTGCATGGCGAGCCGGTAGGCCTCCACGTGGCGCTCCGCCGCCGCCTCCCAGGTGAGCGGTGCCACCCGCTCGAGCCCCCTCTCGCGCTGGGCCTCGAGCGCGGGACCTCCCGCCAGGATCGACTCGAGCGCGCCAGCGAGCGCCGCCCCGTCACCGGGCGGCACGCTGAGCGCGGCGTCCCCCGCGGCGTCGGCCATCGGCGTGCCCGAGGTGGTGAGCAGTGGGGCACCGCAGGCCAGCGCCTCCAGGGCGGGGAGGCCGTAGCCCTCGCCGAGCGACGGGTAGACCGCCGCCGCGGCGCGACGCAACAGCGCGGGGACGGCGTCGTCGGGCACGTAGCCGGTGACGACCACCCGATCGCGGTGGGCCGCGCTCTTGAGCGGCTCGAGCGGGTCACCCCATCCGGGTTGACCGGCGAGCACCAGCAGCGCGTCGAGGTGCGCCTCGGCGACTCGGTCGAACGCGTCGATGAGCAGGCCAAGGCCCTTCCTCGGCTCCAGCGTGCCGACGAACACGATCAGCGGCCGGTCGACATCGATTCCGAGACGCTCCAAGGTCGCGACATCCGAGCCGACGCTCGGCTCTGCCGGAGTGAACCGCTGGTGGTCGATGCCGTGCGGCGCCACGACGATGGGTGCGCGCGGATGGCACAGGGTCGCGAATCGATCGGCCGTGGCCTGGCTGACGCAGACGACCGCGGCGGCGCGCCGCGCCGCCACCTCGATGGCGCGTCGGAAGAAGCGCACCTTGGTCCGTTCGTGCCACTCGGGATGGTCGAAGTACGTGAGGTCGTGGACGGTCACCACCACCGGCATTCGGACGCGCTCGGGCATCGTGTAGTGGAGCCCGTGGTGCACGTCGACGCCGAGGGCCCGCAGACGTCTCGGGAGCGCGACCTGCTCCCACCCCAGCCGGAGCGGCCTCGCCTCCGGCGCGACGGCCGCGATCCGGGCGCCCGCCGCCCGCTCGCGCCAGCGGACGGTGTCGGCGCGTCGCGTGATGAGGGTCGTCGACAGATCCGGTCGGGCGGAGAGCGCGGCCGCGATCGCCAGCGCATACTGCCCGGCGCCGGCCGCCTTGATCGGGATGGCCGTGACGTCCAAAGAGACCGAGAGCACGCGGTCGCTCATGCGAGGCGATGCCACAGATCGAGGTGGGCGCGGGCCGTCGACTCCCATGTGCGGGCGTGGGCCAGCGCCGAACCGGCGGCGCGCAGCGCCTCGGCGAGCGCGGCGTCGGTGGCGACCCGCACGAGCGCGGCGGCGATCGCGTCGGTGTCGCCAGGATCGACCACGAGCGCGCTGAGGTCGCCGGTCGCTTCGACGACGCTCGGCACTGCCGAACTCGCGACCACCGGTGTGCCGGCGGCCATGGCTTCGAGCGGCGGGAGTCCGTAGCCCTCGGCCAGGGGCACGTAGACGAACCCGGAGGCTCCGGCGTAGAGGCCCGACAGGGTCGCGCGCCCGACGTGGCCGACCGCAACGACCCCGTCGGCCCCGTGCCGGTCGATGCCCGAGTCCCCCCAGCCGGTCGGTCCGGCGACGACCAACGGCATCGCCCCCGGCAGTCCCGGGCGGGCCACGCCGTAGGCCTCGATGAGTCGACGAAGGTTCTTGCGCGGCTCGAGGGTCGACACGGTCAACAGGTAGGGGCCCTCGACCCCACGGGCGCGCAACATCGCCGCCGCGCCTGGCCGATCGGGCTCGGGCAGATGGTCGGCTCCCTCTGGGATGACGGTGACCCGCGCCACCAGCGCGCCCGCCCCGAGGAGGTCGTCGCGCACCCTCGTCGAGGGGACCACGAAAGCATCGGCTCGCCGGAGGACCCGGCGGAGCGCACTCTCGTGCCATCGCCGCCCGCGCCTTGTCGTCGATCCGGGGTGTGCGCGCCACGCGAGGTCATGCACCATCACCACGAGCCGCTCGCCGTGCGAGGGTGGCGGCGACGCCAGTGAGACGCCGTGGACGACGTCAAAGCCGGCGGGGGCCCGCGAGATGCCGAGGTCCCAGGCTCGGGTGAGCAGGCGAGAGCCGAGTCTGGAGGTGCGGACGGGCCGGCCGAGGCGGGCCAGCGGATCGGGCACGGCGCGGCTCGCGTACAGCTCGATCGTCGGCGTGTCGTCGCTCTCGGCGGCGCTGAGCCCCGCAAGGAGGCCCAGCGCGTAAGTCCCGATCCCACCGGGGACCATCCGGCGGAGCTGCTCGACGACGACGAGCACCGAGCGCCGCGACGCGCTCGATCGCGTCCGCGATCCCGGGGTGCGCGCGTCGACGGCGTCGCGGTATACCCCGACCAACCCCTCCGCGCAGGCGTCCCAGCTGAACTCGGCGGCCCGCCGGAGCCCCGCCTCGGACAGCGCTCGGGCGTGCTCGGGCGAATCCAGGACGTCGGCCAGCGCGGCCGCGAGCGCGAGGTGGTCGCGCACCGGAACCAGCGAGGCGCCCGTGCCGAGCACCTCGGGGATCGCGCCGGCCCTCGTAGAAACGACTGGGATACCCATGGACATGGCCTCGAGCGGCGGGAACCCGAAGCCCTCGTAGATCGACGGGTAGGCGAGCACGCTCGCGCCCCCGATCAACGGCGACAGGTCAGCCTCGTCGACCCACCCGAGCCGCACGATGCGATCCGAGAAGCGGGCCCGCTCGAGCGCGGCGACGAGCTGGGCCTCGCCCCATCCCGCCGGACCTCCGAGGACGAGCGCCACGTCGGGCCGGTCGCCGGCGAGCTCGTCGAACGCCGCCACGAGCCCGGGCAGATCCTTGCGGGGCTCGGCCGTCGCCATGGAGAGCACGTAACGCCCGGTCCCGGGCGGAAGCGAGACTTTGAAGGGCCCGGCCGCGCCAGCGCGTCGGGGGATCCCCGAGTGCACCGCCCGGACACGTTCGGGGTCCGCGCCGAAAGCCTCCACCACCTCGGCCGCGACGAACTGGGAGGGGGTGTGCACGAACGCGCCCGTGGCGAGTGCCTGGCGGATCAGCGCGGGGTAGCGCAGCGTCGGAGCGTCGCACATCTCAGGGAACCGCACCGAGGTCAGGTCGTGGACGGTCACCACGCGGGCGGCCCTCCGGGTCGGGGGCACCACGAAGTTGCTGCCGTGCACAACGTCGGTCGACCCGATGAACCACTCGGCCGGCGGCCACGCTCCACGCGCCCACGCCCAGTGGAGGGGCCGGGCCGGCATGGCCCGCTGCCCGGAGGCGACCCCGTCGGGCAGGGCGTCCGCGATCCGACCCCGGCGGCGCCAGCTCACCGCGAACGCCGACGCCGCCACGTCCGAGCGCCCCGCCAGGCCGCTGAGCGCCCCACGGCAGAACTCACCCACCCCGGTGCGCCGACCGATGAGCGGCGTCGCGTCGAGCGCGACCCGCAGCCGCCCCTCACCGGTCACGCGGACGAGCCTTGCACATGGGCTGTTGAGGACCCGGGCCCCGCGGGACCCTTGCGTAGGCTGCTGCGGTGCTCGTGGCCCTGGCCGGTGGCGTCGGAGCGGCCAAGCTCTTGAGCGGACTGACGGCGGTGCACGATCCCGCCGATATCACCGCGGTGGTCAACACCGGCGACGACCTCGTGCTGCACGGGCTGCACATCAGTCCGGACATCGACAGCGTCACCTACGCCCTGGCCGGCCTGGACAACAAGGTCACCGGGTGGGGGGTGGCCGACGAGACCTGGACGGTCGCCGAAAACCTGAGGGCGCTCGGCGGCGTGAGCTGGTTCCAGTTGGGCGACCGGGACCTGGCCACCCACCTCTACCGCACCCAGCGCCTCGTGGAGGGCGCGACCCTGAGCGAGGTCACCGCCGAGCTGACCGCGGCCCGCGGCGTGGCCACCCGCCTTCTCCCCATGTCCGACGATCCCGTGCGCACGAGGGTGACCCTCGTCGACCCCCCAGCCGGCGAGGGCCCGGAGGTCGCATTCCAGGACTACTTCGTGCGGCTGGGCCACGACGTCGCCGTGTCGTCGCTTCGCTTCGAGGGTGCCGAACGGTCGGTGCCGGCGCCCGGCGTGCTCGATGCGATCGCGGGTGCGGAGCGGCTGGTGTGCTGCCCGTCGAACCCCGCCGTGTCGATAGGCCCGATCCTGGCCGTCCCCGGGCTGCGCGATGCGCTCGTGGCGCGTCGGGACGCGATGGTCGCCGTGTCGCCGATCGTGGCCGGTGCGGCGCTGCGCGGACCGGCCGACCGCCTGCTGCGCGAGCTCGGCCACGAGTCGAGCGCGCTCGGCGTCGCCCGCATGTACGTGCCGTGGGCCGCCACGTTCGTCATCGACGAGGCCGATGCGCGGCTGGCCCCCGGGATCGAGCGTTTGGGGATGCGGTGCGTGGTCACCCAGACGGTGATGTCCGACGGGCCGCGCACCCTCGCGTTGGCCGAGGCCGTCTTGGGGGCGTAAGGGCGTCGCGGCTCAGCTGGTCCGCTTGGCGAAGAAGTCGACGACGGCGGCCAGTCCGGTGGCGAGCGGCGTGAAAGGCTGCCACCCGAGCTGCATGGCGGCGCGCCCCGGGTCGACCGAGCTGCGACGCACGTCGCCCGGTCGCGGCGGCCCGTGCTCGGGAGCGGTGTCGACCCCGGCCGCCTCGGCGAGCAGCCGGTAGATCTCGTTGACCGAGGTCTCCTGGCCGGTCCCGACGTTGCAGATCAGTCCCCCACCGCGGGCCGACGCGCGGACGAACGCGTCGACCACGTCATCGACGTAGACGAAGTCCCTCGTGTACTCGCCGTCTCCGTTGATGGTGACCGGTTCCCCAGCGATCAAGCGCTGGGCGAAGATCGCGACGACGCCGGACTCCCCGTGGGGGTCCTGGCGTGGCCCGTAGACGTTGGCGAGGGCGAGGGCCGAGAACTCGAGCGCGTGCATCTCGCGATACGCCACGAGGTAGTCGATGCCGGCCTTCTTGGACACGCCGTAGGGAGCGAGCGGCCGGTGCGGCTCGGTCTCGGCGATCGGGAGCTTCGACGCACTCGGGTTGCCGTACAGGGTCCCCCCGCTGGCCGCGAACACCACGCGGTCGCTCCCGGCCGCTCGGGCCGCCTCCAGCACGTTGATCGTGCCGAGGACGTTGACGTTGGCGTCGAAGAGGGGCTCGGCGACCGAGACTGGGACCGACGACTGGGCGGCCAGATGGAACACGATCTCGGGCCGACGACGCGCTGCCAGGGCCACCATCTCGGGGAGCCGGATATCGAGCTGGTGGATGCGCAGCTGCTTGCCGCCGGTGGCCCGCGCCTCGGCCAGATTGGCCAGCGAGCCCGTCGAGAGGTCGTCGACGACGTCGACGTCGTGCCCCTCGGCGAGCAGGCGGTCGACGAGCGCCGAGCCGATGAACCCGGCACCTCCCGTCACCATTGCCCTCATCGCCGCTCCCGGATTAGCCCGGCACCTTGGCCCCGGACACCACCGATCCGGGGTCGAGCTCGACACCGAAGCCGATCACCGACCCGGGTTTCACCACGCACTCTGCTCCAAGCCGCGCCCCAGCGCCGATGATGCTCCCCTCGACCAGCGCGACCGCACCGAGGGTCGCGCCGGCCATGACCACGCTGTCGGCGATCCGGGCGCCCGGTGCGACCACCGCGCCCGCGCCGAGGACCGACCGCCTGACGGACGCGCCCGGGGCCACCGACGCCCCCGCGCCGACGAGGCTCCGGCCGGACAGCTCGCCGAAGACCGCCGGGTCGCCGATCCGCCAGCACCCGTCGTCGCCGAGCCAGGCGTCGGGACTGGGCGGACCGGCTCGCCGCGACTCGAGCAGGTCGAAGTTCGCCTGCAAGAACGCGGCGGGCGTCCCGGTGTCGAGCCAGTACGACGCATCGGCCATCGCGAACAGCCGGCCCTCGGCGGCCATCTCGGGGAAGGTGACCCGCTCGATCGATACCCGCTCCCCGAGCGCAACCCGGGCCAGGAACGACGGCTCGAACACGTAGGTCCCGGCGTTGATGAGGTTGCTCGGCGCGTCCTCGGCGCTCGGCTTCTCGACGAACTCGCGCACCCGGCCGTCACCGTCGGTGGTGACGACGCCGAAGCGCGAGGGATCCTCCACAGGGTAGAGCCGGATGGTGCCCTCGGCCCCGCTCGCCCGGTGGAAGTCGATCAACCGGCCGAGGTCGAGGTCCGTGAGCACGTCCCCGTTCACCACCACGAAGGTGGCATCGACCCCGGCCTCCCCCGCCGCGTACCGGATCGCGCCCGCGGTGTCGAGCGGCTCGGGCTCGACCACGTAGGTCAGGCGGACGCCGGCGGCCACGTTGCCCGGGTAGGCGTCCTTGAAAGCGTCGGGGAGATACTGCAGCGAGAGCACCGCCTCATCGACACCGTGGGAGCCGAGGTGCTCGAGGACCCGCTCGATCATCGGCCGCTCCGCAATCGGGAGCATCTGCTTGGGGACGCTGTAGGTCAGCGGCCGCAGGCGCGTGCCCTCGCCGCCGACCAGGACGACCGCCTTCACTTCGTTGTGGTCGTCGTCCCGGTGGGCGCGGTCGTTGTCGTGGTCGAACCGGGCGTGGTCGTCGTGGTGGATACGGGCGTCGTGGTCGTCGTGGTCGTCGTGGTCGTGCCGTTGCTCACGGACGCGGAGGCCTCGATGACGGCGTTGACGGTCAAAGACGGAGGCTTGGGCAGCGCGGCGACCGAGGCCGGGACGAACCCGACGGTGATGAGGGTCCTCGCGCCGATCTTGAGCGATGACGGGTCGCCCGTCGTGAGCGTGCCCGAGGTGGACACGGGATTGGGCCAGGTCTCGTACTTGATCACGCCGGGCTTCCCGGCATCCTTGGTCCCCGACCCGCAGTCCTCGCCGTTCTTGTAGGTCTTTTTCGTCGGCACCGTGATGGAGTCCGAACTGAGCGCCAGCCCCTTGTAGTTGGCGAAGAACTGGCCGAGTGTCGCGTTGTCCCCGGCCTGGCCGCTCACGTGCGGAGACACGTTCAAGATGTTGTCCCCCGGAGTGGTGATGCCCGCGACCGCCGCGTTGGTGCTGGGAGACAGCGGCGGCTGCACCTTCCCGCACACGTCGATCGCGAGGCCCGCGAACAGGGTCTGGCCAACCGTCGGGGTCGTGCTCGAGGACTTCGAGGGGTGGTCGAACTCGTAGCGGGAGTAGATCACCGAGACCAGGCCGATGATGACGATCAGGACCAATCCGGCGTACCAGTTCACCGGGATCTGGCCGCGATAGGACCGCCCGCCGCCGGTCGCGCCGGCGCGACTAACCGATTTTCCGGTGGAACTGCGAGGCATTGCGGGACGCAACCCTAGTAGGTGGCGGCCCGATCGCCCCATCTCCGGCTCAGCGAGGAGTACAGCGCGGCGGTCTTCGGATGCACCACTGCCAGGTCAAACGCGCCCGGCGCACCACGCGCGCACCCACCCAGGTGTGCGAGGAGCTCGCCCATCACACGCTCGACACCCGCCGGATGGCCCTCACGGTCGGCGCACACCAAGAGCCGGCGGTAGAGCCGCTCGTCGTAGGGGCTCGCGGCGAGGCCTCGGCGGGCCGCGGCTGCCGCCAACGAGGGGCGTCCCCGGCGCAACCGGGCGTCGGCCAGACGGCAGGCCAGCGTGGCGACCCGGTCCTCGACGTCAGCGGCGATGCCCTCCAGGACCGTCCACTCGGCGTTCCGGAGGCCGTCGAAGGGGCGGCCACGCACCAGGTCGACCGCCTCGTCCCAGGCGTCGGGGTCGTCGGAGTCGGCCAATCCTTGGAATCGGCGCCAATCGGTGCTCACGCTGCGGGCCAACTGGAGGCGGCCGTGCGAGCGTGGCAGATGGTCGCCGCCGGTCGCCGAGCGCCCGAGCGCCCGCCGGGCCGCCGAGGCGGTCGAGTGCAACGTCGCTGGGGCCATCAGGCGGTCGGGCCACAGCGCCGTCGCCCACGTGTCGTTCGCGACTCCCGAGGGATGCAGCGCGAGGTACACGGTGAGCTCGAAGGCCGCTGCCCGCGAGAAGGACGCGACGGGGCCACGGACCTCGGCCGGTCCGAGGACCGCCACCTCGATCTCACAACCCGTGAGCACGCTCTCCAGCGTGCGCGAGGCCGTCCTCGGACCCAGCTCCGTCGCCATGTGCATCGGGTGGGAACGGTCGGAGATCCCGCCACGACGGCACGGACCGATCGCCACCGGTAGGAGACGGACCGGCTCGCTCGAGTCCACGCCGTCGTGTCGGGTCAACACTCGCCGTCATCCGGCGAGGTCATCGTGCCGGACGCACCTCTCGCAGACCTCGCCGTGGACCTCTCCGGCCGCGCCCGGCTGCCAAGCTTGGGCCATGCCGGAGGGCAATGGGACCATCGTCGTCATCGAGGACGACCCGAGCATCGCCGACCTGGTCGACATGTATCTGCGCCGCGAGGGCTTTCGTGTGATCCAGGCAACCTCCGGTGAGGCGGGCCTCGAAGCAACGGCCCGCGAACGGCCGCGGCTGGTCGTCGTGGACGTGGGGCTCCCCGACCGAACCGACGGACTCGAGGTCTGCCGAACGCTGCGCGCGACGAGCGACATCCCGGTGGTGATCCTCACCGCACGCGACAGCGAGATCGACCGCGTCCTCGGGCTCGAGCTCGGAGCCGACGACTACGTGACCAAACCGTTCTCGCCGCGCGAGCTCGTTGCCCGGATCAAGGCGATCCTCCGCCGCGCCGAGCACTCGGCGCGCCCGAGCGCGTCGGTGCTCACGGTGGGCGAGGTGGAGGTCGACACCGACCGGCACGAGGCCCGGGTCTCCGGCGCCGTCGTCGCACTCACCGCTCGCGAGTTCGACCTGCTGGCGTTTCTCGCTGAGAACGAGGGCCTGGTTCTCAGCCGCCGGCAGCTGCTCGACGGCGTGTGGGGACCGGACTGGGTCGGCGACGACCGGACCGTCGACGTCCACGTCCGCCAGCTTCGCAAGAAACTCGGCACCGCCCTCCCGCTCTCCACCGTGTGGGGCGTCGGCTACCGGCTGGGCTGAGGATGCGCCGGCGAATCATCCCCCTCGTGATCGTGGGCACTGTGGTCGTCATCACGCTCACGGCCGGCGCCAGCATCTGGGTGCTCGCCCGCCAATCGGCGCGCACCACGGCGATCAACGAGGTGCTGTCCAGCGCGCAGGCCTTCGGCAAGCAGGACGGCGGAGTTGTCCGCCTCGGCACCATTTCGGCGCGCAACGCCACCACCAAGGCCGAAGTGACCAGGATGCTCGTGCGCCAGTTGGAGGTCATCAAACGCATCGTCACCGTCTCGGCACGGGTCGGGAGCGCACGGTTCTTGCCGGTGCTCGACGGCTCGGTGGACCCGAGTGCGCTGGGCAGCTCACCGGTCCCGCTCGGGATCATCGACGCGCTGGCCGGGTCCGGCTCGATCGGTGCGTCGACCGCACGCGCCAGTTCCACCGGGTCAGAGGCCTGGGCGGCCGAAACGGTGGCGTTCCGGATCACGGAGCTGCGGCCGAAGGGAACCCGGGAGCTGACGGTGGACTACGTGCTCACGCTCACTCGTCCGATCGGGCGTACCTCGTTCTCGTCTGACTTCGTCATCGTCGCGTTGGCCGTCATTCTGTTTGCGATCATCGTGAGCGTCGCACTGAGCCGGCGGATCACGGGCCCCTGCGGCGCGCCGTCGCCACCACCGAGCGGATCGCGGCAGGCGACCTCGAGGCGCGCGTCGGTGCACGCTCCGGCGACATCCCCGAGCTGTCCTCGCTCGCGCACTCCATCGACGCGATGGCCGAGAGCCTGGGCCACCTCCGCAACGCCGAGCGCCAGTTCCTACTCTCGGTCTCCCACGAGCTGCGGACGCCGCTGACCTCGATCCGCGGGTACTCCGAGGCCATCTTGGACGGAACCGCGACGGACCCGACCCAGGCCGCTGGCGTCATCGGCAACGAAGCCCGCCGGCTCGAGCGCCTAGTCGGCGACCTCTTGGATCTGGCGAAGCTGGACGCCCGGACCTTCTCCCTCCACTTCCGTACGGTCAACGTCGCCGAGGTCCTCGAAGAGGTCGCCGAGGAGCTACGGCCCGTCGTCGACGCCGCGAGCCTCGTCCTTGCGGTCCATCCTCCCGACGCGCCGGTGTTCGCCCGCGTCGACCCCGACCGACTCGACCAGGTGCTCGCCAACCTGGTCGAGAACGCCGCCAAGTACGCCCGCACCACCATCCTCCTGGGCGGCGTCGCTTGGGGCCCCGAGGCCCGGCTCCTCGTCGAGGACGACGGCCCGGGGATCCCGCCCGAGGAGATCGGCCGGATCTTCGAACGTCACTACAGCGCCGATCGACACGCCCGACCCGGGCGGCCGCGTGGATCGGGCCTCGGCCTCGCCATCGCCGCGGAGCTGGCCGGGGCCATGGGGGCGAGAGTGACCGCAGAATCCCCGGTCGGTCCGTCCGGGGGCACCCGGATGGTGGTCACGCTCCCGACGGTCCAGCCATCACAAAACCCTTACATCTCTCGAACCGCGCCCTGACCTCGGACTGGCTCACTGGAGCCATGCCGGAGCACCCGGCGGGTCGAGTGCACCCACCGACACCCAGCGTCGGGCTCGACCGAGACAGGAGAGATGAGATGCACACCAAAGTGAGCAGGTTCAAGAAGATCGCCGTAAGCGGCGCAGCGGTGCTCGGTTCGGTCGGGCTCGGCGGTGCCGGCTTCGCCGTGTTGAGCGGAGGCGGTGCCTCGGCGGCGACCTCGGCGTCCAGCCCGGCCTCGACGAGCCCCGCCACGACCAAGGCACAGAAGGTGCACCGCTTCCTCCGTCGGCACACCGTCGATGCCACCATCACCGTCAAGACGAAGGACGGGTACGAGACCCTCGACCTCGCGCGAGGGACCGTGGGCTCCATCTCGCCGACCTCGATCACCGTGAATTCGCCCAACGGGACGTCGCTGACCGCCTCGATCACCTCGGTCACCAAGTTCCACAACACGAGCGAGAGCCAGCTGGGCCAGGGCGACAAGGTCGGCGTCCTCGCCTATGAGGGCGTGGCCCGTTGGGTCAACGCACCGAAGTCATCGAGCACCTCGGCTTCGTCGAGCTGAACCGAGGTCCCCGCCCCCGAGGGGCGGGACAACGCACCCGGCCGCCCGGACCGGGCCATCGGCCAACCCCCTCGTTGCCGGTGGCTCGGGCCGGGCGGTCGTCGCGTCGTCGAGCGGCACCCTCGGGCCCGTGGCGGCCTGTCTAACCTGGGAGCACCATGGTCCAGCAGGTGGGCACCGACGCCGCGGGCAAGCCAATACCCGAGCCCTCCGACGAAGCGCTGAACGGCGCGGCGCCGGACGGAGCCGTTCGGCCCCGCTCCCCAAAGGCGCTCCTGACCTCGCTCAGGCCCCGCCAGTGGGTCAAGAACCTGCTCGTCTTCGTGGCCCCGGCGGCCGCCGGGCACCTCGGCGACGGGGCCACCGTCGGTCGGGCGTTCGCCGCGTTCGCGATCTTCGTGGCGGTCGCCTCTGGCATGTACCTCTTGAACGACGTGCTCGACGTGGAGGCCGACCGGCTGCACCCAGAGAAGTGCCGGCGCCCGGTGGCGGCCGGGCTGATCACGATCCGCCAGGCGCTCTCGGTCGGCGCTGTGCTGGTGGGGGCCGGGCTGCTCTCCTCGTGGTTCACGGCCGGGTGGCGATTCACGGTCGTCATGGCGCTCTACGTGCTGATCAGTGCCTCCTACAGCATCTGGTTGAAATCGTTGGCCGTCGTCGAACTCGTGGCCGTCGCGTCGGGGTTCGTGCTGCGAGCGATCGCCGGCGGCGTGGCCACCCACGTGCCGCTCTCGGACTGGTTCCTCGCCGTCACGTCCTTCGCTGCGATGTTCATCGTGACCGGCAAGCGCTTCGCCGAGTACCGAAGCCTCGGCGAGGCCCGACACGAGCACCGGATCGTGCTGAGTGAGTACACGCCGACGTTTCTCCAGTCCGCGCTCACGCTGACCGCGACCGGGTCGGTCACCGCCTACTGCTTGTGGGCGTTCGATCGCAGCGGCCTCGGGCACCCGAGCCACGCCGTCCTGTGGACCCAACTCACGGTGGTCCCTTTTGCCGTAGCGGTGCTCCACGTCCTCCGGGTGCTCGACGCCGGCGGCGGAGCTGCGCCCGAGGAGCTCGCCCTGAAAAACCGCTGGCTGCAGGTGTTCGGCACGATCTGGCTGGCGTTCTTCCTCATCGGCATCTATGCCTGAGCCGCTACTGACCGATTCCAAACCGGCTGCGAAGAGCAGGAAGCGGGCCCCGGCCAGCGACCGGCCACCGCTCGAGACCGAGGAGCGGGTGCTCTTCGGATGGGGTCGCACCGCTCCTTCTCGAGCGACCGTCGTGGCGCCCGAGGACCCCTCGGATGTCTCCCAGTCGCTGTCGCGGTCCGAGGCGGTGCGCGGCGTGATCCCCCGCGGCCTCGGTCGCAGCTACGGCGATGCGGCGCAGTCCGCGGGCGGATTGGTCATCGACACCCAGCACCTCGACACCATCGGCCAGATCGACCAGGAGACCGGGGCCGTCGACGTCGGCGCCGGGGTCAGCCTCGACGCTCTGTTGCGAGTCGGATTGAAAGAGGGATGGTTCCTCCCCGTGTCGCCGGGCACCCGCCAGGTGTCGATCGGCGGCGCGATCGCGGCGGACGTTCACGGGAAGAACCACCACAGCGACGGCAGCTTCTGCGCGCACGTCTCCTCGATCACGCTCAGCACGCCGACCGGCGTCCAAGAGGTGGGGCCCCAAGCCGACCCCGACCTCTTCTGGGCCACCGCCGGGGGCATGGGCCTGACCGGGGTGGTGACGCAGGCTCGGGTGCAGTTGCGCCGCGTCGAGACCTCGTGGATCCGCGTGGACACCGAACGCCACGGTGACCTCGGCTCGCTCATGTCGGCGCTCGAGCGAGTCGACGCCGAGCACCGCTATTCGGTCGCGTGGGTCGACTGCTCGGCGCGCCGGCGCCGTCTCGGCCGCGGCATCCTGGACGCCGGGGATCATGCGTCGGTCTCCGATCTCACCGGACGGCGCGTCCGACGGGCGCTCGACCCCCCGCCCGAGCGGGCCTTGAAGGTGCCCTCCCCGGTGCCGCCGAGCGCCATCAACCCGGTGACCGTTGCCGCGTTCAACCAGGCGTGGTACCTGAAGAGCCCGTCGCGCCGGGCCCAGCTGCGCCACCTGAGCGGGTTCTTCCACCCGCTCGACACGCTCGCGAACTGGAACGTCGTGTTCGGACGCCGCGGCTTCGTCCAGTACCAGTTCGTCGTGGGCGAGGACCAGCGCGACGTGGTGGCCCGCTCGATCGAGGCGCTGCAGCGCGCCAAGTGTCCGGTCACGATCGCCGTGCTCAAGCGCTTCGGGCCGGGCAACCCCGGACCACTGAGCTTCCCCATCCCCGGCTGGACGCTCGCGCTCGACCTCCCGGTCGGGCCGCCGGGCCTGCGGCCGGCACTCCGGGCACTCGACGAGATGGTCGCCAGCGTCGGGGGCCGGGTCTACCTCGCCAAGGACGCACGGCTCGACCGCGACACCTTCCGTGCCATGTACCCCCGGCTGGGCGACTTCGAGGCCGTGCGCCGACGCGTCGACCCCCACGGCGTGTTGCGTTCGGACCTGTCCCGCCGTCTCGGCATCGGCGAGGAGCGGGAGCGGTGAACGACGCCTTCGGTCGGCCCGCCTCGGTGCTGGTGCTCGGGGCCACCTCGGACATCGCCCGCGCCCTCGTCCGCCAGCTCGCGGCCGGCGGGAGCGACAAGGTGCTCCTCGCGGGGCGCGACCAGGCCCGGCTCGACGAGGCGGTCGCCGAGGCCAAGGTGGCGGGCGCCGGAGCTGTCGCGTCGCTGGTCTTCGACGCGCAGGACGTCCCGGGCGCTCCCGGAGTCGTCGATTCCGCCTTCGCGGAGGCCGGCCGCGTCGACCTCGTCGTCGTTGCCGTCGGGCTCCTCGTCGATAACGAGCAGGACGAACGGGACCCCGCGAAGGTCGCCGAGTGCATCGCGGTCAACTTCGCGTGGCCCGCCGCTGCGCTGGCCCGCGTCGCCGAGCACTTCCGCGCCCAGGGGGCCGGCAGGGCGGTGGTCCTTTCGTCGGTCGCCGGCGTGCGGGTCCGGAGGGCCAATTACGTGTACGGGTCGGCCAAGGCGGGCCTCGACGAGTACGCCCGGAATCTCCACCAGGCGCTCGCCGGCTCGGGCGCCGGGATCACCGTGGTGCGACCCGGGTTCGTCCACTCCAAGATGACCGTCGGCCGTCCGGCTGCCCCGATGGCGACCAACCCCGATGCCGTGGCGACCGACATCGTGCGCGGGCTCGAGAACGGCGCCGAGGTGGTGTGGTCCCCCGGGAAGCTGCGCACCGTGTTCCTCGCCCTCCAACTGCTCCCCGAGTCTCTCTGGCGGCGTCTCCCGACCTGAGCAGGGCGTTTTCCTGCCGGGGCGCCCCCGGCCACCCGGTTCGCCGTCCGGCGGGGCCCGCGACGGGCTGAGCTGGGCCGACGTCAACGTGCCGCAATCCTCGGCGCAATGGTCACCCCCGTCGTACGTTCTTCTGCCATGAAGAAATGCCCTGTGAGAGCCACCATCGGACTCGGAGCATCTGGGTTGGGGGCCGCCGCCATCGGATGCGTCAGCGCCATCGTGCTGTCGGTGCTGCCCGCCGCCGCGTCGGACCTGCCCGTCCCGCCCCAGGCGGTCGTGAGCGCCACCGCGCCCGCCATGCCCAACGCGTCGCCCGAAGGCGCCAACGTCGGCTGCCTGCCCGACGCCGCGCATCCCTACCCGGTCGTGCTCGTGCACGGCACGCTCTCGGACATGTACGCGAGCTTCGGCGCGCTCTCCCCGATCCTGGCCAACGCCGGGTACTGCGTCTACGCCCTCAACTACGGGCAGACCCAGCAGAACGTCGAAACCGATGGCCTCGGCGACATCCCGACCTCCGCCGGACAGCTGGCCACCTTCGTCAACCAGGTGCTGACCGAGACCAAGGCGCACCAGGTCGACATCGTCGGCTGGTCCCAGGGCGGGATGATGCCCCGCGACTACATCGACGACCTCGGCGGTGCGCCAAAGGTGCACATGTTGGTCGGCCTTGCGCCGTCGAACCACGGCACCACCCTCGACGGGATCGACACCCTCTTCGACGACCTCGGCTTCCCGCCCCAGAACAACGCTGAACTCGCAGAGTTCTGCGAGGCGTGCGTCCAACAGACCGCGGGCTCCTCGTTCCTGACCGCGCTCAACGCGGACGGCGGGACCCGGCCGAACGTGAAGTACGTCGTGATCGAGACCGACAACGACGAGGTCGTGACGCCGTATACCTCCGCGTTCTTGTCTGGCCCGAACGTCCAGAACATCCTGCTGCAGGACCAGTGCATCGTGGACCAGTCGGACCACATTTCGATCCCGTACGACTCGAACGCCATCCAGGACGTGTTGAACGCGCTCGGGCCCGACGATCCAAACTTCCAACCGGTGTGCGCGCCGGTCGGGCCGCTCAACGGGGACGAGTGAGACGACCGGCGACCGGGCGCCGACCAGCCGACCGCTAATTCGCCGGGGCGTCCTCGCGAACCCTCGGCGTTCGCCGCGACGACGACGGGGTGGCCGGCCCACCGCAGCACTCGCACACGAGGCGCGTTGTGAGCGGATGGCCACAAGAGTGTTCGAAGGAGGCGGGCGGGCCGCTCTCGTCGGAGAGGTAGCGGTCACCCCACTCCCGCAGGGTGGTGATGACCGGGTAGAGGTCCCGGCCGGCCTCGGTCAGGACGTATTCGTACCGCACGGGGTGCTCGGAGTACGGGTGTCGCTCCATGACCTCCGCCTCCACCAGCGTCTTCAGGCGAGCCGCCATGGTGTCGCGGGGCGCCCCGGTCCTCCGCACGATCTCATCGAAGCGGCGGTTCCCGAGGAGAACCTCACGGACGGCAAGCAGGGCCCACTTCTCGCCCACCACCTCCAAGGAGCGGGCGACGGAGCAGACCCTCGGCTGGGGTGCCTTCGACGTCATGCGAGGAATTGTACCAGTAAGTCGGAAAAATGGATGCACTCGGTCTGAGTCCTCGGTATAGTGGGTCCAGATTCCGGACCTACCGAGGAGGACCTCATGGTCACGACCGCCCCGAGCAGCGCCGCCATCGACCGACCGATCGGGGCCCGCCGGGTGACCGTCATCGTGCTGGTGCTCTCGCTGGCCATCTTCATGGCCAGCCTGGACACGTTCATCGTGAACCTGGCCTTCCCCTACATCGGCAAGGAGTACGCGGGGACACCGCTCAGCACCCTGTCGTGGGTCCTCAACGCCTACACGATCGTGCTGGCGGCCGTGCTGGTGCCGGCGGGGCGCTGGGCCGACCGGGTCGGGCGGCGCCGCGTGTTCGTAGCCGGACTGGCCGTCTTCGGGATCGGGTCTCTGTTGTGTGGGGTCGCACCCGGCGTCGGCGCCCTGATCGCGGCGCGGGTGTTCCAGGCGTTCGGCGCCGGGATGATGGTCCCGGCTTCACTGTCCTTGCTGCTCTCTGCCGTGCCGCCCGCTGCCCGGGTGAAGGCGATTGGCACGTGGTCGGCGCTCGCCGCGCTGGGCGCGGCCCTCGGACCGGTCATCGGCGGGAGCCTGGTGCAGTTCGGCTGGCGCTGGGTGTTCTGGGTCAACCTCCCTGTCGCCGTGGCCGCCGTGGTCCTCGCCGTGCGCGTGGTGCCCGACAGCCGGGACGAGGGAGACGTCGGGCGCCCCGACCTCGCCGGAGCGGGACTGCTCGCCGTCTCGGTCGGTTTGCTCGCGCTGGGCCTCGTCGAGGCGCCGAGTTGGGGTTGGAGCTCGAGTGGGTTCGTGAGCCTCGTCCTAGCGGCGTTCGCGACCGCCGGCGCGGTCGTCCTCCGCTCGCGCCGGCACCACAGCCCGGTGCTCGAGCTGTCGCTGTTCGCCGACCGGACCTTCACCGGAGCCGTGACCGCGTCGATCCTGTACTACGCGGCATTCGGCGCCTGGTTGCCCGCTGTGGTCGAGTTCCTGACCGGCGTGTGGCACTACTCCCCCGTGCGGGCCGGCCTCGCGATCGCACCGGGGCCGCTCATGGTGCTCCCGTTCGCCCGCGGCGTGGCGCCACGTCTGACCGCGATTCTGGGCAGCCCCGGGCGCGTGGCGGCGATCGGAGCGGCCATCAACGCCGGCTCGTCGGCGTTCTGGCTCACCCATCTGCAGGCGCACTCGGCCTACACGACCCATCTCCTGCCGGCACAGCTCATCGGCGGGATAGGCGTCGGCCTGGCGATCCCCGCTTTCCTTGGGGCAGGCACCTCGCACCTTCCTCCGGCGCGCTTTGGGACCGGAAGCGGGATCATCAACATGTCGCGTCAGATCGGGACGGTGATCGGCGTTGCCGCGCTCATCGCCGTCCTCAGCCATACGTCCTCGATCGACCCGGTTGAGGCCTTCCGGCACGCGGCCGTGCTGTCCGGGTCGCTCTTCGCCGGCGCATCGCTCCTGGCGGTGGCGCTGCTGGTGCGACAGCCGGCTGCGGTCCCGTCACCCGCGGGTGAGCTGGTGGTCAAGGCCGAGACGGTCGGTGCGCCATGAAGGGGTGGCAGCTCACGTTTTCCCGGCGGATCGATCAGTCGTTCGAGGCGAGTCTGGACGCCATCGTGCGCTGGCACCCGGACCCCTCCAAGTTCGACGAGGGATTCGCCAGGATCGACGCACCCGCGGGCGCACAGCGTTACCGGCTTTCGGTGCGGATGCGACGAATCGGGCGCCCGGTCCCCATGGAGCTGATCGTGTCCCCGTGGTCGAGCACTGCGGCGACCCATGTCGAGCTGCTCCCGCTTCGAGCGGTCCGCCCCAATCGCGATTACTTCGTGAGAGGACGGGCCCTGCTCGAAGATGCCGCGGTGGCGATCGCATCGGCCCGGCCGGCCGACATCGAGACCTTCTGCCGTTGTGTGTGATTCGCCGGCGGGCCACGGTGCGGTCGATCCCACAAGAGACGACCCACCCAGGTCCAGGATCGAGCCCCGCACAATGGAGCTCGCTGTCACAATGGCAGACGATGGAGACAACAACGCACCTCGATGCATTGCAGCGCGATGGCGAGCTGCTGGTCGCGGCGGCGAATCGAGTCGGGCTCGAATCCCCGGTCCCACCGTGTCCGGGCTGGTGCGTGCGTGACGTGCTGAAGCACACCAGCCACGTCCACCGCTGGGCTGCCGATCTTGTCGCCAAGGCCCGGACCGAGCCGGTCAGTGCGGGTTCCGAGGAAGAGTGGTTTCGCTCGGGCCCTGCCGATGGATCGCTCCTCGACTGGTTCCGCGAGGGGCACGGCACGCTGGTCGCCACCCTGCGCGACGCCGATGCCGACTTGAGGTGCTGGACCTTCCTTGAGGCGCCGTCGCCCCTCGCGTTCTGGGCGCGCCGCCAGGCACACGAGACGGCGATCCACCGCGCCGACGCGGAGTCGGCCGGCACTGGGGTGACGCCGTTCGACCCGGGGTTCGCGGTCGACGGAATCGATGAGCTGGTCATGGGCTTCGCCCCGACGCCTCGGGCGAAGGTGGTCGCCGAGACCCGCCGGGTGCTGCAGGTGCGGGCGACCGACACGGGGGACACCTGGTCGATCGGGATGGGTCCCGGCGGCATCGACGCCCAACGGGGCAGCGGGAGCCACGACTGCCTGCTCGAGGGCGACTCCTCGAACCTCTACCTCTTGCTGTGGAACCGCATCGGCGCGTCGGAACCGGCAGTGCGGGCGAGCGGGGCCGTCGAGCTCGTCGAACTGTGGAGCCAGAGCCTCAAGATCACCTGGCGCTGACGACGGTCTACTGCTCGTAGCCCTCCACCACGTCGGCCGACCGGAGCGTCGTGTCGTCGGGGTCTTGGCCGCTGTGGCGCCGGGCGCGGCGCTGGCGCAGCAGGTCCCAGCACTGGTCGAGTGAAATCTCGATCGCGCGGAGGCGCGCCTGTTGGTCAGCATTCAGGCCGTCATCGGCATGGGACAGCTCCAGCCGGTGCTCCTCGTCGGTCAGCTCACCGATGCGCTGTGCGATCTCCGCGTCATCCATGTCCGCTCCTCTCGTGCAGGGTCGGGATCGACACTACGGGCGGCCCGACACGTCCCAGACGTGGTGGATCGTGTCATGGACCATGTAGCGAGCGATGCCGTCGACCGTGAAGGTGGCACCGTCGCTTCGGCGCCCGGCCCTCGCCCACTCCGCCGCGGTCACGACGTCCAAACGGTCGGCGAGCCCGGCGGCAGCCTCCAAGAGTTGGGCCACCACGACCTCAGGATCCTGGTCGTCGTAGGCGTCGTCGATCGCCGTGGTGTCCTGGTCCCAGTTCTCGAACAAGGGGTCGACCTCGCCCAGCATGAGCTCGATGCGGGCGAGGAAACGGCGGTAGACGTCGCGGGCGTGACACGCGTACTCGAGGGTCGACCACGTGGCCTGGTCGGGTCGGCCGGGACGGATCACGCCGGCGGGGAGCAGGTCCGCCCAGGTCTGGGCGTTCTGCCTCACGAGGCCGGCGACCTCGGATGCCCGGCATCCGGAGCCGTCGAACCGGCACTCCGGACAGGCCTGATCGACGACCCAGGTCCAGTTCTTGGTGTCCGGGACGATCACGACCACACACTAGGACAGGGCCTCCGAACCGCTCCTCAGCCCGGCTGGTCGAACTGCGACATGTCCGGCACCCAGTACTCGGCCTCGGGCAGGCCCCGAGCAACGCGGGCGCTGGTCAGAAGATCGGCGACAAAGGCGGCCTTCGCTGCGACGTAGTAGTCCATGTCTCGGTCGGCGTCCCGGGCGTTCTGGATCTTGATGGCGGCATAGCGCGCACGGGCGTCGGCATCCGTGCGCAACACGTCGCGGAGGAGCCAGTGGTCGACATGGGCCTTGTTGTCCTCGACCACCAGGTAGAGGTTGTGCCTCGGGATGACGGGCTCGGCGGGCCGCTCGAAATGCTCCCGGCCCACCACGCCGAGGTCGCCCGACCAGACATAGCCGATCCGAGCGAGTGCTTCGATGGCCTTCGGCACGTCCTGTTCGCTCAAGACGACCACGTCGAGGTCGATGATCGGCTTGCCCGCCAACCCCGGGACAGCAGTCGACCCGATGTGGTCGATCTTGACCGCGACGTCGGCGACCGCCGGCCCGACATAGTCACGGATCTCCTCGAACCATCGGGGCCACTCTGGGTTGTACTCGGTGACCTCGATGTCGCGCGTCACGATCCTTGCGCGCACGAGGAACGACCCCTCGACACACAGGGCCGTCATCCCGTCGTCCGTTCCAGCGGCGTGCCGCTCGCCGGCCTCCCACGACGCGGCCCGACCGGAGCTCAGCCGCCTCCGCTCGCCGGTACCGCCGCTCGCCCAACCGGACCCCGCCATCACGGCGAACAGCTGACGACTGACGGCCTTATGTTCCCCGACGGTTCCGCCAGCCGGAAGGTGCATGACCGATACCGTGGCTTCGGTCGCCTGGACGAGGTGGCCCAAGCGGAACCGCGACCCGAAGCCACCGACCGGCACCGATACTTCGTCATCGAAACGGAAGATCTCCACCGATCAATGATTATCAGCTCGCGGCGCTTCGCTCCGAAAACCGACGAGCAATCTCTGCCGGTCGCGAACAACAGAGCAATTTCGCGCCCCGTTCCGGATTCCCGGCGGCGCCGCAATCAGCGAGGCGGACCTGGTCTGAGCATGGGACGACTCGGGTCACGAGATCAGAAAGACATCACGAACTCAGGGATGAGGATTGACAAGTCCCGCGTCGAATGCGTAGACGATCGCTGCAGGTCGATCGCGCAGGTCGAGTTTGGTGAGGATGTGGCCGATGTGAGTCGAGACCGTCACTTCGCTGATGTGGAGGGTTTCGGCTAGTTCCTTGTTATTGAGCCCTCGTCCGATGAGGGCGAGAACCTCCAGCTCCCGCGGGGTCAGCTTCAGTTCCGGTTGGAGCCTGTTGTTGGTGATATCTGGTTGTGCCCGAAACGCTGAGAGGACTCGTTGGGTGACGGTGGAGTCGAGCCAGGCGTCTCCCGCTGCGACGGTCTGTACGGCCCGAATGAGGTCTTCAGCCGGCGCGTCCTTGAGTACGAACCCGGCAGCGCCGGCCCGCAGGCTTTGAGAAAGCGTCTCGTCGTCGTCATAGGTCGTGAGGACAAGCACTGGCGGTGAGTCGGACTGAGCACGAAGCCGGCGGGTGGCTTCGGCGCCGCCCATTCGCTTCATGCGGATGTCCATCACGACAACGTCCGGGCGATGCGCCGCGGACGGCAGCCTCGACTTCGTCCCCGTCGTCGCATTCGCCCGCGATCTCGAACTCGGGGCGCAGACTGAGGATGCGGCTGAGGCCGTTTCGCACGACTGGCTGATCGTCGACGAGCAGGACTCGGATCATGGCGATGCAGTCGGCAGTTCTGCATGGACTTCCCAACGATCGCCGACGGGACCGGCGATCACGATGCCGCCAACGAGCGCGGCTCGTTCGGACATCCCAGGGATTCCTCGGCCACCGGTCGGAACAAGAGACGGGCCCCGTCTTGCATTCACGATCGCTATTGAGACTGCGTCCGAGCGGGTCGCGAGATCAACGCACACGGAGCTCCCCGGAGCGTGTTTGGCTGCGTTGGCCAGAGATTCCTGGACGATGCGGTAGGCAGTCAGGCCAGTGTCGCGAGTGATCCGGTCGAGTTCGCCATCGACGTGCAGCGTGGCTTTCATGCCCGCAGCTTCATACTCGGAGACGAGACCGACGATATCTGCAGCTCCGGGAATTGCCTTGACCGACTGCTCCGAGTCTCCAAGGAGACCAACGGTGTTGCGGACTTCGCGCATCGCCTCGCGCCCGCCCGCCTCGGCTTGTCTGAGCGATTCAACGGCCTGGTCGGTTTGGCCTTCTTCGAGGGCGAAACGGGCACCGGTGAGGTGAAGCATTGTGACCGAGAGAGTGTGCGCAAGGAGGTCGTGTATTTCGCGAGCTATTCGCCGGCGCTCGTCGTCTGCGGCTCGTTCGAGGAGTTGTCGCTGAGTGGCCTTGAGTTGGTCGAGTACGTGTTGGCGGGACCTCATGGCAACGGCCACCGCCCAAGCGAAACCCGAGCCAATCGCAATAGTCGCCGGCGCGTGACTACCGGTGGTCGCGTCCAGAACGAGGGGCAGGGTCACCGCGGCAACCAGCACGGCGACGCTCGTAGCTGCCGGATGGAATGCACCGGCCAGGGCGCAGAGCAGGATGTAGAAAAACGGCACGAAGTCGTTCGCGATGGGGTCGATCACCATCAGGGCACTGACCGATCCAAAGACGATGGCCGAAGCCACCCCTAGTCGCCAACCCGATCTGGCCGGCGGGAGCAGGCATTCGATCACCAGAGCCAACGCCGGCAACAACACCAAGAGAAGGTCGGGTGAAGGATGCGAAAGGAGACCTCGACGTTGAGCGACGGCCACCGCCGTTGCGACTGCCGCCACCGCGACGAGGCGCCGCATCGGGTTGCCAAGGCTCGTATCACTGGAACGCACATACCCACGGTACAAAGGTCCCGGCAGGCGGAACATCCAAATCAGCTCGGATAGCACCTCCTAACGGACCATGACAAAGGAAACCGAGCTGGCCATGATGGCAGAGCTCCTTCGTTTCCCTATCGTCGGCTCATGGGCGTGTCTATGACCCTCACCAGCGGGCGGAAACGTCGGATGGACGAGGTCATGTCATCACTCGGCAAGGAAGACACGCGTCCGATCACTTCGACACCGGAGCAGGGCTCCTGGCTCGAGGTGGCGCCATCTGCCGAGGCTTGTACCAGAGGATCGACAACGAGAGAGAGAACAGCGATGTCATCTGAGCACTTCCAACAGACGTCCCCCCCTGCCCGCAGCAAAAGCCAGGTAGGCAACGGCCAAAGCGACGTCCGAACACAGGTCGGCAGATGCCCCACGCATGGCACCGTCGTAGCGACCAAGGTTTTGCCCAAGATCAGGTTTCCCTTCATCTACTTCGGTGCGCTCAGAGCGGTAGCCAACGCCAAAGCGTTTCGCTGCCCAGAGTGCAGCGCAAAGGTGACTGCGAGCTGAACACCTTCCGGCAAGGTCGTGTCCCCGCCTGCCGCCGAGTGCGTCGATGTGCCGACGTGCTCGGCGGCAGTGTCATGTCGAGGCGGATCACCGGCAGTGGGAACGAGCTTGTTTATCGGTTCGGCTCATAGCGGGTCATGAGGTGAGAATCCGACACAACCACGATGGCGGGCGGCGAAGCATTTTCTATCTTGGCCCCATGACTCGTTCGATCACGACCGACCAGGGAAAGGTGCAGGCATGACCACTGCGACCCGCCAGGAGAAGAATTCGCTGGCCACCAAGCGGATCCACGCCGACCGTCATCGTTCCCGGAGACGTCAGCGCATCGCGCCGACCGCTGTCGCCATCGCAGGGCTCACCTTGCTTTTCTGGTCCGCCAACAGCTCGGCAACCAGCATCGCCTCTGCGCCAGGGGTTACCGCCAAATCGGTGCTGATCGGAAGCGACCAGCCGCTCACCGGAGAGGCAGCCACTGGCTACAGCGAGATCGGACCTGCCTCGGCCGCGTTTTTCGACTATGTCAACGCTCACGGCGGCGTTAACGGGCGCAAGATCGACTACATCTACCTCAACGATGCCTACAACCCCACTAGCCAAGCCAAAGCGATCGCCGATGAACAACACCTGGTCAAGGTCGATCGCGTCTTTGCCTACTTCAACGGCTTCGGGGTCCTCACCCACTCGGCCATCGTGAACGCGCTCAACCGCGAACGCGTGCCCGACCTGTTCGTCGGTTCCAGCTGCGCTTGTTGGAACGAACCGGCGCAGCGCCCCTATACCTTCGGGTTCGGCAATAACTACACACTCGAAGGCCGGATCATTGGCGACTACGTGGCCCGCAGCTTCCCAACTGAAAAGATCGCTTACCTCTACCAGGAAAACCCGATCGCGTGTTGTCAACAAGCCGTTCCTCAGCTCGACCAGGAAATCCCACCCAGACAAGTTGTGTCCCGACAAGGCTTTACAACCAGCGACCTTTCATCACCCACCCTGTTCGCAGCGAAGCTACAAGCCGCAAGCGCAGCAGATGCTCAGGTTCTGATACTCGACAGCTCGCTCCCCTCGCGATCGCCGAAGCGCTCGTCGACGATGCCCGGGTCGGCTATCACCCGATCGTGATTGACCCCTTCCCGCTGAGCGCCGACTCGACCACCGTCGGCCGGCTCATCGAGCAGTTCTCCCAAGGAGCGTCGTCGTCTGGGATCGAGGACGGGCTCATCACCACGTCGTACCTTCCCTCGCCGAATGCCACCACTAATCCGTGGATTCGCCTCTTCCGTCGGATCCACGACACCTACGAACCCACCCAGCCCTTCGACGCGCTCACCGTCTACGGCATGGCCGCCGCCGCCACCTTCGTTCAAGCCCTCCAACACGCCGGGCGCAACCCCACCCGCCAATCCATCGTTTCCGCTATCAACGCCGGAGCAGTCAACAGTGGCGGTCCCGGTCTGGTACCCGTCGCCTTCAGCGCCAACGATCACGACGGCTACCCCGGAGCGCAAATCGGAGTCATCCGCAACGGCGCACTCCAACTTTCCGGTCCCCTTTACGACACAAGCCCCAGCGGCCACGTCTCACTCCGACCCATAACCGCCACAAGCCCGCCGACCACCTTCTAGAGCCGCGGCCGCCGAACAGTCGGGCCAGCAATCCATCCCATGTGCGCACTCGAAGCAGGGTCTGGACCCGCACCTCGGTACAGTGATCGGACATCGAGAAGCTCTGTCCTGCCGTTCACAGGACAGTCCCTTAGATCGTGGAGTTCGACACATGGCAACCCAAGGCCAACGGCGCGACCTCGAGGGATGGGCGAACGCCGGACTGCTCTATGAGGTGGCGGACAGCGTGGCGTGGCTGCGGATGAATCGCCCCGAGCGCGCCAATGCGATGGACCACTATCCCGCTGGCGGTGGCCCCGATGGAATGGGTCTGCGCGATGCACTGCTCGCGGCGATCCACGACGCGAGCGAGGACAAAGGCGTGAAGGTGGCCGTGATCACCGGGTCCGGTTCCACATTCTCAGCCGGTGCCGACCTCCGGCAAGCGCGTGGCGCCCTCGAAATTCCTGAGGATCGACGCCGGCCCGCGACCGTGGCACGAGACGACGGCATGCTCTACGGCTGGTACCGCTTGTTCGAATCGATCTGGCGCAGCGAGACGCCGTTCATCGCCGCAGTGAACGGTCCGGCGATCGGCGGTGGGTGCCAACTCGCCCTCGCCTGTGACCTCATCTACGCGTCCGAGAATGCGACCTTCTGGGAGATCTTCGCGAGGATCGGGTTACCTCTGGAGGGCGGCGCAGCCTGGTTGCTGACGCGATCGTTGAGCCTCCCGCTGGCCAAGGAGATGGCGCTCCTGGGCGAGCCATTGAGCGCGCGACAAGCCGAGGAGTGGCGGCTGATCAACCGGTGCGTTCCGGCCGTTGAGCTGGAGGCGCTCGTCTCGGATGTCGCCCAGAGGTTGGTGCACATCGGGCCGCCCGGCAAGGGCCCAGCGGCGTCGATGGTCAAGCGTGACCTGAGCGCACGGATCGGTCACATCAAGGGTCAGCTGAACGCGGCGTGGGAGCAGTCCATGTGGCAGACGTTTCGCGATGAAGCAGCGCTGCTGAACGTTCCGGCTGGCGAATCCACGCCACCCTCACCCCCCGACGACTGACCTTCTGCGGCGAAGCGCGAACTCGTAGGATGAGCGGCTTCTCAGCCTTCTCCGCTCGCCTCGGCGACCTCGGCTCGACCGTGTGCGATCACGGCAACACCGTCTTGCAAGGCCTCGAAGGCGAGCGACTTCGCCCCGTCTGGCGTCAGCCCGGCGTCGTAGAGCCGGACATCGAGATCCCGATTCGGAAATGCCGGGGCCGCGAAGCGTCCGGCGACCCTGCGGAGCCGGTTCGGATCGCCGTCCGCTCCAACGTCGACCACGGCTCCGCAGCACAGGCCGAACGTGCACATGCCCTGAAGGATCTTCCCCGGGTGTCCTTCCCTCCGCGCGACGACGTCGTCCATCGAGTGAGGGGCATGATCCGAAGAAACACCGGCGTAGCGGAAGGCCTGATCGCGATCGACCGGCACCACCCGCAAACCAAACGGTCGATTTCTCGCCTCCTCGGGAAACGTGTGGTCGGGCAACGCCCATTCCGCATGACCAGCGCGGAGGGTGGCACCGATGAGGAAGTCGGACCACAGATGCTCGACCAGCGGCGCTCCCGTCATGTCCGAGACGATGATCCGGCGTGTGATGAGTACGCCGCCGCGGTTTTGCTTGAGACCTGCGATTTCCCCGGCCCACTGCACGTCTTGACCCTGCTTGACCGTGCCGTGGAGGTAGATGTCCTGTTGTCCATGGACACCGCCGCGCCACCCTTCGAGAAGGTCCATCGGATCGCGAGCGAACGCCGACCATGGCATGAGCGACCGAACCAATGTGGCCGTGAAGGCGATGGGAACCGCGTCACCGGCCAGGTACCGAGGATTCAGGTCGTTCGTTGCCCGCGCGTAGGCGAAGACCGCGTCCTCGTCGACGCGACCCATGAATTGGCTTGCTTGCTCGTCTTCTTCCGTTTCTTCCGTCACCTCGCCTCCTCAGGCGTGATCGGCTGCAAATGGTGTTCGAATGGCCGGCTGATTGGTCCGACTCGTGGTTCTGCCCGGGGAGGCGCTGACGGCCCCGGAACGCTCTGGGGCTCAGTCCGCTCCCCGGATCGGGCGGTCGGTCCGATTCGCCCACATGCGCACGATCGAGTCGTACGGGCCCTGGTTGATGAGCAGGTCCTTGTCCGGAAACCCGAAGGCCACCGGGGGGAGCTCGCCGTGCTCGAAGAGGTAGGTCGCAAGCTCGTGATGCGAACGGGCCGCGGCGGCGGTGCCGAAGCCGGTGAACAAGCTGAACTGCATGCCCGGGACCAACTTGCCATACATGCCAACCGGAATCTTCACCTCGGCGGCGATCTGAGGAATCTGTTCCTCCGTCGCGAACGTCGGCAGGAAGGCGTCGGCTCCGGCCTCGGCGTAGGCGATGCCCCGCGCGATTGCCTCGTCGAGTGAACCCGATCCTCCTCCGCCGTCCACGTACAGCTCGTCGGTCCGGACGATGATCACGAAGTCCGGGTCGGTTCGACCGTCCACGGCCGCGCTGATCCGGGCCTGCATATCGGGAATCGGCAGCAGTGGACCGTCGTAGGCGGAGTGCTTGGGAGCGATCTCGTCCTCGATGTGAATGCCGGCGACGCCGGATCGCTCATAGCGGCCGACAGACCGATAGACGTCCGCCACCGACTCCCCCGCCTGGTCGGCATCGACGACCACCGGAATGTCGATCGCCTCAGCCACTCGAGCGGCTTGCTCGATCATCTCGGTCGGCGTCAGCACCCCACAGTCGGGAACGGCGTAGTGCATCATGCCGGTGGCGTGACCGCCCATGTAGGCCGCCTTGAAGCCGATGTGCTCGATGATCCGGGCCGTCAGCGCGCTGTAACAGTCAGCGGCAATGAACGGATCTTTGCCGTTCATCAACTCCCGTAGTACCTGACGCGTGCTCACTGGGCTCACTCCATTTGTGCAAGACGCGATCGACCCGCGCTCTGTGGATTGGACGAAGGCGACACCTCCCGCCGCCATGACGGTGTCTCCACTCCGTTTTCGTGTGTGCGGCCCGGGGGCGCCGGTCGTCCGGACCTAGCACCGACGGGTGAAGCCCTCCTGATCGTGAGACGAAATAGATTTGCGGCGAAACGACATGACATCACTACTGGCTCCGCACGAAGTTGTCGAAACGACGACGGAGTGGGGGCGAAGGGACTCGAACCCTTACTGGAGGCGGTTTAAGCGCCTTGCCTCTGCCAATTGGGCTACGCCCCCGGCGCAACCTGCGGCAGAAAACGGAGCGTAGTAGTCCCGCAGCGGGGCCGTCCTTGACGGAGGTATCCACAAACCGATGACGGACCCCGCGTAGCCTCGCGTGATGGCCTTGGCCAAGTGTCGGTTTTTTCGTCGCGCCATCCCTCTGTTCATCGTCGGTGCCCTGACCACTGCGGGCGCACTGAGCGCGCCGCTCGCCGGCGCCACCACGCAATCCCAGATCTCTGCCACCGAGGCCCAGGTCGCCCAGATCGAGAGCACGATCGCCTCCGAGCAGCAGCAGAGCGCGGCGCTCGACGCCCAGTACCTCGCGGCACAGGCCAAGGTCCAGCAGATCCAGGCTGCGATCGCCGCGACCAAGGCGCAGCTGGTCATCACCCGGGCCCACGTCGAGGTGGACCGGATCCACCTCAACCACGACGCCATCGTCGCGTACGTCGACGACGTGCCGGCAAGCCAGCTCGACTCACTCTTCACCAACTCGCCAAACCGAAACGAGGCTCGGAACCAGTACGAACAGACGGTGGTGGGCAACATCGACCTCGCCGTCGACCAGCTGGACACCGAGCAGGCGCGCCTCACCGCCACCACGGAGCTTGAGCAGTCCCAGGAGCAGCAGGCCACCAACGAGCTCGATCAGGCCCACGCACTCCAGGTCCAGAACCAGCAGGCCGCGGCGGCCGCCGAGGCGACGCTGGCCCAGGTGAAGGGCTCGCTCGCCACCCAGGTCGCCGAGTACGCCGAACAACAGGCCCAGGCCGAGGCCGCCTATGCGGCCGCCCATCCGCGCAACGCCGCATCCGCCGCACGCTCGGCGACCCAGGACGCGACGGTGGCCGTCGCCCTGGGCGGCTCCGGCGCCTCGGCTGCCGCCTCGGCCGCCAACCAGGCCGCCGCCGACGCCGGCGGGGTCACCGCTTCGGGTAGCGCCTCGGGTTCAGCAGCCGGCGAGGCGGCCGTGTCCGCAGCCGAATCACAACTGGGCGTCCCCTATGTCTGGGGTGGCGAGTCCCCAGGTCAAGGCTTCGACTGCTCAGGCCTCACCCAGTGGTCCTGGGCCCAGGCCGGCGTCTCCATCCCGCGCACCGCCGCCACCCAGTACGAGGCGGTCCCCTCCGTGTCGCTCAACGCGCTCGAGCCCGGTGACCTGCTCTTCTATTACGACCTCGATGGCGACAACACCATCGACCACGTCGTGATGTACGTCGGATCGGGCCCCTACGGCAGTCAGACCATCATCCAGTCGCCCTATACGGGGTCCGAGGTCCAGTACGCGCCGCTGTTCACCGAGGGTCTCGTCGCCGCTGGCCGCCCATAGGGAGCCGGCCCGAAAGTCGGGCCGGGTTGCCTCGTTACCATTGGCATGGTGGGTGAGCGCGAGACCACCGCGACCGATCCCGGGTCTCCGGTCGAGCCCCGACTCCTCAACGGCCCCAGCGCGGCACAGTTCGACGCGGCGGGCGGCTTGCTGGAGGAGCTGAACGGACTCGACGCATCCCGCTTCTCCGACGTCGACGAGTGGGGCCGCTCCGAGCGGCTGCGCCGGCTCATCCGGCAACTCTTCGAGCCCATCTACCGGTCCTGGTTCCGCGTGGAGTGGGAAGGAATGGGCAAGATCCCGACCGACGGCGGGGCGCTGCTCATCGCGAACCACGCCGGCGCCATTCCCCAGGACGCGCCGGTCATCATGCACGGCATCGAGTCCGAACTCGACCGCCCGGTGTATGGGATGGCGGACTACTTCTTCAGGACGGTTCCCGTGGTGGGCACGCTGTGGTCCCGCGGCGGCGGAGTGGTCGCCAACCCCAACAACGCCTACCGGCTGTTGCGCGAACAGGGGCAGCTCGCCCTCGTGTTCCCCGAGGGTTCGAAGGGCCCGTCCAAGCGCTACACCGAGCGCTACCAGCTGCGTCGCTTCGGCCGCGGCGGCTTCGCCGAGATCGCGATGCGCGCCGGTGTTCCGATCGTCCCGATCGCGGTCGTCGGGAGCGAAGAGGTCATGCCGATCCTCTTCCGCCTGCCGACCCTCTCCCGCCTCCTCCGGCTCCCCTACTTCCCCGTCACGGTCAACATGCTGGCGATGGGACCGCTCGGGCTCGTCGTGCCGCTGCCGGCGAAGTTCAAGCTGCGGGTGATGGACCCGATCACCTTCGACGTGCCACCGGACCAGCCCCGCTATTCGCGCTCCAAGGTGATGGAGGCCTCCGAGGAGATCCGGGGCCGCCTGCAAGAGACCGTCTACGAGATGCTCGCTGAGCGCCGCAGTGTGTGGTTCGGCTGAGATGTCCCGCCGCCTCTTGGTCACGGGCGCCGACACCTTCTGGGGCGGGCGCGTGGCCCAGGCCTTCGAGGACGACCCCGAGATCGAGGTCATCGTCGGCATCGGCGGCACCGAGCCGTCGGTCCCCCTCTCCCGGACCGACTACGTCCGGGTCACCGACCACACCTACTCGACCCTCAACCGCATCGTCACGGCCACCGACGTCGACACGGTCGTCCACACCGGGCTCATGGTCGATTCGACGCTCGGGTCCTCCTCCCGTCTCCAGGACGTGAACGTGATCGGGACGCTGAACCTGCTGGCGGCAGCGGGAGCGCCTGGGACGACGGTGCGCGCGCTGGTCGTCAAGTCCTCGGGCCTCGTCTACGGCGCCAGCTCGCGGGACCCCTACGCGTTCGGCGAGTCGATGACCAGGGCGACGCCGCCGACCAACTCGCTCGAGCGCTCCCTCATCGAGGCCGAGGCCCTGGTGCGGGACTTCGCCCGGGACAACCCCGAGGTGACCGTCTCGGTCCTGAGGTTCGCCAATGTGCTCGGACCGGACCTCAACACGCCGCTGTCGCGGAACCTGACCCGTCGGCTCTGCCCGGCCCTCTTCGGCTACGACCCCCTGTTGCAGTTCGTCGGCCAGGAGGACGTCGTGCGGGCGCTCGTCCATGCGGTCCGCACGGGCGAGGCCGGGACATTCAACGTCGGCGCCCCCGGCCGACTCCCATATTCAGAGGTGGCCGCCATCTGTGGGGCCCGAGTGATCCCGCTTTCCCCCTGGCAGACCCGGCTGCTCGCCGCACCGCTCCTGCACCTCGGTGCCTTCGACCTTCCTTCCGAGCTGGTCGCCCTCTTGCGATACGGGCGGGGCATGGACACCACGCGCTTCGCCGAGACGGGGTTCGAATACGGATCGACGAGCCTCGACGCGGTGCACGCGTTCGCGCGCGGGCCATCCGGTTGCACAAGGGCGTGGGGCGACCCGAGCCCCACTACCGGTACCAGGAGGACGTCGAGCACTTCCTTCGCCATGCCAACTCCGTGGCGCACCGTGCCGCCGAGCGCGTGGAGCCCGCTTAGGAACCGGTCCCCTCCGAAGGCGCGAGCCACGCCGCCACGAGGTCGTCGCGCCGCAGCTGCCACTCCTCGGTGGTCATCGCGTAGCGGACGTGGTCCTCCCAGTGACCGTCGATCTCCAAGAAGCGCTCAGAAGTGCCCTCGAGGCGGAGATCGAGCTTCTCGACCACCCGGCGGCTCGCGGTGTTGCGGGGGATGATCGACACCTCGACGCGGTGCAGCCCGAGCACGTCGAAGGCGAAGCGGAGCGTGACCACCACCGCCTCGGGCACCAAGCTCCGGCCCGCCCACACCTGGTCGATCCAGTAGCCGACCGACGCGCTCTGGAAGGGCCCGCGCTGGATGGACGACAGCGTGAGCTCGCCGACGAAGCGATCGCCGACGAAGATCCCAAAGCCGTAACCCGAGCCGATCTGGCGTTCGCGCTCGCGCAGGGCGCAACGGGCCGCGAAGCTCACCCGGTCCTCGGCGGCCGGCGGCGCGCCGGCCGGTCGGGGCTCCCAGGGGACCAGCCAGTCGCGGCAGCGGACCCGGATCTCGTGCCAGGACTGGTAGTCGGATTCCCGCAGCGTGCGCAGCACGATGCGCCGCCCGACCAGCTCGAGGGGAGCGGTCTGGGACGACCTGCCCGTCCTCATGGGAGCGCCGCTGCAGCGGGGCATTCGCCCATCGGCGCATCGTGACAGGTCCACACCGGCCACGCCAAACATGCCCGCACGCGGGCGATCTCAGCCGCCGAGCAGGCTCATCGCGATGCCGTCGAGCAGATCGGACTCCGAGACCACGCAGCGGTCGAACGAGAAGCGACGCATGGCCTCTTTGAGCACGAGCGCCCCGCCGACGATCACGTCCTCGCGCCCCGGGGCGATACCCGGGAACTCGGCGCGCGCACGGGCGGGCAGCGCGGCAAGCCGGTCGCACCACTCCTCGACCACGACCGAGAGGAGCACGAAGTGGTGGATCCGCTCCCGGTCGTAGTGCGAGAGCCCCAGGGCGAGGGCCCCGAGCGTGGACACCGTCCCGGCCACCCCCACCAGGACCTGGGCATCGGCCAGCCGAGGGAGCGCGCTGGCGGCCCGGTCGAGCTCGGCATGGATGACCCGAACCGCGTCGGCCAGCTCGGCCGCGGTGGGCGGATCCGAGCGGAGGCAGCGCTCGGTGAGCCGGACACAGCCGAGGTCGAGGGAGATCCCAGCCACCGGTGCGCCTCCGGCGACGAGCTCGGTCGATCCCCCGCCGATATCGATGACCACCACCTCCTCGGGGCGCGCGTCGAGCGCCGCGGTGGCGCCGGTGAAGGCCAGAGCACCCTCGGCATCCCCGTCCAGCAGCTCGGCCCGGACGCCCGACGCCTCGGTGGCGGCCTTGAGAAACTCGTCGCCATTGACGGCGTCGCGCGCCGCCGAGGTCGCCACGAGTCGGGCCCGGCGGACCCCGTGCCGATCCATTTGCTCGCGGTAGGCGCGCAGGACCTCGAGGGTCCGGTCGATCGCGTCGGAGTCGAGCTTGCCCGTGGCGTCGACCCCCTGGCCGAGGCGCGTGATCCGCATCTCGCGCACGTCGGGCCGCCCGGGCGAGCGGATCAGGAGGCGGGTGGAGTTCGTCCCGCAGTCGAGGGCGGCGACGGCGTCACCGTTCGCACGGTCCATCCCCGTCTCCTACCACGTTCTCGGCCAACCCGAACCGGGCGAGCTCCGGCCCGAGCCGGGCGGCGACCCACTCCCCCACCGGGTCCGGGCCACCGACCAGCCACCAGGCGAGGTGGGCGTGCAGGCACTTCACGCCCTTGCGGGTGCCTCCGATCCCGCCGCTCGGACGCGGGCCGACGTGCTCGGTGTCGATCAGCGCGTCACGCTCAACCGCGTAGCGAGCGTGCGCCGCGGCGAGTGCCGCGGGGTCGACCTCGCGCTCGGCGAGCCGGACCCCGCCGCCTGCCTCGAGCGTGCTCACGACATCGCGGAGCACCGGGTCGACCAGCCAGAACCGCGTCGGCATCGGGGTCCCGTCGACCAGGAAGGGGGCGTTCTCGATGACGACCGGGGTGCCGTCGGTGCGTCGCCGGACCACCTCGAAGGGGGCCAGCGGGTGACGTCCGAGCAGCTCGGCGACGGTGTCCTCGTCCCCGCCCCGCTGCGTCCGCCCGGAGTCGGGGGCGGTGCTCAACGCCAGAACTCGAGCGTGCGCAACAGTCGCCCGAACAGGCCGGGCGAGCTGCTCAGCGCGCCCTTTTGCGCCGCGGCCTTCTGGTGCGGTGTCATCGCGTGCGAGGGCGGGGCCTTGACCGGCTGGTCGTCCTTGATGGTGCCCGGTGGCAGCTCGGGGGCCGCCGAGGGCGACACCGGGGCCGAGTTCCCCGGATCACCCGAGTAGGGGTCGGTGGCCCCCCCGGCCGTGCCCGGCGGCGGGAGCACCTGAAAGGCCTGCTCGCCCGGCACGATCAGCTGGAACTGCTGGCGGGCGATCCGCGCGATCTCGCTCGGCTTGGACAGGTTCTTGGACTCCGCCTGGAGGGCCCGGTTCTCGCCCCTCAGGTGGTCGAGCGAGGCCGTCGTCTGGGCGAGGGTCCGATGCTGGTCGATGAGGGCACCGGCGGGGAACCAGGCGACCAGGATGACGGCCGCGGCGATGACGGAGCCGATGAGCGCGACGACACTCCGCCGGCGGCGCCACGGCGGCGCGGCGCTCGGCTCGCGGTCAGGGTCGCCCCGGCCCCGGCCCTGGACCGGGACCGGGACCGGCTCTGTCGGCGGCGCGCGTCCTTAGCCCGCGCCATAGTCGGCGAGGCCCCGACGTCCACCCGACAGGGCGGTGGCCCCGAGATACCGCGCTGACTCGGCCAGGTCCTCTTCGATGCGCAGCAGCTGGTTGTACTTGGCGACGCGATCGGATCGGGCGGGGGCGCCGGCCTTGATCTGGCCCGTCCCGAGCGCGACCGCGAGATCGGCGACGGTGGTGTCCTCGGTCTCCCCGGAGCGATGCGAGATCACCGACGCGTACGCGTGCCTCGTGGCGAGCGAGACCGCATCGACCGTCTCGGTCAGCGTGCCGATCTGGTTGAGCTTGATCAGCACGGCGTTGGCCGCGCCCAGCTCGATGCCGCGCTCGATCCGCTCGATGTTGGTGCAGAAGACGTCGTCGCCGACGAGCTGCACCCGATGGCCGAGCGCCTTGGTGAGTGCGACCCAGCCGTCCCAGTCCTCCTCCGCCATCCCGTCTTCGATCGACACGATCGGGTAGCGCTCGACCAGCTGGACCCAGTAGGCGACCAGCTCGTCGGTCCCGAGCGAACGGCCCTCACCGGGTAGCTCGTAGCGGCCGTCGCGCCAGAGCTCGGAGGTCGCCGGGTCGAGTCCGATCGCGATCTCGTCCCCGGGCACCCGTCCGGCCGCCTCGATCGCGCCGAGGAGCATCGACACTGCCTCCTCGTTGGAGGACAGGTCCGGAGCGAAGCCCCCTTCGTCGCCGACGGCCGTCGACAGTCCTTTGGCGTGCAGGATCTGCTTCAGTGCGTGATAGGTCTCCGAGCCCCAGCGCAGGGCCTCCGCGTAGGAGGCCGCGCCGACCGGCATCAGCATGAACTCCTGGAAGTCGACCGAGTTGTCGGCGTGCACACCGCCGTTGATCACGTTCAGCATGGGGACGGGCAGGATGTGGGCTCCGGTCCCACCAATCGCCCGGTACAAGGGAAGCCCCAAGTGGTCGGCTGCCGCTTTGGCGACGGCGAGCGACGCCGCGAGGATCGCGTTGGCGCCGAGTCGGCCCTTGTCGACGGTCCCGTCGAGGTCAACGATCGCCAGATCGACGCCGCGCTGATCCAGGGCGTCCATCCCGACGAGGAGCTCGGCGATCTCGGTGTTCACGTGGCCGACGGCCGTCTGGACGCCCTTGCCCCCAAAACGCGGGCCGCCGTCGCGCAGCTCGACGGCTTCATGGGCCCCGGTCGATGCCCCCGATGGTGCAATCGCGCGGCCTCGCGCGCCCGAATCGAGCACCACCTCGGCCTCGACGGTGGGGTTGCCGCGAGAGTCCAGCACCTCACGCCCGACCACGTGCTCGATGGTGCTCACGAAACGCTCCTTGACTCCTCCCCAGGCGAGGCGCCGAGGGACAACGCTAGCGGGTCGGCTTTCGTGAATCGGGCATCGTCTCCCCGATTCACGATGTCGAACCGCCGCGGCGAGTCTGTCGCCTGGGGTGCAACGCCGCGCGGTGGTGGCTCGATCGTGTCGTCGTCGGCGACACCGCTGCAGGGCTGCGAAGCGATGGTCGATGGATCAGCGGGGTCCGGTGCTCTCCTCGACGACCCGGATCGAATCGCGGACGGCGAGCGCCGTCGCGCGCAACGCCTCTTCGGGATCGAGTCCGAACTCCTCGGACGCCGCGACCACCGAGTAGAGCAGCGCGCCAAGCGTGTCCGCCGATGGCGCGACATCGAAGTCCTCGAGCTCAGCGACGATGGCTCGTTCGCGCCCCGAGAGCCCGATTGTGCGTCCCTTTCGCCGGATCTTCGCCGCGAGGAGGAGCGCGGGCAGCGCGGTCGGGATCCCGTCGGTGACGCTCGATCGCCCCTTCTCGGTCGCTTTGATGAGCTCCCAGTTGGCCATCACCACCTCGGGGGTGGCGGCATCGACATCGCCGAACACGTGCGGGTGGCGCCCGACGAGCTTGTCGTGCACCGACCGGGCGATGTCGGCCAGCGTGAACCACCCCTGTTCGGCGGCGAGCCGCGCGTGGAAGACCACCTGGAACAAGAGATCGCCGAGCTCCTCCTCCAGATGATCGATCGCGTCGGCGCCGGGTTCGGCTCCCGGCGCGCTCAGCTCCGCGATGGCGTCGAGCACCTCGTAGGTCTCCTCGACCAGATGGCGGGTGAGCGAGGCGTGCGTCTGCTCGCGGTCCCACGGGCACCGCTCGCGAAGCGTGCGCACCAGCTCGGCCAGCCGCGCCATCTCGGGGGCGACGGGCACCGCCAGGCCCTCGATCCACACCGATGTCAGGTGGTCCGGCTCGACGGTCCGGTCCAGGTCGTCGAATCCCACCTCGGCGACCAGCTCGTCGTCCAAGCCGAGGTGGTGCAGGACGACCACCCGAGGCCACGTCTCGGCCCCGGTCTCGGGCTCGAGGGCGAGCTTCACCCGCGAGAGGACCTCGCGCGACCAGCACTGCGCGACCAGGAACGGACCGCGACCACCGGCCGCCTCCACCTCGAAGGACGTGGCGTCGACCAGCTGCGCTCCGCTCGACACCGGATCGACGCCCAGCGCGGCCCAGGCGAGGTCGAGGAACGAGGTGCCCGGCACCACCTCGACGTCGACCCGAGGGTCGCGGCGCAGCTGGACCACCGTCGCCTCGGCAACGAGCGGCGACCCCGGGACGGCGTAGACGACCGCTCGGCCGGCCGCCGACTCCCGCACCGCCGACTCCACCAGGTCCTCGACGATGCGCACGTAGACCTCCTCGAAGGTGTCGCACTCCTCGTAGTGGTGGTCGAACGACGCGAGGTGCCCGAGCGCATGGGCCGCCGGGTGCCGGTTTGTCCGCAGGTAGGCGACGTCCGCTCCGAGCAGGGCGGCGCGGGCAGCCTCGCTCACGTACTCGGGGCCGGCCGGGCCGAGCCCGACGACCACGACCCGGGCAGGCGGCCGAACCGGGTCCTCCGGGCTCACGGGGCCGGGTTGAGCAGGTCGGCGCTGTCGGGGACCTTGGGCGGCTCGATGCCGATCCCCGAGGCGCCGGACCAGCGCCCATAGCGCGGGTCGACCGAGACCTGGGCCCGCTTGGTGAGCGAGGAGAGCTCCTGGCTGGCCTTGGTCGAGCCCACGCCGAGGATCGCTTGGCGCACCGCGGACTGCACGGCGACGAACGCCGCCGGCTCGTAGCTCGTGACCTCGAGCAGGAGATAGGAGCTGTTGTCAGCGACGGGCTGGCTGATCTGGCCGACCGCCAGCCCCTGCACATCGGCCGCCACGGTCGAATACGCGCCCTCGTTCGCCGAGTAGCACCCGAGGGCGCCCCCGTTGGGGGCGCTGGTCGTGTCCATGGAGTCGGCCATGGCCGCGGTGGCGAACGGCTCGCCGGCCTCGATGGCCTGGCGGACGCTGGACGCGGTCGCCGAGCTCGCCACCTCGATGGCGCTCAGGCAGATGGTCCGAAAGCTGCTGCGATCCGCGTCGAAGTAGCGCTCGAGCTCGGCGGCCCCGAGCCCGTAGCCGGCGGCCCGGGCGAGCACCAGGTCGCCCGAGGCCTGGGCGCGCACCAACTCGTCGACGAGGGACGGCGGCAGCGTGGAGACGATCGCCTCGCCGCTGGCTGCGCACACCTCGCTCTGGCCGCTCGACGCCGCCGCCTCGGCCAGGGTGGCCTCGATCGAGTTGGCGAGGTCGGCCCGGCCGGCCGCCAGCGCCGTGGCGTCGAGCGCCAGGTGCTGCTCGATCGCCAGGTGCTCGATCAGCAGGTTGTTGATCACCTGGCTCAGCCAGAAGTCGACGAAGGTGGTGCTGTAGCTCCCGCTGCTGCTCTGGCCGCCGAGGGAGGGCAGGCTGTCCGCACCCGACGAGCGCACCTCGACGCTCGCGTCGAGGTAGCACCCGAACGCAGCATTGTCCTGGATCGTCGCCAGGTCCTGGTTGAGCGTCGCCTGGCTGACCGACGTCCCGTCGACGGTCACGGCGTTGGCCGGCACCGAGAAGGCGCCGGCGGCCACCACCGCGCCCACCAGAACCAAGACCCCAAGCGCGCCAGAGAGAAGTGGGTGCCTCACGCGCCGGGCATGTTATCGGGGCCTCCCTCGGGCCCCGGCTCGGCGGTGGGCGGGACGAGCCCTTCGAGCAGCTCGCGCAGCTGACGCGCCGCGCCGACCGCACCCACCGGGACCAGCAGCTGTTCGAGCTGTTCGCGGTAGTCGGCGTCGCGAGCCAGGCGGTGCAGTCGAGCCTGCCCGCTGGCCGGGAGGCGCAGCCCGGAAATCCGGGCCAGAGGGCGGGCGCCGGCGCCTCGCCGCACCGAGACGGTGAGTTCGCTGACCCCGATCCGCAGGCAGGTGGCGCGCAGCCGCGCCAGGTCGAGGAGTCCCTCGGCCGCCGGGGGCAGCGGCCCGTAGCGGTCGACCCACTCGCTCGCCACGTCCTCCACCTCTTCGATGCGGCGCGCCGCGCCGAGGCGGCGGTAGCCCTCGACGCGCGCGTCCTCCGCCTCGACGTAGCTCGCAGGGAGGTGCGCGTCGCCGGGCACGTCGATCGAGACGGCCGGCGGCTCGGGCACCCGCTCGCCCTTGGCTTCGGCGACCGCCTCGGCGACCATCTGGACGTACAGGTCGTAGCCAACGGCCGCGATGTGACCGGACTGGTCGCGCCCAAGCAGGTTGCCGGCGCCACGGATCTGCAGGTCGCGCATGGCGATCTTGAAGCCCGAGCCGAGCTCGGTGTGTTCCCCGATGGTCCGCAACCGCTCGTAGGCGGCCTCGGTCAGCACCCGCTCGGCCGGATGGAACAGGTACGCGTAGGCGCGCTGGCCGGCCCGGCCCACCCGGCCCCGGATCTGGTGCAGCTGCCCGAGGCCCAAGAGGTCGGCGCGGTCCACGACGAGCGTGTTGACCGTCGGCATGTCGATGCCCGACTCGATGATGGTCGTGCAGACCAAGACGTCATAGGACTGGTCCCAGAAGTCGAGCACCACCTGCTCGAGCGTCCCCTCGTCCATCTGGCCGTGCGCGATCGCCACCCGGGACTCGGGCACGAGCCGGCGCACCCGCCTCGCCACGGCATCGATGTCGGCCACCCGGTTATGGAGGTAGAACACCTGACCCTCGCGCAACAGCTCGCGCCGGATGGCCTCCGAGACGGCGGACTCGTCCTCCTCGCCGACGTAGGTGAGGATCGGCTGGCGGTCGCTCGGCGGCGTGTTGACCATCGAGAGGTCCCGGATCCCGGTGAGCGCCATCTCGAGGGTCCTCGGGATGGGGCTCGCGGTGAGCGTGAGCACGTCGACGCCGTGGCTCATCGCCTTGACCGCCTCCTTGTGGGTCACCCCGAAGCGCTGCTCCTCGTCGACGACGAGGAGGCCGAGCTTCTTGAACGCGATCCGCTCGGCCAGCAGGCGGTGCGTCCCGATGACGACGTCGACCGAACCGTCGGCCAACCCGGCGATCACCCGCGCCGCCTGCACGTCCGAGAGGAACCGGCTGAGCAGCTCGACGCGAACCGGGAAGCCGGCGTAGCGATCCGAGAAGGTCGCGAAGTGCTGGCTCGCGAGCAGCGTGGTCGGCACGAGGACGGCCGCCTGCAGCCCGTCTTGGACCGCCTTGAACACGGCCCGGAGCGCGACCTCGGTCTTGCCGAAGCCGACGTCACCGCACACCAGGCGGTCCATGGGTCGCTCCGACTCCATGTCCGCCTTCACCTCGGCGATGGCGCGGAGCTGGTCGGGGGTCTCGGTGTAGGGGAAGGCGGCCTCGAGCTCGTGCTGCCACGGCGTGTCCGGCGCGAACGGGTGTCCGGCCACACTCGCGCGCGCCGATAGAGCTCCACGAGCTCCTGGGCGATCTCGCCGGCCGCGGCACGGGCCCGCGCCCGGGTGCGCTGCCAGTCGGCCCCGCCCATCTTGGACAAGGTGGGCACCTCGCCCCCCGAGTACGGAGTGAGCGCTTCGATCTGATCGACCGGCAGGTACAGCCGGTCGCTGCCGCGGTACTCGAGCAGCAGGTAGTCGCGCGTCGCGCCGGCGACCGTTCGCGTGGTCACCCCGGCGTAGCGGGCCACCCCGTGCTGGCGGTGCACCACATAGCTACCTGGCGCGAGGTCGTCGAAGAAGCCGTCGGTCGGGCGTGCCCGGGGGCGGGGCCGCCGATGCGGGGTGCGGCGCCCGGTGATGTCGGACTCCCCCAGCACCGCCAGCGCCGGCTGGTCCAGCACGAAGCCCTCCGACAGCGGCGCCACGACGATCGAGATCCCCGGCCTCGCCTCGGCCTCGGACGCCACCTTGGCCTGCACCCCCTCGCCGGCCAACACGTCGGCCAGCCGCGAGGCGGCCATCAGGCTCGAGGTGCACAGCGTCACCGAGTGGCCGCTCGCCGAGAGCGCGATGAGCTGCTCGGCCATCCGCGCCGCGTCGCCCGGGACCTGGACAAGCCGGCCGGCGGAGATCACCGGGACCTCGGGACCCTCGGCGAGTGCCGGCATGGAGAGCACCGAGGCCGCCGAGCGCGCCAGGAGGCGGTCGAAGGCGACGTGCAGCCGTGGCAGGTCCTCGGTGCCCGGACCGGTCTCGCCCCAGGTCGCCGCCAGCGTCTCGGTCAGCGCGCCCTCCTCCTCGTAGACCTCGACGGCGCGGTCGCGCAGGCGCCTCGGCTCGGTCAAGACGACCAGCGAGCCAGCGCCCAGGTGGTCGGTCAGCAGGTCTCGTCCGCGGCCAGCCAGGGCAGCCACGCCTCCATCCCGTCGAAGACCTCGCCCTCGGCGAGGCGCTCCCACTGACCCCGGTTGAACACCCCCGCTGCGGCGAGCTGCTCGGCGCGCTCCCGGATGGCGACGGTCGCCAGCAGCTCGCGGCAGCCGAAGACGACGGCGGAATCGAGATCACCGGTCGAGCGCTGGTCGCCCACGTCGAAGGTGGTCAACCGGTCGACCTCGTCGCCCCACTGGTCGATGCGGATCGGGCCCTCCGCCGTCGAGGGGAACACGTCGACGATCCCCCCGCGCACCGCGACCTCGCCCCGGTGCTCCACCTGGTGCTCGCGCCGGTACCCGCGCTCGACCAGGCGGGTGAGGAGGTCGGCCTGATCGACCCGTGCGCCGCGCCGCACCACCACCGGCCGCGCCGCCTCGCGCCAGGGCCCGAGCCGCTGGAGGGCCGAGCGGACCGGGGCGACGACGACGCGGAGCCCGGGGTCGCCCGGCAGCGGCTCGTCGCCCAACAGGCGCCAGAGCACCTCGAGTCGCGCCCCCATCGTGTGGGCCTCCGGGCTGACCCGTTCGAGCGGGAGGGTCTCCCACGGTGCGAACGCCGCCACGGTCCCCGGGTCGAGGAAGCACCCCAGGTCGTCGACGAGGCGCTCGGTGTCGGCGACGGTGGGCGTCACCACGATGAGGGGCCGCAGCTCCGAGAGGTGGGCGAGCCCGGCGAGCACGTACGCCCGCACTGACGCGGGGGCCCCCAGGGTCGCGTTGGAGCGCCCGAGCACCTCGGCCAGCGCCGGGTGGGCGCGCAGCAGGGGCGTCAAAGCGTGCAGAGGGCCGGCGGGCCGGTCTGTGGTGAGCGCCGTCACCTCGGGCTCAGGCCGGAGCCGGCTTGGTGTTGAACTGGTTCATCGCGGCCGCAACGCCCGACGCCGCGATCACCTCGACAGCGTCGGCCGCCGCCATCGTGGTCGCCTCCAAGGCCTCGCGGTCGTGTCGGGAAGGGCGATGGAGGACGTGGTCGGCGCCCTCGCGAGGGGGTTTGCCGATCCCGATCCGGATCCGGACGAACGCGGTCGTGTGGAGGTGGGCCTGGATCGAACGCAAGCCGTTGTGGCCGGCGGGGCCGCCGCCCAACTTGACCTGGATGCCCCCGGGCGGCAGGTCGAGCTCGTCGTGAACGATGACGAGGCGCTCGGGGTCATCGACCCCGAAGCGACGGACGAGCGGGCCGAGGGCGTTGCCCGACTCGTTCATGTACGTCGTCGGCACCGCGAGCACGACGCGCTTGGCCGCGATGCGTACCTCCTCGACGGTGGCCCGCAGTCCCTTGGCCGGGCGGAGCTTGCCCGAGCCGTGCCGGCGCGAGAGCTCGGCCACGACGTCGGCGCCGATGTTGTGGCGCGTGCCGGAGAACTCGATCCCGGGGTTCCCGAGACCGACGACCAGGAGGTCGGCCGGAGTGCCGCGGTGCCCGGCGCCGTCGGCGGACCGCCTCCCCGAGAGGAGCCGCCGCAGGGGGCTACCCCTCGTCGCCCGCGCTGGTCGGACCCGCCTCGCCCTCGCCGATGGCGCCCTCGGCGGTCGCGCCCTCTTCGCCCGGGGCCGCGGCCGCGCCTTCCTCGCCCTCGGGCGCTTCGACAACCTCGACGCGCGGCGGCTGGCCAACGGCGACGGTCACCTCGGGGTCGATGTCGATGGTCACCGAGTCCGGCAGCTGCAGGTCGGCGACGCGCAACGACGCGCCGATCGTGAGACCGGAGATGTCGAGCTCGACGAAGTTCGGGATGTCGGTCGGGAGTGCCCGCACCGGGAGCGTGAACAGCTGCTGCTCGACCATGCCGTCGCCGTGTTGGACCTCGAGCGCCTCACCCACCAGGTTGACCGGCACCTCGGCCGAGATGACCTCGTCGCGCCGGACGATCACGAAGTCGATGTGGGTCACGCTGCCCTTCAGCGGGTGCCGCTGGAGCTCGCGGGCGAGCGTCAGGTAGGTCTGGCCGCCGGCCTGCAACGACAAAAGGGCGTTCGAGCCCGCCTCGCCTGACAGCGCGTTGCGCAGCTCGCGGGCCCCGACAGCGACCGAGACGGGCGCGGTGCCGTGTCCGTAGACGGTGCCGGGCACGAAGCCGTCCCGGCGCAAACGCCTGGCCGCCCGCGAGCCGCTCGCGCGCCCGACCTGGGCCTCAATGACGATCTCGGGCATGGCTGCTCTCCTCGACGAGGCGGTGACGGGGCCGCCCGGCCCACCCGGGCGAGCGGAAAAGACCCTCCAAAAGAACGGCTGCCAGGCTACCCGTTCCAGGCGGCGGCCAGGACCGGCCGCTCGCCGTCAGACCTGGTTGGCGCCTCCGAAGATCTCCGATACCGAGGTCTCCTCGAACACCGCGTCGATGGCGTCCGCGATGATCTTGGCCACCGACAGCACCTCGAGCTTGTCGAAGTGGCGGTCGGCCGGGACCGGCAGCGTGTCGGTCACCACCACCCGGGAGATCGGGGACTTCTGGAGCCGTTCGACCGCGGGGTCGGAGAACACCCCGTGGGTGGCCATCGCCCAGATGTCGCCGGCGCCCGCGTCCGCCAGCCGCTCGGCCGCCGCGCAGATAGTGCTGGCCGTGTCGATCATGTCGTCGATGATCACGCAGTGGCGGCCCTCGACATCGCCGACCACGTGGCGCACCTCGACCTGGTTGAAGGTCCCCTTGGGGCGGCGCTTGTGGACGAGGGCGAGGTCCGCGTTCAGCTGTTGGGCGTAGGCTTCGGCGACCTTCACCCGGCCCGAGTCCGGCGCCACCACCACGATCTCGTCGGCGACCCGGCTCCGGAGGTACTCCTCGAGCACCGGGGTCGCCCGCAGGTGGTCGAAGGGGAGGTCGAAGAACCCCTGGATCTGGCCCGAGTGCAGGTCGACGCTCACCACGCGCTCGGCCCCGGCCGCCTGGAGGAGGTCGGCGACCAGTTTGGCGGTAATCGGCTCGCGACCCGTCGACTTGCGGTCCTGGCGGGCGTAGGCGTACGCCGGGCAGATGGCGGTGATCGTCTTGGCCGACGCTCGCTTGGCGGCGTCGATCATGATCAGCTGCTCCATCAACGAGTCGTTGACCGGCCGACAGTGGCTCTGGACGATGAACACGTCGGCGCCGCGGATGGAGCTGTCGTAGCGGCAGTGGATCTCACCGTTGGCGAACTCCCGGAGATTGGGCTCGCCCAGCTCCACCCCGAGGTGCTTGGCGATGGCCTCGGCCAGCGGCCGGTTGGAGCGCCCCGAGAAGAGCTCGAGCTTGCGCTTCGGGATCACCTCCACGGCCAGAACCTACCGCGCCGCCCGCGGACCGTACCTGGTCGCAGCGCGCTCAGCCGGCGGGGCGCGCCTCGAACGGTCCGACCCGCTCGCCGTCGGCCACCACCGCCCCGGGGCCGAGCGCGGCGAATGGTCCGACGTGGGCGCCCGACCCGATCCGGGCCCGCTCGCACATCGAGTAGCGGATCTCGCTCCACTCGCCGACCTCGGTGTCGATGAGCGTGGTCTCTGGGCCGATCTCGACGCCGTTGCCGAGCACGCAGTTGCCCCGCAGCACCACGCCCGGCCACAGCGCGACGTCGGGCGCGAGCTCGACGGTGGTGTCCACGTAGGTGCGCTCGGGGTCCCACATGGTCACGCCGCGTCGCATCCAGCGCTCGTTGATGCGGTCGCGCAGCTCGGCCTCGGCGAAGGCCAACTGCGCGCCGGTCGTTGACCCCGGCGGTCTCGACCGGATCCTCGATCACCATCGAGCGCACCGAGTAGCCCGCGTCCGAGAGCACCTCAACGACGTCGGTCAGGTAGTACTCGCCCTGGGCATTCGATGGGCTCAGGCGGCGGAGAGCCGGCGGCAACAGCGCCCGACGGAAGCAATAGATCGAGGTGTTGACCTCGCAGACGGACCGCTCGTCGTCGGTCGCGTCGACATCCTCGACAACCCGGCTGACCTGCTCCTCCCCCGAGTGGAGCACGCGCCCGTAGCCCGCCGGACTGTCGAGCACGGCGGTGAGCAGCGTGGCCGCCGCCTCCGTAGCGCGGTGGCGGCGCACCAGTGCAGCCAACGTTGCCGGGCGCAGCAACGGCGTGTCACCCGGGAGCACCACGACGTCGGCGTCGTCGTCCTCGGGGAGCCCAGTCAGGGCGACCGCCGTCGCATCACCGGTGCCCCGCTGCACGGTCTGCTCGACGAACTCGATCTTGAGCGTGGTCGGCGCCTCGTCGGCGAGCGTCTTGGTGACCCACTCGGCGCCGTGTCCGACCACGACGACGACGCGGTCGAGCTCGAGTTCGGCCAGCGCGTCCAGGACGTGGAGGACCATCGGCCGTCCGCACAGGCGGTGCAGCGGCTTCGGGCGCTCGGAGCGCATCCGAGTGCCCTCGCCAGCGGCCAGGACGATGGCGTGTAGCGGTCCTCTCACGGTCATGTCTCATTCTTCCCCCCGCGCCGCGAATTGCGCACACACCCAAGCCGGAAGCTGACCCAAATGGCGGAGCAGTAGCGTCGGACGGGTGGGGACGGCGTGGTTCTCGCGGCGGGCGATCGGCTACCACGTCGCGCTTGGCATCCTCGTCCCCGCCTGTGCCGCGCTGTGCGATTGGCAGGTCCACCGGGCGCTCGCTGGCAACACCCTCAGCTGGGCATACGTCTTCGAGTGGCCATTTTTCGCCGGTTATGGGACCTACATGTGGTGGAAGCTGGTGCACGACCAGATGCCCGCCCCTGGTCCGACCGAGGGGGTGGCCCCCGGCTCCGCCGCACCGCCGCCGGACGCAGTGGAGGCCGACCAGGAACTCGCCGCCTACAACCGCTACCTGGCCGAACTCGACGCTCACGGTCCACCCAAGCGCTGGTGAGCGACCCGGATCGACCGAGAGATCGTGCTCCGGGTTGTCACCCACGTGGAGAGGTCGTTACAGTCTCCCGCGGTGTCGGGGACCTATGCCGAACCGGGGACCCAAACGTTTCAGTCTTCCGGAAGGCGAGATCAAGTGGTGGCGCGCTGCCGCAACTGCGGCTATGAGATCGTGTTCTTTGACGCGCCCTACCGCGGTGACTGGAAGCACCTCGTGAGCGGCGAGCATCAGTGCGGCGCCGAGGCGCTCGTCGCTCAGGCGTAGGGGCGAAGCGAGCCTGCGCGGCGGACCCAGGCCGCGGCTGTGGCCGGGGGACGTTGCGTGTCCGGGATCGACTCATTGGCACCGGATTGCAATCGACTCTTCGCGAACGGTTTCGGTTGTCACGCTAGGTTCGACTTGGGGACCAACATGGCAGCTATTCATACCTTGCCGGGCGGCGACATGTCCGATGCGGGGCGCCGAGCACGGATCTTCGATGGAGATCTGATCGCAATTGGGCAACGGGGGCCTGGCCGGGCTCTCTCCCAGTTCGCACGCGAGACTCTCGAGCAAAAGCTCGGCGCCGAGCCCCCGATTGCCCAGCAGCGAATGTCGGAGGTCGAGTTCGCCGGGCTCTTCGCCAGCGTGTACGCCATGTTGCTCAAGGGCCGGATCGGCTTGGAACTGGTCAGGCGACTCGTGGCCGACCTCGGATGCGATCCTCATTCGACGTACGTGAGCCCGCCACGGCTCGATGCGGTGACCGGTTGCGGGTTTCTTGCCTATGGCTTCGGGTTCCCACGGCATCCCCACCGCGACACGTGGTACGCGGACTCTCCAAGCGAGGTCGAATGGTGGATCTCGATCTACGACCTGACCGAGACCGCCTCGCTTGCGTTCCACCCCAGGTACTGGAAGCGCCCGGTCCTCAACAGCTCCGAGGACTTCGATCTCGAGAGATGGCGGACGGCAAGATGGGCGCTCGAGGTTCCCGCTTCGGGCAGCTCGGAGGGCGCTCGAGCGCTCGAGCCAGTTGAACTCGGTCCCGAGGTGCGGGTCGCCTCGCGTGTCGGCGGGGTCTTCATGTTCTCACCGGCACAGCTCTACTCGATCGTGCCCAACGGGTCGATGCGCACGAGGTTCGCCGTCCACTTTGAGACAGCGAGTGAGTCCGACCTGTTGAGAGGAATCGGCGCGCCGAACCTTGACGCTCGGCCGCGGGGTAGCGCATTGACCGCGCTCAGCCGGTGCGACGACCTCAGCCCTATCCCCGAGGAGTTAGTCCTGGCCGGGACAGGCAACCAAACGTCACCGAAAAGCGAAGCCCGCTAGAGGCACGACGGTCGCCCTGCGTGCCCCCCTATCGATGGGCCGCCTGGCGGTCACCCTCGTGCACCCACCCGGACTGGCGGGCGAGCGCGACCGCAGCCAGCTGCGAGTTGACGCCGAGCTTTTGAAGAATGGCCTTGATCTGCGAGCGAACGGTCGAAACGGCGACGAACGCACTCCTCGCGATCGTGTCGGCGGTGCGACCCTCCATCAGCTCGGCGAGCACGAACTGCTCCCGAGGGGTAAGGATCGCGAAAAGACCAAGGAGATTCTGCCGGCGAGCCAGCTCTGGCGGCTCGTTCGTCGGACGACGGGGTTGCCGCTCGGGCGTGCCCTCGGGCGAAAGCCGATCGAGGGTGAGCAGTAGATCGTTCAGAGCGACGCTCGCATCGATCACTGCCTCGGCGCCGGCCTGGACGCAGAGGTCGAGCGATGCCCCCTGGCTGCTCCGCCCGGTCACGGCAACCGCGACCCCGAGGACCACCAGCATCCGCACGCATTCGACGGGGTCGGTCGCAACGAGATCCACGTCTACCAGCGCCAAATCCGGCGACCAGATCAGCGCCCGACGCAGGTCGTCGATCGAGGCGGGGACGATCTCCCTCGCCAAGAATCCCTGGCGAACCAGCGCGAAGACGATCGCTTCGGCAACAAGCAGGTCCTCACTGAGTACCAACACCTTCGATGGAGATGCCGGGAACTCGCCCCTGGCCGCACGTGCGGTTCGATTCCTGGGTTCGACGGACATGGTCAGCTCCGCCGGGTCCGCGAGACCCTGCCCGACGGCGGTGAGGGACCCCAAGAGGGACGTCGGGCCATGGAAACGATCCCGCGCGGGCAGCGAGTCAGCTCCGTTGTCCCTGCTCGAATACGAAATCGACACTCCGACACCCCAAAAACACGCGGCCAAGGCCCGGTACAGCTAGGAATGTCGGTTTCGCCTTCGCTCCCTGCGGCCCAGGGCGACCAGCACAAGCCGCAGTTCAACGCTCCATGCCCGGAAAGAGGGTACGGCGGGACGAAAAGCCTTGTCAACTGGGCCTTTTGAACGGTCCTGAAGTATCACTCGTCGGGGCGGAGTCTCTAGGAGAGAAGTGCGCTCGCAACGACGTTCTCTGCTCCATGTGAACCCGTTCACATGTGCCGCTGTCGTGGCTAGCGCCGGCCCTCGGGTGGGCTTTCGTGGACCGCTCGAGCGTCATCCCCGTCGAGACCAATGGGGATGAGCGTATGAGAGTCCTCGTCGTCCACAATCGCTACCGGTCTTCGTCGCCGAGCGGCGAGGACCGGGTGGTCGACCAGGAGACGGCCGCCCTGGAGACAGTGGACTGCACAGTTCAGCGGTTCGAACGCCTCAGCGACGAGATCAGCTCTATGCCGATCTCCCAGAAGCTGTCCATACCGGCGAAGATCGTATGGAATCCGAGCGCGCAGCGCGCCCTCGGAAAGGCCATCGATTCGTTTCAGCCCGACGTGGTCCACGTCCACAACGTCTACCCCCTGATGGGGCCGTCGATTCTGAGCGGGTGGCGAGGTCGAGCCCCGGTCGTGGTCACCATGCACAACTACCGCCCCATCTGCCCGAGTGGCCAGATGTTCCGAAACGGCTCGCAATGCTCCGACTGCGTCGACAGGATCCCTCTCTCCTCGGTCGTCCACGGGTGTTACAAGGACTCGTCTCTGGCGACCTTTCCGATATCGGTGGCGACCCTCGTCCAGCGGCACCTGTGGAAAAGCGTGCCATCCGCGTACATCTTCCTCAGTGCGGCGCAGCGTGACACATTCGAGAGCTTCGACCTTCCCGCGGACAGGTGCTTCGTGAAAGGGAACCTGATCAACCCGGTCACAATTGAACGGACGAAGGTTCCCCTCGTCGCCTACGTCGGCAGATTGGTCGACGCCAAGGGGATCGCAATGCTCATGGAGGCGTGGGACCGATTCCGGCGCGACGTCCCTGGCTCCGAACTTGAGCTTGCGATTGCGGGTTCGGGGCCTCTCGATGACCCGGTCCGGGCATGGGCCGAAGGTGGCCGCGCCGTGCGCTTCCTTGGCCTGCTCGACCGTGACCAATGCGCCGAACTCATGGCGAGTGCTCGAGCGGTGGTGGCTCCGTCGGCGTGGCGTGAACCCTTTGGAATGGTGGTCGTCGAGGCGATGGCATGCGGTACGCCCCCGCTTGCCCCGGATCACGGCGCCTTCGCCGATCTGATCGAGGGGGGGGTTGACGGCGAGCTCTTCCCCGCTGGCGACGTCTCGGGTCTGGCTCGGCTTCTGGCCCGGGTCGACGACGACCCGGGATACTTCCAGCGATTGGGCGAGCAAGCCAGAGACACGCACTCCAGACGCTTCAGTCCGGAGAACAACGTGGCCGAACTCCTCGAGGTGTACCGCTTCGCCATCAGCCACCCAAGGGGCGACGAGGAATCCCAGTCACGCAATCGACAGCGCGCGACGTTCAGGGTCGCTTGATACATATTGCACCGTGATCCGGCGTATCTCGACCGATAGAGGTGACTCTGTCTCATCGCTATCGCGGTAGCGCTCGAACCCACCAGCTCATGCCCATCGTCTACGCCACCCCAGAGAACGACTTCACCGACGACGAGCGTCGCCCGTCCGTCTTCGCGGGCGACTTCTTCGTCTACTCGCCACGCCCATCGACCCTGGCGCTCTGCGATCACGCGGCGAGAAATCCTCGAGCAGATGCTCGGCTTTGAGCCCTGGTGGGCTCAGCAACGCATGAGCGAGGGCGAGTTCTTAACCTTGTTCAGGGTCGCGCTTCGCAACTTCAGTCGACGCGAGGCAGCGATCAAGCTCGTCAGCTCGCTGCTGATCGATCTCGGGTGCGACGGAAGCCAGACCTACCTGTCCAGCCCGGAGCTCACCGCCATCACGGGGCAAGGCTTTCTACCCCATGGCGTCGGGGGACCCCGACACCCCCACCGAGACACGTGGTTCGCGGCTTCGACGAGTCAGCTGCACTGGTGGATCTCTCTTTACGATGACGACGCAACATCCTCGATCGCCTTCCACCCGCAGTACTGGGATTGGCCGATCGCGAACAGCTCGATCGACTTCGACTACGAGCAGTGGCAGAGTGCACAGCTCGCCGGAGAGGTACGGCCCGAGGCCGCCGTCGGCCAGCCGAGACCGCTCGAAACTGTCGCGCTCGATCCAGAGATCCGAATTGCGACGCCGGCGGGCGGTCTCATCATGTTCTCCTCAGCTCAGCTGTACTCGATCCTCCCCAACGATTCACTGAAGACCCACTTCGCGATCCATTTCCAAACCGTGAACGAAGCGGATCTCATCAAGGGCGTCGGCGCCACTAACGTCGATGCCGAGGCCCGTGGGACCTCGCTCTCCAGCTTCGTGAAGTGCGACGACCTCAGCCCACTTTGGCCGGAGCTGATCGAAGACGCGCGGCGGCGGGGACTCCAGCCTTCGCCTCGATCTGACTGATCACTCCCGCCCCGGAAACGCACCTTCAGCGAACCCGGGTCGTCCACCTGGCGATCGCGTTTGCGAGAACCCTCCGCCACCCGTCCAACCCGCATGCCGGGCGAAGGAAACCGCCGCAAGCTGAGAGTTGACACCAAGTTTCTGGAGCACCGCACGGATCTGCGACCGCACGGCCGATAGTGTCACGTATTCGCTTTTGGTGATCTCGTCGTCGGTTCTGCCTTCCATGAGCTGGACCAACAGGTTCTGCTCATGCGGTGTCAGGATAGAAAAGATGTCACCGCGGTCGTGCGCGCTTATCGCCGACGCCGACCACCCTTGGACGTGAGTTGTCGCGGCCTCGGGCGTGGGGACTTCGGGATCTTCGACGATCATGCGCAACATGCGGATGAGATCTTGCAGGGGCAGGTTAGGCGGCACAACACGTTCGGCTCCTGCCCGTGCACACCGCAATAGCGTCTCTTGCTCGCTTTCGTTTCCCATCACCGCGACCGGCACCCCGGCCCGCCTTATCCGTTCGACGAGTATCACGGGATCCACCGCCACGAGATCCACGTTGAGGAGTGCGATGTCAGGTTTCCATTCGAGCCCGAACTCAAGCTGCTCTTCGGTTGCCGGAACGACTCGCCGCGCCGCGAACCCAGACTGGGAAAGGGCAAATAGGAACGTCTCGGCTACCAGGAGATCATCATCAATGATCAGGATCCTGGGATGGGCGGGCGAAGTCGCAGCCACACCCTCGAGGTCGCCGGCTTCGTCTCGCGGATTAACAATCACTGCACTCACCAACGGCCCAAGGAACGCACAGTGCCAACTAGAAGGAGTCGTGGTCTGTCGGTCTACACGCGAGGCTCAGCACACCCTCCTTGATAAACCGATCAACGCTCGGACCCCGAGTCAGCATCAGTGGGGGTGCCGGTTCCACCTCTGCTCCCTCCGGCCCAGGACAAAGCCTCGCTCCGGGCCGGAGGGTATGTCGGCGGATGGGAGATGTCAACGCGGTTACGGAGCTCTCGCGGCTTCGTGAACGATCCGTGAACCCCTCGAGCCGATGGGTGGGGCCATACTCGGGAACGACAGTGCGCCGGTCGCTCCACATGAGCCCTGGGGAACGCGCGGATCCGAGCTCCACGGTCCGGGACCTTGTCGAACGGGTCGAGCTCGGAGTAGCACGCCGAGATCCCTGTACTCGCACCTCCGAGAGGGCGTCTCGAGCCTGGGCGAACGCTCCAGGCGAGCCGAAGCGACGCCTCCACCCCTGTTGAGGGACCGAAAGCGATGTATCACGGCCAGCTCGGTGCGCTCCTAGAACGGTGGGTCGGGCGCATAAGCGAGCGGCGCTCGTGACGATGCCGGCAAGCCCAGCAGGGCCCGTGGGGGCCGAGCTTTGGCGCGCTCGGATCCTCGCACCCCCACACACCTCCTCGCCCCGACCAAGCCGGATACGAAGGTTGTCATGGTCACCCGACTCCGGGATCCGGATGTGAGCGGCGAACCATGAACAGCCTTTTTGATCCCACCCGGGTCTACAAGACCTCGATACGAGCCGCGCTCGCCACCGCCGACCAATCCATCTCGTCGCTCTCCAACTTCGCAGTCGGCGTCGCCATCGCACGAGTGGCGGGGATCGCTGCCTTCGGCGCTTACTCGTTGGCTTATGCCATTTGGCTCCTTGTTGCTGCGCTCCATCGTTCACTTGTCACGGACCCGATGGCCATCGAGAGCGACCTCAACTCGCCAAGTGCACAACGACACCTTCAACAGGGATTGGCGGCCGAATTGTCCCTTGGCCTCTCAACTGGCGCGGTTTTCGCCGTCGCCGGAGCGGTCTGTCTCGGGCTCGGTCAGAGGAGATTCGGCCTGTGTATCTTGGCATTGGCGCCATGGCTCCCCTGCCTGCTCGCTCAGGACTACTGGCGTTGGGTGGGATTCATGAAGTCGCAACCTCAGCGGGCGCTGATGAACGACTTCGTGTTCGATGTCGTCCAGGCTGCGGTCTTCGTGGGCCTGCTCTTCCTTGGTGTTCGGTCTTCGATACTCGCGATCGAAGCGTGGGGCGTCGGTTCCCTGGGTGGGGCGATCTTCGGACTGTGGCAATTCCGTACACGCCCCACACTCCGACGAGGATTTGGGCGCATCCGATTGCGATGGGGATTGAGCAAGTGGCTCGTCAATCAGAACGTCACGAACGCTGCCAGTAGCCAATCGACTCTCTACCTGACCGGCGCTTTCCTTGGGACTGTGGGTGTCGGTGGTCTCAGGTCAGCCGTCAGTCTCGTAAGTGGCCCATCGCAGGTTCTCTTCCAAGCTGGTGGCAGCATCGGACTGCCCGAAGCGTCAAAGGCCTTGAAAGATCGGGGTTGGCCCGGGCTCCGGCGGGTCGAGCGTTTTGTCACCCTCGCAGGTGTCACCAGCGTGGGCGGAATCGCGGTGGCGGTATTCCTCTTCGGCCGAAGATTGATGACGTTGTTGTACGGCCCAAGGTTTGCTCAGTTCAGTGGAATTGCTGACATCGTCGCAATCTCGCTTGTTGTTGCGGCGCTCGCACTCGGCGCCCAGATGGCCCTCAAGGCCACCCGCAACACGCGCCGTCTCTTCCACGTCGCGCTGACGTCTCTCGTGATCTCGGTTGTTGCCGTTGTCATCCTTGAGCCGCTATATGGGCTGAAGGGTGCCGCATTTGCGACTCTGATCGGAGCTGGGGCCAACACGTTCGGGGTATTGATAATGCACTGGAGACACTCCAGGAAATCTGCCGAGGGTGTCGATCAGTTCGCAGGCATAGGCCCATACGACGAACCGCGCCTCATTCCGGTTCAGACGCCCGTCGGAGTGGCGGAGTCCGGAACCTTCATCCCCTTCGATCCCCCAGAATCCGCTGCTGCGACAACCCTGGGGGGTTGGGATATTCCCAGTGCCGCCGACAGAGCCAGGACCGGCAAGCTGGGCGTGTCTGATCGGTGAATGATCGCACCTACGACGTCGGAGTCGTAGGGGCCGGGATAGTCGGGCTCTGCCTCGCCCGTGAGCTACTCGTGCGACACCCCGAGCTCCGCGTCGTCGTTGTCGAGAAGGAGGATCGCATCGGGGCCCACCAGACGAGCCACAACTCGGGCGTCATCCATGGCGGCATCTACTACAAGCCAGCATCGCTGAAGGCGCGCCTATGCGTGGAGGGCGGTCGTCTCTTGGAAGAGTTCTGCGACCTCCACGGAATCCGTTATCGCCGGACCGGGAAGCTGATTGTCGCGCTCACTCCAGATGAGATCGAGCGGCTGGATGAGCTGGAACACCGCGGACGCGCAAATAAAACGCCTGGTCTTCGCCGCCTAGATGGGCCAGCTATCCAAGAGGTCGAACCCAACGTCCGGGGCCTTGCCGCTCTTCACGCGCCGAACACCAGTGTCGTTGACTATGGGCAGGTTGCCACCGCCCTAGAGGCCGACCTGCGGGCTCAGGGCGCAGACATTGTGCTGAGTCAGCACGTCAAGGGGCTGGCACGCCGAAACGGCCTGACAGTGCTCAATCTCAAGGGGGGCGAACTGGGCGTGGGCGTGGCGATGGTCTGTGGCGGCGCGTGGTCGGACCGCCTTGCGGTATCTGCGGGTGCCCCTCGGGACCCGCTCATCGTTCCGTTTCGTGGGGCGTACCTCCACCTCGAGGAACACCACTCCGACGTGGTCAGAGGAATGGTGTATCCGGTGCCCGACCCACGTCTTCCCTTCCTCGGCGTCCACATCACCAAGCACGTCGACGGTCGGGTCTCACTCGGCCCAACCGCAATGATGGTGATGTCGCGGGCGGCGTATCGCCCGTTCCAGTTCAACCTTCGAGATGCAGCCGAGACGCTGGGATGGCCTGGGACCTGGAGGATGGCCCGACGATTCTGGCGGACAGGTGTCAGCGAGCTACGGATGGCAATCAGTCGGCGCGCATTCCTGAACGAATGTGCACGCTACGTACCGTTGCTGCGCGAGGCCGTCACGCTCCGTGAGACGTTCAGCGGCGTGCGAGCCCAAGCAGTCAGTCGAGGCGGCGAATTGATCGACGACTTCGTGTTCTCACAGACTCTGGGCGCTTGGCACGTTCGCAACGCGCCCTCTCCGGCGGCCACTTCGGCCTTTGCCTTGGCCCAATATCTCGCTGACCAGTTCGATACGACCTTTGCCAACTGAGTCTCTGGTCGAACTGGAGAGCGGGTTATGTCGCCTTCGGCGAGCATATGAACAAATACTCCACACCAAGCTTCCGACCGAGCAGCGGAACATCGAAATTCACGTGTAGGTTAATGTCCTTCGCCCACCATCGTCCTGGCTCCGAGTGGTTCCAATTGTACGAGGTTGGAAACTTTCGACGGATATCAAACACTTGCCGAAGGCTGTTCTGAAAGTCGTTCAATGGTCGTACGTTGCTGTACGGGTAATAGATCACCCTATGGCGATGATCAAAGTTCACGTAAGAAACCACGAAGCGCCCACCTGGCCTAAGGACAGCTGCCGCTTCGGCAAACTTCTGGTCCTGAAAATCTCCGAGATATTCAAATATCCCCTGTGCGACGATAAGGTCGAACCGACGATCATCGAAGCTAATCGGACTCTCAAGTATGTCGAATTCCTTCAAGTTCGGCGCGGGATTCGAGATGGCAATGTCGATCCCGTAGTAGTCGATTCCCTTGTCGAGGAACCGCGCGAGAGTCGCTGGGCCGCAGCCGACGTCGAGGAGTGCGCACTGCCGACCGCTGGCCAGGCCGTTGACAATTCGAACTACCTTCTCTAACCGATAGTGCGGCTTCGTGTATTTGAGATTCTCATCTCTCCAGAAAGCTCTCTTGTAGTACTTGACCGGGGAGTCCGCTTCCTCACGCCCGAGCGGTTCGGGGCAGTCTGACTCTCGCGACACGACAAAGACTTTAACTTGGCGGTCCGGAGGTTTTGGTTACCATCTCCGAAATTTTGCCAGCGGAATGGAGAGCTCGGGATCGTTCCAGTGGCCCGGATCGTCGGCGCTCTACTTTCGAGCCCGAACCTCACCACGATACGAGGGGCTCCTCTGCCGCACCTTCGACTCAGAAATGGTCAGATCAGCCGGCACCGATCCTGCAGCTTTGTCCAGGACAGCCTGCCGCGATCGACGAGAGGGGTGTTGCGCGGACTCCACATTCGCACTGGCAAGGGGTGAATCCAAGCTGGTGAGGTGCTCATATGGAGCAGTCTTCGACGTGATAGTCGATCTTCGAACGGGGTAGTCGCCTACCTTCCTTCCGTCGGAGATCTTTGAGTTGAACGGCAAGGATCAGGTATCTTGTTCGTGCCGGCGGGGTTCGCTCACGGATTCCAAGCCGTGAGCGAAGTCGCCGAGATCGCATATCACATCGACCGTCCCGATGACCCGCAGGATGATCCCGCCATATCGACGCCGACGGGGTGGTCCGCTATCTCGACCACCTGGCCGCGGTGGCCGACTGGTGTCGATTCAACAACACCGACACCGTTTGATCGGCCCTGGCTCCCCATGGCAGAGCGCTTTCGACCGAGAGCTTCAACGGTACGCTGGACGACGACACTTCAATGGTCAGCCGTTCAATTCAGCGCTCGAGGCCCGAGTGCTCACCGAGGACTGGCGCGTTGCCTACAACGTGCAAAGACCCCACAGCCCGCACGGCTTGATTACCCGATTGAGTTTGTCGAGCCCTTACATTCGGAGAAGGTGGCCGTGATACAAGGGCTAGGCGTTCCACGTTCTCAGGACACTGTATGCGTCGCAGATCTCTAGCTGATCGACGAACGGAGACTTCGTGAATGTGATTCCAGTCGCCCGGATCGCGGGTGCCCTGCTGTTCCAGCCCGAACCTCAGCACGATACGAGGGGGTTCTTCTGCCGCACCTTCGATGCCGATGTCGCGAGGTCGGCTGGCGTCGATCCCGCCAGCTTCGTTCAGGACAGCCTGTCGCGATCGACGAAAGGGGTCTTGCGAGGACTCCACATCCGCACGGGCGAGGGTGAATCCAAGCTAGTGCGGTGCTCGTACGGGGCGGTCTTCGACGTCGTTGTCGACCTCCGATCTGGCTCACCTACTTTCCTCGCGTGGGAAAGCTTTGAGCTGAATGGTGAGGATCAAGCATCCCTGTTCGTGCCTGCGGGGTGCGCTCACGGATTCCAAGTCGTTAGCGACATCGCAGATGTCGCTTACCGCATCGACCGCCCCCATGACCCACGGGACGATCGCGCCATCGCTTTCAACGATCCCGAGCTCGCCATCCCCTGGCCGCTCGAGGTGACCACCATGTCAGATCGCGATGCGTCCGCCCCTCACTTGGCGAAGGTACTTCCGGCGCTGGGGTGACAGTCACATAGCCGATGAACCGGAGTGGGTCCACCTAGACCGGTCCCCAGGTTCGCCTAACCGAAAGCCCTGCTTGTCACCGCTCTTTTGATCGTCGATCGCCGACCGACCGGTTCCCGATTCGGTATCAGTGGACCCACAATGGGCTCCTAGTCTGTAGGCAAGAGGGCGGTCCCAATTTTTCGAGCTCACATGCAATCTTACCCGGGACCAGGAGGGCGATGCGAGTCTTAGTAGCAGGCGACCGCGGCTATATCGGAACTGTGCTCGTGCCGCTCCTGCGCGCGAACGGGCACGCCGCGGTTGGGCTTGATCTGGGGCTGTACGAGGGCTGCGACCTCGGGTCGGTTCCGGAACCCGACACACCACCCCGAGACATTCGAGAAGTTGGGCAGGGAGCCCTTGAGGGTTTTGACGCCGTGATCTGCCTTGCAGCACTCTCAAATGATCCGCTCGGAAACCTAAATTGCAATGCCACATACTCCGTAAACCTAGACGGCACGATAAACCTCGCAAGAGCTGCCAAGGCGGCCGGGGTAAGCCGATTTCTCTTCGCTTCTTCGTGCAGCCTCTACGGGGCAGCGGGTTCCGCAGCGGTCGGGGAGGACGCCGACCTGATCCCTCTCACTCCTTATGGTGAAACAAAGATTTTGGCCGAGCGCGAGCTATCGCAGCTTGCGGACGACTCATTTACCCCGACGTACCTTCGCAATGCAACCGCTTACGGGGCTTCCCCCCGGCTGCGCCTCGATATTGTCGTCAATAACCTCACTGCGGCTGCCATGACGACGGGTCGTGTTCATCTCGAGAGTGACGGCACGCCTTGGCGTCCACTTGTCCACGTCGAGGACATCTGCAGCGCATTCAGTGCGATGCTCGAAGCACCGCGCGAACTGGTGCACGACGAGGCGTTCAACGTGGGGCGGGTCGAAGACAACGTCCAGATCCGAGAGATCGCAGAGATCGTACGGGACTCCGTACCCGAGTCGAGGATCTCTTTTGCTGACGGCGCTGGACCAGATCTCCGGAGCTACAGAGTTGATTTCTCCAAACTCGCCGAGACGTTCCGGAGTCTTCAACTTCAGTGGCGACCGTCGTTGGGTGTTGAGGAACTCGTAAGGACGTACACAGACCACGGTCTCACCTCCGCGGACTTCGAGTCGTCGCGATTCGTCCGACTCCGTCGAATCCAAGAGCTTCTTGATCTCGGCTTGGTAGACGATCTCATGTGTCGACAGTCAGACATTCTGTTTCCACAACCCCTCAGCCGTGAGAGCTAACAAGGGGATCCCGCCTCGCACGGCAGCCTCTTCGGCTGTAGCAGCGAGCGACAAACGGAAATCGAATTGACCATGCCAGCTCCGACAACTGGGCGTTTGGCCTCGCAACGAGACCCTCGGCGGGCTCTTCGGCCTACTGGGGCCCAGGCAGCATCGGAAACGATGGATCGCTGGAGGTTCGAGTGCTGTCTTCACTCTTGTTCGAACGTCAATGATCCATAGTTGCCAACTGACCAGCCAATCGCAGCTTCGTGCACGTAAAGGCCTCCGCGTAGCCCGCACGGCATTCGATGCCGCGCAACCTCGCGAGTCCAAGAAAAACTTCGTCGTCCCACCACCCACGACCGGTCTGGGACACATAACACTCGTTCAGGAGTTGCACCTTGCGGTGCACCGATTCGTCGGACAGCGGGAAATAGACCGAGGGCCGCCCGAGGTCGCCGTCCCATTTGGGGATCTCGTATCCGAGACAAAGGGCATCTCTAAAGACTGTCGGGAGGATCTCCGCAATCGTCCGATGATCCTGGTGAGCATCACCAATCGACGGAGCAACGATCAGGTCGGGCGAGCACGAACTGGCGACGGCCTCCAGGACTTCCTTTACCTGACCCCACTGCGCCGGCAGCCGGCCCTCCGAGAGGTGGTGCAGCTCGACAGTGAGATCCGCAACTCCCAAGAAAGCCTCTGCCGCTCTCCTTGCCTCGCGCTGACGATCGCGAGAACCCGTTAGAAGGACATAGCGAGCATCAACCGTTGCATCAGCAAGACTTAGCAAGAGACCCCCGGCTCCGATTTCGATGTCGTCGGGATGCGCTCCTATTGCGAGCACAGACAGGCGCCCCCGGGGCGGAGCACCGAGGAACATTGGCAGCACACGGGCTCCCGGTTAGGAAGTTGCACCCAGCGACGACGAAGAGAGTCCTAAAACTGGGACCGCTACCTCGCCGCCGGAGCGCTCTTTGTCCCAGATCATCCAGGGACAATCGCCTCGGTGATACATCTCCTCGAGCTGTGCACGCTCCTTGACCGTGTCCGCCGGAGACCAGTAGCCCTTGTACGGATACGCTATGACACGGCTCTTAAAGATGAGCCGCATGAGCGCCCCCTCGACGAGGTCGTCACCTTCAATCAGCTCGTCAAAAATCTCGGGGCGGAATAGGAAGCAGCCCCCGTTCTCCCACTGTCGAAGGTCTCGCATTGGCGTTACCTGAGTGATGATCCCGTTGTCACCAATTTCGACGACGTGGTGAGACGATTGAGGAGGTACTGCAAGCAACCCAGCGACGGCTCCGCTGGTCTCAAACCTTTCGATCATGTCTGGCAATGGGGCATTCGTGAGCACGTCGGCATAGTTGGCCATAAACATCGGCTCACCCTCGACAAAGCTTCGAACCCGACGGAGACGCTCGCCGATAGGAGCGTCGAGACCGGTATCCACGAACGTGATCTTCCAATCCGAGATATCCGTGCTGAACAGCTTCACTTCCCGAGCGCCGTTCTCGAGAGTGAAGTCATTCGACCTAGTTTCGTCGTAGTTCAAGAAGAAGTCTTTGACCGCGGGAGCGCCGTAGCCGAGACACAGCACGAAGTCTGTATGGCCGTAGTAGGCGTAGTAACGCATGACATGCCACAGAAGTGGACGCTCGCCGACCATTGCCATCGGCTTCGGAGCGTTTGTCACTCCGTCGCGCATCCGCATGCCCAGGCCACCACAGAAGAGGACGACTTTCACGTAGCTTTCCTTTAGACGATCTCGAGTGAAGGGATGGGGAAGACGAGCTTTCCGCCCCAGGACCGGACGTAGTCCAACTGTTGAGTGATCTCGCCCTTGAGATTCCAGGGCAGTACGACGATGTAATCGGGTTTCGTCTCGGCGAGGCGCTCGGGCGCAAAGATCGGGATCCGGGTCCCAGGAAGGAACTTCCCCTGCTTGTGCATGCTGCGATCCACTGTGTACGGCAAAAGGTCCACGCGAATCCCACAGTGGTTCAGGAGCGTGTTGCCCTTTCCCGGTGCGCCGTATCCGGCAACGGTCCCACCAGTGCGATTGGTGCCGATCAGGAAGTCGACAAGGTCGCTCTTGACCCGCAGAACACTGTCGGTAAAGCCGAAGTGCCCTTCGACCGTGTGCAAGCCAGCCGCTGCCTCATCGGACAGGACCTCCTTGACACGCACCGACGGTTCGCCAGCACGCTCATAAGGAGACGCGAAGACACGGAGAGATCCACCGTGGGTGTCAAGCTCCTCAACGTCGACGACTCGCAGTCCAGCGGTGGCTAGCACACGGGAGGTGGTCAATAGAGATAGGTACGAGTAGTGCTCGTGGTAGATCGTGTCGTACTGATTTCGTTCAATGAGGCGAAGTAGGTGGGGGAACTCAAGGGTCACGATGCCCTCGTCCTTGACCAACTCCCGAAGCCCGCTTGCGAAACCACGAATGTCGGGCACGTGCGCTAAGACGTTGTTTGCAATCACGAGATCCGCTCGACCCCGAGCCTTGGCTATCGCTCGACCCGTCTCTGCTCCAAGAAACTCGACTTCGGTATCGACGCCCCTTGTTTGTGCGACCTCGGCCACGTTGGCGGCCGGGTCAACGCCCACCGCGGGGATCCCCATCCCCACGAAGTGCTGGAGGAGGTAGCCGTCGTTGCTTGCGGCCTCGATGACCAGACTTTCCGGACCGAGTCCCAGGCGATCGACCATCGACTCTGCATATCGGCGAGCGTGGGCGACCCACGAGTCCGAGTATGAGGAGAAGTAGGCGTAGTCGGAAAAGATCTCCTCCCCGGGCACGTACGCAGGAAGCTGCACCAGTAGGCAGGAGCCGCAAAGGCGCACGTGAAGTGGATAGAAAACCTCGGGCTCGTCCAACCGGTCAGCGGACACGTAACTCTCGCAAAGCGGGGACATGCCGAGGTCGGCAAACGTCAGATCGAGGTCTTTGCCGCACAGGCGACATAAGTGTTGCGTCATGGCTCCTCAGACGCCCCGCTCTCGTGGGTCGGTCACTCAGAAGAGCCCACGTGCGCAGGCGTGATACACACAAGGGCCGTGGGGGCGACCGCAATCGGTGAGGATCCTTGCTTCGCCGCAATGTTGCGGTTCTATTGCAAGAGCGCCGGAACAACTACAGGGCCTGGGGGATTGTCCTACCGGGTATCAAATCGCGGCCAACCTTCTCCGAGCGCTTGGGAAACGGCAAAGGGAAGCGCCGAATGAACAGCACCGCGTGCCGAGCTTGCGGGGGGAGCTCGGGCGACACGGTCCTCGATCTCGGGGAACAACCGCCTTGTGATTTGTTTCCCCTCGCCGATGATGTCGGCCCAGATCCTGTGTATCCGCTGCAAATGTGGCTGTGTGATGGGTGCGGGTTGGCGCAACTCCGGGCCGACCCCATGTTGGCCGAGGAGCCCCGAGGCGTCGAACCCGCCGCGCTTGGCGCCCAGGCCACCGAAGCCGTCGAGCTGATCGGTGCAGCCGGAGTACTTGAGGGGCGATCGTCGGTCGCTGAGTACGGGAGCCCCCACGGAGGGTCGTGGCTTGGGCTATTGGCCCGACGAGGGGTGATGAACGTCGGTCCAAGTGATACCGCCGACTTGATCATTGACAGCTTCGGTCTGATGCACGCTGCCGATCAGCGATCGGCCCTCAGAGAACGCGAACAACGCCTCAATGTTGGAGGAATACTTCTTCTGCAGTTCCACTCACTGGATGCGATCCTCCGGCACGGCCAATGGAACGTTCTTCGGCACGGCCATTTTGCCTACTACTCAACGACCGCGTTGGACCAAATCCTGACACCACATGGACTCCACGCGACGGCGATCTGGAGGTTTGATCTCTATGGAGGTACCTATCTGCTCGCCGTCAGGAGAGCCTCGGAGTCTTCGACCTCCTTCGACAACGACCTGTCTGAGACGCTCTCCAACGATCGAGCAGTAGGAGTCCGCAATCCAAAGGTTCTTCGAAAGCTGCAGAACGAGGCCGAGTCCCATGCCGTTTCTCTGCGGAACTGGCTCCTGAGTCAACAAGCGGAACGAAGGGCAGTCCTGGGTTACGGGGCGGCATCCCGAGCGGTGTCGCTGCTCGTTCGGGCGGGCATCGATCGCTCCCTCCTGGCGGGGATTGTCGACGCCTCACCCGCCAAACAGGGCCGACGGATGCCGGGAACCGACGTACCGATCGTCGAGCCGTCCGTCCTCGCCGATCGTTCGCCTCTTTCGGTGCTCTTGTTCGTGCCGGACCTGCTCGATGAGGTGCGCGATGCCTTCCCGGAAGTCGAGTCGGGCGGCGGGAGGTGGGTCGATGCCGAGAGCCCGAATCTCGAGCCTGAGGCGAGCGGATGACACTCGACGAGCGGTCGCCCGCTTGTGGGCAGCGAACTTGCCGGACTCGAGGGTAAAAGTCCAGGCCACAGGCCTAAGAAAGACCGGCGGACGCGTATCTGGGACCCCGTAAATGGCTCTTCCTTGCGTGGGTGAAGGGCGTCCGGTTCATCCCCACTCGGCAAGCGGGAGCGAAATGAAGGTTGCTGTCTTCGGGATGGGATATGTCGGCACGGTGACCGCCGGTGTCCTGGCCTCGAACGGTCACGAAGTGGTCGGCGTGGACGTCGACACCTTCAAGGTTGACGCCATCAACGAGGGGCGAAGCCCGGTCGTCGAGCCCGGCTTGGACCGCGTGGTGGCCGATGCTGTGGCAGCCGGGACCCTACGAGCCACCGTCGACGCCAAGCAGGCTCTACAAGGGGCCGAGATCTCCTTGGTCTGTGTGGGAACCCCGTCATCGCCGCGCGGGAATACGGATCTTGCCTACGTTCTTCGAGCCATTCGAGATATCACGTCCGCAATGCTGGACAGCGAGGCCGACGACCCAAATCGCTACCACGCAGTAGTCATTCGCAGCACCGTGCCACCGACGACCGTGGCGAAGACGATCGCTCCGTTGGTCGCCGAGGTGATGCGCAACTCGCGTGTCACGGTCGGGCTTGGAATGTGCCCTGAGTTTCTGCGAGAGGGCACCGCGATCAACGACTTCTACGACGCACCACTTTCGGTCATCGGAACTGACGATGACCGACTGGCCGCGCAAGTCACCTCTCTGTTTGGATTTCTGGACGGACCCATCCAAATCGTGCCGACTGAGGTTGCCGAAGCCTTGAAGATCGCCTGCAACGCCTTCCATGCGACAAAGATCTCGTTTGCAAACGAGATGGGGCGACTGTTTCGGAGCCTTGGTGTCGAGTCCCGATCGGTCATGGACTTGTTCTGCCAAGACACCAAGCTCAATGTCTCGACTGCTTACCTGAAGCCGGGGTTTGCGTTCGGCGGCTCTTGCCTCCCCAAGGACCTTCGCTCCCTGCTCTACATCGCCCGGATGAACTTCCTCGACCTTCCACTTCTGTCCGGAACGCTGGCTACGAATCAGCTCACCATCAGCGAGGTGGTAGAGCGTGTGGTTACGAGCGACGCTCGAACCGTCGCGCTCCTTGGCTTGAGCTTCAAGACGGACAGCGACGACCTAAGAGAGAGCCCGTTCGTAGACCTTGCCGAAACGCTCATTGGCAAGGGATTCGAAGTACAGATCTTCGATCCAATTGTCGAGTCCAATCAGCAGCTGGTTGGCGCGAACCGGCGATACGTAGATGCAAAACTCCCCCACCTTCGCCGAGCGCTTCATCGCAATGCGTCGGACGCCCTTCGCGGAGCGGACTTGGCGCTCGTCTCCAGCCCCGACCGCGATGTGATCGAAGCGCTCCTGGAGAATCCTCCGAGAACACTGATCGATCTCTGTGGTCGGCTCGGCCCTTCGATCGAAGGGCTGCCCGGTTACCAGGGAGTGGCGTGGTAGCCCTTTCCAAGAGGTCTGACGGGAAGCGTGGGGTTCCACAAGCAAGAGGTAGGGCTACCAAACGACGAGATGTCGCCCGCGCACCCCGTGTGCTCATCATCGTGCAAAATCTGCCTGTCCCGTTCGACCGTCGCGTGTGGATGGAGTGTCAGTCTCTTCGCTCGGCTGGCTACGAGGTGGCGGTTGTCTGTCCGAAGGGGCCGGGTGACCCCACCGAAGAGATCATCGATGGCGTGACTTTGTTTAAATACCGAGCCCACGCTGCCGGAGGCGGGGCCCTATCGTTCGTTTTCGAGTATTCGTACTCGTTCGTTGCGACCGCCTGGCTAACCGCCAAGGCTTGGAGACGACGACGATTCGATGTCCTCCAGGCGTGCAACCCTCCCGACATCTTCTGGCCGATTGCGCTGACCTTTCGGGTTCTCACCGGAGTGAAGTTTGTCTTCGACCATCACGACCTCTGCCCCGAGCTCTTTGAATCAAGGTTTCAGGGAGGCCCAAAAGTACTAGGTCGCGGCCTACAGTGGCTCGAACGTCGGACTTTCAAAGCCGCCCACCACGTCATTTCCACCAACGACTCCTATCGAGACATTGCCCTCACTCGCGGCGGCAAGGCCATGGACAGCGTGACGGTGGTACGAACCGGCCCCGATCCCGAAAAGTTGCGACGTTGTGAGCCCAACCCGGCGTGGCGCGGCGGACGAAAGCACCTCGTGTCCTATCTCGGGGTGATGGGTCCCCAAGACGGTGTCGATTTAGCAGTCAAGTGTGCGGCCCAGGTTGTCCATGGTATGGATCGTGGCGACGTGAGCTTCGTTTTCGTGGGATCCGGAGATTGTTTCGATGAGCTGATCAAGCTCCGAGACGACCTTGGGTTGGACGAATACGTCATGTTCACCGGACGGGTCCCAGATGACGTCTTAGCGGAGGTGCTCTCCACCTCCGATGTGGGACTATGCCCGGATCCAAAGAACCCGCTGAACGATGTCTCGACGATGAACAAGACGATGGAATACATGGCCTACAGCGTTCCCGTCGTTGCCTTCGACCTTCACGAGACCCGGGTGTCCGCCACAGATTCAGCCGTCTACGCCAAGCCGAACGATGTGGAGGACCTCGCCAAAAGGATCGTCGAGCTTCTCGACGACGAGCCCCGACGGCATGAGATGGGCGAGAAAGGCCGTCGACGCATTCTAGAGCACCTGGCCTGGTCTCGGCAGAGTCCGGCCTATGTCGGCGTGTTCGACCGGATGCTTGAATGCGGCAGGTCCCAGCCTCAGTGCCATCGGGTGCTTGAATCATGTGCGGAATAGCCGGGTGCTATCAACAGGTCGACGGACTATCGCTCATCGGGGAGATGAGCAATCGCATGGCCCACCGGGGGCCCGACGACGAGGGCTTATTCGAGTATCAGCAGGGTCAGATCTCGGTGCAGATGGCGTTTCGGCGCCTCTCGATCATCGACCTCAGTGAGGGTGGACACCAGCCCCTCAGCCGTGACGGACTGACCATTTGTTACAACGGGGAGCTCTACAACTACCGGGAGCTCCGCTCCGAGTTGGCTGGTCAAGGTGTCAGGTTCACTACTTCCTCAGACACCGAGGTCGTCCTCCAAGCGTGGCGACGGTGGGGCCCCAAGGCACTGCCTCGCTTCCGAGGAATGTTTGCCTTTGCGATCTTTGATGAAAGCACCGGCAGACTGAACTTGGCGAGAGACCCTCTGGGCATCAAGCCGCTCCACTACCTTCCCCGCAAGGATGGGGTGTTGTATGCCTCAGAGCTGAAGAGCATCGTGGCGGCGGTCGGAGACGAACTGCAGGCGGATCCCTCCGCACTTATCGCCTCGATGCTCTTCTACTGGGTTCCACCAACTCGATGCGTAATCCAGGGCGTCAAGAAGCTTCCACCAGGGTCGTGGGCTGAGGTGCGTCCAGACGGGTCGATCCAGGTCCGTAGCTATTGGTCTTTGGCCGACGTTGCAACAGCAGCGGAGGGCCAGTCCGTCGACCTACGCGAGGTTATCGAAGATTCGGTGCGGGCTCATTTGGTGGCCGATGTACCCGTTTCGACATTTCTCAGCGGAGGTCTCGACTCGAGCATCGTGACGGTCCTCGCACAACGCGACAACCCCGAGATCGACGCATACACGATTACCTTCCGCCCTCAGGACAACAGGGTCGAGGCGATGCCCGACGACACCATTTACGCCCGCAAGGTCGCCGATCGATATGGCATCACCCTTCATGAGATCCGCGCGGATCCGAACATGACGTCAATGCTGCCGACAATCGTTGATGTCCTTGACGAGCCGATCGGCGACCCGGCCGCCATCAACACTCTGCTCATGTGTCAGTCTGCACGAGCCGCTGGAGTGAAGGTGATCCTTTCGGGAATGGGAGCCGACGAGCTGTTTGGTGGGTACCGGAAGCACCAAGCATGTCTCACCGCGGCTCGATATCGGAAGGTTCCCAGCCTGGCGAGACATGCATTCGAGGGCGCCGTTGGACATACTCCAGTCGCCATCGGCAACCGGGGTCTTCGCTATGCCCGATGGGCCAAACGCTTCGTGACCTTCGCTGACCTCCCTGAGGTTGAGGCGTTTCAGAGGAGCTACAGCCTGTATAGCGCCGACGAGCTCAAGGGACTGGTACACGGCGACCTTGCCGGCCATGTTGATGATGTGATCCGAGAGCACAATGACATCTATCTGGACACGTCGCTTAGTGATCCGATCAACCGAATGTGCCTTGCTGACTCACGTCTGTTCCTTCCCGGGCTCAACCTCGCCTATACGGACCGTGCAGCCATGGCGGCTTCTATCGAAGTACGCGTTCCGTTCGTCGACCCGAAGGTCGCAGCGGCCGCTTTCGCGTTCAGCGGTGGCGCGAAGATCAATCGAGGAACGTCAAAGTTCGTGCTGAAGCAAGCGGCGGAGGCCTGGTTGCCCGCGCGAGATCATCCGTCGACCTAAGGCCTCATTCGGAGTTCCTCTTCGTGCTTGGATCTCCCGAGACCTCGCTGGCGTCGTCGACGATGTGCTCGTCCAAGGCGACCTCGTTTCGAAGGGCTGGCTTCGCCATGATGCGCTGCGCAGGTTGATCGACGAGGATCGCAGCGGGCGCGAGGACCGATCAAAGCAGATCTGGCAGCTGCTAACGCTGGAGTTGTGGTGCGAGAATGCCAAGAATCGCGGGGTGACCGTATGAGCGCGTACCAGGATCTCTCTCACCTCACGATGACGGCTAGGTGGTGTCCTTGGTGAAACAGGTCGCTCAAAACTACCGCTCCGGCGAATTGACCGTGCTTGAAGTCCCCGCGCCGTCGCCGCGACCTGGCGGCATACTCGTTCGGTCGTTGTTCTCTCTGATCTCCACAGGCACCGAGGTCATGAAGGTCAACGAGGCAAAGATGTCCCTCATTGGCAAGGCGCGGTCTCGTCCCGACCAAGTCCGCAAGGTCCTCGACTCCGTTACCCAACAGGGTCTCCGAAGCACGTACTCCAAGGCGATGAACCGCCTCGACTCCTACACGCCTCTCGGGTACTCGCTCGCTGGCGTCGTCCTCGAGGTTGGGCGGGGAGCAGAGGAATACCGGGCTGGGCAACTTGTCGCATGCGCAGGGAACGAGTACGCGCTCCATGCGGAGATCAACTGGGTTCCGAAGAATCTCTGCGTCCCGGTCCCCGACGGCGTCTCGCCGCGGCTCGCCGCGTTTGCAACCGTCGGGGCCATAGCTCTCCAGGGTGTCCGACGAGCTGAGCCACAAATCGGTGATGCAGCGTGTGTCATCGGTCTCGGGCTGATCGGTCAAATTGTGGTTCGGTTGCTCAGCGCGGCGGGAGTGAAGGTCGTTGGCATCGACACCTCCGCGGAGCGTTGTCGACTGGCCGAACAGGGTGGGGCGGCTGCCTGCGATAGCCCCGACCCCAAGGGCATCGAGCACATTGAGGGTGTGTTGTTGCAACTCACTGGGGGCTTCGGAGCCGATCAGGTACTGCTGGCAGCGGGAGGGACCTCTAGGGGACCGGTCGAAGTCGCCGCTCGTCTCGCCCACGATCGCGGACGCGTCGTTGACATCGGCAAAATCAACCTCGACCTACCATGGAACGCCTATTACGAAAAGGAGCTCGACGTTCGGTTCTCGCGATCGTACGGCCCCGGTCGCTATGACGAGAACTACGAGGTAGCCGGTATCGACTACCCGGTTGGCTATGTCCGCTGGACCGAGCGACGCAATCTGGCCGCGTTCGTCGACCTCATTGGCCACGGTTTGCCAATCGAGGAGCTGGTCTCGGGTGAGTTTCCGATTACGCAGGCTGAGACGGTGTACAACCAGCTGAGCAAAGGGGAGCTCTCCGGGATCGGGTATCTCTTCTCGTACCCGGAATCCGAGACCGAACCTGGCGCGAACAGGCGGGGAGCGCCCCCCACTGTGTCGTCCTCTGTCGCAACAGGAACCTCGTCGAAGCCACTCCGAGTCGGCTTTCTCGGGGCCGGAAATTACGCGTGCTCGATGCTGCTCCCCCACTTGAATGATCGGAAGGATGTCCTTCTCGCGTCGGTCGCGACGAACACCTCCCTGTCAGCAGCGAATGCGCAACGTCGATTTGGGTTCCAGAACACCTATACAGACGTTCAAGCAGTGCTCACTGATGACGACATCGATGCGGTTTTTGTGGTCACGCGTCACCGCTCCCATGCCGATCTGGTGTGCCGCGCACTTCAGGCTGGAAAAGCGGTCTTTGTCGAAAAGCCGCTAGCGCTGACTGCGGAGCAGCTGGACCAGATCGTTGATACCGTCCGCGACACCGGAAACGACCGTTTGATGGTCGGGTTCAACCGTCGGTTCGCCCCCCTATTGAACGACTTGCGGTCAAGTTTCGGCAAGATCGCGTCCGGTTCGGTGCTGCGTTATCTGGTCAACGCCGGGCGGCTGGACGCCGACAGCTGGTATCGAAACGAAACCGACGAGGGCTCCAGATTCGTCGGTGAAGGGGGCCACTTTATCGACACGGCCAGCTGGTGGTTCGACAAACAGCCCATCGAGGTTTCTGCATTCGGGTCCCCCGACGACGCCGATCTCCACGTTGTTTTGCGCTATGAAGACGGTTCGCTGGCGAGTATCGACTATCTCACCAGCGGGCACACCCGCTTTCCGAAGGAGACGATCGAGGTGTCGGGCAGCCATCGAACAGCTCGATTCGACAATTTCGCGAACGCCACGCTGTGGTCTGGCCGGCGGCCAGTAACCAAGCGCTCTCGGCGAGGCGTCGACAAAGGACAGCGAAACGCCATTGGGGCCTTTGTCGACGCCGTACGTTCGGGTTCCGAAATGCCGATCAGCTGGGAATCACTCGTGGCGACCACGAGCGCGACCTTGGCAGCGGGGTCGAGTCTGTCCACTGGGAGCGCTCAAAAGGTGTGACGACCGGTCGTTGGAAGTGGTACATGCGTCGACTCGGACGCATGTCGCCACGCGAGGTGGGCTGGAGACTCTTCGTTCACCTGCGTCAACGTGCCTGGTCGTTGCGGCGACTCTCCGGCCGCACGACTCCGTCCCACCCATCCGCCTCGATCGAGGGTTGGCGGATCAGGCCGCCCGGAGAAATGTCTGGCCTGCCCCCGACAGCGATCGCCGGGGTCTTCGAGGTGGCCGACCGCCTGCTCAAGGGCGAATGGGAGGTCCTTGGCTCGACCCGGCACGACATGTCGAACCCCGATTGGTCGAGTGACGGTTCCGGATTGTCGTTTCCAATTGACAAGATCGCATACCGGATCGAATACCGTGCGGGTGACTCGGCGAACGTCAAGCTTGTCTGGGAATTGTCCCGCCACCAACACCTGACTGTGCTTGCAGCGGCGTGGCGGCTGACGCGAGAAGACCGATATGCCGATCTGGTCGCTCGTCACCTGCAGTCGTGGTGGTCAGTGAACCGATATCTCAGGGGTGTCAACTGGGCGAGCGGAATCGAGCTCGGAGTGCGCTTGATCTCGTGGGTTTGGATCAGGCGACTCCTCGACGGCTGGTCTGGCGTCGAGGATCTATTCGAGCGGAACCCCGACGCAGTCGCACAGATTTACTGGCACCAGCGTTGGCTCTACGCCTTCCCCAGCAAGGGATCGTCGGCCAACAATCACGCCATCGCCGAGTTCTCAGGTTTGCTCATCGCCAGTTGTGCATTCAGATGGTTCGAGGATGAGAGCGACCAATGGCGGGGTCATGCTCTTAGGGGACTCTCTTCCGCTCTGGACGAGAACACTTACTCAAGCGGGCTAAATCGGGAGCTTGCGACCGAATACCACGGTTTTGTGGCTGAGCTCGGTCTCCTGGCTGCGATCGAGGCTCGTTCGGCAGGCTTGCAGGTTCCATTCGAGACTTGGGATCTCCTCTGTCGAATGACTGACGCAGCTGCAGCCATCCTGGATGAAGCGCGCAGGGCACCTCGTCAGGGTGATGGTGACGATGGTCGCGCACTCGTGGTGGCCGACTCGGCAGCCAACGGGTGGCGCTCCCTCTTGGAAATCGGGGCATTGGTCTTCGGACCTCTCAGTTGGTGGCCAGCCACGCTGCCCGACCTCACAAGTACGCTCGTCTCGGGATTGATCGAACAACAGATCACCGTGACGTCCCGGCGGCCTGTAAAGCGCCCGATGAATTTCCCAGATGCTGGGGTCACCATCTTGCGCGCCGCGGCGGACTCGGACCACAACGTTGAGTTGTGGTGCCGCTGTGATGGGGGTCCCCTGGGATTCGGCGCACTCGCCGGCCACGGCCACGCCGACGCGCTCTCTATCGAAGTCCGAGTCGGTGGAATCGACGTGTTGGCCGATCCCGGAACCTATTGCTACCACGGCGAAGCCGAGTGGCGGCAACACTTTCGTTCGACTCGCGCCCATAACACAATTACCCTGGGTGGCAAGAACCAATCGGACTCGGGTGGCCCATTCATGTGGACCCGCCACGCCCGAACCCGGGTGCTCGAATTCGCCGACTTAGGCTCGCAGCAGCGATGGTCCGCTGAGCATGACGGGTACCTTGGGCTTGATGAGTCGGCTCGACATCGCCGCACTGTAACCCTCGATACAGATCCGCGGATCCTCGACATCACGGACTCGATCGAGTCGTCGCGCTCACAGCGGATGACGATGACCTTCCAACTGGGCCCGACGGTCCGTGTAGAGTTGATCGAGCACCTTGCGATCCTCCAGTGGCTCACATTCGAGGGAGACATGCAAGAGGCGCGACTACAGCTTCCAGAATCACTTACGTGGTCTGTGTACCTGGGCGAGCGAGACCCGATTGTCGGCTGGTACTCACCGTCTTTCGGCGTCAAAACACCTGCGGCGGCTTTGATTGGCACCGGGACTACGGAAGCGGCCGAGTTCCGTACACAAATGCACCTCGACCCACTACCCGACGCGCGAGGGTCCGACTAGCGGAAGCCGCCGTACCCCCAACGCTCCTCCGCGGAGTGGCCAGCAGGACGAGCCGAGTGGATCACTCGAGAACCTCGGGTGCCTGAATCAGACCGTTCCCGCCGCCCAATCGAGCGACCGAGGCAGGGACGAGTACCGATATCGCTGCCATCATCTCGAGGAGGTATGGCGACGGTGTGCCAAGCCCTGTTTCCAAGTACGAGGCGATCAAGCAGTAGACAATCAAGAAGAGTGCAATCGCGCGGGCCGGTCCTCGCGGAGCCAGGAGTGCCATCAGCAGCAGCAGCAGCACCGCCGCACCCACGATCACATCCCCGACAAGGCCTTGATCGACATAGATCGCCAACCAACTCGAATCAATTGGCAAACCGTTGAACCCGTCGTTCGACATCCCATAGCCAAAGAGCGTGTTGACTTCGCTTCGAGGCTGATGGATCACCTGCGTCCAGACCACAGTGCGACCGGTGAAGTTCGAGAGCTCCTGTCCGCTCTCGCCCCGCTGAAACCAGTGACTTAGAAATGGGGCAAAGGAGAGGGCGACCAGCGCTCCAACGACCAGCGCCACAAGAAGGGCCCTCCGAACTCGCTTTCGGCTGAAGACGAGGCTCAGGCTGGCTACAAGAAGGGCGATGAGCATCGCGAGGAGCGCCCAGCGGGTGTGCGTCAGTAACAGGACGACGACGCCAGCGAGGGTGGCGATGGCGGCGTCTCGTCGACTGAGCATCCCGCTGAACCACATGACCACCGTCAGCCCAACAAATACCGCCGCAAAGTGCGCGACTTGGGTCGGGGGGATCGGCCAGATCGCTCCCCCCAGTCGACCACCCCCGGCCTGCGCGAATGCTTTTCCTGGAGAAATTACGGCTCCGAGCAGCACAGATCCAAGGGCGATCGCAAGCGCACGTCGGTAGGTACGGATGAAGAAAAAATCGCCTCTCCCCCACCACGGACTCAAGAGCCAAAGGGTGAGAACAAACCCGATCAACCTGGCAGTCCGTACGATTGATCCGAGGCCAAAGTAACCGTGAACACTCATTAACAGCGTGAGCCCACACAGAATGCTGTACAGCAAGAGAAAACCGTTAGGCCGTATGAGCAACCTGCGATTCAAGCTCACAGCGAGGGCGAGCGCGATCGCCAGCGAGCTCTGCGTGAGGATTTTTCCGGCACCCGACGGGATGTGAACCACAAGGGGAACCGACGTGAACGTCATCACGTTGAAAAACAGCAATCCCCAGATCCACCCGAGACGCCTACGCGTCGATCGATCGGTCGGAACCGACGCGTCAATCGACGAGAGAACCGGCGACGCCATGCGTAGCCGCAACGGTGCCGAAGTGGTCATGTCCGGATCGGAGGATGGATCCCGAAGCTGGCGAAAGTATCTGAGGCCCAAGGCCCGGCGACCGGGGCCAGACCCACACTCTCGTCGTCTGAGTCCGCATTGAAGAGGATCGACGCTGACACCGAGACACCAGAGGCCCGAAGGAGTTCAGCCGTTCCGCTGATGCGTTGTGGCGTGGACTTCCCGGCGGTGACGGTGAGGATTGACTGATCCCAGTTTCGGAGGTGCCACGCACCCCTCCCCAGTTCGATCGTCCCAAGGGCCAGGACCGCGTCAGATCCTTCCCAGCGTTCGGCGCCGAGTTCCCACGCCGCACGACCATCCTCAGGACCGAGGTTCTTCGGAGCGATGTACAGCGTCAAGACGTGCTCAGGAGAGATCTCGACCTCTCGAACGGGTCCACCGTTGCCCTTCAAAATGAATCGCTTGAGTCGCTTCTCAAGCACCCGGTCAGACGTGAAGTCAACAAGGACCACCTTCTTCTGCTGCGCCACCAACGAAGCGGCAGCTGCCACGATTGCGGCCGCCGGTGCGTCCACGTCGTCGACAGCCACGGCCAGAATGCTTCGCCTGGCACCGCCGGTGACCAGATGCTCGAAATAGCGCGCAACCGGCCCTGTATTCCCGGCTTTTCCGCGTGCTCCCTTGCGGACCGGAGCGGCGGTACTGACCTCGACGTTGGCCCCCACAATCGTTGCCAGGTCCTCCCTGCGGCGCACCCGGTCCGAAGTCATCGCGCGCAGCGAGACCAAACCAATTCCGATGACTAGCGCTGCGGCCAAGCCCGACAATCCGTCGATCAAATAAAGGCGAACCGTCGAGTGGTACTCGGTGGTTCCCGACGTGAGGACACGCGAGGCGTCGACGACAGCGTTCGTGTTGAGCTGATCCGTCTGTACGTTTCCCTGAAGATTCGATACCTCGGTTGTGATGGACGCACGCTCGGCGACCACCTGGGTAAGTTGAGTAGAAGTCGCGTTCCCGTCGTTGATCGTGTTGGTCATCGAATTTACTTGCGTCTGCAGCGCCCCGATCTCCTTGTCGAGACCGTCTACGACGGCGCGATCTTGACCGGTGTACTGCGCGGCTCGAAACGTTAGGAACGCCGATGTCACTGCGTTGACTCGCCGGACGGCCTCCTGGTAGCTCGGACCTTGAATGGATACCTCGATCACGTTGTCACTGACTGCGACACCCGGAGTCTTTCCGAGAAGAGTGTTTGGGTTAAGCGACGGTTCGTTCAGGATCTTGATCGCGGCTCGAGCGACTGCCGTGTTATCCAGCAGCGCCAAGTCGTTCCCAATCTCAATCGCATCGTCTGATCCGATCGGGTGCGCCATGTACACCATCGAATACGCCGTGTACTTTCGCGGCACCACTGTGTGATATGCGCCACCGATTATGAGACCAAGAATGGCCGAGGCGATCCAAACCTTCTTGGACCGGCGCAGAGCAGCGCCGAGGTAGTGGAAGCTGACAAGGCGTCCGGAGAGTATGACCGTTTGGTCCATTTCTGCAGGCATCTTGGGAAGGGATTGGATCGGTTGGTCGAGCTCGATGGCCATTTGTCAGATCCTCCCGGCACCGATCGGAAGGCGGTACGGCTCCGGTCCGGGTACCAGAACCGACTCGGCAAGCCGCCCCGAGGAAAGGTCGTCTGGGTCAGGGTTTGTCACGACGAGGCCCATGATCGGTCGATCGGCGTCGGCCGCCGCGATCGAGATTCTGGCCAGATCTTCGGCCGTGGCGAATCCGGCGGACACTGCGAGAACCGTTACCGCGGACCTCGCCCGCAAGATCTCAGGACGAGGCCCATCAACGACCATCGAAATAACCGTAAGGCCCGACTGGTTGATGCCGTTCTGCAGTTCAATGTCGTAACGCGGTCGGCGACCAGAAAGCGCCAACTTCTCCATTGCTACTCGTAGATCGACAGCCTTCGCGTCCTTCCCCGTCGCGTTCAGCGACACCGGATTGCCTTGGGCCGCAGCACACATCGCAATCTGAGGCGCCACGACGAGGCTGCGGTCATCCCCCGCAAGCGCGAGGACGACGAGCGTCGTTGGGGTGACTCCGAACACACCAAGGTCGCGCAGGGCCTTGCGTACCCGCCAGCGGTCGTTCGAGCTCGGTTCATACCCTTCAAAAAAGCTGACCCACTCGGTGGTCTTCGTGATCCGTGTCGTTGCGAGCGAGAGCACAACAGGCACGCCAACAGACTCAGCCAGCTGATCACGGCGGCGAAGCCGCCGGTCGCCACGGAACAGGAAGATGATCAGAAGTGAGCTCGTCAAGATCCCGATCAGTCCTCCAACCACCGTGTTGATGATTGGGCCGGAGAGTGAGGCCTTCGTGGCGATCCCTGCCTTCTGGATGACCTCCGTCCCAGCGTTGGCTGCACTGCCGCCGAGTTGAGCAACTGCGATCTCACTATTTATGTTGTCCAATTGCAGCGTGGACTGCGACTGCTGGGCGGTGAGTGCCGCGAGAAGCGCCGTGTCACTTTGGCCCGCGGTCGAGCTAGATCCGACGCTGACAATCTCCTTAGTCACGGACGCAATCTCAGCATTGACGTTGTCGATCTGCTGTTCGAGGTGTGAGGCTTCAGCCTGAAGAGCTGCGAGCCCGCTTGCACTGGCCGCGGTGGTGTTGCTGGTGACGAATTTCACTAGGGTCGAGGCGACGGAGTTTGCCAGCGCTTCAGCCTGATTCTGGCTGGTTCCCTGAGCGGTGATCTGAAGCACGTTGGTTGCTGTTCCGTGGGCATGGATCCTTTGGCGAAGGGCGGTGAGAGAGAGGCTCGGGTCGATCCGCTTATCCACCGGGCCGAGGATCGTCCCGCTCACCGCAATCTGACTGTCCGTGCTTATGTCGTTGGGGGCCGACGCGCCAGAGGTGTCGGGCAACAGGACCAGGGACGACGCGCTGTAGCGCAGAGGGCGCGAGAACCCATAGGCGGCGCCGGCAACAAGGCCGAGAAGAACGAACGCGATCGCGAGCCGGCGGTGGCGCCAGATGAGGTGCAAGACCCTCTTCGCATCGAACGGCTGTTCGGTCACAATTTCCTCTCAGACACACGCCCGGTAGGTGGCTGCACTGACTCTTGGGATTTAGGAGGCGCGAGGTGATTTCCTGATACATCTGCTCACGGCATGAAAATGGTTCGGTCGGGGTCCGAAATTCGTTGGGAAATCCCCCTGGTCATCGGGTCCCGCCCACCGACAGCCTGGGGCGGAGCTGGCCGTCAACGGACGGCCGATACCATCACGAACGAGTCGACCGGCGAGTACTGCCTACATCCTGGAAGTACGGCGCAGCATGCCACCCGGCCCACGTCACGACGTTGCCCTGTTGACGGACCATGAAGCTCCAGGGTCCGATGTAAGTGTTGTCTGCGAACCTGTTGTCCGAGTGAAAGGTGAGTTCGTTCTCGATGTTCCGGCCCTGAAACGGTGCCACCGTTCCGACATTGGAAAACATCCCATTGAACCCGCAACCAAAAGTAGGTCGGCAGCCGGGAACATCACTAGGTGTCAGGGTGAAGGTGTTGTCCGACACGTTCACCCGCTGTGTCGTCCATTGGCAGCCGGCAAAGTAATCAGGCGATTGGTTGGATCGCGCCTTCTCGAGATGTGACCTGCACGAGTTGATCGTGAAGATGTGGGGCTCGACCAAGGTGCATCCAGCCGTGTCATACCCATCTGAGCAGAAGCGATCCGCATCCTCCCAGAGCACAACGCCTCCCCAGTTATCGATGAATTCGTTGTCGACGACGTTGAAAGAGTCCCGGTAGTTCGTTCTCACCGCGGGATTAGATCCAGAGTTACTGATATACAGCGCCGTCGCTGGGAAGCTTCGACCCAGGCTTGGGCCGATACGCCACGCGTTATCGATGAACGTGTTGTTATCGATCAGGGCATTGTAGCTGATCTCATAGATGAGACCCTCAGCCGAGTTGTGGTCGAAGTAATTGTCGGAGATGTCGAACCCCGCATTGTCCGTGTCGACCCATATTCCGGGGTCCAGGTTGTCATGTACGTAGTTGCCAGTGACCACCGCATCGGTCGTTCGCCAGAACTTTCCGCCACCAGCGCAGCCGCAGTTCTTGTCCCTTGAGACGTCGTAGTCATACGTGTCGTTGAAACTGATTTCATTGTTCGACAGAACAACGTTGTGCACGCCGAGCGGACTGTAGGCGTTGAATCCGTATTGACCGTTGCGGGTCAGACAATTGTATTCCACAACATTGCCCGATGCGACCATCACGGCAGCACCAGTTGGGTTGTTCTCGATGGTGTTGTGCTCGACGGTCCATCGAGGTGCAGAGCCCTGATTGACAACGCCCTGATTACCCGGCGCGATGAATTTCTCGATAGTCAGGTACTCGATGGTGACGTCGGAAGCATTGCCAGCGAAAGCCTCGTCGTTTTGTCTATGCCCGCTGATAACCGCGCCGGGCGCGCCGATGAATGTGTCCCCCTGCCTCGGGAGCAGCGAGGTGTACTCCCCAGGCCCGAACGTGTAAACGCCAGGAGAGAACCAGAAAGTAGTATCCGGACCAGCGTTAGTGACCATCTGGACCACGTGCTGCGAGGGTTTCAGTTGGACCGCACCGGCTGGACTGGAGGAAGGGCCGTCAAGCATTGCGGGGTTTCCACAGATATGGATCGGGCGGCCAGCCCCTGGGGCCGAATCGCCCACGACAGCGGCAGTCGGTGTGGTCAGTCCCTGCGCTGGGCTCGACGTGGCCAGCAGAGGCACCCCAAGCGTGGCGACCGTCAAGGCCCGGAGAACGAACCTCCGAGTTGCCGTGGCGCAGGGAACACCCGAGAAGGGGTCCCAGGACCGACGGTTCCCCACCCCTGAGGGAGCGCCAGGTTCGGGGCCTGATACGCCCGCTCAGGGGTGGTCCAGCTGCCGCATGGGGAAGCCTCCCCAAAATCGCTTGTGCCCTGGTAGTCAGCGCGACGGTTCTAACTCAGACTGAAGGTCACTCCCGTCATCGGGAACGTCTGGGTGCCGGTCGTGGAGCAGATCTCGACGCCGTACTCGAGTTGCGTCGGAATGTCGCTGGCGCTCGCCCATCCCTCCGACACTTCAAAGTTGTAAGCGGCGAGGATGTCCACCGATCCCGATGTGACCTGGGTGTTTCGGAAGAAGATGATTTCTCCACTGTCCGGCGCACATGGCGAGCCGGTGGGACATCCCAGGTTGAGGGCGTCATAGGCGACCCCACCGAGCGAGACCGCGACCGGGGTGTATCCGCAGTCGCCCTGGTCGGCCCCAGGCAACGCACAGTCGCCCCAGTAGTCCTGGGTCCCACCCCACTGGTTCCAGATCATCGTCTCGTGGGTCCAGTTGTCCGTCCACAGGTCGTAGGCGGCATCGAAGCTGTCCCCGGTCGTGGGGTAGGCCTCGCTGAACGTGCTGGTGATGGACGAGTAGCTGGAGATGGGCGGGTCCGTGGCGTTGTTGCCGCGGCCGCCCACGTCGTACTCGGTGTTCGGGTACGTCTCGACCGCGCCGCCGTTGTCGGTCTGGTCGCTCGTGGCATACCAGCTCGACGCGTTGCACACGTAGAGCGTCTGCGGACCGGCGCTGCCGCTCCAGGCGTCGTTGTCGACCCACCAGTATTCAGGGGCCGTGCTGCTCGGGTCCGTATTGATCGTTCCCTCGGCATCACTCGTGGTGAACGTCGGATCGGTGCAGTTGCCGCCAGTGGTTGTCGTAGCCGGCGACGTCGGGGGCGGCGACGTCGCGGGTGGGGGGTCGCTCGCCGCCGCCTGGATGGTGAATGACTGCTGCACCTGGGGCGCCGCTTGATAGAGGGAGGTCCCCGCTTGGTTGGCGTCGATAACGCAGGTGCCGGCCTCGACCAGACTCACCGTGTCGCCCGTCACGCTGCACGCCCAGAAGGTCGAGGATCCGTCGATGGAGAACACCACCGGCTGACCGGAGCCGCCACCCTTGGCGGTCACGGTGTATGTGCCACCGACGGTGGCTTGGGCCGGAGCCTTCGAAGTGAACGTAATCGCCTGCGCCAATGGTGTCACCGTTTGCACTGTTGGCAACGGCTGCACGGGGCCATTCGAGGACGCAAGAAGCGCAACCACGCCAGAAACGGCCGGTGACGTCGCGGGTAGGGTCCACGACGCGGTCGGGGTGCTCCCGCCGCCCGAGAAGATCTCGGTTGCCTGCGCCGCCTGGCTTGTACCGGCGTAGACGTTCGCGCCGAGTTTCGCCCCACTCGGGGCGGCGGCAGTGCCGTTCCAGAGGGCGGAACCCTCACCGAACACGAGCAGGTCACCCGCCGAGGCTTTAACGCTCGGGGGGGTCAAACCGGCCGCCTCACCCGAAGCATCGATCGGGCGGGAGGTGTTCACGCCGCTGAACGCCTGCGTGACGATGGACACTTCGGTCGGCGGATTCACGCCAATGTGCACGGTGCTCGGTACTTTCGATCCGACGGTGCCCACACACATCGCCACACGGACGTTGGACCCATTGGTCCCGTCCCAGGCGTTCGTCCAGCCAGACGGACATGTGATGGTCGTGAATGGATAGCTTTCCACGGTTGAGACCAGGACATCGCCGGGAACCGTCCCGGCCGGCACCGCGGTCGAGTTGGCGCCGTTGTTCGCTCCGAACGTGGTGGCGGGTCCCACAACCGTGGGCGGGACAACAGTCGACGAAGCAAGCTGCAGCCCGACGAACTGGACGAGGCCCAAAGCGGCGATGGCGACGACGGCGGGTCCCCGACGGCCGACTCTCCTGCGCATTCCGACACTCCTCTCGGGCCATGCGAGAGGGAGCGTCCAAAGAGCGGCGACGTAATCGCCGATTCGGCAACCCGGCTAACTCAGGGTGTGAGTCCCGTGGCTTTGCGCCCCCTTCTCACGAAGGGTTTGCCCTTGTCGTCGACGCCCTGGTCGGCGCCAGTGCGAGAAGCTACACGTGACAACTCCGGATTTGGGGGATCCTCGAAGGGAACCCGACACCGATGACAGGTCAGGGACCTGGCAGGGGTCTCGAAGGCGCTATCGCAGTCCCTCGGCCAGTCGCTCCGCCGCGATCCTCGGATCGCTCGGCGCGGTGCGCTTGCCCTTCCCCTTCCGGTGGGTCGGGGCGATCAGGAAACAGACGTGCCCCTCGGAGTGAGCGAGGACTGAGGAATCCAACGAAATAGCGGGTCCCGACCCACCAAAGACCCCCCGAGCCTGGATCGTCACGCGTCGAAGCGCGGCCAGAAATCCACCCAGGGCGGTGGCATCGAAGCCCGAGATGTCCTCGACATGGCGGGGCGGGGCGACGAACACGCCCCCGGTCGGAGCGTGCATGAACACAACGGTGTCCCGATCGGTGTGGACGGCGATCACGTCGCCAACGGGGATGGGGCAGCTGAGCTCGAGTTCGAGCAGCTCGCACACTCCACACCGATTGAGCGCCACGCCACCATCAGCCCCGGCCAGGACGGAGGTCATCGGGCACCCCGGAAGATCATCATCAAGGTGCGATGGGCCATCAGCACGTGACGTTTCGGCAACGCACGAGCGACCTGGCGATCGAGCACCAGCGGCTTCCCCATCATTGCAACGCCTCGCCCTCTTCGTCGGACGGCGGTTTCACCTGGGTGAATAGAGCACCCATCTCTGGCGTTGATACCAGGGCGGATCTAGATCGTGATCGTTTGCTCGAATGGGATTCGTCACGCGAGTTCCGCGAACCCGAAGGAACGGTCGGATCGAGGTATCAGAGAGGCCCACCGGCGGCTCGATTCCATGTGCGCCGTTGCCCTAAGTCCGCCTGACATGTTGGCGCCGGAGATGAACAGCTCGGGCGAAGGATCCCCCGACAAGCCCGAGCCGAACAACGTGCAACCGGCCTCGGCGCAGCCTCTCGCAAACCTTGGCTCGGCAGGCTCGTACTCGTTGCGCACTCGCCTCCTCGGGTTCGACCTCCTCGCGTCAGGTATCGCCTGGCTCACGGTCGGGTACTTCATGACCCCGGCGGGGGGGGTCATCGAACGGCTTACCCGCGGATCGCTTTCCGTGCTCGCCACGGTCATCGCTCTTCGCGCCACCGGTCTCTATCGGTCGCGCGTCTGCTCAAAGTGGTCCCAGGAGGTGGCGCGAATACTCTTTGCCGCGCTTTTCGGGTCCTTCGCCTTCATCGCCGTTGGATGGTCGTATCACCGTCCGAGCCTTCCGTCGGCACTGTTGTGCGGCGCGATTTGTGCGGTAGGAACCGCAATCCTGCGCGGGCACTACCGACACTGGCTCAGCGCCAGGCGCGCCGGAGGCGCTTACCTACGTAACGTTGTGTTGGTTGGTGGCAGCGACGACGCCACTGAGCTCTGGAAGATGCTGAGTTCCGAACCCGAGCTTGGCTACCAGGTGGTGGCCACTATCGGCGATGACTCGGTGACACGTCCCTGGGGACATCTCCTCACAAGCACCTCGATCGGGGATCTGCCCCAACTGGCGCGGACCTCCAATGCGACAGGAGCGCTGATTGCCTCAAGCGCGCTGTCGGGAAAGGACCTGCAGCGCGCTGTCGCATTGGGTATCGCGTGCGGACTGCATGTCCAGGTCTGGCCCGGCATCAATGGGGTCGGGAGCAACCGGCTGCGCGAGGTGCCCATCTCCGGGGAGCCATTCTATTACGTCGAGCCACACTGCGTTCGTTCATGGCAGCGTAGAACCAAGCGGACGATTGATGTCGTCGGCGCTGCGTTGGCGCTGGTCCTCGTGTCCCCTTTACTTCTCGTCATCGCTGCCGCCATCCGGATCGAAGGTGGACCCGCGATCTTGCGTCAGCGCAGAGTCGGGCTGAACGGCGACTTGTTCACGGTGTACAAGATCCGCACGATGACAGTGAACTCGGAGGGGTGCCAAGATCCAGCGGCCCCAAACGAGCGAACGGACGGGCCCCTTTACAAGAACTCCAACGATCCGCGGGTGACTAAGGTCGGGCGGCTGCTCAGGCCGCTGAGCCTAGATGAGCTCCCGCAGCTTTGGAACGTGCTCGCCGGTTCGATGAGCCTCGTCGGGCCGCGCCCGGCCCTCCCTCATGAGGTGTTGCAGTTCGACCTGGAGCTACATCGTCGACACTCGATGGCCCCGGGAATCACGGGACTCTGGCAGTGCCGGGCCAGGGAGAACCCGTCGTTCAACGCCTACCGTCGCTTCGACCTGCAATACGTCGACAACTGGAACCTTCGCCTTGACCTGTCAATCCTCCTTGTCACAGTGCCCACGATCGTCGCCCAAGCGGTCCGAGGGCTGCGAATATCGCGCGCCAAGCATCGCCACCCCGCGATCAGCTCACGCAGCCCGGCCGTCCTGTCACAGAGCGTCTTAGGAGCCCTGACCGATTTCCCCAATATCGGGGATGACCGCGTCACCGGGTTCGATGACAATCCGGTCAAGCGGGAACTCGATCCCGCGTAAGTCGGGTGTAGTCGGACCCAAGCGTGCCTGTCAGGGCGCTCGTCGGAAGCTGCTCCCCAGGATCGGCGCTTGTGAGGACTCATGGCCACGTCGTTGGCTGGCTCGTTGGAGACGAAGGCTCAGCGAACCGCAGGTGCGGTTCGGCCGGTGGCTACAGCCAGGGCTACCAGGCTCGACGAGCCAACCCTCAGCCAGGTGGTTGCCGCGGCTTCCAGCGGCGATCATGCGGCCTGGGAGCACCTGACCACGCGCTTCGGCAACCTGATCACGGCGATTGCCCGCAGCTGCCGTCTGTGTGACGCCGATGTTGGCGAGGTTGTCCAGACGACATGGTTCCGCCTGGTGGAGAATATCGACCGGATCCAGAAGCCGGAGCGGATCGGGGCCTGGCTTGCCACTACCGCTCGTCGTGAGAGCCTGCGTCTGGTTCGAGCACGTGGCCGGGTGGTCCTCGACTCCGAGGTCATCGAACTCCAACCCGATCGCCAGGCACTCAATGACGCGGGCCTTCTCGCCGAGGAGCGGTCTCAAGCGCTACGCCTTGCTTACGCCAAGCTGCCGCCTCGTTGCCAGCGGCTGCTCAGCCTCCTCTCCGGCGACGATCCGCCGTCCTACAAGGAGGTCTCGGCGCTCCTAGATATGCCGATCGGCAGCATCGGTCCGACCAGAGGTCGGTGCCTCGAGCATCTTCGACGCATCATCATGGAGGTCTCGCCAGACCTGTAGGTGCTGTCACCAATGGCATAGCCGCCGCCAGTTTCTTCGAGCATCTGGAGCGTCGGGTTGTCCAGGTCGATCCGATTCGCATCGAGCAACGCTCGACTGGAACGGCCGTGCCGGAGACTGACAGCACAAGCCGTGCTCAACGCCAAGCACGTCGCCTGACAGAGAACTTGTACCTGAGCGTTCGCAATCGCGGCAGGTGTCTGGTCCCGCGTCGAACGCATGTCAAGTTGCGCCCGGAGCGAGCATCCGACTGGCCAAGGGTGCCCGCCTGGTCGTGGGCACGCGACACACCTTTGCTGTGCCGTATTCGATCCATTTTCGCCGCGGGGCGTGCCTTTCTATCAGCGGCCGCGCGGAGTTCACTCGCGAGACCCGGATGCTGCTGACCGAAGGCAGCACAGTGGAGATCGGGCCGGGCTCTTACGTCAACTGCCTCTCGACCATCACCTGCTTCGATCACATCACGATCGGTGCCACGGGCGCGATCTCCTGGGACACCAACATCCTCGACGGCAACGCACACGACCTCACCGTTGAAGGCGTGACCAAACCACGCGCAAAGAGGGTGTCCATTGGCGACCACGTCTGGATCGGGACCGGTGCAGTCATCCTTGCCGGCATGACGATCGGTAACGGAGCCGTTGCCGGAGCCGGAAGCCTCGTCAGTTCGGACGTTCCGGCTCGTGCTCTCGTCGCGGGCAATCTGGCAATCCGGCGTGGGTCCCTCGGAGAAACGTCTCCTGGGCGAACTGAACGACCCGATACAGGTGCCAGCTGGCGGGGGAGGGATCGAACCTCCAACCTCCGGATCCAAAGTCCGGCGTTCTGCCAATTGAACTACCCGCCATTGACCAATCACGCGTAGCACAAGCCGACAGCTCGGTCGTGAGACTGGACGACAGCCGCCGTCCCGCAGCCTGATTGACGCCGCGGGCTGCTCGGCAGGCATGCGTCCGAACATTGGTCCTTATGGAGCCCTTAGGGGTGCCCAGTATGATCCCTAGTGCGTAGGCAAATCCACGGACAGGCACGGTGGACGCTCCCCCGCACATCAACGCCCTTCGGCGGCCGAGCAGAGTGGCGGCGCACCCATGAAAATTCTCGTGATCGACGACGATCCCGCCGTCAGCTCCTCCCTCGAACGCGCCCTACGGCTCGAGGGCTACGAGGTACAGACCGCCGCCAACGGTGGGGGTGGCCTGGAGGCCCTCGCGCTTGCACCACCGGACGCCGTCGTCCTCGACCTGGGGCTCCCCGACATCGACGGACTCGAGGTGTGCAAGCGCATGCGGAGCGCTGGGAACGACACCCCCGTGTTGATGCTCACGGCCCGCGACGCCGTGAATGACCGCGTCCAGGGCCTCGACGCCGGGGCCGACGACTACCTCGTGAAGCCGTTCGCACTCGCCGAGCTGTTGGCACGCCTGCGCGCGCTTCTCCGGCGACGCAGCGGTGAGGAGGGCGAGGTGCTGCGGTTCGGTGATCTCGAGCTTGATCTCGGGACCCGCGAGGCGCATCGAGGCAGCCGCGAGTTCTCGCTGACCCGGATCGAGTTCGACCTCCTCGAGCTGTTCTTGCGCCACCCGCGTCAGGTGCTGACGCGCGACGTGATCCTCGACCGCGTCTGGGGCTACGACTTCGACTCGGGGACCAACTCATTGGCCGTCTACGTCGGGTACCTCCGGCGCAAGACCGAGGAGGGCGACGAGGCTCGCTACATCCACACGGTGCGCGGCGTCGGCTACGTCCTGCGCGAACCATGACCTTCCGCTCGCGCATGGTGCTCGCTGCGGTCGGCGTCGGCGTCTTCGCCATCCTCGCGGCCTCAATCGGCGCGTACCTGGCCTCGCGCAACGCCCTCATCAACTCCGTCGACGACGTCCTCCAGTCGACGGTGACGAATGTCGTCGACCACCTCCCGGTCGTCGCGGTCGAGACCAACGGACAGGTCGCCGAGATCAGGTCACCGTACGTCCAGTTCTACACACCGTCCGCTCCCCCGTCCTCGCCCGTGCTGCCGATCACCTCTTCGGTGCGCGCCGTCGCGGAGGGTCGCGCGCGCTCGTACACGACCGACATCCGCGTCAACGGTGCGCAATGGCGCGAGTACGTGACCCGCTACAACGGACCGCTCCGCATCCTCGGCATCCCGGTCTTCGGCACGGGTACGTTGCAGGTCGCCGCGCCGCTGACGGGGGTGAATGACCAGCTGGGTGGGCTTGGGCTCGGGCTGCTGTTCGTTGCGCTGGCCGCGCTGATCCTCACGATCCTTATCGGCTGGTTCGTCTCGCGTACCGCCGTTGGGCCGCTCAACGAGCTCACCGCAGCCGTCGAGGAGCTGGCCCGCACCACCAACGTCAGCGAACGACTGGAGCCCGGTGGCCAGGATGAGCTCGGGCGACTTCGGCGCGCGTTCAACCGACTGATCGGTGCGCTCGAGTCCTCGCGCGAGTCCCAACAGCAGCTCGTGATGGACGCGTCCCACGAGTTGCGCACCCCGCTCACGAGCTTGCGCACCAACCTCGAGATCGTCCGAAGGATCGACGAGCTGTCCGAGCCCGAGCGCGAGGTGCTCGTGGCCGATGTGTTGACCCAGATGCAGGAGCTCACCAATCTGGTGGGCGACCTTGCCGAGCTGGCGCGTGGTGCCCGCACCGAGGAGGAGGCAACCACCCTTCGGCTCGACCAGCTCGTCGAGGACGTGGTGCAGCTCGCGGCGTCTCACGGCCGCCGAGCGCGCCGTCGCGTTCCGGACCGACCTCGATGTGGTGTGGGTCAACGGGCGCCGTGACCGCATCAGTCGGGCGATCGGCAACCTCCTTGACAACGCCCTCAAATGGAGCCCCGACGGCGCAACCGTCGATGTGCTGTGCCGCGCTGGGGACATCGTGGTGCGGGACCGGGGCCCCGGGATCGACCCCGAGGACCTTCCCCACATCTTCGACCGCTTCTACCGGGCGAGGGCGGCGCGCGCGCTGCCGGGTTCCGGGCTCGGGCTCGCAATCGTGGCGCAGGTCGCCACCGAAGAGGGCGGTTCGGTGCGGGCACAGAACGCGACGGACGGCGGCGCCATCGTCACCCTGCACCTCCCGGCGTCCGCTGCCCCGTCGGACGCCACCGCGGACCAGGATGCGTCGGACGCCGTCCACGCCCTGCACAACGGCTCCACGGTCGAGACGAGGCTGCCCCAGGCCTAGGACCCCGGGTCGTGGGTAGGACCAGGACCGATGGACACACTCATGCGCCCCGCCACCTGGACGGCACCCCGCCGGCGGACCGGCCCCGCCCTGTGGATCGCCGCGCTGGTCGTCCTGGTCGCCGCGGTAGGGATCCCCCTCGGCGTGGTCGGCGCGCAGAAGAAGACGGTCGTCTTGATGGGTGACTCTCTCAGCGCGATCTCCGCACCGTTCATCGGGCCGTACTTCAGCCTCCTTCCTCGGCTACGACCTGCAGCCCGCGGCACTCTCGGGCAGCGGGCTGCTCGACACGCAGGTCAACTGGGTCGCCCACGGCCGACAGCTGATCGCGCAGTACGGCCCGAGCGTGGTCGTCGTCGAATTCATCGGCGACTACGGGTTCCTGGGCGAGCGTCCCGGGGTGGCCCCGTACACGCCGGCCTTCTACCAGCAGTGGGGCGAGGTCGCCCAGCAGCTCGAGGACGTCCTCACCTCGCGCGGCGCCAAGGTCTACTGGGTGATCGGGCCGCCGCTCTCCAATCCCGTCACCGAGGCCGCCCTCGTCAGGCTCGACCGCATCTACGAGCACCTGCATGCGCCGAACACGGAGTCGGGGCACCCCCTCCTCATCGACGTGACCCCGGCACTCACCGGTGGGACCGGTCGTTATACGGAGGACATACCGGGTGCCGGCGGCGTCCCCGTCGAGGTGCGCACCCCGGACGGGACGCATTTCACCCTGTACGGCGCCGTGCTGTATGGGCGAGCGATTGCCCAGGCGATCGGAGCGGCGCCGAGCGTCTGACCAGCCCTAATAGCCGACGAGGCGCGAGCGGAGCCGCCTAACCGCGTCCTCAGTCATCGCTCCGGCGCCAGTGAGGAACGCCTCCGCGCCGCCGTGGTCGCGCTCAAGCACGGCGAGCGCCTCGTCCATCACCCAGCGCGGACTGCCCAGCATTCCCTCGGCCGCCGCCGCCGGGATTCCCTCGGACCCGAACAGCTCGATGACCTCGGCCAGACGATCGGGCGGCGTGTACGAGGCTGTGAGGGCGTAGTCGTCGAGCACGGTCTGCCATGGCACCCCGAGGAGGCGCAGCAACACCGCGACGGTCATCCCGGTGCGGTCCTTCCCACCCCAGCAGTGGATGACAGCCGGACCCGCATCGAGTTCGGCCAGTCGCGTGAAGAGATTCCCCATGACCGGGCCGGCCTTCCCCAACATGCCCAGGTAATCCTCGAGGAGCCACTCCTCGCCTGAACGGCGATCGGTCAACGCGGCCGGGTCGGCGTCGGCGATACGGCCACCGGGCAACGTCAAGGGAATGAAGGGGCGAGGTCCGGGCGCCTCCGCCCGCTCGGTGTCGCGCCGCAGGTCGAAGATCGCCCGGACACCGAGCGCGTCAAAGGCAACCAGGTCCTCGGCCGTGAAGTAATGAAGACTGTCGGAGCGGAAGACGAGACCCCAGCGGGTCCGCCCACCGCCCTCGGTGTCGTAACCGCCGATATCGCGGAAGTTGATAAGACCGGCAAAGGGGACGCGGCGCTCCGCGACGACGATCGTGCCGTCGGACCGGCCGAGCGACACGTAGTGGCGTCCGGGTCCGGAGTCGCCGAGGCGGGCCATCCCCGCCGCCACGGGAATCCGCCCGACGTGGACGTGCTCGGCCGGCTCGGGAGTCTTCCCGACGCCAACCTCGAGATTGTCGTCGCCACCGAAGTCCCAACGAACGACGAGCGAAGACCCGTCGCGTTCCACCTCGGCGCGTAGGGGGATGGCGACCACTGCCAGCACGTTACCCAGGGGGTCCGACACCGCGGTCAGAGCCCTCTCTGAACGCACTCAAGTGCCGAGTGTCGCCTGCGCCCATACCATGTCAACCGATTTGCAACGTCTAATCCCCTTGATACCGCCGCCAAGCCAGATGAGGAGCTGGCTCACTACCCTTTGGCTCCTGGTGACTGTCATCCCGTTGTGATCGGCCGCCGAAGATGAGTGGACTGCCAGCCGCCAGCGCGCCAGCGCTTGCTTCGCCTCGAAAGTGTCCGTGTCCTGGGGCGAGAGCCCAAGGCCGTTCCGCTCTGCCGATTGGCCCGGAAGCGTCGGGCCGTCACCGAAGGGAAACCCGACATGCTTGTCTTTTTGGATCGTTCCGGCGTGCGCCTCGCCTATCACGAGGCGGGCACGGGCAGCCCGCCCATGGTGTTTGTCCACGGCTGGACGTGCGACCACTCGTTCTTCTCTCCCCAACTCGAGTACTTCGAAAAGAACCATCGCGTAGTGGGACCCGACCTGCGCGGCCATGGCGACAGTGACACCCCCGAAGGGGACTACGCCGTCGGAGTTCTCGCCGAGGATGTGGCGTGGTTGTGCGTCCAGCTCGGGATCGCCGGTGCGGTGGTTGTCGGCCACAGCATGGGCGGTGCCGTCGGAGTCCAGCTGGTGGCAGAGCATCCGGAGCTGGCCTCGGCATTGGTTCTAGTGGACTCTCCGATCGGAGGATCGCCCGAGGAGCTGACGCTGTTGGCAAGGTTCGTCGAGCAACTGCGGGGACCGGGCGCAGCCGAAGCTCGGCGCAGAGCTATCGAAGGGTCTCGCCGACCTTGGCGTCTTCGACGTTCAGGAGGGATGTTCCTTCCATCCGATGACCCGGCGGTGAAGGCGCGCGTCGTCGCCGACATGCTGCGCGCACCCGACCATGTCGCTGCCGCGTGCTTGCAGGGACTGCTCGAGTGGGACGCGGCGTCGGCGTGGGCGGCGGTCGCTGTCCCGATCCTGAACATCGACGCGGGTTCGGTGAACGAATCGGGCTTGCCTGTCAGCCCGGGCCCGCGTCTCGTGAACGTCCAGACGCCCGGTGTCGGGCACTTCAACCAGCTCCTGGCGCCGGCCGAAGTGAACCGCCTGATCGAGGAGTTCGTGGACTGACCTCGTTTCATTCGGCGGGCGTAAATCGATCAGCAGCCACAAACGCGCGAATGTCGTGAAGCGACCCATAACCCGACGGTCGTTGACCGGATTCCGCCAACTCTGATGCGCGAACCGGGCTGCGCATTTGCGACAGGATCGCCTAACTAACCCCGGGTCTCCGGCGGGTGTGAGCGCCAAAATTCTTCCAATCACTGCCGCTCGTTCCTTCTCCCTCTCGCTCGATTGACTCGAAGCCGTGGCCCCCTCTCCAGCCCGTGGGACCGCAGCGAATTACCCCTCCTATCAGGGCATCGTCTGCGCGCTCCCGAATCGTGAGCAGCGTGCCGAGGCGCTGATACAACAGACTGCCGCGGGGCCACTCTTCGATTGACTGTGTATCACGGCCCGGCGTGTATCAGGGCCTGGTGCCGAAGCCTCGTGAGATATGACCTGCTTCCACCTTGCCTGAGAACGTTGAGGAACTGTCGATGGGGAGCAATGCCAGCCAGGATCGTCGTGGTACTGGCGTGTACCACGCCGGACGCTGGCCTCGCGTACGTTGCCAAGCGGGTCGAGCATGAGCGCGGTTCCCCGGCTGAGCATCGGGCTCCCTGTGTACAACGGGGAGAAGTTCCTCGGGGAGGCCATCGACGCTCTGCTTGGCCAGAGCTACTCAGATTTCGAACTGATTATCTCCGACAACGCCTCGACCGACGGTACCGCTGAGATCTGCCGTGGTTATAGGGAGAGGGACTCAAGGGTCCACTACGTACGCCAGCCGCGCAATATCGGCATGGTGCCGAATCACAATTTCCTCGTTGGAATCGCCCGTGGCGAATTCTTCAAATGGGCATCCCACGACGACCTCTATGCGCGCGAATACCTACAGCGCTGCGTAGCCGCACTCGACGAGCACCCAGAGGCCGCGCTTGCCCATGCCTGGTGCGTGTTGCTGGAAAGTGCCGACGAACCAGCGGAACTGATCAGGTACCCGGAGGGCACGGCGGACCGGCGCCCGCCCGAGCGGCTGCGAAGCATTCTGTTCGATGGCAGGGGCGATTGGATTTACTCGGTCATCCGGACGACAGTCCTTCGCCAAACTGCGCTGCACCCCACGTATCACGGCTGTGAGCGAACTCTCATAGCCGAACTGGCTCTGCATGGACCGCTCTATCAGGTTCCGGAGTGGTTGTTCTTCAGACGTGATCATCCGAACCAGCACCTGGCCTCACGTGAAAGGAGTACTTTACTCGACCCCCGCCGGGCCAGCCGCCTGCGGCACCCAGCCCTCCGGCTGTACGTTGAATATCTCTTGGGATATTGCTCGGCGATTCGGCGCGCCCCTCTGTCTCGCGCTGACAGGCGCGAGTGCTATGGCCTCCTTGCACGATGGGTGTCGAGCCGGGCAGTCTGGGACCGTCTCGACGAACCAACATCCTTCGGAAAGCAGCCGCTGCTCTATCTGGTGCGCCAGCTGACAGGCCTGGTTCTCCCGAAGCGCGACAGGAGCGCTGGCGACGTGCCGCCCGCCGGTCGACCAGATATTCGGATCGATGCGCTCGTGCCGAGCAAGTCGGGGAAGGTTCGGTGACAAGAGGCGGGTTCCTTCGGCGGTCAATGCCGGCCGGACTGAGAATCGGCCTCTTCGGTCACATGGGCTCGGGCAATCTTGGCAACGATGCGTCTATGGAATCCGTCCTGAGGTACCTCGAGACTGAGCATCCAGGTGCGACCATCGACGCCATGTGCAAGGGTCCGAACACGGTGACCAGTCGGTACGGCATCCCCGCTACACCGTTGAACTGGTATCAGCGTTACCAAAGGCGCGCTCTGGCGCGCCGGCGATCCCGCTCAAGGTGCTGGGTAAAGGTGTCGACGTCTTCCGGACGGCGTCCTGGGTTAGTCGACATGACGCCGTGATAGTGCCAGGAATGGGAACCATGGAGGCCACCCTCCCTATCCAGCCCTGGGCACTGCCCTACTCGTTTTTCTTGCTCTGCGTCTGGGCAAGGATCTTCGGAACCAAGGTCGCGTTCGTTAGCGTCGGCGCAGACTCCATCAAGAGACGTGCTACGCGGACGCTTCTCGACGTATCAGCGCGGCTCGCGTACTACCGTTCTTATCGCGACGGCCACTCGCGCGAGGCCATGCGACAGCGAGGGTTGGACGTGTCACAGGATCAGGTTTTTGCAGACCTGGCCTTCGGCCTTCCGGCGCCGCCATGTGGCCCCGGTGAGCCGGGAATCGTAGGCGTCGGCGTGATGGATTTCCGTGGAGGCAACGATGATCGCGGGCAGGCCGCGGCGATTCGGGCATCCTACGTCGGCGCCATGAAGTTCTTCGTTAGGTGGTTGATCGATAACGACCGGAGCGTCCGCCTCCTTATCGGGGCGACGGATAAATCCGACGCCATGCCTGGATCAGGAGATGAGGGCGTGGCAGGGGAAATCCTTGCCGATTTGCGAGCCTATCGCCCCGACATCGACCCAGCGCGTGTTGTGGTGGAAACGACCGCAACGTTCGCTGAGCTCATGCGGGCGATGGCTCCGGCGGGCACGGTCGTGGCCGCCCGTTTCCACAATGTGATCTGCGCGCTGCGGCTCGGCAAGCCCGTGTTAGCTCTCGGCTACGCCCCAAAGTTCACCTCGTTGATGGCTGACATGGGTCTGGCTGAGTTCTGCCAGTCAGCCAAGTCCTTAGATGTGGAAACGCTGATCGCGCAATTCATCGAACTGGAGAATGGTCGGGCCGAACTCCGACGGACGATTTCGGCGGGCAACGCGGCATACGAGTGCGACGTGGCTAGCCAATTTGCGGACTTGTCCGCCGTTGTCCTCACCGCTGACGGTCATCGGCGAGACAACCGCCAGTCGGCTGACCAACCTCACTAATCTCCGGTAACCCGTCCACGAACTCCACCCTGTGGTGCTTGCGCCAGATGCGCTGCCTGCGAAGAGAAACCGCCCGACGCAGGCACTGGGGACCGTACTGCAAAATGACCCTAAGCAATCGGGCCTTGAGACTCGTATGCAAGTTGTAGCCCATGGTCGACTCGAAGCGAGGGTCCGTCGCAACTGCCATGGGGACGATGCAGCGAACCGTGTCCAGCATGCCCTCGCTGAGGAAGTGCGCCCAGTCGTCGCTTGTAGCGCGGATGGGAACCTGGCCCTTGCTGATGCGTTCGCACGCCTCTCGGGTGATGACGTAGGCAGCCGCGCTGACCGGCTGGCCTACCTCAACCGGCGAGACGAGCCACCTTCCGCCGGGCAGATCCACCGCCGCGTTCTGGGTGAACTTGATCGGTCGCGGACTTTGAAAGTTGAGTAGCGCGATCTCGGCGCCGCGCAGCTGGTTCGCTGTTGCGGAGGCCAGGACATCCAGGTCAGGTGGAAGCTGGACATCGTCTTCGAGCACTAACGCCGCCGCCGGACGTTCGACGATTACCCGCTCATAGACGCTGAGGTGGCTCATGGCGCATGCCGCAAGGGTCGGCCGCCACCCCTCGGCGTTGCGGAAGGACGGTGCGATAGCCGCGATCATCTCGGGGTTCGTCATGTCGAGATGATCGCCATCAACCCCCTCGATGAACTCGAAGTCAATACCGTACGCGGTGAGCTGACTGGTGATGCTGGCTCTTCGCTCGGCAGAACGAGCCAGGTTGATGACGTAGGTGCGCATTGTTCTCTGGATCACTATGGCCGTCAATCGTGTTGCTCGGCACGCCCTCGGTGTAGCCGCCTCTCTGATACTTGAGATGGAGAAACTGGCGCTGGCCCGATCCTCCAACGGAGAGAGTCGCCAGAGAAGAGATCTGATACATCTCAAACGTCACTCGAAGACCTGGTTCGCCGCGTGATCCTCCCACCCCAGATGTAGGCGCAGGTCCCGAGGCGGCGAACCAGAGTCCTGCCATTTTCTGAAGTGGCCGCAACGCTTCCAAGCAGGTCGAAATCCCCGAGATCTAGCGAAGGCTTACTCGGTCGATAGTTTCTCAACGATCGGGGCGATCACGTCCAGATTTCCTCCAATATTCCAGTAAGTGATTCCGAGTTGTTCCCGCCAACGTTGCAACTTATCCACACATCTTTCGACGTCTCCGTGCAGCGATACTGGAGAGTCAACAAAGCTGACGTAATGCGCGCCAATATAATCTGAGAACGCTGGCCGTATTGGCGTAACTCGCACCCCCCCAATGTTCACGTCGTAGCAAGTGAACATGATTTCAGGTGCTGGTCGGTGGGCACGTGAGGCAGACTCAATAACGAGGCTGATCTTCTTGTCGATATTCTCCCTGGAAAGTCCGCTTGCTGCCGCTTCGTCGAAACCCCCGGGCCCAAGCTGAGCGTGAACACCAACGATGTCGGCATGTCGACCCGCAACCGCAAGCACCTTCGCCCCTCCACCACCGACGAGAATCGGTGGTCGCGGCGTCTGTACTGCGCGCGGAAGGGCCTGGAAATCGGTGACCTTGTAGTGGTGACCGTCAAACGTCACCGCTGTGTCTGCAAAATAAGCGCCTATGACCTGCAGTGCCTCTTCGAGGCGATCGATGCGAATTGAAGCAGCGTCGTAGCTGGCGCCGAGCGCTGTGTAATCGTCCACCAGCCATCCCGCTCCGATGCCCAGGGCGGAACGGCCCCCGGAGAGTACGTCGGCGGTCGCGACGGCCTTGGCGAGGACAGCTGGATGGTGTAGATCGTTGTTCAGCACCATGGGTATCGCGCGTAGCCGTGTCGTGGAGGCCAGAGCAAAATTCATCGCGGTCAGGGCATCCATCGCCCACCCATGGGTGTAGTGCTCGGACACGGTGACCGCGTGGAACCCGAGGTCTTCGATGTGATGAAGGCATGCGACCCACTGCTCAGCGCTGTCGCAGAGGCTCGGCATAGGCGCCAGGAATCGAAACGGGGTGGCGCTCATCCGGCGAGGTCTTTGCACTCGACAAGAGTCGATCGCGTGCGGCTGGTTTTGATGCCTTTGATCCGGTTGCACCGGTCAACACCCATTGGACAGTGGCAAACGGTCATGTCAGGGCCGAACTCGCGCTGATATGACGAACTCGACCGTCCGGACCCGCAGGTGGTAGACGGCGGACCTTCTGGCGCCCGCCGCGGTCAAGAGGCGCTCAGCGCTGTGAAAGCTGTCAGACCCATCTGGAGTCACCATCGACTGGACGGCAAAGAAACCGGTGTGCGATCCGTTGGGCGGTACGTCGAGCCACCCGTTCGTCCCGTTCCTCTGGGGTGGGGTGGTGCTGGCCGCGTGGCATGTGCGAAGCCTACGAGTCTGACTCCTCAGTGCTGGCCATTCGCCTGATCTTGGAGACCGGGCCGCACCCCAGAAGAGGACGAGGAGGTCGGGTGGGAGAACCGAGGGCGGCGCTGCGGAATCTGGGCCTCAAGAGGGCGGGTCCCCCGCTAGCACCGACCCCTGCCGGGACACTTCCAGATCGTGAACGCGGTCGGGTGCCCCCACTGGTCGCCACCTGCGGACGCCCCTGGGGGGAAGGGCCCGCAAAGGAGTCCAGGCGACCTGCCAGGCATGTGTCCGGATGGGCTACTCCGAGGCCGAGGCCACCCGGATCATCGACTCGATCTGGGAGTAGGCCGGCAGTAGCTGGGTCTACGGTCCCTGGTCCGGGCGTCGGCAACGGCGACGCCTTGGGGGCGTAGCTCAGATAGGGAGAGCGGGGCGGCCTGACGGATCACGTTCTGCGCCCACGGGGCGACGTTCGTGTCCATTCGCGGCCCTCGCGGATGCGCGGTCCTCTCAGCGGTAGGGCGTCAGATCGGCCTGGGGGTAGCGCGTTTGGGTGTCCGCCAAGGTCTGCTCGTCCCAGTACGGGTCGCCCGGAGCGGGGAAGCCGAACACCGACCGCTCCCGGGGAGACGCCCGTTCGACGATCTCGAACCAGTCTGGACGCGTCGCGCGCTCGGCCCAGGCGACTCTGCCGGTCCACCGCGGTGCCCACACGTCGTAGTCGGCGAGGAGCGCAAAGCGGGTTGATCGTTCGCCGGTCATGCGCGACCCACGGTGAAGTACGTCGGTCCGAAAAGCGAACAGGGTTCCTGCGGGACCTGTCATCGAGACCTCCTCCTCGGCGAACATCCCGGCCGGGAGGTAGTTCGTGATGTCGTGATGCCCAGGGACCGGCCAATACGGAACGCTTTGCCCGACAGACAGCGGAACGATCTTGGTAGGGCCGTCTTCGTCGCCTACGTCAGACAGGAGGATCCAGCTCGCCATCTGCGCGGGCGGCTGGAAGCGCTTGGGCACGACGAGGCCGTGGTTGACGAAATCGCGGTGGTGGCGCTGCTCGTAGTTGACGGCCCCGGCGTACTTGGCCCATAGCTCCGCCTCATAGAGCCGCAGGTCGGCCGAACCAAGGAAGCGCTCCGCCAGGTCGAGCAGGTCGGGATGGAAGGCCAATCGGTTCAGGCTCCACGATCGCCACGGTCCGCCGACGATGCCGGCCCATTGGTCGGTTGCTAGCCAGGCATGAGCGGCCGGGTCGGCGAAGTACTCCTCGGGCCGCGGGTAGTGCAGCCACAACGCTTCCTGGGCCGCCGCGAGCTCGTCAGTCTTAAGGAAGCCCTCGAACACTAGATAGCCCCGCTGCCGCAGATCCGCCAAACAAACGGTCGGGCACCCTCATCGCCGCCCGAAGCTAGACCGCCTCGTAGTCCGACGCCGGGCCTTTCGACTGCCTTGCGAAGGAGCGTTCCGAAGAGCCGCTTATGGTGCGTCACCTTCGCCTAGGCCGACCTTGGGTTTCTTCGGATGTTCTTACCTTCGGTTGTCCCTGCTCTTAGGCCATTCCCTGACCATGGGGAACGACCGAGGAGGAGCCGTTGTCAGGCAGCCGATCCATCCGCTATCGCTGGGCCCGCGGACGCGATGCATGTGTCCGCCACTCCATTCGCCGGGCGCTCGATGCGGGGACGGATCGGATTGCGGAGATCGTCGGGTCAATTTCGGCCCAGTTGGTCGGGCGCGCCATCCGACCACTGACGGTCGTCCCGGTGCGCGTTCAGGCCGGCTCGTTGCCCCCGCGGCACGAGCCAACGCCCGGCGGCTGCTGCTCGGTCTGGGTCGCCTCACCCTCAGCGACCCGTTCACGCCAGGGGTAGGGGCATCCACCCCTACCCCTGGCGTCCTTCGCCCGCCCGAAAATGGGGTTCGCGGCGTCCCTGCTAGCCTGCCCCCCGGCATGGGTTCCCTCATCAAGAAGCGCCGCAAGCGGATGCGCAAGAAGAAGCACAAGAAGATGCTGAAGGCCACCCGCTGGCAACGCCGGGCCGGGAAGTAGCCAAGCCCTAGCCGATTGGCCGGACGGACCCGTAGGAAGCGCCCACGGTCCGCACGGGAAGCAGCCTCCCCACCGCAGCGCCCAGGGTGATCTGGCGCGCCTCGGGGAGCCCCAGCTCGGCCTCGGTTCCCTCGACGAACCACGTGGCTCCGCTCCCAGCCAGCTGCGGTGGCCGCCCCGTCAGCTCGCTCAGCGCGTCACGCCACCGGGCCAGCTCGGGAGCGACCCGGATTGCCGGCGTCGTGAGGTCGTTGGCCCCGGCGTCCCCGAACCCGCCGGCATGTGCCAGCTGGTCATAGGCGCGGTAGACCGCCGCCGTCTCCACGGCCATGGGCGGGACGAGCAGGACGAAGAAGCGGGGATGGTCCTCGAGCACCTCGATCCGCTCTCCGATCCCGCCGACGCGGGCGCGGCCGCCGCGCACGCAGAACGGCACGTCGGCTCCGAGCCGAGCCGCCACCTCGAGGTCTGCGCACCCGGCCCATCGGAGCACCGCCCCGGCGTCCGAGGAGCCCCCACCGAGGCCGCCCCCGACCGGGATCCGCTTGACCAGGCGGACGCCGGCCCGTCGGTCGACCGCGGCGAGCGCCCTAGTCACGAGGTTGCCCGCACCGTGCTCGAGCCGGGCGCCGCGCGGCTCGAGCACGACCTCCAGGCCCTGACCGTCGGGGTCGATCACGAGCTCGTCGGCCAGGTCGATCGAGACCATCTCGGCGTCGAGCTCGTGCAGCCCGTCGGCCCTCACCCCGGTGACTCGGAGCGAGAGGGTGAGCTTTGCCGGCGCCGGCACGACGACGCGACCCTTGCTCACGCCGGCATCCTCGCGAGCGCCCCCCACTGCTCGACGCCGAGCTCCTCGGCCCGGGCCGTCGGCGCGACTCCGGCTCGCTCGAACGCGCCGGGTTCGACCACTCCCGCCAGCGCACGCCGCAACATCTTGCGCCGGTGGGCGAAGCCCGCCCGCACCACGGACTCGAATCGGTCGTAGGAGGCGACGGAGGGGTCGATGGCGGGGGTCGTGCGACGGACCAGCTCCACGAGCACCGACTCGACCTTGGGGCGGGGCACGAACACCGACGCCGGCACCCGACCGGCCACGGTGGCGGTGGCCCAGTAGGAGATCTTCACCGAGACCGCCCCGTACGCCGGGTCACCCGGCCCGGCGACCCAGCGCTCCCCCACCTCGCGCTGGACCATGACCAGCATCCGGACGATCCGCGGCGCCCGCTCGAGCGCCCTGATGACCACCGGGGTGGCCACGCTGTAGGGAAGGTTCGCCACGAGGACGACCGGGTCGTCCCGCCCCTCGAGCAGCGCGCCCCAGTCGAGTCGGAGCGCGTCGGCCTGGACGACCTCCACCCGTTCGTCCGCGGCGGTGGAGCGGAGGATGTCTGCCAGCCGCCGGTCGACCTCGATCGCCAGCACCCGAGCCCCGGTCGCCGCGAGCGCGACGGTGAGTGATCCCAGGCCGGCTCCAATCTCGACGACCACCGTCTCGGGGCCGACCCCCGAGAGGCGTGCGATCCGCTCGACCGTGTTCGGGTCGGCGACGAAGTTCTGCCCAAGGGCTTTGGTGGGACGGATGTTGTGCTCGGCCAGCAGGCGCTGGACGTCCGAGCGCGACAGGTTCACCAGGAAATGGTGACCTGGATGGTGCCTTGGCTCAACGGCGCCATGGCTTCGAACCCTGAGGGTGAGAGGTCCACGACACGGCCGGGGTTGTCGGCCTCGCGGTCGTCAACGAGGCAGGTGATCGTGACGCCGGTCGCGAGATCCTCGACGGTGAGTGTCGTCCCCTTGGGGAGCCAGGGGCTCGCGCAACGACCGGGCGGCGCCTCCGAGTACCAGGTGGCGAGGCCCGTCGCGACGTCCGCCGGATCGGTCGTCGTGGTCGTGGTGGGTGGAGGCGGGGGCGCTGTCGTGGTCGTGGGTGGGGGGGCCGTCGTGGTCGTGGATGGGGGGGCCGTCGTGGTCGTGGCGGGGGCCTGGAAGACGACCTTGGTGCTCCCGATGTACCCGCTCTGGGCGCGCGCCAAGGAGGCCGCAGCAGCCCGACCACCGCCTGCGCCTCCGGGAGCGGCGCTCAGCGCCGCCCCAGTGCCCAGTAGCAGGAGAGGCGCACCCAGCAGCCCGAGGCTCAATACTGAACCGACGAGCAAGCGCCTCCCCCCGGTGCTTTGTGTCCTCAGACCTCCGCCCTTCTCCGGGGACATGACCCGCGCCGACCAGGGGACCGGCTTCAGGATGAGGGGATACTAGGAACGGCGGTCAGACCTGGCAAGTGGGTCCGAGCCAGCTCAGGCGGCCGCTCGGCGCCCCCTCAGATCCCCGCGAGAGCGAAAGCGCGCCGTGCCGACTCGAACGAAGACTGCGCCAGGACAGCGGGCTCCACACCCTTCAACCCTGCGACGCACTCGCCGACCACACGCACGTGGCCCGGCTCGTTGCGCGCCCCGCGGTAGGGCACCGGCGCGAGAAACGGGCTGTCCGTCTCGATCAGCAGACGGTCGAGCGGGCACAGCGCCGCGGCCTCCCGCACCGGGGCGGCGTTCTTGAAGGTCACGATGCCGCTGAAGGACACGAACATCCCCGCGTCGAGGCACCGGCGGGCCTCGTCCGGCCCGCCGGTGAAACAGTGCAGCACGGTCCGCTCCGGGACCCCCTCGGCATCGAGGATGTCGAACAAGTCTTCCCAGGCGTCTCGCGCATGGATCACCAGTGCAAGGCCGTGGCGCTTGGCCAGGGCGATCTGGGCGGCGAAGGCCGGCCGCTGGGCCTCCCTCGGCGAGTGCTCGTAGAAGTAGTCCAGGCCGCACTCCCCCACCCCGACCGGCCGGGGGCCCGAGAGCATCGAACGCTCGAGGAGCGCCGCCACCTCGTCGATGCCCCGGGAGGCCTCGTGGGGGTGCAGGCCGACGGTGGCGAAGACCGGTGGGCTGCCACCCGGCGGCGCGCCCGACAGCGCGAGGGCCTGCGCGGAGGAGTCGGCCTCGGTCCCGATGCACACCATGCCGGCCACCCCGGCCTCGCTCGCCCGGACCAGCACGGCGGGCTCGGGCTCATAGAACTCCTGGACGTGGCAGTGCGAGTCGAACCAGGTCGCGTCGCCCACCTCAGTCCCTCCGACGGGGGAACAGCGGGTCACCCTTGGCGACGGGAAGCCCTCCGGGGTAGCCGCCCCAGCGGGCGTCGTCCGGCACCCGCTGTTCCTCGGGCGAACCCGCCAGTCCGATGCGGCGCCAGATCTCCGCACACGTGGAGGGCATCGCGGGGCTGGCGAGCAGCGCCACGATCCGCAGCGCCTCGAGCGCGCTCCCGAGCACCGCGTCGACGCTCGGGCCCGAATCCTGCTTCCAGGGCTCCGTCGACTCGAGCAGCGAATTCGCGCCGCCGATCAGACGCCAGGTGGCCGCCAGCGCGTCGTGCGGGGCGAAGCGCTCCCAGGCGGCAGCGACCTCGGCGACCACCTCGGCCGCGAGTGGTGCGAGCGGGCTCTCGGGCACCGGAGCCGGGCCGGTCCCACCACACTTGGACCCCACCACGGTGGCGACCCGGGCCAGCAGGTTGCCCAGGTTGTTGGCCAGGTCCGCGTTGTAACGGGCAACGATGCCGGCGTAGGAGAAGTCGCTGTCGCTGCCGAGCGGGGCGCGCAGCAGGTGGTAGCGGATCGGGTCGACGCCGAAGTCGTCGGTCAGCACGTCGGGGGCGACGTCGGTGATCTCCACCTCCTCGGCCGATCGGGCGAGGCGCTGCAGCATCGTCTTGGACAGCCGCTCGCCGCCGAAGAGGAGCCAGCCGTGGACGAAGACGTTGGCCGGTGGGTCGATCCCGGCCGCCATGCACATTGCCGGCCACCACACGCAGTGGAACCGCAGGATCTCCTTGCCGATCAGGTGATGGACGTGCGGCCACCAGCGGGAGAACCGCTCTTCGTCCGCGCCGTAGCCGATCGCGGTCGCGTAGTTGATGAGCGCGTCATACCAGACGTAAAAGACGTGGTCGTCGTCCCAGGGGACGGGGACCCCCCAGCGCATCGAGGTCCTGGTGATCGAGATGGGATGGAGGCCGCCCTTGATGAAGCCGAGCGCCTCGTTCCGCTTCGTCACGGGCCGCACTGCCCCAGGGTTGGCCTCGTACCACTCGAGCAGTCGGTCGCCGAACGCGTCGAGCTTGAAGAAGTAGTTCTCCTCCTCCATGAAGATGACCGGCGTGCCGTGCTGCGGGCAGTTGCCGTCGACCAGCTGCTCCTCGGTGTAGTAGTCCTCGCACCGTACGCAGTAAAGGCCCTGGTAGAGGCCCTTTTCGATGTAGCCGTTGTCGTAGATCCGCTGGAGGAAGGTCTGGACCGCCAGGAAGTGGCGGGGCTCGGTCGTGCGGATGAAGTCGTCGTTGGAGATCTCGAGGCCCCGCCAGGCCTCGGCGAAGTGGGCCGAGGTCTGGTCGGCCCAGGCCAGCGGCTCCATGTCGTGCTCGGCGGCCGACTCGGCGATCTTGGCCCCGTGCTCGTCGGTGCCGGTGAGGAAGAAGACTTCGTCGCCGGCCAAACGGTGCCAGCGGGCGATCGCGTCGGCGTTCACGGTCGTATACGCGTGGCCGACGTGCGGCGCGTCGTTCACGTAATAGATCGGCGTCGTGATGAAGAAGCGACCCATCGCTCCACGTTACCGGCGCCCCGCTGGGCCCCCCGTGGGCCGGGCGCCCTACTGGGTGCCGTCGCGCTGGGCCACCGCCTCGGCATAGGCGCGCCGGCGCGGCACCCCGAGCTCGTCCGCCACCGCCTCGGCGGCGGCCCGCGGCGAGTCGCCCTCGGCGAGCCGGGCGCGCACTGCGTCGCGCACGGTGTCGTGATCGGGGCCGGCGGGCGCCGGGGCGCCGGCCAGCACGACGACGACCTCTCCCCGAACCTCTCGGTCAGCGAACAGCTCCGCTGCCTCGGCGAGGCTACCCCGCCAGACCTCCTCGTGGAGCTTGGTCAGCTCCCGGCACACGGCGACGGGGCGGTCACCGCACGCCTCGTGCAGATCGGCGAGCAACCGGGCCACCCGTCCGGGGGCCTCGAGGAGGACGGCGGTGCGCGTCTCACCGGCGAGCTGCTCCAGTCGCCGGTGCCGCTCGGCCCCCTTGCGCGGCACGAACCCCTCGACGCAGAACCGATCGGTGTCGAGCCCGCTCAGGCTCAGCGCGGTCACCACCGACGAGGGGCCCGGCACCTCGGTCACCGTGAGTCCGGCCTTGGCGGCCGCCGCGACGAGGCGGCGGCCCGGGTCCGAGACCGTCGGGGTCCCCGCGTCGCTCACGACGGCGACCGTCTTGCCTTCGCGCACCCACCCGAGCACCTCGGGCACCCGCGCCGCCTCGTTGTGGCCGTGCAGGGACACGAGGCGTGCCGGGCTCGACGGCAGGCCGCACGCGGAGAGCAGCGCCCTCGTTCGCCGGGTGTCCTCGCAGCACACGATGTCGGCTTCGGCGAGCGCGCTGCGGGCGCGGGGCGAGAGGTCGCCCAGGTTGCCGATGGGGGTCGCCACGAGGACGAGGCACCCCGGGGCCGGCGTCACGGCGTCGCCCGAAACTCGAGCTGGTCGCCCTCGCACAGACCCCAGCGATCGAACGATCCGGCCTTGGCCTCGACGGCATGGGTGGCCCGCACGCGCGGCATCGTGACCCGCCAGCGCGAGAGCCGCACGACCGACAGCACCCGGCCGTCGCGATCCAAGAACGCCACGTCGAGCGCGTAGGGCACGCCGAAGGAGTGGATGGAGCGCGTGTGCGGGAGGAACATCGCCCCGTCGAAGCGCGCCCGCCCGAGCAACCCGCGCGTGCGGTCGACGAAGGAGTCCGCCAGGTCGGCCGCGGCCAGCACCTGGCCATCTCGAAGCAGCCAGCCCGTCTGCATGTCGGTCCCCGCCTAGACGTTGAACCGGATCTCGAGGACGTCACCGTCTTTGACGGGGTAGTCCTTGCCCTCGACGCGGAGCTTCCCGGCTGCCTTGGCCTCGTTCCAGCCGCCCAGCCGCAACAGCTCGTCCCAGTGGATCACCTCGGCGCGGATGAACCCGCGCTGGAGATCGGAGTGGATGACACCGGCGCACTCCGGGGCGAGCGCGCCGGCCCGGAAGATCCAGGCCCGTGACTCCTTGTCGCCTGTCGTGAGGAAGGTGCGCAGCCCGAGCAGGTCGAACGCGGCCCGGGCCACCCGCGGGACGACCCCCTGGCCGAGGCCCAGGCCCTCCAACAGCTCGGCCCGCTCGGCCGGATCCAACTGGGCGGCCTCGGCCTCCAGCTGCACGCACACGGCGATCGCCTCGCCGGCCTCGCCCAGGTGGGCCGCCACCGGGGCGACCAGCGCGTCGACATCGTCGAGCTGGTCCTCGCCCACGTTGACGACGGCCAGGACCGGCTTGTCGGTGAGCAAGAAGGAGTTGTGCAGGCGGGCGCGGAGCGAGGCCTCGAGCGTGGAGCGGAACAGCGGCACCCCCGACTGGAGCACCTCGACGGCGGCGTCGATCGCGTCGGCCTCGTCGGCGAGCGCCGCATTGGCCTTCAAGCGCGCCTGCTTGCGGCGCTTCTCCGACTGGGTCTCGAGCGACGCTACGTCGGCGAGCACCAACTCCAGCTCGAGCGTCTCCAGGCACTCGAGCGGGTCGTCGGGCCCGGCGACGGCGTCGTCCTCGAACGAGCGCAACACCAGCACCAGCGCGTCGACCTCCCGGATGCCGCCCAGGAACCGGTTGCCGAGCCCTTCCCCGGACGCCGACCCGGCGACCAGCCCGGCGATGTCGACGAACTCCACCCCGGCTCGAACGACCTTGGCGCTCTTGCTCAGCACGGCCAGCGCCTCGAGGCGGGGGTCGGGCAGGGGCGCCACGCCGACCGAGGTCTCGATCGTCGAGAACGGGTGGGAAGCCACCGCCACATGCCCCCCGGTCAGGGCGTTGAAGAGCGAAGACTTCCCGGCGTTGGCCAGGCCGACGAGACCGAGTCGTTCCACGGCCAGACGCTACAGGGAGGGGCTGAGCACTCCGGTAGGCTTCAGCCCTTATGTCGAAGCGCACCGTCAAGCGCAAGCTGCGCAAGAAGAACAAGGCCAACCACGGCAAGCGCCCGAACGCCGGGCGCGGCTGAGCGGACCGCTCTTAGGCCCGCGGCCAGGCCACCTGGCGCTCGCGCAGCACTCCCATCAGCTCGGGAGGTAGGTCCGAGATGATGCCGTCGACCCCGAGGTCGACCAACCGCTCCATCGACTCGACGTCGTTGACCGTCCAGACGTGGACGGCGATGCCGTGGCGGTGGGCCGCCTCGACGAAGCGGTGGTCGACGAGCGTGATGTCCCCGTAGCGCTCGGGCACCTGGAAGGCGACGAAGGACGCGGGCGGTGGCTCTTCGCCGTTGCGCACCGCCTGATAGAAGGCGGCGGTCCCCGCTGTCCCGGCCGAGGTGGGCACCTCGGGGGCCAGGCGGGAGAACGCCGCTGTCGTGAGGTCGTTGAACGACGTCACGATCACGTCGTCGGTGCGGCCGAAGCGCTTGAGGAGGTCGGCCACGGCCTCCTCGTAGGGGGCGACGGCCGGTGCGGACTGCTTGATGTCAAGGTTCAAGATGACCTCGGGGAAGGCCTCGAACACCTCCTCGAGCGAGGCGATCCGGAACTCGGGATCGGTCTCGGCCCGGCCCCGGTACGGGTAATCGGACTCGGGCCGCCCCGGGGTGACGTCGGCTCCGGGGATGAACCAGTAGGCCGAGTCGAGCGCCTTCACCTCGGCGAAGCTGAGATCCGCGATCGCGCCGGTGCCATTGGTCGTCCGGCCGACCGTCTCGTCGTGGCAGACGACGAGCTGCCCGTCCTTGGTCGCATGCACGTCGAGCTCGATGGCCGGCGCACCGGCCGCCACCGCGTTGCGCATGGCGAAGAGCGTGGAGGAGGGCCAGGACCACGCCCCGCCCTGGTGCGCGTACGCAAGCACGCGACGCTCCAGCCAAGGGTTCGTCTCGGGCACGCACCGATCGTACCGAGCCAGGGTCGAGGCGACCGGGGGGACGGTAGCCTCGGTGCCACGTGATCGATCACCTGCTCGTCGATGTCATCGACGCGGTCCACCGGTCCTTCGACCAGGCGCTGCTCGAGCGCCAGGCCGTCGAGGAACGCTTCCAGCTGGACGTCTTCCTGGGGGACATCTCCTTCGAGACCTCCTACAGCCTTCCGGGCGAGGAGCAACCGCCGCGAGTGCGTGCTGACCTCTCGATCGACTGGCCGACGTGGAGCCAGACCGCCTATCGCAGCTGGTCGATCGGCGAGACACCGAGCGAGCTTCCCGAGGTGATCGTGGAGGTGGCGCTGCGGATCCAGCGCCTGTCCGAGGCGCCCACGCTCGAGAGGGTGCTGGCGACCCTCGCGCCCGAGAGCCCGCACCTTGGGCCGGACGCGCTGGTGCGCACGTCGGCCACCATCGAGCAGGTCCTCGAGGAGGGAGCCGAGGACGAGACCGGTGCGGCGGTGCGATGGGCCGTCGAGGCGACTTACGAGGGCTCCATCCGTTTCGAGGAGCACCACCTGGAAGACTCGACCAGCATCGGCCCCGTGATCGACGCCCTGGCCCGATGGGTGGCGTCGGTCCTCGTGCAGATGGCCGACCTGCCCCTCGCCTTCCTACCCCCAGACCCGAAGGGTGCTCCCTAGGCACGGCCCAGGGGCCGAGCGAGGCGCAAGTCCTCGAGATCACCGTCCCAGCCTGTCCCGCGAAGCTGGCGCCCCTGGTCCAGGCTCAGCGGTGCGTCGGCCAGGTTCCGCAAGCAAGATTGACGGCCTCTCGTTTGGTGGCGAGCCGGTAACGCCGCATCACAACCTGGCAGGCGTCATCGTCGATGTCGATATTGGTGCGGCTCACGCACCCATGTGGCATCCGATCGTGACGCTCCTCGTCCGAGGTGTCCCAACTCGGACAGAACCGGCGAATCGCGCGAGCTCCTCGGGGACAGCCCCGGGGCCGGGTCTGGTTCGGGCTCGGCAACAGACTCGCGCGCCAGCCGGTGCACGACCTGGCGCTCGACCAGGAAGGCGACGATCGGGACGAAGCCCGCGCAAATCATCGCCGCCATTTGCAAGAGACCGAACCGGGCCCGCCGAGAGAGGTCGGCCGCGGCGAGGAGGTAGACGATGTACAGCGCGCCGTGGATGGGCCCGACGACCTTCACCACGTCGGGCGAGTGGGCTGCGTACTGCAGGGGGACGCCGATGAAGACGAGGATGATCAGCCCGACGCCGACCGTGTAGGCCATGACGCGGTAGCGCAGGATCGCGCCGTTCACCGACCAGCCTCGGTCAAGAGTTGCGCCAGGTCTTGGCCCGGCCCTCGGCCGCGAGCTGCGCCAGGTGGTCGTTGTAGGCCGCGAGCTCCGGGTCCTCTTCGTCCAACCGGCGCACAGGGACCGCCGGAGCGACACCGGCGCGACGGCGCGCCTCGCGCAGTCGTCGCTGGGCCCGGGCGCCGACGCTCTCGGGGTCGGTGTGGATCAGCGACCACCACATCCAGATGCCCACCAGCGCGAACACGGGCCACTCGACCGAGTACAGGTAACTGAGCGAATTGCCGTCCAGAGCCCGGGTCACCTGCCACCAGCCGGCGACCAGGCACCCCGGCGTCCACACCAACACCGCGAGGTGAAGCGTGAGCGCACGTCGAGAGAGCCATCGCTCGCGCACGACCCGATCCTAACGACGGCCCGGACCCGTCCTCTTTCGACCTCAAAGCAGCCCGGAGCGCTCGGCCAAGGACCGCAGCTGGACCTCGGGTCGGGCCCCGAAGTGTGCGATGACCTCGCCCGCGCACAGGCTGCCCAGGCGCGCGCAGCGCTCGGGGTCGGCGCCGTGGGTGAGCCCGTAGAGGAACCCTGCTGCGTACAGGTCGCCCGCCCCAGTGGTGTCGACCACTCGCTCGACCGGCGCGGCCGGGATGGCGACCGTGCCGTGGGGGGTGGTGACCACCGAGCCCTCGGCACCCCGGGTCCCGGCGACGAGCACGCCGGTCTCCTCGGCGGCTTCGATCGCGGCGTCGAACCCCGCGACCCCGAACAAGGTGACGAGCTCCTCCTCGTTGCCGAAGAGGACGTCGACATCCTCGTGCAAGAGGTCCAGGAACTCGCGCTGGTGCCGTTGCACGCAGAAGGGATCGGACAAGGAGAGCGCGACCGACCCGTCGGCGGCGTGGACCACCGAGATGGCGCCGCGCATCGCCTCGATGGCCGGCGGGAGATCCCAGAGGTAGCCCTCGAGGTAGACGATCTGGGTCCGCCCCATCAGCTCGAGGGGGACGTCGGAGGGCCGCATCGTGGTCGCCGCCCCGAGGTAGGTCGCCATGGTGCGCTCGGCGTCCTCGGTCACGAGCACGAGACAGCGCCCGGTGCCGACGCCCTCGGCCCGGCCCGCGGCATCGCCCGGCTCGAAGTCGACGCCGGTGGCGCGGATCTCCTGGGTGAACACCTGGCCGAGACGGTCGTCCACGACCATGCCGACGAATGCGGCCCGGCCACCGAGCGACGCCACCCCGGCCAACGTGTTGGCCGCCGAGCCGCCGGAGATCTCGGCAGCGGGGGTCACCGCGGCGTGGATCGACTCCGCACGGCCGAGGTCGACGAGCGACATCGAGCCTTTGGGCAGTCCCAGCGAGACGAGCTCGGCGTCGGTCGCCCGCACGATGACGTCGACGAGCGCCGAGCCGATGCCGACCACGTCGAAAAGATCCGCCTGCCCGCTGGTCGCGTCGGGCGCTGGCACGGCGGCCAGGGTAGTGCCCCGAGCCGAAGGCGCAGCCCGGAGGTGTTGACTATCGAGTGGCGTCGGAAGGAGTCGTCGTGGCGGACATGGGCTACGCCCTCGCGCAGCTGCGCGCGGCCGTCGAAGGGATGGCCGGGAGCACCGAGGGCATCCAGGCGCGCCTTCAGCGAGCCTGGACCGAGCGCCTGCAGCTGCTCTGGGAGGACCTCTATCTTCCAGAGGCGTTGAACGAGCGGTTCAAGCAGCTCTGGGTGCGCTACACGGCGCCGTCGGACAACCGCCGCTCCACCAGGCTGCGGGAGCTGGACGACGACGAGCTGACGGCCGCCGTCGCCGAGCTGGTGGCGCTGGCCTTCGACGTCGAAGTCGCAGCGGCGGGCTGAGCCCTCCGATGCTTGGATAGCCTTTCGCCGATGCCCTCTGCACCCAAATCCGCTGGTACGGACGCGCCCGACGCGGCGTACCGCCTCCCGAGGACGGTCTCGCCCAGCCACTACCGGCTTCTCCTCGACGTCGATCTCGACAGAGCTGCGTTCAGCGGGACCGCCGACATCGCGCTCGAGATCCATGACCAGGTGGGCGAGATCACGCTCAACGCGGCGGAGCTCGAGATCACCGACGCGCGGTTGGAGCTTGCCGGGGGCGAGCCCATCGGGGCGACCGTCGCCCTCGACGACATCGCTGAGCGGCGGTGTTCACCCTGAGCCGCCCGGTGGGCCCGGGCCGCGGACAGCTCCGCTGCTCCTTCGCCGGCGTCCTCAACGACAAGCTGCGCGGCTTCTACCGCAGCACCTACGTCGACCACGACGGCGCGACGAGGACGATCGCCACCAGCCAGATGGAGTCCACCGACGCCCGTCGAGCGTTCCCCTGCTTCGACGAGCCGGACCGTAAGGCAGTGTTCGAGGTCACCCTCGTGATCGGCGACGACATGGTCGCCTTCTCCAACTCCCCGGTGGTCGGCGAATCCGAGGCCGGACCGGGTCGCAAGGCGGTGCGGTTCGCGCCGACCATGGTCATGTCGTCGTACCTGGTCGCCTTGATCGTCGGACCCCTCGAGGCCACCGCGCCGCGGGACGTCGACGGTGTGCCCGTCCGCGTCGTGCACGTCCCCGGCAAAGCCCACCTCGCCCGTTTCGCCCTGGACATCGCCGAGCACGCTCTGCGCTTCTTCTCGGAGTACTTCGCGATCGCGTATCCGGCCGACAAGCTCGACCTCGTCGCCATCCCCGACTTCGCCTTCGGCGCGATGGAGAACCTCGGGTGCGTGACGTTCCGGGAGACCGCGCTCCTCGTCGACGACACGGCCGCCGCGCGGGTCGATCTCGAGCGCGTCGCTGATGTCGTCGCCCACGAGCTGGCGCACATGTGGTTCGGCGACCTCGTCACCATGAGGTGGTGGGAGGGCATCTGGCTGAACGAGGCCTTCGCCACCTTCATGGAGGTCCTGTGCGTCGACGCGTTCCGGCCGAAGTGGGAGCGCTGGGTGAGCTTCGGGCTCGAGCGCGAGGCGGCACTCGCGGTCGATGGGCTGCACAGCACCCGGCCCATCGAGTACCCCGTCGGCTCGCCGGAGGAGGCCGACGGCATGTTCGACGTCCTCACCTACCAGAAGGGCGCGAGCGTCCTGCGCATGCTCGAGCAGTACCTGGGCGCGGAGGTCTTCCGCGATGGCGTGCGTCGCTACCTCTCGACCCACGCGTACGCAAACACGGTCACCGCGGACCTCTGGGATGCCCTCGAGTCAGCCTCCGGAGAGCCGGTGCGCGCGGTCATGGACTCGTGGATCCTCCAGGGAGGGCACCCGGTGGTGAGCCGAGAGGGGTCGGACCTCGTCCAGGCCCCGTTCTCCTACAGCCCCAAGGGCGGGGCGAGCGCCATCGGCGAGCGCTGGTCGGTGCCGGTGATCGCGCGGCCGCTCGAAGGCGGCGCATCGAAGACCACGATCCTCGACACCGCCTCAGGCCCCCTTCCGGTGACCGACGAACCGGTCGTCGTGAACGCCGGCGGCTGGGGCGTCTACCGCGTGGCCTATGGCGAGCACCTGGGGGCGATCGCGGCGGACCTCGGCGCGCTGACCCCGCTTGAGCGGGCGAACCTCTTCGCCGACGCGTGGGCGCTTGTGGTCTCGGGCCGCGAACCCCTCTCGGCCTTCCTCGGCCTCGCGGCGGAACTGGGGCAGGACAACGAGCCGGCGACCTTCGCCACGGTGGCCGGCGCGTTGGCGCTGATCGACCGCGCCGCCGACGACGACATGCGCCAGACCCTGGCCGGGGCCACCCGGTCGCTGCTCGGGGCGCGGTTCGACTCGCTCGGCTGGGACCCGGCGGACGGCGAGGGGGAGCGCCTCCCGAGCCTCCGCTCCATGCTCGTCTCGACACTCGGCACGATGGGCAAGGACGAGGACGTGCGTTCCGAGGCGTTGACCCGCTTCGACGCGGCGCAGCAGGGCGGTGCGCCGGTCGATCCCGACATCGAAGCGGCGGTGCTCGGGGTGATCGCCGACCAGCGCCGCCCGGGCGACTACGACACCTTCTACGAGCGCTACCAGTCGGCCCAGACCCCCCAGGAGGAGCAGCGCTACCTGAGCGCGCTGGCTTCGTTCCCCGACGTCGAGCTGGGCACGCACACCTTGGACCTCGCGCTGGGCGACGTGCGCACCCAGGACGCCCCGTACCTGATCATCGGGCTGCTCACCAACCGGGTGACCGGACCGGCCGTGTTCGAGAAGCTGACCGACCACTGGGACCAGGCGCTCGAGAGGTTCCCGGTCAACAGCCACAGCCGCATGCTCCAGGGTGTGCGCACCTTGTGCGGCGACGTGGGATTCGCTCGCCGGGTCACCGAGTTCATCGGGGCGCACCCGTTGCGCTCGGGGCAGCGCAGCGTCGACCAGGCGATCGAACGCCTCTGGATCAACGTCGAGTTCTGCGAGCGCGAACGTGGTGCGCTGGCCGAGACGCTCGGGCGCGTCGTCGACGCGTCGGGGAGCTAGTCCCCTCGCCAGCGGCGAGTCGGTGATCCCGTGAACTTCGCCGTCGCGGCGACGGTGTTCGGCCTCGTGGCCGTGGCCGAACTTCCGGACAAGACGATGATCGCCAACATCGTCATGGGCAGCCGCGGGCGGCCGGTGCCCGTCTGGCTCGGCGCGGTCGGGGCGTTCGCGATCCACGCCGCGCTCGCGGTGCTGGCTGGGCGACTCGTGCAGCTACTCCCCCACCGCGCGCTCGAGACGGTGGTCGCCGTGCTGTTCGGCCTCGGCTCGCTCTACCTCCTCCTCGTGCCGGAGAAGAGGGAGCAGGAGCGAGGGGAGGCGGAGGCAGCCCACGAGGGTGAGGTCGTGCCGACGGCGGCCGCCTGGCGAGTCGCGGCCGGCGCGTTCGGGGTCATCCTGATCGGCGAGATCGGGGACATCACTCAGCTGCTCATCGTCAACCTCGAGGCCCGCTACAAGTCACCGACGTCGGTCTTCGTCGGGGGGTTCCTGGCCCTGGCGACGGTCGCCGCCATCGGCGTCTTCTCGGGCAAGGCGCTGCTCCGGGTGCTCCCGCTGTCAACGATCCGCCGCATCGGCGGCCTGGCGCTGCTTGGCTTCTGCGCCTACAGCGTGTACACGCTGGTGCGATGACCGACGCTCGCGACCCACGGCTCGAGGAGCTGACGGCGCTGGCCCGCGCCACGCGCGGCTTCATGCCCGACGACGAGGGGGCCGCGCTCTACGACGCGGCGCTGCGGGCAGGACGGGCGTTCGCCGGTGCGGCGCAGCCGGTGTTCGTCGAGATCGGCGCGTGGTGCGGGAAGTCGACCGTCTACCTCGGCGCGGCGGCCGAGGCGACCGGCGCACTCCTCTTCAGCGTCGACCATCACCGGGGCTCCGAGGAGAACCAGGCTGGCTGGGAGCACCACGACCCCGACCTGGTCGACCCGGTCGACGGACGCATCGACACGCTCCCCCACTGGCGCCGGACGGTCGCGGCCGGTCGCCTCGAGACCAGTGTGGTGGGGCTGGTGGGTGACTCGCCGAGCCTGGCGCGGGCCTGGCACACCCCGCTCGCCCTGTGTTTCATCGACGGCGGCCACGGCGAGGTGCCGGCCTGGGCCGACTACCGCGGCTGGGCACCGCATGTCGCCGTCGGTGGCTGGCTGGCGATCCACGACGTGTTCGAAGACCCCGCCGACGGCGGCCGCCCCCCCTACGAGCTCTGGTGCGACGCGGTGTCGACCGGCCGATGGGCGGTGGACGGCGAGACCGGGAGCCTGCGGGTGCTGCGGCGGGTCGTCCCGGGCTGAGCGACCCGGCTCAAGCCGGGCGGCGGCGGGCCGAGCACTCCCCGATGCTCCACGAGCAGCTCGACTCGGGGAGGTCCAAGGGGGCGGGCAACCCCTCGCCACGGAACAGACCCGAGGCGGGCGTCGTCCCGCTCAGCGCGTCGGCGGCCAGGACGATGGCGGCCGCGGTGTAGGTGGTGCGCTCGGCGGCCGGGAAGGTCTTCTCCTCGGGGTAGGCCATGCCAGTCCAATAGGAGCCGTCGGGCAACCGCATGCCCTGCGCGTGCACGAAGAGCTCGAGCGCGACGTGCTCGAGGCCGAGCGCGTCCAGGGCGAGCACGGCCTCGGCGGTCTCGGCGGCGGTGACCCAGTCCTGGCTGGACACGCAGCGCACGCCGCGTCCTTCGAGCACGAAGCGGTCCCACGCCGAAACGATCCGGTGGTGGGCGGCCGCCGGCGGGAGGGCCCCGGCCAACACCGGGTAGTACCAGTCCATCGCGTAGTCGTCCTTCGGCGCGAACGAGCGGGCATGGTGCGCGACCGCGTGCCCGAGCCGACCCGCCGCGAGCTCCCACTCTGGCCTCTCCTCGCCGAGGCACTCGGCGATCGCGACCGCGCAGCGAAGCGCGTGGTAGATCGACGACGACCCTGTCAAGAGCGCGTAGGTCTCGGGCCGGCCCGAGGCGTCGAGCGACCACAGGATCGAGCCGTCGGCGCGCTGCCAGCGCAGCACGAAGTCGATGGCTCTTTCGACCGTCGGCCAGTAGCGGGTGAGGTCGTCGCGCTCGCCGGTCACCTGGTAGCGGTGGAAGAGCCCGGTCGCCACGTACGCGCACACGTTGGTGTCGAGGCGGGGGTCCTTCACCCCCTCGGCCAGGTAGTAGTTGAACCAGCTGCCGTCTCGGTGCTGGCGCTCGGCCAGCCACTCGAATGCCGCCTCGGCCTCGCTGTGGAGCCCGCAGACCGACAGGGCCATCGCGGCCTCGACGTGGTTCCACGGGTCGCAGTGCCCGCCCGCGAACCACGGGATCATGCCGTTGGGCCGCTGGACCTCGGCGATCGCGTGCGCGCTGGCGAGCACCTCCGACGCGCTCGAGCACCCCGGAGACCTCGGGGACCTCGAGGAAGACCGAGCGGTCGGTCACGCCGCGCTCGGCCTTTTGGAGATCTGCCGCGGCCGGGGACCGCACCGAACGTACCGCGACGGCCACCGGCTTCTCGAAGTACAAGACGAGGCTCTTGCCCATGAGCGGCGAGAGCACCCGCTCGAGCACCCGGGTGAGTGCCGGACGCTTCTCGATATCCCACACCAAGAAGCGGTGGTAAGCGGCCACCGCGCGGTTGGTCTCGTTCGTCGGTCCCACCAGGCAGCGCAGCCACCAGTAGGGCGAGTGCAACCCGTGGGTGTGGTGCCCGCCGATCGGGCGCAGGCCGGCGGCCCCGATGCGCCGGCGCAGCTCGGAGCGCCGGTAGATGCGGATGTGCCCACCCGGCACCTCGTGGTAGGCGTCGGAGAGGAGCCAGTTGAGGACCTCGGGACCACAACGGGGCACCGTCACCGCCATCGTCCCGCCCGGGCGCAGCACCCGGGCCAGCTCGGCGATGGCGGTGGTGTCGTCGGGGATGTGCTCCAAGACCTCGGAGGCCACGATGCGGTCGAAGCACCCGTCAGCGAACGGCAGGCACAGGGCGTTCCCCTGGATACCGCCGAAGCGCACCGCGTCGATCGAGATCTCTCCGGCGTCGACCATCGCGGCCAGCACCGCTCGGACTTGGACGACCTCGTCCCGACCGGCGTCCAGCGCGATCACCGGCGCGCCGCGGCGCACCGCCTCGAACGCGTGGCGACCGAAGCCGCAGCCGAGATCCAAGAAGCGGTCCCCCTCGACCACCCCCAGCCGGTCGAAGTCCGCCGTCAGCACGGGGCATCCCCCGAACCGGGCGCGCCGGGGAGCGGGCGACCGGCGAGCATCGCCTGGTAACACTCCGCCGTGCCCACGGCGGTCACGCCCCAGGTGAAGCGGGTGAGCACCCGCTGGCGGCCCGCTGCGCCCAGCCGCTCGCGCAGCGCGGGGTCGTCGAGGAGGCGCCCGATCGCTCCGGCGAGCGCGCCGGGGTCGTCCGGGGGGACGAGCAGCGCGGTCTCACCGTCGGTGCCCACCACCTCGGGGAGCGCGCCACCGGTGGTGGCGACCACGGGGACCCCGCAGGCCATCGCCTCGACGGCCGGCAGCGAGAAGCCCTCGTAGAGCGACGGGATGATCGCGACCTGCGCCTCGCCGTAGAGGGTGGCGAGCTCGCGGTCGCTGATGCCGCTGACGCAGCGCAGGGTATCCTCGAGCGCCAGGCGCTTGATGGCGCGGTCGACGCGCCCCCGGCCCGGGGCCGGCCGATGACGACCAGCTCGATGTCGCGCTCGGTGCGCAGCTTGGCCACCGCCTCGAGGAGCGGGACGAGGCCCTTCAGCGGGACGTCGCTCGAGGAGGTCACCATGAGCCGGCCCGGGACCGGCGTGACCCCCTCGATGGGCTCGAACACGGTGTGGTCCACGCCGACCGGCACGACGCTGACCCGTTCGGGGCGCACGCCCAGCTGGGCCGAGATGTCGCGCCGGGAAGACTCAGAGACCGTCACCACTGCCGGCAGGCGCCGGGCGACCCGGACCTGCATGCGCAGGAAGCCGAACCAGCGATTGGTGGTGAACTGCTGCCAGGCGTTGGACGTGTGGTCGAGGGCCAGCTGGCGGTCGACCGTGATCGGGTGATGCAGCGTGGTGAGCAGCGGCCAGCCGTCGTCGATCAGGCCGAGCATCCCCGAGCCCAGGCACTGGTTGTCGTGGACGATGTCGAACTCGCCCTTGCGCTCTGCCAGGACCTTGCGGATCCGCTGGGAGAACGCGAGCGGCTCTCCGAACCCCGCGGTCAACATGATCGAGAACTCGCTGAGGGCCGCGCGGTCGTGGAATTCGCTCGGATGCGGAACCCGGAAGGGGTCGGGATCGCGGTACAGGTCGAGGCCCGGTACCGGCGTGAACCCCACGCCCTCGTCGAGCTCGGGCCAGGGCTGTCCGGCAAAGACCTCGACGGAGTGGCCGAGCGCGACCAGCTCGCGCGTCAGGTGCCGCGTGTAGACGCCCTGGCCCCCGCACAGCGGATTGCCCCGATAGATGAGGAAGGCGATGCGAAGCCCGCCAGGCCCGGGGGGGCTCGGGGCGACTCGCTCGGGGACCGAAATCTCCCTGCTCAGCGCCCACGAGGCCTTCGTCTCTCGCCAGAACTGGCGCGGGCTCTTCACCGAAGGGGCCCCCTGGCCAGCCCGACCATGGCGCAGAGCCTCCCCGCCCGAGGGGGGGCGGCGCAAGCAGGACGGTGCACGGGCCAACCCGGCGGGGGTCAGACCACTGCTCGCGCCGCCGAATCCTCGTCGAACCGACACTCCGCCGCCCGCTTGCGACACCCTCATGCCGACCGGCCACCCGGAGGGTCGCGGGCCGCTGGACCGGCGGCGATACGCTCTCGGGCGAACGAGGTGGAGCAGTGAGCACGGTCCCGACGGCCTCATCGGCCCCGCAAGCAACGGCGTCCCAGGTCGTCAATCTCTCCGATGTCGTCAGACGGCCGCTGGTCGACGGCACCGGCGAGCGCGTCGGCAAGATCGAGGACCTCGTCGTGCGGATGGGCGAGAACCCCCACCCCCCCATCGTCGGCGCGGTGGCGCGGATCGGCGATCACGACCTGTTCGTCCCCATCGACCGGATCACGGGCCTGGGCACCTCAGAGGTTGCATTGACCGGCCGTCCGGCCGACCTGGGGCCCTTCGAGCGACGCCCCGGCGAGCTGCTGTTGGCCCGCGACCTTTTGCCTCGCCACCTGATCAACCTGGTCGGCGGGCGCCTCATTCGGGCCAACGAGATCGCTCTGGCCCGGGTCGGGGGGATCTGGGAGGTCGTCGGGGTCGACCCGGCGCCGCGCACCGTCTTCCCCCGCCTCGTGCCGGCTCGGTGGCGGCACAAGAGGCCCGGCACCGTGATCGACTTCTCCGCCATCGAGCCCTTCGTGGCCCACGTCCCCACGGCGCGCCTGCGCATCCCCTACCGAAAACTGGCCCGGCTCCACCCCGCCCAGATCGCCGATCTGGTCGAAGCCGCCTCCCACGAAGAAGGGGAGGAGATTATCGAAGCGGTGGCGGCTGACCGCGCGCTCGAAGCGGACGTCTTCGAGGAGCTGGACCCCGAGCACCAGGTCGAGTTCCTGGAGAGCCGCTCAGACGCCCAGGCCGCCCGGGTCCTGGCCGACATGGCCCCCGATGATGCGGCCGACCTGATCATGGAGATCGACCAGGACCGACGGCTGCCCATCTTGAACCTGCTCGCTCCGCCCCAGCAGGCCAAGATCCGTTCGCTGCTCAACTACAACCCCGAAACTGCCGGCGGCCTCATGTCGCCGGACTTCGTCTCGTTGCCGCGCCCGGCCAGCGTCGCCGAAGCCCTCGCGGCGATCCGACGGAGCACGGCGCCCAACGAGGCGCTCAACGCGATCTTCGTCCTCGATGACGAGGGTGGCGCGATCGGGACCGTGTCGCTGCTCGCTCTGGTGCGCGCCGATCCTCAGGCAACCCTCGCCTCGGTGGCCAAGGAGGGCGTGCCGCACGTGCACGCAGACTGGGATCTCGACGCCGTCGTGCGCAGGATGTCGGACTACAATCTCACGATTGTCCCGGTGCTCGACCACGAGCACCACGACGTCCTCGGCGTCGTCACGGTCGACGATGTGCTGGAGCTGCTCTTGCCCTCCGGCTGGCGCCGGGACTACGGCCCGGCTGCTGCCGAGGCCTGACGAAACGACCAAGGAGCAAGCGCTGAGATCACGAGGTCCGGTTCCAAGACCGATGACACGTTCGGTCGCTGCGCTTACTCCGGAGGGGATTCCGCCCACCTCCTGCTGAGCGCCGCGGGCGTGCGTGTCGAGACGTGCGCCCCCGAGCGTGAAGGAGGTGAAGAGTGACTGAGCCCGTCGAAACCGGCGAACCGCCGACCGTGGTCTTGGATGAGGCCCACGTCGGGGATATCCAGGGCGCGTTCGGCACGATCCGACAGCACGACCACGCCGAGCGCCGGACCTGGAGCGCGCGCCTCTTGGTGCTGCTGGCCATCATCGGCCCGGGCCTCATCGTCATGGTCGGCGACAACGACGCCGGCGGCGTCTCCACCTACGCCCAGGCGGGACAGAACTTCGGGCTCACGCTGCTGTGGACGCTGCCCCTGCTCATCCCGGTGCTGGTGGTGAACCAGGAGATGGTGGTCCGCCTCGGCGCGGTCACCGGCGTCGGGCACGCCCGACTGATCAACGAGCGGTTCGGACGGTTCTGGGGCGCGTTCTCGGTCGGCGACCTGTTCATCTTGAACTTCCTGACCATCTCGACCGAGTTCATCGGCGTGTCGCTGGCGCTCGGCTATCTGGGCGTGAGCAAGTACCTCTCGGTCCCGATCGCCGGGGTCGCCCTGATCGCGATCACCGCCACGGGGAGCTTCCGGCGGTGGGAACGCTTCATGTTCGTGTTCATCGTCGCCAATTTCTTGGTGATCCCCTTGGCCATCTACCGGCACCCGGCGGCCGGCCAGTTCTTCCACTACCTCGCGGTGCCCGGTGTCCGCGGCGGATTCAACTCGACGTCGGTGCTCCTCATCATCGCCATCGTCGGCACGACCGTCGCCCCGTGGCAGCTCTTCTTCCAGCAGTCCAACATCGTCGACAAGCGCATCACCCCACGCTGGATCAACTACGAACGCACCGACACCATCCTCGGCTCGTTGGTCACCGTGTTCGCGGCGGCCCTGCTCATTGCGGTGAGCGCGGCGGCATTCGGGCACACCCCCTTGAACGGCCACTTCACCGACGCCGGAGGGGTGGCGCAGGGCCTCGACCACTACGTCAGCCACACCGCCGGCGTGCTCTTCGCGATCATCTTGCTGAACGCCTCGATCATTGGGGCCGCTTCGGTGACGCTCGCCACGTCCTACGCGTTCGGCGACGTCTTCGGCGCCCGCCACTCGCTGCACCGGGGCTGGCGGGAGGCGAAGTTCTTCTACGGCACCTTCACCGCCATCGTCGTCTTGGCGGCGAGCATCGTGCTCATCCCCGGGGCGCCGCTCGGGGTCATCACGACCGGCGTGCAGGCGCTCGCCGGGATCCTGTTGCCAAGCGCGACTGTCTTCCTCCTGCTGTTGTGCAACGACCGGGAGGTGCTCGGGCCCTGGGTGAACCGGCTCTGGCTGAACATCGTGGCCTTCGTGATCGTCTCAGTCCTGCTCATGATGTCGCTCGTCCTCATGGCCACCACCGTGTTCACCTCGATCAATGTGAAGGACCTGGCCCTCGTGCTGGCGGGGCTGCTCGGCGCGGTGTACGTGGCCGGGCTGGTGTGGGTGGTGACGAGGGGTCGACGTGCCGCGGCGCAGATGGCCTCCGAGCGAGCGCATCGAGAGAACTGGCGCATGCCCCCCCTCAACCTGCTCGGCCGGCCGCAATGGTCGCGGGGCCGCCTGGTCGGGATGTACGCGCTTCGGGTCTACCTCGTCGTGGCGGCACTCCTCCTATTGGTGAAGGCGATCCGGCTGGGTTAGCGCGGGGCGGCGGCCGGTATCGTGAGTCCGATGCTCGCCGACTACGCCGAATACGACCAGGCGATCGGGCTGGACTGGTACGCCCTCGACCCCAACCTGTCGCTCCTCTTGGACCGGCACCTCCCGGCCCACGACGATCGCAAGTTCGCCGAGGAGCACGTGGCCGAGTACGGCGAGCTGGTCGGGCGCACGCTGGCGGCACGCGCCGAGATCACCGACGCGCACGGTCCGGTGCTCCGCCGCTATGACCAGTGGGGCGAGGACGTCGGTGAGGTCGTCCACCACCCCACCTGGACCGCCAACAAGGCCGATCTCGTGCGCACGGGGTTCGTCGGGCTGTCGGCGCACGCCGGTCGCAGCGTGCCGGCGGTGGTGACGGCGGCCCGGGCCTATCTCCTCAGTCAGTGCGAGACCGCCGCCTACTGCGCTCTCGGAATGACGGGCGGCGCCGCCGACATCGTCGAGCGCCATGCGCCGAGCCCGATCCGCGACCTGTACGTGACCCGCCTCACCAGCCTCGACCCGGGCGAGGCGTGGGAGGGGGGGATGTTCCTGACCGAGCGCCAAGGCGGAAGCGACGTCGGGGCCAACACCACCCGGGCCGTCCCCGACGGCAACGAGTGGCTCCTCTTCGGCGACAAGCACTTCTGCTCGAACGTCGACGCGGACGTATTCATCGTGCTCGCCCGGCCCGACGGCGGCCCGGAGGGCACCCGTGGCCTCGCCACCTTCATCGTCCCGAGTCGCCAGGACGACGGCTCGTCCAACGGTTTTCGGATCAAGCGTCTCAAGCCCAAACTCGGCACTGTCGGGGTGCCGACCGGTGAGGTGACCCTCGAGGGAGCGCGGGCCTGGTTGGCCGGTGGCAACACGCAGACCTCCGATCAGTCGGCGGCCCGCGACGGACGCGGCATCAACCGGATGATGGAGATGGTCAACTCCAGCCGTTTCGGCGTGGCCCTGATGGGCCTCGGCATCCATCGCCGCTCGTTCCTCGAGGCGGCCATCTACGCCGCGCACCGCACACAGTGGGGCCAGCGCATCGACCGGTATCCGCTCGTGCGCGAGACGCTCGTGGACCTCCTCGTCGACCTCGAGGCGGGCATGGCGGTCACCTTCGAGTGCGCAGGAGCCCTGCGGGGTGCGAGCGACCAGGATGAAGCGCGCCTCGTCCGGCGCATTCTCATCCCGCTGGCCAAGATGCGCGCGACGCGCGTGGCCTTGTGGGCGGCATCGAGCGCGCTCGAAGTCTTCGCTGGGAACGGCTACATGCACGACTGGCCCATCGCCCGTCAGCTGCGAGACGCACAGTGCCACACGATTTGGGAAGGCACCGAGAACATCCTCGCCATCGACGTCCGGCGCTCTATCCGCGGCGAGCAGGCCCACCTCGCGCTCGGTAACCGCATCGACCGCGCACTCGAGTCGGCCTCCGGCCACCGCCTGCTCGCCAGCTGCCTCGACGTAGTGGCCCGGACCCGCCGTGACGCGTGGGCAGCCATCGACGTACTCGCCGATGCGCCAGAGGACGAGGCACTCCTCAAGTCGCGACGCTTGGCCGAGCTCCTCGCGGACACCTCGGAGGCAGCCCTGCTGCTCGAGGAGGCGGCGTGGTCGCTCACGCGCGACGTCGACGCGAGAAAGGCGGCAGTGGCGCGGCGGTTCGTGAGCCGTCGGCTCGCCAACGAGCCGTTGCGTGGCCTCCTGGTCGAGGACCGAACGGTCCTTGACCACTTCGAGCCGCTTATCCGCTACGGGGCGATTGACCCCGACAAGCTCGTCGCTGAGTGATCCGATTCAGAAGAAGATCGCGCTGAGAGAAACCGCACCCTCAATGGTCGCGCCTCTTGGACACCGACCGGTTCTGTAGTTCAGAGCCTCCGTCGCGCGGAGTCTGTCGGATGGGTCATTGTGGTCCCGCCGCGTCCTCGTGCAAGCGGTCCACGAAATACCTCCGCTTGCCGCTTGGGCTTCTTTCGATGGCGGAGAGAAACTCGAACTCGAGCGTGGCTATGGGAATGTGACGTTCGAAGGTCCGCTGAATCTGATCCCTTTCCGCGCCCGGGTTCGTGACGATACGCACTCGGAGACATCCTGCCTTGTCTTGGACGAATTGTATGTCCCGTATCTGGTCATAAAAGGCGTCGTGATCCAGGTCTCCGAACGCGTAGCCGAACAGCGATCTCCTTCGCCCCGAGTTGTCGACAAATGTCTCCTGCGATCGCCCGACAATTGCGCTAGCTCTCGGAAAGTTGTCGCTGGCGCAACGACCGACCGCGTCGACGGCCAAGTCGCCGGTGTCGTATCGGACGAATTGAGTACCGATCGAGTTGAACGAGGACGCTACAACGCGTCGGCAGTCATCGGTCTCAGAGGAGAGAAGCTCCACGTGGCCGTACGTCGGGTAGAAATGGAAGCCGCGGCATTCCCGGCAGCAGTAGGCCAGGACGGCGCATTCGCTGTGGCCGTACCAGTGGGCGACCTTAATGCCGAACTCCTGCTCGAAGTGCACCTGGTCACCCGCCGGGAACATCTCGGAGGCGGCGATCACGCCTCGGACCGGCAGACTCCGGAACAAATCTTCCCCGACGAGGTCGATGAACGTGTACAGCGAACTCGGGTACACGTGGAGAAAGAACGGAGGGAGCGTGCGCAACCATCGCCGCAACCCGCCGAGCTCCTGGTCCACCGTCGCGCCAGGGTTGATCATCCATACGTTCTCCAGGCGGTTGTAGCGAAGCATTCCGCCGAGCACATCACCGCAGTAACGGACTCTGAGGTCGTAGGGAGCAAATCCCACCTGCGACCAGATGTCGAAGAGGTAGGCACGCTCCTTCTGGCGGCGAGCGAACGTGTCCGACGTGAAACGAAGAGGCTGGCCTGATGTCCCGCCAGTCCGTACCGCGTGCGTCAGGAGCGGCAGATCCCAGCGGGTGTACCGACGGAGGTCCTGGCTGTAGTCATCTTTCCGCGTGATCCCATCGCCGTATCTGCGAACGAGTCGCTGAAATCGTGCATCCTGATACTCCCGGATCTCGCTCGGTGACCAGCTCTTGGACTGGTTGATCAGGCGACGGTGATACAAGTAGCTAGGCCCGAGTAGGCCCTCCCTGACTCCGGTCATCACAGACCACCGGATCGGATGCCAACCACCCCACCGAACCGCCCGAGCCCATCCAAAGGCACTAGGAGTCGTGTCACCGATTCGCCCCCAAGATCAAGCGTCGTGAATCGAGGTGTCATCGCTCGGATGAAAGGGGGATAACCGCAGTTCGTGCCGCAGCCGCCTCACCGCCGGGCCCGTTGCTCCCTTGTGGCGGTCGCGGCCGCGGCGCGACACGCCAAGACCCATGGCGGTACCCGACCGTGGCCCCAACGGAAACTCATCGAGCCAAGCGGCGCGGGAGGGTGGTTGCGGGTGTTCAGCTGGAAGCCGTCTGTGACCCGTCATCTGTCCCGAACCCCCAAATCGACACGCTGGTAGAGCGTGTCTCCCAGGGCCTGATACAGGCTGGCCGGCCCACCCCGACGGCTGGCGAGGCACCCCAACCTCGGCCATTTCGGACCGGTGATCCGCCGACCTGTGAAGCCAATGTATCAAGGCGGTGGCCAGGTCTCTCCTTTTGGGCACATTCAGGCGACTCGACACATGCAACCTGAACCCGGTTCTCGCTGAATCACTTACCAAAGTCGGCCGTCCCAAGGCAGCGGACGAGTGGGTCATGTGCACGAGAAGGGAGCGTTGAATGCGAGCCACCGACGTGCTCGTTATCGGTGCGGGCCCCTACGGCCTGTCGATCTCCGCGCACCTTCGCTGGCGGGGCATCGACCATGTCATCGTTGGCCGCCCGATGGATACCTGGCGTACCCATATGCCGGCAGGGATGTACTTGAAATCGGAGCCGGAAGGCTCGGATATGTCATGCCCAGAGGACGGATACGACCTCAAGGGCTACAGCCGATCGGAGCGAGTCGAAGGCATCGGGCGGGGGGCGCCGCTGCCGCTCGAGCAGTTCCTCGACTACGCCGACTGGTATGTCAAGCATTTGGTCCCCGATGTCAGCGACGGCATGGCGACCGAGATCAAGGCGGTGACTAGCGGATTCCAAATCGCGTTTGCCGATGCGGACCCAGTGGCGGCCAAGAGCGTCGTGATCGCGACAGGTGTTCTGCCGCATTTCTTCATCCCGCCCGAGCTGTCGAGCCTGGCATCGGAGCTTGTCTCGCATACAGCCGATCACCGCCAGTTCGACCAGTTCCGCGGTCGCCGCGTCGCCATCGTTGGCGCTGGCTCGTCGGCACTGGAGACGGCTGCCCTGCTCCATGAAGCCGGGTCCGAAGTGCAACTTGTCGTGCGGTGCCCGGATTCGCCCCATCTGGGGTACGAGGGCGGTGCCGCTGACCCCGCTGGTGCGGCTCCGGAACAACAAGCTCTGCGAAGGGTGGAAGTGCCCGTTCTGGAATTCCCCCACCGCCTTCCGTCGGCTGCCGCAAGACATGCGGGTCGAGAAAGCGCGCACCGTGCTGGGGCCTCTTGGGGCCTGGTGGTTGAGGCCACGCGTAGAGGGCGTGATCGAAATATTCGATAAGACCCATGTGCGCGGCGGCTGAGTCCAGGGGAGATGGCGTCCGGTTGCTGCTTGATGGTCCGAGCCGCTCGAGCCTCGATGTCGATCACGTGATCGCTGGCACAGGCTTCCAAGTAGACCTCGCCCGGCTGGCGTATCTGCCGGAAGACCTACGGGCGGGCATCGCCACGTGCGGTGGGTATCCGGTTCTCACCCGCGCCGGCGAATCGACGGTTCCCGGCTTGTACTTCGTCGGGGCCGTGGCGGCCTTCGGACTTGGCCCGTCGATGAGGTTCATCGCCGGCACGCACAACGTCGCACGCCAACTGACCAGGTCGGTGGCCCGCCGCGCGAAAGGAGAGCCGCGGCTGCTCGGGAGCATTGTGGGCGAGGGATCTAGAACCACGATCGAGCAGGAGGCGGCGTTTCAAGGACCGGTTTGACCTCACCTCGACAGTTCAACCGGCACCACAAACCCGGATCGCAACGGCCGAGTCCGGTCCGGATCAGATCACGACCGCGGAACTCACCGCTGCGATTGACCATCTCGCGGACGCCCGGACGACTCGACGAAGCGCGCCTGGCGACCTCTCGACTCAGATCACTGGGCGCTAAAACCTCGGGACGTATGCGCCGCGTCCGAGCGCCGCGCTTTCGTAGTCGTCCATCGAGTCGTCGAGGTCGCCGATCACTTCGGTGACCCATTCCAGCCGGTCCCGCAGGATCCGCTCGACGCCGCCCTGAAGCGTGGCCGAACTGATCGCGCACGAGCTGCAGGCCCCGGCCAGCTGGACCTCGATCACTCCGGTCTCGACGTCCGCGTTGACGAGGACGAGGTCCCCTCCGTCGGACTGGACCGCCGGCCGCATCAGGTCGATGAGCGCCTGGAGGTCGGCGAGCCGCTTCGCCCGCTCGACGTCATCAAGCGGGGTGGCCTCCACGTTCGTCGTCTCGTCCATCGGGCCTCGGTTCATGGGGGCGTCGCCTCCATTGTGCCGTGTCCGGCAGCCCGGCCGTGCGGCTCAGGAATCGGCGAACTCGTGGAACGCAACGAGAGCCCGAGGACCCCACACGGTCCCCGGTCCACCATTCATCATGACCGCCACCCCGACCATCTCGGCAACCTCGGCCGCGGTGGCACCTCGACGTGCCGCCCCCCGGGCGTGCGAGGCGATGCAACCGTCGCATTCGCGGGTGATCGCGATGGCCAGGGCGATGAGTTCCTTCACCTTGGCCGACAGCTCGCCCTCGCCCATCGCCGCCCGGTGGATCTCGGCGTATCCGGACGCCACACCGGGAACAGCCTCCTGCAGCTCCTGGAAGGGAGCGCGCAGCTCGTCCAGGACCTCGTGGTAGTGAGCCATCAGGCCTCCTTTGTCGCCGGGCGCGACCAGTGTGCCCGAGGCCCGGGGCCCAGTACAGAGCGATCAACCCTCCGGCGAGGGGCCCTTCGAGCGAACGTCCTCGACGTGTGCGAACGCGTCCCGCAGCTCGGTGATCCACGCCTCTTCGTTCTTTGCGACGAGGCGGACGCACCAGGCCAGCGCCTCGCTGCGGCTTCGGGCGACGCCGGCGTCGAGCAGGGTGTCGAGCACGTGGCGCTCGGGCATCCGCAAACGCGTCATCACCGGCACGCTCGCCGAGGTGAAGACCTCAAGCGAGTCGCCGCAGCGGGCGCCCCACGAGATGATCTTGCCGAATTCGGCCTCGGCCTCCGCAGCAATCCGCACGCGGTGGTCGCGGGTGTCCTCGCGATGTCCGCTGATGCGGGCAGACTCCGCGGTCGAACGATCCTCGGGAGACGAGCCGGCCGGAAGCTCAACTGAACCCAGCCGCCCGACGATCAGGATCTCGTCGGCGTCGACGGAGACCTGAGGCGCCTCGATGTACCAATCCCCGGGCACCCGTCCGACGACCCAGGCTGCGATGCGCTGGCGCTGCTCGCCGGTTGGCCGCTCTTCACCACGACGTCCCCGGCCCCGCCGCGGACCCCCGTGGCCCCACGGACCCGGACCCATCCCTCGGCCGCCGCGGCGGCCCCTGCCCTGCCAATTCATTGGATCAAATACCATGATTACAACATTACATTGAAAGAGACGAACATGCAAGACCGGCCGAACAAGGCCTGATCGCCGTGCCGATCTCTGGTCGTGGCCGAGTCGGGCGCGGACGGAAGCACTGTCCCTTCGGCTCCCCTTGGGGTTGCCGTGGGTCGCCCAGACCCGATCACGAGCCCACGCAAGGTTCATCAGATCGCCCTGATCTCCCTCCCACTCCGCTGACCGTCGACAGGACCGGCTCGTCCAGGCTCATCGGTTCCGTGCTGCGCTCGCCGCTCGCGACTCGTGGGCGGCGTGGCGCGCGGCTGGTGCGACGGCTCCGAGGGGACCCCGCCGGTAGGTTGTTGGCATGGAGATCGACGCGACACCAGACCCAATCGGCGAGACCCCGAGATGGCGCGGCATCAACCACTTAGCGCTCATCACCAACGACATGGATGCGACCGTCCGCTTCTATCACGGCGTCCTCGGCGCCCGTCTCGTGGCCGATCTTGCGGCGCCCGGGCAATTCCGCCACTACTTCTTCGAGCTCGGGGCGGAGAACACGATCGCCTTCTTCGAGTACACGAACCATCCGGTCGAGGCGTTCGCCAAGCCCGCGGGGCTCCCGGACGCGAGGGCCATTCAGTTCGACCACGTGTCCTTCAACCTCCCCGACGAGGCGGCGTTGCTCGCACTGCGGAATCGCCTGAAGGCCGCGGGCTCCGAGGTCACCGATGTCGTGGACCATGGTTTCCTGCGCTCGGTCTACTTCACTGACCCCAGCGGCATCGCACTCGAGGCCTCGTGCTGGGTCGTCGATCCGACGGGCCGTCCCGCCGACTATGCCGACGAGGGACTTTTCTCAGACCCCGATCCGGTGCCGGCGGTCGTCGAGCTGCGCAGAGACGGGCAGCTCAGTACGGTGCCCCAGACGCAGTTGGTCTAGCGAGCTCGGTCGCCGGTACGGCGGCTCGAGCACCCGACAACTCGGGTCGAAACTGCGCCGTGCTCTGGATCAGCGGTACACGACCCCGATGCCGTCCCCGCGGTACCAGTGGTTGCGCGGCTGTTCCTGGAAGAAAGCGAACCGGTAACCCCGTTCCTCGGCCCAGTCCACAAGGGCCGATGTCTCCGTCGCGTTGTCGCTGAGCACCACCCCCCCATCGGTCAGCCGCGGTGCGACGGCACAGAACTCGCCGTACTCGTAGTTGTGGGTGTGCAGGCTGTCGTGGAGAAAGAGGCCAACGGGCTCCGAGCCCGCCTTCAGAATCTCCTGCGAGTCACCGAGCTCTCGATCGATCACCGAGTCCCAACGTCCGCCGATCAGGGACCCAGATTCCGGGTTGATGTCAATCGTCGTGAGCCTGCCGGTGCCATTGCGCAGGAGCGCCTCCGCCAACACGAGAGACCCCAGGCCCTTGTCGGTCCCGGTCTCGACCACTCGTGCCGGCTTGAGCACCCGCACGAACGCGTACCAGCCCATCCGCCTCCCGTATCGAGCCTCGGGGTCGGAAAGTCCCTGGCGGGGCCCGGAGAGCGACCTCTCTCGAATGTGTCGGCGTAGGTCGGTGTCCCCCGCCAACTCTTCGAAGTACTCGCGGATCTCCTCGACGGGTCGACTCGTGACCGAGGCCACGAACCACTCGAGGTACCGGATATTGCGCGGCGTGAGCTCGTAGGTGAAGTTCGTGTGCTCCCGAGACCGAACGAGCCAAGTCGCAGAACTCCGGATCGTGGGCCAGTCGTTCTTGGCGACCAGCCTCACTCGCTCGGGGAACGCCACAAGCCGCGCCAAGCGCGAGCGTGCCAAGCGCCGGCGCAGCCGGTGTCGACTCTCAGGGCCGGGACTGACCGTCGAAGATGTCATGAGCAGGCTCTTTGAGTGCCGTGCCACGGCGTTTGATACATGACACGGAAGCGAGAAATCACGCGCAGTTGTCGAAACGCACGTGCGGACAGGCGGCTCTATCAAGGATAGCTAGCGGCCGCTCATGGCATGAGCGAGAGCTGGCTCTTCAAGCACCTTGCCTGCTCCCCAGCTCCCCAGCTCCCCGACACGGTCAGTCGTTCCGGGCGACCTCGGGACCCGTAATCCGGTTGAGCAGCGGGAACGTCGAAGCGATGATCGCGAGCGAAGCAGCAAGTCCAACAAGAATGGTCGCCCAGTACGCGATTCCCGGCATGCTGAACGCAATGCCAACCTGGGAGTGGAGATAAAGGGCGGCCGACACGAGGCCGACCACGATCGACACCGCGGCGACCAGGAAGAGGGGCAGCGCACTCTCCAGCGCGACCACACGATGCAAGAGCGCGGTGGGGACACCTGTCAGCCTGAGCAAGCTGAACGGGCGCTTCCGCTCACCCAAACCCGCTGCGACGTTCACGGCGAGGCTGCAGGCGGCGATGATGAGACTCGCCACGATGGTCACATCGGTCATGTCCTGAATCATGGCGAGGAGGCGCGCTGTCGACGGATCGACCGCCTCGACTGCAACCGGAGTGCCCTGGAAGGGGAAGGCCCGTTCGAGCGCGGTCCGTGCCCGTTCAATCGCTCCGGAGGACTCGTCGGTTGCGACGACGATCGCATCAACGGGGAGACGCGCGACCTCCGCCACTGACAGGTGAGCCGACGGCCAGACCGTCGACGAAGCGTGCGAGTGGTGTCCAAGGAGGTTCGACAGGAAGTAGCCGACACTCGCCGCCGTCGCACCCGGCGCGCATTTGCCGATCGCGGGGGTCTTCACCAGCTGGTTGCACGCAACAATCCCGAACGACCTGTCTATCGGAGCTTGGGTCGGGCTCTCATGGACCACCGTCACACTGCGCACACCGCGCGTCGCGCGGATCTCGGCGAGCACCCTGGCCGGGATCGAGGCGACTTGGGCTGACGCGGGACAGTTTGTCGTCGAGAAGCTGCAGAACGGTTCGGCGAGGGTGCCTCTTCCCCCGCTCCCTCCGCCAGGACCGCTGACAGCGGCAACGGAGCTGAGCGCCCCGATCGCGGCACTCGCGATGAACAGAGCGATGACGAGCCCACTGATGAACCGGAAGGCCGCCTTCGGATTGTCGAGGAGCCGGCGGCCGGCGATGAGCGCAGCGGGGCGGCTGGCCCGCCGCGCCATAAGTCGAGAACCCACGGTCGTGAACCATGGTCCGGCGAGCACAAGTCCCACGATGAGGAGCACGAAACCCGCGAGCAGCTCCAGAAGCTGGCCGCCGACGTCGCCCGGCTTGCCGGCCGCGTCAAAGTAGGCGAGCACGGCGATGCCGGCGAGGAGCGGGATGAGCCGCCCGATCCGCGGGAGGCGGGACCACGCTCGCCGGTTCACGCCGAGCGGCGAGATCTGGACCCTCCGAAGCGCGAGGCGGGCGGATACGACGGCCGCGACCGGGACGCCGATCACGGCGAGCACGATGTCGATCGAGTGCAGCGAGAGATCGCCTTGAGCGAAGGGCGCTCCGGTAAACGGCACACGGTAGAGCAGCGGCCGGAAGGCGAAGAAGAGTGCGAAGCCGACCGCGACACCGGCGGTTGCCGCGACCACCGCCTCCACCGCGGAGACCACAGAAACCTGACGCGGCGTGGCGCCGACGAGCCGCATCGCGGCGAAGCGTTCTTCGCGCCGCGCCGCTGACAGACGGCTCGCAGTCGCGATCAAGATCAGCACCGGCAGCAAGAGCGCGATGGCGCCGCCAGCCAGAATGAACTGCAAGACGGGTCCGCTCCCAAGGGTGTTCTCGCAGGCGTAGCAGCTGGCGGGGGTGCGTTGGATGGCTCCGACCTCGACCGCCCCAGGCGCCTGCGAGAGCTGGCGTGCGGTGTGCCCGATGACGATGATCAGCGAGTTCGGGGAGGGCAGCGCCGCTGGGCCGATGGTCCCGATCTGCCGGCCCGGATACCTGTCGCGTAGCTCGGTCGCCGGTTCGGTCCGAAGGAGCGTCGTGAGGGCGGGCGAGGCGAAGTACTCGCCCGGTCCTGGCAGCCGGGACATCCCGGGCGGCACCGGAGCGTTCGGCCCGCTCGCGGCGACATCGACTCGGTCGATCGCCTGGTCGCCAAACTCGTCGGTGCCGGCCAGCCACCACAGTCTGCCGGACGTCGGGGTCGGTGGTGACGCCTGCGCTGCTGTATCGAGCCACGCACCACGGTCGGTCTGGGCGTGGAGCCCGTTGAATCCGGCCAGGGCGGCCAGCAGGAGGCCGACGCCGAGGGCGACGGCCGCCGCGGTCACGAGCATGCGCAGCGCGGCTTCACGTCCGCTTCCGAGCGTAAGACGGAGCCCGAGCCGAATCATCCGGCGACCGTCTCTGGGGTGGTCACCCGCCCGTCGCGAACGATGACCTCGCGGTCGGCGTAGGCGGCGACACGGGGTTCGTGAGTAACGAGGACGACTGTCGACCCCTGCTCCACGCGGTGCTCGTCAACAGGTCCATGACGCGCTCCCCGTTCAGCGAGTCGAGGGATCCGGTCGGCTCGTCGGCGAAGAGCACGTCTGGATGGGCAACGAGACCTCGCGCCAGAGCGACGCGCTGTGACTGCCCGCCCGACATCTCGCCGGTGCGGTGACGCTCCGTGCCCTCGAGGCCGAGGCGCTCGAACCAACTTCGGGCAACTCGAAGTGCCTCGTCACGGCGTGTGCCTCCGAGCAATAGCGGCAGCGCGACGTTCTCCTCAGCGGTGAGCTCCGGCACGAGCTGGCCGAACTGGAAGACGAAGCCGAAACGGTCTCGACGGAGGCGGCTCCGCTGCTGCTCGCGCATGGTGTCGAGGCGCTGACCGTCGAAGGAGACCTCACCTGAATCCGGGACGAGGATGCCCGCCAGGCAGTGGAGCAAGGTCGACTTGCCTGAGCCGCTCGGACCCATGACCGCCACGATCTCGCCTCGCTGCACGGAGAAACTGGCGCCGCGAAGCGCCGGCGTCTCCCCGAAGGAAAGCACCAGGTCGCGCGCCTCGGCGATCACGCCTCCGACCCGGACAGCGAGATAACCGTTCGGTCCGTTCATGACGCCACCTCCTCGGCGAGTGCGGCGAGTCGCGCCACTGTGAGGTCGATCCAGCGCAGGTCTGCTTCCAGGTGGAAGAGGCCGTGGTCCGCGAGCAGCGCGTCCACGAGCCTGCCCTCTTGCTTGAGGTGGGTGAGCTCGCGCATCCGACGGAGGTGCGCGGCCCGCTGCGCGTCGAGATACTCCTCTGCTCGGCGTCCGAGCATGAGCGAGAGCACGACCTTCACGAAGAGGTCGGTCTGGAGGTAAGGCTCGGCGGCAATGGGCTCGGCGAGCCACGCCTCGACCTCGGTCTTTCCGATCTCGGTGATCGCATAGCGCTTGCGATCAGGACCGGCTCCGGGCTCGGCTCCCCCAGCGATGGCTTTTCCATCTCTCGCGAGACGGGCCAGCGTCGCGTACACCTGGCCGAAAGGAAGCGGCCGGCCCCGCCCGAAGAAGGCGTCGTAGTCGCGCTTTAGCTCGTAGCCGTGGCTTGGTTCGCGGTCGAGGAGCCCAAGAAGGGCCATGGGAACGCTCATACCCGAGAGTATACGTCCAGTATATACCTAGAATCAATAGGCCTCACGCTGCTTCGATGTGTGATCCCGTTTCGAGGATGCGGCTCTCGGCTGTCGCCTGAAACGGTGCCGAATCAGGGGCGCGACTCGGCGAACCGGACCGTCAAGCGAGCGGCGGCGTAGCCATTCCCGATGGCCATGCGAACGTCCGCTTGCGCGTGACCGCCGGCCTCCGACGCGGTCGTTGCTCACCACTGCGACGACTGGTCCTCGACCGCGACCGCGGACTACCAACGGATCCCCTAGGGCGAAATCCAGCTCTACGATGTCTCGCGACATCACTCTCCGATGTCTTGACACATCACAAAAGCGCCCCGGGCAGGATTCGAACCTGCGGCACACGGTTTAGGAAACCGCTGCTCTATCCCCTGAGCTACCGGGGCGGGGATACCGGGCAGCCTACCGACGACCTTGACGGCCACCCCGGGTCCTCCGGGCCCGAAACCCTCGAGTGGGCTGTAGTTTCTCGTCCAGCAGGCAGCGGGCCTGAGCCCAGGAGGAACCGATGGGACTGTTCCAGAGAGCCCACGACATCGTTGAGGCGAAGGCCAACAAGGCGTTGGACTCGGCCGAGAAACCCGATGAGATGCTCGACCTCTCCTACGAGAAGATGCTCGAGCAGATCACCCAGGTGAAGCGCTCCCTGGTCGACATCGCGGCGTCGCGCAAGCAGCTCGAACTCCAAGAGCAGCAGCTGCAGCACTCGGTCGACCACCTGCAGGACCAAGCGAAGGGCGCGCTCGCCGCGAACCGGGAGGACCTGGCCAAGGAGGCCCTCGCCCGCAAGGCGACCGCGCAGCAGCAGATCGACGCTATGGAACCCCAGCACCAGCAGCTGACCGAGGAAGAAGAGAAGCTCGAGCACACCTTGGCCTCGCTCCAGCAGCGGGTGAACCAGTTCCGCTCGCAAAAGGAAGTGCTGAAGGCGCAGTACACCGCGTCATCGGCGATGTCGAGCGTCGACGAGAGCGTCGCGGGCATCTCGAAGTCCCTCGGGGACTCGGGCGCCGCCCTGCAGCGGGCGCAGGACAAGATTGCCAACATGCAGGCGCGCTCAGGCGCGCTCGACGAGCTGCTTGAGTCCGGCGCCCTCGAGGACGTGGGCGGGGGCGACGACGACATCCAAAAGGAGCTCGACGCTGTGTCGTCGAGTTCGAACGTCGACGCCGAGCTGGCCGCGCTGAAGGCCCAGATGGGCTCGCCCGCGATCGGCTCGGGTTCGGAGACGCCGCCGTCCAGCTGACGGCCGCCGGGCCACGGCAGGGGCCGCCCGGAGCCCGGCCTATCCTTTGCAACGCCCCGTGTGACCACGTAAAGCCGCGCCGCCGGGCGCTCGGGCATGGCCACCGGGTCGACACCACCAAGGAGAGCCATGACGACGACAGCGCAGGACCGGGCGCCCTACAAGGTCGCCGACCTCAGCCTCGCCGCGTTCGGACGGCGGGAGATCGAGCTCGCCGAACACGAGATGCCCGGGCTGATGGCGATGCGCGCCGAGTTCGGTGCATCCAAGCCACTCCAGGGCGCGAGGATCACCGGTTCGCTCCACATGACGGTGCAGACCGCCGTCCTGATCGAGACGCTCGTGGCGCTGGGCGCCGAGGTCCGGTGGGCGAGCTGCAACATCTTCTCGACCCAGGACCACGCGGCCGCCGCCGTGGTGGTCGGCCCCGACGGCACCCCTGAGGACCCCAAGGGCGTGCCGGTCTTCGCCTGGAAGGGCGAGTCGCTCGAGGACTACTGGTGGTGCACCGAGGAGGCCCTCAACTGGGACGACGAGGACGGCGAAGGCGGCCCCAACATGATCCTCGACGACGGGGGCGACGCGACCATGTTCGTGCACAAGGGCGTCGAGTACGAAAAGGCCGGCTCGGTCCCGGACCCCGCCGGCGCCGACAGCGAGGAGTTCGCCGTCGTGCTCAGGCGCCTCGGCGAGAGCGTCGCAGCGCACCCCGGCCGTTGGACGCAGGTCGCCAACGGCATCCGTGGCGTCACCGAGGAGACCACCACCGGCGTCCACCGGCTCTACGAGATGGAGCGCAGCGGCGAGCTCCTCTTCCCGGCGATCAACGTCAACGACTCGGTCACCAAGTCGAAGTTCGACAACAAGTACGGCTGTCGCCACTCGCTCGTCGACGGCATCAACCGGGCGACCGACGTGCTCATCGGAGGGAAGGTCGCAGTGGTGTGCGGGTACGGCGACGTCGGCAAGGGCTGTGCCGAATCACTCGCTGGCCAGGGGGCCAGGGTGATCGTCACCGAGGTCGACCCCATCTGCGCGCTCCAGGCGGCCATGGAGGGCTACCAGGTGACCGTCCTCGACGAGGTGGTCCACGAGGCGGACATCTTCATCTCGGCGACGGGCAACAAGAACGTCATCACGGCCGAGCACATGGCCAAGATGAAGCACCAGGCGATCGTGGGCAACATCGGCCACTTCGACAACGAGATCGACATGGCCGGCCTGGCCAAGGTCCCGGGCATCACCAAGGTGAACATCAAGCCGCAGGTCGACAAGTGGATCTTCGCCGACGGCCACGCGGTGATCGTCCTTTCGGAGGGCCGGCTGCTCAACCTCGGCAACGCGACCGGGCACCCGAGCTTCGTGATGTCGAATTCGTTCACCAACCAGACGATGGCCCAGATCGAGCTGTACACGAAGGCAGGGCACTACGCCAACAAGGTGTTCGTCCTCCCCAAGCACCTGGACGAGAAGGTGGCCCGCCTGCACCTCGACGCGCTGGGGGTGAAGCTCACCACCCTGACCGACGAACAGGCCGGGTACATCGGCGTCGCCCCCGAGGGCCCGTTCAAGCCCGACACCTACCGATACTGAGCGGCCGAGGCGGTGCTCAGCGGTTGAGCTTGGCGCTGGCGAGGACGGTGCCGCTGCTGTTGACGATCCACGCCGTCCGCACCTGGCTCGCGGGGACCGGGAGCTCGTAGGCCCAGCTGCCCGTGCCCTTCTCCAGCCAGAAGGTCCCGACCGTGGTGGTCGTCCCATTCGCGGTCTCGACCTTGCAGGTGGCGAGCCCGGTCATGTCCACGTGGTCGACCGACATGAAGACCCACCCCGGATTGCCAGTCGAAAGGTAGACCTCGCCCCGGATCGAATGGTCGGCCGTCAGGCTGGCGGTGATGGGTGCCGCCGAGACACTGCCCGGCAGGCTGCTGCCGGCCGTGGCGAGGCCCACGCCGAGACCGGCCCCGAGGGCACTCACCAACGCACCGGCGGCGAGGGCGATCCGCCCGGCGCGCCGGCGCGGGAGCCAGCGGTGGCGCGGCGCCGACACGCCCATCCGCTCGAACAGGCGTGTCTCGAACCCGGCGCTCGGCTCGGCCTCGGGGGCGAGGGTCAAGATGGCGTCGGCCGCCGCCGAGAGCCGGTCGACCTCCTCTCGGCAGAGGGAGCAGAACTGCACGTGCGACAGCACGGTCGAGCGCTCCACGCCGCTCAGCGTCCCGAGCGCGAGCTCGGCCAGGTCGTCGCGGACCGCCGCGCAGCCGTTGGAGGGCAGACTCATGGGAGGCTCACTGGCACGTCGAGCGTCCGGCGCAGCTTCTGCAGCCCGGCCCGGATACGCGTCTTTGCAGTGCCGAGCGGGATCGACTCTCGCTCGCTCACGTCGGCCGCCGTCAGCCCGTAGACGACCGCGAGCACGAGCGCGCGGCGCTGCTCGGGCGGCAGCCCGCCGAGGGCCTCGCGGATCTCGGGCGTGTGGTCGAGCGCGTCGGCTGCCTCCTCGGGCGAGACCTCCTGGCTCACCGCGCCGAGGGTGAGGAAGCGCGCCGGGTCGAGAGGGGTCGACCGGCGGACCCGCATGGCGTCGATGGCGAGGTTGCGGGTGATGGCGAGCACCCAGGTGGCCGCGGAGGCGCGGCGCGCGTCGAACACCTGGGCGTGCCTCCAGGCGCGCACCATCGCCTCCTGCGCCACGTCCTCGGCTGCCTGGGGATCGCCCAGCATCGAGACCGCGAGGCCGTACACCCGCCGCTGATAGCGGCGGACGAAGGTGATGGCGGCAGTCTCGTCACCGACCGCCATCCCGGCTAGCAGCACCTCGTCGGAGAGTTCGCTCACCGGTTCAGCGCCGGCCGCACGCCCGGGTTCATAGCCCGCAAGTGTTCCACCGATAGCAATACGTGGCGTGGCGCCTCGGGGATTGGACCAGGTCCGACGGGCGAACTGCAATCCGCCGGGCCGGCCCGCCCGTACACCCTCCGAGGCGAGACAATTGGGCGTACCACGACGCCCGCCCGACGACGACCAGAAGGAGCACCATCCGATGAGACCCCAGCTGTCCAAGACGCCGAGTTCCGCCCGGCTTCGCATGGCGAGGCTCGCCCTGGCCGCATCGGCACTCGGCGCCGGTTTCGGCGTCCTGGCGACCTCCGCGGGATCCGTCGGGGCAGCGTCCGCCCCGACGGTCAAGCTGGTGAGTCACGGCAGCCTGGGCAAGATCCTCGTGACCTCCTCGGGGATGACCGTCTACGTCTATACGGCAGACGGGGCGAACAAGCCGACCTGCACCGGGGAGTGCGCAAGCGCCTGGCCCCCCGTCACCGTCGCCAAGGGCGTGAAGCCCAAGGGCGGGGCCGGGGTCACCGGACTCGGGACCGTGACGATCGACGGCAAGCACCAGATCACCTGGAACAAGCACCCGCTGTACACCTACGCGCTCGACACCGCCGCCGGCGTCGTGAACGGCAATGGGGTGAAGGAGGGCACCGGGACCTGGTGGGCCGCGACCAAGAAGCAGGTCGCCGTGACCGCCTCGTCCTCGTCGGGCTCGTCCGGCGGGTCCTCGGGCTACGGGTACTGAGCACGAGGCCCCAGACGGATCATCGAGGAGATCGCCATGTCAGCCACCACCACCCAACCGGGGTCGCTCCGGCGGCGCAACCCGCTGCTCGGGCTCCTCGGAGCCGACGGCTCGGCGCATCCCGTCCTCGTCAACCTGACGACGTGGGCGGCCGCGATCTTGATGGTTTTCTCGGGTTACATCCATCTGCATCTCTACGACATCGCCTATCGACATGTGGCGACGATCGGACCGCTGTTCGTCGTCCAGGGCGTCGCGGCGATCGTCTTCGCGATCGGCACGTCAATCGTGCGACGGGTGTGGACCGCCCTCATCGGGGCGGGGACCATGCTCGCGACCCTCGCAGGGTTCCTGATTTCGGTGAACTACGGCCTGTTCGGATTCCAGGACTCGTTCTCCGGATCGAACGCGATCGGCGCATTTGTGATCGAGATTGCCTCGGCGGTCCTCTTCCTCAGCGCCGCGGTGCTCTCGCTCACGGGTCGGTCGGCCCGCTCCGCTTCGGCGGGCGGGCCGACCCGGCCCATTGAGCACTCCTAGGTCTGGAGGTCGCCCACGGCGCCGAAGAGCTCCTCGAGCTCGGCGCGCCAACTCGCCGGCGGAGCGACCGGGCGGACCACAAACTTGGAGAACCCGACATCGATGAAGGCCTCCAGCCGCTCGCGCAACGCAGCAAGGCTCGCCGGAATGAACGTCCGCGGATCGCGCCCACGCGATCGCGCTGCGAGAGCGGCCGCGGTGCGTTCGTCCAGCGCGCCGTGCGAGTAGACGACGTTGACGCCAAAATGCTCCGGACTGACGGTTCGCCCGGCGGCCTCGGCCGCGTCGAGGATGACCCGCTGGCCGGCCGCGGCCTCCTCCGGCGTGCACAACGACGGCAGCCACCCGTCGGCGATGCGCCCGCAACGCACGAGCGACGCGTGCGCCATGCCACCCAACCAGACGTCGAAGGGCTGCTGGACCGGGAGCGGCCAGAGCTCGGTCTCCGGGAAACTCCCCGAGGGGCCCTCGTGGCCGACGGTCTCGCCGGCCCACAGGCGCCGGAGCACCGGCAGGAGCTCGTCGATCACCGATGACCGCAGCGCGCTGTCGACACCGACCGCGTCGCGCTCGGGTGCCTGGTTGAGCCCGGGCACGAGCGTGAGCAGGAATCGCCCGCCGGTCAGCACGTCCGCGGTGGCGACCTGCTTGGCGAGGCGGAGCGGATTGCGCCCGGGTAGGAGGGCCGTCGTACCGAGCTTCAACTTGGAATTGCGGCCGCCAACCCAGGCCAGGGCCACGATCGGGTCGTAGACCGGCTGGGTGAGCACCTCTGGCAACCAGATGGAGTCGAAGCCCAGCTCCTCGATGGCGTCGGCCAGCGCGCCGATGACGCTCGCGTCGGGCTCGCCACGCAAGGCGCTCACCCCGATCCGGATCTTCATCGATTGCTCCCCTGCCCTCGGCCGTTGGTCACGGAGCGCTTTTGAGCGCGGCAAGGGTGCGCTCAACTCCCTCGTCGTCGACGTCGTGATGGGTGACGAGCCGGACGACCCCGGGCGCGATCGTGCCGCCCAGCACGCCGCAGGACTCGAGATGCGCGAGGAGCACCGCGGTGTCGTCATGGCGGAACACCACCATGTTGGTCGGTGCGTCCTCGGGATCGAGGCCCGAGTCGGCCCACCGATCGACGACGCCCAGGGCGATCCGTCGGGCCCGTTCGTGGTCCTCGGCCAGCCGTTCGACCATCGAGCGCATGGCCACGAGGCCCGCGGCGGCGATCACCCCAGCCTGTCGCATCGCGCCGCCCAGGCGATGGCGCTCGAGACGCGCCGCCTCGATCACGTCGCTCGGCCCGGCGAGCACCGAGCCCACCGGTGCGCAGAGGCCCTTGGAGAGGCAGGCCATCGCGGTCGTCGCACCGTCCACCATGCGGGCCGCCGGCACCCCGCTCGCCACCTCGGCGTTGAAGATCCGGGCGCCGTCGACATGCACCGGGACATCGCCAGCGGCCGCGCACAGCGCCTTCATCGAGTCGAGCGTCCAGTAGCGGCCCCCCGATGGCATGTGCGTGTTCTCGATCGCAACGAGCCCGAGGGCCGGCATGTGGTGGTGCGCCGCCTCCCTCGCCCACAGCACGTCGGCGGGATCGACCAGCCCGTCCTCGTCGTCGACCGGGGTCAGCTGGACCCCCGCGTTGCGTGCGGACGATGCGGCCTCGTAGGCGACCAGGTGCTGGCGTCGGCCAGCGACCACGAGCGTGCCGATGGGAGCGAGGACCCGCAGCGCCAGCTGGTTGGCCATGACCCCCGACGGCACGTAGATCGAGGCCTCCATGCCCATGCGCTCGGCGAAGACCGCCTCGAGCTCGTTGACGGTCGGATCCTCGCCGTATTGGTCGTCACCCACCTCGGCTTCGGCCATGACCCGGCGCATCTCGGCCGTCGGACGGGTGACGGTGTCGCTCCTGAGGTCCACGGCTGCGGCCACGCGCCGATCGTACCGGCGGTCGTCCGGCGACCGGCGGCCGACGGCACGTCCGCGCACCATGGTTTGGCCGCTCCAGGGTTGGGCACACCCAGAACCGTGGGCGTCCCGCATCTTGTGGCGCGACCTGGGAATCCCGCCGTAGAATGTGCTGTGCGACTGGTACGACCACCGGCGCTACTGGGTTCCTTGGGGTTGATCCTCCCCACCATCCCATGGAACGAATATCCTGCTCACGGTGGTAGTACTCTGGGTGCGACAAACCGGCTTACCTCTGGTACTACCAACCGGCTCGCCGACCTCGCTTCGGAGGCCGAAACTCTCGGCGCCTCGTCGTTGTGGGCCTGCGACCACTTGTTCTGGCACCAACCGCTCCTTGAGCCATTGACCTCGCTCGCCGTTGCCGCAGGAGCGACCGCGACCGCGTCGCTGGGCACCTGCGTCCTGCAGCTGCCGCTGCGCGATCCGGCCTCCGTCGCGCGCCAGGCCGCCACCCTGCAGACCTTGAGCGGCGGTCGGTTCGTCCTCGGACTCGGCATGGGAAGCCACGCCGGAGAGTACGAGGCCGCTGGCGCCGACTTCGCGCGCCGGGGTCGGCGCCTCGACGCGGGCCTCGACGCGCTCCGGGACGCCTGGCGCAGCGCCGAGGACCCGGGGCGCCGCTACCGGCTCGAGCCCGCCACGGCCCCCATCCCGATCTGGCTCGGCGGGTCCTCGGAGGCCGCGATCGCTCGGGCAGCCCACACCGGCGATGGCTGGGTCCCGATGTTCATCTCACCGGCGGACTACGCGGCTGGGAAGGACCGCCTGGCCGAGATCGCCACGGCGGCGGACCGGGACCCGGCGGCGATCGACATGGCAGTCGTGGTGATGGCCTGCGTCGGCGACTCGGCCGAGGTGGCCCGTAAGGACGGCACCAACTGGCTCGCCGACCTGTACGACCTGCCGCCCAGGGCCTTCGAGCGCCACCTCCTGGCCGGACCGCCCGAGGACTGCGCCGCCGGGATCGAGGCGTACCGCGCCGCTGGCGCGACGCAGGTGGTCGTCATGATCGCCGCAGACGAGACGCTCGAGCACTTCGGCGCCCTCGCCGCGGCCTGCTCGAACGGTGGAATGACGCCATGAGGACCGACCGCATCGCCGTCCTCGGGACCGCCATGACCGACATGTCCCGCCGCGACCTCACCCCTGAACAGATGGCCCTCCACGTGGTGGCCGAAGCGCTGGCCGACGCGGGCGTCCATCACTCCGACCTGTCGCTCATCGTCGCGGCCAACGCGTGCGGCGGTCGCTTGAACGACCAGGGCTGCATCCGCGGCCAGGCGTGGCTGCGCAAGTCGGGGCTGGGAGACGTGCCGGTCGTCAACGTCGACAACTCGTGCGCCGGGGGTTCTTCCGCGCTCCACCTGGGCGGCCTCTCGGCGCTGGCCCAAGATCGCCCGGTGCTGGTCGTCGGGGTTGAGAAGATGTGGACCGGCGACCGGGCGGCGACCCTCGAGGCGATCGAATCGGGTCTGCCCTCCGACTACCGCCACGACATGCAGGCGCGCCTCATCGAGAAGGGCAACCCCGCCGGGAGCATCCTCATGGGCCTGAACGCGGCGTGGGCGCAGCAGTTCATGGACGAGCGCGGCGCAACCGTCGAGCAGATCGCCGCGGCAGCGGTCAAAGCCCGCCGGCACGGCTCGCTCAACCCGCTCGCGCAGTGCCAACAGGCGGTGACGCTCGACGAGGTCCTCCAGGCGCCACAGATCGCCGGCGTGCTGACGCGCCTCATGTGCAGCTCGTTCACCGACGGCGGCGCTGCGGTGGTTCTCGCGTCGAGCTCGACGACCCTCGCCGCACCGGTGGCCGAGATCGTGGGCACCGTGGCGCGCTCGGGCTGCGGCAACCTCGACTACCACGACCGCCTGACCGAGACCTCCACGGCTGCCTACGAAGCGTTCGGCCTCGGGCCGGAGGACTTCGACATCGTCGAGCTCCACGACGCCACGAGTGCCGAGGAGCTCTTCGCGCTCGAGTCGCTCGGTATCTTCAGGCCCGGCGAGGCGGGTCCGGCGACGGTGGCCGGCGACACGACCATTGGCGGGCGCGGGATCACCGTGAACCCGAGCGGGGGCCTGGTGGCGCGAGGCCACCCGCTCGGCGCGACGGGGATCGCCCAGGTCGTTGAGATCGTCACTCACCTGCGGGGCAGGGCGGGCGAGCGGCAGGTCGACCGGGCGCGGCGCGGGCTCGCGGTCAACACGGGCGGCGTCGTCGACGGCGACGCCGGATACGTCGGGATCACGGCGGTCGCGGCACCAGGCGCACGATGACCGGCGGGCGGGGCATCGCCGTGCGCAGCTGCGGCATCGCGGTGCCCGACAAGGTCCTGACCAACGACGACCTCGCAGCGACCCTCGACACCAGCGACGCCTGGATCGCCGAGCGGACCGGGATCCGCGAGCGCCACATCGGCGGCACGACGTCGTCGCTGGCCGCCGAAGCGGGGCGCCAGGCCCTTGAGAGGGCCGGGATTGGGGCCCGAGACATCGACGCCCTGGTGCTCGCCACGACCACGCCCGATGCGCTGGTGCCGGCGACCGCGTCGACCGTCCAGCAGCTCCTCGGGATGCGCAACGTCGGCGCATTCGACCTCAACGCGGCGTGCTCGGGCTTCATGTTCGGCCTCGTGGTCGCCGCCGGGCTGGCCGCCGTCGGGACGAACCGCATCCTCTTGATCGGCGCCGACACGCTGAGTCGGATCACCGATTGGGACGACCGCAAGATCGCCGTCCTCGTGGGCGACGGCGCCGGGGCGGCCGTGATCGAAGCCGTCGACGGGCCAGGGAACCTCCTCAGCCACAACCTCCAGGCCGACGGATCGCTTCGGCATCTTCTCTATTGCGACCACGGCGGGTATCTCTACATGGACGGGCAGGAGATCTTCCGCAAGGCCGTCCGCGTCGTCGTCGAGTCCGCCGAGCAGGCGCTGCACGACGCCCGGGTGGGCGTGGAGGACATCGCCATGCTCGTGCCCCACCAGGCCAACCTGCGCATCATTCAGGCGGCGAGCGCCCGGCTGGGCATCCCCGAGGAGAAGACGGCCATCGTGATCGACCGTTACGGGAACACCTCGTCGGCGTCCATCCCGCTTGCGCTCGACGACGTGGTGTCCACCGGCCGGGTGGGCGACGGCGATCTCATCTTGTTCTCCGGGTTCGGGGGTGGGATGAGCTGGGCGAGCGCCGTCCTACGCTGGGGGGCGTGACCGGACCCAACGCGGGTCGGATCCTCGTGATCCTGGCCGCCGGGAAGGCCAAACGCTACGGCGGGCTAAAGCCCCTGGCGCCTGTCGGCCCGAACGGCGAGGCGATCTTGGACATGGTGGCAAGCGACGCCCGGGAGGCGGGCTTCGATCGGATCGTGCTCGTGCTCAGCCCCGCGACGGGTCCGGAGATCCGCCAACACGTCGATGCGAGTTGGCCGGCCGAGATGGACGTGAGGTTCGCGCTTCAGGAGTCCGCCCGGGGCACGGTCGACGCCGTGCTCGCGGCGTGGGACGAGCTCGATGGCGCCGCCTTCGGCACCGCCAATGCGGACGACCTCTACGGTCCGCGGCCGTTCGCCATCCTCCATCGCCACCTCGCCGGAGGCGGCGGCAACGCGCTCGTCGGGTTCCGACTGGATCACGCCGTGATCGGGAGCTCACCGGTCACCCGGGGAATCTGCCGCACCGGTCCAGACGGCCAACTCAGGCAGATCGACGAGCGTCGCGGAGTCGTGCGACGAGACGACGGGACCTTCGAGGCGCGAGATGGTCGGGAGCCGACAGTCTTGGACCCCAAGTCGCTCGTTTCGATGAACCTGTGGGCCTTCTCCACAGCGCTCGAGGTGGACCTGCGCGGTGCAATGCACGATGCCGGCGAGGGCGAGGTGCTGCTCCCCGAGCTCGTCGGCCGCCTCGTGGCCGAGCCCGGCAGCCAGCGGTCGTTCGACGTGCTCCCAACCGACGGTCGGTGCATCGGGGTGACCCACCCGGGGGATCTCGAGCTGGTCCAAGGGAACGTCCGGGCCCAGATCGAGCGACACGAGCGGCCGGCAAGCCTGTGGGGCGCCCCGAGCGCAGCCTTGAGCAGTTCGGACGTTGAACCGTTGAGCACCCCATAACGGTGCGACGTTCCACCCGCCTCTCAGTCGCGCTCGCCGTCAACCTGGCGCTGGTGGCGGGCGAGCTGGTCGCCGGGCTAGGGGCGCACGCTTCGGCCCTGGTGGCCGACGCCGGCCACAACCTCACCGACGTCGCTGGGCTCCTCACCGCGCTCCTGGCCTTGCGTTGGGCGGCACGGCCGAGGAGCGACGCCCGTTCGTTTGGAAACCATCGGGCCACGATCCTGGCCGCCCTGTTCAATGCGGTCGCGCTTGCGCTCATCACCGCCTCGATCGTCGGGCTCTCGATCGCGCGCATCGTGCACCCCGAGACGGTGAATGGCGCGTGGCTGGCTTCGATCGCAGGCGTCGCGCTCGTGGTCAACGTGGCCTCGGTGTTGGTGTTGCGCGAATCCGGGGGCGACCTGAACCTGCGCGCGGCGATGAACCACATGGCCACTGACAGCCTCGCGGCGGTCTTCGCCCTCGTGGCAGGGATCGTCATCGTGCTCGCGGGACACCGTGCCGATCTCGCCGACCCGGCCGCCGCGCTCGCCGTGTCGCTCGTGATCGTCGTCCTGGCACTCCGGCTCGTTCGGGCCAGCGTCGACGTTCTCTTGGAGTCCACACCAGCCGACGTCGACCTGACTGCCCTGCGGGACGCGATCACCAGAGTCGAGGGCGTCGCCGACGTCCACGATGTCCACGTCTGGAGCCTCTCGAGCGACGTGCGCGCCCTTTCCGCCCACATCGTCCTCGAGGGCCACCCCACGCTCGAGGACGCCCAGGGGCTGGGAGAAGACGTGCGGCAGGCCGTCGTCGAACGGTTCGGGCTGGCGCACACCACCCTCGAGCTCGAGTGCGAGCGCTGCGCCGACATCGAGGACCCGTGCGAGATGGACTCGCTTCCGGGACCGGTCGTCGCCGCGAGGCTCGATCGGCTAACGGCCAAGATCGGCGAACTGGCCCCGGACGCGACGCAGCCCCGAGTAACCGTCCGGCCGAAACCGTCCGTGCTCCTCGGGGCCACGCCCGTGGCGGTCTGCTGCAACCCGCAGCGAGGGCCGTGTCGGACAACCCCCGCCCGGCGCAAGCCAACGACTCCAGGGAAGCCGCCGACTCTTGCAGAGCCGCCTGTCGGGCACCTTTCCTCCGCCCCGACCGTTCTCCCTCACGGGCTTCCGGCCGTCCTTGGTTCCACCTTGCGGCTTCCCCTCGGATCCTCCTCTGATCCGCCTTACGGCTTCTCTTCGGTCTTGCTCCCTTGGACTCACCTTGCGGCGACCCCCTGGGGGCTGTGGCGGGCTTTAGCCACCCGAACTGATGCCAAGGTTGCGCCTCTCGACTTCTCCGGTCAAGACCTGCTCGCGAAATCCCCGACTTGTCCCCACAAAAGTCGCTTCGTCCCCAATCCGCGACAGTTCCTCCCCAACTTCTGTCCCAAACTCCCCAAGTGATCCCCAAAAAAGTCCCAACTCCGACGCCGACAGAGCGCGCCGAAACACCGGGGTGCGACACTCTCGCGATGACGACGACACCGAGTGACGACGTATCGCGCTGTGCGTGGGCAACCGGCGAATTTCTCATCCCCTACCACGACGAGGAGTGGGGGGTCCCCGTCCACGACGACCGTCGGCACTTCGAGTTCCTGGTCCTGGAGTCGGCCCAGGCCGGGCTGAGCTGGCTGACCATCCTGCGGCGTCGAGAGGGCTACCGCCAGGCCTTTTGCGGATTCGACCCCGAGCAAGTGGCCGGGTTCACGGCCCGCGACGTCGAGCGCCTCCTGGAGGACCCGGGCATCGTCCGGAACCGCAAGAAGGTGGAGTCGACGGTGGCGAACGCCCGCGCGCTCCTCGCTCTCGTTGAGTCGGGGGGAAGCTTCGACGACTACCTGTGGCGCTTCGTCGACGGCATCCCGATCGTCAACGAGTGGTCCGACATCGCGCAGGTCCCGGCCAAGACGCCGTTGTCCGAACGCCTGAGCAAGGACCTGCGCTCGCGCGGCTTTCGCTTCGTCGGTCCGGTCGTCTGCTACGCGCACCTCCAGGCGGCCGGCTTGGTCAATGACCACTTGACGACGTGCTTCAGATGGCCACTGCTCGCGCGAGGTGACGGATCATGACGACACGCGCACCCAAGTCGTCGAGCCCGTGCGCCCGCTCGGTGTCGCGCACGGCGCGCAGCTCGTCGCACCATTCGCGCTCGTCGAGCTCGACGAACCCCACCGACCGGTAAAACGGGCCGTTCCACGGAACGTCCCGGAAGGTGCACAGCGTGATGCACGCGTAGTCGGCGTCGGCCGCCCACTGGCAGCCGGCTTCCACCAAGGCTCGCCCGATCCCCCGGCGGCCGTGGTCAGCGAGCACTGAGACCTGTTCGACGTGGGGGTGACCGCAAAGCAGCGTGAGCCAAAGGAAACCGACCGGGGGCTCGCCGGCCACGAACACCGCCAGCGCCAACTCTCCGCGGTCGGCGACGGGCAGCGATGACGAGAAATAGAAGCCAACCTCTGCGAACAGCTCTCCGGAGCGCCGCTCGAGCTCACCCAGGAGGACGAGCTCGTCCGGTCGGGCGGGGCGGATGCCGGCGCTCAGCTCTTCTTGCGCCGTGGGGTGGACTCCTTCACCATGCGCGAGACGAGCTGGCGCGACACGCCCCAGCCGCGGGCGATCTCCGCCATCGTGCTTCCCTCGGCGGCAGCCAGCTTGAACTGCGCCTGTTGGGCACGGTGGCGGGCCGCCTGCACCTCGCGGATGATGTCGGAGGTCGCGGCACGCGCTTGGGCGGCGTTGGCGACCTTGGCGACCTCGGTCGCGCTCTTTCCGGACTCGATCATCTTGCGGACCCGACGCATCAGCGTCTCCATGAACTTGAGCTGGCTCCGCGTCCGAATGATGGCCTCCTCCATCTCTCGCAGCGTGCGGGCAGCATCCTCGCGGAGGGCGGCCATCTGGGCCGGTGAGGCCCCCTTGGATCTCGGCCCGTTGGATGCTGTCGGCATGCGTCTCCTTCGTCTCGCGAGGCGCGGCCGGGCTCGCCCCCCTGTTCTCCGTGTTGGCGCGGCCTGCGGACGACTCGGGCGCGCCGGCTGGGTGATTCCCGGTTCCCCTAGGAGGCCTTCTTGCGGGCGGTGCGGCGCTGGGTCTCGCCGGTCTTGGTGGCTGCCTGCTTCCCACCCGAGCGGGCGGCCGCCCCCTTCGCGACCGGCTTGGCGTCCGCCCTCGGCCCTGAGCCCTTGCTCGCGGCCTTGACGCTCGCCTCGAGCGCCGCCATGAGGTCGACGACCTTCGGAGCTGCGGGAGGCGCCTCAAGCACGATCTCGCGACCCTCGTGCTTGCTCGCAACCAGCTCCTCCACCCGTTCGCGGTGGGTGTCGTGGTACTGCTCGGCGTCGAAGGACGAGCTCATGGCGTCGATCAGCTGACGGGCGATCGCAACCTCACGCTCGTTGAACTCCTCGTCGTGCGGCAGGTTCGGAAGCTCTTCGGAGGGCGAGCGGACCTCATCGGCGAAGTACATCGTCTGCATGACGAGCACATCGTCGGATTCCCCCGGCCGCACGGCCACCAGATACTCCTTATTGCGCATCACGAGGGAGGCGATGGCGATCTTGGACTCGGCGAGCATCGCCTGGCGCAGCAGCGCGTAGGCCCGGCGGGACCCCTCGCCCTGGGGCGCCAGGTAGTACCCGGCCCGGTAGTAGAGCGGGTCGATGTCCGCCGCTTCAACGAAATCGAGGATTGAGATGTTCCGTGAGCGCTCGGGGTCCGCCGCGGTCAGCTCCTCGTCGGTGACCATGACGTACTCGCCGTCACCCACGTTGTAGCCCTTCAAGATCTTGGACTGATCGACCTCACGCCCGGTTCGTTCGTTGACCTTCTTGTAGCGAATGCGGTCAGCGGTGCCGGCCTCGAATTGGTTGAAGTGAATCGTCTTGTCCTGGGTAGCCGAAAAGAGCCCAACAGGGACGTTGACCAGCCCAAAGCTGAGAGATCCCGACCAAATCGCTCGTGCCATCTTCTTAGTCTTACCTACTGCCAAGGGATGGGGTCCACCATCCTGTTACACCCATTCGCCACACTGGCCTCATGGCGACGGCGCCGAACCCGACGAAGTTGGTCATGCTGGCCGCAAGGGGCCTGGCCGAGCTGAGGGACGACGAGCTTCGGGGCAACCAACTCCACCTCGAACTTGAGGTGAGCGTGTGGCTCCGACGCTCCGGAGCCGATCTCGCTTCGGTCCCCCGCATGCTGTTGGCGCTCCGCCAGACCCTGCTCGATGTCTCAGCGCTCGACGCCGACAGCGAGCCCGTTCCGCTCGTGCTCCAGGACACCCAGCGGGCGGTCGCCAGCCTGTGTGCCTACCTTTACGGACTCGTTGCCCGTGGTGCCGCCTCACTCGACATGGAGCGAGGCGCCTTCGTCGAGATCGCGCTCGCGCACCTGAGCCAGCCCGCCTCGGGCGCTCGCCGAACCTCGTAGCGCTCCGATCACCTCGGGCGCCTCGGTCCGCGGCTCAACCCTGCTGTGGTGCGGTCATCAGCAGGATTGCGAGGTAAACAGCGCCTTGGCGACCGCTCCCCACTCATGGATCACCTGGGGGATCACGCCGCGCAGCGGCACCGGTGCGGGGACAATCAGAAGGCGGCCCGTGAAGCACCGTTCCATGAGGAGCCGGGCCTCCGTCACCTGGATTCGGCCGGGCACAAGCATGATCGAGTGGAGATGGTGCGCGTGCGCGTAGTCGACCGCGAACTTGATCTCACCGCCTGTGTGGGGGGGATTCGGCACGAAACAGACGACCTTCACCCTCGGGACCCTCGGGCACGAGGTGTCGGTGACTACCCCGCCTTGGGAAAACAGCAGCGTCGACGCGTACCCCTTCTCGGCCAACGAGATTGCCGTGTCGGCGCGACCCACTTCGTTCTCCCCGGCGAGACTGACGATCGCACCCACCCGACCGGGCCGGTCGCTCGACGGCCACACGAAGAGGACCGAGCTGGCCACCAGGAAGGCCACGACCACCACGGTGATCGCGGTGAGCCAGGGATGGCGTCGCAAGATGAAGCGGCGGCTGGGATCCGATGAGCGGGTCACTCGTTGTCTCGCGAAGGCGATCTCGAACCGGCCGCGTCGCCAGCGAATGTACGGGCGGCCGGCGGTGGAACTGGCTGGGGCTGAATGCCGAACTTAGTTGACCGACTCCCGGCGTCGACGGCTGACCAGGAATAGCAGGCCCCCACCACCGATGGCGGCGCCGCCCACCACCACCATCAGCGCGATGTCAGCTCCGGTGAAGGCGAGGCTGGACGTGCTGGAGCTGGCGGCGAGCACCGGCTGACCGCAGCCCCCCGAGCCGACCGTGATAGTCGTGCTCGAGGTGTCCCCATCTGAACCATGGGACGTGATCGAGTAATTGCCAGGCGAAGTCCCCGAGGGGATCGTCAGGTTCGTGCTGAAGGTCCCGCTGGGGTCTGCCGTCGCGGAGCCACCAGCGGCGTCGGAGCTCCCGAGCCTCAGCGTTACCACCTCGCCAGGCTGAAAACCGCTACCAGAGACCGTGGTTGCGCCGCACGGGTCGACAGTCGCACTGCTCGTCGAAAGCTGGGTCAAGTTGTTCGGGCCGTAGGCGAACGCGGTCCCCGACCATGCCAAGAGTGCGATCGCGCCGATCGCGCCTGACACTGCAAGTCTGACCTTCACAACACCCTCCTGACCCCAACGAGAGGCCGAGTTTGGGACCTTACCGCCTGGATGAGAAGAGTAAACCGGCGGGGGCTTGATACATGGCGCGACGTACGCGAATCGCTCGCTTGATACATAGGACTCGACCAGACAACACAGACTGATACGTCACGCGTGGCTCGTGAGCCCACCACCTCCGGGCGGCGGAGAGACTGGGGATCAGCCCGAGCCCGAGCCGAACGAGCGCGACTGCACCATCTCGGAGTTGTTGAGCTTCCATCGCTCGGACCCGCCGGCCGTGGCGGAGCCGACCTCGACCGTGTTGATCTGGGGGTTTGCGGAAGGCTGCAACCGCATGGTCAGGGCGTAGGCCCCCGGGCCGACCCGGCCTTCAAGATCTACCTCGAGAGTCACCGAACCTTCCGCCGGGACCTGCACGAACTGGCTATACGCGAACACGCCAAACTCGCGACCGACGCGAAACGAACTCAGTCGGCCATCGACCGTGACCCTGGTGAAATGCAAAGGGCTGTACAGCGACAGCCAAGTGATGTTATTCCCGGGCGGCACGCTGGCAACGCCGGGGCTGTTGATCACGATTGCCGGCAGCCCCGAGCTCGGAGCGTCGTTCACCAGCTTGATGGTGACCGTCGAGTCGACCACACCGGTCTTCGAGTCGAACCGCACACTGTCGTTGATCGACTTGTGCAAAAAGGCGTCGATCTTGTTGTTGCCGGCGTTCTGGGTGGTCAACGCGAGGAGGTCCTTCCCGCGGGTCGCGGGGAAGGACCCCGCCATGTCGAGCTTGCGAATGAGCGGCCGGTCGCGTGAATGCGCGCTCCAGAAGACGATCCGGCCTTCTCGCACCAACGGGTCGAGGATGTCGGAGAGTTCGCGCGGGGAGGGGAGGTTGCCTTGGACCAGGGTGTCAAACGCGATGTGGAGCGCCTGCTGCAAGAAGTCGTGGCGGATCTGGTCCTGGTCGGGCACTCCGACGTCAAAGGTCGTGTACTGCGTCTTGAGGAGGATTCTCGCGGCGTTCTGGGCCGACAGCTGCACGGGCAATCCTGGGACTTCGATCGGACCGGTCAGCTGGAGGATGGCGGCCAGGCCATAGGGGTCGATGCCGAGGACGCCGTCGATCGGCGGCCCACCGCTCTGCGTGTAGATCTGAGTCTGCTCGTACAGCTGCGTGAAGACGTCGGCATCGGTCGGAAAGTCAGGCGAATAGGTCGCATCCCGTGCATGCATGCCGGGGTTGAAGGCTCCATAGCGCTTCAGGAACTGTGGGACCCCCTTGAGCACGCCACCTTGAGGCGGGAGCGAGGCATCAAGATCGGAGCCCGCGCCGGACTGGGTCAAGGTGACTCGGCCGTTGGTTGCCGTCAACACCCCGTAGCTCCCAATGAATCCGTCGTAGCCGCGGCTTTCGGAGGGGGACATAAAGGCAACGAGATAGCGTTGTGTGCCGTCGCCACCCAGCATTGCCGGGAGGACATTTACGGCGCTGAGCGCGAGGTCTGCGGTGTGCGTGGCTCGAGCGAGCTCGTTCTCGTAGGCCACCTCCTTGTCCCGGATTGGTCCGATGATCCAGTCGGAGTTCGCCGCCTTCAGTTGCCGCAGAGCCACGTGCAGCTGCTTGTCCACGGCCTTGCCGGGGGGACCGAGGGCTCGCAGGCGCGCCAAGTTGAGATGGCCATGGTGGTACTCGAGGTTCTTGTAGTCGATAGCCGAGATGTGATCCTCCCCGGCCGCCGAGGTCGCTGCCGCAGTCTTCATGACGGTCGAAAGGAGGCGGCTCTGCTGCGCCGCCACCGGCACGAGTCGCGATGGCGCGATCCACCACTGGCTGAGCGTCGACGCAGCATTCGAGGCATCGCGCTCGGCGGCTCCCAGTTGTCCCGCAACCGATGCCGGGTTCCCCTCCCCGACGGCCGCAAGCGCCGCCCTGGCTGCGTCCTGGCCCTCGGTCACCTTGTTGCGCACAAGGATCGCTGCGATGGCGAGCGGTAGCACTGCGAGGATGCCCAGTCCGATGACGATCAGGGTCGCCGTCAAAGCGCGTCGCCGCACTCGCCCAGGTGAGTTCGCCCACGCGGAACCCGCACAGGCCAGGGTCAAGACGGCCGCGATCAACGACGGAAGGCCGTGAAAAAGAAGGGGCGGCCAGCGCAGGATCACCTGCACCCCAAGCGCGCCAAGCAAGCCGCCGAAGAGCACTTGCGTTCGGGCTCGGATCGCCGCTCCCACAGCGACCAGCTCCGTGGCGCCAGCTGGGATGAGGAGCCAGCTCCGTGACATCACAGCGACGGTGAACCCGACGACGATCCAGACCACGCGAGACGACCGGCTGCACAGCACGCAGAAAGACGCTCCGAAGACCCCAACCTCGATCTGGTCGACAACGTGGGTGCCGGTCGGGCGCGCACCGGCGAAGGCTGCGCCTATTCCGGCCGCCACGGCCAGGGCGAGGACGCCGTAGCGCTCGACAGCCACGCGCGGCGCGCGACCATCAGGTGCCTTGGTCTGCGCGGCGACGCTCACGTGGCCGCGAATGTACAGCGTCACCAGGGCGAAACCGGGTGCATCCGCCCCGGCAAGCCGTCTCATCGAACGCTCGACACTCGACCTTCGGATCGAAGCGGCTGCGCTGCGCACCTAGGGTTGTCCCATGGCCAACAACACATGGACCGACGTTGACAGGTATCTCTGTGATCGACTCTTCGATCCGAGCCCCGAGCTCGAGGCAGCGCTCGCTGCGAGTGAGGACGCTGGTCTCCCGCCGATCGCGGTCGCACCGAATCAGGGCAAGTTGCTCGAGGTCCTCCTCCGCTCCAGCAACGCGACCTCGGTCCTCGAAGTCGGAACTCTTGGCGGATACAGCACCATCTGGATGGCGCGCGCGCTGCCAGAAGGGGGCAGGATCGTGACCCTCGAACTCTCGGCCAAGCACGCCGACGTGGCCCAGGCCAACCTCGAGCACGCTGGTGTTGCAGACAAGGTCGAGATCCGCCGGGGTGCTGCGCTCGACAGCCTCAAGAAGCTGATCGACGAGGAAGCCGGACCCTTCGATTTCATCTTCATCGACGCCGACAAGGAGAACACCCGCTCCTATTTCGAGCTGTCGCTCGCGCTGTCCCATCCGGGCACGATCATCTTCGTCGACAACATCGTGCGGAACGGAGCGCTCATCGACTCGGATACCAACGACTCCCAGGTCCTCGGGATGCGCACGTTCATGGACTACGTGAAGACCGAGCCCCGCGTGGAGATCACCGGCGTGCAGACCGTGGGGTCGAAGGGCTACGACGGGTTCGCGCTCGCGTACGTCAAGAGCTGAGCGCCTGCCGGGTTAGCGGCCGGTCAACTCCCAGCGCTGGGGGATGCCTGGGCTGCGCCGAACGACTCCGCGCGACTCGAGCACGATGAGGTGCGCCAACGTCTCGCCCAGCGCGGCACGCTGCATCCAGAACTGGATCTCGGCCCACGGCCGGCTCCAGGTCAGCTCGATCGTGATCTCCCACGCGGTCGACCCGGGGCGTTCGCGCAGCGCGGCGCGGATCTCATTCAAGCGGTGCTCGTGATGGGCCTGCAGCTGGATGACCCGCTGCGCAAGGTTCCGGAACCGGTACTCGTGGGCGGGTAAGACCTCGTCGACCTCCAACCCGGCGACCTTTTCGAGTGCGTCGAGAAAGTCCGCGAGCGGGTTCGAGGTCGCCTGCGGGTGGAAGGAGATGTTGGGCGTGATCCTCGGCAAGATGTGGTCCCCGGACATGAGCAGCCGGCGCCGATCGTCGTAGAAGCACAGATGGCCAGGAGAGTGCCCCGGGGTCCAGATGGCGGTCAGGTCCCAGCCGGGGACCTCCGGCTTGTCGCCGTCCTCCAAGAGCACGTCGGGGAACACGACGTTCACGAACTGGCGCACCGGCATCGACGCGCCGCGCATGGTGTCCATGGCGTCGGTCGGCACCCCGCATTCGAGGAGGTGGGTCCGCATGAGGGTGAGCAGCCCGTCCATCTGCAGATAGCGCTGAGGCAGGATCTCGGCGTCCGCCGGGTGCAGTGCGATCCAGGCCCCGGACGCGTCCCGCACCCGCCCGGCCAGGCCGTAGTGGTCGGGGTGGATGTGGGTGACGAGTACCGAGCGAACGTCGCCCATGGCATAACCGGCCTTGTCCAGCCCGGCGTTCAGCGCGGCCCATGCCTCCTCGGTGTCCCAACCGGCGTCAATGAGCGACACGCCGTCGTCGAGCTCAAGCAGGTAGACGAGCACGTAACGAAGCGAGCTCTGCGGCATGGGAACCGGAACGGACCACAGCCCCTGGCCCAGGTTCTCGACCGGCGGCAGCACGTCGTCCTCCCACGAGCGAAGCTCCGCGGTCCCGCTGACATCAATAGCTGTGAGATCCGTGTCCACGTCACCCCCGTGGGCGGCCGGTCGGCCGGTGCGTCGGGTTCATGCTAACGATTGGCGCGCGACGTCCCGTTGACCCGGTGGTGAAGGGCGCGAACAGCAAGAACCCGCTGAGGGTGACCGGCCGGTAGATTACAGAGCCCATGGTCTCACCAGAGCCATCGGGGATGCTCCTCCTCCCCCGTCTCCTCTCGCCAAGCTCCACCGCGTGAGCCAGCCGAGGCGGCCGCCGCTCGGCGTGCCAGCCAAGGATCCGCTCCAGCCCATCGCGCTGCGTCAACGCATTCGCCGCTCCTGTTCGCTCGGGCTCGGAGTGATCGGGCTGTTCGACCTGGTCACCTCGGTCCTGCCCCCGGCCCGGCACCACCTCACGTTCCTGTTGACTTTCGCTCCGCTCGTCGTCGCGCAGGGCGCTGCTGCACTGCTGGCGCTCTGCGGACTCATGCTGCTTGCACTGACCCGTGGACTGCGGCGGGGTCAGCGCCAGGCATGGGCCCTCTCGTGCGTGGTCCTCGTGATCGCGGCGGTGCTCCATCTCGCCCGAGGGATCGACGGGATCCAGAGCGCGCTGAGTCTCGTCCTACTCGTGATCCTGGTGGTGTTGCGCGACGCGTTCGTCGCGTCGACCGATCGCTCGGCGAGGCGTTCGGTGGTGTTGCTGCTCGCCGGCGGCCTTTTCGCGACAGTGATCCTGACCACCGCGACCGTCGAGACGTTTCTCGCCTTCGACCGTGACGGGCGTCAACTGCTCCCGCTGCATCTCGCCTTCGTGGGCGTGGCCGAGCGGATCGTGGGCGTGCAGACGGTTGCATTCCCGCTACGGGTCAACCGATTCCTCTCCCCGACGCTGCTCGGCGTCGGCCTGGCACTCGGGGCTTGTGCGGTGCTCGTGATCTCGCGGCCACTCGTGGACCGCCGTCACCGCAACCACGAGGCCTCCTACGTCGCGGCTCGTCGGGTGCTCGACGCGCACGGGGGCGGCACGCTCGACTACTTCGCGCTGCGCCACGACAAGCGCCACTACTTCGCCGGCGAGACACTCATCACCTACGCCGTGCACGGCGGAGTGTGCCTGGTGTCCCCAGACCCCATCGGACCGGACAGCGAACGTGACGAGGCCTGGGCCGAGTTCTGTCACTTCGCCGACGCGCAGGGGTGGATCGTGGGCGTCCTCGGGGCCGACGCCTCGGCGCTCCCCACCTATCGCCGGGCCGGGATGCGGTCGCTGTACATCGGCGACGAGGCGATCGTGGCCCTGGCCGACTTCGACCTCGGCGGGGGGCACAAGAAGGGTCTCCGCCAGGCCGTCAACCGCATCGTGCGCTACGACTACAAGGTCTCGTTCCACGATCCCCGCCGCCTCGACCCCGAGCTGGCGAGAGGCCTCCGCGGGCTGCTCGAGGAGAGCCGTCGGGGCGAGCGGGAGCGGGGGTTCTCCATGACGCTCGGACGGGTCTTCGACCCCGACGACGACGGGCTGCTGCTGGCGGTGGCCCACTCCCCCGACGGGACGCCGGTCGCCTTCTGCCAGTTCGTGCCGGCCCCCTCGATCGACGGCTACTCGCTCGACCTCATGCGACGCGACCGGGGCGAGCACCCCAACGGGCTGATCGACTTCCTCATCGTGTCGACCATCGAGCACCTGCGAGCGCGCGGCATGACGGCGCTCGGCCTCAACTTCGCGACGATGCGCGCGGTGATGGCCGAAGAGATTGACGGCGGCCGGCGGCAGCGGGCCATGCGTTGGCTGTTCAGGAGGCTGTCCCGGTCGATGCAGATCGAGTCCCTGTGGCGCTTCAGCGCGAAGTACGACCCCGAGTGGGTCGGCCGCTACCTGGTCTTCGGCACCGTCGAGCACGTGCTCTCGGTCGCCCTGGCGGTCGCCCGAGCCGAATCCATCTGGGAGCTCCCGCTCATCGGCCGGTACCTCGAGACCGGGGTCCCGCGGCCGTGGGCCCGCATCCGCCAACGGCCCGAACGCGAGGCCGCCTAGCCGACCCGGCTGCAAGCTGGACCAGACTGTCGTGGTGAGCCAGCGCCAGCTCTTCCTGAACGCCCGCCTCCAGGGCCTCGGCACCACGATCTTCGCCGCGATGTCGGCGCTCGCCGAGGCGACAGGATCGATCAACCTGGGCCAGGGCTTCCCCGACTACGACGGGCCCGAGGAGGTCCTGGCGGCGGCGCGCCGGGCGATTCAAGACGGGCACAACCAGTATCCCCCAGGTCGCGGCATCGCCCCCCTTCGCGAAGCGATCGCTGCCCACCAGCTCCGCTACTACGGCATCGAGCTCGATCCGGCCGCCCAGGTGCTCGTGACCGCCGGCGCGACCGAGGCGATGGCGGCCACGGTCCTCGCCCTGTGCGAGCTCGGCGACGAGGTGGTGCTTTTCGAGCCCTACTACGACGCGTACCCGGCCGTCGCCTCGATAGTGGGGGCCACCCACCGGGCCGTCCCACTGCGGGCGCCCGACTGGTCCTTCGACCCCGAGGACCTACGACGTGCCATCACGCCGAGAACGCGCCTCGTCGTCGTGAACACGCCGCACAACCCGACCGGCAAGGTCTTCACGCGAGCCGAGCTCGAGACCATCGCCGGGGTCTGCCTCGAGCACGACCTGCTCGCCGTGACCGACGAGGTCTACGAGCACCTGGTCTTCGACGGCGAGCACCTCCCGCTTTGCACGCTCCCCGGGATGGCAGACCGCACCGTCACCATCTCGTCGGCCGGCAAGACCTTCTCGGTGACCGGCTGGAAGATCGGATGGGTCTGCGCGAGCCCGGCGCTCGTGGCGGCGGTCCAGACCGCCAAGCAGTTCCTCACCTTTGCCGGCGGCACGCCGTTCCAGCACGCCGTGGTCACCGGCCTCGCGCTCTCCGACGAGCGCATCGCGGCGCTGGGCGACGACCTGCGCATGCGGCGCGACCTGTTCTGCGGCGGCCTCGCCGAGCTCGGCCACGAGGTGTGCCCGCCCGCCAGCGGGTATTTCGCGATCACCGACATCGGCGCGCTGGGCGAGCACGACGCCGTGGCCTTCTGCAACGCGCTCCCGGAGCGCTGCGGCGTGGTCGCGATCCCCAACCACGTGTTCTACGACCACAAGGAGCTGGCCTTCGACCTGGTCCGGTGGGCCTACTGCAAGAGCACCCCGACCCTGGAAGAGGCGCTGGCGCGCCTGGCCAAGCTCTCGTCGGTCGGCTGAGGCGTCGACCCGGCTCTAGGAGGCCGACGGGCTGAGGTCGTAGAGGGTGACCCCGTCGACTGTCGTCGCCTGGTAGTGGGACTCCACCCAGCTGGTGATGGCGGCGGAGTCGCTCGACTCCCCTCCCGAACCCCCACCGGCGGCAGCCGGCGCCCCGCCGCCCCCGAACACGCCACCGAAGCCTCCGAGCCCGAAGCCTCCTCCGATGAAGTAGTGGACCTTCCCCTCGGCGACGAGCTTCTTGAAGGCGGCGAGGCTCGGATCGGGGTCGGTGCCGTTGAAGCCGCCGATCGCCATGACCGGGTCGCCGCTGCCGAGCTGGTAACCGGCCGCCGTGTTGGCGCCGACCGCGGCCGCCACCCAGCTGTAGTGGTCGGCGTCGCTGCGCAGCAGCTTGATCACGGCTGCACCGGGCGTCGCCGCGTTGAGCAGCCCGCCGCCGGCCCCCCCACCGCGGGCGAACCCACCGGTCCGGGCACCGAAGCGGCCGGCGAACCCGGACCCGAAGCCCGGACGGCTCCCCGAACCGGCGCCCGGCGGCGGGAACGTCCCGCCCGACGGACCACTGGCTCCGCCGGCGAAACCCGGCCGACCGAAACCACCCGCGCCCGGAACAGCGCCGGAGGCGAAGGATCCGCCAGGGCGCGCCCGTCCTGCGAATCGGGCCGGGAAGCCGCCGCCTGGTCCGAACCCACCAAAGGATCCGACCGCCGCGCTCGGTCCGGCCGTCGGGATGGCCCCCGACGACGGCGTCGCCACCGCGTCGATGGTGAAGGCGAGGGGGGCCGCCAGCGCGGCACCGAGTCCGAGCACGACCACGGCACGCCGCAGCCCGCGACCGGCGATCGGTGACGCCAGCACGCCGAGGGCGGCCACGATCCCGACCGCGAGCACGAGCCAGCGCAACCACCCATTCCAGTCGGGCGTGCGGCCGAGCATGGCGTAGGCCCACCACGCGCTGAGCGCCAGGGCGACGGCGAGCGCGCCGCGGGCGAACCACCGATGCCGGTGTCGCCACAGCTCGACGCTGCCCATACCGACCAGCGCGCCGATCGCCGGCGCGAGAGCGATCGTGTAATAGGGGTGGATGATCCCCTGAGCGAAACTGAAGACGGCCATCGTCACGAGGAGCCACCCGCCCCACAGCACGAAGGCGGCTCGGGTCCGGTCCCGCCTCGGCGCGCGCAGGGTCATGAACAGCACCGCGGCCAGCGCGACCAGCGCCGCCGGGATCAGCCACGAGGCCTGGGTGCCGAAGGTCGTGTTGAACATGCGGGTCCAACCGGTCGGCCCCCACATCGAGCCCCCGGCCGTGCCGCCACCCACGCTGCCCGTCTCGTTCCCCGTCAGCCGTCCGAAGCCGTTGTAGCCGAAGATGACGTTGAACAGGCTGTTGTCCTGCGAGCCCCCGATGTACGGGCGATCAGCGGCCGGCGTGAGCTCGACCGCGGCGACCCACCAGCCGGCCGACACCACGAGGGCGATCCCACCGGCCAGGAGTTGGAGGATCCGCCGCCCGAGCTTCGGCGGGCCGGCGAAGAGGTACACCAGCCCGATCGCCGGGACGACGAGGAAGGCCTGCAGCATCTTGGTGATGAAGCCAAAACCGATCAAGGATCCCGCAAGCACGAGCCAGCGGGTCTTGCCGCTTTCGAGCGCCCGCACGGTCGCATAGGCGGACCCCACGAGCAGCAGCACCAAGAGGGCGTCGGGGTTGTTGTATCGGAACATCAGCGCGGCGACCGGCGTCAGCGCGAGGACGGCTCCTGCGATCAACCCGGCCGCTGGCGAGAACCACCGCTTGACCGTCGCGTAGAGGATGCCGACCGCGGCGACGCCCTCAAGTGCCTGGGGGACGAGGATGCTCCAGGAGTTGAGGCCGAAGATGCGGGCCGAGAGCTCCATGACCCACAGCGACGCCGGCGGCTTGTCGACCGTGATGAAGTTCGACGAGTCGAACGACCCGAAAAAGAAGGCCTTCCAGGACTTGGTCCCGGCCTGCACGGCGGCCGAGTAGAAGGCATTGGCCCACCCCTGTGCGCCGAGGTCCCACAAGAAGAGTCCCGCAGTCGCAGCGAGCAGGATGAGCAGACCCGGACGGGCCCACGCCGGATCCTCGGGTTGGCCCCGGAGCAACCGGCGTGGCCACGACGGGCGTGGCGGCGGCGTCGGGTCACCGAGGGACTCCAGTTCGGGCACCTCGATGAGGTCGTCGATCGGCGGAGCGATCGTCATCGGGCTGGGTCCCCTGTCCCCGTCACGTGTCCGACCGCCCGCCGCTGGCCGTCCGCCGCAGACTCCGAGCCGAACCGGGGCTTGAAGACCCAGGTGCGCAGCAGCCAAAAGCGCACCATCGCGGCGAGGCCGTTGGCCAGGGTGACGGCGACCAGCGCTGCCGGGAGCGACGCGGTGTCGAGCGCCATGGCGACCACCAGCGCCCCGGTCGTCACCGCGAGGCTCAACCCGAGCAGCGCCGCTGTCTGAACGGCCCGCTGCTTGCGCCCCCCGTCGGGCGCGCCCCGCCACGCGAGCCGATGATGGATGGCGACATTGGCCACCCCACAGCAGAGGACCGAGAGCGTGTTGGCGGCAAAGCCGCCGACGAGCGACCACAACGCGGCGAAGACGCCGATGTAGGCGAGCGTGCTGAACACACCGACGCCGGCGAAGCGGAGGAGCTCGGCCGACGTCGCCTGGATCTCGGGGCTCGGCGGAGGTGCATCGGCGCCACGGTTGTGCAGCATCCTCCACACACCGCGGAGGTCGTCTCGGACGGTGCGCCCGAGGTCCACCCGCGAGTCCGGGTCGTCGATCCAGTCGACCGGGACCTCGTGGATGCGCAGACCGGCCCGTTCGGCGACGACGAGTAGCTCGGTGTCGAAAAACCACTCATCGTCCTTCACGAGCGGCAACAGCCGCTCGGCCACCTCGCGCCGGAGCGCCTTGAATCCGCATTGCGCATCACTGAAGCGACCCCGCAGCGTCAAGTGGACGAGCGAGATGTACCCACGCGAGAGGATCTCGCGCACCGGTCCGCGCACGACACGGGCCCCCGGCGCCAGGCGGGTCCCGATCGCAATGTCGCTGTGGCCCGACACGAGCGGCGCAACGAGCGGCAGGAGTGCGTCGAGGCCGGTCGACAGATCGACGTCGAGATAGGCGACGACAGCGGCATCGCTGGCCGACCATGCAGCTCGCAGCGCCCGACCTCGGCCCTTCTGGTCGAGATGGATGGCCCGCACCCCGGGGAGCCCGTTGGCAAGCGATGTCGCTCGCTCCCATGTGCCGTCGGTGCTCGCGTTGTCCGCGATGGTGATCCGCACCGACAGGGGGAACTCGCGGACCACGAAGTCATGCAGCGTGTGGACACTGGCCTCGAGCTGATCCACCTCGTTGTACACGGGGACCACGATGTCGATGTCGGGGGACTCGTCCTCGACGAGCCCCGTGGACCGTGAGAGTTCGATGAGGCTCATGACGGTCATCGTGTCCCCGATGTCTCGCGTCACCCTCGATGTCGGCTGTGCGCCAGCTGTGAATTTCGACCGGGTCGGCCGGCGCAGCCGCCGGGCAAGGGCGACACGCGACCGGAACGGGACACGAGTCCGCGTCGGGGGGCTCACGGCGTGACCAGGGCCGGGTGGGCGGGCTCCCCTTGGGCCGGCGGTGCTGACTCGGGATCGGGCTCCGGCTCGGCCAGGGGCAGCCGGACCGTGACGGTCATGCCGTGGCCCGGGGCGCTCGTCGCCGACACCGACCCGCCGTGGGCCTCCACGATCGCGGCGACGATGGGCAGACCGAGGCCGGCCCCGCCTCGGCTGCGCGACCGCGACGGGTCCGAGCGGTAGAAGCGTTCGAAGACCCGAGCCGCCTGGTCCTCGGGCAGCCCCGGCCCGTGGTCGGCCACCACGACCACGGCCTCGTCCGCCTCGACGCTTACCCGGACCTCGGCCTCGGTCCCCTCGGGCGTATGGGAGCGGACGTTGGCGAGCAGGTTGTCGACGACCTGGCGAAGCCGGTGAGGGTCGCCGTCGACCTCGACGGGCTGGGTGGCGGCCAAGTTGATCGGCCAACCCGCCGCGACGGTGCGAGCGGTCTGTGCCGCCTCGGCGCACAGGGTCACGAGCTCGACCGGGATGTGCTCGATCGGCTGGCCCTCGTCGAGGCGGGCCAACGTCAGCAGGTCGGCGACCAGGCGGTCCATCCGGGCGGTCTCGGCACGGATGCCGGTCATCACCCGGGTCAGGTCCTCGGGGTTCTCCGCCGCGCCGCGCTCGAACAGCTCGGCGTACGCGGAAATCGCCGCCAGCGGCGTCCGAAGCTCGTGGGAGGCGTCACCGACGAACTGTCGGAGACGACGGTCGGATGCCTTGAGCCTGTCTTCGGACGCCACGCGTGCCGCGAAGGCCGACTCGATCCGCCCGAGCATCACGTTCAAGGTCGTGGCAAGCCGCCCGACCTCGGTGCGCTCGTTCTCGTTCGGCACACGGCGCCGCAGGTCGCCCGCTGCGATGTTCTCCGCGGTCTGCTCGACGGCGATCAGGGGACGCAGCCCGAGACGGATCAGCCACCAACCGGCCACCATGGCCGCCAGCACCGCGGCGGCGCTCACCCCGGCCTCGATCAGGGCGAGACGATTGAGCGTGCTCTGGGTGGCGCTGATCGGCGTGGCCACGATGACCTCGGCACCGCCGGGCAGCTCGGCCACGCGGACCTCGAACTCCGGGCCTTTCTTGGTGGTCGAGGCCGCCGACAGATACGTCACCCGAGACCCGTCGGGCTGGGTCGAGAACCCGGTGAACGTCGTCGGTAGCCTCGGCGAGTAGCTGCTCCCGTTCACGTACGCCGGGCACTCGTTCGATCCGACCGATGACCCGACGGTCGTCACGGCGACGAAGTCGCTCGAGATCGGGGGGCCATGGAAACCTCCACCGGGCCCACCGAATCCGCCGGCGCCGTGACACGCAACCGGGATCTGGAACGCCCCCGGCGCCGCGTATCGTGCGCTGTCCTGGGTCAGCTGTTGGTCCACCCGGTTGAACAGCGAGGCGCGCAGTGCCGAGTAGACGGCGACGTCGGCGATGGCGAGCGCCGCGACGATGACCGCCCCCAGGACGAGGAGGAGGCGCGCCCGGAGCGACACCTACCCGCCTCCGTCCTCGCGCAGCGAATAACCGACAAGCCGGATCGTCTGGATCAGCGGTGGCCCGTGCCGGTTGGTCTTCTTGCGCAGGTAGCTCACGTAGGTCTCGACGACATTGCCGTCGCCGCCGAAGTCGTAGTGCCAGACGTGGTCGAGGATCTGAGCCTTGGACAGCACCCGGCGCGGGTTCAGCATGAAGTACCGAAGGAGGTTGAACTCGGTCGCGGTGAGCTGAATGTGGGAGCCGCCGCGCGTGACCTCGCGGGAGTTCTCGTCGAGCTTGAGGTCGGCGAAGCGAAGGATCCCCTCGGCCTCGCTCTCGACCCCGGTGCGCCGCAGGATGGCATGCACCCGGGCGATCACCTCGACGAGCGCGAACGGCTTGGTCACGTAGTCGTCGCCCCCGACGGTCAACCCGGCGACCTTGTCCTCCAACCCGTCCTTTGCCGTCAGGAACAGCACCGGGACCCTGAGACCGTCGCTACGGAGCCGCCTCGTGATCTCGAGGCCGTCGAGGTCCGGCAGCATGACGTCGAGGACGATGAGGTCCGGGGTCCGCTCCTGGGCGGCCTCGAGGGCCAGCCGACCATTGCTCGCCTGGTCGACATCGAATCCCTCGTAGCGCAGCGACGTCGCAACCGAGTCGACGATCGAGGGCTCGTCGTCGACGACCAGGATCCGCTGCTTCCTTGACGTGGTGGTCATGGCGTCCTCCCCTCAAAGGTTGCCACCCAGCACTCCGAAGGAGATGTGCACCGGCTGTGGGCCAGCTGTGAAGCGTCCGCCTCTGCCCGGGCGCTGCTCGGCGGCGTTCGGGCAGGTCGTGAGCCCTCTAAGGGGAGGCGTCGCCGATTGCCCCCCTTCGGACAGGTGCTATACCGACGCCATGCGCACCAAGAAACTCGGCAGCCTGGATGTGACCGTCGTCGGCCTGGGGACGAACAACTTCGGCTTCTTCATGGATGATCAGGAATCCGTCGATCGGGTCATCGACCGCTCGATCGACGCCGGCATCAACTTCTTCGACACCGCCGACGTCTACGGCCTGAGCGAGGAGCGCATCGGCGTCGCCTTGAAGGGCCGACGGGACAAGCTCCTGCTCGCGACCAAGTTCGGCAGCCCGATGGGCGAGGGGAAGAGCGGCGGTAAGCCAGAGTACGTCCACCAGGCGCTCGAACGCAGCCTGCGGAAGCTCGAGACCGACCGCATCGACCTGTACCAGATCCACCGCCCCGATCCCGGCACGCCCATCGCCGAGACCTTGGGGGCACTCGGCGAGCTGGTCCGAGAAGGGAAAGTGCGAGAGATCGGGTGCTCGAATTTCACCGCCGAGATGCTTCGCGACGCCGACGCGGCGGTCGAGGCCGGGGCGCCGAAGTTCGTGAGCGTCCAAAACCAGTACAGCGTGCTGGATCGCAGGGACGAGCGGGGGGCGATCCCGGAGTGCGAGCGCCTTGGCATCGGCTACCTCCCCTACTCCCCGCTCGCCGGCGGACTGCTGTCGGGGAAGTACACGAGGGGCGAGGCGCCGCCCGAGGGCACCCGCCTGAACCGCTACGGCGACCGCGCGACGGCGATCCTGAGCGAGACCAACTTCGACAAGGTGGAGGCGCTGAGCGCGTGGGCGGCTGACCATGGCCACACCATCCTCGAGCTGGCGATCGCCTGGCTGGCGGCCAAGCCCTTCATCTCGTCGGTGATCGCCGGGGCAACCAAGCCCGAGCAGGTGAGCGCCAACGTCGCAGCGGGCGAATGGGAGCTGAGCCCGGCGGAGGTCGACGAGATCGAGGGCGTCGTGGAGGCAGCGAGCGCCTAGGGCGCGGCCCCCGACGGACGCGTCCCGACACAGCGAGAAAGCGGGGTCGATGCCCGTCGTCACGATTTCCACGCCACACGGCACCATGCCCACGTACGTGGCCGAGCCGAGCGTGACGAATGCGCCCGGTGTGGTCGTCATCCATGACGCGCTCGGCATGACCAGCGACCTGCGGGCGCACGCGGACTGGCTCGCCGGGGCCGGGTATGTGGCCGCGGCACCCGATCTCTTCTACTGGGGTCGCCAGATGAACTGTGTCCGCAGCGTCTTTCGCGACCTGCGGTCGCGCCAGGGCCGCTCGTTCGAGGAAGTCGACGCCGTCCGGGAATGGCTGACGGCGCGCCAAGACTGCACCGGAAAGGTCGGCGTCATCGGATTCTGCATGGGAGGCGGCTTCGCGCTCCTGCTGGCTCCCGGTCACGGATTCTCGGCATCGAGCGTCAACTACGGATCGGCGCCGAAGTATGCCTACGACCCCAGCTTCCTCGAAGGCGCGTGCCCGATCGTCGGCTCCTACGGCGCGAGGGACGCCTCGCTGCGGGGTGCCGCGTCCCGGCTGGAGCAGGCCCTGAAGGGGGCGGGCGTGTCGCACGACGTGAAGGAGTACCCGGACGCGGGACACTCCTTCCTCAACAACCACGAGGGGTTGGGCGATCATCTTCCGTTCTATATGGTGGTCTTCGGCAAGCTCCTGATGCGCTCGGGCTACCGGCCAGAGCCGGCCGAGGACGCTCGTCGGCGGATCCTCGCCTTCTTCGACGACCACCTCAAGGATCCGGTCGAAACCGCCTGAGCAGCCGGACTCCGAATCCGCAGGGGGTGTCGGCGGTTGGCGGTGGCAATGCACACGTCGGCCCTGACGAGCCCCCATGCGACTTCTTGACCGACGGGCGGTGGAAAACTTCGAGCCGATGCGGCGGCGAGCCCATGGACGGCGGACCGTCCCCGGGCGTCCGCTCGTCGCGCTTGGCGCGCTCTTTGCCCTCGCGCTAGTGGGAGCGCCGCCTGCAGGTGCCGCGGGCCTGCCGCTCCAGGAATACGTCAACGACGGAGCGGGCGGACACCTCTGGAACGCGTACAACCAGACTGCGGACGCGATGGGGCCCGACATCATCGGTCGACCGTCCCCCATCACCTATGGCGCCACCATCCAGGTGTTCGTTCAGAGCGCTGGCGGGGACCTCATGTCGTGGGTCAACGACGATCACGGTGGACACCTCTGGAACGCGTACGACCTGACGCAGCTGGCTGGCGGGGGTGGACCCGTCGCAGGCGACCCCGACGCGGTGAAGAACGGGACGACTGTCGACGTCTTCGTGCAGTCGGCGGCCGGTGATCTCATCGAGTACACGAACAACGGCGCCGGCGGCCGCCTCTGGAACGCGTACGACTTGACCCAGACCGCGACCGGAGGCAGCCCCATCGCCGGCGACCCGAGCGCAATCTTCTCGACGAACCCCCAGGTGTTCGTGCGGTCGGCCACAGGCGATCTCCTCGAGTACGCCGAGAGCGATGGCACCTGGAGCGCGACCGACATCAGCGCATCAGCCCAAGGCGGCGCGCCGGTGGACGGCGGCACCAGCGCGATCGACAATGCCGGAGTGATCCACGTCTTCGTGCAGTCGTCCAGCGGGGACCTGATGGACTACGACGCGAGCGGCTCGGGCTGGTCGGCCGAGGACCTCTCGCAGAACGCGAACGGAGGCGGGGCCGTCGCGAGCGATCCGGCGAGCATCGTCCTCGGCTCGACCATCCATGTCTACGTGGCCTCGGTGGCGGGGGCATTGACCGAGTACGCGCAAGATGGTCAAGTCGGGTGGGGGGCGTACGACCTCAGCCAAGAGGCCGGAGACGGCGGGAGCGTCGAGGGCGATCCAAGCGCTCTGGTCGACGGGACGACCGTGCACGTGTACACGCAATCCTCCGCCGGGCATCTCATCGAGTACGTAAACGACGGAACGGGCGGGCGCCTCTGGAACGCGTATGACCAGAGCGATGACGCCGGCGCCGGTGGCCCGATCGGCACCGACCCGGCGGCCGTCCTTTTCGACGGCAAGTTTGTCCACGTCTACGCAGGCGGATCGAACTCGTGCGCGAGCAACCTCGCCGACCAGCTCGCCAACACTGGTGGCGCCACCCAGCTCATCACGGTCGACTCGCCGAGCTATGCGTCCACCACCGCCACGCTGACCGCCTGGAGCCTGGTCGGGGACTGCTGGCAGGTCACATTCGGGCCGTGGACGGCAAACGTCGGCACGACGGGCGTCTCCGATGACAAGCACGAGGGTGACGGAGCGACCCCAACGGGTGCCTACACGATCGGGCCCACGATGTACGGCGTCGACCCCAACCCGGGCGTCAGTTACCCGTACCACCAGCTGGTCTGCGGTGACTGGTGGGACGAGGACCCGACGACGGCCGACTACAACACCTTCCAACACGTGGCCTGTGGCGCCACGCCCCCGTTCGGAGGGGACAGCGAGGCGCTCTGGCAGACGGCGCCGGCGTATGACTATTTCGCCGTCATCGACTACAACATGAACCCCGTGGTGCCGGGCAAGGGATCGGCGATCTTCCTGCATGTCGACACCGGCGGTCCGACCGCTGGATGCGTCAGCATTCCCGAGGGCGATCTTGTCCAGGTGCTCGACTGGCTCAGCCCCTCAGCCACCCCGTTGATCGTCATCGGGACCGACGCCGAGATCCGCGACTTCTAGCGCTTGATGCCGGCGCGACGAACCACGCCATCGGGCGCTGGGTACTCGGGTTCGCCGCTCGTGAAGAAGCTCGGCATCAAGGAGGGAATGGCGGTGGTCGCCCTCCACGCGCCCGATCACCTCGAGGCACTGATCGGCCCGCTGCCAATGGGCGCGACACTCCGACACACCCTGCGCTCGGGCCAGCGGTGCGACATCCTCATCGGCTTCGTCACCGAACGTGCTCACCTCGCGCGAACACTGCCAAGGCTGCTCGGGGCCCTCCCTCCAGACGGAGCCCTCTGGATCGCATGGCCCAAGAAAGCGTCGGGGGTCGCGACCGATATGAGCGACGGCGCAGTCCGCGAGGTGGTCCTGCCGACCGGCTGGGTCGACACGAAGGTCTGCGCCATCGACGACACATGGTCCGCGCTCAAGCTCGTGTTGCGCAAGGAGCTGCGGCCGGGTCGCTCTCGGACTTGAGACCCGAGCGCGCGGTGCCGTGCCGGCACGCTCGTCGACCGCAGAGATGCCTGGGCCGGCCCGGAGCACCCAATGAGCGCTCCCTGGGTACCGATGACAATGCGTCATCGGTCCGACTGCAGCTTCGTATCTGGCGCTTAACGCCCGCACAGGGCGTCCGCAGACAGACAGCGCACTCTTGGTCTGTCGCATCGGATGCGACGAGAAGAGAGGCAAGGACACCATGAAACTCCGGACCAAACAGGCCCTCGCAGGCGTGTTGCTCACCGGGGTGCTCGCCAGTGTCGGGACCGGGGTCGCCTTCGCGACGACCTCGACAAGCTCATCGACTTCAGGATCTTCCTCGAGCACAAGCGCCGCGACCAACACGACCGACCCCTCCCCGGGCAGCACCACGCCACCGGGGCCGGGCACGACACCAGCCGACGCCGCCGACAACGGGACCGGCCCGCCCACGAAGGGTGGAAACTGCCCGGGTATGGGGTCGAGCTCGGGCTCCTCCTCGGACTCGGGGTCGTCCAGCTCCAGCTAAGCCCGACCTGCGCCTCCACTATCGGCCCCGGGGACTACGACCCGGGGCCGATGCGCGAGAAGGGGCGGCCTCACAGCGCCGGAGGTACCCTGCTCGTGCGGCCGAATCGCGCCCGGAGGTGGTGATGACCACGACGTCTGCAGCACCCAGCGGCTACTCGATCGAGAGCGTCGGGTTCTGGACGAGGCCGCTCGCTGAGCGCATGGCGGACTTCGCCGCGCTTCGTGCACAGTACGCGCTCGTGCCCGGCACCTTTCCCGACACCGAATTCGGGCCAGGCACGAACTTCTTCTCCGTGATCCGGCACGCGGAGCTGTGCGAGATCAGCCGCAAGCCGCATATCTTCTGCTCGGGACAGGGCTCGACCGCGTTGCAAGACTTGCCCCAAGAGGCCCTCGAGTACTTCGGGTCGTTCATTGCAATGGACGACCCCCGCCACGCCCGCCAACGCCTCGTCGTCGGGAGCGCGTTCACCCCCAGACGACTGGCCACGGTGGTCGACTCGGTGGAAGGGATCTGCGCCGAACTGATCGACGAGATGTGCGAGAAGGGTGAGGTCGACCTCGTCCAGGCCTTGTCGGCACCTTTCCCGCTCCTCGTGATCTGCGACATGATGGGCATCCCGCGCTCGGAGTTCCAGACCGTGCTCCAGGCGAGCAACGTGATCCTTGGCGCGAGCGACCCGGAGATCCTCGGAGACCGAGACCCTTTCGCCGCGTTGCTCGAAGCCGGGGCCACGCTCGTCGGGCTGATGGACGAGCTCGCGGCCGAGCGAAGGAAGAACCCAACCGACGACCTGACTTCGGCTCTGGTCCACGCCGAGGTCGACGGCCAGCGGCTCGCGCCCGAAGAACTCGGCCCGTTCTTCATCCTCCTGGCGGTGGCGGGCAACGACACGACCCGAACCGCGACCAGCATGGGCATGCACATCCTGGGCGAGTACGAGGACCAGCGCCGCATCTGGCAGGACGACATCGAGGGCGTCAGCGCCACGGCGGTTGATGAGATCGTCCGTTTCGCCTCCCCGGTCGTGTTCATGCGGCGCACCGCGACCCAACCCGTTGAGCTGGCCGGCCAGAACTTCGAAGAAGGCGACAAGTTCGTCCTCTTCTACGGCGCAGCGAACCGGGACCCGCGGGTGTTCGACGACCCCGAGACCTTCGACGTGCGCAGGCACCCGAATCCCCACGTCGGATTCGGCGGACCCGGACCCCACTTCTGTCTCGGCGCACACCTGGCCCGACGGGAACTCGGGATCGCCTATAAGCAGCTCTTCGAGCGGCTCCCAGACATCCATCCCGTGGGTCCGCCCGACTACCTGTCGCCCGGTGGCGATTTCGGCTTCCCGCTCGTGAGCGGGGTAAAGCATCTGAAGGTGGAGTTCACCCCGACCAAACCGATCGGCAAGGGCTGAAGCTCAGCCAGCCCCGATCGCGCCCGGCGCGTCGAGGTCCGCCGCCATCTGGGCCGAGCGGTTGGCCATCGCCATAAACATGGCATCGCCGCGATCGGTCCGGCCCACCATCATCGACGCGAGCACCGCCATCACCATGCTCGAGTAGCTGAATCGCACGTACTCGTCCCAGCACTGGTCGAACGAGAAGTCCTCGACGCCATAGTCACCGACCAGCTTCTTGTGGTATCGAGCGACGAGCTCGCGTTCGCAGCTGCGCCGGATCTCGGGGTCGAAGGCGTTGCCGAGGAAGTAGGCGATGTCGCGAGTTCCCTGACCCAACTGGATGGTCTGCCAATCGACGACGGTGAGCGGCCGACCATCCTCGCTGGTGCCGAACAGCATGTTGTCGAGACGAAAGTCGCTGTGGGCGGCCGTGCGGGGCCCGGGCCGACCGTCGGCGTTGGCGACCAGCTCTCCGAGGTGGGCGCCCGCTTCGAGGGTCACCGGATCGAGCCGGTCCCCGTAGCGCTCGACGAACCCGTCCCAGAGGAACGGCATCGCCTGGCCGATGCTGCCGCCCTGATTACGCCCGAGCCATCCGAGTTCGGCAAGCGTCGGGTCGTCCCAGCGCGGTCCGTGGAGCTTGGTTGCCTCATCGATTGCAAGCTCCGCCTGGGCGATGGTGCACCCCTTGATCTGATCGCCCTGCACCGCAGAAGCTATGTCCTCCATGACGACCACCGCCTCGGCGCTCCCTGCGACGACATCCGCGAAATAACAGCGAGGGCAGCTGACGTCGACGGTCGAGGCCAGGTCCCGATAGAACGCGACCTCGGTTTCGTAGGTGCGGAACGTGACGCCGGCAGCCGCGCTCACGGGGTCGCGCGAACCGAACTTGCACACGATGGAGTCGGGTCCCGGCGGTCCTTCGTACTCGAGGGTGAAACGGACGTTGTCGCCCACCTGACCGGTCCCGATCGCGCGCCAGTCGAGCGAGGCGACAGACGTCGAGGCCTCGAGGGCCCCGACTTCGTGAAGCACCTCGGTCAGCCACTCCGGCGTGACCTCCTCGGGGGTGGCGACCAGGCGAGGCGTCAACGGGTCCCCCCGGCCGTCGACAGGACCGCCCGGATCACGCCGGCAGGACGCCTTCTACCACCGTGTCGGGGAAGTACCGGTGGTGGCGGGCCCCCGTGATCTCGTAGATCGCGCTGCCCTCACGCCCGTCGTCGGCCTGGATCCGCATCTGGCTGAGTCCGCCGCGCTGGAAGGGCTCATAGGGGCGGTCGAAGGTCCCGTCGGCCTCGACTGTGATCGACCGACCTCCCGCGAGGGTGAAGGTGCAGACCCCGGCGAGCCCGGCAACTTGCTCGCCATGCTCCCCGTAGGCGGCGTCCTTCGCGTCCACGCCGACCCAACGCATCTCATGGCGGAAATCGACAAGCGGCACCGGGTCGCTCCTGTCGACCCCGGCCCAGCACCCGTCGGTGTACACGCGGGCGCCGTTCGCGTATTCCCAGTGCCACACGCCCAAGAACCCGTCCTCGAACTGCAGCTGGAACCACATCCACAACGGGCAGCGACCGTGGTCACGGATCCCCCACGAGTGGTCGCGCTGGCCGATCCAGCCGTCCACCGGGTGGGTGGCATCACCGATCGAATAGGTGCCGTGGTAGGTGCCCGACTGGAAGATGTGGCTCTGGTCCCAGATCGTCTCCTCCCCCGCCCGCATCGTGCCGCGGCGCAGGCAGTAGGGCTGGGTGCGCGCCCGGAACGTCAGGTCCAGGCCCACGGCGGCCTTCTGGGGGTCGGCGCTCAGGCGGATCTCCTCGAAGGGCCGGATCACCTCGACGCGCGTGCCGCCGACGTCGGTAGTGTGGGGGTCCCCGTCGTAAGGGCGCGCAAGGTAGCCCATGAAGGGTTCGCCGCCGATCTTTCCCATCTGGAGCGAGTCCATCACCTGGCGCGACGGGAAGTGCGCCATCGTGAAGAACACGACGTCGCCACGCGCGTCGGGACGATGCAGATCGAAGAAGTAGCTCTCGCGCCAGTGCGGGTGCGGCGTGGCGACATGGGGCAGAAGGTCCGGGAGCTGGTGAACGAAGGCCTCGTCCATGGCGGTGGGACGTCGGAGTTGGTGCCCGATCCCGGTTTCGGAGGTCACAGCTAGGCGAGCATAGGCGGGTCCCCCCGGCGAGCGCGAGGGTCAAGCCGTAGGATCGGTCCATGGTCGTCGCCACGGAGGATCACCTCACCGAGGTCGCCGAAAAGGGCTACACGGTGCTCGAAGGGGTGATTGAGCTTGACCTCGTCGAGGCGCTCGAAGAGGACCTCCGGCGGCTCGAGCTGGAGCTCGGAATCGCCCCGGCTGACAACCTCTTCGAGGGTCTGCAGACAACCCGTATCTACAACCTGCTCGCCCACGGACCCCTCTACCAACACGTCCCGACGCACCCGGGCGTGCTGGAGGTGGTCGAGCGCGTCCTCGATCCGGGTCTGTTGATCTCGTCGCTTTCGTCGATCGCCATCGGCCCGGGCGAGCGTGCCCAGCCGCTGCACTCCGACGACCAGATGATCCCGATCCCTCGCCCGCATCCCCAGATCATCTGCAACACGATGTGGGCGCTTACGGACTTCACCGAGGAGAACGGCGCGACGAGGGTCGTCCCCGGCACGCATCTCGCGGACGCGCCGCCTGACCCGTTCCACCCGCCCGAGACCGTCCCGGCAGAGATGTCCAAGGGCAGCGTGCTCGTGTTCGTCGGCAGCCTGTGGCACGGCGGCGGGGCGAACGTCACCGACCGCCGACGGGTGGGCATCGCCATGAACTACTGCGCCGGCTTCCTCCGCCAGCAGGAGAACCAGCAGCTCGGGCTCGACCGCGATCTCGTGGCCACCTTTCCACGCCGGCTCCAGGAGCTCGTCGGATACTCGGTCTACAACGGGCTCATCGGCCACATCGACAAGAGCGACCCAGCCGCCGTCGTGTTGGGGTCAGCGGACAAGGCCGACATGATCTGGGACCACGTCAAGGCCACTTGACCGACGGAGATCGGAAGTCATATCCCTCGTCCCGTGGCGAGCCAGTGGATCCCACTCCCACAGCTGGCCCCCGGGACCGGGAACCGACCCAAGACGCTGCCGCGCATGCGCACCTGGCGATCGAGCGGTCAGCCGATGTTGAGGTGCATCCGGTCGGCCGGTCCGAACGTCGTCGACACCACGCCGACGATCACGAAGCCCACACTCTCGTAGAAGGCGCGCGCGTGAGGATTGGCCGTCACCTCGATCCGTGCCCCACCTCGGACACGCGCCAGTTGGCACGCGTCCCGCATCAGTGCAGTGCCGAGCCCGGAGCGCATGGAGTCGGGGTCAACGAACAGGTCGTCCAACTCCAAGAATCCGTCCTCGTCGATCAGCGTCGCGAAGCCGAGCGGTTTTTCGTCGTCGTCCGCTGCCACTCGCACGATGGCTCGATCATCCACGGGAAGCGTGAACCGCAGGACCTCGGGATGGGTCAACAGCAGCGGGCGGTCGCCCTCGTTGGAAAGCGTTGAGCGACGGAACAGGACGGCAAGGGCGGGCTCATCGGCTGGCCGGCCGTCTCGGATGTGGTGGCGCATGCGGAAGCTTGACCCTCACTCCAGGCTTGTTAGGACGCCTCGTCCCGCCGACACTCGGGCTCCGGCGATGACTGCTCAGGTTCCTGTGGGGCACCTCCAAGACCCCATGATCGTCGTCTTCAACGATCCAGTGACATTGCTCATCTGGAGGTCCACCGACCCAGAGGCAGCGTCGGAGCCGGTCACCTTCAGGACTCCCCCAATGTTCGTCAGCGTGTTCTCGATCGCGCTTTTCGTGGGCGGTTGCAACGTCACGTGTGCTTTCGATGCGATGGAGTCGCTCGCCTTAAATGTCCCGACCTTGGTCTCGTTGATCGCCAACTCCCAGTCGTCTCCGTGCAGTTTGATCCCGGCGACCTTCCCGGTGAGGTCGGAGAGGTAGCCGGGCGTCTGACAACCCGTCTGGGTGTTCGGGACGAGCCGCAAGGTGCCGGTAAGGCCGTTTGAGAGGGCAAACGTGTTGAGCTTGCCGGCGGATGCTTGCGTGGGCGCTGCCACGAGAAGCCCTGCGACCGCAAGCGGGACGGCGACCAGCATCCGACCCCTTCGAGGCGGACCAGACCATGTGTGCACTGTTCCGATGCCTGCGGACTCTACGGCCTTGGGTGCGAGTCGGGCCACGTCGGCCGTTGCGGCGGACGGTAACCGAGTGAGGACGGACGATGGGGTGCTCACCAGGAGTTTCGATCCACCATTCCGCCAGGCTCGGCCTCCGATAGTGTCCCGGTGCCCACGAAAAAAGCGCCAAGGGAGCCCGTCGGCCTTGACCACCCGCAGACAGCGCACGCCCACCCCCCAGCCCGAGCGGCTCCAACGGACATCGTCGTGGGCGGGCTTGAAGAAGGGCGACCGAGTGGAGGTCGCTGGCACGGGCCTACGTTCTGCTCAGTGGGAATTCGTGGCCCATGTCACCAATACAGACACCGCTGAAGACTGGGTCGAGGTCGTGGGTGGAGTCCGCGGGGACCGGAAGGTGCGCTCGTTCGCGCCCAGTCGAATCTTTGCCCCTGACAACCGGCGTGGACAGCGGGGGCTGTCGCTCGCTGACGCGCCCCGCTTGCCACTCGGATAACGGGAAAGGACAGATAGCAATGAAGTACGTGAAGCTGGGCAGGACCGGGATGGACGTCTCGCGGATCTGCCTCGGGTGCATGAGCTACGGGGATGCCTCGCGCGGCGGCCACCAATGGGTGCTCGACGAGGATGCGGCCCAGCCGTTTTTCCGTCGGGCCATCGAGGCGGGAATCAACTTCTTCGATACCGCCAATGTGTACTCGCTGGGTTCAAGCGAGGAGTTCGTCGGCCGCGCGCTCGCCAAGTACACGAACCGCGATGAGATCGTGATCGCCACCAAGGTCCACGGCCAGATGCACCAAGGGCCCAACGGCGTCGGCTTGTCTCGCAAGCACATCCTGGCCGAGGTCGAACACAGCCTCAAACGCCTCGGCGTGGACTACATCGATCTGTATCAGATCCACCGGTTCGATCGCCGGACACCGATCGAGGAGACGCTCGAGGCGCTCAACGACGTCGTCCGCGCGGGCAAGGTCCGCTACATCGGCGCGTCTTCGATGTGGGCATGGCAGTTCTCCAAGGCACTCCACCTCGCGGACGCACACGGATGGGCTCGCTTCGTCAGCATGCAGGACCACTACAACCTGCTCAACCGTGAGGAAGAGCGCGAGATGCTTCCGCTTTGCATTGACGAGGGCATTGGGGTGATCCCCTGGAGCCCGCTCGCTCGGGGTCGTCTCGCGCGAGTGGGACGAGGTGACCGAGCGTTCGCAGAATGACGTGTTCGGCTCGACCCTCTACCACGAGTCCTCGGACCGCCAGATCGTGGAAAGCCTTGGCAAGGTGGCCGAAGCCCGAGGAGTGCCGCGGGCGCAGGTCGCACTGGCCTGGCTGCTCTCCAAGCGGGCCGTGACGTCGCCCATTGTCGGCGCAACCAAGCCGCACCACCTGGAGGACGCCATCGCCGCCGTCGACATCGAGTTCAGCGCCGAGGAGGTCGCCCAGCTTGAGGAGCCGTACGTCCCGCACGCCGTAGCCGGCTTTGCCTAGACCCCGACGGTGAGCCGCAGCTTTCAACAGCTGCGGCTACCCGACGGCCGGGTACTGGAGTTCCGGGTCAGCGGGCCCGACGATGGCCTGCCGCTCGTCTTTCACCACGGAACCCCGGGCGCCGGCACCTCGTTCCGGGCGATCGACCGCGCCGCCCACGCGCGGGGGTTTCGGGTCGTGCAGACCTCACGAGCCGGTTACGGCTGCTCGACCCGGCGCCGAGGACGGTCGATCATCGACGTGGTCCCCGACATCCGCGCGGTGCTCGACTCGATTGGCGCCACCGAGTGCGTCGTCGCGGGGTGGTCAGGCGGCGGGCCGCACTCATTGGCTTGCGCTGCGCGGCTCGAGGGCGTCCGTGCCGCTCTGGTGATCGCGGGCGTCGCGCCCTACGACGCCGACGGCCTCGATTTCATGGCCGGCATGGGCGACGAGAACGTGACCGAGTTCGGCACGTCGGTGGCGGGCGAGGAGGCCCTCCGGGCTTATCTCGGGCCGGTGCGCGAGGAGCTCGCGGGCGTCTCGGTCGAGGGGATCATCACCTCGTTAGACACCGTGCTCCCCGAGGTCGACAAGGCGGTGCTCACCAACGAGTTCGGCGAGGACATGGCGACAAGCTTCCACGAGGGACTGCGCCTCGGTTTCGATGGTTGGCTCGACGACGACCTGGCCTTCGTCAAACCCTGGGGGTTCGAGCTTCACGAGATCGGGGTGCCCACCATGCTCTGGCAGGGCAGCGACGACCTCATGGTCCCCTTCGCCCACGGCCGGTGGCTCGCCAGTCACGTCCCAGGCGTGACCGCGCACCTAGAGGACGGCGAAGGCCGCGTTTCGGTCGCGATCGGCACCATCGACCGGATGCTCGACGAGTTGGTGGCCCTCGGGCGCTGACCCGGGCGGAAACCGCTCCTAGTTCTGCGCTGGATCGATCGCTAACCGGACCCGGCCAGGGTGACTGCCGCGGCTGCGAGGGTCGTCGCTCCGGATCGAAGGGCACCCTCGTCGATAGCGAACGCCGGGCTGTGGTGATTGCCGCTCGAACCGTCCGGAAGTGCCGCTCCCACGAACACATAACAGCCCGGCACAGTTTCAAGGAAGACCGACATGTCGTCGCTCGCTGCACTCGGACTGGCCGCCTCGAGCACCTGGGCCGCGCCGAGCACACCACGCGCCACATCGAGCACCGTGCGAGTCACGCCAGGGTCGTTGCGCACCGAGTCCGTGCGATAGGTCTGCTCGACGCTCACCTCGACGCCGAACTCGGCCATGACCTCGTCGGCAAGGTACTGGAGCCGTCGCTCTGCCTCTTCGAGCTGATCATTCTCGAAGAACCGCAGCGTGCCGAGCAGAAGCGCCTCGGTGGGCACGACGTTTGGGGCGCTGCCAGCACGCACAAGCCCGGGACTGCAGACGCACGCCGCTCCGTCACTCTCGAGGTTCGTCACCACTCGGTCGAGCTGATCGGCGAACCGCGCGATAGCGAGGACGACATTGCCCTGGCGCGGCTGCAGGGCTCCGTGACCGCCCGAACCCCGGACCGACACGCGCAAACCACGAACGCCCGCCATGTGAAGCCCACCTCGCGCCGCGACGAGGCCGACAGGGAGAGCGCTCGCGACATGACATCCGATCGCCGCCGCCGGTTCGAACTCATCGAGCACCCCGCCATCCACCATGGCCTGTGCGCCTGAAACGGTCTCTTCGGCGGGTTGGAAGACAAAGACGTAACGGCCGGGCAGGTCCTCGGCGTGCGCTGCGAGCGCCGAGGCAACCCCGAGCACGATCGAGGTGTGCGCGTCATGCCCACAGGCGTGCATCCGGCCCTCGACGCGCGATGCAAAAGGAAGGTTGTTCTCCTCCTGCACCGGCAGGCCGTCGATGTCCCCACGAACGAGGACTGTTCGCCCAGGGCGTCCGCCATCGAGGGAGCAAACGGCACCAGTCAGCGTGGGGCATGGAGCCATGTCCAATCCGACTTCGCCCAGGCGTTCCAAGATCAGCGCCGTCGTCTCGGACTCCAGGAACGAGAGCTCGGGCAGCGCGTGGAGTTCGCGACGGACATCGACCATCTGGTCGTAGAGCGAGTCGACTCGAGCGGCCACATTGTCGATCAGTGACATCGATGGGAGCCTACGGCGGTCTCCGCTGGCAAGGACACTCGTGCTGCGTGGACCTCATGCGGACCGATTTAGGGCACGAGCAGGACTCTCCCGAACGACTGGCGGCTCTCGATGTAGGCGTGCGCCGCTGCAGCCTCGGCGAGCGGGTACGTGCGGTCGACGACCACCCGAAGATCGCCCCGGGCGATGTCCGCCAGCAGGCGGGCGATCATCGAGTGGGCCCGCGGCGAGGTGAACAGCTCAGCACCAAGGAAGTAGCCCGAGAGCGTCTGGTTGTTGGCACGCATAGTGGAGATGTCCAGCGGCTCGGCGGCCGAACGGCCCGCGTCGCCCACCGTGACGCAGCGACCTCGGTAGGCAAGGGCGTTGATGCTGCCCTGCAATGTCGCACCGCCGACCGAGTCGACAATGACGTCGACTCCTCGACCCTCCGTCAGCCGCCGCGCTTCGACGACGAAGTCGTCCCTCGTGTAGTTGATCCCCTCGTCCAGGCCAAGCCCCCTCAACCGCTCGAGCTTCTCGTCACTCGAGGCCGTGCTGAGGACGCGGGCGCCGGCCCGCTTCGCTAGCTGGATCGCCGCCACGCCCACCCCGCCCGCTCCGGCATGCACAAGCGCGGTCTCCCCAGCTGTCAGGTGCCCGAACTCGAAGAGGCAGTCGTCGGCTGTTCCGAAGGGAATGGGCACGCAGGCACCGGCTTCGGTGCTCACGGCTGCCGGGATCTTCCACGCGAAAGCCTGAGGAACCGACCGCAGCTCGGCGTGCGAGCCGTCGACCCCGACGGTCACCACTCGATCGCCGGTCGCAAAGTCGCTCACATCCCGGCCGACCTCGATCACGATGCCGGCACACTGATATCCCACCACGTGTGGAGTGGTCCCGATCACGCCCTGCAGCCGGTTCAACGTGTCGCCGCCCTCGATGCTCACGGCCTCGACCCGCACGAGGACGTCCGAATCCCCGACCGCCGGGTCCGGCACGTCTTCGTACCGAAGGACGTCGGGGGCACCGACCTCGTAGTACACGGCTGCCTTCATGATTCCTCCGCTGTGACAACGACCCGGCGACGTCAGTGGGTCGGGCCGCGAGACGGCCGACGACCTGCCGGGTCAGGCGAGCTACTTGAAGATCAAAGTGCCGTCCTCGAGGTCCGCCGTCGGGAGCAGGTCTTTCTCCTGGGAGTACTCGTGGAGAAGCCGCCAGGGCTCGCGGTCACCTTGCCTGGGCAAGATGTGCAGCGAGCGCATCAGGTATCCGGGGTTGAAGTTCTCGGGATCGACCCACGGCCCCAGCACCATTTCGCGCTCGTCATCCCGGAGAGTCGGTATAACCGAACGCTTCTCGTGCTCATTCATGTGATCGAACAGCCGACATACAAAATCGCTGATGAGGTCGGCCCGCAGTGTCCAGCTGGCCCGGAAGTAGCCGAAGACGTAAGCGAGGTTCGGCACCCCGGTGAACATCACCCCGCGATAGGTGATGGTCTCGGCGAAGTCCACTGGGTCACCGTCGACCGAGAAGGCGACGTCGCCAAGGACGCTCATATCGAAGCCGGTCGCCGTGATCACGATGTCGGCCTTGAGCTCCTCACCGGAAGCGACCACGATCCCATCCTCGGTGAAACGGTCGACCTGATCGGTGACGACAGAAACCTGCCCGTCCCGGATGCTCCGGAAAAGATCTCCCTCGGGCAGCACCGCGATCCTCTGCTGCCACGGGCGGTAGCTCGGACTGAAGTGCCGTTCGACGTCAAAGTCCTCGGGCAGCAGTGGACGAATCGTGTCGAGCAGGAACGTCCGCAAGAACTCCGGTGACTCGAAGGACAGCCGGGAAATGGCGTCCATGTCTTGAACGATCTTCCGCCTGACGATTTCATGGGTCCACTCGTCGGGAATGTCGAGCCCCCGCAGGGTATCGGCAAGCTCGTTCACGTTGGGCCGTACGAAGTAGAAGGTCGGCGAGCGCTGCAACATGGTCACGTGCGCCGCCTCGGGCGCGATGGCGGGAATCAGGGTGGCCGCGGTTGCTCCGGAGCCGATCACCACGATTCGCTTGTCGATATAGTCGAGGTTGTCCGGCCAACGCTGCGGGTGCACAACGGTCCCCGCAAAGCGATCGAAGCCCTCCCACTCAGGGATATAACCCTCGCCGTGGCGGTAGTAGCCCTGGCACATCCAGATGAACCCGGCCGAAATCTCAAGGTCCTCGTCAGTCTCCAGGTTCTTGAGCTTCACCGTCCAGCAGGCCTCGTTCGATGACCAGCTGGCGGCGATGACCTGATGTCGGTAGTGGATGTGCCGCTCGAGATCGTTCTCTTCGAGCACCTCGGCGAGGTACTTCAGGATTTCGCCTGCCGATGCGATCGGCGCACCGACCCATGGCTTGAAGCGGTAGCCAAAGGTGAACAGATCGCTATCGGACCGCACGCCGGGATAGCGATACGTCCACCAGGTGCCGCCGAAGGTGTCCTGCGCCTCAATCACGACGAAGGTCTTGTCGGCGCACCGGTTGGTCAGGTGGTATGCCGCGCCGATCCCCGAGATACCAGCACCGACAACCAGCACGTCCACCGCCTGAGGGAGCGCCCGCGCGCCCGATTCCATGACTTCCGACAGAGAGGGGGCCGTCACATTCTTGGGCATGCGCCCTCCTTCGAAACGAGCCGAGCGGCAACTGATCTCGGGCGGGTCACTCGAGGAACGTTAGTCACCGTCCTCTTCGGTGGCCCCTCAAACACTGGATGGACGTGGGTTGCCGACCTCGAGACTCGCCGGCCACCTGACCCGTTGGCGGTTCACGACGTTGCACCCGCCCAAAGGCAAGCGACGGCTAAATCGTGATGCCGGCGGGTGCCAACTACTCCGGGGGCCAGGGAACGCCCATGTTGTTGTGGGCAGGCACCGCCTCGGCGTCCATGACGGCCTTGGCCAGAGGCGTGAGTAGGGAGATGAGTTCGTCGGCACTTTCATCACCGATGGCTGCGACGACGGGACCAGCGAGCCGATCGGTGCCGTCCTCAATCGCCTGACGCAGCTCAGCGCCCGCTGGTGTGATACACCTCTCACGGTCGACGAGCCCGCGCGCTAAGAGCGACGATAACGACGCCGACCACTCCTCATCGGACCAGCCGCGGTGCGACCGGAGCCCGCTCTCAGGCGAGCGACCGGTCGCCGCTTGAAGCACAAGCGCCTCCGAGGGGGAGATACCGGCGTTGATGAGTTGCCCGACGTGGCCGTCACCGCGGTGCTCGCGAATTGTGGTGAGTGCTTGCCACAGCCGCAGGTGCGGCTCGCGGGGTTCCGAGATCGCTTGGTTGGCCGCGCCAAGGGGTCGTCCGGCCATATCGCATCCTGCGACAGCCACAGCGGCGAGCTCGGCGGCCCGAGACACCGGTGGCGAGGAAATGACGTCCGCCCCGAGTACCCGTCGCATGGCGGCATCCATAGCGACAAGCCGTGCCTCAAGTAGCGCCGAAGGTGTCGCGTAGCTCCAAGCATCGGGGATCGCGCGGGCGACCATCTGCGGGTGAAAGTTGTAGAAGAGGGCGCTGACGACCGATGCGTTGGCCGCGCCAAGCGGTGCGGCCCGACAACCGAAGTAGCTCATCCACCCGCCCTTCAAGCCGAGGGCGTCGGTAGCAGCTCGCGTCTCCGGCGCGTAGTAGATGATCGCGTTGAGGGGCTCGGCGTACTGCCAAAGGGTGCGCGCTCGACTCACGACATCAGTCTGCCTGCATTGCGGTCCTGCGGAGCCGAGGACACTTGCCCCCGGAGGGAACCTGCTACTTCGCCTCCCAGCCCTTCCGGACCTGCTTTTGAGTGTCCTGCTTCTGGCGCTTTGCGGCCCGCTTTTCCTTCACGCTTCGGCCGGGCTTCTTCGCTTCGCCGGTGGGCTTGGACTTCACCGCCATCGCACGCTCCTGACTCTAAGAGTCCCTTGTCGACGAGGATCCCCCAGCCGTACTTGTGAGCTGGCTGCGCAAAACCTCAAGAGCGGCCAAGCGACGGTCCCTCTTTTCGGGATCAGCAGCGTCTCGCGTTCGGATGCGGGTTTCTAGTCCGTCAAGACGGTCTCGCTCCCGTTGAACGGCGAGACCACGCTCATCATCTGACCTGCTCCGCAGGGCCCGATGGAATGCCGCGACGGCATCTTTCGTTCGGGAGAGCTCCAGGGTCCTGGCAATGGCCGAGAACGAGTGCCCCTCTTCGCGCCGCGAAAGCGTTGCTTCGTCGAGCTGAGCCCCAGAGAGCCGGGGCGCTCGGCGCGGCGGCCGCTCCCTTTCGAGACGCGGACCGCGCTGTCGAGCGGACGGCTTCCTACTCGGCAGTTCGGACCTGAACCGCTTGTGGGCCCTTCTGGCCCTGCTGAACCTCGAACTGCACCCGCTGACCTTCTTCAAGGGTGCGATACCCAGCCACCTGAATCTCCGACTGATGTACGAAGAGGTCCTTGGCACCGTCGTCGGGAACGATGAACCCGAATCCCTTATCGCCGTTGAACCACTTCACTACGCCTGTACCCACTATTTCCTCACATTCGAATTCACGCAGTAAGACGCAGCCAGAATCCGAGGAGGCCAGCAGGAACCCATCCCGGCGTGATTCGGGGAAGGATCAATACGACTCTAGCAGCTTCTGCCGACCCGACATCCGATTCACACCGATCTAGATGGGGGCTCTCAGCCGGCTGAGCACCGTGGAGCCAGGCCATTTGATTTTGCCGGCCCACCCGACACGTTCAAATGGCCACAGGATCTGTCGACACTAAGGAGGCGGAGCCACGCTCGACTGAGGCGCGTCTCTGTAGGGCGAATCCTGAAGATCGCCCTGCGCCCCTGACGGTTCGCCATGTCTTCGGATCCCCATGACGGTGCCGTCTCCGTCAACGATCCGATCCCACCGATCGTCGAGTACGAACTTTATGTTCGCGTGAGTGACTCGGCTGAATGAACGGACGACTGTCAAGAGTGCCGCCGAAGGATCGCTCAGGCCCGCTCTCATACTGAACCCGTCGAGGCCCAGAAAAGTGCACTCATCGGCGATGAGCTGATCAATCTGGTCGCTGAGCTCCTCGTCGGCCATCAAATACCCGTCGCGCCAACTTGCCGTCACCGGCGCGGCGTCGAGAAACCCCTTGATCGAGAAACTCGCCGAACTCGTTGGTGCCATCGAAGCTCCCCTGCTTGGGATTACTGAGCTAGCTGACGAGAGGCGGTTTGGGCCGAACCCCTGAGGTGTCGGTTCCAGCAATCGTGTTCAAACCTAGCACCGGCCCTCACCGAAGGTCTCCAGCTCACGTCACTAAGGGTCATAAGGCGCGATCGACACCCTGGCTGCTCGACGTTGGGACGTTGTTGTTCCGCGTACCGACGAACAAATCGAGCGGACTCGCTAGTCGCCATGACAACCGTGTCGAAGCTCGACGGCATCGAGTTCATGCGCGCCTCCCGTCCGGAGACCCGGATCCGCTCTGGGTCGTGATCTTCGCGGACATCGACGCTGATGAGTGGGCCTCTCGCGCCTGGGAGCAAAGCGCAGCCAAAATGGACGCTCGCGCAGCACTACTCATTGCGGCAGCGCGACCCGAACGGAAGTGTCGGGTTCCGCGCCACTTGGCACCCGATCCAACAAGGTGGGCGCGAGTTTCACATCCTTGACATTTCTTTTTACATTGTATAAACACTGCGTTCAATGGTCAGATCCGTTCGGCCAACCGACTGGCGGGAAGGCCGGCGTCGTTCGGCTCGGGACGCCATCGTTGACGCCGGCTGGGCTCTCGTGGGCGAAGAGGGACTGGCCGGCCTGTCCCTGCGAGACCTGGCTCGTCAAGCCGGGATCACCACGCCGACGGTGTATGCCTACTTCGAGTCGAAGAATGCCATCTACGACGCAATGTTCGGCCAGGCCGCCGCCGAATTCGCCGAAACAATGGCCGAACACTACGAGTCGGAGAATCCTCGTGACCTCCTCGTCGCAGTCGTGCGTCGATTCTTCGAGTTCTGTACAAGCAATATCCCCCGCTACCAACTCCTGTTCCAACGCACGCTTCCGAGCTTCGAGCCGACGCCTGAGTCTTACGCGCCAATGGTGCGTGCATTGAGCGACGCACAGAGCTGGCTGGCGCTCAATGGAATAACCGAAGCGCGGCATCTCGATGTGTGGACTGCACTCATCACTGGCCTGGTCGACCAGCAGGTGTCCAACGACCCCGGAGGAGACCGCTGGGCGCGCTTAGTCGACGAATCGATCGACATGTTTCTCGCACATTGCGATCCGGCCACAAACAAGCACAAACCCAAACCACGCCGAACTCGAGGAAAAGGAACCGCCGCATGACGATCTCCACGATCAACGTCACAACAATCCCGCCGTTGACTCATATAGACGCGATGCGCCTCCAGGAACACGAACTAGAGCTCTCGATTTCCTTTCTTCAGTCGTTGGACGAAGAGGAATGGCAGGCGGCGACTGACTGCCCCGCGTGGGACATTCGCGCCATGTACCAGCATGTCCTTGGCGCTTGCGAAGCGGGAGCGTCGATACGGAAGAACGTCCAACAAATGTGTCGGGCCCGTTCGTACCGGAAGCGGAACGGAGGGCCCCTTGAAGCCGCTCTGTCCTCCGTGCAAGTGAGCGAGCGGGTCGACCTCGACCCCACCCAAATCGTTCAGCGACTTGCGGCCATCTCCCCAAAGACCATTCGTGGCCGGTCGCGCACGCCTGCGCTACTCCGCCATCAAGCAAGCCTGGCCGTCGATGGCCCGGTGGTCGAACGGTGGAAGCTTGGGTATCTCATTGACACCATCTACTTACGCGACCTTTGGATGCACCGAATCGATGCGTTTCGCGCACTGGGTCGACACATGGAGCTGAGTGCCGACCACGATGGTCGTATCGTCACCGATGTTGTTGCTGAGTGGGCACGTCGCCATGGCAAACCGTTCACACTTGATCTGACTGGCTCTGCCGGTGGGCGATACGCGCGGAGTCCGGATCTTCCCGAGGCTGACTACCTGTCGCTCGACGCGGTCCAGTTCTGCCGAACCCTGGCTGGCCGAGCAGAAGGGTATGGACTTCTCACCACCACCATCGTCCCATTTTGACAACCAACGCGGAGCGGCAACCTGCTGGGCATAACGATCGTTCGCTGAGATCAAGAGCCGGCGTCACCAGGATTCGGTCAACGGTGACGGTGCACGGGGACGGTGAGCTCAGATGCCCCGCATGCCTTTGAGCGATCCGATGGCGAGGCTGCCTTCCGCCCCTCCGGTGGCGGCCTGCCCGGCGGCACGAGCCAAAGGGTTGAGGTCAGGCGGTCCCACCCTGGTCAAGGTGTTGTGGTCGATGTGGCTGAATGGTTCATCTCGGCCCGGGATCTGCAACACGCCTTCTTCTTCGTATGACCAGGTCCCGTCGTCGTTGACGGTCACATGGATCCGGTAGCTCAGCGTCCGGAAGGCCTGGTCGAGGAATGGGTTGGACAGGATCCCGTGAACTTCGGAGCCCACGGTCGCCCGAAGGGTGAAATCCGTGGCGTCGGGCTCGGCGGGGCCGGACGCGAGGAGCACCTGGGCTCGGGGGATGCCGAGGGTGAGGGTGACCGCTCGGGCGGCGGGCTCCCAGAGCCAATAGCCAACCTGGTCGTGAAAAGTCTCGGATTCGCCGGGCTTGTTGATGTGGGTGTGATAGCGGAGGCCGTAGAAAAGCTGGGGGCCGTTGGTCTGGCGATCGATCGGCTGAAGCTCATAGTGCTCGACGAACGAATTCTGCTCGGTCCCGTCAGCAACGGGATGTTGATCGACACCCCGAGTTCCCTCCCAAACGCCAGCCATGGGCCGCAAGGGACCCAAATTCGCCAAGGTGTCGGGGTCGCCGGCGGGCTCGGTATAGATGTCGGGTCCGTATTCGGTCATATTCCGTACCCTACCGACGCGCCGCTACAAGGGAATTTCAGCTCAGCACTGGGTACATGCTTCCTCGTGACAGTTGCTTATGTCTTCCTCGACGGGGCGCCCTCCGGTCCCGCAATCAGTCGATACCGATCAGAGAGCCCGCGCATCTCGACAGAGGTTCCCGTCGCCTCGATCTCGATGCGTTCCCCTGCCAACAGAAGGTTCCCAACTGACAAACTGCCGAACGCGGCGGGGATCGAAGGAATGCAGGTAACTACTCCGTCGGGGATGCACGGTTCCAAGCCGAGCAGAGTGGTCCGGAGCAACCAGAACGGGGAGGCAGAGGCCCATGCCTGTGGCGAACAAGAGGCTGGGTAGGAAATCGGGATCGGGAACGTCTGGCGGTCGAAGCCGCAAAACAGCTCCGGAAGTCGTCCACCGAACGCCTGTGCCGCGTCGAATAGTCCGACCGTCAACTCTTGTGCCTCTTTGACAAACCCATATCGTTCGAGTCCGGCAGCACAGATCGCGGCTGTCGTGGGGCCACACCGACCCGTTGTGGTAACTCACCGGGTTGTATCTCCCCATCGAGCTACCGAGTGTCCGAATCCCCCATCCGGTGAACATTTCGGGGCTGAACAAACGTTCCACCGTTCTTGCGGCCTTGCCTTCGTCGACAATGCCGGACCAAAGACAGTGGCCGATATTCGAGCTCAGTGAATCGATCGGGCGCTTCTTTCGGTCGAGACCGATCGCGAAGTAGCCAGGCTCCTCCAGCCAGAACTGTTCGTTGAAGGAATCTCTCAGACGTGACGCCTTCGCCTCGTAGTCATCGGCAGTCGAATCGTCATCCAGGTGTCGTGCGATCTCAGCTCGGGCGAGGTAGGCCGCGTAGACATATCCCTGGACCTCACAGAGCGCGATCGGGGCCTCGGCAAGCGATCCCCCCGCGAAGCTAACTCCGTCGAAGGAGTCCTTCCAACCCTGGTTGATGAGTCCTCGATCGGTTGCGCGCTCGTATTCGACGAACCCGTCACCGTCCCGGTCACCGAACTCCTCGACCCAGGCCAGCGCACGGTCGGCATGTGGCAGAAGCTGGGCCACGACCTCGGCGGACGCTCCCCAGCGGTAGAGCTCACCAAGAAGGACAACAAAGAGGGGGGTGGCGTCGATCGAGCCGTAGTAGATCGAACCGCTCGGGGTGTTGGCCACGGTTGTCAGCCCCCGTCGCATCTCGTGCAAGATCTTCCCGGGTTGCTCCTCGGTGAGGTCGTCGACCTGCACGCCTTGAAGGCGGGCAAGCGTGAGCAGCGTGTTCGTGGCCAGGATCGGATCGACGTCGAGCGTCATAAGCGAGGTGATCAACGAGTCCCGACCAAAGAGCGTCATGAACCATGGTGCGCCAGCCGCGATGACCGTCCGGTCCGAGTGCTCCGGGTCGACGATCTGCAACGCCCCCAGATCGGCTGCGCTCTGGCGGAAGGTCGCGTCCAGCTCGCCGTGTTCGGTCCGAACTCGAGGTGTCGTCTCCTCCCACGCCCGTAGCCGCTCCACTGGAGCCGAGTGACTGACAAGGTCATCGCCGCGATAGAGGAGCTCGACCGGCTCCCCGTCCACCACAAGATGGAACTCGAAACTGGCTCGCCACTCATCGCCTGCGGCGACTTCGACATCCACTTTCGCGAACGGCGGGGTCACCTTCGCGTCGAGCGGAAACGCGACGTCGAGGCGGCGAGTGACCTCGCCATCCACGTAAGAAAACGTTATTACCGAGGACTTCGCCTCAATGGTGCGGCGACCACGAGGCTTAACCCGGTTCTCCTTCACTTCGAAGATATGCGCGAAGTCAGCTTCCAGTTCGAAAGCGATGGAGCAGGAAGCCGATTCGCGTCCAAGGTTGCGAAGGACAATGTCCTCGCGCATACCGTTGCCGACGTAGCGGCTCCGCTCGATGAGAACGGTGCTGTCAGACTGGCCCAGGAGAGGTTTGCCTCGCGAAAGAAATGTCGCCGCGAATGGGTGGCTTGAGATAACAGCGAGGTCCTGCAGATCCTCGTCGTTGAGGCGGACCCTCCACGTGGAGACAAACCGAGTGTCCTCGAAGAAGAGGCCCTGGGCACCACTGGGTGCGATGTCCCCACTCGACGAAGAGATGGCGAAGGACGCGCCCTCGACAAGCGTGATTGAGCCTCCCGAGGTCTCCTTCGCGGTCGCGGGACCTCTGAAGGTCCAGGGATCAGTCACCTAGCTACTCAAAACCACCGATAAGAGGCCGATAGGGCGGACGCGCATCCGCGGAAAATGCCCCCTGGTCCAGGAAAATGGGGCTGTTCGAAGGTTCCATTCCCTGGCACAGGAGGCATCTCTGAGATGAGCTTACGCGTCGGCACGACGTCGCGGGCGATTACCTCCTACGGCGGAGCCGAGCTGTTGCGAGAGACGGCCCGAGCCGTGGGCCTCGACGATGCGGTCCGGCGATGTCTGCATCTCAAGGCGCGTGCTCGTGGTCTTTCAGAATCAGAGTTCGTCGCGTCGGTGGCCGAGTCGATCGCACTGGGCGCCCGCTGTCTCGATGACTTGGCGGTGACTCGGGCCGACGCCGCCCAGGGGATGTTGCGGGGCTACGACGTCCCGGCCCCCCAGACGGCGGGCGCCTGGCTGCGCCGCTTCACCCTCGGACACATTTCTCAGTTGAACAAGGCGCTCGAGATCGTCCAGCGCAACGCCATCGCTGCCTCGGGGGCGACCGAGGTGACGCTGGACTTCGACTCCACCTACGTCTTCAGCCGCTCGACCAGGCGTCAGGGCGTCGACCGCACCTACAAGCGCGGGTATGCCCTGCACCCCTTGTTGTGCTTCGAGGCGTCGTCGGGCGTGGCCATCCACGCCCGACTGCGGCGGGGCAAGGCAGGGCCCTCGAGCGGGATCGGGACTTTTGTGCGAGAGACGCTGCGCCGGGTGCCGCCTGGGGTGAGGGTGCGCAGCCGGCTCGACTCGGGGTTCTATTCGGGCGCCCTCTTCGAGCAGCTCGAGCGGGCCGGGGTCACCTATCTGTGCGGCGCTCCGCTCATCCCGGCTCTGCTCAAGGTATGCACGCAAATTGACGATGCACACTGGGCTTCTTGCCTTGACAAGGATGAGGGCGAGGTGGCCGAGTTCGGCTATCGAATGCGTCAGCGCGGCGCCCGGTTCCGCCGCTACATCGTCAAACGCATCGAACTCGACGAGGGCCAACAGCTCAGCTTCGACGGCGGGGCGTATCGCTACTGGATCTTTGTGACCAACGACCATGAGCGCAGTGCCGTGGCCCTCGAGTCCGAGCATCGCCACAAGGCCGATGTCGAATCAGGCATGCGTGAGCTCAAGTCGAACTTCGGCCTGCACGCCTTCCGCAAACACCAGTTCATGGTCAACTGGGCCTGGCTGCTCCTGGTGTGCCTCGGTCACAACCTGTGCTGCTGGACCCAGCAGCTCGGACGCCTCGGGGCCGGGCGAGACGGTGGGGAACTTCGCGCCAAGCGACTTCGCTATCGCTATCTGGCCGTCCCCGCCATGGTGGTGCGCAGCGGTCGACGCTTCACACTGCGCCTTCACGCCAGCTACCCCTACTTCGAGCAGTTCGTGTCGGCACTCGCCTGCCTCGAGGTCATCCGACCGCCTCCTGCTTGACCCGAACCCAACGCCGTTGGGGTGAGCCATTGACCTTGCACGCCATCGTGCAGCTTCACCGAGCCGGACCGGACTACCAACCAGGCTTTCCGCGACATCAGAGCTGTCGGTCGTCCACCATCGACGCCTCGCCGGCGTCCGAACGCGACGGCAACAGCTCAGCGTTCAGTTATCGGTGGTTTTGAGTAACTAGGGCCGTAGCCATCTGACCCTCAGGCTGAACCAGCGATGACGAGGTCGCGGGAACGGGACCGCAAACGAGAGACAGCCGAAATAGCTTGTTCGTAAACGGCGATGTGCCTCTCGGTCATGCGCTCCATCGAAAAGCACTCTTCGACCCGCTGGCGACAGGCCGTCCGGTCGATCTCATGAACCCGACCGAGCGCTGCGACGAGGGCCTCCTCATCCGAACGGAGGAACCCCACCACTCCGTCGGCGACGATCTCGGGAGCCGCGCCAAGACGAGTGGTGAGGACCGGAGTGCCACAGGCCAATGCCTCGACCATGACCATGCCGAACGGTTCGGGCCATGCGATGGGATTGAGAAGACACTCGGCTCCACCGAGCAATTCAAGCTTTCCCTGACGGTCGACCTCGCCGATATAGGTCACGTCGCGATTCAGCAGTGGACGTACCATTGCTTCGAAGTAAGCGTGCTCTTGGGGTTCACTCATCTTTGCGGCAATCTTCAACGGAATGCCGGCTCGTCTGGCAATTCTGGCGGCGACATGTGGGGCCTTTCCGGGATGCATTCGACCGAGAAAGAGTGCGTAGCCAGCACCCCCTTGGCCCATCGGGAAGTCGTCAAGGCAGACCCCGTGATGGATTACCCCCGCGATTGAGACGTCCTGAGCCGTCGAAGCCTGGTGGTGAGAGATCGCGATCACCGGAACACGACCCGAGATCGTGCGGTAGAGATCAATGAGCTCTGCATTGAATGGTCCATGGTTAGTTGTGACCACAGGGAGATTTGGGAACGCCGCCGAGTGGAGCGGACCGACAAGCGTATGGTCGTGCACAACGTCCACGTCTTCGTCTTCGAGACTCCTGTATGCATGAGTGATATGGCGGATCTCGTCAACGCTGCTCCCCAAGCCGACACCCACCGCCTTCTCAAACGCAAAAATTTTGTGCACGGGGCAGGTGCTGTCCCCAGTCGTGCAAAGAAGGACATGATGTCCGGCATTCCTCAAACCGCGAGCGAGCGCGTCAAGGACATTTTCGGTCCCGCCATAGGCAGGAGGTGGCACGGGCAACCACGGGGGCGCCACGATGGCGATGCGCATTTGAAACCCTTCCTAGAGGCAGGCACAACCGAAGTGATAGGCGCGAACAAAACGATTGGGCATCGCTCGAGCAACCCAGATGCCTCCGGTCAAGCGGAGATGCCATGGCTCCAACGGGAGGTCCATGGCTCGTTGAGCCAAAATCATCCTAGTCGCTGTGGGCCCCTCTCGCGCGAGGAGCTCCTGACAAGAGTAACGAGTGTCGGCTTCCGGTTCGAAACCTTCAGCACAACCGAGTCGTGAACTATTTCTTCCGATCAGCGCCGGGCAACACGTCGCCCGCTTCTGTGTCAAGCGCGTCTCCAGTCAAGTGTCGCGATACTCCCGTTGCGCGAGTGGCAGGATCCAGACTTGAGTTGTCCGCCGAGGAAGCCGGATCAGGACGCTCGCGGTATCTGTGCCGGAGCTCCGACCGGAATAATGTGGTGCCCCGGTCCTGGCCGCCAGTGTCAACGTGAGTCGATACGGTCCGCCCGACAACTCTCATGTACCTCACCCGACCGTGAACGGCAGGTAGGGAGCCCTACTTCCATGGTTCGAGCGAGCGCTCCATTCGCTCGCCGAGAATCGTCCTTCTTGCACCAACCGCTACTGCGGACAACGCCGCCACAGCTAATGCGATGTGGGCAAAAACTCCATGGCACTCCTCTGATTTCTTTGGGCACTCAATCTGAATGGTGGCCACGCGCCCGAACTCAGGTGGTCCAGCGAACACTTCCAGCTGCTTACATATCGACCTCATCATCTGCATATGGGACGGGATGGTTTCCACCCAGCTCGACGAACCGTTCGTTCAGAGCATGGGCGATGAGATCGCGGTCGTGGGTGCTTGGGCAAAGCGCTCCATAGAGGAAGGCCTCGACCTCGAACGCGGTGCTCATCCCACCCAACTCGAAGTACCGCAACCAAAGTTCGCCGTGGGAAAGCAGGGCGTCCCGACGATATTCGTCGAGCGTGCTCGTTGATGGGCTATCCACAACGATATTCCGACGCTCGGATGTGCAAGTCCCGCTCTTCGCGGTGGGTGGAGTCCACCACGTCCCTCGCTCCTTCGCGGAGTGGCTGACCCGACGCGAGAGAGGCGCGTCGCAGGACGTCGAAGGCCTCCTTCTCGCCGATGTCCTCGCGTTCCATGATGATGCCCTGCGCCTCAGCGATGGTCTCTCTAATCCGTAGCGCTGCTTGGACTCGGATGGCCAGTTGGTTGTCACTAAGGTCGGCACCGGCCGCCGTTAGGACTATGGAAGCCTCGGTGGCCAACACACCGGCGAGTTCCTGCTCTTGGGCTGCAAAGGCGGTCGCGGTTCGCGAATAGATGTTGAGAGCCCCCACGGGGTGGTCCCGTGCCAGGAGCGGTGACGAGAGAATCGCGCTAATACCCAGGGCTCGTGCCTTCGGCGTAAAAGTTGGCCACCGAGTCTCGGCCTCGAGTGACTCCGCATGGAACCAACGTCCGGCAATGGAGGCGTCGATGCAAGGGCCTTCGCCGGCGACGTACTGCTCGGAGTCCATGTCCAAGATCGTCTGGTCACTCGCGGCGACGGTCGTAAGCCGACCATGACGACGAAGACTCACGCTCGCGCCGTCGGCACCACCAACTGTGATGCGAACAAGCGCCACCACCAACCCCAGTGCGGCGTCGACCACGTCCTCATTTGCAGGGATGGACGTCACCACCCTCGTGCCGGGGTCCGCCTCAGCGGGCACCGAGCTGGTCGGAGACAGAAACGCTGGGGCTACCTGCTCAGGACCGAGGCGATCCGGCCGCTCCAGGTTGAGCCGTTCGGACAACCGATTGAGGTCAAGCGCCCTGGCCACCTCGGTCGACGAGGATCGAATTGTGAGACGGCTGCCCGAGGCCACGAGGGTGCTTGCAGCGCTGACGATCGTCGCCAATCCGGAGGCGTCGATGGAGCTCATGTCGGAGAGGTCCAAGAGGGCGGAGGGATACCCGCTGGCGATGACCGCCTCGAGAAATGGGCGGAACACAGGGACGGTGACGTGCTCGACCTCACCTCGAACGTCGAGCACGGCCTGGTCCCCGTCGAAACGGGCAGAGACGCTGAAGCCGGCGAAGCGGCCCTCGGCCGTCACCCCGTCACACTCAATCGCGGGCCCACATTGGTCACGTCGTCGGCAGACGACAGGTCAGAAAGGAGCCCACCGGGGACGCTCCGAAGGACGAAGGCAAGTCCCCTTTTGATCGACAGCGAGGGGCTCAACACGAAGCCGCAGCCTCCGAGGCACATGGCCGGCCGACGCCGACCGTTCCCAATCCCTCGCTGTCGAAAGTGCGATTGACCCTAACACCTTTCCCTGGGCGCGGATTGGGGGCGGATTACAAGATGGCTTTTCGGCGCGATAATTGGGCACAAGGAGTGGCTGACCTATGGATCCCGACGAGCATGGGCACCCCCAACATGGGGCCATCGTGGACGGAGACCCGAGCTCAGAGCTCGTGGCCAATTTCTCTGACACGGCTCGGATCCTGTTCACCGCGGGGAGCGTCGCCGACACGTTGGCCCAGGTCCTGGAATTGGCCGTCGCGACCATCGACGGCTGCGACTTCGCCGGAATATTCCTTCTCGAGCAAGACGTGGTCACCTCTCCGGTACACACAGATGCGATCGTGGACGAGGTCGACGCACTGCAGCAGGAAAATGGCGAGGGACCCTGCCTTGACGCCATTGCCCATCGCCAGATCTTCTACGCCGACGACCCGGCCGACGACCCGCGCTGGCCCCGCTTCGGGCCCCAAGCGGACGCGGCTGGGATACGAAGTGTGTTGGCACTCCCGTTGGCCACCAACGGCAGCCGGGGGGCGCTCAATCTCTATGCCCGCTACCCAGCCGCCTTCGGAGTCGCCGACCGCGCTAAGGGGGTGATCCTGGCGTCGTTGGCAGGCCTTGCCGTCTCAATCGCCCGCTCCCACGAGGACGAGGAGCGCCGCGCCGGCAACCTCAACTCAGCTCTTGCCACTCGAGAGCTGATCGGCCAGGCTCAGGGGATCTTGATGGAGCGTGAGCGGATCACCTCAGATCAGGCCTTCGACATCTTGCGTCGAGCGTCCCAGCATTTGAATCGCAAACTGCGAGATGTCGCCCAGGACCTCGTGGACACTGGAGCGAGACCGGAAACAGGCGTCTCCGACTCACCATCGAGCGAGACGGGGCCCGAGACACTCTGATCTCGGGTCCAGGATCCAGGTGGTCCGGGACACCGATAGCGCTCACAGAGACCCGTTGGCGACGCGCGTCTGATGCCCCCCATTGAACAGAGTATCCCCCGCGCCTCATGGTCAGACCGAACCCGTGAATTGATAGGAAGATCGCTCCAGCAGTGAGTCCCCATGTAATGCCGGTCCGTTCGAGAACGAAGGCTTGGAGCGACGATGAGATCAACAGCCAAGCCACCAGACCCGAGTTCACCAGTAACACCGCGGCCCACATGAGAGAGATCCGAATGAAGAACTGCTGCACCCGGGGTAGGAGCAATAGCGCAGGATCGAGCGGGCAGAAGTCATGTGCGAACCGTTGGGTGAACGGACGTCGAACGATCGCAGAAGCCACCAAAACAAGCGCGATAACCACTGTGCCGAGGAGAGGCTGGGCAAAGTAGAGAAAAGAACTCCCGGTCACAAATGACACAGTGGTTCGGACGGTAAGCAGAAGTGTGCCGAGAATGAGCAGCATGGAGACCCGTTCTCCTCGGATCAGCCGCCGACCAACAGCCAGGTATGACCACGAGAGGGCGGCAATGAGTGCGGGACGCAATCCGGCCGCTACTAAAAAGAGGTAAAAGATACCTACCGGTGCAACAAGCCCTTCGGCCACCGTCGGAACAGCGCGCCGAAGTGCCGCTCGCGCGGACGGCATGTGAACGATCGACCCATCAACTGGGTCACAGTTGATGGCGAACACAGGAGCGCGGGTGTCAGCAGGCAATGGCGCTACGCCAGGGTTCGCGTGAACGTCGGACGGTGGTCGAACCCTGATCGATCTCGCCCTCATCGACGGTAGATGAGAACGACGATGCCAAGAATGATCATGGCAAGATCGCAACTCTCCGAGAGCAGTGGGTCCGCTTCAGCCGACCGGTCAACCCACACTGTCGGAGTCGATGGCGACCATAACACCCCTCGAGGGCGAGAGACCGGAGCCCGCACCTGCCCCACTCGGGCGGCCTCGTGACCGTTTCTTGGGCCAGGCATCGGGAGCAGACCCGAGAGATGTCGCCAGCGTTGTGCCTCCGGTCAGATCTTCTGTTTCGCGCTCCCACTGGAGCGGACCGAAGCAAGGTCACTTTCTTCTGATGCGCTCACCCCGGTGCCCGCGAGTTGCTATCGTGGGGGTGCCTTCGACAGCAGGGCGTTGGCCCCGGTTTTTGCTCCGAATCCTGAAGGTTGGCCCTGACGCATCTTGAGTTGTCCGAGGCAGACAAGCGCCTCCTTTGGCCCCGGCTGTACCAAACGCGCGGCGCCTGTCTCCTGCACTTCTTTCAGCTGAAGGCGTTCATATGACGGCTGCTGCTTCGACACTCCTAGAGACACGGCCCAAGGTGACCAGTGCCGGTGCTGTCGCTTCGCCGGACGTACCGTTGGGACGTCTTCAGGTCGCGATCACGCTGCTCATTCTTCTGGGACCCTTGGTTGGCGTCTTCGCGGCTGCGTTATCGCTGCTTGGGCACTTCCCCACGATCCTCGACATCGTCCTCGCATTGGCTTTCTACGCGATCACTGGCCACGGCGTGACGGCCGGGTTTCACCGATTGTTCGCTCATCGGAGCTTCCACGCGCGACGGATCGTCAAGATCGCGCTTGCTCTCGCCGGCTCCTTGGCCTTTGAGGGAGCCGTGATCGGATGGGTGGCAAATCATCGTCGGCATCATGCCTACACCGACCGGATCGGAGATCCTCATTCCCCCCATCTCGGGGTTGGCGGGCCCTGGTCACAACTCCGTGGAGCTTTCCATGCGCACGTCGGTTGGCTGCTCCAGGGCCAATCGACTGACGTCAAACGTTGGGCACCGGACCTGGTCTCCGATCCAGACCTCGTCTTGGTCGATCGCCTTTTCCCGATCCTGTGCGTCATCTCCTTGGGGGCGCCCACACTCATAGGTTGGGCTGTGACCGGAACCGCATCGGGAGCCCTGGGCGCGTTCATCTGGGCCGGCCTGGTCAGAGTGTTTGTGCTCCAGCACGCCACCTTCGCAGTCAACTCAGCCTGCCACATCTGGGGATCCCGACCCTTCACGACGCGCGCTTCCGACCGAGCGACAAATTTCGCCCCCCTCGCCATATTCTCGATGGGCGAGAACTGGCACAACCTGCACCACTCGCTCCCGCGTTCAGCGCGCCATGGTGTGGATCGTGGCCAACTCGACTCCACGGCGCGGTTGATCAGACTGCTTGAGTTGGGCGGGCTCATCTCAGATGTTCAGTGGCCTTCGCCTCAGGTGCTCGATGCGCGACGCCAGGTAGGAGAATCGGGGCCTCCAGAATCCACATCCGGTCAGCCGATTGACTTGCGAGCGGACGTCGGCGGGGGGGAAGCTGTCGTGGTCATCGATTACTTGGTGCCGCCCGGAGAACGGGACAAGCTTGACTTGACCAGTCTGTAAATGTGCTTTTCGCCTCAGGCCGATCTTGTCGGTGGCGTCGTGATCGGAGCGATCGGGGTCGATGCTGTTCGCCACGTGAAAAAGCGCCACGGTCACGTTGCACTGGCCACGCTGCCGCTGCTTCTCGGGTTCCACCAGTTCACCGAGGCGTTCGTCTGGTGGGGATTACAGGGTCACGTTCCGCACGAACTTGAGCGAGTCGCCCTCTGGGTGTACTTGCTGATCGCTTTCGTTGTCCTCCCGGTTTACGTGCCTGTAGCCGTCCTGTTGAACGAACCATTACTGCGTCGTCGACGGGCTATGACCCCGCTGGCTCTCCTGGGCGTGATCGTCGCCAGTGTCTTGTTTGCAGCGATGATTCGCGGTCCGGTCAACGTGCGACTGCGGCCATACCACCTCGCGTACAGCATTGCGCTCCACGACGGAGGGTTCATCGTTGCCCTCTACGTGTTAGCCATCTGCGGAACATTGCTCCTCTCAAGCACTCGCCGCGTCGTCGTGTTCGGCATGGTCAACCTGGCGGCCGTTGCTGTCATCGCCTGGCTCACGATCGATGGGTTCGCCTCTGTCTGGTGTGGCTGGGCCGCGGTCTCAAGTGCTGCCATTGCTCTCCATATTCGAGTTGGCTCCCGACGGGTAGCCCCGCTCGTTGCCAGCGTTGATGTTCAGCAGAACTGAACTCAGGAGCGCGACACCCAGGCCGTCTAACCCATCATCCCCGTGTTGTGGGCACGCGGGACCTTCATCGAATGACCTCTTCACATACTGGTAGAGACAGTCGCACGCCGAAGCTCGGATACGACTTTCACGGGTCGCCCATCGATCGCCGGGCTGGTTGCGGCCCGGGCACTAGGACGCGTCGGCCACGCACATAGGGCCAGCAGCACCATGAGCGGACCCGATCCGGGATCGGTCCCGCCGGAGGTAAGGACCGCGCCCAGCTGCTGGACGACCACCCAGAAGAACAGCGACAGACCGATGCCGAGGACCAACCAGATCTTGAGCTGCCGGCGATCAACCAACCAGCTCACACCGACCGCGACTTCGAGCAATGCCAGAACCATGATGAGCGCGCCAGCGTGGTGGGTCACGATGCCACCAAACCAGTTGCGCGCGCTTGCTAGCGGTCCTGGCTCACCGCTCGAGTTCTCCGCAAGGGTCGCCTGAAACACCTGACCGCCGGAGTAGACGAAGGGAAGGTGCAACACCCCAGCACCGATCCATAGGACCGACCACAGCGCCGCCCAACCCCGTTGGTTGACGTCAGTGCGCTCCGACGACGGCCACGTAAGGGTGCCGATGGCGAGGTACAGGAGCGCCGATCCAGGGGCGCCTGCCTCGACAGTTGCAAAGCCGCTCGGCAACATCCCGAAGCCCTCACCGAGCCACCAAATCACAAGGGCCCACGCAAACGAGGTGCCGAGGGCCACACGCGTGAGCTTCCCGCTCACCAGGCAGAGCCCGATCGCAACCTCGATCAAGCCGGCCCCGAGGTTCCACAAGGCCCAGTGCGACACAAAGGGGTCAATCCCAGCGAAGATCGACCGGTTCACCCACTCGGGCGCGCCCATCACCGATTGGGCCAAGTTGCCGAGAGGGTAGTCCGACGCAAACTTCGCCGGCTCGAGTTGGAGCGCGCCGTCGAGCAGCCAGAAGAGCCCGAGCACGATCCGCACCGTTCGCCGACTCAGCAGGTGCGTTCGGACCCCACAATCGGTCGGCGGCTTGGGAGGACCCTTGATCTCTTCGGGCGGCTGGTCCTCGAGCGTCTCCCCAATCGTTCCGCGCTGCCTTGCGAACCGCATGTGTCGATGCTCCACCGTTGAGAGTGGCCGCTTGCTTACGAAACAGTCAGCATGCCCGTCATGAACTGATGAATGTTGCACCGGTACGGATAGTGCCCCGGCTTGGTCGGCGCCGTGAAGGTCTTCGTTTGTCCTGGGTTGACATCACCGGTGTTGAACTTGTTGCTCAGCGACGTGAGGGTGTGAGTCACGCCATCCTTGTTGATGACCTTTATCTTCGACCCTGGTTTCACCGTGACGCGCGACGGACTGAAAGCAAAGTTCTTGATGATGATGGTGGTGACTGCGCCACCCGCGTGCGACTTCGTCGCTGCACCCGCCGGACTGGACACCAGAGCGGCGGGCAGCAAGACCGCGGACAGGGAAGTGGCGCCCACCAGAGCTCTCATCCGAAGCCCTGCCTTACGCGAACACGAGGACGCCCGCACCAATCGATCCGATCCTTCGATCGTGGATGGGCCACAAGATCTAGACATTCCGGGCTCCACATCCCTTCTGCCGAGGCGGCGCGGTGGCCACCGATTTGATTCTCAACCAGTGATCATCGGCCTCACGCAGTGAGACCGCAAAAGCGGTCCTTGCCGGCGCCCTCAAGCACCGGCAAGGACCGTCTGAAGCGGATCAAGCAGCCATGCTCGTCGGGTTGAAGGCCACCGGCTGACCGTTGGCCTGCACTCCTGGGTACTCACCGAGCACGAAGTACAGGATCGCCGCGTGCTGCATTTCCACCGGCTGGATCGAGGCGGCAGTGGCGATTGCTCCCTTGCTCTTCACCTTCGTCACGGCAACCTGGTAGGTCTGAGCGGCGATGTTTTCGAGCAGAAGCGCCAGGTTCGCCAAGTCGGCCAACGTGGACACCGCCGCGAACTTTTGCTGGACAACGGGAGTCAGCGTGGGTTCGGTGACGGTCACTGCATCTTTCCCAGCACCGGTCAGGACCGCGTTCCATGCGGCTCCGTGCTCGGTGTGCTGGCTCTTGGCGGTTGTGGCAAACGCGGCCACCGCCGGTGGCACCGTGCCAAACTTGCCTTGGCTTGCCGCCGTCAGCGCGGCTCCATAGGCATAGACCGCCAAATTCTCGAGACTGGCCGAGAGCCCAACGATCGCAAGATCGCCGGTCAGGCCGCCAAGACCGCCACTGCTGTTTGGCGTCGCAGCAGAACCCGAGGAAGCCGCCGCAGCCGCTCCCACGAGACCTGGGGCCGAGTTCATGGCCGTCATGGCTGCACCGCCGATCAGCAAGCCGCCGGTACCCAGGAGGAACGTCCGACGACTTGTCGCCCGGCGGCCGCCTGATCTGATTTGGTCGGTCCACTCGCCGACGCTGGCCATCATCGCCGGCTGGGCCACATCGTGATGGATCTCCTCGAGCGCGCTCGTCATCTTGACGAGCTCATGCTCTGTTCCTGGCATCGCGAATCGGCGTCGAATCACTTGACCGCTCCTTGGTTAGCTGGGGCTGCACTGTTGGTCTTGTAGAAGGCATTCGGGAACCCCAAGCTGCCAGCAACGCCTGGAAGGCTGGCGACATTGGTGGGCGACAGCGTGATGAGTTGCGGCGCACCGGCCATCAAGAGTGCTTGGACCGCCAAGAGCACCGAGACGTGCTGTGCCTCCACGCCCATGATGCTGGCGATCACCGCCCTGGACTGAGTGTCGGCCAAATGGGCACAGTCGTTCACGTAGGTCTCGGCAGCCACATTCTCCAGCTCGAGAGCCAGAGCCACCACACCGAGAGCGCCCTGCGACGCCGAGACGCCGCTCAACGATGCGACAGCCTTCTTGACGACGGGCACGAATGCCGGGTCCGGCTTGGTCTGCTTCTTCCCTCCGAGACGGGTGACCGCAGCGTTGAATGCCTGCTCGTGCTGCGCGTGCTGACTCATCGTTGTCTGGGCAAAGGCTTTGACCACCGGGTTCGCCGAAGACCCCCCGATGTAGGGAAGGGTGAGTGCGGTCTTGTATGTCGCCACGGCGAGGACCTCGATCGACGCCGCAGTTTGCAGGATCTGAATGTCGGGCTTCGAGGCAGCGAACGCATTTGAGGCCAGCAAACCGATCAATGCCCCGCCCCCGGCGACGCCAAGCAGCGTGGCGCCACTGAGGCTCCGCGCCACTGACTGGCGGTGGGTCTCGGCGAAGGCGAGGTTCTCCTCCCGATCAATTGAGTCGGGGTGCTCCTCGCGATCCCGGCCGATTTCATCCATGTCCTTTAGGGACGACATCGAAGCAAGCATTGCGTCGGACTGCAGGTCTTGAGACTCATAGAGCAACGATCTCAGCTCTGTTTCGTCTCCGTTCATGGGGCCTCCTCCTTTGACTGAGGATCGGCCGCCTACGGCGGCGCACCGCTTCCTCGCACCTCTATTCGGTGCCCCAGGCGGTTTGGATGTCGATTCAGTGACCTTTCTCAAGGATCCTCACGGTTCAGGTTGTGTTCTGACTGGTCGTCCAGGTGGTGGTGTACGCGACTTCGGGTTTCTGACCAGGATTGCCGGCGGTCGCCATCCGTGCCGGTTCGGGCGCGCCCCGATTGCTTCAACCGAGGACGTGCAACTGATTCGCCGGAACCGACATCCAGAAACGGATTGGGCTCCGAACAACACAGCGTCAGCTCCACGACTGGAGCTGTCCTCGGGCTAACCCGGCCCGAGCTCTCGCTCTCGACGAGCAGAAGGTCTGGCAATGTTTAGTGAACTCCTGGGGATGGAGGGGATCCTCGTCCTTGTGACCCCGTTCTCCTGCGGAGGTCAGATCTCACAACGATGCCGCTCTGCCTCCGATATGGGGACTCCATGTCGCGCCTGACGCGAGTAATCACCGCGCTGCTGTTGGTGACGATCGCGGTCGTCCATCTGAACCTGTACTCGCGCGAGTACTACGACAAGATCCCCACCGTCGGGTGGCTGTTCCTACTGACGTTGATCAGCGGCTTCCTCCTGGCGGTTGTCCAGCTCATACGAACGAGCTGGCTCGTCGAGCTCTCGATCACCGGCTTCGCCGCCGGCGTTCTTGGGGGCTACCTCTTGACGCTCTTGCTCCCAATGGGTTTGTTCAACTTCCACGAGCCTGGTGTTTCGTACTCAGGCGCCATCTCGATCGCCGCTGAGGTAGGAGTGATCTTGCTCGCCGGGACGTCGACCGTTCGGAGCATGAAGAAGAGCAAGGTGGAACGCCTGAGCCAACAGCCGATCGGAGGGTCAGGAGGTTCGACTGGGGAGTAAATCGGGCGGTGGGACGAACCTGAACGCCTCGCTGACAGGCGGAAAACCACATCGCACCTGGCCTTCGGCTACGGGCCCACCTATGCTTGCGACCGCCGATGGCCGGAGTACTGCGCTCCGTGGCCTGGATTTCGGGTGATCGTTTCGTTCCGAGAGGGGCGTAGCGGAATGGGGGTGGGGCAAGTGCCCGACGCAACAGTCCTCGACCTGAGCGACATCGAGGTAGTCGACGCCGACACCCACCTCATTGAGACCGCCGACCTGTTCACCAGCCGCGCTCCAGCCGCGCTCAAGGACCGGGTCCCACGGGTTGAAGAGATCGAAGGGCAGTCGACATGGGTCATGGACGGCACGGTCCTCGGACCTGCTTACCGAGGTGGAGTGATCCGCCGAGATGGAGCCAAGATCGAGACTGACATCGCCTACGCCGAGTGGGGTCTGGAAGATATCCACCGCGGCGGCTACGACCTCGAGGCGCGTCTGGCCGTGATGGACGAGGCCGGGGTATCGACCCAGATCGCCTTCCCGAACAATCTTGGGCTCGGAGGGCAAGGAGTCGCGAAGGCGAGTTCTGATCATTCACTGCTCAACGCCTGCGTCGAGATCTACAACGATCATGGAGCAGAGGTCCAGGAACGCAGCGGAAACAGAATCCTCCCGATGGCGATCATGCCCGCGTGGAGCGTCGAAGCCTGCGTGCGCGAGACCCGTCGGGCGTACGGCATGGGCATGCGGGGGGTCAACATCACTTCTGACCCTTCCGACCAGGGAGCGCCCGACCTGGCCAATACCGTGTGGGACCCGCTATGGGAGACCTGCTCGGAGCTGCAGATGCCGGTGCACTTCCACATCGGCAACAGCGACACGACCCTGAACTTCTACGACTCGTACTCGTGGGGCTCCCAAACGAAGGCGGTCCATTGGGCGATCGGCGGGATGATGCTGTTTATCGGCAACGCCCGCAGCATCGTCAACATCATCGCCTCGGGCATGCTGGAACGACACCCCGAATTTGAAGATCGTGTCAGTGGAGAGTGGCGTCGGCTGGATCCCGTTCGTGATGGAGGCCCTGCTCTACGAGCTGAACGAGAACTCCCCTCGGGACCTGAAAAAGCTGTCGCTCACTCCGCTTGAGTACTTCCAGCGCCAGATCTACGCGACGACCTGGTTCGAGAGCGCTGACATCGCCTACACGATCCAGCGCCTGGGTGAGGATCACATCATGTTCGAGACCGATTTCCCGCACCCCACCTGCCTCTATCCCGAACCGTTGAAAAGCGCGGCCGAGAACCTCGGCCGCCTCAGCCCCACGGTCCGGGAGAAGATCCTCAGCCGCAACGCAAAGCAGCTGTACCGGCTCCCCTAAAGGGACGCCGCTACTTCCCGTAGAGAAGCTGCATGTTCTCGACGGCAAAGATCATGATGTTGTTGGGGTAATCGACCGCACCGTTCTGATCGACGATCTCGTCCCAGTGGTCGACGACGTCCTCGGCGGTCGGTAGCTCCTTGGAAACCCAGCCCCTGGCGGTGGTGATAGTCGATCGAGCGAACCGGCCACCCCAGGCGCCCAGGATTTGCCCGGTGCAAGGGCAGGTTCGGTGGGCGAGGACGGCGACCATGGGGCTGACGCGCTCAGGCAAGAAGTTGTCTCGGACGTCGTCGCCGTTGACCCCCGGGATCTCGTACATGAACGGTGATGCCTCGCCGGCGATGAGCGCACCGGGGTTGAGGAGGTTGGCCCTAATGCCGAACTCCTCGCCCTCCAGCGAGATCGTCCGAAACAATCCGATCAGGCCGGAGTTGGCCGCCGCGTAGTTGGCTTGGGTCGGGAGTCCCTGGAGGCCGGCGCCCGAGGTCACCCCGACGAGGCGTCCGCCGCCATGATCCTTCATGAAGCGATAGGCGGGGTGGAACACGAAGAAAGCGGCCCGCAGCTTGACGTCAACGACGGCATCGAAGTCGGCCAGGCTCATCTCGTGGAAAGGCTTGGTCAGGTAGATGGTCGCGTTGGCGACCACCGCGTCCAGACGTCCCCAAGTGTCGACGGCCAGGTCGATGATGGCGTTGCCACCTTCTTCTGTCCCAACCGAGTGCGTGTCGGCGACGGCTTCGCCACCCTCGGCTCGGATCTCTTCGGCGATCTGTTCGGCGCCGAGGACGTCGTTCACGAGCACTCTTGCACCGCGTCGGGCAAGTTCGAGTGCGTGAGTACGGCCCATCCCCCGCCCGGCACCCGTCACGACGGCGACGTCGCCGTCGAACCGCAGTTCTTCGGCCATGCGACCTCCCTCTCCTCGTCTGCGGCGAGAAGTTAGTCAATATCCGTCTGTCGAAGCACTCTCGCAGAGCGCATCCAAACCCCGCGGTGGTCCTGCGCGAACAAGTCTTGGAACCGGTGACTTGGGTGAAGGACCGTGGACCCGAGGGGACAACCCTCCACTCTGTCGATCGCTCAAGCCAGCCCCACACCTTCGATGACGCAACCAAGGTTGCGCGTCCCCGACAGGCGTTCATCAGCGGTCAAGAGCGGTCGAGACAGAGAGCCCATCAGCTGCACCGAACCTGGACGGTTCATGGTCCCTTGGTTGTGCGTATCCATGGGAACGACATCTGCCCTAGCCTTGATTTACATCAGAAACAGATGTATACTTCTCGTATGAAATCCGCGGATCTCTTCCTGCTGGGCCGGAGGCTCATGAAGCTCGCCGAGGAGGGGCTGCCCGGGCAGGGCGTTAACAACAGCCTCCGTTTTGTGCTTCTCGACGTCGCCGCCAACCCCGGCAGTTCCATCAGCGAGATCACGGCCCGGACCGGCTTCCCCCAGAGCCACGTGTCGACGTCGGTGATCAAGCTGCGGCAGTTCGGCGCCGTGCGGACGGAGATCGACCCCCGCGACCGCCGCCGCACCCTCGTGTGGGTCGTGCCCGAAGCCGTCCAGCGAGCCCACAGCCGCATCACCTCCACGTCGGATGCCGCGATCGCCCGGGCCCTCGGCAATCCGCCTGCGACCGAGGTCGCCGAGGTGGTCGGTGCCCTTGAGATGGTGGCCGAACGGCTCGGTACGCTGGTGGGGCCCCAAGCCTCCAAGGAGGCGTCGTGACGGTCGCCACTGCGGGTTCGGACTCCCACATCATCTTGATCGTCGTCGGCGCGCTGCTGGTGATCCGGCTGGCCATCGGGGCTGGACGTCGGAATCGTCGTCAAGGCGCAAATCCCCCGGCACATTCGCCACCACCCCCCGCATTCGACGCCATCCGGCCGGTGGCCGCCCCGAGCGCCACGGACGGCACCACGCTCCTCGAGGTCCGCGGACTCACGGTCGCCTACGGCCCGAAGGTGGCCGTTGACGAGGTGAGCTTCGAGATCCGCCGCCGCGAGATCTTCGGTCTCCTCGGTCCGAACGGAGCCGGCAAGACCACCACACTCAGCGCCATCGAGGGGTTGCGGCGGCCGCTCTCTGGCGCCGTCCTTCTCAATGGGGTCGACATCGTCCGCCAACCCACCCTGGCCAAAGCCCAGATGGGAGTGCAGCTGCAGTCCACCGGGTTCCAGTCTGAGCTGACCGTGCGCCAGGTCGCCCGTCTCTACGCCGGCCTTTACGGCGTGGCCATGAGTGACCAAGACCTCGAGCGGGCGCTGGACGATATCGGTCTCGGCAACGAGCTCGACCGAACCACCAAGCAGATCTCAGGAGGCCAGCAGCAGCGGCTCTCGCTCTTCGTGGCACTGATCCACAATCCCACCCTCCTGCTCCTCGATGAGCCCACCACCGGACTCGACCCCCAGTCGCGCCGGCAACTCTGGGCCCGGATTGAGCGGACCCGGGCCGACGGGGGGAGCATCCTGCTCACCACCCACTCGATGGAGGAGGCCCAGGCGGTTTGCGACCGGGTGGCGATCATCGACCACGGGCGGGTGCTGGCGATCGACACTCCCCACAACCTCATCGACCAACACCGGGACGATCCCCTCGTCCGGGCTGCGGCACGTGGTGAGGTGACCCTCGAAGACGTGTTCATCGGGCTGACCGGGAGTGAGATCCGTGACTAGCACCGCCGCAACGACGACCATCGAAGCCCCGAGCCTCGGAACCATGCTGGCCGCCCTGCTGCGGGCGGACCTGGTCGTGCTGACCAAAAACAAGATGCGCCTGATCCTGAGCCTCCTTCTGCCGATCATCATCTTGTCGACGACCAACTCGTCCAAGGCGACCCGGCACTTCGGCGGGGCCGAATTTATCCTTGGGCTCGCCATCACCTCGGGCATCGCTGGGACCTCGATCATGGGCTATGCCCCCATGACCGCGCGCGACCGCGACAATGGCGTCTTCCAACGCCTCCGGGTATCGCCCGCGCCAACCTGGGCCGTGATGGCCAGCCGCCTATCGGTGCAGATGGTGTCCAACTTCGTGATCGCCCTTGTCGTGCTCGTCTTAGGCGACGACGTCCACCACCTGTCGCTGTCGGCCGAGACCTACGTGCTCGTCCTCTTGGTCTCGATCCTCGGCTCAGCCGTCTTTCTGGCCGTGGCCCAGGCGCTCGTGGGTCTGGTGAAGTCGGCGGACACCGTCCAGGCATTCGGCCGCCTCCTGTACATCGGGCTCGTCATGCTCGGCCTCTTTGGTGCATCGGGCGAACTGGGCGGCTTCTGGGACACGGTGTCGAAGTGGACCCCCGTCGGAGCGCTCATGAAGGTCTTCGCTGGCATCGTCGGCCTTGGGACCTTCGGCTCGCAGGACTGGCTGTCGCTGCTCGCCTGCGCCGGCTACGTGGTTGTCCTCACCACCCTCGGCATCTATCTGTTCCGCTTCGACGCCCAGTAGCTGCGGATCCGTTGCGGCAAGGTCAATAGGTCCCACCCATTTCGGGATCCCTCTCCTTGAATGCATTCGCGGTCACGAGAAGGCCTTCACCTGCGGGAGAACCTGTTGGGCCAGCTGCTCCACCTGGCCGATATAAGCGTGGCCATGGTCAGCGGGTGCAAGGACGAACTCGGTGCAGCCGGCGGCCCAGTAGTCGTGCAGCTGCGCCACGATCCGGGAAGCGTCACCCGAGGCGAAGAGTCGCTCGGGGAGCGCGATCTCTGCATTGGTCAACCTCGCCCAGGCCTCGGCGGCCGCGGCCGGCCCACCACGCCGGGTGATGTGAACGGGCACCAGCATTCCGGTGCTGAACAGATCGACTGACCGCCCTATCTCCTCAAGACATTGCGTGAGGAACGCCTTCCGCCGAGCAAAGCCGTCAACCGAGAGCAGATAACCGATCCACCCATCGCCCAAAGAGGCGGCTCGACGAAGCGAGACTTTCTTCCATCCGGCGAGGAGGAACGGAACACCGCCAGCCAGTGGTTCGATCGTCCCATCGGGACGGTCGACGCCGGCCGAAACCAAGGAACGCACCTGTCGCAGCGTCGACTCCATGCGTCGACCACGCTCGGCAAGGGGGACGGCTGCCGCATCGAATTCGGCCGGGTACTCGCCACCCACGCCGACCCCAATGCGCAGACGGCCCGGAGCGAAGGCCGAGAGGGTGCCGATCTGCTTGGCCAGCACGAGAGGATCACGCAACGCCATCAGCATCACGCAGGGTCCGAGCGAAACTCGTCGCGTCGATGACGCCACTGCCGACAACGTCACGATGGACTCAAGCATCGGATGGGGATGCAGCAGATGGTCCCCGACGTAGACACCATCGAAGCCGGTTTGTTCGGCCTTGACGGCCGCCTCGATCACCCGTTCGGGCTCCAAGGCTCCCGTGTCGAGATTGACCACCGTGGACAGCATCAGGCCAACGGTGGGCCCGGACCCGGTCACGATGTGACAGCGAATCCGGCGACAGCCAGCACCGCGCCTTCTGCCGACGCCTCGCCGGGGGTGGGGCGTATTCCTACGCCTGGAAGGTGAATCCCGGGTACTCGTCGACGAGCAGGAAGTACCAACAGTTGACCCGCATGATCCAGGTTAAGGCGTTGAACACGGTCCGCCGCCACTGCGGGTTCCACTTGCCGCCGGTCAACACACTGAAAAACCCAATCAGCAACCCGATCCACAACATGATGGCGACGTAGATGCCGTACAGATACAGCGGGATGATGTAAAGGATTCGCAGGAGCACCTGCATCTTGTCGTAGCTGGTGGCGAACGTGATGTCGATCCGGGCGGGGAACCCGCCGGGATCGGCCTCACCAGGGACCGTCTTGAACTCCGGGTACTTGTGGGTCAGGAAGTACTGGAAGATCACCACCCGGTAGTAGTACCGCTGGAAGGCGGCGATGTTGTCGCGGGCGTTTTCCGGCGGACTCCCGTTCAGGACGATCGAGAACCAGGCGACGATTGCGTAGACGAAGGCGACAATCCCGTACAGCCCGACCAAGAGAATGTGGGGTATGGCCAGGAGGTAGTTGATGAGGGGCTGGAGGTTCGTCATCTCCAGCGGCGCGTCGAGGGCGCAAGTCACCGGGTAGGTTCTGTCCGACTGAAGGGCCGTCGTCCCACCGCCGCTCGTGGGAGCGGGGTAGGCAGCGCCGGGCGGGTTCGGACCCTGGGGATCTGCCTGACCGCTCGGCTGCCAACCGGGATCGCTCATTGCCCGGACCTCCCCCATCGTGGTCTTGGCCGGATTCGTCCGGACAACCGTGAGTGTCGCACACACCGATGGGCTCTGCGTGGTTTGGTCTCGAATGAGAGTGGGGCTAGCTGGCCGACGGCGTCGCCTCGGCGGTGCCCTTCAACCGCTCGAGCGTGTGCCACTTGGCCTCGCGCAACTCGCTGGCGCGGTTGGTGGGGACGTCGACCAGGCGTGACCATGTCGGGATCCACCGAACCGTGTAGGACTCGGTGACCCGGGTGCCCCCTCCAAGGGCTCCAGGCGGTCCCGCCACTCCGTCGACTGGCGGCCGCCCTCCTCGGTCACGAAGGCGAACGAGATGGTGGAGCTCCAGCGGGGCGCCCTCGCCGACGCCGTGGCCAAGGTCCAGCTCGGCCCGGCGGCCCTCGAAGACGACGCCATCTATCTCGTGTCGACCATCATCGTCGGGGTGCCTAGTCAGGCATTCGCCAACGAGCCTGACCTTGCCTGGGGCGAGGGCCGCTTCACGCCGATGTTCGCCAGATTGACGCGCCTCTTGCCCGCCGCCTTCCCACCCGATGAATAAGACGGAGGAACCGCCACGTCATCAGCGCACCTAATCTGGCGGTGTACTGGAAGCTCACTTCGAGGGGGCAGCGAGCACACAGCTCCTGACGATCCGAGCGAGTCGTAAGGAAACAGTCGTCACAATTCGACAAACTTCTTCGCGAGGTAGACACGGTGGCCGCAACAGGCGAGCAGGCGCTCTCGGGCGTGAAGGTGCTGGATCTGACAAGGTTCCCGCCTGGGCAGTTCTGCACCGTCATGCTGGCCGACCTCGGCGCCAACGTGGTGCGGGTCGACGCACCGGGATGGAACCCAATGCACGCTGGAGTGGGCACGGGGATCGGGCGAGCCAAGCGGTCGGTCGCCCTCGACCTCCGCAACAGCCGCGCGACTCAGGTGCTGCAGAGGCTCGCGGGTGCGGCCGACGTCGTCGTGGACAACAACCGGCCCGGCGACCTCGACAACCGCGGCTTTGGACCAAAAGCCGCGGCGCTCCACTATCCATCGCTGATCTGGTGCTCGATCACCGGCTACGGCCAGGACGGCCCCTACGCGCGCTTCGCCGGGCACGACATCACCTATACCGCCTTCTCGGGATTGCTGGCCGCCATCAATCCCGAGTTGCCGTGGTACCCGCAGCTGGTGTTGTCGCTGCCGATCGCCGCTCTCATGGCAACGACCGGGATCGTGACAGCCCTATATGACCGGCAGCGAACGGGTCAGGGGGCTCACATCGACATCAGCATGAGCGAGGCGGCCAGTTGGTTGCTGGGCGGCTCTGAAGGCCAGCTCAGCGACTCCGCCTTCGGGATCCCCATCTCAGCGTCGCGGCGGCTCTATCAATGCGCCGACAGTCGCTGGGTGTCGGTCGCCGCCGACGAGCCGCGGGCGTGGTCGGCATTTTGTAACGGCTTGGGCCTGGAAGACATGGCCGACACCCGTCCAGCCGATCAGGAGGAGGCGACGCGACGGATCGGCGACGTGCTTCGGACTCGTCCGGCGTCAGAATGGATTGCGGAGCTTGGGCCGACCGGCTCAACGATCAGTGCGGTCCACGAGGGAGCCACGCTCCTCGAAGACCCGCAGGTCCGAGCCCGGGGAAGCGTCGTCGAAGTGGACGGGAAGCCCATCCCGGCGAACCCAATTCGGATCAACGGCCCGGATGGTCCGAGGACCACGACGGTGACGGCACCACCACCCAGAGCGGGGAGCCATACCGAGGAGGTGCTGTCTGAAGCGGGGTTCAGCTCAGAGGAGATCGACGAACTGCGTTCGTCGGGAGTGTTCGGAGAGGCGACGTGAACTTCGAGATCGATCTGTCGGGAAAGACGGCGCTGGTGACCGGTGGTGGGCACGGCGTCGGAGAGTCGACCTGCGAGATGCTCGCCTCGGTCGGCGCCAGGGTCCTCGTGAACGACTATTACCCAGACCGCGCAGAGTCGGTGGCCGAGAAGGTCAAGGTGACCGGCGCGACGGCTGAGCCATTGCCCTTCGACGTCACTGACTTCGACGCCGTCCATCGGGCGCTCCACGGCAAAACCATCGACATCCTGGTGAACAATGCCGGCAATGCCGGCACGGCGAACTACACGATGAACATGTTCCATGACTCGCCGCGGGATGAGTGGGATCGTTTCATCGGCGTCAACTTTCTCGGGCCGATGAACTGTGTGCACGCCTGCGCGCCCCAGATGATTCAAAGCGGTTGGGGCCGCATCATCACGGTGGTCTCGGATGCTGGCCGGTGGGGCGAACCGCGGCTCGCCGTCTACTCAGCGTCGAAGGCTGGTGCAGCCGGGTTCACCCGAGCCATCGCCCGAGAACTCGGGCGATACATGATCACGGCGAACAATGTCGCTCTGGCGTCGATGAACACGATGGGCGAGAGATCGGTTGAGTCGGAGGCGAGTCCCGAGATCCAGGAACTGCAGAAACAGCGTCTACGTCCCTACATCATTCGCCGTCGAGGTGAACCGGAGGACGCGGCGGCGATGATCACCTTCCTTGCCAGCCCACTCGCCGACTGGATCACAGGCCAGACCTATCCGGTCAATGGCGGCTACACGGTCAACCAGTAAATCGGTCTTCAGTCGTCTGCCCGGCGCTCGATCACCGAAATTGTGTGCTGAGAAGGCCGAGCAATCAATTTCGCACTCGGCGATCTGCCGCCGTCCGGTGCGTGCCGAAGTCGCCCAGACGCCACAGCCCTATTCGCCGGTAAAGCGAAACTCCGACTGCCAGGGACCGTCGGAATGGACGACATCCCATAGCGCTTTGCGATGTTCTCGGGATCGAAGGCGGTGCCCGCAACGATCTGCCCGCCGATCGTCAATGTCGCCACGCGGATTCCATCCGGCTCCAAATCGGCTCCGAGCATGGTGGCAGCCGATCGGAGCGCTGCTTTGCCGAGGGAAATGGTCGCGAGGGCAGAGATCGGATGATCAGCGAAACCGCCACCTGTCACGATGATGGTGCCGGAGCCGGCCGCCCGCATGGCTGGGGCGGCGACCTGCGTCACGACGATGGCACCGATGACGTCAACCGCATAGGCCGTCTGCAGGTGCTCGACGCTCGAGCTCAGGAGCTTGTCCGGAGCTCCCATGACTGCGTTGTAAATGATGAGTCCGGGCGCACCCTGCTCGCTGTAGAGCTCAGCCATCCGAGCCCCCAGACCTTCAGGGTCGCTCGCATCCGCCGCGATCGTGTCAATCTGGACTCCGGTGTCAGCCAGGCCGTCAGCGAGCTCGGCGAGTCCGTCCGTGTTGCGAGCCACCAAGGTCACTCGATAGCCGCCGTCGGCGAAGCGACGAGCCACGGCCATGCCAAGACCCGGCCCGGCACCAACCAGCAGAAGGTGACTGTTGTCGATCGAAGAGCCAGAGCCACCTACTGAGTCGTCGGGCATAAGCCAGCTCCCTTTCGCATCGAATGTTCTGGAGGGTTACCTTTCACACCTTCTGGGGGCCGGACGGGCTCGCCCGAAGCGCCGACATGCGTCTCGACAGGGCAGCCGCTCCATCCAGTCAACTGACCGCTTGTCAACCCGTCCAGCCCAAAGGTCAGTCGTAGCAGCCACGGCCAGATCAAGCGGGAGATCTTTTGTTCGCGCGACGGACCTCTCTCCGAGGCGCCAGGCTGCGATCAATGATCAGGCTAGTCGCCGTCTCGACGATCCAAGTCTCGATCTCGTCGTATGTCCACGCGTACTCCTGTTCGAACGTGCGCCACGTCGCGGGCAGTGACAAGACACTCAGAATGTCTGCGGCTTTGGTGACTTGCAGTGTCTGCTTGAGCGCACCGAGCGCGGCCAGTCGCTCAACCGCTGAACCCCAACCAGCGCGATGGAGGGCCAAGCCTTCCTCCCATGCTTCGGCGGCGACTGGTTCGAAGGGGGCAGCGGACTCGATGGCGAAGACCAGGGCGCCCGACGTCTCAATCAGTCGCCTGATCACCGCGACCGTCCCGGAGATCACCTCGACCGGGTCGCTCACACGGGCCACCGCCGTCTCAGTGTCTTCTGGCACGCCCGCGAGTACGGGGATCAGCTTGCGCAGCTCGCCCAAAATGGCCGGCTTCGGCCCCACGCTCACATAAACGGTGGGTACCGCCACGTGGGCGGCGGTCGCGATGTCGGCCACGGTGGTCCGGACATAGCCGCGTTCGACGAAGAGCGCCGCGGCCGCGTCGAGGATCGCCTGACGGGTGGCCGCCGCCTGCTCCTGCCGGCGCTGGGAGTGGTACTTGGCCCTTGACACCATCTCATCTTAGCCATACCCTATTCATTAGAAGTATCATATATCCGACTAGGAGAATCATGTCCCAATTCCTGGTTGCGACCCACTCGAGCCCGGGCCACGTCGCCCCGGCGGCCGCCGTCGTGGAGGAACTCACCCGGCGCGGCCACGGGGTGCGCTGGTACACGGGTCGCCGCTTCGCCGAGATCGTCGCCCGATCGGGGGCCCGCTTCTGTCCCATGCCGGAGAGCCTCGAATGGAACTATGGCGACTTCAACGCCGCCTTCCCCGGTCGCTCCGATCTCAAAGGCCTCAAACAAAACCAATTCGACCTCGCTGAGGTGTTCGTGCGACCTCTCCGAGAGCACCTACCCGCCCTAAAGGCGCTGCTGGTGGACGAGCCGGCCGACGCGTTCATCTCCCACACCATCTTCTTGGGCGGCGGGTGGCTGCACGAGATGGGGGGACCGCCGAACGCGACCCTCGGGGACACCTGCCTCATCTACCCGAGCAGGGACGCCGCCCCCTACGGGACAGGACTGGCGCAACGCGACGGCTGGGTCGCTCACCTGCGCAACAGGGCTCTCAATGCCGTTAGCCAGGCCCTGGTGCTAGCTCCGGTGGTCAAGGCGGCGCGGGAGGTCCGGGCCGAACTCGGTCTTCCTCCCGTGCCGATGCGGGGCCTCGACTTCGGCCTCTCCCCGTACCTGCACATCCAACTCTGTCCCCCGGGGTTCGAATACCCACGGTCGGACCTCCCAGGTCACGTCCACTTCGTCGGCGCCCCAACGCCACCGATGCCGGCCGATTTCGATCCGCCGAGGTGGTGGCCGAGGCTGTCGGAGTCGGCTCCCGTGGTGCTCGTCACCCAGGGGACCATCGCCACCGAGCCGGCCGATCTGCTCGCCCCCTGCCTTGAGGGACTGGCGGGCCGCGACCTCTTCGTCGTCGCCACTACCGGTGGTGCAGACCCTGCGGTGTTGGGGGAGCCGCCTTCCAACGCGGTCGTCGAGCGGTTCGTGCCGTACTCGGCGCTCTTGCCACACGTCGACGTCATGGTCTCCAACGGCGGGTTCGGCTCCGTCCAACTGGCCATCGCCTACGGGGTGCCCATGGTCGTCGCCGGCACCACCGAAGACAAGCGGGAAGTGACCTCCCATGTCGATTGGTCGGGCGTGGGGATCAACCTTCGCACCGACCGCCCCTCGCCCAAAGCGATCGCCGACGCCGTGCACCGAGCGCTGAACGACCCGAAGTTCCGGGACCGGACGCAGGTGTTGCGAGCACAGACCGCGGGCAAAAGCCCGGCCGAGGCCGCCGCCGAGCTCCTCGAGGAACTGGCCGGCGACAGCGACGATTCGGTAACCGGCGCCCGCTGTCGGTCCACCATTCGAAAGACTGCCCCGATCGAGTCTCAAGGCGAACCCTTGCCCGGGACAAGTGCCTCATCAGGAGTGACGATGGTTGAACGTAACGAAGACGGTCTAAAGGGCCTGACACCGAAGGAGCAGAACTACTTCCGCCGTGGGCGCAGCATGGCACTGCGCTTTCCCTGGGGCCCTCGCCTCTTCAGCAAATCCAATCGCGCCCTCTTCCAACTTACGGGAGGCCGCCTCGGAGGGAAACTGGTCGGGGTCCCAATCGGGCTGCTGACAACGACTGGCAGGCACAGCGGCCGGAGTAGGACCGTTCCAGTCGTCTATCTCGATAACGGCTCCCGTTTTCTGGTGGCGGCCTCGAACAATGGATTTGATTCGCCACCAGCGTGGTGCCTCAACCTTCAAGCGCATCCCAACGCCGAGATGCGCACCCGGACTGGCACCGAGCGCGTCGTTGCCAGCCAGCTGACTGATTCCGAGCGCGTGGAGGCCTGGCCTCGCCTCCTGAAGCACAATCCGGTGGCGGGCGCGTATCAGTCCTGCACGGAGCGTCAGTTCGCCGTCTTCGCTCTCGAACGGTTACAAGACCAGGTTTGAGCGCGCTCGCGCTCGTAAGCACACCCGGCTGTTAGACCGTCGCAGCGTCCACCGCCCCGGCGATTCAGGACGCGCGCTGCGCGGGGCTGCGGTTGACCTTCGGGGACACTCTCTGTCGTCGGTGATCACGCCCTCATGAGAAGTCGCGTAACGGCAGAGGCTCGGCCGCGTCCTGGGACCTGGCCCATAGGACCTTGACCTGGTTCCACCTTAAAGGGCTCGGAAGAACAGTCTCGTTTTGGGTGCCGAGACAACAACGACTCAACTTGCCGCCCGGTTGACCTCAACCGAAGAGCTGAGGACCGCCAAGAGGGGGCTAGCACCAGTAACGAAAGACCCGCCTCCCGGATTCTCGGGGAGGCCATCCGCCGTTACCCTTGCCTCATCGGCAGTCGGCGCCACTGGGCCACCTGGCTGCGGCGGGTATCGGTACTGAGAAAGGCGCAGGCGACACGCATATGAGCATCGCACTGCTTTCGGACACCGAGGAAGGGCGGGCCACTGAAGGTCAATGGGCGGTCGAGACCCATGGACTGACAAAGCGATTCGGCGACAACATCGCGGTCAACGACGTCGAACTCCTCGTTCCGCGGGGCTGCGCATTCGGCTACCTCGGACCGAACGGAGCCGGTAAGACCACACTGATCAGAGTGCTGCTGGGGCTCACTCACGCCGATGCCGGCTCGATGTTCCTTCTCGGCCACGCCGTCCCACGGCACCGTGACGTGGCCCTGGCTCGGGTGGGGGCGATTGTTGACGAACCCCGTTTCCACGGACATTTGACCGGCCGTCAGAATCTGCAAATCCTCGCCGCGGTGCGTGAACCGGCCGCCAAGCGTCGCATCGACTCTGTACTCGAGCGCGTCGGCATCCTGCACCGAGCCAACGACAAGGTGTCGAAGTACTCCATGGGTATGCGCCAAAGGCTGGGCGTTGCCGCCTGCCTCCTCGGCGATCCTCACCTGCTGATCCTCGACGAACCAATGAATGGCCTGGACCCCGCGGGCATGCTCGACATGCGCGACTTGATCCAATCTGTTGTGGCCGAGGGTTGCACCGTGATGCTGTCGTCACATCTCCTCGACGAGGTCGAGCGCACCTGCGATGCGGTGGCCATCGTCGATCGCGGCACGGTGATTCGACAGGGACCGATCTCCCAACTGCTCGCCGGGTCCTCCTTCGAGGTGCAGATCGAGTGCTCCGAACCCGACCGAGCGCGTACCCTGCTCGAGGGGACGGCCTTCGGCTCGCACGCGCAGGTCGGTGCGGACGGACTCGAGATCTCCCTCACGGAGGACACGCAGCGCGACGCCATCGCTGAAATCGCCCGCATCCTGGTGGAGGGCGGTATCGCCCTGTACCGACTCCAACACATCCAGGCTTCGCTCGAGGAATGGTTCCTCTCCGTGACCAGCCGTCTGGGAGGTTCGGAATGACGACGATCTCCGACATCGTCCCGTCTCCGGGTCCGGCTCCCACACCGAGCCCGGCGGAGGTGTTGAGGGATCACCGCGGGTCCTGGATCCCAGCGTGGGGCATGGTCACCACTCGCTTCATGGAGTTGCGGCGGCGACGCGGACTCATGATTGCCCTAATCGCCGTCAACATCGGTATCCCCGTGGTATTCCTCGCCGTACGTCTGATCTCCCATGCCGTGGATCCGAAGTCATTCGGGCCGGCCGGGGGTTACGGCGTCTTCACCGCACTCGTAATCGGCTTCATGTATCTCTTCGGGTTCATTGTGGCGGCGGTGGTCGGCTGCACAGCTGGGTCGGTGGACCTTACCGAGGGAATGTTCCGCCACGTCGTGATCAGCGGTCGATCTCGTCTGGCCCTCTATTTGGCCAGAATTCCCGCCGGCCTGGCCATCGTGATCTCCATTGTGGCGATCGGTTACTTCATCGTCTGCGCCGTCTGTGTGTTCGCCGCACCGACGCAGCTGAAATACGACGGCGTGACCGTGCCGCCCGGGCTCTCTCGCCCCGCCCTGGACAGCTGGGCCGCCGCTCACGCCGACGAAGTGATCTGCAACTTCAACTACAACGGGCCGAACCCCCCGGTGTCTGTACCCTGCGGCAACGGACAAACCAGCGGTCCCCCGCCCGGCGCCACAATCAGCACGCCGAAGGGCGTGGTCACCGTGCCCACGTCCACGCCGGCACAGATTCGGGCCTTCGCCGTCACTACGGCGAATCAGAACTACTCGGACTACCACTCCACCTTCATCGTCCCTTCGATCACGTTGATGACCGATGTGGGCTTGTGGATCGCCCTGGAGGCGGCGATCGGGTTCATCGTCGGCCTCGGGCTTGCCTCACTCATGGGACAGCGGACGGTCCCGGTGATCCTCCTCATTGTGCTGGAGCTTGTTTTGACGCCGATCTTCAGTCGTCACGTCATTACGTACATGCTCAACGCGGAGCGGGGCATCGTCGGTGTCGCCATGGTCCATATCGTGCCGGGTGGCCTGCCGCCACCGTTCGGCGGCGGCGGTCCGTTCGGGGGAGGTGGCGGGCCCGGCGGACCGAGCCTGATACCCGAGTCCACTTTGGTGGCTTCACTCGTGATTGTGGGCTGGATCGTGTTCTGGACCGCCATAGGAGCCTGGCGGATGATGACGCGCGACGCCTGAACGGCCTTCGGGCTCCAGCTCCTCCGTCCAGGACAATGGGGAGATCGGCATCGGGCGAGTACTGGAAACCAAAGAGGTCTCGGAAATCGCCATCACAGACCCGACCACACCGCAGTTGCAGGGTGGTGCGCCCGGTGTTCCCGAACGCCCGATCTGGGAACTCCCGAAGACCCTCAATGGTTCGAGAGTCCTATCACTGTCGTCCTTCCGGGCGCCGAGCGCGGGCCCACGCCCCAATGCCATGAGGACCAGTTTGTGACACGATCCAACCCATGTCTCCGTTCGGTTTTGGCAAAAAGGACCGGCTCAAGCAGCCAGAGCTAAAGAATCCTGTCTCGGCACAAGCGCTCGTGGTCCGGGGCGACCCGGGATATTCCGCCATGAGCTGGTGGAGCGCGAGCATCAAGCTGCAGATCACCGTCCCCGGACTGGCACCGACGATCGTCGAGCACCAGTGCAACGCCGTCCGCGAGAAGACACCCTTGACCGGTTCGGTGCTTCCCGTCGAGGTCGAGCGCGATGACCGGACTCAGGTGCGCATCCGCTGGGAAGCGGTCCCCACCATCGAGCAGCGGATCGCGGACCGGGATTCGCTGATCTTCGATCCCGAGGGCGCATGGCGCGTCGTGCTGGAAGCCGACCCGACCCGGTCCGACCAGAAACCCTCGTGGGGAAACGGGGCGCTCGCCGGATGGCCGCCGGGCGACGTCCCCCCCCACGGACGCAAGGCGGGAACGGCGCTCGTGATCGCGCACTCATGGGATCCCGGAGGGAACGTCTCCGGCGGCTTCGCGCCGGGCGCCGGGCGTTACAGCTTCGGCGGCACGATAGAGACGGGCCTGCATACCTACCTGGGCTGGCTGCTGCTCTGCGTGAACCCCTACGACGGCGATCGCTATGGGCTCCAGCTGGAAACGAAGATCAGGCGAGACCGGTTCGGACCGGTGTTGCCGGTGGCGATCGACTCGGAGCGGCCGGGAGACATCGAGATCGAGTGGGACAGCGCCCCCGCCGCCCCGCCACCGCCCTCGGCCGGGACGCAGGTGGCGGACGCGATCGTTCTCGGCGGAAGGGTGATCGAGCCCGGCTCGGCCGCAGCCGCGGAGGTGTTCTCCCAAGCCGAGAACCCGAACGTCAGCCCCCTCGGCAACAAGCTGCTCAGACGGATGTCGGCCAAAGGGGCGATGATCGTGGTGTCCGGCTCGGCGCAGACGGACGCGCCTGGCGGTCGGCCGGCGCCCCTGTCCCAGCTGCAGGAGCTGCGGGACCGCGGCGCCCTCTCCTCTGACGAGTACGAAGCCGCGGTCGCCAAGCTGCCGCCGTCGTAGGGCGTCATCCGGCCGAGCCATTGTCGTACTACGCGGAGCGCGTGGTTGCCCGCGAGCTGACTAATCCTGAACGTGAAGAGCTCTGGCCTCATCTCCTCGAACACCATCCGGTATGGGGTGATTGTCAGTCCTGCACCGAGCGTCAGATAGCCATCGTCGCTCTAGAGCGTCTACAGCATCAGAAATCCACCTGATCTCAAACGATCGAACTCGGCGATTTGCTCGATGCGTCTTCCTCGCGGCTGCGCTCGCGATGTGCGGGCTCAGGTACTGGTGGCTCCGACGCCGATACGCATAATCCAGACGACTCGCCCGACGAAGCGCTTTAGGTCGACTTCGGGAATCGGGTTGCCATAGCCTCGGTTGGACCGTCACGCTGACTTGTCATAGCGAAACGACACGAGACATCGTGAGTCAACAGCGAGGACGCTGTCGAAATATCAACGAGTGGAGGCGCGATGTTTTCGAACCCTCCCGAGTTGCTACGGACACCCCTAGAGCTCCCGAATTGATATCCGACAGTCACGCTGTCCGCGTTCCTGGTGTCGTCACACGAGCAGGGTTTCCACCTCGTAGCGTGCGATATTCACGTCGGCGGTGAGGATCGTCAGTCGAAGTCCACGGGCCTGGGCCACCAGGATCCGGTCAAAGGGATCTCGATGAAGTGGCGGCAGCTCGCCCACGGCCAGGGCGTGGTTGTGCTCGATGGGCAGCGGCTCGGCTCCGATCGCCCTCATGCGGTCGGGGACGTACCGCTTCGGATCCTCGGGCAAATGAAGCCTGCCGAGCTGAGTCTTGATGGCAATTTCCCATGAACTCGCCGCAGAAAGGAAGAGGTCGTTGCTCGGGTCCTCGACGAAGCCGATGTGCTCACCGAGGCGATCAGGTTCTGCGAGCAGCCACAGGAAGACGTGAGTGTCCAAGAGCAGCCGCACGCTCAGCCTTCGAAGGCATCCAGAACATCGGCAGCGAGCGGCGCGTCGAAGTCTTCGGGGACGTCGAGACGGCCGCGATCCATGCCGAAGGCGCGTGGAGATCGCGTGTGCAGCGCAACGAGACGAGCGGCCGGCTGGCCACGGCGCGTGATGAGAACTTCCTCTCCAGCGGCAACGGCGTCCAACAGGCGCGAGAGGTGGGTCTTCGCTTCGTGGACACCAACAGACTTAGTCATGGACTTAGTCTATCATCCCCAGCCGACCCGGTCTACTTGTGCCGTCTTCTCGTCGCGCAGGCGACGCTGTCTCACGGAGATCGTCCTCGAGAGTTATGGCGGGGCGACCCTCCGCCCGCCGATCGCTCAGCGACTGCGGGAAGGTCCACGTTTCACCGTTCCCGGCTCCACCACATCGAGATCGGACGGGCCCATCAAGGTCGACGGGTTCTCATCTTGAGGGCCGACCGCGAGGTGCGGGTGATCGCGGCTGAAGGCGGAGAGCTGCTCCGGCACTTCGCTCTGGACCCGTCAGTCGACTACCAGGCCCTCTCGAGAACTGCCTGGACGGCGTTCAACTCGTTTCGTGGATGGTGGCGAATCGCGATGAGGGCATCCGAGCCGTGCCATTGATCGTTGAAATCGGTGTCACGCTCCAGGCGACGGAAATCGTCGAGAACGTCGGCAAAGCCCCAGCCCGAGTTGCCCATTGCCTCCCAGCCGTCGTAGCCCTCGGGAGCCCTCGGGAGCCCTCGCTGGGCGAAGCACGCGTTTGTAGCCGAGCAACCCCCATGATTCGGGCACGGGGGATCGAGATCCCTCGGTCAAGGTCGGCGTCAGCTGTGTAACCCCAGTCATGCTCGACCGTCGGCTGAGACGCGTCGAGGACGTCAGCTGGCAGGTTGGTGATGTCCGAGTGGTCAGGGCCCGCTTCAACAAGGAGCACCTTACGATTTGTGTCCTCGCTCAGCCGGGTGGCGAGCACACAGCCGGCAGATCCTCCGCCGACCACGATGACGTCGAAGTTCATTTTGGGCAAGTTAACGGAGGTTCTAGCGGACGATCGAGTTCCGCCCGCGCAGCCAGCTGGACAAGTAAGGGATCAAGCGCGAACCGCGTTTGACGGGAACGTTGATTTTGACAACGCCGTGGTCTGAGCGGACAACGATTAAACCGGGACACCTGGACTCGGATCGACCGTCTCCACGCCAACCTCCGTCAGCGTCCAGATCCTCGTACAGGTTGCTACCCAGTAGGCCACCGTGTCGTCCTTTCTACGTCGTGTGGACGGCCGCTTGGCCGCTGCGTTTCGATCGTTCGATCGCTCCGTCCACCAGGGCCCGTCAACCTCTATCGAGCCCGAGAGCTTCGGAACGAACGCATCGGCAAGGAGATTTTCCACTCGGGGCCCGCGACTACAAGAGGGAACGCGACCTAGCGCTGCCGCTTCGGGCAAGGAGGTGATGATCGACGGCGAACGCTGTAGCGCTCGCCCGTGACGAAACGCCGATCTTCGTGAAGATATTCGACAGGTGTCGCGACACGGTCTTGGGGCTGAGGAACAGCTCCGACGCGATCTCGTTGTTGGTGAGCCCGCCGGCAACGAGCCGGAGAACCTCCACCTCGCGTTCGGTGAGACCAGCGGGCAAGGCTGACTTGCTGCCACCGAGCGCCTCGCTGGCATCGAGCCGCGCGCCGATCTGGTCGAACAAGCGGGCGGCGGCGTCGAAGGACATCGTCGCGCCTGCCTCGTCTCCTGTCGTGCGCAACGCCTGGCCGAGGAGCGTGCGGGCCGTTGCTTCCTCGTATGGGACACCCAGTCCGCGCCAGGATTCGACGGCCTGCTGCAGGACCACGGACGAGGCCGGGTCTCCATCGGCCAGCATCAGCCGGCCGCGAGTCGACTGCTCGGTGGCACGAAGCGACGCTGTTCCGAAGGTGGCGACCGTCGTCTCAAGCTCGGCCACGGCACGACGCGCGGTGTCGAGGTCCCCGGCTCCTACCGCGATCTGCACGAGCATCGCCAACAAGCCCGCTCGACCGAGGGGATTCGATTGCTGGGCCACGCAGCTCGTGATGATCGTCATGGCCTCGTCGATGCGACCCTGGGCCAAGCGGAGGAGCGCGAGTCCACCGCAGGGCGAGCCACTGACCTCCAGTGATCGGGCGAAGGCTCCCTCTGCTTGATCGAGCTGGCCGAGCCGGCGTCTGATGTCACCCACCTCGGCCCAGGCCGCCGCGCTGTTGGCTACGTGGCTCCCCCCGAGCTCCTCGCACGCTCGGGTCGCCTCCTCTTCGGCCGCGGCAAGCACGCCTCGCCGCTTGAGCACCATTGCCCGGTGCAGCCGGCAGATGCCTGGGAAGATGGCGAAGGGGTGTTGCTGTGCCCAGCGGAGCGTCGCATCGGTCCACTCCGCCGCCCGGTCGAAATCGCCAAGTCCCTCACACGCGGCGATGAGGCTGCAGTACACCTTGCCCGTCGCAAAGGGCCCGAGCCGCCCTTCGACGGCGTAGAGCATGGCCTCGTCTAGGTCGGCCATGCCGTCATCGACCTTGCCCTGATCGATGAGAATGCGCCCTTGGGTCTGCAGCGCCTCCGCTTCGAGGTCGGGCGACCGCAGCCGCCGCCCGAGATCCAGCGCCGTCGTGGCGAGCCGGACTGCACGGTCGAGGTCGCCGGAGCCATGGGCCGTCTCCGCCTCGCGCAGGAGCAGGTTTCCATAGGCGACGCTCTCGGTATCGCCGTCGAGGGCGCGCCGGGCCCGCCGAAGCCAGACGCTGGCGGCGGCCGGCCGGGCGCAGATCGCGTGGTGCTCCCAGAGCCACACCGCGCACTGCCCTGCCCGACGCCGGTCCTCCTGCTCGTCATAGATTCGGTATGCGGCTTCCCGGGCAGCGATGCACTCGTCGAGCCGGCCGAGCCACCACGCGGCCTCCGCTTCCGAGTCGAGCCGGTCCGCCTCCAAGCCCGGGGCGTCCACGCTGACGCCACGGGCGGCGTCCAGCGCAACCTGCCAGTCGTGGCGGCGCAGCGCGTCGTGGACGAGCACGAGCGGGTCGCCGCCGCTCACCATGGCACCGCCTCGATCATGCGACGATGTTATTTCAGCGCTTTGGAAGACGGACGCCGAGCCGTCGGCCGCGTTCAGCCGGTGGGGGTGCTGGGCGCCAACGTGATCGAGCATCGGTGCCAGTCCTCGGCGCAGCTGAACTCCAGAGAGACGACGTCCTTGTCCGTCCACCCCGTGTGTCCGGCCGGCCAGTAGTACAGGCCGCCGGCTCGGTTGACGTCCTCGATACCGTCGTCATGGCGGACGTGGATCGAATCCTCGATGACCTATCCCCAAGCGGCGCACTGACAGCGGTCGTCAGCGAGCCCCTGGAGCAGCTGGGTGAAGTCCGTACCAGCCGGGAGAACGACGTGGCGCACGAACCGGCCACCCGACTCCTCACCCCTGGTGTGGAATCCCCCACCTCGAGCTCGGCCTCCAATTCGGTCATTGACTTGCGCAGGCGGGCTCCTCGTCGATCGATCTCCGAGCCGCTATCGGAGACCGGGTCGAGCATGCGACGCGCTTGCCGACCCGTGCATCGAACGGGTGGACCAATACTCCCGCGACCGTCCGGGCGCGGGGATGGGGCGTTCGCCCCATCGAGCTGGCCGACGGGACTCGCCGAAATGAGGTGTTCGGCCGACGCCGGAAGGGGGACGTTTCGCCATGATGGTGCCGTGGCCCCCGCCGACGGACGCCGTGTCGTGGCTCAGCTCATCCGAGTCGGACGCGACCGCGAGGCGGCCGAGCAAGGGGGCACGGGACGAGTTACCAGCGTCCGAGGACGCTTTCCAAAGCACCTGACCGACAGCGAGCAGGAGGAAGACATGAGCGACACCTTGATCCCCAATGACCTGACCGCGGTCAAGGAGAAGCAGCACGCCACGTGGTCCTCCGGCGACTACGCCGTGATCGGCACCACGCTGCAACTGATGGGAGAGCAGTTGTGCGAGGCGGTCGACCTGTCTGCCGGCTGGAAGGTCCTCGACGTCGCCGCCGGCAACGGCAACGCCGCACTGGCCGCCGCTCGCCGCGGCTGCGAGGTCGTCGCCACCGACTACGTGGAAGGCCTGCTCGACCGGGCCCGACGCCGGGCGGACGCCGAAGGGTTGGCCCTTACCACAAAGGTGGCTGATGCCGAGGATCTCCCCTTCGCGGACGACACGTTCGATGCAGTGCTGTCCACCGTCGGCGTGATGTTCACGCCTGATCCCCAACGCGCCGCGCGCCAGCTCGTCCGCGTCGTTCGCCCCGGCGGTCGCATCGGACTCGCGAACTGGACTCCAGAGGGGTTCGTGGGTCAGATGTTCAAGATCGTCGGCCAGCACGTCCCGCCCCCCGCTGGCGTGCCGTCCCCTCTGCAATGGGGCACTGAGGCCGGGGTCGAGGCGCTCCTAGGTTCCGAGTGCGATCTCAAGGTGACCCGACAGAGTTTCACGTTCCGGTACCGCTCCGCCCACGACTTCTTCGAGACATTCAGAGCGTTCTACGGACCGCTCGTCAAGGCGCTGGCCGCTCTAGAGGAGTCTGGGCGAACTTCACTCCGCGACCAGCTCGTTGCGCTCGCCGAACACCACAACCGCAACGAGAACGACGCGCTTACCATCGACTCCGAATACCTCGAAGTCGTCGCCTTCCGCCACTGAGCTGTCGAGTTCTACGTGATTTTCTACCTGATCGCAGAAAGCGCGTGGGAGCAAGCGAAGCGTTTTGGGGCTGATGTGGCCTCACCAGGAGTTGGTGAGAACTTTGTGCACTGTTGCGACAGTCGTCAGGTCCAGCTTGTAAGAAACTCCTACCTTCCGGCAGACCAGCCGGTCATAGCGTTGGAGATTGATCCGACGCGCCTCACCAGCGAGACTCGTTATGAACTTGGGTCTGGTGGAGAGTCCGAACGGTTTCCACACGTGCTCGGATCAATACGTGTCTCAGACGTCGTAGACGCCCACACAGTCAGCGTTCAACCTGGGTGATCATTCGGATTGACCTCGGCGGCCTGAAGGCCCTTCGGGTCGAGGATTCGGTGTATTACTGTCACAAGCGCGGTTTACCGTCCATTCGTCAGGGTGATCGCGCGAAAGCGACGGCCCGCATTGCTGGCACTCCGACATTGGCGCGATCCGGTGGGTCCGAGCATCACCAAGTCGCGGCGACAAAGTGCCCGCTCAGGAACGCCCCCGTCCGCCGTCAGGCCAGCGCCGACCAGATCGGCAGCTTTGGAGCGGTTCACTCACGGAACGACAACGTTGTTGTCGTTACAACGCTGTGGAGGTGAGCGGACTCGAACCGCCGACTTCTACGTTGCGAACGTAGCGCTCTGCCAACTGAGCTACACCCCCGCGGGACATACAGGTTAGTCCTCGTGGACGGGGAGCTACCCCCGGCCAACCGGATGCGGCTCAGCTGATGGCGCGCGCCTCGCCGCTGAGACGGGAGTCCTCCGATTCGTAGTAGCTCGCCAGCGCCTGGTGGTACTGCGAGAGCTCCTCGGTGGAGAGGTACTTCACGATGGTCGACTCGGGCTCCGGCTCCTCGCGCGCGAGCTCGGTCCTCTGCAGCTTGGCCAGGTGACGTCGCTCGGCCTCGATGCGCTGCCCGTACACCGCGAGGCCGACGAACGCGACGAGCAGGCCGAGAAACACCCCGGACAGCGATCCAGGCCCCTCGCAACGGATGCACGAGTCCGAGGAGTCCGGTCAGCGCGGCGAGGGCACAGAGCGCGCCAAAGGTGTCGCGGCGGCGGCGGCGTGCTCCCCGGCGACGGTCGGTCGTGGCGAGATCCCGTTCGTCGGCGCGCGGCGCCTTGGGCACCTGATCGACGACGACCTCGCCGTAGGCCATCTCATCGAGGTCGTGCCAGTCATCCCCATCGGGGTGGTGCAGCGGCACCACCACTCGATGGAGGTCGTGCGCGGCGGTCGACTCTTCGATCACGGGCTCGGACATTGCAACGGCCCCCTCTCCAGGTGACTGCACCAGGGTGAGATTCGGCCGGACCGGAGGAGGCGCGACCGGGACGATGACGGGGGACCCAACCAAGGCCGACCGAGAGCCGGTCAGCCGATTGGCGGGCTTGACCAGTTTGGGACCGGTCCGCTCCAGCAGATCCAGACGCTGGTGGAACCGACCGATCGACCCGGCCGTACGGCGTTCACGCAGTTTTGAGATGACACCCGGGACGAGAACAGCGACCCACAGGATCGCCACCAGGATCAAAACGAGCACCCGGCGAGACTCCCCTCCATCGTCCTTCGACGCTTCAACGCTACCGAGGGGCCACTTTGCGCTGGTGGATGGGTAAGGGCCGCCTACCGGGCGCGGGTCGCGCTGGCGCGGCTCCACCAGCGTTCCCCGTCGCGTCCGACACTCACTTGCACCCCGAAGCACTCCGAGACCGCCTCGGAAGTGAGGGCCTTGTCCAGTGGCCCGCTCGCCAGAATGCGCCCGCCGGACAGCAAGACGGCGTGCGTGAACCCGGGCGGGATCTCCTCGGTGTGGTGGGTCACCATCGCGAGCGGCGACGCCAAGGGATCGGCGGCGAGTGTGCCGAGCACACCGAGCAGGCGCTCACGGGCACCCATGTCGAGTCCGGCCGCTGGCTCGTCCAGCAACATCAGCTCGGGGCGGCCCATGAGCGCGCGTGCGAGGAGCACGTGCTGGCGCTCGCCTTCGGAGATGACACCGAACTCACGATCTCCGAGCTCCCCGACCTCGGCGCTCGCGAGCAACCGCTCGGCCTCCGCCCAGTCGTCGTCGCCATAGGCGTGCCACCAGGTCTCGAGCGCGCCGAACTTCCCGCTCGCGACGACTTCGCGGACCGACTGGCTCGCCCGAAGCTCGCGGACGACCGCGCCGCTCACGAACGAGACGCGGCCCCGCAGCTCGCGCACGTCGACGGCCCCGAGTCGCCGCCCGAGTATCTCGACGCTTCCCGCGGTCGGCCACAGCCGCGCGCCCGCGACGCGCAAGAGCGTCGTCTTCCCGGATCCGTTCGGGCCGAGGATGACCCAGCGCTCGCCCGGGCGCAGCACCCAGTCGATGTCGTCGATGAGCGGCCGGCCGTCGCGCACCACACGCACCTTGTCGAGCCGCAGCAGCGGTGCTTCGCCGCTGGATGTGTGCCCGGCCTCGGCACTCACCACGGGTGGGTGGGACCGTTCAGTCGGTCGGGAGGCGACGGTCGATGCGCCCGATGAGCCCCGAGCAGCACTGGGCCCAGGTCCGCTCCCCCATCAACCACAACCAGAGCTCGCGCCGGTACCCGGTGACGATCGCCACGAAGTGGGGCCAATCGAGGCCGGCGGACTCGAGCACGCGCCAGCGTTCCCAGAGCCATGGCGCGATGCCGTCCTCCTTCTCGATCACCTCGTCGAGGGTGGCGGACTCCATGACGCGGCGCGCCCAACGCTCGCGGTCGGGCTCACTCGGCACATGCAGCCGGGGGGCGTTGCTCACCGCGCGCTCACCACGATCTTGCGGTCGGTGCCGGCGTAGTTGCGCAGGTGCTCCTCGTAGTCGACAAAGAGGGGCGCGTCCGGGTCGAAGGGCCGCTCGAGCGACCTGAACGCGATCTTCTTGTCCAGGTTGTCCAGGCGGACCAGCGCCTCGGGGTCGTCCAGGGTCCGGACGTCGAGCTTCGAGCGGGCCTTCTCGAAGGCGACCAGCCCCCGCTCGCTCCGGATGAGCACGCTCGTCCACCCCTCGATCGACCCGACGCTGCCCACCGAGATGTCGGCGCCCCGGCCGAGGAAGTCGGCGCATTCGTCGCAGCCCTTGAGGGCGGTGCCGTGGAAATTCTTCACGGGCTCGTTGACAGCCAGCTGGCCGTCGCGGTACTCCACGACCATCTTTCCGTAGAGAACGTCGATCTTGGCGACCCGATCGAGGTCGACCCGGCGCTTGTCGCGCAGCTCGCGCAGGATGAGGCCCTCGTAGTCGAAGCTCTTTGTGCACATGAGCGCGATGGTGAGCACGACCGAGTCGACCCGGTGCGCACCGGTCGCCCACCGACGGGCCTGCATGGCGCGGATCCCCTGGATCTCGCAGGGGGTTCCGACCACGGCGATCCGGGGGTTGGGCCCGAGCTGGTACTTGGCCAGGTCGAGCTCGGCGAGCGCCATCGTCTGGTTGTAGAAGCTGCCCGACGCCGCCAGGACCTCGGCCGGTGTCCGGGCGATCGTGGCCACGCCCTTCCAGGGCTCGTCGGGGTCTGAGCTCGGCTTGGACACGAGGGCGCCGTTGATCTCGCCCGCTGCCAGGAGCGCTATCAGCAGCGCGCTAACCGCCCCACCGTCCTGGGCGCCGTCGTTGCGGGCCGCGGCGCGTACGGCGTAGCTCTCGACGACCGCACCCAACCCGTCGGCGGGCGGGCCGCCGGTGATCTTCCAATAGGTGTCCGACGAGTCCGACCGGACGACGGCGGGCGCCTCGCCGTTCGTCGTCGTCGACGGCGGCCACAGCGCCTCGTAGCGCAGCCCGCCGCGCGGGCAGAAGTCCCAGCACAGCGAGCAGCCGGTGCACATCTTCACCAGCTCGGGCAGCCCGGTGTCCTCGTTGACCCCGATCGAGTTGGAGGGGCACGCAGCGACGCAGGTGCCGCACTGGATGCACCGGTCGGCGTCGATGACCCCGGCGGCCAGCTCCCAGAACCACACCTTGCCGGGCGGCTCGTCGATGCCGTTCATCTCCTCGCGGAGCCGGTAGCGCTTCACGTCTGGCCCCCCGCATCGGCGCCGACCATGATGCGGCGCAGCTCGTCGTTGTCGGTGCGGCGCGCCCAGGCATAGAAGGGCTCGTCATCGCGGCGGTCCCCGGCGAAGCGGACCAGCAGATTGGCGAGCGCCGGCCCGGTCGAGTCGGCCGGCACCGCCCCGGCCACCCAGTCGATGAAGCCGGCGTCGGGGCCGAGCGAGCCGCCGAGTCCGATGTCGACGGCCTCTTCGATGTGCTCGCCGACGTGGGCAACGTCGCCCCGCAGGCCGATATCGGCGATCTGGGGCTGAGCGCAGCTGGCCGAGCATCCCGAGAAGTGCAGCCGGATCACCCCACGATCCTCGTGGGGCAGCGAGCGCCCCCCTCGGGCTTCCGGCCGAGCGAGATCGGCACCGGCGAGGGCCCGTCGGGGTCGGCGGCGAGCTGGCCGTCGAGCCAGCGGGCCAACTTGACGGCGCGCTCTTGGTCTCGACGACCGCGAAGCGGCAGAACTCCGAGCCCGTGCACGCCACCACGCCCCGCTCGAAGGGCCCGGGGAACGGCGAGTACTTGACGATGAGCTCCTCTTCGAGCAGCGCATCGGCGCGACCCTCGGGGACCCCGGTCAGGACGAAGTTCTGGTCGGTGCCGAGCCGAATCGTCCCGTCGCCGTAGACGTGCGCCAGGCGGGCCAGCTCGACCATCTCGATGCCCCCCATGCGCCCGACCGGCACCGAGCAGCCGACATAGACGAGCCCCTCGCCGCGCTGGGGGTGGACCCCCACGTGGTCGCCCCGGAAGGCGGTGGTGAGGTCGGTCCCGGCCGGCCGCAGCGTCAGGCGCGTCCGCTCGTCGAGGGCCGCTCGGAACCCCTCGGGGCCGAGCTCCTGGACGAGGTAGCGCATCCGGGCAAGTCCCCGGTTCTCCCGGTTGCCGAGCTCGCCGAAAGCCTGCGCGATCGCCCGGCACACCTCGACCGCCTCGTCGGGTTCGACGAAGATGTCGAGGTCCGACGCCATCCGCTCGCCGTCCGAGAGGCCGCCTCCGGCCAGCACGTTGAAGCCGAGCGTGCCGTCCTCGGCCACCGCCGGCCACAGCCCGATGTCGTTGATCTCGATGCGGGCGCAGTTCTCCCGGCACCCGGTGACGCCGATCTTGAACTTCCTGGGCAGGTTCGAGTACTCCCGGTTGCCGGTGAAGAAGTCCGAGATCGCCCGGGCGACTGGGTAGGCGTCGAACGCCTCGTTGAGATCCACCCCGGCCACCGGGCAGCAGGTCACGTTCCGGTTGGAGTCCCCGCAGGCCTGCAGCGTGGTGACCCCGACGTCCCACAGGCGCTGCCAGATCCGCGGCACGTCCTGGATGCGGATCCAGTGGATCTGAATGTCCTGGCGGGTGGTGATGTCGGCGTAGCGGTTGCCGAACAGCTCGTTGTCGTCGGGGCCCTCGGCGAACGCGTCGGCGACCACCCCGATCTCGCGCAGCTGGTCGGCGGTCAGATGACCGCCGGGGACCTTGATGCGCAGCATGAAGGCGTTGCCGCCCTGGCGTTGGGGGTACAGGCCGACCCATTTCAGGCGCTCGATCTCGCCCGGGGTCGAGTAGATCGCATCGGGGCCCTCGACCGAGTACCGGGCGATGACGTCACGGGCGGCCTCGACCGGGTGGCGGTCGAGCTTGAAGCGCTCGACCTCGCTCAGCTCCCCGAGCCACCGGTACGGGTTGACGAACGCCATGGGGCGCTCGCTCCCCCGGAACCGGATGCCGTAGGGGTTGTCCGGGTCGCGCGCCATCTCAGGCGTGCAGGCCGCACTCGGTCTTGTCCGAGCCCGACCAGCGCCCTGCCCTCGGGTCCTCCCCCTCGGCGACCGGGCGGGTCGTCGGCGCGCAGCCGATCGAGCGGTAGCCCTGGCGCATGAGCGGGTGGACCGGGAGGCCGTGGTCGGCCTCGTAGGAGAAGATGTCGTCGTCGGTCCAGGTCGCGAGCGGGTTGACCTTGACCAGGCCGAAGGTCTCGTCGTACCCGACCACCGGGATCGAGGCTCGGGTCGGCGAGTCGACCCGCTTCAGCCCGGTGATCCACGCCGCGTTGCCAGACAGCGCCGAGCGGAGGGGCTCCACCTTGCGGAACGTGCAGCACTGCTCGCTCCCGCACGGCCAGGCCTCCGCGCCCGCCACCGGCTTGGTGACCACCAGGTTGAGCCCGTAGCGGGTGCGCGACTCCTCGACCAGCGCCAGTGTCTCTGCGAAGTGGGCCTCGGTGTCCAAGAAGACCACCTCGATGCCGGGCTCCCGGGCTCGCACGAGGTCGACGATCACGACGTCCTGGAACGAGCAGGCCACCACCACCGAGCCGCCGAAGCGCTCGAGGGCCCAGTCGATCGCCTTCGAGGCCGGCGCGTGCTCGAGCGAGGCGTTGACCGACGCCAGCTCCTCGACCAATCCCGGAGCCGGGCTGGTGGTCACGTCGCTCATGGAATGGACCCTCTCGAAGGTGGGTTGACCCCTACACCGGTCCCGGCGGGCGCACCCCGGACCGGTGCCGACTTGTTTGGAGGCTCGCCGGCGAGTATACATGACCAAGTAGGTCAAGTTTTCGCCGGCCTCCGCGGCGCTCGATCGACGATATGACGACCACCCACCCTGCCACCGCCCGCCCCCTGCGGAGCGACGACTTCACCGGCCAGGGCCCCCACGCGGACCATCTCGCCCTCCTCGAGTCGCACGCGATCTTCGTGCTGCGGGAGGTCGCGGCCGAGTCAGAACGGCCGGTTCTCCTATTCAGCGGGGGCAAGGACTCGGCGGTGCTGCTCCACCTGGCGGTCAAGGCCTTCCGGCCCGGGAAGTTCCCCTTCCCGATCATGCACATCGACACCGGGCACAACTTCGACGAGGTCATCGAATACCGCGACGCCCGGGTCACCGAGCTCGGCGAGCGCCTCATTGTCGCCAGCGTGGAGGAGTCCATCACGCGGGGCCGAGTCCAGGATCCGGGCCCCGGCAAATCGCGCAACCGTCTCCAGGCCACCACCCTCCTCGACGCCATCGCCGAGCATCGCTTCGACGCGGCCATCGGCGGGGCCCGGCGCGACGAGGACAAGGCGCGGGCCAAGGAGCGGGTCTTGAGCTTCCGCGACGCCTTCGGCCAGTGGGACCCCAAGCGCCAGCGGCCCGAGTTGTGGCAGCTCTACCAGGGCCGGGTGCTCCCCGGCGAACACGTGCGCGCCTTCCCGTTGTCGGACTGGACCGAGCTCGACATCTGGCAGTACATCGAGCGCGAGGGTATCGAGCTCGCGCCGATCTACTTCGCCCACCGGCGCCCCGTGGTCCATCGCGACGGCATGCTGCTCGCGACCTGCAAGTGGGTCGTGCCCGAGCCCGGTGAGGCGGTCGAGGAGGCCACCATCCGGTTCCGCACCGTCGGGGACGCCACGTGCACCGGTGCAGTGCGCTCCGAGGCCACCACGCTGCGGGAGATCATCGCCGAGGTCGCGAGCGCCCGGACCTCCGAGCGCGGCGCCACGAGGGCCGACGACCGGTTCTCCGAGACGGCGATGGAAGACCGAAAGCGCGAGGGGTACTTCTAGGAGATGGCGCCGGTGGAACCACCCGGCGCGTCCGTCACGACCGAGGCAACGGGAGTCGACCTGCTCCGGTTCGCCGCGATCGGCTCGGTGGACGACGGCAAGTCGACGCTGATCGGACGGCTGCTCTTCGACACCCGCCAGCTCTTCGATGACCAGCTGGAGGCCGTCTCGGTGGCCTCACGGCGCCGCGGCATCGGGGAGATGGACCTCTCGCTCGTCACCGACGGGCTCCGGGCCGAACGCGAGCAGGGCATCACGATCGATGTCGCCTACCGCTACGCGGCGACCCCGACGCGCAAATTCATCATCGCCGACTGCCCCGGGCACGTGCAGTACACGGCGAACATGGCGACCGGCGCCTCGACGGCGGACCTCGCGCTCGTCGTGGTGGATGTCACGAGCGGGCTGCGCGAGCAGACCCGCCGCCACACCTGCATCGCGGCGCTGCTCGGCGTCGACCAGCTGGTGGTCGTGGCCAACAAGATGGACCTCGTCGACTGGGACCGCGCTGCGTACACGCATGTGGACGACGAGATGCACGCGCTCGCCCGCCGACTCTCGGTCCACTCCTGCACCGTCATCCCGATCTCGGCGCTGCACGGCGACAACGTGGTCGAGCACTCGTCGGCGGCCCCCTGGTACGACGGACCGACGGTGCTCGAGGCACTCGAGGCGGCGCCGGCGGGCGGCTGGTCGGCGATCCACGGCACGCACTTCGGCACCGGCGCTCGCCTGCCGGTCCAATGGGTGCTCCGCCACGAGGGCGGCCGCTCGTACGCGGGCATCGTCGGCGGCGGCCCGCTCCGCCCCGGCGACGAGGTGCTGGTCCTGCCGGGCGGGTACAAGACCACGGTCACCTCGGTCAACACCTACGACGGCGCGCTCGACTTGGCACCCGTGGGCATGTCGGTGTCGGTCGAGCTCGACGACGACATCGACATCTCGCGCGGCGATCTCATCGCGTCGGCCGACGAGCCCCCGCTCGTCACGAGCGAGCTCGAGGCCACCGTGTGCTGGTTCGGCTCGGCACCGCTGCGTGCCGGCGATCGGCTGCGGGTCAAGCACACCACACGGGTCACCCCGGCCCGGGTCGACGCCGTGCTGTCACGCTTCGACGTGAACGACCTCGCCCTGGTCCCCGCCGACCAGCTGAAGGACAACGAGATCGGCGTGGTGCGCCTCGTGACCGGCGTCCCACTCGCCGTCGACCCCTATCGCACCAACCGGGTCACCGGCAGCTTCGTGTTGGTCGACGAGGCGACGAACGCGACCCTGGCCGCCTGCATGGTCGGCTCCCCGCCGCTCGCGGAGACCCACATGCACCTCGTCCGCTGAGCGCCGTGGCAGCGGCCCGCCCCTACCCGGTCGTCCTGCGCATCGAGGGTCGGCCCTGCCTCGTCGTCGGAGGCGGTCCGGTGGCGGCCCGCAAGGTGGCCGACCTCTACGCGTGCGGCGCGGAGGTCACCGTCGTCGCCCCCGCGGTCGACGACTCGATCGTCGCCCTTGCCCGCTCGGCGGAGCGGGCCGGCCGGTTGCTGCGCATCACCCGGCGCCCCTATCGCAACGGCGAGGCGTCCCGCTACCGCCTGGTGATCACCGCCACCGGGATCGCCGAAGTGGACCGGCGCGCTGCGGCGGACGCCGAGTCGGCCGGGATCTGGGTCAACAGCGCGGACGACGCCGACCACTGCACGTTCTTCCTCCCCTCGGTGCACCGCCAGGGACCGGTGACCGTCTCGGTCTCCACCGGCGGCGCGAGTCCGGCGCTCGCGGCGTGGCTCCGGCGACGCATCGGCGCGGTCCTCGGCCCCCACCTGGGCACGTTGGCGGAGATGCTCGCTGCTGGCCGCTGCGAGCTGCGCGCCGCCGGCCGCCCGACGAATGCGGTGGACTGGACCGCCCTCTTGGATGGCGACCTTCCCAAGCTCGTGCGCGAAGGACGCCGCGACGAGGCCCAGCGCCTCATCGACGGGGCGGTGGCCCGGGCAACCGACGGCACGCGGCTCCCGGGCTGATCAGTGGGGCCGGGCGACCATGAGCACGGTCGCCACCACGAACACGAGCCCGACCGCACCCCCGAGGCCCGCCACCAGGCGACAATCCCGGGCGAGCACCCGTCGCCCGCCGGCCTGCCCCGGCCCGGCCAGGACCGCCTGGATCCGCCTCTCGGCCGGCCAGAGGACCGTCTCGGCCACCACGGCCGCGGTGCCCCACAGCGCCAGCCCGGCGATGACCCAGGGGTCGCCGGCCCGCAGCCGCCCGCTCGAGTCGGCCAAGAGGAGGAACCCGAAGACCGGCACCCCGTAGAGCACCCGGCCGGCCCAGTTCACCCCGGGGGCGAAGTAGCGCCGAAGGGCGGGCGGAGCCGAGACCGGATCGACGCGGCCGAGCCGGGCTGCCTGCACCCCGCTCGTGACGAGCGCCCCGAAGCCGACGATTGCGCAGGTCACGTGCGCAATGAGGAGCAGGTCGAAACCGGCGTTGCTGGTGGAGGCGGCCAACACGACCGGGGTGAGAAACACGGCCCCATTGTCCCTTGCCGTCGCCGAACCACTCCCGCGCAGGCGGTACCGTAGGAGCCATGAGGGAACGCCGGATGGCCACCGAAGGGGAACGGCCCACGACGCCTTCGTCGCGGTGAACGAGCTCCGCCTGGACCCCCTCTCGGGGCGCTGGGTCGCCGTCAGTGCCGGCCGGGCCGAACGACCCCACGCCTTCTACCTGACCCGCTCGTCGGTGATCGAGCTCGACGAGCGCCCGTGCCCGTTCTGCCCGGGCCACGAAGAGGCGAGCCCGCCCGCCCTCGAGACCTACGGTCCCGCCGGGAACTGGCTGGTCAGGGTGGTCCCGAACCTGTACCCGGCCTTCGAGGGCGACCAGCCCTTCGTGGTGGAGAACCGCGGGCCGGTCTTCACCCAGGCCACCGCCGGGGGCATCCACGAGATCCTGATCTTGTCCCCCGAGCACGAGACCTCGTGGGCCGAGCTCTCCGACGACCAGACCAGCCTGGTCATGGCGGCGCTCCGGGACCGGATCGAGGAGCACTCCCAGGAGTCGTACCTGCGCTACAGCCAGGCCATCGTGAACTGCGGCCGGGAGGCCGGCGCCTCGCTCGAGCACCCGCACGGCCAGCTGCTCGGGATGTCCTTCGTGCCCCGGGAGCTCTCCGAGGAGGTGGCCCGCTTCGCCAAGTTCGCCGGCGGGTGCCTGCTCTGCACCACGATCGACGCCGAGGAGAACGCGGCGATCCGCGTCGTCTACGCCGACGAGAAGACGGTCGTGGTGTGCCCGTTCTGGAGCGCGGTCCCCTACGAGATGCTCGTCATGCCCCGCGCCCACACGCCGCACCTTTACCGCAGTCCCACCGAGGACCTGATCTCGGTCGGCAAAAGCCTGCGCGACTGCCTGAAGCACCTGCGCGAGAAGGTCGGCGACGTCGCCTACAACATCGTGTTCCACTCGGCCCCCTACCGCGTCAACGAGCCGTACCACTGGCACGTGCACGTGTGGCCAAAGGTGACGACGCGCGCCGGCTTCGAGCTCGGCACGGGCGTCGCGATCAACATCGTGGCGCCCGAGGCGGCGGCCGAGGAGCTCGGCATCGCCGTCCCCTTGACAGCCGCCCGCTAAAGAGGGCGTTCCCGCCTCAGCCGAGGAAGGGCGCCGCGACCTCGAGCAGGCCGCGGTCGACCGTCTTGGGGTTGCCGACGGCGTCCTTCAGGGGCACCCGCACGATGGCCCCGGCCTGCAGCGCCACCATCACGCCGAAGTCGCCGTCGTGGACCGCCTCGACCGCTGCGACACCGAAGCGGGTGGCGAGCACACGATCGAACGCGGTGGGTGGCCCGCCCCGTTGGATGTGGCCCAGCGTGGTCGAGCGCGCCTCGTAGCCGGTGCGCCGCGCGAGCTCGCCGGCCAGCCAGTCGCCGATGCCGCCCAACCGGGCATGGCCGAACGCGTCGGCCGACGCGTCCCAGCGCGCCGAGGTGGCCGACTCGGCGAGTCCGCTGTCCGCCGGGAGCGCACCCTCGGCCACGACGACGATCGAGAAGAACTGGCCGCGCTCGTGGCGGGCCGTGAGCTTGGCGCAGACCGCTTCGAGGTCGAAGGGGACCTCGGGCACGAGGATCTCGGCCGCGCCGCCGGCGATGCCGGCCGCCGTCGCGATCCACCCGGTGTTGCGCCCCATGACCTCGCAGACGATCACCCGGTGGTGCGACTCGGCCGTCGTGCCCAGCCGGTCGATCGCCTCGGTGGCGGTCTGGACCGCAGTTTGGAAGCCGAAGGTGACCTCGGTCCCGGACAGGTCGTTGTCGATGGTCTTGGGCACCCCGACCACCGACACCCCCATCGACCCCAGCTGATTGGCGACGCCCAAGGTGTCGTCCCCGCCGATCGCCACCACCGCGTCGACCCCGGCCGACGCCAGGTGCGCGATGACCAGCTCGGGGCCCCGCTCCTCGGCGAACGGGTTGGTGCGGGAGGTCCCGAGCACGGTCCCGCCCAGGGCGAGCAGGCCGGCCGAGTCCACCGGGTCGAGCGGGCGGGCCCGCTCCTCCAGCACCCCCCGCCACCCGTCGAGGTAGCCGATCGTCTCGTAGCCATAGCGGACCTGGCCGGCGATCACGACCGCCCGGATCACCGCGTTGAGCCCGGGGCAGTCGCCCCCACCGGTCAGGATCCCCACTCGCACCGGGTCAGTGTTCCACGGGGCCGGGGCGGGCAAACGGCCGACTCGGTGGCTCAGCCATGAGTCCTCACGGCTGCGGTGGCCTGCCAGGGCTCGGGTGCAAAGCTCGGGTTCTGGTAGGAACGCTGGTGCGAAAATCACCATGTAGGTAGTGCACACGCTTGGGCGCGCGGGGTGGGGTGCGGGGCGGAGCCCCGCTCGAGACGGAGTCCCGAGGCATGTCAGGCAGCAGGGCTCAGCGTGACTGCGTGGCCGAGAGCGGCGAGCTGTCGAACGAGTTGGCGCGTGCGGCGCTCTTTGTCGACCTTCTTCTCGTAGAAGTCGGAGCCGAGGTCAACGAACCGGGTGGAAGGGTCGGCGAGGAGGTGCCAGATGATGATCAAGATGGAGCGCTCGACGGCGACGAGCGCCTTCATCTTGCCCCGCCTTCGTGCGATCCGCCGGTAGCGCTCGCCCAAGAAGGTGTCGGTCTTGGCTGCCGCGGTCGCTGCCTCGCCGAGCGCGCGCTTCAGGTAGGGATTGCCCTTGCCGGTCCCTTTGGTATGGCTCCTCGGGCCGGACTGGACGGTGCGCGGTGCGGTCTTGGCCCAGGACACGAGATGGCCGGCCGTCGGGAACTGAGTCATGTCGAGGCCGAGCTCGGCAACGATCACCTGTGCGCAACGAAGCCCGATCCCTGGGACCTCGTCGAGGCGTTCCAAGACGCCCACTCGGGTGCCGGTGATCTCGCCGGTCTCGGGGTCAGCTGTAGGCCGGTCGTCGGCCAGCGCGTCCACGAGGGCCTCGACGCGCCGAGTCAGCTGGTCGATCTGGGCGCTCAGGGAGTCGATCTGGTCGAGCAGCATCCGGGCAAGCTCGGCGTGATGGGCGTCGAACCTGCCGTTCAGGGCGTGGCGCAACGCCGCGGTCTTCTTGCGCATCTTGCCGAGGGCGAGATCCGCGAGGACCTCGGGATCGCGCTCTCCTTCGATGAGGGCTTCGAGCATCGCCCGGCCCGACTTGCCGAAGATGTCGGTCGCGACCGTCGAGAGCTTGATCAGTGCGTCTTCCAGGAGCTTCTCCAGGCGGTTCTTGTAACGTGATCGGTCCTCGACGAGCTCGGCCCGGAGCCGGGTGTAGTTCCGCAGCTCACGGATCTCCTTCGGCGGAACGAACGATGGCCGGAGCATGCCGCGCTCGTTCAGCTTGGCCAGCCAGATCGCGTCCAGCTTGTCGGTCTTGGGACGTCCGGGGACGTTCTTCACGTCCCTGGCGTTCACGAGCCACACGTTGAGGCCTCTCGCCTCCAAGAGGTAGAGGAACGGTCGCCAGTAGTCCGAGGTGGCTTCGAGCACCACGCGCTCGATCCGAAGCTCGGCCAGCTCGTCGGCGAGGGCCATGATGGCCGTGGTCGTCGAGGCGACGTCCCAGACCTTCGTGACCTTGTGCTCTGCTCCTGGGATGCGCACGCACACTTTCGCGGAAGCCTTCGCGACGTCGATCGCACCGGCGCGTTCCAGCACCTCCTCCGTCTCGTCTGCGTCGATCTGTTCGACGTCGTGGCCCACGGCCCCTCCTTCCGTCTCATCGGTTGCGGTGGGCAGCCCGGGGGCCTCGGTCGATAAACCGAAATTCTGGTGCTCGTCCTCGTGGGAACAGTGCGCGACCCTTCACGGTCGGGCCCCGGCGCCAGACTCAGGTACGGTCTCGTGACCAAGGATGCGTCGACGTCGACGGGCGTGCCCGGTACCATTTTCATGCCTGCAGGGCGCCCTGGCCAGGGGCATGGGGACTCAGGTGAGGATCCTGGTGACCGGGAGCTCGGGCCACCTTGGCGAAGCGCTGGTGCGCGAGCTGAGTTCCCAGGGTCATGACGTCGTTGGCCTCGACGTGGTGGAGTCTCCGTCCACCACACTGGTGGGGTCGATCACTGACCGGGATCTGGCCACGGCCGCAGTGAGCAGCGCGCACGCCGTGATCCATGCGGCCACGCTTCACAAGCCGCATCTCGCAACCCACAGCACCCAGGCGTTCATCGATACCAACGTCTCGGGTACAGCTGTCCTGCTCGACGAAGCTGCCAAGGCGGGCGTTGTCGGCTTCGTGTTCGCCAGCACCACCAGCGCGTTCGGACGTGCCTTGACACCACAGGAATGTCAACCGGCGGCATGGATCACCGAGGACGTCGCTCCGGTGGCCAGGAACATCTATGGCGTGACGAAGGTGGCGGCCGAGGATCTCTGCCAGCTTGCCCAACAGGACCGGCGCCTCGCATGCGTTGTGCTGCGCATCGCGCGGTTCTTCCCCGAGGACGACGACAACGACGAGATTCGATCGAGGTTCACTTCCGAGAACGCCAAGGTGAACGAACTTCTCTACCGGCGAGTCGACCTCGCCGATGCCGTGACCGCCTGCCGGCTGGCAGCTGAGCACGCCGACCGGATCGGCTTCGGTCGCTACATCATCGCTGCCACAACGCCGTTCCTCCCGAGCGACTTGCCCGGGCTCCGGGTGGACGCACCGGCCGTGGTCAGACGGCTCTATCCCGACTACGAGGCCCTCTATGCCTCCCGCGGCTGGCGGATGTTCCCCCGTCTTGACCGCGTCTATGTCAACACGCGGGCAAGGCAGGCGCTGGGGTGGGAACCCAAACACGACTTTGCATGGGCGCTCGATCGCCTCCGCTCAGGTGAGGACACCAGAAGCACCCTGGCTGTTGAGATAGGGGCGAAGGGCTACCACTCGGAGCCGACCGGCGTCTACACGACCGGCGCGACGTCCCTCTGACCGCCACGCGCGAGCGAGGCTGCGCACGAGCGAGCAGAAAGCACGCGCTGGCCACTCAATCCACAAGGTGGGGCCCCACGAGGGGGTTGTGGCCGAGCTCCGCTTCCATCCGGTGGACGGAGCCTGCACCGACCTAGGCGACCGGCACACCCGCGGCACGCCTCGCCGACTGCTCCAGTTCGAACAGCGTCGTCAGCTCGTTGAGCAGCCGGCGGTCGGAGGGCACCAGCTCCTCGATGCCCGGGGTGCCGAGGTACCCGACGAGAAAGGCGCGGTGGTTGCGGTCCTCCCACGCCCTGGCCGAGGGCTCGAGCGTCGGGCGCACCGCCGGGTCCCGCTCCTCGAGCGCGCTCGACGCCACATAGTGAAGCGACCACAGCATGTCGGCGACGTCCGCGAGCGGGGAGCGGAACAGGGCCTCGCCCTGCGCATCGACCCCGCCGGGGAGCCAGTCGGCCACCACCCACCCGGCGTTGGTCCGGGCCACGCGGCCGAGATGGAGGTCGCCGTGCGTGCGAACCATCGGCGACTGGTCCGCGCTCGAGCGCACCGCCGCCAGCGCGTCGCCGGCGCCGTGGGACAGGAGACCGGGTGAGGATCGCCGGACCACCAGCTCGACCTCGGCGGCCCAGTCGGCCACCGCGCCAAGCTGGCGCCCGAACGCCTCCGCCGACGCGAGATGGAGGCGCGCGGTCATCGTCCCGAGCGCCAGCGCCTCGTCGGCGAAGTCCCCTCCCGCCTCCTCGGGGGCCACCGCCGAGCCGTAGAGGTCGCGCAGGGAGGTGAGCGCCAGCGCCCACCCATCCGCGCTCTCGGCGAGCAGCTCCTGGACGACGCCGAGGTCGCGACCCTGCCGGCGCCAGAGCGCGATCGGCGCCGCGAGGTGGTTGAACCCGGCCTCGTCCAGCGAGACGAGCATCTGGACACCTGGATGGCCGCGCTCGGAGAGCCAGGGGAACACCGTGAGCCCGGCACGGTCGTCGACGTCGAGCACGACCCCGGTGTCGTCGTCGCTTGCGATCGACACCACCGACGGCTCCTCGCCCACGATCGCGACGACGACGAGCGGAGCGAGCTCGGCGTCCCACAACGCGTCGACGGCGATGGCCGCGCCGTGCTCGTCCTCGAAGCGCCCGAGCACACGCTCGTCGTCGTGGCGCAGCATCCGCACCGTCGCACCCTCGTCGTGCAGGCCGACCACCAGGTGCGCGAGCCGGCCCCCGGCCCGCGCCACCACGTCGTAGAGCGCCGGGCGTCCCGCCAGCAGCACCTCGACCTCGACCACCTCCAGATCCGAGGCGTTCGCGCCGCGGCGGGTGAGCCATGGGGCGACGAGCTGGGCAAAGGCCGCACGCCGCCCCCCGTCCAAGACGAGCATCGACCCGATCAACTGGCCCCCCCGCCGCTCGGGCTGAGCTCGAACCACAGATAGCCGTAGGGAGCCAGCGCGATCGTGTAGGGCTCGTCGGAGATCGGGGGGAACGGGACCCGCCCCAGCACCTCGACCGGCGTGTATCCGGCCCACCGGGCGAGCGCGAGCTCGGCCGGCTGCGCGAACCGGCTGAGGTTGTGCACGCAAAGCACGGCCTGGGTCCGCTGCCCCCGGAGATCGGCCTCGCCCGGGAGGACCGGGATGACTGCCGGCGGGCTCGGCGCGCTCCCCCACGCCCCGCCGCCGAAGTCCGAACTCCTGGCCACCGCACCCCACGGGGTGCGGATCTCGCTCGGCGCCTCGGCGACCTCGCCGGAGCGCACGTACGCCAGCACCGAGGGGTTGGGGCAGGTCACCGGCTCCATGTCGCCCACGCCGAGCACCGGCATGGCCCGGCGCTGGACGAGCATGCCGCGCAGCCAGTGGAGGAACGATCCCGGGTTACGCGACTGGGCCTCGACGTTGACGGCGTCGGCGCCGTAGACGGCGTCCATGACCGGCGGGAGGTAGAGCTGGGCGAAGTCGGCCCGGGAGAAGCCGGCGTTGCGGTCCGGGGACCACTGCATCGGCGTGCGCACCGAGTCCCGGTCGCCGAGATAGATGTTGTCGCCCATGAGCAGCTCGTCGCCGTAGTAGATGACCGGGCTCCCCGGGAGCGACAAGATGAGCGCGTAGAGGAGCTCGGCCAGGCGCCGGTCGCCGTCGAGCAGCGGCGCCAACCGGCGCCCGATCCCCATGTGCCGCTTCATCCGCTCGTCCTTCGCGTACTCGGCGAAGAGGTAGTCGCGCTCCTCCTCGCTCACTTGCTCGAGCGTGAGCTCGTCGTGGTTGCGCAGGAAGATCGCCCATTGGCAACCGTCGGGGATCTCAGGCGTCTGGGAGAGGATCTCGGTGATCGGATAGCGCTGCTCCTTGCGGACCGCCATGTACAGACGAGGCATGAGCGGAAAGTGAAAGCACAGGTGGCACTCGTCGCCGTCGCCGAAGTAGTCGGCGACGTCCGCCGGCCAGCCGTTCGCCTCGGCGAGCAGCACCCGGCCGGGGTAGTTCGCGTCGACCTCCTTGCGGATGCGCCGGATGAAGTCATGGGTCTCCGGCAGGTGCTCGCCGGCGGTGCCGTCGCGCTGGAAGAGGTAGGGGGCGGCATCGAGCCGGAACCCGTCGAAGCCGACCTCGAGCCAGAACCGCACCATCTCCACCATGGCGTCGGCGACATCGGGGTTCTCGTAGTTGAGGTCGGGCTGGTGCGAGTAGAAGCGGTGCCAGAAGTACTGCTGGCGCGTGTCGTCCCAGGTCCAGTTGGAGCGCTCCACGTCGGTGAACACGACGCGGGCCTCGGGCCAGCGCTGGTCGTCGTCGTTCCAGACGTACCAGTCGCTCTTGGGATTGTGGCGGCTCGAGCGCGACTCGACGAACCAGGGGTGCTCGTCGCTCGTATGGTTCATCACCAGGTCGGCGACGAAGCGGATGCCGCGGCGGTGCGCGTCGTCGAGCAGATCGGTCAGGTCGCCGAGGGTCCCGTAGTCGGGGGCGACGTTGAAGAAGTCGCTGATGTCATAGCCCCCGTCGCGCATCGGCGAGGGGTAGAAGGGCAGGAGCCAGATGGCGTCGACGCCCAGCCACTGGAGGTAGTCCAGCTTCTCGTGGAGCCCGGCGATGTCGCCGATGCCGTCGTTGTTCGAGTCGTAGAACCCCCGGAGCAGGACCTCGTAGAAGACGGCGTGCTGGAACCAGCGTCTCGTCTGGGGGGAGGGATCACCGCTCGGCAGCGGGAGACGCGGCGTGGTCATGGCGTGCTCGGGATCGCGCGGGGCCGACCGCCCTTCACCCGGCCGACCGGTCATCACTCGGACGGTACCCGACACCCTCGGTCAGCTCGATCCCAGCAGCCGGTCGGCGACCTCGTAGGGATCGACACGCCCGGCCCGGAGATCCTCGACGGCCCCTCGGAACTCCTCGGTGGCCGCCCTCTCCTCCAGGCGCTCCCGGAGGACCGCCCCGAGCACCCGCCGCAGGTCCTGCTCGACGCGCTCGGCCCGATACAAGACGAGCAACCCGCTCGCCTCGAGATAGGCGCGGTGCCCGGCGACCGCGGCCCAGAGCTCGTCGATGCCCTCCCCGCTCGTGGCGACCGTGTCGACGATCGGGGGCATCCACTCCCGCTCGCCGCCGAGGGCGAGCATCTGGCGCAGGTCCTGCGCGGCCTCGGCGCCGCCGGGCCGGTCCGCCTTGTTGATCACAAACAGATCGGCCACCTCGAGGAGCCCGGCCTTCGCCGCCTGGAGCGAGTCGCCCCAGCCGGGCGTGACCACGACGACGGTCGTGTCGCTCGCCGCGGCCACCTCGACCTCGACCTGGCCCACACCGACGGTTTCGACGATCGCCACGGGGATCCCCGAGGCGCCGACGACCCGCAACGCGTCGGGCACCGCCAGGGAGAGACCCCCAAGGTGACCGCGGGTGGCCATCGAGCGGATGAACACACTGGGATCAGTCGCGTGGCGCTGCATCCGGGCCCGGTCGCCGAGGATCGCCCCGCCCGAGAAGGGCGAGGTGGGGTCGATCGCGAGCACGGCGACCTGGTCGAGTTCCTCGGCGGGGGTCACGGGCACGGGGCCTGATGCGGCGAGCGCCGGCCACCCCCGACGCGCCACCTCGAGGATCTGGTCCACGAGCGTCGACTTGCCGGACCCTGGCGCGCCGGTGACCCCGACGACGTAGGGGGGCTCCGACCGGTAGCTCAGTCGGGCGACGGCCCGGCTCCGCCCGCCGCCGCCCTCGACGAAGGAGAGCAACCGGGCGAGCGCGCCTCGGTCACCCGCGGCTGAGCGCTCGAAGAGGGTCACCGGGTCACCGCCCCCGGGCGCGGACGCGGCCGCCTGGCTCAACGGCGCTCCACATCGGCCCCAAGCGACCGCAGGGTGGCGGCGAAGTCCTCGTAGCCACGGTCGAGATGGTGGGCCTCGGTCACGACGGTTTCCCCCTCGGCGACCAGCCCGGCCAGCACCAGCGCGGCGCCGCCCCGGATGTCGGGCGAACGCACCTGGGCGCCCGAGAGCCGGGGCACTCCCCGGACCACTGCGTGGTGGCCCTCGGTCCGGATGTCGGCGCCCATGCGGAGAAGCTCGTCAACGTAGCGGAAGCGACCCTCGAAGAGGTTCTCGGTCACGATCGCCACGCCGTCGGCCATCGCCAACATGGTGACGATGAGAGGCTTGTAGTCCGTCGCGACCCCCGGATAGGGAAGCGTGGCCACGTCGACCGATGTGAGCGAGCCACGCGACGCGGCCCACAGGCCCTCGGGACGCTGGTCGATCTCGACGCCCATCTCGCGGAGCTTGTTGATGTACATCTCCATGTGGTCGAAGCGGCCGTCCTCGACGATGACCTCGCCACCGGCGATGCACGCCCCCGCCAAGAGGGTGCCTGCGACCACCCGGTCGGGGATCACGGTGTGGACGGCGGGCTCGAGGCGCTCGACCCCGTTGATCTCGATGCGGGAGGTCCCGGCGCCCGAGACCGAGGCGCCCATCGCGTTCAGGTAGTCCGCGAGGTCACGGACCTCGGGTTCTCGTGCCGCGTTCTCGATGACGGTCGTGCCCTTGGCCAGGGACGCCGCCATCATGAGGTTGTCGGTCGTCGTGTGGCTCGGGTACTCGAGCACGATGCGCGTGCCGACGAGCCTCGGGCCGGCCCCACCCGACTCGACGGTCCCTTCGATGACGCCGTGACTCGTCACGAACCGGGTGCCCATGTCGGCGAGCCCATTCACGTGGAAGTTGATCGGCCGCGAGCCGAAGTCGTCGCCGCCCGGCATGGACAGCCGGGCGTTGCCACACCGAGCGAGCAACGGCCCGAGCACCACGATGGACGCGCGCATCTTGCCGACGAGCTCATAAGGGGCTTCGGGCGAGAGCGCGTCGACAGCGGGAACGTCGACCACCAGCGCGTCTCCGGCGCGCTCCACGCGCACGCCGAGCGCGTGGAGCATTTCGGCCATGATCTGCACGTCGACGACGTGGGGGACGTTGCGAAGCTCGTGGCGCCCCTCTGCCAGCAGGCAGGCGGCCATCAATTTCAACGCGGAGTTCTTGGCCCCGCCAGCCTGCACCACACCCTCGAGGGGACCGTTCGGACGGATCACGAGGCGGTCCACGGGGCCATTATCGCCCGCTATCGTCAGGCCCGTGGTGAGACACCCACAGGCGCCGGACCGCAACCTGGCCCTCGAACTCGTCCGGGTCACCGAGGCGGCGGCCATGGCGGCGAGCCGGTGGATGGGGCGAGGGGACAAGGAGGGCGCCGACGGCGCGGCGGTCAACGCCATGCGGGTCGTGCTCGCCACGGTGGCCATGGACGGCGTGGTGGTCATCGGCGAAGGCGAGAAGGACCACGCGCCGATGCTCTACAACGGCGAGCACATCGGCGACGGCTCGGTCCCCCAGACCGACATCGCGGTAGACCCCATCGACGGCACCACCCTTGCATCCCTCGGTCGCGGCGGAGCGCTGGCGGTGATCGCGGTCTCCGAGCGTGGGACGATGTTCGACCCGGGCCCGTGCTTCTACATGGAGAAGATCGCTGTCGGGCCCCGCGGCGCAGGATCCATCGACATCACGAGGTCGGCCACCGACAACCTCAACTCGCTCGCCGAGGCGCTCGGCCGCCCAGTCCGCGACCTGACCGCGGTGATCCTCGATCGCCCGCGCCACGACAAGCTCATCGCCGAGGTCCGCGAGACGGGGGCGCGGGTGCGGCTCATCACCGACGGCGACGTCGCGGCGGCGATCGCAACCGGAAGGTCCGACACGACCGGCGCCGACGTGCTCATCGGCATCGGGGGAACCCCCGAGGGCGTGCTCGCCGCGGCGGCGCTCAAGTGCATGGGCGGCGAGCTCCAGGGTCGGCTGTGGCCCCGCGACGACGACGAGCGCAAGAAGGCAACGGCCGCCGGCTACGACCTCGACAAGGTGCTGTGCACCGACGATCTCGTGCGCGGCGACAACTGCTTCTTCGCTGCCACCGGGATCACCGACGGCGACCTGCTGCGCGGGGTCCGCTATCTCGAGGGGGGCGGCGCGAGCACCGAGTCGATCGTCATGCGGTCGCGCTCGGGGACCATCCGGAAGATCGACGCGATGCATCCGTTGACCAAGCTCTCGGAGTTCAGCTCGATTCCCTTCTCATAGGGCTCGAGCGGTCCCAACCGCTTCCTTCGCTCGGCGGGTCGACTCCGACGTCAGGTCCGAGGTCTCGCCCGTGGGCTGCCGTCGGGCAACCACCTTGCCTACTCGGTGAGACTCAGGAACCGCTCCCAGCGCCGCCGGTCACGTTCGGCCACCCGGCGCCTCTCGGTATCCTCGCCGGCCTCCTCAATCTCCTGCTCAGCGACCCGCAGGCGTTCGCGCAGGTCGTTGGCGTCCAACTCGGCGACGGGATGGGCCTCCTCGACCAGCAGCATCGCGTGGTTTCCGCCGACCTGGAGGTAGCCCTCGGACTGCGCGAACCGAATCACCTCGGTCTCGGTCTTGTACAGCCGCAGCTCGGTTGGCTCGAGCGATGCCAACAGCGGCGCGTGTCTGGCCAGGATGCCGATCTGACCCAGCGTGGTGCGCGTCGAAACCATCTCGACCTCACCGCTGAAGACCTCACCCTCCGGCGTGAGGACCTCGACGGGGAACTTGGCGTGGGCCACCACCTAGGCCTCACCCTCCCCGCGGCTCTCCCGGGTCACATCATCGATCGTGCCCTTCATGAAGAACGCCCGCTCGGGGAGATCGTCGTGCCTGCCTTCGAGGATCTCTTTGAAACCGCGGACCGTCTCGGCGATCGGGACGTAGGCGCCCGGGGTGCCGGTGAACTGCTCGGCGACGAAGAAGGGCTGTGAGAGGTACCGCTCGATCTTGCGGGCCCGGGTCACCGTGACCTTGTCCTCGTCCGAGAGCTCGTCGATTCCGAGGATCGCAATGATGTCCTGAAGTTCCTTGTAACGCTGGAGCACCTGCTTGACCTCGTTGGCGACGCGGAAGTGCTCCTCGCCCACAATCTCGGCCTTGAGGATCGTGGAGGTCGAGTCGAGCGGATCGACGGCTGGATAGAGGCCCTTCTCAGCGATCGGCCGAGACAGCACGGTCGTCGCGTTCAAGTGGGCGAACACCGACGCCGGAGCGGGGTCGGTGAGGTCGTCGGCGGGCACATAGATCGCCTGCACACTTGTCACAGAGCCCCGGCGGGTGGAGGTGATGCGTTCCTGCAGCTCGCCCATCTCAGACTCGAGCGTGGGCTGATAGCCAACCTGCGAAGGCATCCGACCAAGCAGAGCCGAGACTTCCGAGCCGGCCTGCACGAAGCGGAAGATGTTGTCGATGAAGAGCAACACGTCTTGGCCTTCTTGATCGCGGAAGTACTCCGCCATGGTCAGACCCGAAAGAGCCACGCGCATTCGGGCCCCAGGTGGCTCATTCATCTGCCCGAAGACCAGGATCGTCTTGTCGAGCACGCCGGATTCCTTCATCTCCAGCCATAGGTCGTTGCCCTCGCGGGAGCGCTCGCCGACACCGCAGAACGCCGACAGCCCACCGTGCTCCTGGGCCAGGTTGTGGATCAGCTCCTGGATGATCACGGTCTTGCCGAGGCCGGCGCCGCCGAACAGCCCGACCTTGCCACCCTTGACGTACGGCGCGAGCAGATCAATCACCTTGATGCCGGTCTCGAATACTTCTGTGGTTGGGGTCATCGCCTCGACATTGGGAGCGTCGCGATGGATGGGCCACCGCTCGATGCCCTCCTCCAGCGGAGGACCGAGATCGATCGGCTCGCCCAGCAGATTGAAGATCCTTCCCAACGTGGCTCGCCCTACCGGAACAGTGATCGGTGCACCGGTGTCGATCACCTCGGCTCCGCGCGCGAGGCCGTCTGTCGTGTCCAACACCACCGCTCTGACACGGTCGTCTCCGAGTTGCTGTTGCACCTCGCAGACCAGGTACTGGTCCTCCGCGGCGTCGATCTCCAGCGCGTCCTCGGCGCGCGCGGCCGCCGGCCGGCGCACTTTGATGGCGTGATTGATCTCGGGAAGCTTGTCGGGGAACACCGCCTCGATCACGACGCCTTGGATCGCCTCGATCCGGCCGACGTTCTCGGTGCGGCTCTGTGCCGGCGGGGCCTCTTCAGTCAGTGCCATGTCACTCTCCAGTCTGGCCTCTAGCGGAGCCCCTCGGCCCCGGCGACGACCTCCATGATCTCCTGGGTGATGTCGGCTTGACGCACCCGGTTCATCTGCAGCGTCAAGTCCTGGATCAACTCGCCAGCGTTGTCAGAGGCATGGCGCATCGCGGTCATCCTCGCTCCATGCTCGGACGCGCTCGACTCGAGCAACGCCCGGTAGACCGAGATCTCGACATAGTCCGGAACGAGCCTTCTCAGCACGGCTGCGGGGTCGGGCTCGTACTCGGGGATCACCCGGCGTTGCGGAGTCCCGCCAACCTGAGCCTCCTCCGGTGGCTCGCCCTCGAGCACCGTCGCCCGCTGCAGGGGTAGCAGTGTCTCACGCCGGACCACCTGGGTGACGACCGAAAGGAACTCGTTGTAGAACACCTCCACCTGGTCGACCTCGCCGTCGAGATAGTCGGCCATCAGCCGTTCGGCGATGCGGCGGGCGTCGGCGTAGCCCGGACGGTCGGTGAAACCGGTGAAACGCTCCGCCGGGTCGAGCCCGCGGAAGGTGAGTGACGAGGCGACTCTCCGGCCGGCAGCCAGGTAGACGACTCGCCGTCCGGAGGCCTCGTGCTGACGCCCGGCTGCGACTCCAGCGCGAACGATATTCGAGTTGAATGCACCCGCGAGGCCGCGATCGCCGGCGACGAGCAGCAGACCGACCGTTCGCACCTCGGCGTGCTCCTGAAGGATCGGCACGCTCGGGACGGACCCCGCCTCCTCCGCCGCCTGTCGAGCCATTCGCCTGATGGCGCTCGCGTACGGCCGCAACGCCGCGATCCGCTGTTCCGCGCGGCGCAAGCGGGCGGCGGCGACCATGGCCATCGCCCGGGTGATCTTCTCGATGTTTCTGACCGCGGTGATCCGATTACGGACGTCGCGCTGCGACTGGGGCATGGGTGTTCAGGGCGTTGGCGTCACTGCACCAAGGCCGCTTCGTCCTCCTTCTCCGCCGGTCGTTGGGCGGCGACCTGAAGCGGATCGTCGCGCCCGCTTCGATTGGATGGCCCTCTTCGTCGAGGTCGAAGCCGAAGTCCTCGGCGAACTGCTCCACGACCGCAGCCACTCGGGCCTGCGTCTCATCGCCCCAATCCCCGCCGGCGATCTGGCGGAGCAACTCGGTGTCGCTGCCATGCACCCTCTCGATCAGCTCGACGAGGAACCGCTCGATCCTGTCGATCGTGATCCGGTCGAGGTACCCATTGGTGGCCGCGTAGATCTGAACCACCTGCTCCTCGACCCTCATCGGGGCCCGCTCGGGTTGATTGAGCGTCTTCACGAGCCGCTCGCCGCGAGCGAGCGTCCGTTGGGTCTCGGGGTCGAGCTCGGAACCGAACTGGGCGAACGCCTCCAGCTCGCGGTACTGGGAGAGCTCGAGCTTCAAGCGGCCCGCGACCCGGCGCATGGGCGTGATCTGGGCACTGCTGCCCACCCGGGAGACCGAGATGCCGACGTTGATGGCTGGGCGCACTCCAGAGTTAAAGAGGCCCGACTCGAGATAGATCTGCCCGTCGGTGATGGAGATCACATTCGTCGGGATGTACGCCGAGACGTCGCCGGCCTGCGTCTCGATCACCGGTAGAGCGGTCAGCGACCCTCCGCCAGGGAGCTTCTCCCCCGTCGTCGGATCGGTGATGTCATCGGCCAGCTTGACCGCCCGCTCGAGCAAGCGGGAGTGCAGGTAGAAGACATCGCCTGGATACGCCTCGCGTCCCGGCGGGCGGCGCAGCAGCAGGGACATTTGGCGGTACGCGTAGGCGTGCTTGGTGAGGTCGTCGTAGATCGCCAGCGCGGCCCGGCCGTTGTAGAGGAAGTACTCACCCATTGCACAGCCCGCATACGGGGCCAGGAACTTGATCGGCGCGGCTTCGTCGGCGGCCGCCATCACGATGATCGTGTTCTTCAGCGCGTCGGCTTCCTCCAGCACGGCCGCCAGTCGGGTCACATTCGCCTTGCGCTGCCCGATCGCGACGTAGACGCAGATGAGGTCGCGATCCCGGTTGTTGATGATGGCGTCGATGGCGATCGCCGTCTTGCCGGTCCCGCGGTCACCGATGATCAGCTCGCGCTGGCCGCGGCCGATCGGAATCATGGAGTCGATCGCCTTCAGACCGGTGAGCATCGGCTCCCTGACCGGCTGACGCTGGACGACCCCTGGCGCCTTGTACTCGGCTGGACGCATCTCGGCCGCTCGGATCTCCCCCTTGCCGTCGAGCGGGTTGCCAAGCGGATCGACGATTCTCCCGAGCAACTCGTCACCGACGGGGATCTCCAAGAGCCGCTTAGTGCGCTTCACCGTGTCGCCCTCGGAGATCTTCTCCCACTCACCGAAGAGCACCGCGCCGACGTTGTCGGACTCGAGGTTGAGCGCCAGCCCGGTGACCTCGTGGGGGAGCTCGAGCATCTCGAGCGACATGCAGTTCTCGAGACCGTGAATGCGGCAGATGCCGTCAGCCACCGACAGCACCGTTCCGACCTCGGTGAGGTCGGCGCTCGTGCTGTCGAGACCCTGAATGCGCCTCTTCAGGATTGAGGTGATCTCGTCAGGTCGTATCTGCATTGGGTTGCTCCTGGACTGACGGCAGCCGCGCTTGAGCGACTTCCTTGCGAAGTTGGTCCAGCCTGGACCGGATCGATGCATCGAGGATGACGTTGCCCACGCGGAGTATGACGCCACCCAGGATGTCGGGATCGACGAGGGTCGTGAGCTGGATCGTGTTTCCGGTGTCGCGGCCGATGCGGTCACCGATGCTGCGTACCGTCGCTTCGTCCAGTCCCACCGCGCTCGTTACCTCGACCGGCAGCAACCTCATCTCGGCGTCCCACAGCTCCTCATAGCGGGCTCGAATGTGGAAGATCTCCGGCATCCGCCGACCCTCAACCAGGGTCTCGAGGAAGCTCATGAACGTCTCCTCGGCGCCCTCGATCATGCGGTGCAGGCCGTCCTTCTTCTCGGCGGTCGACAAATAGGGCGAAACGAAGAAGACCTCCAGCCGGCGATCGGCTGACAGGGCGTCGGCAAACTGGGCGAGCTGCTCGCGAACCGTGTCGAGCACGCCGCGCTCGGAAGCGACTTCGAAGAGCGCCCGCGCGTAGACCCCTGCGGCCTCTTCCACTAGTTCGCGACCTGTTCCACTAGTTGGGGCGCCCCGAGATCATGGTTGGCGGCGTGCACCACCGCTCAAAACCGTGAAGTCCAGCCCGGAGAGCGCATCTTCGACCAGTCGGCGCTGGTCCTCCTCGGTGAGCACCTTGCGCGTGACCCGCTCGGTCGCCATCACCGTGAGGTCGGCGACATCCCGGAGGATCTCGTCCATCATGCGGCGGCTCTCGGCCTCGATCTCACGTCGGGTTTGCTCCAACATCTGCTCGCCTCGAGCCTGGGCGGCGGTGCGGGCCTCCCGCTCGTGTGCGGCGCCGGCTTGACGGGCACGCTCGACGATCTCTTCTGCCTGCTGACGCGCCTGTTTGAGGTGTTCGCGGTACTCAACCAGCAACTGTTCTGCTTCCTCGCGGGTGCGGACGGCCGAGTCGATCGAGTCGTCGATCACCTTCCGCCGCTGGTCGAGTGCCTCCCCGATACGAGGCAACACCGCCTTGATGAGGATGAACAACGAGATCGCGAACACCACGAGCGTCCAGATCGTTAGCCCGACGTTCGGTGTGATCAGCCATGAGCTGGATGCGAATAGCACGGTACGCGCTCCGTCGGTTTAGAGGAAGAAGGCGATGAAGCCGCCGACCAGGCCGTAGAAGAACGTTGCCTCGGTGAGGGCGAACCCCAGCCACTGGATCGAAGTGATCTCGCTACGCATCTCCGGCTGGCGGGTCACCGACTCGATCACCTTGCCGAACAGCATCCCGATGCCGGCGCCGGCCCCAGCGGCGCCGCCGCCGGCCCCGACCCCGAGGGCGATTGCCTTCCCGGCGTTCTCGCCAATCTGGTTGTATGCCTGCGTCGCCGCCGTGACCAACTGAAACCATGGCGGCACCCAAGATGTGAAAATCCATTTAGCTCCTCGCTCCCTTTGCTGTTAATGACTCTCGACGGATCCACCCAAATAAATGGCGGTCAATATCGCGAAAATAAACGCCTGCAGACCGGCGATTAGCACGCATTCGAACAGGTAGATCGCGACACCAAGAGGCAGGGTGAACCAGCCAATGGCCGGAATACCCAGCAACACCGCCATGTCACCCGCCATGAAATCTATCAAAAGGTGTCCGGCCAGCAGATTGGCCCAGAGCCGGATCGCCAGTGAGAGCAGCCGCAGGAAGTGCGAGATGATCTCCAGCGGGTACAGGAAAGCCAGCATCCCTCCACCGATGCCCGCCGGCACCAAGGACTTCAGATAGCCCCTGAACCCGTGGTGACGGAGACCCTCGACGTTGTACGCGATGAATACGCCCAACGCGAGGAGGAGCGGCAGTGCGACATTGGTGTCAGCGGCGTAGATCTGGAAAGAAGGGACACTCAGCCCACCCAGATGGAGCTTGTCCACCGTGTTGACGGGCAACGGGATATACCCGATGAGGTTGGTGACGAGAACGAACACGAACAGCGCGAAGACAAGCGGAAACCACCTCCGGGCCATTCGTTCGCCCATGCTGTCATTCGTCAACCGTTTCGCCAGGTCGTAGCCCCATTCGACAGCGGTCTGGACCCGGTTGGGCCGCATCTGCATGCGCCGGGCGACCCAGACAAGGATGCCGATCGTCAGCACCGCGGTCACCAGGAGGTAGAACACTCCCTTGTCGATCTCCAGCGGTCCGATGAGGTGCACCCACGTCGTCAAGTGGTACGGAGAGACGATGTTGAAGGAGTTGTTCTTGTGGCTGTGGACGCCATAGGCGATCGAGAGCCCGATCAACCCAGCGAGATAGACGAGAACGATGCCGTAGGTGATCCGCCTGCGGCGGCTCATGTTGGCCAGGAAACTCACTGGACGACCCTCCGCCGCGGTGGTCCGCTGAGCAGTTTGATCACGAAGGCCACCGAGTATCCGCCGAAGATCACGAGCGATGCGGTGAGCCCGTCCCGGCGTCCGCCGGTGACGGCCGCGATGACGATCACACCCGCCAGCAGCCAGATCCTCGCGAACCCCTCAAAAAGGGTAACGCCCAGCTGCTTCAACGGCTCGGTGAACTTACGCGTCCAACGCCGGTCGGCCTCGCCGATCACGCGCTGCACCAACCATCCCCCAGCACCAAGGGCGTAACCAAGCATCGGCGCACCGAACACGATGGCTGGAATCACCGCGAGCACCACCAGCGGCACGTCCAGATAACGCACCACCCACCGCAACACGACAAGCGGACGCACGTGGAGCTTGGCGTCAGCGTCTAGCGCCAAAGAAGGCTCCGAGGGTGAGGAGCCTCGCGTCACGACAGAGGTGCTGTAGGGCAGTCGTTCACCGGGGGGTCCAGACGTCACGCAGCAAAGATGGCTCCGCCGGCACGAACCCGGCGCGCCCGTTGTGGCGCTGCCGAACCGGTGACGGAGCCTCGTGTCACCTGAGACGATCATCTCATCCCGCCTCGCCCATCGGCAAAACCGCTGCCGCCTTCTCCGCCCCACTGCGGGTGACCCTGGAGGACGCCTGGGGCGGGTGAGGACCAGGCCGTCAGGGACGGGCCGACGCGCCGGCGATCCCGACCGTTCGGCGCCGGCTGGACGGCCCGGCCAGGCCCCAGGCGCCAGCGGACCGGCCCCGTCCGATGACGAAGAGGCCGGACCATCGGCGTCGCGCCGGCGGAGCCCAGGGTGGAACAGGGTGTAGAGGCCGACGCCGAGCACCGCAGCCCCGAAGGGGATGAAGGCGTTGACCCGCGGGATAAACAACGGGAACAAGCACAAACCCGGACAAGACGGCCGTCCAGGCCCACAAGATGAGCACGCTGCGGCGATGCCCGTGGCCGAGGCTAAGCAGCCGGTGGTGGATGTGTTCCTTGTCGGGCGTGTGGAACCCGGTCCCCCGGGCGGTCCGCCGGACGAACGCGAACGCGGCATCGAGGAGGGGCACGCCCAGGATGAACACCGGAATGAACAGCGGGGCGAAGAAGAAGTAGGTCGACCCGCTGGTGACGAGGATGCGACCGCCGATGACCATCGTGGACGCGGACATCATGAGTCCGAGCAGGAGCGCGCCGGCATCACCCATGAAGACCCTCGCCGGGTGGAAGTTGAAGGGCAGGAACCCGAGGCACACCCCACACGCGATGGCGGCGATGAGCGGGCCGATATTGGACAGGGGGAGCACCCCGAGCTCCATGAGGCGCAGGCCGTAGACGGCGAGCGCCCCGCCGGCGATCGCCACGATCCCAGTCGCCAATCCGTCGAGCCCGTCGATCAGGTTGATCGCGTTGGTGAGTGCGATGACCCAGATGGCGGTGATGAGCGGGGTCACGCCGGGGGTGAGCGCGACCAGGCCGGCGAGCGGGATCTTGATCCAGTACATCGTGACCCCGAGGAAGTAGAGGATGCTCGCCGCGAGCACCTGGCCAGCCACCTTGGCCGGGGCGGACATCTCGCGGACGTCGTCGATCAGCCCCACGGCAAAGATCGCGGCGCACGCGAGAACGACGCCGAGGGGCTCGGACGAGTCGGCAAAGACGTCGTGGAGCGGCGAGACGAGCGCCGCCACCGTGATGGCCACGAGGAACCCGAGCAGCATCGCGGCGCCTCCGCCATAGGGCGTCGTCCGCTCGTGGACCTTGCGCTCCTGGGGCACCGCGACGTAGCCCACCCTCTGGGACAGGTTCCGCGCCGGGATGGTCGCCGCCGCCGTCACCGCCGCGGCGATCCCGAGGATGATCCCGTACCAGGCGAGCGGCGGCACGACCGACTCCGCGATCGGTGCTTACGTCGAGCCGGTCAGGCCCGGATAAGGAGGAAAGGCGGCGCAGAGTCGGGCGACGTCGGCGCGTACCCCGGCGAGCGCGTCGGCGTCGTCCCGGTTGCGCAACGTGCGGCCGAGGAGCTCGGCGATCCGCGCCATCTCGGGCTCACCCATCCCCGCCGTGGTCTCGGCGGCGGTGCCGAGCCGGAGTCCCGACGTCACGAACGGCGACCGTGGATCGTCGGGGATGGTGTTGCGGTTACAGGTGATGCCCGAACGGTCCAGCACCTCCTGGGCCACCTTGCCGGTGAGGTCCGGGTCGAACGCCCGGAGGTCGACCAGCACCATGTGGTTGTCGGTCCCGCCCGAGACGAGCCGGAAGCCCTCCGCCCGGAGCGCGGCGGCGAACGCCTTGGTGTTCGACACAATGGCGGCGGCGTAGGTGCCGAACTCCGGCCTGGCCGCCTCGGCGAAGGCCACGGCCTTGGCCGCGATCACGTGCTCGAGGGGGCCGCCTTGGAGGCCCGGAAAAATCGCGCTGTCGATCTTCTTGGCGAGCTCTCTCGAGGTGAGGATCGCGCCGCCGCGGGGACCCCGCAGGGTCTTATGCGTCGTAAAGGTCACCACATCGGCGATGCCGACCGGGTTGGGATGCACGCCCCCCGCGATGAGGCCGGCCGGGTGGGCCACGTCGAACATCAACATGGCGCCGACCTCGTCGGCGATCTGGCGGAACGGCTCGGGTTCGATCACCCTCGGGTAGGCGGTCGAACCGGCGACGATGAGCCTCGGCTGCTCGGACTTGGCCTGGTCACGCACCTGATCGAAGTCGATGACCTCGCCGGGGTGGTCGGGGTCGTCGCTCGCCGGGGTGACCCCGTAGGAAACGAAGCGCCAGATCTTGGAGGTGATCGACGCCGGCGATCCGTGCGTGAGGTGACCGCCGTGGTCCAGCCGCATGGCCAGCACGGTGTCGCCCGGCTCGAGGAGGGCCTGGTATGCGGCGAGGTTGGCGCTCGCTCCGGAGTGGGGCTGCACGTTGGCGTGCTCGGCGCCGAAGAGCGACTTGGCCCGCTCGCGGGCCAGGTCCTCGACCTCGTCGATGACCCGGTTGCCCCCGTAGTAACGGGCACCGGGGTAGCCCTCCGAGTACTTGTTGGTGAGCACCGAGCCGGTCGCCGCCAACACGGCCGGTGAGGTGAAGTTCTCCGACGCGATGAGCTGCAACGTCGTAGTCTGGCGGCCGAACTCCTCGCCGATCAGCCGGGCCACTTCCGGGTCGGCGCTCAGCCAGTCGCCGAACGGGGAGCCCGGGGGCTCACCGCGCGACCGCCGCCCGGCGGTGAACGCCACGCCCGTTCGCCGTCGACCCATGAGCCGAGTGTACCCAGGACCCGGCCGGTTCTCGGGGGCCCCGGTCTACGCTGCAACGCCGTGGCGCTCGATCCGAGGACCCCCGTGCTGGTCGGGGTGGGTCAGGTCACACTCCGACCCGGCGACGGCCACGAGGGGGAGGCACCGGCCGAGCCGCTGGATCTCATGGAGCGAGCCGGTCGGGCGGCGATCGACGATGCCGGCGGCTCGGCCGCACGCCTGGTGTCCTCGATCGGCAGCATCCGGGTGGTCCGGTCGCTCCAGTGGAACGTGCCGGACCCTGGCGCACTCGTCGCCGCCCGGCTCGGCGCATCGCCGAAGGAGAGCCTCCACAGTGCGATCGGGGGCAACACCCCCCAAACGCTGATGGCGGACACGGCGTCGGCGATCGCGGCCGGCCGCTTGGACGCCGCCATCGTCGTCGGCGCCGAGTGCGGATACGCCCGGGCGACCGCTCGGCGCGCCGGCGAATGGCTGACCTGGACCGAGCAGGCCGCTGACACTCCGCCGGCGGTCTCCTTCGGGTCCGACCGTGCCCCGGTCACCGACCTGGAGGCGGCGCGTGGCCTCACGATCCCGGTCCACGTCTACCCGCTGATCGAGAACGCGATCCGGATGTCCGCCGGCTGGACCCTCAGCGAGCACCGCGAGCGGATCGGATCGTTGTGGTCGCGCTTTTCACAGGTGGCAGCGACCAATCCCTACGCCTGGTCTCGCACGGCCCTCTCGCCAGAGGAGATCGTGCTGCCCGGACCGACGAATCGCATGATCGGGTTTCCGTACCCCAAGCTCTGCACGGCCAACATCCAGGTTGACCAGGGAGCCGCCTACCTCTGCTGCTCGGCGGCGACTGCCGAGGCGGCAGGGGTGCCGAAGGACCGGTGGGTCTTCCCGCTGTCCGCGGCCGAGGCGAACGACCACTGGTTCCTCTCCGAACGCGCCGAGCTGTCGCGTTCGCCGGCGATCCGCCTGGCCGGTGCATCGGCGCTGGGCTCGGCGGGCATCGGCATCGACGACGTCGCGGTGGTCGACCTCTACTCCTGCTTCCCGTGCGTGGTGCAGATCGCCGCGAGCGAGCTGGGTCTCCCGATCGACGGCGACGTGCGCCGGCTCACCCTCACCGGGGGGCTGACGTTCGGCGGCGGACCCGGCAACAACTACACGAGCCACGGGATCGCCTCGCTGGCCACGTGCGTTGCGCGAGCGCCCGGGCAGCGTCGGGGTCGCGACCGGACTGGGCTGGTTCGCCACCAAGCACGCGGTAGGCGTCTACGCGACGAGACCGCCGAGCGACGGGTTCCGCTCCGAGAACGTGCAGTCTTCCGTCGACGCCCTCGAGAAGTGGACTGCCGACGACGGGTTCACCGGAACCTGCGAGGTGGAGTCGTTCACCGTGACCTACGACCGCGACGGCGCGCCCGAGCGCGCCATCGTGGCCTGTCGGGTCGGACCGGCAACGCGCACGTGGGCGAACGTGACCGACCCCGACCAAATCGCGCTGCTGACGACGGCCGAGCAGCCCGGGTGGTCGGGCAGGGTCGGTGCCGACGGGGTGCTCGAGTTCGGCGAGCTGATCGATTGTGCCCGAGGGTCGAACCCGACTCGATCCTCGGCCCCATTTCACACGCTCAGCCGAGGGCGGCCTCGAGTTCCGCCCACGCCAGAGCGCCCTCCCGCAGGCACCGCGGCCGTCGACCGGAGCAGTCGACAACGGTCGAAGGCGCCCCAGCGCATTCGCCTCCGTCGACGACCAGGGCGATTGTGGCCGAATCGAACTGCTCGCGAAGCTCGTGCGCCGTGGTGCACGGCGGTGTGCCGTGGCGGTTGGCGCTCGTGACGGCTAGCGGGCCGGCAGCCAGGCAGAGCTCCTCGACGAAAGGATGGTCCGGCCAGCGGACGCCCACCGTGCGCCCGTGGCCGCCGACCAAGCGTCCGACCTCGCGCTGAGCCCTGGCGACGACGGTGAGCGGGCCGGGCCAGAACCGTTCGGTCAACTGAAAAGCGGACTGCGAGAACGACGCGGTCACTCGCCCGACCTGCTGGTGTCCGCCGATGAGCACGGGCAACGCAAGGTCATCGGGCCGACCCTTGGCCTCGAAGACCTGTGCGATCGCGTCAGGGTCCAAGATCGCGGCCAGGCCATAGACGGTGTCGGTGGGAATGCCCACGACCGAACCGGACCGGAGCGCGTCGAGCACCCAGTCGATCTCGTCGACCCCGACGGTGTCGGGGCGAGGCGTCATGCGAACCGGGCCACGAGCGCGCGCGGATGGCCCGCGAGGTCCGGAAGCACCATCGCTTCGGCGGCCCCGAGACGTTCAGCGGCTCGCACTGCTGCATCGGCCTGTGGTGGCGCAAGCTCTATCACCGCAACGCCAGGCCGCGTCAGCCACTGCCCCGCGCCCGAGAGGATCGCCTCGATACACGCAAACCCCGGGGTGCCGTCGCGCCCGGCATCCGCCACCAACGCGCCGTAGGGCTCGTGCTCTCGGACCATCGGGTCGAGATGCGTCCAGTCCTCGGCGGCCACATAGGGCGGGTTCGAGACCACGAGCGAGATACGGCCCCGTTCGCGCGAGTCCAACGCCTCCCACCATGACCCTGCACGCAGCACCACCACACCAGCGGCGGCATCGCGTTCTGCCACCCGTTCGGAGTTGCGCGCCGCAAGCTCGAGTGCCGCCGGGTCGACATCCGTAGCGATCACCTCCAACCCCAGCCCGGACCGCTCGACGGCGATAGAGAGCGCGATCGCCCCGGTCCCCGTCCCGAGGTCGAGCACGGTCGGTGCGCCACCGACGGCGAGCAACCGGTCGAGCTCGGCCAGCGCGACATCGGTCACCCATTCAGTTTCGGGTCGCGGGATGAGCGCCCGCCGGTCGACCAGGAGATCGAGATTGCGGAAAGGCCAGTGGCCAAGCACGTACTGGAGGGGTTCTCCAGCGGCGCGTCGCTCGGCGAGCGAGCGCGCCCGGGACGGCGCATCGCCGGGAGGGACGCCGGTGTACGGGTCGAACGCGTCCTCGATGATCCAGCGCGCCTCTCGGTCCGAGCCCAAGGTCGCGGCCAGCGACTTCTCGAGCGAGCGGCGATCGGCCCCGTCGTCCGCGCCGATCACCAAGTTATGCAGCGCCCACGTCATCCTCGCCGAGCTGCCGGGCGCGCTTGTCGGCCATGAGCGCCTCGGCGAACTCGTCGAGGTCACCCGCGAGCACCTGGTCGAGGTTGTGCACCGTCAGCCCGATTCGGTGATCGGTGACGCGGTTGTCCTTGAAGTTGTAGGTCCGGATCTTTTCGGAGCGGCCCCCGCCCCCGACCTGGCTGCGCCGCGTCGCCGCGACCTCCGAGGCGCGGCGATCCTGCTCGGCCTTGAGCAGTCGGGAGCGCAGGACTGTCATCGCCTTGGCCCGGTTTTGGATCTGGCTCTTCTCGTCCTGCATTGCGACGACGATCCCGGAGGGGACGTGGGTGATGCGCACGGCCGAGTCGGTCGTGTTGACGGACTGGCCACCGGGGCCGGTCGAGCGGTAGACGTCGATCCTCAGGTCGTTGGGGTCGATGACGACGTCGACGTCGTCGGCCTCGGGGAGGACCGTGACGGTCGCCGACGAGGTGTGGACCCGGCCCTTGGACTCGGTCACCGGTACCCGCTGGACCCGGTGGGGTCCCGCCTCGTGCTCCAAGTAACGCCAGGCGTCCTTGCCCTTCACCAAGAAGACGACCTCGTTCAGGCCGTCCCGCCCGGTCGCGCTCTCGGAGAGGACCTCGAGGCCCCAGCGGTGGTTGTCGGCGAAGCGCGTGTACATCGTGAAGAGATCTCGGGCGAACAGGTTCGCTTCCTCTCCTCCCTCCGCTCCTCGGATCTCGACGATCACGTTGCGGCCTTCGTTGGGATCCTTCGGGAGCAACAGCGCGCGAAGGCGGTCCTCGAGCTCGGCGACCTTGGCTTCCGACTCGTCCACCTCGGCGCGGACGAGCTCGCGTTCCTCACCGGCCGCCTCATCGCTCATCTGGTGCGCCGTGCTCACGTCCTCACGCGAGCGCTGCAGGTCCCGCCACACCGACACCACCTCATCGAGGTCCTTGCGGCGGATGGAGAGCTCGCGCAGACGCGACAGGTCACTCGAGGTGGCGGGATCCGCCAGCTCCTTTTCGACGGCCTCGTACTCGGTCTCGAGCCGGGCCATGCGAGCGTCGAGTGGCTCGGGCACCAGGCCCAGGTTAGGACCAGGGGTCGGTGCGGCCGGCTGGGACTAGCCCTTGGGCGTGCGCGCCTTCGCCGGCTTGCGCTGGCCGTAGCGTCGCTGGAACCGCTCGACGCGTCCACCGGAGTCGACCAACTTCTGCTTGCCGGTGAAGAAGGGGTGGCACTCGCTGCAGAGCTCGACGTGGAGGTCCGGCTTGGTCGACCGGGTCGTGAAGGTATTGCCGCACGAGCAGCGCACCGTCGCCTCTCCGTATGCGGGGTGGATGTCCGCCTTCATGGTCTTTCTCCGTCTCTATCTCGTTCTCTGCGGCCGACCGAAGCCGGCGAGTGCGGTGTCTGCAAGGCCCAAAAGGGCTGTTCTATTCCCTCACCCGTTGGGGGTCGGACCCTTGGCGATCTCGGCCAGGAACTCCCTGTTCGACTTCGTGGTCCGGATCTTGTCCATGAGCAACTCCAGGCCCGGTGCGGCGTTGCCTTCGGCGGCGAGGGCGTTGAGCACCCGGCGGAGCTTCCAGACCTGCTGGAGCTCGCCACGCTCGAAGAGGAGCTCCTCGTGGCGGGTCGAGCTCGCGTTCACCTCGATCGCGGGGTAGAGACGCCGCTCGGCGAGGCGCCGGTCGAGCCGGAGCTCCATGTTTCCCGTCCCCTTGAACTCCTCGAAGATGACCTCGTCCATCTTGGAGCCGGTCTCGACAAGGGCCGAGGCGAGGATGGTCAGCGAGCCACCCTCCTCGATGTTGCGGGCGGCGCCGAAGAACTTCTTCGGCGGGTACAGGGCGCCCGAGTCGACACCACCGGACATGATCCGGCCGGTCGCCGGCTGGGCGAGGTTGTAGGCACGGGCCAGCCGGGTGATGCCGTCGAGGATGATGACGACGTCCTGGCCCAGCTCGACGAGGCGCTTGGCCCGGTCGATGGCGAGCTCGGACACGGTCGTGTGCTCGTCGGCGGGGCGGTCGAAGGTCGATGCGATCACCTCGCCCTTCACCGAGCGGCGCATGTCGGTCACCTCTTCAGGGCGCTCGTCCACGAGGAGCACCATGAGATGGACCTCGGGGTTGTTCGCCTCGATCGAGTGCGCAATCTGCTTCATGACGGTCGTCTTCCCGGCCTTGGGCGGCGAGACGATCAGGCCACGCTGGCCCTTGCCGATCGGCGAGAGGAGATCGACGATGCGGGCCGTCAGGTTGTCCTTGTCGCCCGCCTGCTCAAGGTTCAGCTTCTCGTCGGGGAACAGTGGCGTGAGGTCCTCGAAGCGCGGGCGGTTGCGAGCTTCCTCGGGGTCGAGTCCCGACACGGTGTCGATCCGAAGCAGCGCCGGGTAGCGCTCGTTGTTCGACGCTGGCCGGCAAGCGCCCTCGACGTAGTCGCCCTTGCGCAGCGCGAAGCGGCGGGCCTGGCTAATCGAGATGTAGACGTCCTTGGACGACGGAAGGTAGCCGTCGCAACGGAGGAACCCGTATCCCTCGTCGCGAAGGTCGAGCAGACCGCTCACCTCGACGAGCTCGCCCGTGTAGGGGGCGTCTTGGTTGGGGCCGCCCTGGAACTCGCGCTCCCCGCGCTGATCGCGGCCGCGCCGGCGGCGGCTGTTCCGACGGTTGCCGGGTTCGACACCCTGTTGGCCACCGTGTTGGGGCTGGCCACCGTGTTGGGGCCGGTTGCCCTGGCGCTGCGGCGGGCCGGTCCGGGTGGCGACGCCGCCACGGTCGTCCTCGGACCGGTCGTCGTTCTGGCTGGCGGCGCCGTTCGACACGGTCGCGTCCAATTCGGCCTCGATCTCCTCCATCGAGGAGACGGCGGAGCCGTTGGTCCGGCGCACCGGCGCCCGGGTCTCGGTCTTGGTCTTGGTTGCGCTCTCGGCGTCACCGGACCCGTTCTCCGCGTGGGCACCGTTGGGTCCGGAGCCGTTGGGGACGCCCGTCGCCGAGAGAATCTGGTCGATCAGGTCGGCCTTCTTCGACCGGGTGGTGGTCTTCAGGTCCATCGCCTGGGCGATGGCGTGGAGCTCTTCTCGCTCCTTGGATTCGAGCACGGACCGTTCGAGCTGCTGTTCCGCAGTCATCGGCCTCCTCATCTTGATACCGCAGGGTCTGCATCAGCCCGATGCGGGAAACAGGGGGTGGGGTTTGATCCCACGAAACGGGACGGACCCCCATCGCCACTGGCACCGGAGCCGTGCCGAGGCCGCGAATGGGGTCAAGGCAGGCGCTCCGAGGCGCGGGTGGTATGGACAGGAGTGTAGCCGTCCGTCGGACCGGGCCACAACATATGCCCGAACCCCGACACCCGGTACAACGCCGCGCCGGTGGGCCTTGTTCCCGGCGCCGGCCGGGCCAATAGATTGCTCTCGGGCTGGTCCGGGAGGGCGCGACGTCGGTGATAGGACGACCGGATCGAGCGGGCGACGCCGAACGGGTCGACGAGGGCACCCTTCTGTGGGAACCCAGCGCCCAGCGCATCGCCTCGGCCCGCATCACCGCCTTCGGCCAATGGCTGGCCCGAGAGACCGGACGCCGCTTTGCCGACTACGGGTCCTTGTGGCGGTGGTCGGTCAAGGATCTTGCCGGTTTCTGGGGCGCACTCTGGCGCTACTTCGAGCTGGGTCCCCCCGTTGTGGAGTCCGACGTGTTGCGACGTCATAAGGGGGCGGAGGGGGCCCGCTGGTTCGTCGGGCAACGTCTGAACTACGTCGACGTCGTCGCACGCCACCCCGCTGAGCGGACCGCGCTGATCGCCGAAGACGAGTCGGGCGCGCAGGTGCGCGCCAGCTACGGCGAGCTCCGCGCGATGGCCGGTGCCGTCGCCGCCGGCCTCCGGCGCCTCGGCGTCGCGCCCGGCGACCGCGTGGCGGCGGTCCTGCCCAACGGTCCCGAGGCGGTGGCCTCGTTCCTCGGGGCGGCCAGCGTCGGCGCGGTCTGGTCGACCTGCGCGCCCGAGTTCGGGGTGAACGCGATGGTGGACCGGTTCTCGCAGATCGCGCCGAAGGTGCTCATCGCGGCCGACGGCTACCGATACGGCGGGAGGGAGTTCGCCCTGGCCGACAAGGTCTCCGCCCTCGTCGACGCGTTGGACGGCCTCGCGGCGGTCGTGTCGGTGCCGACCGGTGGCGACACCAAACCGCCGGCGGGTGGGGCGGTCGCCTGGAACGAGTTTACCGCCGAGCCGGCCGATCTCCGCCCGGTCGCACTCGACTTCGACCATCCGCTGTGGATCCTCTACTCATCGGGCACCACCGGCCCGCCCAAGGCGATCGTCCAGTCCCACGGCGGGATCGTGCTCGAGCACCTCAAGGCACTGACGCTGCACTGCGATCTCGACGAGGACGACGTCTTCTTCTGGTTCTCGACGACCGGCTGGATGATGTGGAACTTCCTCGTGGGCGGGCTGCTGGTCGGCACAACGATCGTCTGCTTCGACGGCAACCCGATGTGGCCCGATCCCGCACGCCTCTGGGACATGGCGGAGCGCCTCGGCGTGACCTTCTTCGGCACCAGTGCGCCATTCATCGACGCCCTTCGGCGCAGCGGGTACGTGCCACGGGCCCATCACAGCCTCGCGTCGATCGCGACCGTGGGCTCGACCGGGGCCCCGCTCTCCCCCGAGGGCTTCGCATTCGCCGCCCGCGAGATCGCCGACGACGTGTTGGTGGCCTCGGTCTCGGGCGGCACCGACCTGTGCACGGCCTTCATCGGGTCCTGCCCGCTGCTCCCGGTGCGGGCCGGTGAGATCCAGTGCCGCATGCTGGGTGCGAGCGTCGAGGCATTCGACGAAGAAGGGCGGCCCGTGATCGGCGAGACCGGTGAGCTCGTCCTCACCGAGCCGATGCCCTCGATGCCGATCTACCTCTGGGACGACCCAGACGGGTCGCGGCTGCACGAGAGCTACTTCTCGGCGTTCCCCGGCGTGTGGCGCCACGGGGACTGGCTGAAGGTCACCCCCGAGGGCTCGTGCGTGGTCTACGGCCGGTCGGACGCAACGCTGAACCGGGGCGGCGTGCGCAGCGGCGCGGCCGACTTCTATCGGGTCGTCGAGGCCATGCCCGGCGTCTCGGACTCGCTGGTCGTCGACACGAGCGAACTGGGCACCGAGGGCAGGCTGTATCTGTTCGTGGCGGCGACAGGCGGGACCGGTTCGGAGCTGGTCGAAGAGCTCCGGCGCCGGATCCGCATGGAGATCTCCCCGCGCCATGTCCCCGATGAGGTCGTGGTGATCGACAAGATCCCGCACACCCTCAACGGCAAGAAGATCGAGGTACCCACCAGGCGGGTTCTGCTGGGCACCGACCCAGCTCGGGCGGTGACACCGGGAGCGGTCGACGATCGGCAAGCCTTGGATCGATTCATAGAGCTGTTGACCCGACTCCGGGAATCCCGCGAAGACGTCAACCCTTGACCGCTCCGGCAGTCAGGCCCGCCACCAGCTGGCGCTGGAAGAGGACGAGCAGGACGGCGATGGGTAGCGCGGCAAGGATCGTGCCCGCGAACAGCACGTCGAACTGGCTGAAGTTGAGACCGCTGAGCTGACGCAGGCCGATCTGCACGGTGCGCACGTTGTTGGTCTGGGTCACCACGAGGGGCCAGAGGTACTGATTCCAGGACGTGAGGAAGGCGAAAAGCCCGAACGCGCTGATGACCGGACGGTTGATGGGCACCACGATGCGGAAAAGGAACTTGAGGTTGCCGCACCCGTCCAGCTGCGAGGCGTCGCGGATCTCTGAGGGGAAATTCAGAAACGCCTGGCGAAAGAGGAAGATGCCGATGCCATTCGCGATGAACGGCAGGATGAGGGCTGGGAAAGAGTTGAGCAGCCCGAATTTGTCGATGGTCTGGTAGTTCGGGATGATCGTCGCCTCGGCGGGCACCATCAGAGTCGCGAGCGAAACGTAGAAGAGGATCCTGCGACCCGGGAATCGCAGGAAGACGAACGCATAGGCGGCGAGCACCGACGTGACGAGCTCGAATGCGACAACCGACAGTGTGACGATGACGCTGTTGCGCAGGTAGATCCCGAGGTCGCCCTCGTTGAACGCGGTCGAGAACGAACTCCAGTGGGGGTTCGGTGGGTACAAGAGGGGCGGCCGGTGGGTGATCTGCTGGGGGGACAGCAGCGCGTCGACGACCGTGACGTAGATCGGGAACAGGACGATCCCGGCCGCGATGAGCAAGACCGCGTAGCGGATGACCAGCCGGACGACCCGGCGCCGGTGCGCGTTCTCAGCCACTGCCGTAGCTCACCCGCCGCTGGAAGAACCAGAACTGCACGAAGGTCAGGACGAGCAAGATGAAGAAGAGCGCGACGGACAGCACTGCCGCGTAGCCTGGGTTGTTGAACTGGAATGCCTGCTGGTACAGGTCGTAGATCAAGACCAGTGACGCATGGTTGGGACCGCCCTGAGTGAGCAGGTCGATCTGGCCGAAGGCTTGGAACCCCGAGATGATGCCGATCACCGTCGCGAAAAACAGGATCGGCGACAGCAGCGGAAGCGTGATTCGCCGAAAGCGCGTGAACGACGAGGCGCCGTCGACCATGGACGCTTCCAAGACCTCCCCGGGTAGTGACTGCAGCGCCGCCGAGATGAGGATGAACGTGAAGCCAAGGTTCAGCCAGATCGTGACCAGCGCGACCGCTGGCAGCGCCCAATGCGGGTCGTCCAGGATCCCGTTACCACCCTCCTTGCCGAACGCATAGCTGAGCAGCCCAATTTCGGGGTTGAGCAGCGTGAAGAAGACCACCCCAGCGACGGCGGCCGAGGTGGCGACCGTCGAGGAGAAGATTGTTCGGAAGATCCGGATGCCCCTCACCTTGGCCTGCGTGAGATTGGCCAGCGCCAAACCAATGACGATTCCGAGTGGCACGGTCAGCGCGACGAACATGATCGTGCGTCCGATGTCGTCGGCGAACTCGGCGGACCCGAGGACGCTGGTGTACTGCTGGAACCCGACGTACTTCGACGGCAGGTTCGGGGTCGGTGGAGCCAGGAAGAAGCCGAGGTAGACCGTCTTCACTAAGGGATAGAAGACGAAGAGCCCGAAGGCGGCGAGAGCCGGCAGGATCAGGAGGTAGCCGAGCGACGCCTCGCGCACCCTCCTCCCGAAGCGCTGCCTCACCCGCTTACCCCCCGACGAGCCGTCAGACTCGTTCGTTATAGGACTGGATCGCCGTGTTGCAGTTGCTGGCGGCCTGGGCGAGTGCCTGGTTGGGCGGCGTGCCGTTGGACATCGCGATGAGCCCGTTCATGATGTCGATGTCGATCTGGCTGGCGGCACCGGCCACGTACCCCGCCGTGGCCGGGTTGACCGGGCTCGCCAGGAGCTGGTCGTAAGCGACTTTGTACTCGGGCACCGACGCCCACGCCTGCACGAGGGCCGGGAGCTGGGTGGCGGACTTGCGGACCGGCACGTACCCGGTGCCGATCGCCCAGGTCGCCTGCTGGGCCGGCTCCACGAGGAACTTCAGGTATTGCCACGCGGCGTCGACGGTCGCCGGCGTGGACTTCTTCACGATGAACATGCCGGCCCCGCCGACGTACACGCCGCCGTTCTTGGTCGGCTTGGAGCCGGGCCAGGGCATGCGCCCGACGCCCAGCTTCACGTTCGGATACTGACCCGAGTCGAGCACGGTCAGGATCGTGCCGAGGGCGGCAGAGGTGTCGAGCGTCATCGGTGCGATGCCCGAGCCGATGGCGAGCAAGTTGTCGTAGACGCCCGAACCCAGGTTGGCAGTCGACTCCGCGAGGTTGCCCTTCAGCATCTGCGACCACCACTGGAAGAGAGACTTGCCTAACGTGTTGTCGAAAGTGACCGCGGTCGCACGACCGCTTCGCCCGTTGTTCTTGTTAACGAGTGTCTCGTCCCCGAGCGCCATCCACTGCTCGAAGTTGGTCTGGTCAACCTTGAGGCTCATTCCGTACTTCGAAGTGCCGGACGACACGATCTTCTGGGCCGCCGCTTTGATTGCCGCTTGGGTACTCGGCGGGTTCGATGGATCGAGGCCTGCCTTCGTAAACGCGTTCTGGTCGAAGTAGAGAACCTGGCTCGAGATGTTGAACGGCAGCGCCCACTGGGTTCCGTCCACCTTGAAGAAGTTGACCATCGAGGGGACGAAGTCCGACAACGAGTAGTGATCGGCTGCGATGGCTTCGGCCGCCGGGATGATGCTCTGGCTATCGATGAGCAGCTGGATCAGCTCGGTCTCCCACTGCACGAGGTCCGGCAGGTTGGACTGACCGCCCGAAAGCGCGGTCGTGTAGGCGGTCTGGGTGTCCGTGTAGCTCGTCTGCGCCACGAGGTTCACGTTGACATGGGACTGGGACGCATTGAAGGCGCTCGTGATCTTCTCAAGCGTGGTCAGGTTGTTCTCGACCATCGAGTGCCAGAGGGTGATCTGGGTCGGCGACGAGCCCTTGGAGGAGGCGCCGAGGGGGAACTTGGACTTGGCTGCACTCGCGACCGCCGGCAATGCGCCCCCGACCCCGAGACCGACGCCTGCGGCGGCGGCGCCCTTCAGGAGAGCGCGCCTCGAGAGCACGGGTCCCCGGCGGCTCGGGCCGTACCGCTCGGCCGACTCTTTCCCGTTGCGATCCCCATGGCTCATGGGCGCATGGTAGGCCTGGGCGCGCCTGTGGCGCCCGGTCACACGCCGCTGCATTCCCGCGATTTTCCTGGTCAGACACATAACGTCGACCACACGCCGCATTCACCTTTCCTCTGGCCGAAGGCTGCCCAAGGACCCTTCGCTCACGGGTGCATCGCGTCTCGACACCCGCGTGATGACCTCAACCCGGGCACCGCGGCTTCCTGCTCGGACGGCCCATCGGCAAAGAGGTGCTCATGGGCCCTCTCCGCGACCGCGGGTGGCGCACGACCGCCTCCTCGGCGCGCGCGACAACTGAGCGTTCAGTCCAGCTGGGCGATGATCGCCTCGATATCGGCGTCGACGACCCTCGGCACGTCGATCTGGCCGATCGCGAGGTCCGGGTCCTTCAGGCCGTGGCCGGTGAGCACGCACACGACCGTCGAGCCCTCCGGGACCCCGGTGTGCATCAGCCCGGCAACCGAGGCCGCCGAGGCGGCCTCGCAGAAGACCGACTCCTCCTCGGCCAAGAACCGGTAGGCCGCGAGGATCTGCTCGTCGGTCACCGCGGTGATCGATCCTCCGGACTCGCTCGCTGCCGCAGAGGCCGAGTACCAACTGGCCGGGTTGCCGATGCGGATCGCAGTGGCCACTGTGTCGGGCTCGTCGACCACGTGGCCGAGGACGATGGGCGCGGCACCGGCGGCCTGAAAGCCGAGCATGCGCGGCAGGCGGGTCGCACGGCCCGCCTCCTTGTACTGGAGGTAGCCGCGCCAATAGGCGGTGATGTTCCCGGCGTTGCCGACCGGGATGCAGTGGACGTCGGGCACGTCGCCGAGCACGTCGACGACCTCGAACGCGCCGGTCTTCTGACCCTCGATCCGCAGCGGGTTCACAGAGTTGACGACGGTCACGGGCGCCCGGTCCGGCAGCTCGCGCACGATGGTCAGCGCCTGGTCGAAGTTGCCCCGCACCTGGAGCACCTTGGCCCCGTGGATGAGCGCCTGGGCCAGCTTCCCCAAGGCGATGTAGCCATCGGGGATGAGGACGACACACGTGAGCCCGGCGCGGCTGGCGTACGCCGCGGCTGACGCCGAGGTGTTCCCCGTCGACGCGCAGACCACGGCCTTGGCCCCCGATGCCAGGGCGTGCGAGATGGCGACGGTCATGCCCCGGTCCTTGAAGGACCCGGTCGGATTGGCGCCCTCGATCTTCAGGTAGACCGAGGCTCCGACCCGATCGGACAGCCGCGGCGCCGGGAGCAGCGGGGTGCCCCCCTCGAGCAGGGTGACGACGGGCGCGCCGTCCTCGATGGGGAGGTAGGGCCGGTACTCCTCGATGACCCCGCGCCAGCCGGCCATGTCAGGCGTCGCGTCCGGGACCCGCGTCCTCCGAGTCGAGCACGCGCAGCACGGCGCCGAGCCGGTCGACCACCGTCAGGCCACTCAGCTCGGCCACCGTGTCGGCCACCGCACCCCCGAGCGCCTCATGGGTGAGGAAGATGAGGCGGGCCTCCTTGCCGAGGCCCTTCTGCTCCATCCAACGGATCGAGACCCCGTGCGCTCCCATCACCTTCGCCACCGCGGCCAGCACCCCGGGCCGATCGACCACGTCCATGCTCAGGTAGAAGGCGGAGGAGAGCTCGTCCACGGGCACGACCCGCACCGCGACCCGCCGAGAGGCGGGCGGGGTCGAGACGCCCTGGCGGAGGTGGCGGGCCGCGACGATCAGGTCGCCCAGGACCGCGCTGGCGGCGGCCCGACCTCCGGCCCCCTGGCCATACAGCATCATCTCGCCCGAGTGCTCGCCCTCGATGAACACCGCGTTGAACGCGCCGTTCACCGAGGCCAGCGGGTGCCCAGCGGGGACGAGCGCAGGGTGCACGCGCACCGAGATGTTCGAGGCGCCGTCGACGCGCTCGGCGACCGCGAGCGCTTTGATCACATAACCGAGCTGGCTCGCGTAGCGCACGTCGGACTGGGTCACATGGGTGATCCCCTCGCAGTGCACGTCTCCCACGACCACGTTGGCGCCGAACGCGAGGCTGGCGAGGATCGCAGCCTTTGCCGCGGCGTCCGCGCCCTCCACGTCAGCGGACGGGTCGGCTTCGGCGAGCCCGAGCGACTTGGCCTCGGTCAGCGCCTCCTCGTAGCTGGCCCCCTCGTGGGCCATCGCCGAGAGGATGAAGTTGGTCGTCCCGTTGACGATCCCGGTGACCCGGGAGATGCGCTCCCCGGCGAGTGACTCGCGCAGGGGGCGGATGACGGGGATGGCGCTCCCCACCGCGGCCTCGTAGAGCAGGTCCACCCCGCGGGCCGACGCCAGGTCGGCCAGGTCACCCCCGAAGCGGGCCAGCAGCGCCTTGTTCCCCGTCACCACCGGCTTGCCGCCGTTGAGGGCCGTCTCCACCAGCTGGTGCGCCGGGTCGAGGCCGCCGATGAGCTCGACGACGACGTCGACGTCCTCCCGCTCGACCAGGCCCTTGGCGTCCTGGCTCAGGAGGTGGACCGGGAACCCGTCGGCCTGCGAGCGGACCGCGTCGAGGTCGCGCACGGCGATGCCGACCAGGTCGAGCCGGGTGCCCGTGGCCAGCTCGATGTCCTGGGAGCGACCCGGGGCGGTGAGCATCTCGACGAGTGCGCTGCCGACGCTCCCGCACCCGAGCAGCGCGACACGCACGCTCGCGGCGTCTTTCGGGGCGGGACTCACCCGACCACGGTACCGCCTGGCCTCTGCACGACCTCGAACCCTGCGGCGCGCGACCTGGGGTTTCGCGACCTCAGGCGTCGAGGCGAAGCAGGTCGCCCACGGTCTCGCCCCGCACGACGACTCGGGCCTCACCGCCCGAGACGAACACGACGGGGGGGCGGGGGACCTTGTTGTAGTTGGAGGCCATCGAGTAGCCGTAGGCGCCGGTGACCGGGGTCGCGAGCACGTCGCCCACGGCGAGGTCGGCGGGCACGTGGGCCGCCTCGACCAGGACGTCGCCGGTCTCGCAGTGTTTGCCCACGACGCGTACGGAGCGGGGCCGGTCCGCCCGCGTCGCACGCGGCAGGAACGCCTCGTAGCCGCTCCCGTAGAGGACGGGCCGCGGGTTGTCGCTCATCCCACCGTCGACCGCCACGTACGTCCTGATGCCGGGCAGTTCCTTGATCGTCCCCACCCGGTACAGCGTGATCGCGGCGCCCGCCACGATCGCCCGTCCGGGCTCGGCCGACACCCGGGTCCCCTCGGGGAGGCCGACCTTGGCGAGCGCGCTGCGCGTCGCCTCGGCCCACTCGGTGATCGACGGCGCCTGCTCGCCGTGCACGTAAGCGACGCCCAGGCCACCACCGACGACGAGCTCGGGCAGCCCGAGCGGCGCGGCAAAGGCCCCGATGACCTCGGCCGCCTGCTCGAAGGATTCGACGTCGAACACCTGGCTGCCGATGTGCGCGTGCACTCCGATCAGCTCAACGCCGCCCATGAGCTCGAGGGCGGCGGCGGCTTTTGCGGCGGCGCCGGAGGCGACCGAGAACCCGAACTTCGTGTCCTCCTGACCGGTGCGGACGAAATCGTGGGTGTGCGCCTCGACACCCGGGGTGACCCTGACGAGCACCCGGGGCCGGCCTGTTCTCGGGGCCAACTCGTCGGTGAGCTTGCCAAGGAGAGCGATCTCGTCGAGCGAGTCCACGACGATCCGACCCACGCCCACCTCGAGCGCCCGGGCAAGCTCGGTCTCGGACTTGTTGTTCCCGTGGAGGATGAGCCGCTCGGGCGGGACGCCAGCCGCCAGGGCGACCTCGAGCTCGCCACCGGTCGCGACGTCGAGGCACATGCCCTCCTCGTGCGCCAGACGGGCCATGGCCTTGCAGAGAAAGGCCTTGGTCGCGTACGCGACGCCGTCGCCAAAGGCTCCTACGGCTTCCCGGCAGCGCGCCCGGATGTGGGCCTCGTCGTAGACGAACACCGGCGTGCCGTGTCGCTCGGCCAGGTCCAACAGGTCGACCCCGCCAACGGAGAGCCGCCCCGACGCGTCGATCTCGGCGGTGTCGGGGAGAAGGGAGCTTGCGATCGGATCGCTGGGTGCCAAGCCGGTCCGCGATCCCCCGTCGGCCTTTGGACGCCGAAGGATCATGGGGGAACACGATACGGTGATCTGGCTCAGCCCCAGTAGCTCAGCGGATAGAGCACCGGCCTCCGGAGCCGGGTGCGCAGGTTCAAGTCCTGCCTGGGGCGCACTGCCTCGGGACACCTAGGAAGCCGGGAGAGGCCGGGCGATCGGGGGCAGGACAGCGGCCGAGAGGAAGAGGGATCGCGAACCGACGGCGACTGTCGCTGTTCTCTTCAGATCGATGTGATTAGCGGACCCTCGTACGTCGGGTAAGCGCCAACGGTGACCTGCGTTGTGTGTGCGGCTTCCGAGCCATCCACGTAACTGACTTGGACCGTCGTACCAGGAGGCGTCAGGTACATCGCATCTTGGAGATCCTGTAATGAGTTGATCTGCGTCGAGCCGAACGAGGTGATGACCTCGCCCTCGGCAAGCCCGGCCGTTTGGGCCGCAGACCCCGACTCGACACCGACGATCAGCGCACCGGATATGGCAGGCAACCCGTATTGGGAGCTGAGTTGGGGAGTCAATGTCGCGAGTTGCAACCCGATATCACCGGGGACGGGAGCACTAGACGTAATGAAGGCAGGAGACGCTGTTGAAGACAGGGTGATGTTGACAACCTGTTGTGAGCCACCACGTTCGATCGTCAGTACGATCTTGGCTCCCGGCAAGGCCTTTGCGACTTCGTCGATGACAGGTGGACCGAGATCACTGGTGGAGGGCACACTCGCCCCAGCCACACTTATGAGTTGGTCGCCGGGCTGAAGAATGCCCGCGGCCGGACCACCCGGCACCACGCTGAGAACGACGGGATTGGATGGAGGCCCGCCGTCTGTTGACGACGGAATGGCGGCGTAGACGCCGAGCCACGACTGAGTGCTTGCCGTAACGACGTAGGTCCGACTCACGTAGCCTCCGCGGAGTCTCTGGACCCGGAATCCAATCGTGTCGACGTACGTCCGTATGGCACAGCACTCCGGGTCATCGTCGGTCACCCACGCCATGGGGATCCTCAGCTCTTGGTGCGGAACGCGTCCGATGACGCGAGGTCTTCCTTGACCAGGAGGGAAGTCCTGAAAGTAGCTCAAGCTGGCTGTCTGACCGTTGTAGTGGATGATCCCGACTTCGACGAAGCCGTTCGCCCCGAAGGTGTAATCGAATGAGAATTCGAGATCACGCTCGCCATCCGCAGAACGCATTAGGGAGTACGAGAGATCATCGATGCTCGCTTCGCTCGGGAACACTGCCCCTTGAGCAAGCGAAATGTCGCTCCCATTGGGGCTTGGGAACTTGGCTCCGTCGAAGACCGTGGTCCACCGCTTGACGAAGCGATCCCAGGAGAGAATCAGCAAGTCGCTGGAACTCGACCCCGGAAGGCTCGGCTGGGGCGTCACATAGGTCACAACGTCTTGGGGCGCACCCGAATTGGTCAACTGAAGTGCCCGCTCACTTGTCACCTGAGCATTGGGCGGCACATACCGGGCGAGGTTGGGGCGCGGCGGGGACGCTGCCGCAAAGGAAGTGCTGCCAGTGACGACGCAAAGCAAGAGGCCGAAGAGAGCCCCCGCAATGCCGATTCGGCCCAGGGCGACATCCCCCAGTCGATGCTTCACGGTCGGACATCTTCCCATTTCGTCTTGGAGAATCCACCCGTCGACCACGAGGTACATCCGTTCCACAAGACGGTCCTGGGCAACCTGTCCCTGTAGGTGCTGCAGCGACCATCGCGAGTCCGTCGCGGGGAGCACCTTCTGGACACGTCATATCGACGTCCCGAGCCGGGTGGGCAGGTTTGAGTTCTGTCTCGAGGGGCCGAGCGGTACTCAGCCCTCGAGAAGGTGCAATGCGAGTCTCCTGCCGCGACCCTGACCCATCGCCAGCGCGACCCAGAGCTGGAACAGTGCGTCGATCAACTCCTCGCGGTCGGCACCCACATAGATGGGCCGGAGCCCTACTCCCTCGATGACGGCCTCGACGGTCGCACGGTCGTCCTCGGGAGCCGAGAAGAACATGTCAGCCCTCGTCCCGTCGAACACCGGATCAGCCAAGTTCTCGTCGCCGAGCGTGTTGAAGCCGCGGGCGTAGCGAATGGTGGTGGGGAGCACTGCTCGGCTGTTAGAGGTCGCGGCACCCATCTTGTTCGTGGCGTCGATCACCAACTTGCCGTCGAGCGCCCCAGCGTGATCGGCCGCAACGTCGGCCACCGCCGAGGACGGCACCGCCAGGATCACGACCTCGGCTCGTCCGATCGCGTCAGCGACCGAGGCGACCGCTGCGCCCGAGTCGCCTGCGACATGGTCCTCAACGGGTTGGCGCGACCCGAACGTGACGGCATGGCCGGTGCGTACGAGTGCCCGTCCCAATGTGCCGCCGATGAACCCCGTGCCGATGACCGCGATTTCCATGTCCCGAACCTCCCGCCAGGGTTCTACCTGCGCTGTAAGACGGGTCGGACGCGGCTCAGGCTTGGAGCGGCATGGCGAACCACCACTGATGCCCGGCCAGGTCCAGTACGCCGTAGTGGCGCACGCCGTAGGCCATGTCCTCGGGCGGGCCCTGCACGTTCGCCCCGGCCGCCACCGCACGTGCGTAGTGCGCGTCGACGTCGTCCACGTGGACGTACAGGCCAACGGTGATCCGGTCGACCGGGGCGCTGAAATGCTCGGGCGTGCCCATCATGAGCACCGCGTCGCCAAAGCTCATCTCGCAGTGACGGATGGCCCCTGTGGCGTCGACGGCCCGCATGCGCTCGGTGAAACCGAAGGCGTTCCCGAGCCACTCGAGCGCCGCCCCGCAGTCCTCGTAGTAGAGGTACGGGCAAATCGTCGGATACTGACGCCCCTCGTACTCGACCATCGGACCTCCCGGGTCTTGCGGGCCGGCCCCGCCGTTCACCGCCGACGCCGATGGTAGCGAGCACCCCGACGGCCCGAGGAGCCGGCACCAGCTGGGAAAAGATACATTCGGCACCGAACACGAACCGGGGGGAGCCATGGCCGACGACAGGGTGGAGGTCCGCGAGGACGTCGTCTACGGGACCGGGAACGGGCGCGACCTGCGTTGCGACCTCTACCTGCCCCCCGGCGACGAGTCACGGCGCGGCGCCGTCCTCCTTGTGCACGGCGGGGGGTGGCGGCACGGCGACAAGAACCAGCTCCGCGGCTACGGCCTGCGGCTCGGCCGCTCGGGGTACCTCTGCGTCGCCACCGAGTACCGACTGGTCGGCGAGTCCCCTTGGCCGGCCCAGGTCCACGACGTGAAGGCGGTGCTGCGCTGGATGCGGGCCAACGCCGATGAGCTGGGGATCGACTCTCACCGGATCGCGCTCCAGGGGGCCTCGGCCGGTGCCCACATCGTCCTCTTCGCCGCTGCGACGCCAAACGTCGCCGAGTTCGAGGGGGACGGAGGGAACCCCGGCGTCGACACCACGATTGACGCGGTCATCGCGGCCTACCCGCCAACCCTGTTCCACTACGGCGAGCGACTGCACGGCGCAGTCCCCATCGAGGCGCTCTCGGATGACCCGACGGCCCAGCTCGCCCAGGCTGCGAGCCCGCTCCACCTGGTGGGGCCCTCGTTCCCGCCGACCATGCTGGTGCACGGGTCGGAGGACAAGGTCGTCCCCGTATCGGCCAGCTTCGTCATGTACGAGGCGCTCGTGCGCCACAACGTCCCGACTGATCTCCACGTCTTCGCCGGCGCCGTGCACGGGTTCGACGCAGAGTTGACCTTTGGTCGGCGCACCGCCGAGCTGGTGCTCCTCTTCCTGGAGCGTTACCTCAAGACAAAGGCCGCCGCCACCGCCTGACCACCTGGTCCCCCTGGGGACCGAACTCGGGCAATCCATCGGGGCGCGGTCGCCGTACTCCCCTTCGACCCACTGCGAAGGAGATGCCAATGCCCCGCTTCCCCCGCATTGTGCCGACCAGTTTGCGCAGGCTTGCGTGTGCGACCGCGCTCACACTGGCCGTCGGCACCTCAGCGGTCTCGGTCGGCGATGCCGGTGCCGCGACCAAGCACCACACCGCCGTCTTGGTCTCCACCAAGCAGAGCACCACGCTCGGCACGTACCTGGTGACCACCAGCGGATTCACCCTGTACACCTTCAAGCTCGACACCGCGACCATCGAGCGCGTGCACCGGCGTTTGCGCCACCGCGTGGCCCCCGCTGCTCGTGCCCAAGGGCGTCAAGCTCTCCAGCCTCGTGCGCGGGATCAAGTCCTCGAAGCTGGGCAAGGTGAGCCGGGGCCACGGGAAGTTCCAACTCACCTACCTGGGCAAGCCCCTCTATCGCTTCTCTGGGGACAAGTCGGCGGGCCAGACCGGTGGCGAAGGATTCGAGAACGACTGGTTCGTCGCGACGCTGACCCCGAAGGCGGCGCCCACCGCGACACCCGTGACCGCCACGGTGCCGCCGACCACTGCGGCGGTGTCGCACGCCTCGTCGAGCTCGCACAGCTCGTCGTCCCCACCGAGCTCTCCTGCGCCGACCACGCCGCCCGCGACCACGCCGCCGGCGACCACGCCGCCCGCGACCACGCCGCCCGCGACCACGCCGCCGACACCAGACCCGACCCCGGCACCCACGCCTGCGCCAACCCCCGCCCCGACCCCGATGCCGCCGACCGGCGGGTACGGCTACTAAGGGTCCACGGAAGTATAACTCGCGCGATATAGCCTCCGGGAGTGGAGGTGGCCGAGGCCCAGCTGGCTGAGTTCTTCTCGGTCGTGATGCCCCTGCTCGATGAGCGCCAGCGACGTGTGGTCGCGGGAGCGGCAGCGAAGCTGCTCGGTCGGGGTGGAACGACTGCGGTGGCTCGTCTGGCATCGATGAGCCGCAACACGGTGATCACGGGAACCCAAGAGATCGACTCGGGGATGGCCACACCCAACGAGCGTGTGCGTCGAGAGGGTGGCGGCCGCAAGCGCTTGATCGACAAGGACCCGAACCTGCTCTTGGAACTCGACGACCTCGTCTCCCCCGAAGCCCGCGGCGATCCGATGTCCCCCCTGCGTTGGACGGCCAAGTCCACCTATCGACTCGCTGACGCACTTGGTGCCAAGGGCTTCGAGATCAGCCCCAAAACCGTGGGGGACCTGCTCGCAGAGATGGGCTATAGCCTCCAAGGCACCTCCAAGCAGAAGGAGGGCGCCCAGCACGTGGACCGCGACGCCCAGTTCGCCTACATCAACGACACGGCGGGACGGTTCTGCTCCGAAGGCCAGCCGGTCATCAGCGTCGACGCCAAGAAGAAGGAGCTGGTCGGCGAGTACTCCAACGCTGGTCAGGAGTACCAGCCGGCCAAGAAGCCCACTCGCACCCAGGTCCACGACTTCATCGACCCCGAGATGGGAAAGGCCATCCCCTACGGCGTCTACGACTTGGGTGCCGACGAAGGCTGGGTCTCGGTCGGCAACGATGCCGACACGGCCGGCTTCGCCGTGGCCAGCATCGGCCGGTGGTGGGCTCAGATGGGCAGGCACCGTTACCCCGACGCCACCAAGCTGCTCGTCTGTGCCGACGCCGGGGGTTCGAACGGCTATCGCCTTCGGGCCTGGAAGGTCGAACTGGCCAAGCTGGCGGCTGACACCGGGCTTGAGATCACCGTTTGCCACTTCCCGCCGGGGACCTCCAAGTGGAACAAGATCGAGCACCGCATGTTCAGCTTCATCACCATGAACTGGAGAGGGCGCCCCCTCACCTCTTATCGCGTCGTCGTCCAGCTCATCGCCAACACCACGACCAAGAAGGGTCTCAAGATCAACGCCGAGCTCGACGAGGGCTACTACCCGACCGGAGTCAAGATCACCAACAAGGAGTTGGCCGCCGTCCCTCTCACCCGCCATGAGTTCCACGGTGACTGGAACTACACCGTGCATTCCCAACCGCTCAACTAATTTCCGCGCGGGCCCTAACCGCACCTCCCGGGCGGGTCCTGTTGCCGGTCGACGTTGCGGGGGCCGGCAGCGGGGCCCAGCCCCGTGCCCCGCTCACATCCGCTCGGGAGCCTCGATCCCGAGGAAGGCGAGCCCCTGGCGCAGCACCCGGGCCGAGGTGTCGCACAGCATGAGCCGGCTCTCGCGCACGGCCTCGTCGTCGACGAGCACGCGGCAGTTCTCGTAGAAGGTAGTGAACGCCGAGGCCACTTCGAAGAGATGACCGCAGAGCTTGTGGGGGCTGTAGGTCGCGAGCATCTCGTCGAGCGCCACCGGGAACCACAAGAGCGCAAGGGCGAGCGCCCGCTCATGGGGATCGCCGAGGACCGGGACCGTCGCCGAGGGCACCGGCACCTCGCCACGCCGGAAGATCGAACGGATTCGGGCGTACGCGTATTGCAGGTAGGGCCCGGTGTTGCCCTCGAAGGCGAGCATCCGGTCCCAGCCGAAGACGTAGTCCCGGACCCGGTCGGTCGACAGGTCGGCGTACTTCACCGCGCCGATCCCGACCATACGAGCCACCTCGTCATCCAACGTGCCGGCCGCGTTGTTGGGGTCGCTGTCACGGCGGACCGCGATCGCCTCTCGCGCCCGCTCGACGGCCTCGTCGAGCAGCTCGACAAGCTTCATCGCCCCGCCACTGCGGCTGGCGAGCATCTTGTGATCGGCCCCGAGCACGCTCCCGAAGGACACGTGCACGGCCTGGACGTCTTCGGTCAGCCACCCGGCCATCGCCGCGACGGCGAAGCACATCTGGAAATGCTGGGCCTGGGGCGCGCCCACCACGTACAGCATGAGGCGCGCCCCGAGATCACGGACCCGGTGCCGGATCGCCGCGAGGTCGGAACTGGCGTAGCCGTACCCACCGTCGGACTTCTGCACGATGAGGGGTAGCGGGTCGCCGGCGCGATTGGTGAAGCCCGGCGGGAAGACGCACTGCGCGCCCTCGTGCACGACGAGCAGGCCCTTCGCGTCGAGTTCGGCCACGACGCTCGCCAGCATGTCGTTGTAGAAGCTCTCACCCACGATGTCGTCGTCGGTCAGCTCCACGCCGAGCTTCTCGTAGACCGCGTCGAAGTAGCGCACGCTTTCGGCCACCAGCACACGCCAGAGCCGCAGGGTCTCCTCGTCGCCCGACTGCAGCAGGACCACCCGGCGGCGGCTGCGGTCGGCGAAATCAGGCCTCTCGTCGAACGCGGACCGGGCCTGCTGGTAGAAGCCCGTCAGGTCCCCCGCCGAGAGCTCGTGGGCACCGGCCTCCTCGCCGAGGTCCACCAGGTGCTCGATGAGCATGCCGAACGGCGTGCCCCAGTCGCCGATGTGGTTCTCGCGGCGCACGTCGTGCCCGAGAAAGGTCAGCGTCCGGGCGAGGGCATCGCCGATGACGGTCGTCCGGAGGTGGCCGACGTGCATCTCCTTGGCCACGTTGGGGGCCGAGTAGTCGACGACGACGACCTCGGGCGACCCCGCCACGCCGATGCCCAGACGCTCGTCGGCGGCCATGGCCGCCAGGCGCTCGGCCAGGAACTCGGTGGAATAGGTCAGGTTGATGAAGCCGTTGCCGCTGACCTCGACCTCCTCGCAGATGTCCGCGACGTCGAGGGATTCGACGACCTGCCCGGCGACATCGCCCGGGGGCGCGCCCGAGGACCTTGGCCACCGCGATTGCACCGTTGGCCTGCAGGTCGGCGCGGCCAGAGGGCCTGAGGACCGGGTCAGACCCGGGGTGAACCTCGTCGAAGGCGCGCGCCAGGCGCCGCTCGAGCACCGTGCGCACGTCGTCCATGGCCCATCTTCGCATTCCCCCACCCGCGGCCCGGCGGGCGCGACGGCCCAGGCAGGGCCGAGTGTCACCCGCTCGTCAGCGGGCAGAATGGGGGCATGGCGATCCCCCCCTCCCACCCCAACAGCTTCGGTGCGCGCTCACAGCTGCGCGTCGGCAACCGCGAGTTCGAGATCTTCTCGCTCACCGGCGCCGGGCTCGCCGAGCGCGGCGTCGCGCGCCTCCCCTATTCCTTCAAGGTGCTGCTCGAGAACCTCCTTCGCCACGAGGACGGGGTGCGGGTGAACGCCGCAGACATCGCCGGCCTCGCGTCGTGGGCCTCCCACGCCGGGAGAGGGGGCTCGAACGAGACCGCCCAGGAGATCGCGTTCAGCCCCGAGCGCGTCCTCATGCAGGACCTGACCGGGGTCCCCGCTGTGGTCGACCTGGCGGCGATGCGCTCCGCACTGGCAGAGCTCGGTGGAGACCCGAAGCGTGTCAACCCGCTCGTCCCGGTCGAGCTGGTGATCGACCACTCGGTGATCGCCGAGCGCTCCGGCGGTGATCGATCCTTCGACGAGAACGTCGGCATCGAGTACCAGCGCAACCTGGAGCGTTACCAGCTGCTGGCCTGGGCCCAGCAGGCCTTCGAGAACTTCCGGGTGGTGCCGCCGGGGACCGGGATCTGTCACCAGGTCAACCTCGAATACCTCGCGCGCGTCGTCTTCGACAGCGACGGGACCGCGTATCCCGACACCCTCGTCGGGATGGACTCGCACACCACGATGGTGAACGGCCTGGGCGTGCTCGGGATCGGCGTCGGCGGGATCGAGGCGGAGGCGGCGATGCTCGGCCAGCCCTACTCGATGGTCGTGCCGCCGGTCGTCGGACTGCGCCTCGACGGACAGATGCCCGAGGGGACGACCGCGACGGACCTCGTGCTCACGATCACCGCGCTCCTGCGCAACCACGGCGTCGTCGGGAAGTTCGTCGAGTGCTTCGGCCCCGGCATCGCCTCGGTGCCGCTGGAGAACCGGGCCACCATCGGGAACATGACGCCCGAGTACGGGGCCACTTGCACGATCTTCCCGATCGACGAGACGACCATCTCGTACCTGCGCTTCAGCGGACGCGACGAGGACCACCTCGCCTTGGTCGAGGCCTACGCGAAGGCCCAGGGGCTCTGGCACGACGCCGGCGCCGAGGAGCCCGAGTACACCGAGCTCGTCGAGCTCGACCTCTCGACGGTCGAGCCGTGCCTCGCCGGCCCGGCCCGGCCCCAGGACCGGGTCCCGCTCAAGGGCGCGGCCCAGGCCTTCCGGACCTCGCTCGGGCACGCACCCGCCTCGGCGCCACTCGCGACCGCCCGACCGGGCGACAAGCCCGAGGTCGAGGACGGCGACGTCGTCATCGCCGCCATCACCAGCTGCACGAACACCTCCAACCCCCAGGTGATGGTCGGCGCCGGCCTCGTCGCCAAGCGCGCCGTCGAACGGGGGCTGTCGGCCAAACCCTGGGTGAAGACCTCTCTGGCCCCCGGCTCGCGGGTGGTCATGGACTACTTGGAGCGTGCCGGGCTGATCGAGCCACTCGACGCACTGGGCTTCTATCTGGTCGGCTTCGGCTGCACCACATGCATCGGCAACTCGGGCCCGCTCAAGCCGGGCATCTCCGAGGCCATCCAGTCGGCCGATCTCGCGGCCGCCGCCGTGCTCTCGGGCAACCGCAACTTCGAGGGTCGGATCCACCCCGATGTCCGCCTCAACTATCTGGCCTCGCCACCGCTCGTGGTGGCGTACGCGCTGGCCGGTTCGATGAACATCGACCTCACGACCGATCCGCTCGGCACGGGCAGCGATGGCACCCCCGTCTACCTCAGCGAGCTCTGGCCCACCGAAGCCGAGATCGCCCAGACGGTCCGCGACTCGCTCGGTTCGGACATGTTCCGGAGCCGCTACGCGGCGGTGTTCGAGGGAGACGAGCGCTGGAAGCAGATCCCGGTCGCCGCTGGCGAGACCTTCTCCTGGGACCCCGACTCGACCTACGTCAAGCACCCGCCGTTCCTCGCCGACATGGGGGACGGGCCGACGCCAGTGCGTGACATCGAAGGTGCCCGGGTGCTGGCGGTGCTGGGCGACAGCGTCACGACCGACCACATCTCGCCGGCCGGCTCCATCGGGCCCTCCACCCCGGCCGGCCACTACCTGACCGAGCACGGGGTGGAGCGTGCCGACTTCAACTCCTACGGGACTCGCCGGGGCAACCACGAGGTCATGGTGCGGGGCACCTTCGCCAACGTGCGGCTGCGCAACCAGCTGGCGCCGGGGACCGAGGGCGGGGTCACCCTGCACCTGCCCGACGGCGAGGAGACGACCATTTACGAGGCGTCAATGCGGTACCAGGATGAGGGCGTGCCCCTGGTGGTGCTGGCGGGCAAGGAGTACGGGACCGGATCGAGCCGCGACTGGGCCGCCAAGGGGCCCAACCTGCTCGGGATCAGGGCGGCGATTGCCGAGACCATCGAGCGCATCCACCGCACCAACCTGATCGGCATGGGGGTCCTGCCGCTCCAGTTCCCGCCCGGCACGAACGTCGCCAGCCTCGGGCTCGACGGCCACGAGGTGTTCTCGATCACCGGGCTCGATGAGCTGAACCACGGCGCGGTCCCCAAGGAGGTCCAGGTGAGCGCGAGGAGAGACGACGGATCGACGGTCGAGTTCGCGGCGATCGTCCGCATCGACACCGAGACCGAGGCGGAGTACTACCGCAACGGCGGGATCCTCCGCTACGTGCTGCGGCAGCTGGCCCGCTGACTCAGCCGGTCGGGATCGACCAGAACGCCTCGGCCAGGCGCCCCTCGGGGAGTCCGGCCGCCGCGGCACTGCCTCTCCCCCACAAAGAGATCCGTTCCTCAATGGCCGGGTCGTCCCCACCCTGGCTCTTGTGGCAGGCCAGTGCAGCGACCTTCCTCGCGAGATGGTCGGTGGTGTCGACCGCGACATTGGCGTTCGGCGCCGCCATCAGCCAGAGGTTGGGCACCGTGTGGGGTTCGAGGCCCTCTTCCAAGAGCTCGGGATGGGCGAACGGGTTGCGTGCGTCCGGGTAGACCGCGTCGACCGCAGCCTCGCCGGCCGCCAGGTGGTCGGGGTGGCTCGCGTAGATGATCCCCCAGTTGCGATCGGGCGAGGGGGCGATGACCAGATCGGGTTTGAACTGGCGGATCACCCGGGAGATGTCGCGGCGCAACTCGATGGAGGACTCGAGGCGCCCGTCGGCGTAGCCCAGGAAGGTCACCTCGTGGACGCCGACGGCCGCGGCGGCGGCTCTCTGCTCGTCCTGACGAATCTCGGCCATCTCGGCGCGGCTCTGCGCCCGATCGGAGCCGCCCGCCTCCCCGTTGGTCACGATGCAGTAGCGGACCTCGGTGCCGAGCGCGACGAAGGTGGCGACGGTCCCCGCTGCGCCAAAGTCGACGTCGTCGGGATGGGCACAGACGACGAGTGCTCGACCAAAGACGTCGGTCTCGGGGGACCAGGTGCGTGACGAAGCAGCGGGCGGGAACGTCATGGAGCCGAGACTACGGGTGAGCGAGGTGGCTCAGAGCACGCTCTCGGCGGGGTCGGGCTCCCAGGCGGCGAGGTCAGCGAGGCGCGGATCGTTCGAGAAGATCTCGACGATCGGGATGCGCAGCCCGAGGCGTCGCTGGATCACCTCGGCCTCCACCACTTGGTTCCACAGCAGCAGCGTGACCGCCACGCCCGTTTCCCCGGCGCGGGCCGTGCGGCCCGAACGGTGCAGATAGGCCTTGTGGTCCTCGGGTGGGTCGTAGTGCAGCACGATGTCGACGCTGTCGATGTGCAACCCGCGTGCGGCGACGTCGGTCGCAACGAGCACGCGGAGCTTGCCCGAGTGGAAGTCGTTGAGCGCCCGCTCCCGATTGGCCTGGCGCAGGTCGCCGTGGATGGCCGCGCAGCGCACCCCCTCGTGCTCGAGCTGCTCGACAAGACGGTCTGCGCCGCGCTTGGTGCGCACGAAGCACAACGTCTTGTCGTACGCCTTGCAGATCGCCGCGGCGACCTTGACCTTGTCCATCTGGTGCACCTGGAGGAAGCGGTGCTCCATCGCGGCGACCGTCTGGGTGCTCGATACGACCTCGTGGAAGACCGGGTCGCGCATGTAGCGCTTCACTAGGCGGTCGATCGCCCCGTCGAGCGTCGCCGAGAAGAGGAGCGTCTGGTGCTCACGATCCAACCGCCGCAGCACCCACTCGACCTGAGGCATGAACCCCATGTCGGCCATCCGGTCCGCCTCGTCGAGCACGAGCACCTCAACGTCGTTCACGGCGAGCTCGCCGCGGTCGCCTAGGTCGATCAGGCGACCGGGCGTGGCGATGATGACGTCGACGCCCTTGCGCAACTGCGCGATTTGCTTCTCGATGTCGGCCCCGCCATAGACGGCGGCCACGCGCAGCCCGACGGCCTTGGAGAGCGCGTCCATGACGCCGAAGACCTGGAGCGCGAGCTCGCGGGTCGGCAGCAGCACCAACGCGTGGGGCCGAGCGGGGTGGCCGACCGAGGCGGGGGCGTCCCCCTTGGCCTCGGCGGTCCGCTGGAGCAAGGGAAGCCCGAACGCCAACGTCTTGCCGGAGCCGGTCTTGGCCTTGCCACACACGTCTCGGCCGAGCAGGCCGTCGGCGACGGTCAGGGCCTGGATGGGGAATGCGGTGGTGATCCCCTGATCGGCCAGCACCTTGACCAGATCGACGTTGATGCCCAGGGAGTCGAAGGTCCGGGCCGTCTCGTACAGGTCTCCATCGGGGCCCGCCACCGGGTCCCCGGCTGCTCCGCCGGTGTCCGGCAGGAGGCTCTCCAAGGTCATGCTCTGTGTTCTCGGCTTCTCTTCTTCGGGCCTCATTGCGCCCGTTGGCGTGGGTGGCGCGGGGGTCGAGTGCTCAGGACCGCAGCGAGCGGGTGCGCCATTGCCGATCGGGGGGAGATCGGCGCACTCCAGGCCAGGTTACCAGCGAGTCGTCGAGGTCCCGGCGGATGGCGGGGAAGTGACGATACGACGGCCATGCGTCGGGATCGTGATGCCTGCGTGCACCGCACACCGGCGACGCCGATGGTTTGGCCACGCCGTTACGCTCGCCCCGATGCGCCATCAGCTCGCCCAGGTGAACATCGGGCGGCTGGCTGCGCCAGCGGACTCGCCCCAGCTCGCCGCGTTCTTCGACGCCCTCGACCCGGTCAACGCGGCGGCGGACGCCGCTCCCGGCTTCGTGTGGCGGCTCCAGACCGAGGAGGGGAACGCCACCGCGATCGTCGCATTTCAGTGGGATCGCGCCGACAGCGATGGCGTGCTCGTGAACATGAGCGTCTGGGAATCGGTCGACGCACTGGCGCACTTCGTCTACTCCGACACGCACCGGGCGATCCTCAGACAGCGCCGCTCGTTCTTTCAGGTAATCCGTGAGGCGACGACCTGCATGTGGTGGGTGCCCGAGGGCGAACGACCGTCGATCCAGGATGCCGAGGACCGGGTCCGGCACATCCGCGAGCACGGTCCCACGCCCTACTCGTTCACGTTCCACCACCCGTTCGGACCACCCGAGGGTGTCCACCCGCACGAGCCGCGCGCGGGCCGCCCCGAGTGGCCCTGCCCCGCCTGACGACAAGGCAAGCTAAGACGATGGTCGGAGCGCTGGAAGAGACCGACACGGGCACGCCCACCACACGGCCGGGGCTTGTGATCGTGATCGTGGTGATGGGCGTGCTCATGGCCGCGCTGGACACCACGATCGTCGTGTTGGCGCTCCCCTCGATGGAGCACACGCTGCACATCGCGCTCTCTTCGGTGATCTGGGTCATCGTTGGCTACCTGCTCGTCATCACTGTCACCGCGACCCAGGTCGGGCGACTTGGTGACATGTTCGGACGGGTCAAGATGTACGAGGCCGGATTCCTCGTCTTCATCGTGGGATCGGCGTTGTGCGCGATCGCGGACAACGGCGCCACGATCATCGCGTTCCGGATCGTCCAGGGGCTGGGGGGCGCGTTCATCGCCGCCAACAGCGGAGCGGTCCTGGCGGACAACTTCCCGCCGGAGCGCCGAGGTCGCGCCTACGGGTTCAACGCGGTCGGGTGGAACGTCGGCGCCGTCCTCGGGATCCTGATCGGCGGGGTCATCATCACCTACGCCTCCTGGCGCTGGATCTTCTGGATCAACGTGCCCGCCGGGCTCATCGCCCTCGGCCTCGCAATCCCCTTCCTCCACGACCGCTCGCCTCGCCATCGCCAGCGGATCGACTGGGCCGGGATGGTCGCCCTCGGCCTCGGGCTCTTCCTCGTCCTCTGGGCGATGGTCAAGTTGTCGACCGCGTCGCTCTCGGGCGAGATCGCTGGCGCGCTCGTCGTCGGCGTGGTGTTCCTGGTCGGCTTCGCGGTCATCGAGCGCTTCGTCAAGGAGCCGATGGTCGCCTTGTCGATGTTCCGAATCCGGACCATGCCGTCGGCGTTGCTCGCGTCCCTCTTTCAGTCGATCGGGACGTTCGCCGTGTTCTTCCTGGTGATCATGTACCTCCAGGGCGTGCGCGACCTCACGCCGCTCCACGCCTCGCTGCTCCTCGTGCCCGGCTATCTGATCGGCGCCGCTTTCGCCCCTTATGGAGGCAAGCTCGCCGACCGGATCGGACCGCTGTGGCCTGCCACCGTCGGCCTGCTCATCTCGGTCGGCGCCCTCGCCCTGTACGCCCAGCTCGGCCTGCACACCAGCTACTCGGTGGTCGTGATCGCATCGGCGCTCAACGGCATCGGCGGGGCCGGCTTCTACCCCTCGAACACCACCTCGGTCATGGCCATCTCGCCCGCCAACGCCTTCGGAACCGCCTCCGGCCTGCTGCGGACGTTCGCCAATGTCGGGATGGTCTTCTCCTTCGCGGTCGCGGTGCTGGTGGCGGCGCGCTCGATCTCCAAGCAGAAGGCGTTCGAGATCTTCGTCGGCACCACCTCGTTGCCGAAGCACCTCAGCCACACGTTCAACACCGGGCTCCACTCGTCGTTCTACGCGTCGATGTCGTTCATCCTCGTGGCGATGGTTTTTTCTTCGACGCGCCTCTTCCACCGGCGCCGCAGCACGGCCAGCGTGGTGCGGACCCCGGAGGTGGCCGCCCGGACCGGCTGACGCCCCGCTACGGTCGGCGGCCGTGCCCGAGCTGGTCGAGGTCGAACTCTCGCGTCGGCTCTCCGAGCGGCTGGTCGGCCGGCGCGTCCGGTCCGCGCAGCTCCTCGATCCGCACGCGAGCACCCGCGACGCCGAGGAGCTCGCCCGATCGCTTAAGGGCGCGACCTTCGCGGCACCACGTCGCCGCGGCAAGCTTCTCCTGCTCGACACCGACCACCACACCCTCGGGCTGCACTTCGGCATGACTGGCCGTCTCATGATCGACGGGAAGCTCGCCATCGAGCGGCTCGTCTACTCGTCGCAGCGTCGGGAGGACCGCTGGATCCGTTTCGCGGTCGACCTCGTCGATGGCGGGCGGCTCGAACTCCACGACCCTCGGCGCCTGGCACGCGTCTTCCTCGACCCCGACGAGGGCGCGCTCGGGCCGGAGGCCGCGACGCTGACGCTCGCGCAGTTCCGCTCGGTGCTGGCGAGCCGCGGCCATGGCGTCGCCATCAAGGCCAGATTGCTCGATCAGTCCCGACTGGCCGGGGTTGGCAACCTCATCGCGGACGAGGCGCTCTGGAAAGCGGGCATCGCACCGGCTCGGCTGACTTCCTCGCTGTCGGAGGACGAGGTCCGACTGACCCACCGAACGCTGCGAGCCACGATCGGCGCGCTGTTGCGACGTGGGGGCTCCCACACCGGCCGCCTCATGGCCGCCCGGGTGCCCGGGGGCACGTGTCCGGCTGATGGCCACCCGCTCGCGATCGCGACGGTCGGCGGCCGAACTACCTATTGGTGCCCGGCCCACCAGCGCTAGGCGACTAACTCTGGGCCTTGAGCTCCTCCAGCACCTTGGCCGCGTGGCCATCGGCGCGCACGTTGTACCAAGCCCTTGTGATGACGCCCTTGTCGTCGAGGAGGAACGTGGAGCGGATCACACCCACGGTCTTCTTCCCGTACAGGGTCTTCTCGCCCCAGGCTCCGTAGGCCTCCATGGTCTTGTGCTCGGGGTCCGAGAGGAGCGGGAACTTGAGCCCGTATTTCTCCCGGAAGCGGTTGTGCTTGATCGCGCCGTCCGGCGAGATGCCGATCACCTTCACTCCCGCCCGGTTGAACGTGGTGAGGTTCTCGTTGAACTGACACGCCTCCTTGGTGCAACCCGGCGTGTCGTCGGCCGGATAGAAGTAAATGACGGCCGACTTCCCCTTCAGATCCTTCAACGCGACCTTGGTGCCATCCTGGTCGGGAAGGGTGAACGCCGGCGCCTTGTCGCCCGCCTCCAACCTGGTCGCCATCTCCGCCTCCTCGGGTACCGTGCCGCCACGAGACAGCGGCCGCCTTCGGCGGCCACACTAGGGCGATGCCGGGACGCTCGAACGAAGCGGGCACACGCGTCCACCTGGTGGATGGGACCTACGAGCTTTTCCGGCACTTCTTCGGACAGCCGTCCCGCGAGTCGGCGGACGGCATGGAGATCGGGGCCACCCGCGGCGTGCTCCTGTCGGTCCTCCAGCTCCTGGGCGAGGGGGCGACGCACGTCGGGGTGGCGACCGACCACGTCATCGAGTCGTTCCGCAACGAGCTGTGGGCCGGGTACAAGACGGGCGAGGGGATCGAGTCGCTGCTGCGCAATCAGTTCGATCTCCTCGAGCAGTCGCTCGACGCCATGGGCGTCGCCGTCTGGGCGATGGTGGAGCTCGAGGCGGATGACGCGCTCGCTTCGGCGGCCGCCGTGGCCTCCGACGACGCCTCGATCGCCCAGATCATCATCTGCACCCCCGACAAGGATCTCGCCCAGTGCGTGGTCGGCGACCGGGTGGTGCAGCTGGACCGGCGTCAGGACAAGACCATCGACGCGGACGGCGTCGTCCAGAAGTTCGGCGTCGCGCCCGAGTCCATCCCTGATTGGCTCGCGCTCGTGGGCGACTCGGCGGATGGGTTCCCGGGGCTCCAGGGCTGGGGCAAGGTCTCGGCTTCGAGCGTGCTGTCCCGCTACGGGCACCTGGAGGAGATCCCCGACGACGCAGCGCAGTGGGACGAGCCGCTCCGCAAGAAGGTGCGGGGCGCCGCCGGGCTGGCGGCCCGCCTGGCCGACCAACGCGAGCTGGCGATGCTGTTCCGCACGCTCGCGACCCTGCGGGTGGACCGGACGCTCCTGGGGCACGTGGACGACCTCCGCTGGGAAGGGCCAAAACCCGAGTTCGTCGAGGTGTGCGACTATCTGCGCGACCCATCGCTCGCACGGCGGACCCACGACCTGGCCGAAGCCCGGTAGGTCGAGGAGCCTCTGGCTAGGGTTGGCCCGTGCCCCCCGAGAAGCTCCACTGGTCCCACCTGTACAAGGAGGTGGTCACCTCGGGACTGTGCACGGGGTGCGCCGCCTGCATCGTCGTGTGCCCCTACGACGTGCTCGAATACGACGACACCGAGGGGAACTACAAGCCGTGGCACGTCGACGCGGACGGCGGTCGCGACGACTGCACCCATGGGGTCAAGGGCTGCACGCTCTGCACGCGGGCGTGCCCGCGTTTTGGGGATTGGGAAACCGAGGTCGACCACTTCATGTTCGGCCGGGATCGGACCGACGACGAGGTGGCCGGGATCTCGTCGTCCATCGTGCTCGCCCGGGCTACGAACCCCGACGTCCTCGAGGTCGGCCAGGACGGAGGGTTCGTCTCGGCGCTGCTCATCTGGGCCATGGAGCACGACCAAATCGACGCCGCCCTCGTCTCGGACTTAGAGGGCGACGGCACCAGCTGGAAGGCGGTGCCTGCAGTGGCCCGCACCCGGGAGGAGATCCTCGCCACCGCCGGTTCCCGTTACACCTACTGCGCGAACACCTTGGCCTACGCAGAAGCCACCGGCGGCGGTGCCGAGCGGCTGGCGCTCGTGGGCATGGGGTGCCAGACCTCGGCGACGGCGATCATGTCGGCCCGCAAGGCGGGCAAGGTGGCCCGGCGCTTCAGCCTCTCGATCGGCCTGCTGTGCTCGAAGACCTTCGACGACGCGATCTTCCCCGAGCTCTTCGAGGCCCGTTACGGCCTGAAGCGCGAGGAGATCAAGAAGATGAACATCAAGGGCGTCTTCCAGCTCTGGATGCGCGACGGCTCCTATCACGAGGTTCCGCTGAAGGAGGCCCACGCGTGGACCCGCGAGGGCTGCAAGACCTGCCCGGACTTCGCAGCCGAGCACGCCGACATCTCGACCGGCGGGATCGGGGCCTTCAACGACTGGACGCTGACGATCATCCGCACCGAGCGGGGCCGGGAGGTCTTCGAAGGCATGGTCGCCGACGGTGCCGTCGAGATCCGCTCGATCGAGGACGACCCCGGCGCCCTGGCCCTGCTGCAGCGGCTGAGCACCGTCAGCCGCAAGCGCTGGCCGGCGACGGCGGTCCCGATGCCCGGACGGATCCCGGTCAAGGCCTCCTGACTCAGGCACCGAGCGCCCGAGCGCGCTCGAAGACGGAGTCGAACATCTCGGCGGTCAACATCTTGGTGAAGGTGTTGCGCTGGCTCGGGTGATACGAGCAGAGCACGATTCGCGCATCAACGATCTCGGTCTCGGCGAGATGCGAGAACCGTGGCCTCGGGCGCAGACCGAGCACGGTGCCGAGGGCGTGGAGGGCGAAGGCGCCAAGGGCGACGTAGACCCGGGCCTGATCGAGCAGCGCGAGCTCGCGCTCGAGGTAGGGCAGGCAGGTGTCACGCTCCCTCGTCGTGGGCTTGTTGTCCGGTGGTGCGCAGCGCACCGCCGCGGTCACGAAGGCGCCGGTGAGGGTAAGGCCGTCGTCGCGTCGGGTGCTGGTGGGCTGGTTCGCGTACCCGGACCGGTGCAGCGCGCCGTAGAGCCAGTCGCCCGAGCGATCGCCGGTGAACATGCGACCGGTGCGGTTCGCACCGTGGGCCGCCGGCGCGAGGCCGACGATCACAAGGCGCGCCGCGGGGTCCCCGAAGCCGGGCACCGGACGCGCCCAATAGGTCTCCGTTGCGAAGGCACGACGCCGGTCGGCCGCCACCTTCTCGCGCCATTCGACCAGGCGGGGGCAGCGCCGGCAGGCCTCGATCTCGGCCTCGACGGGACCGAGTCGGCCCTTCGACGGGTCGAGTGGTGGCACTTGTCGAGCCTACGATGAGGGGTCGTGCCCGCCCGCCCGCGTCCTCAGAGCGCACGCGCGTCACGTGCCGTGGTGGCGGCCCGAACCACCGCCTCGCGACGCCGCAGGACCGCCGGGAAGCCGACGATCGTGTTGCTCGTGCGGCACGGGGTCACGCCGACCACGGGCAAGGTCCTGCCCGGGCGCGCCCCCGGCCTGCATCTCTCCGACGCCGGACGGGCCCAGGCCGAGCGCGCCGCCGAACGGATCGCCGCCATCACGCCGCCACCCAGCGCGATCTACTCCTCGCCGATGGAGCGGACCCGCGAGACCGCCGCACCGATCGCGAAGGCGCTCGGCCTGCGGGTCCGCAGCCACGCGGGGCTGCTGGACGCCGCCGTCGGCGAGTGGGAGGGCAAGTCGCTCAAGGTGCTGGCGAGGAAGCCCGAGTGGCGCACCGTCATCGGCTGGCCGACCGGCTTCCGGTTCCCCGGCGGCGAGTCTTTCTATGAGTTGGCGGCACGGGTGGTCGGAACCGTGCTCTCGCTCGCCGAGGAGCACAAGGGCGAGCGCATTGTCTGTGTCTCCCATGCTGACCCCATCGAAGCCGTCATCGCCTCCTTCGCGGGCGTCCCCCTCGACATGGCGCAACGCATCGCCATCTCGCCGGCGTCGCTGTCCGCGGTTGCGCTCGGAGGCTTCCGACCCACGATCCTGTGCGTCAACTCGACGTCGCTTGCAGAGTTGCTCCCGGGATGAGCGAGCACGACCTCGACGCACCCGACGAGTTCACCGTCGGCACCGTGGGACCCGTGGGTGAACGCATGTTCCTGCTTCAGAGCCGCCAGGGCGCCGAGCTGCTCACGTTGAAGGTCGAGAAGCAACAGGTCGCGGTGCTGGCCAGCTATCTCGCCCGGATCGTGCGCGAGGTGGGGCGACCCGGACACCTCCCTCGGGAGGTCTCCTTCGTCGCCGACGAGGATCCCGCTTGGATCGTCGGCACGATCGGCGTCTCCTACGACGAGGCGGTCTCGCGCGTCGTGGTCGTCGCCGAGGAGCTCGTCGGCGACGACGAGGAGTCCTCGGTGGCGCGCTTCTCCATCACCCTCGAGCAGGCGGCGTCGTTCGCGATCACGGCCACCGGCCTGGTCGAGGCGGGCCGGCCGCCTTGCCCGCTGTGCGGCCTCCCACTCGACCCCTCCGGCCACGACTGCCCCCGCACCAACGGGCACCGGCCACCAACGGCGTGAGTCAGGACCCCACCCTCACCGACCTCGAGACCGCCCGCCGCGTCCTGACCGAGGGAGAGGTCAGGATCGAGGGGCGTTTCGCGGCCAGCTCGAACGTCACGCTGCTCGTGACCTGCGTCCTGGACGACGTCGAGGTCGCCGCGGTGTACAAGCCCGAGCGCGGCGAGAGGCCGCTTTGGGACTTCCCCGGCGGTTTGCACCGCCGCGAGGTCGCGGCCTACGTGCTCTCCGAGCAGTTGGGCTTCGGGTTCGTGCCCTTCACGCTCGAGCGCGACGACGCGCCCCTCGGGCTCGGGTCGCTCCAGCGCTTCGTGGAGGAGGACGGTGAGTCCCACTACTTCACGCTGCGCGACGAGGAGCGTTGGGCAGCGGACCTGCACAAGATGGCCGTCTTCGACGTCGTGGCGAACAACGCTGACCGAAAGAGCGGCCACGTGCTGCTCGCCGAGGGGCGGCTCTGGGCGATCGACAATGGCCTGTCGTTCCACTGCCACCCGAAGCTCCGCACCGTCATCTGGGACTTTGCCGGCGAGCCGCTCGCTGACGACGAGCGGGCCGCGCTGGAGCGCCTCGTCGAGGGGCCGCTTCCCGACGAGCTCGAGGGCCTGCTCGAGCCCGACGAGTGCGAGTCGATGCGGCGACGCACCGCTCGCTTGCTCTCCTCGGGATGTCTGCCCGCGCCCGCCGACGACGACTGGCGCCCCTATCCCTGGCCGCTCGTCTGAGCGGAGCGCTCTACAGCTCGATGTGCAGCGCGCTCTTGAGCGTGCTCTCGACCACCGTGGAGAGCACCTGCGCGCCGCCCGGTGCGATGTGGGTGCCGTCGGGCTCGCGCACGTTCACCTCCTGGCCGTTGACCACGAGGTAGGGGGTGAACTGGCCCTGGGGCGTCCCGAGCACCGTCCAGGTGCTCACGAAGTCGACACCGGGGTGCTTGGCGGCGGCCGCCTGCACGATGCCGTCGATGTGGTCCATGTCCACCGAGAGCCCGGGATTCTGCATGGGAGGCATGCCCACCCAGATCACCTTGGCACCGCGGCTGGTCGCCTCGGCCATGAAGGCGTCGACCCGGGCCCGGTAGATGGCGTCCCACGCGGGGCTCCCGTACACGATGTCAGGCGGTCCCGGGATGTCCTGGGCGTCGTTGGCCCCGATCATGACGACGATCACCTGGGGGGTGTACTTCGGCAGGTCGACCGCGAGCTCGGCCGGCCAGTTGAAGTAGTCGGGACGGGTCAGCCCGGTCGAGACCTGCCCGTCGAGGGCGGCCTGGACCACACCCGTGGTCTCGAGGTCGTTCACCAACACGTCGCCCAGGTCGATGCCGAGCGAGTCACCGACGACGAGCACGCGCAGGGGGTCCTTCACGCTCGGGTGCTTGTTGAGGACGACCATCGGGATGGTGGTCGTCGTGGTGCTCAAGGCAGGCGGCGGGCGCTTGGCCAAGGGCTGCCCGCTGCCGGGCTGGTTGCCGTGCCGGCCGATGACCCCGTCGAAGACCGAGACCACGTGGCTGAGACCGGTGTCCCGGCTGAGGGTCGCGATCGGGCCGAGGATGTCGAGGGAGACCGTCCGGCGGGTGCCGATCGGCGAGACCTGGGCGTTGTGCTGGAGGGTCGGCGCATCGAGCACCAGCCACAGCAAGAACCCGGCCAGGCAGACGCCGAGCACCCGGGTCCATCCGGCGCGCCTCGGCTCCTTGCCCGAGGGCTGGTGCGCGCTGCCGGGGGGCGGAGTCGACGGGGTGACGACCCGCTGCCAGCTGCGGCGCACCACCTCGGCGACCGCCCCACCCCGGCGCTCGGGTCCCATCTCTTCCCCGCCCCAGGTCACCGCTGGCCCGCCATCAGAACCGGTAGTAGATGAACGGGGCCACACCTGCCGGGCCCAGGGTGGTGATGACGAGAAGGATCAGGCCGAGCGACACGGCCTGCACCCCGGCGCGCTGCTCGGAGAAGAAGCGCTGGGCCCGCTCGAGGGCGCCCGCCGGGACGAACTGCGCCTCGATGACGCCGATGATGACGAGCACGAGGAGCGGGGTCACGAGGTGCGAGGCGGTCGTCCACCCGGTGAAGAGGCGTTCCAAGATGCCCACCGCGTTGGAAAAGGACGAGGCGTTGAAGAACACCCACCCGAGGCACACGAACTGGAACGTCCAGAAGCGTTGCCAGGTTGACCGCAGCGTCCCCTCGGCGATGGCGGGCAGGCCGCGGGCCACCCGGGACTTGCGGCGCAGGTGCCCGACCACCTGGCCGGCGCCATGCAGCGCGCCCCAGATGACGAAGGTCCAGTTGGCGCCGTGCCACAGGCCGCCCAGGACCATCGTCAGCATGATGTTGCGCACCACCATGGCGTCGGAGCCCCGGTTGCCCCCCAGCGGGATGTAGAGGTAGTCCCGCAGCCAACGCGACAGCGTGATGTGCCACCGGCGCCAGAAGTCCTGCAGGTTGCGCGCCGTGTAGGGCGCGTCGAAGTTGACGGGGAACCGGACTCCGAGCAGGAGCGCGAGGCCGATGGCGATGTCGGTGTAGCCGCTGAAGTCGCAGTAGATCTGCACCGCGTAGCTCCAGGCGGCAAAGACCACCTCGGGGGCGGAGTGCGCGCTCGGGGCGGCGAAGACCGGCTGGACGATCGCGGTCGAGACGTAGGAGGAGATGACGACCTTCTTGAAGAGGCCGGCCATGATCATCCAGATCGCGCCGGGAGAAGTCGACCTCGGCGGGGTTGCGGCGGCGGCGGATCTGCGGGAGCAGCTCCTCTCCGCGCACGATCGGCCCGGCGATCAGATGCGGGAAGAAGCACAGGTACACCGCGAGGTCGATCGGCCGCGCCTTGTCAATGCGGCCGCGGTAGACGTCCACCACGTAGCTGATGGCCATGAAGGTGAAGAACGAGATGGCGACCGGGAGCGTCGGCTGGATGAGCGGGATCAGCCTCCCGGCACCCATCGAGTGCAGCACGTTGTCGACGTTGACGGCGAAGAAGCCGTAGTACTTGAAGTAGCCGAGGAACCCGAGCAAGCCCACCAGCGACGCGACGAGCGACGCCTTGGCCAGCTTGGGTGCGGACCCGCGCCTCGACGCCCCCATGGCGCCGAAGTGCGCGATGACCGTGGACGCCAGGAGCAAGAAGACGAAGCGCCAGTCCCACCAGCTGTAGAAGAAGTAGCTGAGGGCGATGATCGCCAGCTTCCACGGCGTGGGGTAGGGGTTGAGCAGCCAGGCCACCACGAAGGCGACGAGGAAGAAGATGGCGAAGTCGATGGTCGGAAAGAGCATGGGACTTCGCTAGGCGAGGCTACAGGGCAGGCCCACGTCGAAGTTGGCCGCCGACCCGGTGGTCCCCCGACCGGCCCCGGGCCCTTCGGTCCGGCCTTGCCCGCGCGTCAGCGTCTCGACGGAGGGTGCCGTCCTTGTCGGTCGCCGCGACGTCCTCCGGGCGAGCCCGGCCCGAACACGCGGTCTTCTCGCTATGGGCGCAGACGATATTGCTCTCGCAAGAGGCGCTTGTAGATCTTCCCATTGTCCTGCCGCGGGAGTTCTTCGACGAAGTCGATCGACCTCGGGCACTTGTAGTGGGCGAGACGATCTCGGCAGAGCTGGATCAGCTCCCCGGCCAGGTCCTCGGATGGCACGCTGGTCGGGAGGAGCTGCACGACCGCCTTCACCTCCTCACCCCACTCCTCGCTCGGCACGCCGATGGTGGCCACATCGAAGATCGCCGGGTGAGTGAGCAGGACGTTGTCCACCTCGGCCGGATAGATATTCACGCCTCCCGAGATGATCAGGTTGGCCGACCGGTCCGTCAGGAACAGAAACCCGTCATCGTCGAGATACCCGACGTCACCCAAGGTGAACCAGTCGCCCTTGAACGACGACTCGGTCTTCTCTGGGTCGTGGAAGTACTCGAAGCGCCGAGCGCCCGGACCACGCAGATAGACGAGGCCCTCCCGGAGAGCCGGAAGGGGATTCCCCTCGTCATCACCGATCATGAGGGTCTCGGGTGAAGGCTGGCCCACCGATCCAGGCTTCTTCAGCCACGTCTCCGAGTCGATGTCCGCGCCGCCGGCGCCTTCGGTCATCCCGAAGTACTCGAAGATGATGGGGCCCAACCACTCGATCATGGCGCGTTTCACATGGACCGGACACGCTGCGGCGCCATGCACGACCAGTTCCAGACTCGAGAGGTCGTAGCTCGCCCGCGTCTGTTCGGGGAGCTGCAGCAGCCGATGGAACATCGTTGGCACCATGTGCGTCTGGGTCACCCGGTGCCGCTCGATGAGCGCCAGACACTCCTCGGCGTCGAAGCGCGGCATCAGCACGACGGTCACCCCATTGGTCAATGGACCGTGCAGGGACATGTTGTTGATCGCGCTGTGGTACAGGGGGCCGGTGCACAGGTGCACGTCGCTTCCAGGACGAAACTCACCGAAGATGCCGCCTCCCGCCCGGTTTCGTCCGGCCGCCGACGCCACCTTGTCGGACCGGTACACGCCCTTCGGGCGACCCGTGGTCCCGGAGGTGTAGATCATCCAACTTCCGAGCACCGGATGCTCGAGGTCCTCGGCTGATTCGGCCGAGAGGCGCTCCTCGTAGCTCTCGAACGATGGAGCGTCGACATCGAGCGAAAGCCGGACCACCACCTCCTCGGGCAGCATGTCCAAGAGGGTCTCCGAATCCTCCGGGATCCCCCCGACCACGACCCCACGAGCCTCGCAGTCGCCGATGATGTACGCCGTCTCCTCGGCTTGCAGCCGGAAGTTGATCGGCGTCACGCGGAGGCCGCAGCGCAGCGCCCCGAAGTACACCTCGACCCACTCGTGACGATTCGGCGCGATGAGCGCGATGCTGTCGTCGGGACGCAGGCCCATGGCGGCAACCGCCCGGGCGAACTGGTTCAATCGGCCGTTGAGCTCGCGATAGCTGTAGGCGCGTTCCGGCGTGATCAATGCCGGATGATCAGGCATGGATCGCGCCCAGTAGGCACAGTTCATCCCTTCAGCGAGGGAAGCCTCCAGTGACTCGTCGCTCATCTCTACGCGTCCTTCTCCTCGAGGTCGAGTCGATCGTCGGGGTTCTGCTGAAGTGTGGCGCGTTCGGCTCGAGGAAGCCTTCCACCGCTCCGGTGGGTCATGGGAGGCGAGCGGGCCGCACCACGGTCCGCTCAGAACGCGGCGCCTCCTCGAGCACCCGGTGCCTGAGTTCGCCGTCCTCGAGCTCGCCCCGGGAGGCCGATCGGAGCGACCTCGCCAGCGAGCCGTGACATGAAGTCTGTGAGCGGGCGCCGATTGGTGGTCTGCGGCCGGTGATCTCCGAGGGCCGCCGGCCCCCCGGCCCGGCCTCACCTGCTCTTCAGCGCCTCGATCAACGGGGGAGGACCTTGTGCACGTCACCAACGATGCCAAGGTCGGCGACCGAGAAGATCGGAGCGTCCCGATCCTTGTTGATCGCGATGATGTTCTTCGAACCCTTCATCCCGACCAGGTGCTGAGTCGCGCCAGAGATGCCGCACGCGATGTACACGTCGGGCTTCACGGTCTTGCCCGTCTGGCCGACCTGGCGCGCGTAGGGCACCCAGCCCGCGTCGACGATAGCCCGGGACGCCCCGGCGGCGCCGTGCAGCAGCTTCGCCAGCTCCTCGATCATCTCGTAGTTGTCCGCCGAACCGAGGCCCCGGCCGCCCGAGACGATCACACTGGCCTCGTCCAGCTTGGGGCCGGAGCGCTCCTCGGCGTGGCGGGCCATGACCTTGGTGGCGCCGGCGGCGCCGCCATCGGGGGCCGGTGCCGAGACGACCTCGGGGCTCCCGCCGCCACCCGGCTCGGCCGTGAACGACTTGGCCCGCACGACGAAAAGGTGGGGGCCCTCGCCGGTGAAGTGGGCGGTCGCCGCGATGGTCCCGCCGAACAGCATGTGCTGGCTCGACAGCCCGTCGTCGCTCAGGCCGACGACGTTGGTGAGGACCGGCTTGTCGAGCTTGACCGACAACCGGCCGACCACGTCGCGCCCGTCGTAGCTGGCCGGCACGAGCAGCGCGTCGGGCGTGTCGCCGCCCGCGATCAGGGTGGCGATCGCGCCGGCGACCGGGACGCCGGGCAGCGTCTCGCCCACGTCGCCCACGTCGTAGACCTTGGTCGCGCCGTACTCGCCGAGGGTGCCGGCGTGCTGGGCGGTGTGGGCGCCCCAGGTCACCGCGGCGACGTTCGAGCCGATCTTGCGGGCCTCGGTCAAGAGTTCGAGCGTGAGCGAGGTGGGGCCGGACTCGGCCACCTCGGCCAGGACCCAGACATTGTCGAGCGGCATCAGACGACCTTCAGTTCCTGCAGGAAGGCGAGGACCCGCTCGGCCCCGTCGCCCTCGTCGACCACGATCTCGCCGGCGCCGCGGTCTGCGACCTTGGACACGTCGGTGATCTCCTGGCGCGCCCGGCCGAGCCGACCTGGTCCGAGGGGATGCCGAGATCCGAGACGGTGAGCACGTCGACGGGCTTGGACTTGGCGGCCATGATCCCCTTGAAGGAGGGGTACCGGGGCTCGACGACGCCGGCAGTCACGCTAACCACGGCGGGCATGGGGCACTCGACCTCGTCGTAACCCGCCTCGGTCTGGCGCTCGACCTTCACGGTCCCGCCCTCGATCGCGATCTTCTTGGCGAAGGTGATCGACGGCAGCCCGAGGAGCTCGGCCACCTGGACCGGGATGGTCCCGGTGTAGCCGTCGGTCGACTCGGTAGCCGTGAGGACGAGGTCGGGCTCGGCCCGCTTGATGGCTGCGGCCAGCACCTTGGCCGTGCCCAGCGCGTCGGAGCCGCCCAGGGCGTCGTCGGAGACCAAGATGGCCTTGGCGGCCCCCATGGCGAGCGCTGTGCGCAGGCCGGAGGTCTCGCCACCCGGCGCCATGGAGACGAGGATGACCTCGTCCCCCTCCGAGGCGGCCAGCTGGAGGCCCATCTCCACGCCGTAGGCGTCGGAGTCGTCCAGGATCAGCTTGCCGGAGCGGTCGAGGGTGTGGGTGTCGGGATCCAGCGCGGGGGCGCGGCGGGATCAGGGATCTGTTTCACGCAGACGACGACATTCATGATGGGCCATTGTTCATTACCCCAACCGACCGCCGCCACTCGCCTCAGGGCCGAATTTCTGCCTCTCGACGTGCGACGATGGCCAACGCGGCGCTCAGGCGGTCGGTGATGAGCGTGTCCACCCCCAGCTCCACCATGGCCTCAAGGTCCGAATCGGCGTTCGGGGTCCAGACGTTCACGGCCAGGCCGCCCTCGTGGCAGCGCCCGACGAACGGGCCCTGCACCGTGGCGAAGAACGGGTGCAGGGCCTGGTAACCCCGGTCCAACGCCACCTCGAGCGCCCGGTCCAGGTCCGCGAATGACCCGACGAGCCACCCGATCGCGAGCGCCGGTTCGGCCACCCGCAGCGCCTCGATCGTGCCTTGGTCGAAGGACGAGACGATCACGTCGTCGATGCGCTCGTGCTCGGCCAGCTCGGCCGCCACCGCCTGGGAGAGCGCCCCGCTCGGGTCATAGCCGGGGTCGCCGGGGGTGTTCTTGATCTCGACGTTCATCGCCATGCCCTGGCACGCCTCGATCACCTCAGCGAACAGCGGGACGTAGGACGGCAGGTCGGCGACGGCCGATTCGTGGATCAGCCCGGTGCCGGGCACCGCGGCGTCGTGGTGGATGACCAGCGCCCCGTCCACGCTGCGCCGCACGTCGAACTCGACCCCGTCGGCACCCCGCCGACGGGCCTCCAAGAACGCCTCAAGGGTGTTCTCGAGGAACCCCTCGGTGCAGCCCCGGTGGCCGAAGACCTCGCTCATCGATCTCCCCCGTGACCCGACCAGGCACGGCCTACCACGCGCACCGCGACGCTCGAAACCTTCCGAAAATCCTCTTGTCATCGTTCGTTCACGTCGATAACCTGTGCCTGCCCAAATTCCCCCTGCGGGAGTTGTGACCGGCAGACTTGTGAAAAAGATCACAAACGGCTGGAGGACCTGGTCATGGCGCTGATGTGGAACCGCACCGTCGAGTGGGACGCCGAGGACTGGCGACAGTTCGCGGCCTGCCGTGACACGGTCCCGGACCTCTTCTTCCCGGTCGGGACCACCGGTCCCGCCGTCGACCAGATCGACGCCGCCAAGCGGGTGTGCCGCGGATGCACGGTGCAGGAGCCCTGCCTCGACTTCGCCCTCGCGACCAACCAGGAGTCCGGTGTCTGGGGCGGCACCTCCGAGGAGGAGCGCCGCAAGCTGCGCAAGGCGTGGCTCGCCGCCCGCCGCCGAGCCTGCTGACCACTCCCCTTCCCGGGTCCCTCTAGCGGCGCGGCCCGGTCGGCACCTCGATCGACACCAGGGTGCCCCCGCCCTCGGCTCGGGGCACCCGGCGCATCTCGATGGTGCCGTCCATCTGGCTCACCACGAGGTCCCGCACGATCGACAGCCCGAGGCTGTTGGTCCGCTCGATGTCGAAGCCCTTGGGTAGGCCCACGCCGTCGTCGCGGACCTCGATCGAGAGGCCCTGCACCCCATGGCCGAGCGAGACGGTGACCCGCCCGCCCGCGGTGCGTCCTCGTCGGTGCGCCGCTTCCCGGCCGCGAGGTGCGCAACGGTCGCCGCTCGACGGTGAAGGCGTGCTGCACGGCGTTCTGGAGCAGTTCGGCGAGGGTGACCGCGAGCGGGGTCGCCACGTCGGCCGGAAGGTCGCCCAAGTCTCCGGTCACCTCGATGTGCACCGGTCGTGCCCGACGACTGAGTCCTCGGCCATCTGCACGAGCGAGGCCACGATCTCGTCGAAGGACACCTGGTCGCCCGGGTCCCGGGAGAGGATCTCGTGCACGATCGCGATCGACCGGACCCGGCGCTCGGCCTCGTGCAACGCCTCGCGCCCGGCCTTGGCCGGGACCCGGCGCGCCTGCAGTCGCAAGAGCGAGGAGATCGTCTGCAGGTTGTTCTTCACCCGGTGGTGCACCTCGCGGATGGCGGCGTCCTTGGACAAGAGCAGCCGGTCGAGGCGTCGCACGTCGGTCACGTCGCGGACGAGGATGATGGCCCCGCTCACCGAGCCGTGGGTGACGAGCGGGATGCAGTGCAGGAGCACGATGATGTCGGGCCGCCGCTCGACTTCTTCGACGACCGGGCGCGCCGTGGTGAGCGCCCACTCGACGGCCGATTCCTCCACGCCGAGGTCGCCGAAGCGACGGCCTTCGGGGACCGAGTACACGCCCATCCGGTGGAACGCGTTCATCGCGTTGGGCGATGCGAAGTCGACACGGCCCTCGTGGTCGACGACCACGACCCCGTCGCCGACGCGCGGCGACTCCTCGCTCCCAACGTCGGCCTCGGGGAACGGGAATGCCGACTCAGCCACCATCGACGCCAGCCGGTCGAACGCGTCGAGGTAGGTGCGCTCGGAGCTGGAGGTGGCCGGCCGCACCTCTTCGCGCCCTATCCGCACGATGACCGCGATGACCTTGTTGGCGTAGCGGACCGGGATCGCCTCGGAGGCGATGGCCCCCGACGCCGAGATCCCCTCGATCTCGCCCCGCACGATCTCGCCCTTGACCAACGCGTCCTTGGCGATTGACCACCCCTCGCCCGAGGTCGACTCGCCGACCAGGTCCTGGTGGAGCCGGGTCGGCCGGTTCGAGGGCCGGATCTGGCCCAGGACGACCAGCTGGGTCGAGATCTCGTCCTCGTCGTCGTTGACCGGCACCACGAGCACGAGGTCCGAGAAGGAGAGGTCCGAGAGCAGCGACCACGACCCGAGCAGCCGCTGGATGTGGGACAGCTCGTCGGGCTCCAAGACGGCGTGCAGCAGGGCGAGCTCGCCGCGCGTTGCCATCGCCCTAGCGCCGTTCCCCAACGGCGTCGGTGACGGGGACGGCCCGGGCATGCCGATCGCGGAAGGCCGTCAGCTCGCCGACCCCGAGCTCGGCGAGCAACGCGCGCAGGTCGTCGGCGCGCTCGGCGACCCGGCTGAGGCTGTGCGCGTCCGACGCGGTGGTCAGCCCGACGCCGCGCTCGGCGAAGCGGGCGAGCAGCCCGCGCGCCGGGTACTGCTCCGCGCAGGGCTTCACCCATCCCGCCGAGGAGACCTCGGCCGACATGCCGCTCGACGCCGCGGCGTCGGCGAGGCGGTCCCACCACTCCTCGGGGTGCTTCGGGACGTAACCGAACACCTTGGCGAGGTCGGGGTGCGCCAGCACGTCACACGCGCCGGAGGCGGCGAGCTCCTCGATCGCCTCGACGTAGGCGTCCCAGGACTTCTCGACGTCGCGCACCGCCCACTCGGCGAGGTGCAGCGGGTCGCTGTCGTCGAAACGCCACGCCCCCAGCCAGTGCACCGAGCCGAGGAGGACGTCGAACGGATAGCCGTTGAGCAGCGCCGCCACCTGGTCCATCCGGCCTCGGTAGTAGTCGACCTCGAGGCCGATCACGACCGGCAGCCCGGCTGCCTTGGCCGCCTCCGCCATCTCGACGTAGTCGTCGAGGTCGTTGCGGGCGTGGTGCGCCCAGTACTGCTGCATCGAGACCCGCAGCATGGGGTCCTCGTCGTCGAAGAGGCCGGCCACGATCGGCTCGGACTGGACGAACCGGAACAGGTGCTCGGTGAGGGCGATCTCGGAAACCCCGGCGGCCCGAGCGGCCTCGCAGTAGTCGGCCACCTGCTCCAGGCTGAGCGACACGTCAGCCCGGTCGTGGGACCACAAGTGGAGGTGGTAGTCGAGCACCACGTTCCGCCCGGTCAGCTCCGGCAGAGCAACGAGCCCACGCCCGCATCGTAGGGCGGCGCTCGGCTCCGCCCGAACCCACTACCGCCAGATCGTCTCGCCGAGCGCCAGCAGTCCGTCCAGGTTGGACACGTCGTTCTCGAAGAAGGGTGCGCTCGCCACGACCTCGGGCGAGTAGGCGAGCTCGTCGCGATGCTCCGCCTCCCGCCGGGCCACCAGGCTGAAGTTGAGGAAGCTCTCGGCCACCTCTCGGAGCAGCGGCGCCGTGATCGCGGGGTCGGTCGGCAGACGCCCCGCGATCTCCTCGGAGCGCTCGGCGAGCGCGCGCGCCACAGCCGCGGCCCCCGGGGCCCTGAGGTAGTCGGGCAGCGTCCGGTTGAGCACCACCGCCCCGAGATGGAGGTGGCGGCGTCCGAGCTCGGCGGCGAAGGCCTCAGCCTCCGCCAGCGGCGAGCTCTCGAGCGTCGAGACGACGAGGAACGTGGTCCGGCGGTCCCCGAGCAGTCGCACGACCGCATCGGCCCGCTCCACGAATCCCTCGTGCATCGACTGGAAGAGGATGAAGAACTCCGAGATGTCGGTCAGGAACTGCGTGCCCAGGATCCGGTCGGCCACCTGCTGGAAGGGCCGCGAGGCGACCGTCACGAGCCGGGAGCGGTAGGGGACGATGAGCCAGCGCAGCAGGCGGCTCGAGAAGAAGTCGGCCATCCGCTTGGGCGCGTCGAGGAAATCGAGCGCGTGCCGGCTGGGGGGCGTGTCGACGACGATCAGGTCGTAGTCGCCGGTCGCATGGATCTCGAAGAGGCGTTCGACGGCGATGTAGTCGTGGCTCTGGACGAAGCGACCCGAGATGTTCCGATACAGCGGGTTGGCGAGGATCTCTTCCTTGGTGCGGCGGTCCGGCGCGTGCCGCTCGATCAAGGCGTCCCAGCTGGCCTGGGTGTCGAGCATCGCGGCCCACAGCTCGCCGCGTGGGGTGACCCCGGCCTCCTTGAACAGCTCGAAGGGGATGCGACGCTCCGTGTTGCCGATCCCCTTGAGCCCGAGCGCGTCGGCGAGGCGCTTGGCCGGGTCGACCGTGAGGACGAGGACCTTCCCGCCGTGATGACAGGCGGCCATCGCCGCGGTCGCGGCGGCGATCGTGGTCTTGCCCACCCCACCGGGGCCACACGCGATGGCGATCTCCTTCGAGGCCAGCAGCTGATCCAGCGATCCGTGTTTCTCGCCTGGCCGGATGCTCACAGCCCCAGCTCGTCGGCCAGCCACGACGCGACCTGCCTCGTGGAGCGCAGGCCACCGACGCGTGTGAAAAGAAACGGCACGAGGAGGATCGGGATGTGCGCTTCGAGGTGTTCCTGGAGGTGCTGGAGGTGGACCGCCCGCGCCCGTCGCATCGTGACCGCGAGGCGCGCCGCCTCGAGCACCGGGCTCACGTCGCCGCCCACGAAGTCACCGATCTCGGCGGTGAGCTCGGAGTCGCGCAATCGCTCGAACACCTCCTCCTCTCGTGTGCTGAACAGCTCGGGGAGGACACGGTTCACGATCACTGCGACCAGTGACACCGAGGTCTCCTGGTCGATGCGCTCCGCGAGCTCGAGGGTCTCGGAGACCGGCATCTCCTCGGGCGTGGTCACGGCCACCACGCCGGTGCGATCGGGGTTGGACAGCATCTCGACCATCCAGTCCGTCTGGGTACGGATCTGGCCGACCTTCACGAGGTTGTTGATCGCCTCGGGCGCGCTCAGCTGGCTGACCACGTGACCGGTCGCCGGTGCGTCGACCAGGACCAGGTCGAAGTGGCCCTCGCGGACCTCCCAGCACAGCTTGCCGACCGTCAGGATCTCGCGGACACCGGGCGCGGCGGTGGCGACGAAGTCGAAGGCCTTGGCGAGCGGTCCAATGCGGCCGGTCAACGGCACGCGCAGGCTGACCTTCAGGTACTCGCGCAACGACGCCTCGGTGTCCATCGACATGGCCGAGACGCCCGGTGCCACGGTGGTCGGGGTGAAGCCGACCGAGCCGGCCTCGAACATCGCGGCGAGGCCGCCGGTGGCGTCGATGTCACATGCCAGGACCCGCTTGCCCTGCTCCGCCGCCAGCTGGGCGAGGGCGGCAGTGACGGTGGTCTTGCCGACGCCACCCTTGCCGGTGACGAAGAGCAGCTCGTGACCGAACAGGTCGGACGAGGCGGGGGCGACCGCGGCGTCCGCTGGGCCGGTCACGTCCCCGCGTCCGTCGGCCCCAAGGTCAGGGCGCTCCGAACCCCACCCGCCGCTCGTTGGAGGGGGCGCCGACCTCGATGTAGGCGACCTGGGCGGTCGGCACCGCGATCCGGCGCCCGCGCCGGTCGGTCAGCCACAGCACACCGCCCTTCTCGAGCGATGCCTCGATGTCGGCCAAGACGGCGTCCCGATCGGCGCTGTCCCCAAGGTCGATCTCGACCTCCTTGGGGGTTTGCACGATCCCGATTCGCACCTCCAACTGCGGACTCCTCTCTGGGTCGCCCCGCGGCCGGTGTGCCGCAGCCGGCGTGCGCTCACGCGTGCCGCTGTTCGACGTTACCTCCCTCGGGCATGCTCGTAGCCATGGTGAACGACGACCGAGGGGCCGGCCCGAATAGCGAGCGGTCCCGCCGCTGGGCCTCGACCATGGCGGGCTTCTCGCCCGAGGCCGACCTCGACGGCGACAAGGGCGGGCACGAGATCGGGGGCCTGCGGGTGGCCCACGCCGACTCGGGCGCCACCACCGGGGGACCCCCGGTCCAGGTTGGCGGACCGGGCGCGGTCCTGGCGCGCTCGGTCCGGGAGGAATCCGAGGACTCGGTCCTCGTGCCAGGGGCCACCCGGGCGAAGGGCGGGGGCACGCGAGCTCGCCCCGAGGAGCCCGACGAGTGGCGGACCTGCTTCGAGCGCGACCGCGACCGGATCCTCCACTCCCCCGCCTTCCGGCGCCTGGCCGGCAAGACGCAGGTGTTCATCTTCCCCGAGGACCATTCGCGCACCCGGCTCACCCACGCGCTTGAGGTCGCGCAGGTCGCAACGTCGATCGCGCGGGCGTGCGGTCTCAACGTCGCCCTCACCGAGGCGATCGCGCTCGGACACGACTGCGGGCACGGCCCCGGGGGCCACGCGAGCGAGGACGCGCTCGCCCCCTACATCGACGGGGGGTTCGACCATGCCCAATGGGGCGCCGAAGTCTCGCTGATCTCCTTGAACCTGTGCGCCGAGACGCTGGACGGCATCGCCAACCACAGCTGGTCGCGCCCGGCACCAGCGACCTGCGAGGGCGAGGTGGTCAGCTGGGCCGACCGGATCGCGTATGTCTGTCACGACTGGGAGGACGCCGTGGCGACCGGGATCGTGAGCGCACAGCTGCTCGACCCCTTCGTCGCGGCGCACTGCGGGGCCCGGCGCGGCGAACAACTCGGCGCCTTCATCGAGGCGCTGGTCCGCACGACGGCCGAGTCTGGCCGCATCGCGATGGACGACGACACGGCGAGTGCTCTCGCCCGGTTCCGGGCGCTCAACTACGAGCACATCTACCTGCGCGAGGCGTCGGTCGCCCAGGCCCGGGCGGTCGTCGCGCTGCTGCGGGCCCTCGTCGAGCACTTCTCGGACCGGCCCAATGCGATCCCCTCGGTCCGAGAGGCCGGAGGGCTGGGCGCCGGCGAGCCCGACGCGGTGCGCGCCGCGGTCGCCTACGTCGCCGGGATGACCGACCGGTTCGCGTGTCGCCAGGCGGTTGCACTGCTCGGGTGGGACCCCGCGAAGCTGCCCCAGGCCATCGAGGCCTGAGCCGGGTTTCAGCCGAACAACAGCTCCAGACGCTGGTCGAGCGCGCCGCGGGCCAGATCGGGGTGCGTGAGGACGTACAGCCGATCCTCCTTCACCGCATCAAAGACGGCGTCAGCCACCTCGGCAGGGGGGATCCCGACCGACATGACCGCACCTTGGAGCACGTCGCTGTCGGACGCGCCGAAGGCCTCGCGCATCGCCGCTGGCATGTTGCGGTGTGATTGGGCGATCCGGGTCTGGACGAACCCCGGACACAGCACCGACACTCCGACCTTGGACCCCGAGGCGTGCAGCTCTTCGCGCAGTGACTCGCTGAGCCCCACCACCGCGAACTTCGTCGTGCTGTAGATGCCCAGGATCGCGTTCCCGCGCAGACCCGCGACGGACGCGGTGCTGACGACGTGGCCCTCGTTCTGGGCGACCAGCGTGGGCAAGAAGACATTGCACCCGTTGATGACGCCGAAGAGGTTGACACCGACGACCCACTGCCACATCTCGATCGGGCTCTCCACGATCGAGCGGCCGACGACGCCCGCGTTGTTGCACACGACGTGCACCGCGCCGAAGGACTCGAGCGTCTTGTCGTGCAGGCGGACCACCGACGCGTGATCAGCGACGTCGGTCGGCACGCCGAGGACGTCGGCGCCGGAGCGCTTCAGCTCCTCGACCGCCTCCTCGAGCACCGGCTCCTCGATGTCGGCCAGCACCAGGCGCATCCCCTCGGCCGCGAACCGCTTGGCCATCGAAAGCCCGATCCCGCTGGCGCCTCCGGTGATCACGGCGACCTTCCCGGAGAAGTCCTTCATGTCTGCCTCCTCGCCCGGGGCTAGCCGAGTGCGAGTTCTCGACGGTAGACCCGGGCCGGTCCGAGCGCCACGACGCGCTCGGCGAGCGCCATGAAGGCCTGGGACGCCTCGGCGTCGGGGTCCGTGACCGTGATCGGCGCGCCGGTGTCGCCCCCTTCGCGCAGCGCGGTGACGAGCGGCACCTGGCCGAGGAGCGGCACGCCGAGGTCGCCGGCCAGCTGGGCACCGCCTCCGCGGCCAAAGAGCTCGTATCGGGTGCCGTCGTCGCCGGTGAACCAGCTCATGTTCTCGACGACCCCCCGCACGGCGAGCTTCAGCTTGCGGGCGGCGAAGGCCGAGCGCTGGGCCACCCGCTGGGCTGCCGACTGGGGGGTGGTGACCACCAGGATCTCGGCGCGCGGCATGACCTGGGCGAGCGAGAGCGTCACGTCGCCGGTGCCGGGCGGCATGTCGACGAAGAGGAAGTCGGGCTCGCCCCAGTAGCAGTCGCCCAGGAACTGCTCGATCGCTTTGTGGAGCATGGGGCCGCGCCAGATGACCGGCTGGTCCTCGGGCACGAAGTAGCCCATCGAGAGGCAGCGCACCCCGTGGGTGGCGGTCGGGATCACCATGTCGCCCAGGATCACCGGGTCCCGTTCGCTGCCCAGCATCTTGGGCACCGAGAACCCGTACACATCCGCGTCGAGGATCGCCACCGAGCGACCGCTCTGGGCGAGTGTGACTGCCAGGTTGACGGTGACCGAGGACTTTCCGACCCCGCCCTTGCCCGATGAGACACCGATGACCCGGGTCGCCGACCCCGCCTGCAAGAACGCTGGCTCGGGCGAGGTGTGCCCGTGGTCGTGGTGGCCGGAGGGGCCCGGCTGGCCCTCCATGCGCGCCCGGAGCGCGCCCCGCAGCTCCAGGCGCGCCTCGTCGCTCATGACCGAGGTCGAGACCTCCACCTCGGTGCCGGCGGCCGCCTCGACTCGGGCCACCAGCTCGGTGCGATCGGGCCAGTCGGCGACCGGAAGGGCGAGCTCCACGCTCGCCTGGTGCCGCTTCACCCGTACGGAGCGGAGTATCCCGGTCTCGGCCAACGGGAGACCGAGCACGGGGTCGACGACGCGGCCGAGTGACGCCTCGAGCGCTCGATCCTCGGACCCCATCGGCCTGCCTTTCCGGGGGAACGGCCCGCTTCCGCCAGCACGATGGCGTCACGGCGGGCTCGGTCGGGCCCGGCCGTTCGCAGAAACCCCCAGGTACACTACCGATCGTGCGTTCGGGCTCGAACTCCGGGTCGGTGGCGACGCCCGCGGACAGCGACGACGTCGTGCACACCGAAGCCGACGCCCGGTTCGCCTCGCTCGTCGCCGCGGTCACCGGCGCATTCGGCGATCCGACCCGGCGCGAGATCTTCCTGCATGTGCGCGCCCACCCCGGCTCGAGCGCGGCGGAGATCGCGACGACCTTCTCGCTGCACCCCAACGTTGCCCGGCACCACCTCAACCGGCTGGTCGCCGGGGGCTACCTGAGCGTGGCGATGAGCCGGGACGGCCAGGGGGTGGGGCGCCCGGCCCAACGCTTCTCGCCCGTCGACGACGACCCGGTCGGAGGACTGCTGTTCAAGCGCGACGACCTCCTCGTGCTCCTGCTGCGCGAGGCGCTCGAGTTGCTCGGGCCGGCCGAGGCCGAGACCATGGCGGCCAAGGTGGGCGAGGAGTACGGCCGGATGTTGGCGACCCGCATGTCGCCCGAGGAGGGACAGCGCTCGGTGCGCGCCGCGATGCGCACGATCGCTCTGACCCTCACCGCCCACGGGTTCGCCGCCCACGTGGAGGACCACGGCGCGTCGACGGCGGTCGTCGCCGAGCAGTGCCCCTTCGGAGACGCGGCCTCGACGCCGCCGGTGCTCTGCGCGGTGGACGGCGGGATGGTGAAGGGTCTGCTCGCCGGGCTCTGCGGCGACCCCACGTCGGGCCCGCTCCCGGTCGTCTTGACGTCGCGCGCTCGCGGCGACGAAACCTGCGCCGCGACCGCCTGAGGTCGGTGGCGCGCCACTACCTCGACCACGCGTCGACCTCCCCGCTACGCCCCGAGGCCCGCGCCGCGATGGTGGCCGAGCTGGACGCGATCGCCGGTGACCCAGGGCGCGTCCACGAAGAGGGGCGAGCCGTCCGGGCGCGCCTCGAGGACGCCCGCGAGCGCGTCGCCAGCCTCGTCGGGGTGCGCCCCCGCCAGGTCGTGTTCACCTCAGGGGGCACCGAGGCGATCAACGCCGCGGTGATCGGCGCGGCGCGGCGCGCCCCGGGGCGACCGATCGCCTGCGCCGCGGTCGAACACTCGGCGGTGCGAGACGCGTCGGCGCGGGCGGCGGCGGTCGTCGAACTCGCCGTCGACGGTACCGGACGGATCGACCCCGAGGGCGTGGCGGCGGCGCTCGGCGGCGGTGAGGCCCCGGCTCTCGTGCACTGCCAGTGGGCCAACCACGAGGTGGCGACACTCCAGCCCGTGCTCGAGGTGGCCGAGCTGTGCCGCTCGGCCGGCGTGCCGCTGCACGTCGACGCGTGCGCTGCCGTGGGCCGGGTCCCGCTCGACCTGGGCGAGCTCGGCGCCGACCTCGTCTCACTCAGCGCCCACAAGTTCGGCGGTCCCGCCGGCGTCGGCGCGCTGATCGTCAGGGCGGGTCAGCGGTTCGACCCGCTGCTCCTCGGTGGGCAACAGGAGCGGGCGCGGCGGGCCGGCTTCGAGAACGCGGCCGCCATCGCGGGGTTCGGCGCCGCCGCCCAATCCCTCGCCGATCCGGCGCGGCTCGAGGCCGAGGCCGCCGAGTCCCGACGGCGCATCGCGGCCGTGCTCGAAGCGGCGACGTCGGTCGAGGGGGTGCGCACGGTCGGCCCCGAGGACGCCCGGCTCCGCCTGCCCCACCTCGTCTGCCTGGGCGTCTCGGGCGTCGAGGCGGAGCCGGTCGTCATCGGGCTCGACCGGGCCGGCATCGCGGTCCACTCCGGCTCGGCGTGCTCGTCGGAGGCCCTCGAACCCTCACCGGTGCTCGCCGCCATGGGCGCGGACCCGGAGAACTCGCTGCGGCTCTCCGTCGGATGGTCGACGACCGACGACGACGTCGCCGCCTTCGCGGCGGCCTTCGCGCCCGTGGTGGAGTCGCTGCGGTCGCTGCGCGGCTGAGGGTTTTAGCTCTTGGTCACCTTCGCCGGGACAGGCTGTCCGGCGGCGGTGTAGGCCTGGCTGATCAGGGGGGCCGCGTTGGAGATCTCCGTCGCCGGTGGGTCCTCGGCCAAGAAGAGCTTGTACTGCGCGACGGCGGCGGCCGGGTCGTGGGACTGCTCGAGGTCAATGGTCCCCATGAAGAGGTGGGCCGCGAAGTCGTCGTGCTCGACGGCGATCGAGCGAGCGACGAGCGTGCGCCCGGCGTCCTCGAGCGCCGTGTCGCCGCGGGCGTCACCGGCCTCCCACTCGAGGTATCCGGTCTCGGCGAGGGCCTGGGGCTGCTTGGGATCCTCGCCGAGCACCGTCTTGTACAGGGTCAGGGCCTGGCCGAGGGACTGCGTCGTGCCGTCGTCGACCAGCACCGACGCCTCGGCCAGCTGCGTCTCGATCTGTTGGGTGAGGTTCAGCTTGATGCTCCCGGTCTCGGGCTGGCCGGGGAGCCGGGGCGACGCCAGGTGGACGACAAGCAGCGTGGTCCCGGCGCTCAGCGCGACGGCGGCCACCACGCCCAACCAGGCCCGGCGGCGGCGGGCCACCCTGAGTGGCGCCTCGGGGCCCTCCTTGAGTGCGTCCAATCTGGCCCGGTCGGCCTCCTCGAGCTCACCCAGCTCCGCCTCGACGGACGCCAGCCGGTCGCGGTCGCGGGACAGCAGCGCTTCGTAGTCGCGCGTCTCGATATCGCCCGCGTCGCGCTCGGTCCGCAGGTCGGCGAGCGAGCGCACGAGGAAGTCGCGCTCGTCCTCGAGGCGCCAACGCCGGTCCGCTGCCGAACGCTCCGACTGCGGCGCGTCGGTGACCACCCGCCGCGACCCGGTCATGGATCGGTCGAGCGCAGGCGCACGAGCGAGCGCTGGCGCCGCCAGAACAGGACGCCGATCGATCCGACGGCGAGCACGACGGCGACCAGTGGGAGCACCCACACCAGCGCGCCGAGGCCCGAGGAGGGCGGCACGAGAAGGATGGAGGTCCCGTAGCGGTCGACGAAGGACTGCTCGATCACCGCGTCGCTGTCGCCGGCCGCCAGCATCTTGGTGATCTGGTGGCGTGCCGCGATCGCCGAGGAAGCCTCCGACTGCGCGACCGAGATGTCCTCGCAGCTCGGACACCGGATGCTGCTCTCCAGCGCCGCAGCCCGCGACGAGAGCGACGCCGGTGGACCGTGCCCCAGGCCGCTGCCGATGGCCAGCGTGACGCCGAGGACGACCACCATGGCGACCGCCGAGAGACGGCCGGCCACGACCCCGCCCCCGGTGCGGCGCGCCCTGCTCGGGGCTTGGCCGGCCAGTACCTCAGACACGGCGGGCCGCCGCCAGCACGGAGTTGAGCTGCGAGTAGGTGACCGGCCCGGCGAGCGCGGCCACCACCGTGCCCGCGGGATCTACGAAGAACGTCATCGGCGGCGACCCCACCCCGAAGGCGGCCGCGTACTGCCCGGCCGAATCGGGGATGGCGGGCCAGGTCACGGCGAAGTCGGACACGAAGCGCCGGGCCCCCGAGGTCGTGTCGTCGATGTCGACCGAGACCATGTCGACGTTGGCGTGCTGCTGGTGCTGCTCGAAGTTGAAGTGCACGAGGTTGGGCTCCTCGCTCTGGCACGGCGGGCACCAGCTGGCGAAGAAGTTGACCACGACGAAGTGGCCGCGGTCGGAGGCGAGTGAGATCTGCTGGCCGGCGAAGTCGCGGGCGACGAGCGCCGGGGCGCGATGTCCGATCAGGGGACTCGCGACGGCGGTCGCCTCGGAGGACGGCCGGGTGGCCGCCACGATCGCCACGACCACCAGCACGACCGCCACACCGCCGGCGACCCAGCGCGCCGTGTGACGCCGCCTGGTCGGCGCCGCCGAGGCGGGGGGACCCGACGCGCTCACCGGCCCGGCGACCCCACCGGCTCGACCACGAGCGGCGTCGCCTCGATCCCCTCCTCGAGCAATCCGGCCGGCTCCCCGTCGGGCTCCAGGGGGGCGGCTTTCCGGGTGGTCGCCCCCGAAGCCGGGTCGGTAGCCCGCCGGCGCCGACCCGGCGAGAGCGCGAGTAGGCCGCCCAGCCCGATCAGGAGCCCGCCGGCCCACATCCAGGCGATGAGCGGCTCGACCACGACGCCGACCGCCACCGCGCCCTTGGGCAGGTTCGGGAACTCCTGGGCGGCGGTGGCCGGGCCCGATCCGCCGATCGCGTCGAAGGTCAGGTAGACGTCGCCGGTGAACCCCGAGTCGATCGCCGGCGTCCCGACCGCCTCGGAGTTGGCCCCGGCAAACTGGGTGACCGCGGGGTGGAAGATCCCGCCGCCGTCCACCTGGACCAGCGCCTCGGTCGCCGTGCGCGACGGGGAGCGCACCGTCTGGAGCCCCTCGAACACGAAGCTGTGTCCGTCGAATTGCACCGGGGTGTGGAGCCGGAGTTCGAGCTCGCTTCGCTGGGCGAACGACGTCGCCGCCGCGATGCCGACCGCGATGACCACGACGCCGAGGTGCACCACCATGCCGCCGTTGGCCCGCCCGAGGATCCCCCGCACCACGCCGCGCCCGTGGCGCCGGCTCGTGATCACGGCGAGGACGATCGACCGGATGGCCGACGCGCCGGCGAAGGCACCGAGGCCGAACGCGAGCAGCGGAACGAACCCGCGGACACCGCCGATGACGCAAGCGACGACCACCAGGGTCGCCGCCCAGGCGGCCGGGGCCAGGCGTCGCCAGAGCACGCCGGCGTCCACCGTGCGCCACGACAACGCCGGCGCGAGCGCCATCAGCACGAGCAGCGCAAGCCCCACCGGCACGGCCACCGTGTTGAAGTACGGCGCGCCGACGGTGACCTGCTGGTTCTTGAGCGCCTGGTACAGGAGGGGGAAGAGCGTGCCCAGCAGGACCACGAACGCGAAGCCGACGAAGAGCAGGTTGTTCAACAAGAACGCGCCCTCCCGGCCAAGCGGCGCGTCGATGCCGCCCGGGGAGCGCAGCCGGTCGCCCCGCCACGCGATGAGCCCGAAACCGACCACCACGACCAACAAGAAGAACGAGATGAGGACGGGGCCGAGCGAAGAGTCGCTGAACGCGTGGACCGACTCGATCACCCCCGAGCGGGTGAGGAAGGTTCCGAGGATCGTGAGGGCGAAGGTCGCGACCGACAGCGAGAGGTTCCACACACGCAACAGCCCGCGGCGCTCCTGGACGAGCACCGAGTGGAGGTAGGCGGTGCCACAGAGCCACGGCAGGAGCGCCGCGTTCTCCACCGGATCCCAACCCCAGAACCCGCCCCACCCGAGCACCTGGTAGGACCACCAGGCACCGAGCACGATCCCGACCGACAGGAAGGTCCACGCGACGAGCGTCCAGCGCCGCATCTCGACTTGCCAGCGATCTCCCACCCGCCCGCTGGCGAGCATGCCGATCGCGAACGCGAAGGGCACCGTGAACCCGGTGAACCCGAGGTAGAGCAGCGGCGGATGGATCGCGACGAGCGGGTTGTCCTGGAGCAGCGCGTTCGGCCCGGCGCCCTGGGCCGGTGCGGCCCCGACCACGTGCTGGAACGGGTTGGACGGCCCGACCATCAGCCCGATGAAGAAGGCCGCCACCACGAACATGACGAGCGTCGCCCACACGACGACGGGGTCATTCGCCTCGCGTCGGAACCGCCAGACCACCGCGCACACGAAGACCGAGAGCAGGAAGCCCCAGAGCAGGATCGAGCCGGCGAGCGCCGACCACAGGCCGGTGATCGAGTAGAGCAGCGGCGTCGCCCGGCTGTTGTTGTCTGCGACGAACGCGATCGTGAAGTCGTGGGTGACGAGGGCGTGCTCCATCGCCACCACCGCAATGGCCATCCCGGCCAGCACGACCGGCGCCAGCAACCGGGGATCGAGCCGGGGGTCGCGCGGACGGCCGCGGCGAGTCTGCACGAGGGAGGCGACGGCGGCGAGGCCGCCCACCACCGCACCGCAGAAGGCCAGCCATACCCCGACCGACCCGATGGCGGCGTTCAACGAAGCTTCCGTTGGCTCAGCGCACCAAACCGTTGGGTGCGCGCACCCGGTTCGGATGGGCCGCGATGTAGTTCGCCGAGTGCTTCACCATGATCTGGTTGGAGAGGAAGAGCGTCGAGCCCGGGGCCGCGAAGTGCCCGACCACGACGACCGGGATGTTCTGCTGGAAGAGCTCCGGCGGGGACCCGACGTTCTGGACGGCCACGTCGTTGCTCCCCTCCGACACGGTGAAGTTCGCGCCCTGGGCCGTCCGGCGGATGCTGCCCGGCACCACCAGGCCCTCGAGCCGGAAGGTCGTGGTGCCGAGCGTCCCCCGGTGGGCCAGCGCCTGGTCGACCGTGTCGAAGTAGTCGAGCGAGCTGCCCAGGCCCTCCACGAGCAAGAAGACGAGCGCCGCTACGAGCACCGCGGCGACGAACCACAGCCGCCGTTTGGTGCGCCGCCTCGTGGACGACCCGACGGGGGAACGGGTTCGCTCGACCGGGGCGCGTCGATCACGGTCCGCCCGCGGCGCCCGTCTCGGCGGGCTCGTCGGCGTCGTCCGTCGCGGATAGGTCGACCCGGCGCTCCAGGCTGCGGCGGCGCAGCACGAGGGTGATCGAGTACAAGAAGAGCACCGAGAGCCCCACCGCGTATCCGGCGTCGATGTAGCTCATTGGTGCACCTCGGCCGGCGGGCGCAGCGGGGCCGGCGCCCCATGCCCGTTGGTGGGCGGGGGCGCCGACACCTCGCCCTCGGCCCACCGCTCGGCCAGCGAGACCTCCAGCTGCTCGGCGCCCGTGCGATCGGCCAGGACCTCGATCCGGTAGCGCACCGCGACCATCCACACGAACACGAGCGTCAGCGCGACGAACCCCAGCAGCAGCGTCCAGGCCATCGAGCCGTGGATCGTCGGGGTCAGGTTCGCGTTGAGGACGGTCGCCCCCTGGTGGAGCGTCTGCCACCACACCACCGAGAAGTGCACGATCGGCACATCCACGAACGCGATGAGCGCGGCGACGGCGCAGCGCTTGGCCCGCACCTCGGGGTCGGCGGGCACCCGGCGCAGGGCCATGTACCCGAGGAACAAGACGAGGAGCAGCGCGGTCGAGGTCAGCCGCGCGTCCCAGGTCCACCACACGCCCCAGGTCGGCCGGCCCCAGATCATGCCGGTGGCGAGCGTGAGGGCGTTGAAGATGACGCCGACCTCGACCGACGCGGCGGCGAGGCGGTCCCAGAACATCGACCTTGTGCGACGCCAGAGATAGAGCACGCTGGAGAGGGCAGCGAGCCCGAACGCGAGGTAGAGCGCCACCCACGCGATCGGCGGGTGCAGATAGACGAGCCGGACCAGGTTGCCCTGGACCTTGTCGGGCGGGGTCACCCACAGGCCCAGCCAGACCGTCGCGGCGGTCGAAACCAACCCGAGCACACCCACCACGCGCACCCAGCGGGGGCGGGGGACGTCGGCCCGCCGGGCGACGGTGGCCCTCACGCCGCCTCCAGAAGCGGCCCGTAAAGAACGATCCCAACGACGACGTAGACCACCGCGAACGGTGCCAGCACCCGGAGCCATGCCGCCCCGGCCGACACCGAGCCGCTCAAGGCGCCTGCCCAGGTGCGCGACGCGGCCAGCAGCACCGGTGCGAGCACCGGCAGGACGAGCAACGGGAGCAGGGTCTCCCGGACGCGCAGGCCCGCCGAGAGCGCGCCGTACAGGGTGCCAGCGGCGGCCAGCCCGACCGTCGCCAGCAGGGAGGCCACCAGCGCGAGCCACGGCACGCGCACGTGCACCCCGAAGAGCACGGTCATGGCCGCCCACAGCACGACCTGGAGCGCGGCGAGCTCCGCGGCGACCGCTGCGGCCTTGCCGAGGAACACCCCGGCCGGGTCGATGCCCGAGGCTCGCAGCCCGTCTCGGGTCCCCTCCCCCGACTCGATGGCGAAGCTGCGCTGGGTCGCCAGCACGGTCGAGAACAACACCGCAAGCCAGAACAGGCCAGGCGCGGCCGACGCGAGGGTGCCGCGCGCCGGGCCGAGCGCGAACGCGTAGAGGACGAGCGAGAGCACGGCGACCGGCAGCACCTGCCACAGCGCGACCCGGGAGCGCAGCTCGATCCGCAGGTCCTTGCCTGCGACGAGCAGGGCGTCACGCCACATGGGTTCCGCCCTCGCCCACCGCTGACAGCTTGGCTCTTCGCCCACCCGATGTGACGTCGGCCACCCGGCCACCAGCCATCGACACCTGGCGGTCGGACATCGCCGCCGCCAGCTCGGGCTCGTGGGAGGAGAACAACACCGACGCCCCGCCGGCAACGGCCTCGGCGACCAGCTCGGCGAGCAGCGTGCGCGCCGTCGGGTCGAGGCCGGCGTGGGGCTCGTCAAGCAACCAGAGCTCGGGGGCCCGTCCGACGAGGACGGCCAGCGCCACCCTCCGCCGCTGTCCCGCCGACAGCCCCCCGACCGGCGTCTTGGCCAGCCGTCCCTTCATCCCGACACGCTCAAGGGCGGGTCCGACGCGCTCGACAGCGGCTCCGGCGGCCCGCAGCGCGAAGCGCAGGTTCTCCGTGGCCGTTAGCTCGTCGTAGAGGCTCGGCGCGTGCCCGAGCAGGCCCACCTGCCGCCGGACCGCCGCCTGGTCGTCGCGCAGGTCGATTCCGAGCACGAACGCCTCGCCCGAGCGCACTTGCACCAGGCCGGCGCAGGTCCGCAAGAGCGTGGTCTTCCCGGCGCCGTTCGCGCCGACGACCGAGACCACCTCCCCTTGTCCGACCGAGAGATCGACCCCCGAAAGGGCGGGGAAGCGACCGGTGAGCGCAACGGCGCCCCGGAGCAGCACGACGTGATCCATTGGGATTGGCGCAATGCTACGAGCCGACCGCCGGGCGGGGCCAAGTGACCAGCTCGGGCGGCTGGCCTCAGCTCGTGGTCAGCCGGCCGAGCCCGATGTGCCGCATGACCTGCTGCATCTCGGATGCCAACCAGCCGAGCTGGTTGGTGAGCAGCAGGATCCCGAAGGCCACGAGGACGACGCCTCCGACCAGGTGGATCAACCCGAGCCGGCGGCGGGCCCGGGCGTAGAGGGCGGTCAGCCGACCGAAGGCCAGCCCGGTCGCGACGAATGGCACGCCGAGCCCGAGCGAGTAGGCGAAGAGGAGCACGACGCCCCCGCCGAGCGTCGCCCGCGAGGCCGCGAGAGCGGTCACCGCACCGAGCACCGGGCCGATGCAGGGTGTCCACGCGAACCCGAAGGCCATTCCCATGATCGGCGCGGCGAGGGTGTCGAGCGAACCGTGCCCGAAGCGGAGCCGTCGCTCGGCAAGCACCCGGGCGGCGACGGCGCGGGGCGCCGGCCCGACCTTCGCCCACACCGAAGCCGGAGCGGCCGACAGCAGCAGCACCCCACCGAGCGCCACCACCACCGCGCCCGCGCCGAGCGTGAGATCTCGGCGGTGCGCGCTCGAGGAGATGACCCACCCCTGACGCGGCCGCGCCGAGCGCCACGAAGACGACGGTGAAGCCGGCAACGAACAGTGCGATGTCGCGCAGCAGGCGTCGCATCGGCACCGCGCCCGGACCGGCCTCGAGCTCGGCCACCGAGAGGCCGGAGACCACCGAGAGATAGCCAGGCACCAGCGGGAGGACGCACGGGGAGAGAAACGAGACGATCCCGGCGCCGAAGGCGATCAGGACGCCGAGCGGGCTGGCGGTGACGGTAGCGAGCATCGATACGAGGGTGGATTGCTAATCAAGAAGCGAGCACGGGCCGGCGACCTGCCAGCTGGGCCCCACCAGTCTGCGTCGGTGGGGATCGAACCCGGCGCTCACCCGGGGCCGCCCTGCCGGGCCACCAGCTCCAGGTCGGCGTCCACCATCATGTTCACCAGCCGGGGAAAGTCGATCTCGGGTTCCCAGCCCAGCACCTCCCGGGCCCGCCGCGGATCGCCAACCAGCAGATCGACCTCGGCGGGGCGCATGAACCGCTCGTCCTGAGTCACGTACTCCCGGTAGTCGAGGCCCACGCGACCAAAGGCCAGCTCGCAAAACTCGCGCACCGAGTGGGTCACCCCGGTCGCGACCACGTAACTCCCCGGATTCTCCTGTTGCAGCATGAGCCACATCGCCCGGACATAGTCCGCGGCATATCCCCAGTCCCGCTGCGCATCCAGGTTTCCCATCGCCAACGTCGTGTCCAGTCCGAGCTTGATGCGGGCAACGCCATGACTGATCTTGCGCGTGGAGAACTCCAAGCCCCGACGCGGGCTCTCGTGATTGAAGAGGATCCCGGAGCTGGCGTGCAGGCCGTAGCTCTCCGCGTAGTTGATGGTGATCCAGTGTCCGTACACCTTGGCGACCCCATAAGGACTCCGCGGGTAGAAGGGCGTGGTCTCGCGCTGGGGGACTTCGAGCACCTTTCCGAACATCTCCGACGAGCTCGCCTGGTAGAAGCGGATCTCGGGATCCACGATTCGGATGGCGTCGAGCATCCTCGTGACACCGAGTGCCGTCGTCTCGCCGGTGAGCACCGGCTGACCCCAAGAGGTCTGCACGAACGACTGAGCGGCCAGGTTGTAGACCTCATTGGGGCGGTGCTCACGGAGCAGGTTGATCATCGAGACCTCGTCGAGCAGATCTCCCGAAACCAGCGTGACCTGATCCTGGATGTGCGCGATCCGCTCGAAGTTGACCGTGCTGCTGCGACGCAACATGCCGATGACTTCGTAACCACGGCCCAGGAGGAACTCGGCCAGGTAGGAACCGTCCTGGCCAGTGATACCGGTGATCAACGCGCGTGGAGGCATCCGCCAGTTGTACCCCGTGGCATCGCCGACGTCTGCTAGGCCAATTGGCAAATGCCCGAGAACTTGGGGAGGAAGATCGCCCGCCTGCGGAGCGCTCTGGGATGGACCCAGGCTGATCTGGCGGCACGGCTGGCCATCTCTCGGGTGGCCGTGTCCCATCTGGAGGCAGGGATCTCGATCCCCGGGGAACGGACCGCGACGCTCCTGGCCGGGCTGTTCAAGCTTGAACCCCACGAGCTCGTGGCGGGCACCAACTACCCACCGGCGAAGGCCGAGCGCCTGCCGGTGGTGGCGTGCCGCTACACGGAGGTCGAACTGCAGCTTCGTCTGCTGGACGGCGACATCGAACGGACCGGCGCCGGATTCGACCCCCTCCTGGCGGATGAGTGGCGCCGACGTCTCGCCAAGTTGCGGCAGGCCAGCCACGATCGCCGAGAGCGAGACGCGCTCGACGAGGCCATGCGCGAGCTCCTCCACCGGCCGAAACGAGGCTGAGCGGCGCCCGATCGTTGGACCGCGCTGTGCAAGAGGCGCGGCCAGATACCGTGCGCCGATGGCGTTGGCCGTCATCGTCTCGTTCCGTCTCGGTGGCCGCGACGGGGTATCGGTCGAGACCGCGAAGTGGTCAGCCGCGCTTGAACAGCTCGGGTTCAAAGTGCGGACGGTCGCCGGCGAGGGGCCCGTGGATCGCGTCGTCCCCGGGCTCGCAATCGCCGCCGTGCAGCCCCCCGAACGCGACGAGGTCGCGCACGCCATGGAGGGCGCAGATCTGGTGGTCGTCGAGAATCTCTGTTCGCTCCCGTTGAACCGGGCCGCCGGCGACGTCGTGGCCGAAGTGTGCGCGGGGCGCCCGACCGTGCTCCACCATCACGACCTGTCCTGGCAGCGCCCCCACCTGGGCATCGACAAGCCCCCGCCCGACGACCCCGCATGGCGCCACGTCACGATCAACGAGTTGAGTCGGCGAGAGCTCGCGACCAGAGGGATCGCCGCCACGACCATCTACAACCGCTTCGACACGACCGCATCGCCCGGCGATCGCACGGCGATACGCGCCGCGCTCGGCGTTGCCGACGACGAACGTCTCGTCCTGCAACCGACGCGCGCCCTTCCGCGTAAGAACATCGAGGGCGCACTGACGCTCGCGACCGAGCTCGGGGCGACGTACTGGCTGCTCGGTCCGGCGGAGGACGGATACGACCACGAGCTCGAGCGGCTCGTGGGGGGCGCAAGGTGCAGGGTGATCGTCGGCCGCGGTGTCACCAACCCAAGCGCGGCGGAAGCCTACGCGGCCTGCGACGTGGTCGCCCTCCCCTCGACCTGGGAGGGGTTCGGCAACCCCACCGTCGAGTCCGCCGTCCACCGCCGGCCCCTCGCCATCGGGCCGTATCCCGTCGCACGGGAGATCGCGGCGTTCGGCTTCCAGTGGTTCGCCCTTGAGGATGCCGTTGAGCTGGACCGATGGCTCCGAGCCCCGGACCCCGGCCTCCTCGAGCGCAACTGGGAAGTCGCGGACGCCCACTTCTCGGTGCGGGACCTGCCGTTGCGCCTGTCCGAGATTCTTGACTCGATGGGCGTCGACTCCGGCGTCCACCGCGGTTGACGGCGGGTTTCCTGAAGCACCGAAACGGGCAGTCCGGAGGGTATCCTGGGTGACCGCGATGACTGCAGTAGCTCGGACCGCACACGAAAAGCCGGTGGCCCCACGGCACCGGCGCCTTGGGGCACCCCAACGCCGGGTGCAGTTGGTCGCGGCCGCCCAACGGCTCTTCGCCGAGCGCGGGTACCGCGCCACGACGATGGAGGACATCGCCAACGCGGGAGGGGTCACCAAGCCGCTCTTGTACCAACACTTCGAGTCCAAGCGGGCGCTCTACCTCGAGCTCGTCCAACAGGTGTCGATCGAGTTGCTCGACGCCCTGCGCGCGGCTCACCGGGAAGCGGGCGGCCCGCGGGAGATGACCGAGAACGGCTACCGCGCCTACTTCGAGCTGATCGTCACCCACGAAGACGCGTTCAGGTTGGTCTTCGGCCGCTCGGCACCCGAGGACCCCGAGTTGTCCCAGGCGGCGCGCCAGGTGGAGACGGCCGTCCTCGACGTCATCGAGAGCAGCATGCCCGAGCAGCTGGCGCCGGAGCACCGCCGATTGCTCGCGTACTCGATCGTCGGCATGGCGGAGGGCGGGACCCGGTTCTGGGTGGAGTGGTCCAAGAACAAGGCCAAGGCCATTGGTCAAGACAAGATCGTGACCTCGCCCGAGGACGTCCGGCTGCTCGCCGAGCGGGTCTCCCGGGTGGCGTGGGCTGGCCTGCGCTCCATCGGGCCGGACTGATTCAAAGGCGCCGGGCCAGCTCCTCGGTCAGCAGCCAGAGCTCCTCAGCGCAGGCCACGTAGACGTCGACGTCGCCGCCCGCCGGATCGGCGACGTCTTCTGAGGGATCGAGCGGGAGCGCACCGAGGTCGAGCGCAGCGACGCGCTCGCCGAGCGGCTCCTCCCCCGCCTTGAGGTCGACACAGAGTCGGCGCAGCGCGCCGCACCTCGGCGCGGCCTCGGGGTGGTGCCGACGCACGAAACGCACGTGATCGGCCTCCATCGCAACGACCAGGCTGGCCCGGGCGAGGTGTTCGGCGGTCAACTGCTTGCTCCGGTGGTGCGAGACGGGCAGGTCGCTCAGCTCGGGGATCGCCGCAAGAGCGGCCCGTGTCCGCATGCCCATCGGTTGGCCCTCGACGACGTGGGTGCCGGCGCTCACCACCTCATGGTCGCGGCCGAGCACCTCGAACCAGTGCTCGAGCATGAATGCCGCCATGACCGAGCGCGCCGCGTTGCCAGTGCAGAGCGTCACGATGGTCGAAGGTTCCGAGGTCATGGTCGCGTCGCGTCGCAGGCACCGGCCCGCGATCGCCCGATTAGTTCAGATGCAGGCCCGAGATCGCCCGGGCGATCACCAGCCGCTGAATCTCCGAGGTGCCCTCGAAGATCGTGAAAATCTTGGCGTCTCGGTACCAGCGCTCGACGGGGGCGTCCCGCACGTACCCGGTCCCGCCCAGGATCTGCACCGCCCGCTCGGTCACCCAAACCGCGGTCTCCCCGGCAAAGAGCTTGGACTGGGAACCCTCGGCTCCGGTGAATGCTTGGCCGTTGCGGCCCATCCACGACGCGCCTGCCACACGAGCAGCCGCGTGGCGTCGATCCGTGTGCGCATGTCGGCGAGCGCGAACGAGATGCCCTGGTTCTCGATGATCGCCCGGCCGAATTGCTTACGCTCCTTCGCGTAGTCGAGCGCGTACTCATACGCGGCGCGCGCCACGCCGAGCGCCTGGGCGCCGACGTAGGGGCGGGAGGCCTCGAACGTGCCCATGGCCACCTGGGTGGCGGTTCGGGTGCCCCCGCGCGCCCGGGCCAGGCGGTCGTCGAGCCGCTCCTTCCCGCCGAGGAGACATGCGTTGGGAACGCGACAGTCGTCGAGGAGCACCTCGGCCGTGTGCGACGCGCGGATCCCAAGCTTCTTGAACTTCCGACCCTGGGAGATCCCCGGGGTGCCCTCGGGGACGACGAAGCTGGCGTGCCCCGCGAGCCGAGGTCGGGTTCGACCTGGGCGACCACGACGTGGGTGTTCGCGAGCCCGCCGTTCGTGATCCACGTCTTGGTGCCGTTGATCACCCACTCGTCCTTGGCCTCGTCGTAGACGGCCCTCGTCTTGAGCGCCGACACGTCGGAGCCGGCGTCGGGCTCGGAGACCGCGAAGGCCGCGAGCTTCAGGTCATCGGGGGTCCCGTAGCATTGCGGGAGCCACTCCCCCTTCTGCTCGGGAGTGCCAGACATGTAGATGGCAGAGACCGCGAGACTCGTGCCCAGGATCGCAAGCGCGATGCCGGCGTCGCCCCAGGCCAGCTCCTCGGAGACGAGCGCCATCTGCAGGCCGCTCTTGTCCACCAAGCTGTTGGCCATGAAGTCGAGGCTGTAGATGCCGGCCTTGGCGGCCTCCTCGATGACCGGCCACGGCGTCTCCTCGCGCTCGTCCCACTCCGCTGCCACAGGACGAATGACGCGCTCGGCGAACTCGTGGACCCACTGGGCGACCTCGAGCTGGTCCTCGTGCGGTTGGGGGAAGAAGCCCTCGGTCAACGGCGCTCCTTTCTCGCTTCGGGGAGATCACCCCGCGCGCGAGGATCACCCCTAATTTACCAACCGGTCAGTTGACGCAAACAGGATGCCTCGGCGGGCTCCCCGAGGACTACCCGACGGGCCGCACGTCCTTCGCCATCAGGCCCTTGGGGCCCTCTTCGACGTCGAACTCCACCGGCTGGCCCTCTTCGAGCACGCGGTAGCCGCTCATCTGGATGGCGGTGTGATGCACGAAGACGTCCGCTCCGCCGTCGGGCTGCGAGATGAAGCCGTAACCCTTCTCGGAGTTGAACCACTTGACTGTTCCGGATGCCACTGTGGCAATCCTCCCTGTTGCTTGAGGCATTGCCAAGGCAATACCGATGCTGACCGCGCGGGTACGGTCACTCGTACCCAAACGGCGGATATTTTCACCCACCGCCGCGCGGGACGCTAACACGGGCGAAGTGCCCAACGGGTGAGCACCACCTGGGCCCTCAGCGGCGAACCGTGGTGCCCCGAGGGCCGTCCTCCACGATCCAGCCGAGCGCGCTCAGCCGGTCCCGGATCTCGTCCGAACGCCCGTAGTCGCGAGCCGCCCGCGCCGCGTCGCGCTCAGCGACAAGGCGCGCCGTCTCGTCGTCCACTTCGAACATCGTGGCGCCCCGCAGCTGGAGCCCCAGCACGCCACAGAGCACCTCGACCGATCGAGCGAGCGAGCGAGCCGCGTCGTCACGGCCAGCGTCGGCCAGCGCGTGCGCTCGGCCGACCGCCTCGAAGATCCCGGCCAGTGCCCCCGGGGTGTCGAGGTCGTCGTCCATGTGGGAGCAGAAGCGCTCGAGCTCCTCGGCCGCGACGTCGCGCGCCGCTACGGCGGGAACGGCAACGCGCTGAAGGTTGAGGTCCTCCCCCAGGGAGAAGCGACGAGCCAGTCCGTCGAGGCGCTCCAGCGCCTTCCCGGCATCCGCGCTCGACTCCGGCGTCACTTCGATCGGGGAGCGGTACTGCGAGCGCAGCACGAGCAGCCGATAGGCACGGGGGTCGGCCCGCTCGAGCTGGTCGGCAATCGTGACGAAGTTGTACAGCGACTTGGACATCTTGTCGGCTCCCGCCATGACCCAGCCGTGGTGGGCCCAGTGGCGCGGCAAAGGGCCACCCGCGCGCGACGGCCTGGGCTCGCTCGTTCTCGTGGTGCGGGAAAATGAGATCGATCCCCCCGCCGTGCAGGTCGAACCCCTCGCCCAGAAGGTCGAGCGACATGACCACGCACTCGGTGTGCCAGCCGGGCCGACCGGGACCGAACGGCGAGTCCCAGCTCGGCTCGCCAGGTTTGGCCTTCTTCCAGAGCGCGAAGTCGACCGGCGAGCGCTTCTCCGCGTCCACCTCGACACGCGCACCCGCCTTGAGCGAGTCGAGCGACTGGTGGGCGAGCAGTCCGTAGCCGTCGACTTGCTCGACGCTCAGGTACACCCCCGACGAGGTCTCGTACGCGAGACCCCGATCGACCAGGTCGGCGATCAGGCCCACCATCGCCTCGACGTACTCGGTGGCGTGCGGCACGTCGTCGGGCCGCAGGACCCCGAGGGCGTCGGAGGCCTCCCACCACGCCCGTTCGAACTCGTGGGCGACCTCGGACTCGGTCCGGCCCTCGGCGGCGGCCCGGGCGATGATCTGGTCGTCGATGTCGGTCACATTCGAGACGTAGTGCACTTCCAGCCCGCTGAAGATCAGGTATCGCCGCAGGACGTCGAAGACGAGCCATCCCCGGCCGTGGCCGATGTGGGGCACCTCATAGACGGTGAGGCCGCACGCGTAAAACGAAACGTGCCCCGGGTCACGAAGTGCGAGCGGCCGCACGGTGCCCGTGGCCGTGTCGTGGAGCCGCAGCACGAAGGTACGGTAACCCGATCATGAACGCGCCCGGTTCGAACCCCACGCCAACGCGCGCCATGCCCGAGAAGCCCTCGCTCGAGGGCCTCGAGGCCAAGTGGGACCGGGACTGGGCAGAGCAGGGCACCTACCGCTTCGACCGGACGAAGCCTCGCTCGGAGATCTTCGCCATCGACACGCCGCCGCCGACGGTCAGCGGATCCCTCCACCTCGGGACCGTGTTCGGATACGTCCAGTTCGACTCCGTGGCGCGCTTTTGGCGGATGCGCGGTAAGGAGGTGTTCTTCCCGATCGGTTGGGACGACAATGGCTTGCCGACCATCCGGCGCGTGCAGGACGTGTTCGGAGTCCGCTGCGACCCGACGCTCCGATACGAGTCGGGCCTGACCGTCGCTCCCGAGCCCGACGCCGAGCGGCCGCTGTCGCGTCGGAACTTCATCGAGTTGTGCGACCGGCTCACCGACGACGACGAGGTGGTGTTCGAACAGGTCTTCCGGGACGTCGGGCTCTCGGTTGCGTGGGAGCACACCTACACGACGATCAGTCGGCGGTCCCAGCGGGTGTCCCAGCGGGCATTCCTCCGCAACCTGGCGCGGGGCGAGGCATACCTGAGCGAGGCGCCGACGATGTGGGACGTCGACATGCAGACCGCGGTGGCCCAGGCCGAGGTGGAGGACCGTCCCACCGCTGGCGCCTACCACAAGCTCCTGTTCCATCGGCCCGACGGAGCCGATCTCGAGATCGACACGACGCGCCCCGAGCTCCTGGCCGCGTGCGTGGCGGTCGTCGTCCATCCCGACGACGCGCGTTGGAAGGGCCTCGTGGGCACCGAGGTGACCACGCCGCTCTTCGGCGTGTCGGTGCCGGTCGTCGCGCACCCGCTGGCCGACCCCGAGAAGGGCACCGGCGTCGCCATGATCTGCACGTTCGGCGACAGCACCGACGTCGTCTGGTGGCGCGAGCTCGACCTGCCGCTGCGCTCGGTCGTCCAACGCGACGGGCGCCTCCAGACCGAGGTTCCGGAGTGGTTCACCACCGACGCAGCGCGCCGCGCCTGGGAGGTGCTGGGCGGGAAGACGACGAAGGCGGCGCGTCGAGCCGTCGCCGAGCTGCTGGCGGAGTCGGGCGAGCTGTCCGGCGAGCCGCGGCCCATCGAGCACGAGGTCCGCTACTACGAGCGCGGCGAGCGGCCCCTCGAGATCGTGACCAGCCGGCAGTGGTACATCCGCAACGGTGCCCGGGACGAGGGCCGTCGGCAGGCGCTCCTCGACGCCGGCGTCGAGCTGCGGTGGCACCCCGAGTTCATGCGCATCCGTTACGAGCATTGGGTGGGCGGACTCAACGGCGACTGGCTGGTCAGCCGCCAGCAGCACTTCGGGATCCCCTTCCCGGTCTGGTATCCGGTCGATGCCGACGGCGAGGTGCGCCACGATCGCCCCATCCCGGCCAACGAGGCCTCGCTGCCCGTCGACCCCCAATCCGAGGCGCCGCCCGGATTCGAGGAGGCCCAGCGGGGCCAGCCGGGCGGCTTCGTCGGCGACCCCGACGTGATGGACACCTGGGCGACCTCCTCGCTCACCCCGTTTATCGCCGGGAACTGGGAGGACGACCCGGACCTCTTCGGCCGCGTCTACCCGATGGACCTGCGGCCCCAGGGCCCCGAGATCATCCGGACCTGGCTCTTCTCGACGCTGCTCCGGAGCCAGCTCGAGTTCGGCGTCCTGCCGTGGGCCAACGCCAGCATCAACGGCTGGGTGCTCGACCCCGACCGCAAGAAGATGTCCAAGTCCAAGGGCAACGTGGTCACCCCCGAAGCGCTCATCACCGAGTACGGGGCCGATGGTGTCCGCTACTGGTCGTGCAGCGCGGCGCTGGGCACCGACACCGCCACCGACCCCGCCCAGATGCGGGTGGGACGGCGCCTCGCCATCAAGATCCTGAACGCGTCCAAGTTCGTCCTCTCCATGGCCGCGTCGGGCAGCGAGGTCACCGAGCCGCTGGACCGGGCGATGCTGGCGCGCCTGGCGAGTGTGGTCGCCGACGCCACCTCAGCCTTCGAGGGCTATCAGTACCAACAGGCCCTCGAGCGCACCGAGAGCTTCTTCTGGTCGTTCTGCGACGACTACCTCGAGCTCGTGAAATCGCGCGCCTACGGCGGCGAGGAGCGAAGCAGGCCAGCGACCGACTCGGCCCGGGCCGCCCTCGCGCTGGCCCTCTCGGTGCTACTCCGACTGTTCGCGCCGTTCGTCCCCTTCGTGACCGAGGAGGTGTGGAGCTGGTGGCAGGACGGTTCGATCCACCGGGCGCCCTGGCCCGAGCCCGGCGAGCTGGCCATCCGCGAGGACGACGACCCGGGCGTGCTCCACGCGGCAGCCGAGGTGCTGGCCGGCGTGCGTCGATCCAAGACGTTCCAGAAGCGCTCCCTCCGGGCGAGGGTGGCGCGCTTGGAGGTGTCGGGGAGCGCCGAGACGCTGGCCGCGATCCGCTGCGCCCAAGCCGACCTCGTCGAGGCCGGCAATGTAAGCGAGCTCGTCCTCGTGGAGGGCGAACCCCAGGTCAACGTCGAGCTCGAAGACGACGCCCCGGCATAGCCTGGGCCGATCCGGCGTTGCAGCCGTTTGGTGGCTCGGATCCAACGAGAGAGAAGGAGGCCGACATGGGAGTGACAGAGCTTGGCCATGTCGTGCTCTACGTCGAGAACGCGGAGCGCTCCGCCCGCTTCTACCGCGACGTGCTCGGCTGGCATCAGATCATGCCCGAAGAAGGGTCCCCGGTCGGTCCGGTGGCCGCATTCTCGGGCGGCCGCACCCACCACGAACTGCTCTTGATCGAAGTCGGCCCCGGGGCCGCACCCATCCCGCCGGGTCGGCGCGTCGGGATGTACCACTTCGGGCTCCGCGTCGGCGACAGCGATGCCGATCTCAAGGCCGCGCTCGACCGGGTGGTGGCCTCCGGAGCAACCGTGCTCGGGTCGTCCGACCACACCGTGACCCACAGCCTCTACATCGCGGACCCCGACGGCAACGAAGTCGAGCTGTACATCGACGTGCCCGGCGTCGACTGGAAGAACGATCCTCGGCTGATCGCCACGCCCACCCGGCCGCTCGTCCTCTGACTGGGTTACTCGAGGACCACGTCCTCGGGTGACTTGTCGGGCCGCAGGCCGCGCCAGGCCGCCTGCCGGAGCCGGCCCTCCCGAGTCCATTCGCTGAAGCGGACCTCGCCGACCAAGTGCGGGCGCACCCAGGACGCCCCCGCGACCTGGCTCCTCGGCAGCTCGCCTTGGAAGGGGGACGTCTTGCGCCCGATCTTGGCGAACCGGCCTGCGAGCTCCCTCAGGTGGGCATCGGAGAAGCCGGTGCCGACCTTGCCGACGTAGCGCAGCCCCTGCTCGCCTGGGATCCCCACGATCAACGCGCCGATGCCGCCGGACCGGCTCCCCTTCCCCGGGGTGTACCCGCCGATGACGACCTCCTGGGTCCGGAACCCTCGGACCTTGACCCAGTCCTCGCTGCGGCGTCCGGGCAAATAGACGCTGTTGGTCCGTTTGCAGACCACGCCCTCGAGCCCTGACGCCAGTGCCGCGTCGAGCACGGCCTGGGGGCGGTCGGTGAAGGTGCGGGGCGTGGCCCACCGGTCCCCCGCGAGTTCGAGGGACTCCAAGAGCGTGCGCCGCTCGGCGTAGGGGAGGTCGATCGTCGAGCGGCCGTCGAGGTGCAAGACGTCGAAGACGAGGTAGCTCACCGGAACCTTCTGGGACAGACGCCGCGCTGCCGCAGCCTCGCGCACGTGCATGCGCTGTTGGAGCAGCCCGAAGCTCGGGCGGCCGTCGTCGTCGAAGACGACGATCTCGCCGTCCAAGATGGCCGGTCGCGAGCCCAGGGCACGGCCGAGCGCGTGCAGCTCGGGGTAGGCGGCGGTGATGTCGAGGTCGTTGCGCGACTTGAGCTGCACGCGGCCTCCGTCGACGTAGGCGATCGCCCGCACGCCGTCCCACTTGAACTCGCACGTCCACCCACGAGCCGTCCGCGGTAGCTCCCCAGCGCGGCACAGCATCGGGCGCACGAGTTCGGGGAGGGACTCGAAGCCGTCCGGGGCCGGGTCCATCCGGTGGATCATCCAGTTCTTGCCGTTGGTCCGGAAGAGCACGTAGCGACCGTCGACCCGCTCGCCGTGCAGGACGACCATCACCTCGCGCTCGGACCACTTCTCCGTCTCGTAGGTGCCGCTGTCCCAGATCGACACCGTCCCCCCGCCGTACTCGCCGTGGGGGATCTCGCCCGAGAAGCCGCCGTACTCGAGCGGGTGATCCTCCACCGCGACTGCGAGGTGGTTCCGCCTGGGGTCGAGCGGCACCCCCTTGGGCACCGCCCAGGACACGAGGACCCCGTCACGCTCGAGCCGGAAGTCCCAGTGCAGCGCCCGGGCGTGGTGCTCCTGGATCACGAAGGAAGGCTCTGCCTTGCGGGCGCGGCCCTTCGGGCGCGCACCCATTGGCTCGGGCGTGCGCGACGGATCGCGCTTGGCCTGGTAGCTCTCGAGCTTCGAGGGGCCCGCGGTCGTGATGCCTCCGACGAGGAGTAGGTGGGCCAATTGTCGCACCGGATCGGTCTCCGGGCACTCGGGCCAGACGCCTCCGGTACCTTCGGGGCATGTCGTCCCCCCGCTGGTTCGGGGCGCTCGCGCACCGCGACTTCCGCCTCTACTTCATCGGTCGGGCGACGTCGTTCATCGGCACCGGGATGCTCCCGGTCGCGCTCTCGTTCGCGGTCTTGGGGCGCGGCGGCTCGACCTCGGAGGTCGGCTGGGTGCTCTCGGCCGACGTGTTGCCACTTGCGATCTTCCTCTTGGTGGCCGGGGTCATCGCCGATCGGTTCAACCGGCGGGCGGTGATGCTCGGGTCGGACCTCCTGCGGTGCCTCGCGCAGGCAGGGCTCGCGGCCTGGCTGCTCATCGGGCACCCGCCCATCTGGGGCTTCCTCGTCCTCGAGTTCACCGTCGGCGTCGGCACGGCCTTCTTCACCCCCGCCATGACCGGCCTGATTCCCCAGGTCACCACCCCGGACACCCTGCATCAGGCCAACGCCCTGAACGGCGCCGCCCAATGGGGCGGCACCCTGCTCGGGCCGGCGGTCGCCGGCGTGCTGGTGGCGACCGTCGGGAGCGGCTGGGCCGTCGCCGCCGACGCGATTTCCTACGCCGTCAGTGCGCTGTGCCTGTTCGGCCTCCGCGTCGGGTGGTCCGGTGCCGAGGTCGAGAACCCGGGGTCCCTCGCCCACCAGCTCCGGGCCGGATGGCAGGCGTTCCGTTCGAGGACGTGGCTCTGGAGCGTGGTCACCCAGTTCGGCACGCTCGGGCTGATCGCCTTCCCGCCGTTCTTCGTCCTCGGCGCGGTGGTCGCCAAGCAGTCGCTCGGCGGAGCGGTGAGCTGGGGCATCGTCCTCGCCTGCCAGGGGGCGGGCGCCACCCTCGGCTCGATCACGATGCTCAGGGTCCAGCCGAGGCGGCCGATGGTCACCGGCGAGCTCGCGATGCTCGGTTGGGTGCTGATTCTCGTGACCCTCGCCCTGCGCGCCTCGGTGCCGGTGCTGTCGGTGGCGGGATTCGTCAGCGGGCTGGGGTTCGGCGTCTTCGGACCGGTCTGGGACACGACGATGCAGCGCCAGCTGCCCCCTGAGGTCCTCTCTCGGGCCAGCGCCTACGACTGGTTCGGGTCGATGGTCCTCCTCCCGATCGGCTTCGCCATCGAGGGTGGAGTCGCGTCGGTACTCGGGATCGACGGTGCGCTCTGGCTCGGCGCGTCCTGGCTGTTGCTCACGATCGCCGCCGTGCTCTCCATCCCGAGCGTCCGACGGATGTCCAATGCCATGCCCGGACCCGCCGCCGCCACCCTCTAGTCGGGACCGAACCGCAAGGGGTGGTCGGCCGCGCCGTTCCCCTGGGGACTGGCAGGGGATGGACTGTGATCGACGAGCGTGCTCGGGGCCTGCTTTGGATCGGCCTAAGGGCCGTCGAACGCCGCGCCCTTGCCGCCCTCAAGTCCCTCCCACAGCGGGTGCAACGGTCCGCCGAGCCGATTCAGCTCCTCGAGGTGCAGCGCGGAGAGCCGCTCAAGCGCGCTCCGGCCGCGACGACTAAGTCCCAACCTGACCACCCGTCCGTCGTCGGCGTCAGCGCTGCGCGTCAACAGGCCAGCGGCCTGGGCCCGCTGCACGAGCTCGACCGCGCTGTGGTGCCGGAGCAACAACACCTCGGCGATGTCGCCGATGGTCGGTCCCGGCCCGGCCTCGAGCCCGCGCACGGCCAGAAGGAGCTGGTGTTGCGCCGGGGTGAGGCCCACGACGCGGGCCTGTTCCTCGCTCCAGCGCATGTATCTGCGCAGCCCCGTACGGAGGCTCAGCAGGCGTCGATAGTCCTCATCGACGAGATTGTCCGACATACCGAGTGGCCGTCACCATATCGCAAGTCGAGATATCGGGCTCGGGCGCTACCGGGGTGGCGCGCGGCGCCGGATGGGCGACGCTCAGTGTTGCGGGGGGTCGCTCGCCGGGAAGGACTCGTAGCCCCACTCGTCCACGGCGTCACGGGGCTGGGGGACCGACAACTCCCCGGGCACGAACCGGCTCTCCGGCCTCGCAACGCCGATCGGGGCGCTCGTGGCCGGCTGAGTGCCGCGCTTTCGGTGCACCAGCCTCTTGAGGCTCCCCCACCGTATGGCCATGTTCAAGGATTACCCGGTCACGGCGGGCGGCGAAACCCCAGCAAGCGCCGGTGGCCACGACGGATTGCCTCGTGCTGAGCCATGCTGGAAGGATGACCCGCCCGGTCATGTCGGCCCAGCGAACGCTCCTGCGGGCAAGAACGACCGATGGCCAGGCGTAGGCGGCTCGACGTCGAGCACCTGGCGGCCGCGCAGCTGGCCGCCAAGGTGGCGGACGCCTCCGGTGGTCGGTGGTGGAAGGCGCTCTCGGACGCGGCCAACACGACCACGAGCGAGCAGTCCCTCGACTCGCTGTTCCGCGATGCCGCGGCGTCGCTGAAGCGGGCTCTCGAGGTGGACGCCGTCGCCATTCTGGTCGCCGGCGCTGGCGGGGACGATCTCGTCGCGCGCGTCGCGGTCGGCCTCGACAAGGAGACCTCCCGGTCGCTCGGCCTGCACGCCGGCGAGGGCATGGCCTGCTGGGTGCTCAGGAACCGACGTCCCCTGGTCGTGGCCGACCTCTCCAAGATCGACGTCGTCACACCGGCCCTGCGCACCAGCGGCCTGCGATCGGTCGCCGCCGTGCCGCTCGGCTCAGAGGAGCACACCCTCGGCGTGCTGTACGCGGGGGCCGCGGAGCGAGACCGATTCAGCGGGACCGACGTCAGCCTGCTCGAGCTGGTGGCCGACCGATTGGCTTCCGCGATCGAGCGGGTGCGCCTGTTCGAGACCGAGCGAGCGGCACGCATGGAGGCCGAACGCCTCGCCGACCGTTTGCTGCGCATCCAGACGGTGACCTCCCGCCTGGCGGCGACGCGCACGGTGGAGGAGGTCGCGGCGGCGCTCACCGAATCGCTCGTCGGGGGCCACTCGGACCACGACGTCCGTTGGACGTCGGTCTGGCTGCTCGGCCACGACGAACTGACCTCGGTCAGCGTCGCCACCAGCGCCATCGACGTTCCGCCGCTGGAGAGCCTTCCGTGGGCCAGCGAGCACCCGATCGCGATCGTGGCGCGGTGCAACGAGGCGCTCTTCGTCAGCGACCCGGAGGAAGGAGCGCGCCGCTTCCCCGTGCTCGGGCCGGCCTTCCCGGACTCCAGCTTCGCCGTGGTGCCCATCATGTTGCACGGCCAGTGCCTGGGCGTCCTCGCCGCGGTGTACGCCGGCGACGGCGAGTTCGACACCCAAGAGCGCGAGTTCCTGGGTGCGGTTGTTGCTCAGGTGGCCCAGGCCCTCGAACGGGCGCGGCTGTCGGTCGCGCAGGTGCAGCTGGCCGAGGTGAGTGCCTACTTCGCCCGGGCGGCCAAGGTGCTGGCCGAGGGCAGCGACCTTGCCGACACGCTTGACCGGCTGGCGTCCCTCGCCTTGCCGGCACTCGGTGACATCTGCTTGATCGACATCACCGACGACGACGGACGCATCACCCGCATGGTGGCCCGCCACCGCGACGCCTCACGCCAGGAGCTCGTCGAGCGCCTGCGCACCCAGTACCCGCCGGAGTCCGGCGGACGGCACCCGGCCGCCACCGTCATCTCGACCGGCCAGACCCGATGGGCGCGCACCATGACCGACGAGTTCCTGGAGGCGACCACCAAGAACGAGGAGCACCGGGCCATCACGCGGGAACTCGGGTTCCGTTCCTACATCTCGGTGCCGCTGCGCAACGACGGCGCCACGCTCGGCTGTGTGACGCTCGTGTCGGTGACCCGCCAGTTCGAGCCCGACGACGTCCGTTTCGTCGAGCAGCTCGCCGAGCAGGTGGCCGCCGTCGTGCACAAGGCCCGACGCTTTGACATCGCGAGCCACACCTCGCACGTCCTCCAATCGACCCTCTTGCCCAAGAGCCTCCCGAAGGTGGATGGGCTCGCGATCCACACCCGGTACGTCGCGGCCTCCGAGGGCCTCGAGGTTGGCGGGGACTTCTTCGACGTCATCCCGCTCCCCGACCGGGTGGCCTTCATGATCGGCGACGTCTCGGGTCACGACCGCGATGCGGCGGCGCTCATGGGCCGGCTCCGGACCGCCGCCCGCACACTGGTCGGTCGGGTCTCTTCTCCGGCCGCGATGATCACCGCGCTGCAGGACGGCTGGGACCGCCTCGAGTTCGACCGGATGGCGACGGCGGTCTTCGGCCAGATCGACGCCCAGACCGGCGAACTGGCTCTCGCATCGGCCGGGCACTACCCACCGCTCCTCGTGGCGGCGGGGAACGCGCGCTACGTGGCGCTCACCCCGAGCGCGCCCCTCGGGATCGCCGCCGAGGACCCCACGGAGTGGCGCGGCCGGTTGCAACCCGCTGAGGCTCTGCTCCTCTACACCGACGGGGCGATCGACGAGCGCGGGAAGGGCAGCGAACGGAGCATGCGCGATCTGGCGCGGGCGGCCGTCGGGGGGACCCGGACCGGGATCGACCTGGCGGACATCTGCGACAGCGTGGTCACGGCACTCCCCGACCAGCGCGACGACGACGTGGCGCTGCTGGCGCTCACGCTCGAGAGCCACTAGGGAATCCCCCACCTTCGCACTCGAGCCATTCGGCAAGCGCGGGGACCTCGATGATCGCCTCGACGACGTCGTCACCGGACATGCGCACAGTTCCCCGCGATCATCCGGAAGCGACAGGACCCCCTGATCGAGGGGGTCCTGTGCCGATGGGAGTTGCGATACCTGACCGCGCGAGTGACAAAACCGGCGCGGAGTACGACGTCAGGTCTGCGCGGGCGGCGCGGTCACGGTCTCACGGGTGACGATGGTGTGGGTGGTGTTCTGGTGACGCGACGCCCAGCCCATGAAGAAAGCACCGCACGCGGCCGCGATCACCCCGGGGCCGAGCGCATATCCGGCGATGTTCGCCAGCGTGTGCAGTGGCGACGCCCCGACGAAGTAGGCGCCGGAGTTGTGGATCACGGGCCAAGCCCACGGCGCCGCCGCGAACCATGCCCCGCAGGCCAGCACGATCATCCCGGCACCGGCCAGGCTGACCCGGCCGCGGCCCATGACGAGACCCCGCGAGCCCGCGAGCACCGTCAATCCGATCAGGACACCGATCGCCCCCGGGACAACCGCCACGACCACGTGGGTCAGGCTCCAGTGCCACGAGCCCGTCCCGTCCGCGCTGTAGCCGAAGCTCGGACCCACGAACGGAACGATGCCGCCCCACGCCGAGATCGCGACCAGGAGCAGGCTGACGGTTCCGAGCCCCAGATGACCGACGTTGGACATGAAAGTGGGCGCCTCGACGCGCTGGCGCCGCAGGAACCGATGGCTTTGGGTGGGTGCAGTGGTAGCCACCATGTGGGAGTCACCTCCTGGGAAACCCCGTGTCGGGCACCAGACCGGAACTTCCGGATCGATGCCGCTCGATTCATACCCACCGCCGCACGGCGCAACACCACACAACCGCTTGTGAGGGCGGCCCGGGTTTGATCCTTGCGAGGTCCGGGAACCCATTCCAGTAGCTGGAGGTGGCGAATGTTGATTTTGCTCGCACTTTTGTTGGTCTTCTTGTTCTTCGGGCTCGGCTTCTTGACGCACCTCCTTTGGATCGCCGCGGTCTTGCTCTTCGTGTTCTGGATCGTGGGCTTCGCGATCGGAAGGGGCGAAAGCGCCGGCGCTCGGCGCTTCTATCGCTGGTGACCATTCGTGGGCGTGCCCTCGTCCGCGCGTGCCGCAAGGGTGCGTTGGGTCGACCAGCGCAACTTCAACTGCGCGTGCCTCGGATGAACTGATGGGCCCCGGAGGGCGTCCGAACCGCTCTGTTCCACCGCTCAACAACGCGGAGCCGCCGAGAACCACGTGGCGCGCCAACGGCGGCGTGCGGGACGTGCGCCGGGCGCGCGCACTCGTGGCCCGGAGCCTGGGCGACCAGCAGGAAGCCACCCGGGACGCCGCCGTCCTCCTTGTCGACGAGTGCGTGGCCAATGCGGTCCGCCACGGCGGCGGGCGCTTCGAGCTGACCGTGACCCGGGGAGCGGACCTGCTTCGGGTCGAGGTCGCCGACCGGAGCGCGAGCGTTCCGACGCGGCTCGAACTCGACCCCGAGAGCGAGGGCGGCCGCGGGCTCGCCATCGTCGACATGCTGGCCAGCACGTGGGGCACGCGCCCGATCGAGGCGGACGGCAAGGTGGTGTGGTTCGAGCTCGAGCTCGATTGAGCAGGACACGGACCTCGATCCGGTGGCGGGGACCCGCCGGCAAGACCAGCCTTCGGTGTGACGAGTGCGGTGGTCTGTGGGAGAGTGATCCGGCCCCCGAACAGCACGAATGGCGTAGGCAGGACGGTCAACAACAGATGGTGAACGAAGACGTCACGATCGCGAGGGAGGAGGTCAACGGCATCGCCGTCGTCGTCGTGCGGGGCGAGATCGACGTCGCCTCGGCCCCCGAGCTGCGGACCCACCTCCACGAGCTGTGCGCGACAGGCGCACCCTCGGTAGCCGTCGACCTCCGCTCGGTCACGTTCCTCGACTCCTCGGCGCTCGGGGTCCTCGTCGGCGCGCTCCGACGGTGCCGGGAGAGTGACACCCATTTCCGGCTGGTGATCGACTCACCCAGGCTGCTCAAGATCTTCGAGATCACCGGCCTCACCTCGGTGTTCGAGATCACCGAGAGCCTCGAGTGAATCTTGTCGGCCCGCGTCACCAGCCCGCTTGGCGTGTCCACGGAGGCTGAGCTCGTCGAGCTGTCGATCCCGGCCCAGCCGGAGCTCCTCTCCATCCCCCGTCTCACCGCCGCGGCGGTCGCGGCGCGCGCCGGGTTCGACGTCGAGGAGGTGGAGGACATCCGGCTCGCGATCGAGGAGCTGTGTCTCGCCGCATTCGAGGGCCGGGGTCCGGGCCGGCTCCACCTGCGCTTCGCGCTGCGCTCCCAGAACCTCGAGGTCGGCTGCACGTTCGATCCCGACGACGACCGCATCCAGCCCGACAATGCCCGGAGCGAGGTGGCAGCGGGGCTCACCGAGCAGCTGCTCGAGGCGCTCGTCGACGAGCATGGGACCGAGGTCGCGGCGGGCGTGCGGCGCACCTGGTTCCGAAAGTTGCACCCGAACGCCCCGCTGGAATGACCGAAGCGCCTCGAGAGGCTCGCTTCGACCGGGAGAAGTTCGTCCAGTTCGCCGCCTCGCGCGACCCGGCGTTGCGCGACGAGCTGGTCACGGCGCACCTCGGCTTGGCCCAGCATCTGGCGCGCCGGTTCGCCAACCGAGGCGAGCCGCTGGAGGACCTCGTGCAGGTTGCGTCGATCGGGATCATGAAGTCTGTCGACCGCTTCGACCCCGAACGGGGCGTCGAGTTTTCCACCTTCGCGGCACGAACGATCCTCGGCGAGTTGAAACGCCACTTCCGCGACAAGGGCTGGGCGGTGCGCGCGCCACGCCGGATCCAGGAGCTGTACCTCGAGATCGGCCACACGACCGGCGAACTCGCGCAAAAGCTGGGCCGCCCCCCGACGATGGACGAGCTCGCCGAGGCCACCGGGGCCACCGTCGAGGCGGTGATCGAGGCGACCGAGGCCGGGTCCGGCTACCGCGCCGCCTCTCTGGACGCGCCGACCCGCCTCGATCGCAGCGGGTCGGACGCGATCGGCGAGGAGGACATCGCGTTCCAGGACGTGGACAACAGGGCCCTCATCACCCCGGCGTTGGCGACACTGCCCGAGCGTGAACAGATGATCCTGAGGCTCCGGTTCGTCGCCGGCCTGACGCAGTCGGAGATCGCGGACGCGCATCGGCGTCAGCCAGATGCACGTGAGTCGGCTGCTCACGGCCAGCCTGCGCAAGCTCCGCGAGGAGATCGAGGCCGAGACATAGTCGTTTTCACGCCCAGGCACCTCGGGGACGCGAGCTGGCACAGCGCGGCAGCACAGCAACCGGATCCCGCCCGATGTTCCGTTCCGGGTCCGTGCTACAGCTGTGCGCCATGAGCGGCCCGGTCGAGGACAACGGCCAGCCCCGTTGGATGGCCTGGGCGGCACTGGGCACCATCTACTTCGTCTGGGGGACCACGTACCTTGCGATCAGGGTGGGCGTGCGCGAACTGCCGCCGCTGCTCTTCGCGGGCTTCCGCTTCATCGTGGCCGGGGCGCTCCTCTACCCCATCGCCCATCGGCTGGCGGCGCGCCAGGCCCAGACGCTCGGCGGGACATCCCGACACGGTGCCCGTGCGTGGGTCGCGGCAGCTGCGGTCGGGATCCTCCTTCCGGCCGGTGGCAACGGCACCGTGACCTTCGCCGAGACCCGGATCGCGTCGGGACTGGCGGCCGTCCTGATCGCCACCGTGCCGCTTTGGATCGTCGTGTTCGCCCGCGTGCTCCAGGGACAGCCGATCACGCGACGAGCAATGCTCGGCCTCCTGATCGGCCTGGGCGGGGTCGCCATCCTGACCGGTGGGGGCCAGACGTCAGGGCATCTCGGGTACGTGGTGCTCACGCTCGGGGCTGCGGCGTCATGGGCGTTCGGGTCGGTGCTCGGGCACCAGCTCCCGCTGCCTCGCCAGATCCTGCTGGCCGCGTCGATGGAGATGCTGGTCGGGGGCGTCGCCCTCGTCATCCTCGGCGCGTCCACCGGAGAGTTCTCCCACGTGGACCTTTCGACGATTCCCACCACCTCGTGGATCGCGCTCGCGTACCTGATCGGCCCCGGCTCGATCCTCGCCTACAGCGCATACGGGTACGCGCTGAGCCACCTCCGGGTCACGACTGTCGCCACCTACGCGTACGTCAACCCAGTGGTGGCACTCGTCGCGGGCGTCGTCCTGCTGGGTGAGCATCTCACCTGGACCCAGGGACTTGGAGCGGCCGTCGTGGTGGGCTCGCTGCTCATCACAGTGCCCGCGACTCGCAGTACCCAGGACCTGCCTGCGGCGACCGACGAATCGCCGACGCCGTCGAACTGATCACCGGTGCAGGGGTCCGCGCCCCCCGAGTCGGTCGACCGGTTGGAGCCCGGCGGACGACGGCTCGGTCGAGTCAGACGATGTGTGTGGAGTGGTCCTGCCAGTACTTGTCGCGCAGGAGCCGCTTGTAGAGCTTCCCGGTCGGCAGGCGAGGCAGCTCGTCCTGGAAGTCGATCGTGCGCGGGCACTTGAAGTGGGCGAGGTTCTCACGGCAGAAGGCGATCAACTCCCGCTCGAGCGCGGGACCCGTTTCCAGCCCCGGCATCGCCTGGACGACGCCTTTCACGGCCTCGCCAAGGTCCTCATCGGGCACCCCGATCACAGCCGCATCCATCACCTTGGGGTGGGTAATCAGGAGGTTCTCGGTCTCCTGCGGGTAGATGTTCACCCCACCCGAGATGATCATGTACGTCTTGCGGTCCGTGAGGTAGAGGTAACCCTCCTCGTCGAGGTAGCCGACGTCACCGACGGTGCTGGTGTCCCCCGCCGCGTTCCGTGACTCGGCCGTTTTCTCGGGGTCGTTGAAGTACTCGAAGTTCGTGCCGCCCTTGAACCAGACGGTCCCCGAGACCCCCGGCGGGCATTGGTTGCCGTCCTCGTCGAGAATCAGGACCTCGGTGCCGATTGCCCGGCCCACCGTCCCCTTGTGCGCCAGCCACTGCTCGGAGTCGACGAACGTGGACCCGTTGCCCTCGGTGGCTGCGTAGTACTCGAGGATGATCGGACCGAACCACTCGATCATCTGCTCCTTGACCGGGATCGGGCAGGGAGCCGCCGCGTGCACGATCACCTCGAGCGAGGAGACGTCGGCCGCCTCGCGAACCTCTCTGGGGAGCTTGAGCAGCCTCGAGAACATGGTCGGTACCACCTGGGAGTGGGTGACCCGATGGCGGCCCACCAACTCGAGGTATTGCGCCGGATCGAAGTGCTCCATGATCACCGACGTCGCGCCCATGCGAATCGCGTTGCCCACGCTGGCCTGCGGGGCCGAGTGATACAGGGGCGCGGGGTTCAGGTACACCATCCCTTCCCGAAACCGCCAGAGCATCCGAAGCGCCCCGCTGAGCGGGGTGTCGGCGGGCGCGATCTCGGGCAGCGGGCGGACGATACCCTTGGGGCGCCCGGTTGTCCCCGACGAATACATCATCGGCATCCCGAGCTGTTCGTCGTCTATCGGCACAGAGGGGTAGGCCGACGTCGCGTCCTCCCAGGACTCGAACGGCGCGTGGGTCCCGCCGCCGATCATGAGCCAACGGTCCACATTGGGGCACAGCGGGGGCAGCTGCCGTGCGACTTCCGCCTTGGCCGCGCTGGCTACGACGACACGGGATCGCGAGTCGTTGACGATGTAGGCGACCTCGTCGACCGACAGGTACGAGTTGACGCAGGTGTAGTAAGCGCCAGTGCGCTCGCCGCCCCCCTCGGTCATCAGCATCCGCGGGTTGTTGTCCGAGAAAATCGCGATGTGGTCACCACGCGTGATGCCGGTGTCGCGTAGCAGGTGGGCCATGCGGTTGGCCGCGGCTTCGTATTGACCGAAGGTGACGACCTCGCCGCCCGTCGCCATGATGAAGGCCGGCTTCTCTGGATCGGTCCGGGCGGCCTCTGGGGCGTACATGGCTGATCCGATCTCCTTGGCGAGTGTCGTGCGAGGGCACACAGCGTCAAGCCACTCTGCGGTCTAGGGCGCCGACACGTGACTCGGCCCTCCGATCGCCCGGCATTCTCGCATACGGCCATTCGCGTGCGCCGGGGCGGGAGCTGCTGTCCGGCCGGTCACCTGGGCGCACCGGGCGTCGGCCGGGACCAATACCCTGCAAGCGGTGGCACCTGGGAGTAGGACTGTCCTGTGAGACTCGCCGAGCAAGGACGCTGCGGTGGGCGCTCCAAGGAGGCGAGCGCACCATGACGCTCGCCACCAGCGACGCCGGGCTGGACCTCGACCAGACCGAGGAGCTGGTGGTGGTTCACGACCGCACGAGCGGGCTCGGAGCCGCGATCGCGATCGACGACACCACCCTCGGGCCGGGCATCGGCGGCATCCGCTGGCGCCCCTACCCCGACGAGGCATCGGCGATCACCGAGGTCCGTCGACTTGCGCGGGTGATGACGCTCAAGAGCGCGGTCGCCGGGATCCCGAGCGGGGGTGCGAAATCCGTCATCTTCCGGCCCCAGCCCACCATGGAGGAGACGACGAGGCGCGCCGTGCTCGAGGCATTCGGTCGCGTGGTCAAGCGGCTCGGCGGCCGCTACGTCCCGGGGTTGGACATGGGTACAGCACTGGAGGACCTCCAGGTCATCGCGACCCAGGCACCGGACATCTGCGTGATCGAACCCTCCGAGCAGACCTCGGTCGGGGTGTTCGCCGGCATCGCCGCGGCAGCGGAGGTGCGTTGGGGCACCGGGATTTCGGGAAAGACCGTACTCATCCAGGGCGCGGGCCACGTCGGGTCGGGCCTTGCCACCCGGCTGGCAGAAGCCGGCGCGATCGTTGCGGTGGCCGACGTCGATGAGGAGCTGGCCCGACGCGCCGCGAAAGCAAGCGATGGCGTCGTCGTCGCGGCCAGCGAAGTGATCGGCTACCCCTGCGACGTGTTTGCGCCCTGCGCCATCGGACGGCTGGTCGACCGCGCGACGGTCGACAGCTTCGCCTGCGAGGTCATCGCCGGTGCAGCCAACGACGTCCTTGCCCACCGGGGCGGCGCCGAGCTGCTCCGAGACCGGGGCATCGACTACGTGCCCGACTTTCTGATCAACTCGGGCGGCGTGGTCGCGATCTATGCGGCGCGGGCCGGGTGGGACGCGGCGAAGACTTCCGAGTGGGTCGGCGCGATCGGCCCCCGGGTCGGCGAAGTGCTGCGGGAGGCGCGCCGCACGGGCCGGACTCCGCTCGTCACCGCCGAGGAGATCGCAAGCCAGCGCATCGGGCACCCGGTCTCGGTGCCGGACTGATCGGATGCAGACGGCGCAGCGCACCACGACCACTGGTCCAGACGCCTCGCTTCGTGAGGTCTCGCTCTCGGACAAGTACACGGCGACCTCGGGACGGATCTTCATCTCGGGCATCGAAGCGCTCGTCCGGCTGACCCTGGATCAGCGGCGGCTCGACCGCTCGCGCGGGCTGAACACGGCCGCCTTCGTGTGCGGCTACGAGGGCTCGCCACTCGGTGGCCTGGACCTCGAGCTCCAGCGCAACGCCTCTCTCCTGCACGAAGCCTCGGTGGTCTTCCGGCCCGGGGTCAACGAGGAGCTCGCAGCGACAGCCGTCGCCGGGAGTCAGCTCCTCGGACAGCTCCCAGGGCGGCGTCACGACGGGGTCGCGGGGTTCTGGTACGGGAAGAACCCTGGCCTCGACCGTGCGGCGGACGCAATCCGTCACGGCAACCTTTCGGGCACCTCCCCGCTCGGTGGTGCGGTCGCCATCGTGGGCGACGACCCGACCTGCAAGTCCTCGACGATCCCCTCATCGTGCGAGCAGATGACCAGGAGTCTCCTCGTCCCGCTCCTCACGCCTTCGTCGGTGGCCGAGGTGCTGACCTTCGGGCTACACGCCGTCGCGATCTCGCGCTACGCCGGCACCTGGGTCGCCATGAAAATTGTGGCCGACATCGCCGATGGGTCGGCCACGGTCGACCTGCAGGACCCGGCTTCGCTGATCCCCGCCCCCGATCCCGGGCGCGAGATCCACGAGCCGGTCCTGATCGGACCCCAATCCCTCGACGCGGAGCGTCGCCTGCACGCGTTCCGACTCCCACGGGTCGGCGAGTACGCCCACCACGCGGGCCTGAATGCGATCCACTTCGAGCCGCGCCGACCACGTTTCGCCATCGTCGCTCCGGGACTTCCATTTGCCACCGTGCTGCGGGCGCTCAGCGACCTTGGCCTCACCGAGCCCGACCTCGACGAGCTCGGAGTCCGACTGGTCCGCATCGGCATGGCGTGGCCGAATGAGCCGCTGCCACTACGTGAGCTCGTGGCGGGGGTCGATGAGGTGCTGGTGGTCGAAGACAAGGTCTCCTTCGTCGAGTCACAGCTGAAAGAGGCCCTCTACCGCCAGCCGCACCAGCCGGTGATCGTCGGACACACCGACGAGGTGGGTCGCCCGCTCATGCCCCCGTCGGGCGCCGTGACGGCGGAGATGGTGGCGGGCGTGCTCGCTCGGAGGATCGCTCTCCCGGAGCGGTCCCGGCATTGGCTCCAACGCATGACGGTACGTGAGCGTCTCACGCTGCGCGTGGCAACCGAGGACGAGATCGAAGATCCCCCGGACCGTGCACCCTTCTTCTGCTCGGGGTGTCCGCACAACATTTCGACGCGCGCCGACGACGATCAGCTGGTCGGGCTCGGCATCGGCTGCCACATCATGGTCGCGCTACATGACGACGGGCGTGGCCACCAGGTCGGAATGACCCAGATGGGCGGCGAGGGCGCGCAGTGGATTGGGCTCGCGCCCTTCACCGACGACGAGCATTACTTCCAGAACCTGGGCGATGGGACTTTTTTCCATTCCGGCTCCCTCGCACTGCGCGCCGCGGTCGCCGCGGATGTGAATCTCACGTACAAGTTGCTGTTCAATCACGCGGTCGCGATGACCGGCGGACAGGATCCGACGGGTTCCCGGAGCGTCGAGTCGGTCGTCGACCTGCTGGCCGCCGAAGGAGTCCGCAAGGTGGTGGTCACCACCGCCGACCCGGCGGCCTATCACAAGGTGCGGCTCAACCCAATCGCAACGGTGCGCCACCGCGACGACTTGGCCGATATCCAACGCGAACTCGGCGCCTCGGCCGGTGTCAGCGTGTTGCTGCACGACGACTGGTGTGCCGCCGAAGAACGGCGGCTGCGGCGCCGTGGCGCGCTGCCGACTCCCAAACGGCGGATTTGGATCAACGAGCGCGTGTGCGAGGGATGTGGCGACTGCGTGTCCAAGGCGACCTGCATGTCTCTGGTCCCGGTGGCCACCCAGTACGGGCGCAAGACCGCGGTCGACCAGCAGTCCTGCAACCTCGACTACTCGTGCGTGCGCGGCGACTGCCCGTCGTTCGTCGAGGTCCTCGGCACCCCGAAGCCGGCCGACGTCGCCGACCCGCCGTTCGAGCCTGGGGAGCCGGTCACCAGGGTCCCCGACACGGTGCTCGTCCGCATGCCGGGGATCGGAGGCACCGGGGTCGTCACGGTTTCGCGCATCTTGCAGATGGCGGCCCACCTGGCCGGGCGTTTCGCGGCGGGGGTCGAGCAGACCGGGCTGGCACAAAAGGGTGGCCCGGTGGTCTCCGACGTGAGGATCTCCTCGGAGCCCATCGGCGGCGCGGTGCGGGCCTCCGCGCGCTCGGCCGACCTGCTGCTCGGGTTCGACCTCTTCGGGGCGGCCTCCGCGTCCAACCTGTCGGTCTGCGACCGCGACCGCACGGTCCCCGTCGTGAACACGGCGCAGATCCCGACCGTTCCGCTCGCCCAGGACCCGCTCAGCCGGTTCCCCAGGTCGACGTCGCTGGTCGCCCGCATCGCCGGCCAGTGCCGGCCGGACGAGGGCCTCTTCCTCGACGCCGAGTGGATCGCCAACCGCCTGCACCTGGCCTCGAACATGGTGCTCCTTGGCGCCGCATACCAGCACGGGTGTCTGCCGGTGCCGGCCGAGGCGATCGAGACGGCGATCGTCCTCAACGGCGTCGCGCCCGGCGACAACGTGCGGGCGTTCCGCTGGGGGCGTGCTGCAGCAGCCGACCCCGATGCGGTCCACCGAACCCTCGCCCCCACCGCACCGATGTCTGCCGCGCCCGACACCTTCGAGGAGTTGGTCGAGGCCAGGACGGCGGAGCTCGTGACGTACCAGAACGAGCGCTACGCGCAGGAATACCGCTCCGCCGTCCAGGCGGTGGCCGAGCGCGAGCACCACCTGCTCGGCGGTGTGGACGATGGACGCGTCGCCGACGCCTTCGCCGCTGGGCTCTTCAAGCTCATGGCCTACAAGGACGAGTACGAGGTGGCCCGCCTCCATCTCGATGCGACCGAGCACGACCGCCTGGTCGACCAGTTCGGCGACAAGGCCCGCGTGCGAGTCCTGTTGCATCCGCCCGTGCTTCGGACGCTCGGCCTTCGGCGCAAGATCCGCCTCGGGCGCTCCGCCAGGCCAGCCTTTCGGGCGCTCGTGGCGATGCGCCGGCTGCGCGGCAGCATGTTCGATCCGTTCGGCCGCACCGCGATCCGCCGCCTCGAGCGGCGCCTGCCCGGCGAGTACCGCGCTGCCGTCGATGCCGCCATGGAACACCTCGACAAGGACACCGTCGGCCTCGTCGTCCAGATCGCCGAGCTCCCGGACCTCATCCGGGGGTACGAATCGATCAAGGAAGACAACGTCGAGCGTTTCCGCGCCCGCCTCGACGAGCTGACGAAGGACCTCGCGAGCGCGACCATCGGGCGCCCCATTCCTCAAGGCTGACCGCCGGCGGGCGCCGAGTGCCCCGTACCGAGAGAATGGTCCCGCTCGAGCGAGGAGGACGCCGCCCATGGCCACCGTCGAGGAGATCTCGGACGCCTACGTCGAGGACATGGCCGCGGCCGACCCCGCGGCAGCGACCGCCTGGGGAGTCGCCGGCTACGACGACCAGCTGCCTGATCTTTCCCCGGCCGGGCTCGAACAGCGCGCCGGCCTGCAGCGCCGGGCGCTGAGCCAGCTCGGAGAGGCTCCCCGCGAGACCGAGCGCGACCGGGTCGCAGCCGACGTGATGACTGAGCGGTTGACCGTCGGCCTCGAGATGCACGACTCGGGCGACGACCTGCGCCCGCTGCGGGTGATCTTCAGCCCGATCGACCAGGTGCGGCGGACCTTCGACCTCATGCGCCTGGAACAGGAGTCCGACTGGGAAACCGTGGCGACCCGCATGGACGCCGTGCCGGCCGCGTTGGAGGGCCTCCAGACCACGCTCCAAGAAGGCATCGCGCGGGGACAGGTGAGCGCCAAGCGCCAGGTTCTCGCCTGCGCGCTGCAGTGCGAGACCTGGGGCGGCCTCGACGACGCGAGGCACGCGTACTTCGCCGCCTTGGTCAGCCGCTACCCCGGGGGGCCGAGCGAGGAGCGCCTCCGTGCCGCCTCTGGGCGCGCCGCGTCTGCGTACTTGCAACTCGGCGCATGGCTGAGGAGCGACTACCTCGGAAGAGCGACCCCGCACGACGCGGCCGGCCGAGAGCGGTACGCGCTCGCGGCGCGCTACTTCACAGGGTCCGAGCTCGACCTCGAAGACACCTACGCGTTCGGATGGGATGAGCTGTACCGGATCGAGGACCGGATGCGGGCGGTCTGCGAACAAATCGTCCCCGGCGAAACACTCGCCGGGGTCGTCGAGCACCTCGAATCAGACCCGGCACGGGTCATTGACGGAGTCGACGCGTTCCAGCATTGGAACCAGGAGCTGATCGACACGACGATCACCCAGCTGAACGGCGTGCACTTCGACATCGCCGAACCGATCCGAAAGTGCGAGGCGATGATCGCCCCGCCGGGCGGAGCGGCCGCGATGTACTACACCGGCCCAAGCGAGGACTTCTCGCGGCCCGGCCGGACCTGGTATCCGACGCTCGGCAAGACCCGCTTCCCGCTGTGGCGCGAAGTCTCGATCTGCTACCACGAGGGGGTCCCGGGCCACCACCTCCAAGTCGGCCAGGTGCGTTATCTCTCCGAATCACTCACCCGGTTCCAGCGCCTCGTCGGGTTCACCTCCGGACACGGCGAGGGCTGGGCGCTCTACGCCGAGCGGCTGATGGGCGAACTCGGCTACCTCGACGACCCCGCGTACGAGCTCGGAATGCTCTCGGCGCAGGCGATGCGCGCCGTGCGCGTCATCGTCGACATCGGGATGCACCTCGAGCTCGAGATCCCGAAGACCGAGCGCTATCACGGCGGCGAGCGGTGGACCCCCGAGCTCGCGCTGCCGTTCGTTATCGAGCGGTCGTGCTTCCCGGCCGACTTCATGGCCTCGGAGGTCGACCGGTATCTCGGGCTCCCGGGCCAGGCCATCTCCTACAAGGTCGGCGAGCGGGTGTGGCTGCAGTGCCGCCAGGCAGCCACGGATCGATGGGGCGCCGGGTTCGACCTGAAGGACTTTCACCGCTTCGCCCTCGACCTCGGCGGAATGGGCCTCGACCAGCTCGCGGTGGAGCTCGTGCGCTACTGAGCCTCCGCCGGGATCCGGATCCCGCTCAGGAGGTCGACGACCAGCCCGGCAACCTCCTCACGCGCGGCGTCGCGGTCCTCGGCGTCGGCGACGTACAGGCAGGCCTCGCTGAGCGCACCGGTCAGCATCAGCGCGAGCGCCCGGAGCGGTTTGCGCTCGATGACCCCTGCGTGCATCGCCTTGCGGAGCGCACCTCGGATCGCCACCGCGCTGAACCGCGTCTCGATCGCCCGGACGGCCTCCCACCCGAGGACGCCCCGAGCGTCGTTGAGCACGATCTGGCGGACCTGTGGGTCGAGATGCGCCTCCACCCACAGCCGGCACCCGACCACCAGGGCGGCCCACGAGTCGGGCTGGTTGAACTCGGCCACCGCCTGGTCGGAGACCTCCTGCTCGACCTGCTCGAGGACGGTCTTGAACAGGGCTTCTTTGTCCGAGAAGTGGTGGTAGAGCGCGCCCTTGGTCACCCCGGCCTCGGTCACGATCTCCTCGAGGGAGGTGGCGGCATAGCCCTGGGCGCCGAACAGCTCACGGCCCGCCGCCACGAGGGCTGACCGGGTCGCCTCGCCCTGCGCGGCTTTTTTCGACTTGACTTCCATACCGCTGGTCTGCATGATAGATACCGTCAGTATTTATCCAACGTACCGACCATAGGTATGTTACCACGGGCTGCCCCGTGTAACGCACAGGAGAAGACATCGCCATGCCGAAGTACCTCATCGAACGCAACGTGCCGGGGGCCGGAAACCTCTCGGTCGACGAGCTGAAGGCCATGACCCAGAAGTCCAACAAGGTCATCTGCGACCTGGGACCGGAGATCCACTGGCTCCAGAGTTATGTGACCGACGACAAGCTCTACTGCGTCTACATCGCGCCGGACGAGGACATCGTCTACGAGCACGCCCGATGCGGCGGCTTCCCGGCCGACAAGGTCACGAGGGTGAGCGCCATCATCGATCCGTCCACCGCAGACTGACCGCCAGCTCAGGGCGTCTCGTTCTGGACGGTCACCCAGTCCCGGGCCTCGATGTAGGGGCGGAAGGTGTCCGCGATCGCCCTGAGATCCGAAGGCCGCTTGGGGCGCTGCAGCTCGTAGAGATGCGGGAAGGCGATCCACCCGGTGATGAGGTGCCACAACGCGAGCGCCTCGTCACCCCTCGGAGGCGCGATCAACACCGGCCCGAAGAACGCGTGCTCGTTCTCGAAGACGAGGGTCGGGACACCCCAACCCCCTAGCTCGACGACGCGGTCATGCTCCGCCTTGACCTCGTCGCCCGTCGTCGGATCGTCGATCGCCTCGCCGACGAGCGCGGGGTCGAGACCCATGCCGCCAACAATCTCCTCGGCCACCTCGCGCCGGTGGGGCTTGCGCCCGTCGACGTGCAGCGCGGTCCCGGCTCGCCAGTACCAGCGGTCGAGGAGCTCGGGGTCGATGCGCCGCAGCCTCGCCCCGACCCGCATCATCGACCAGCCATAGGACCACTCTCGCTCCCAGGGGTGCTTCTTCCCCTCGACGTGGTTGATCTCCTCGAGGCTGAAGAATTTCCAGTGGACCTCGAGGCCGAGCTGGTCGCGCACGTCGCGCATCCAGATGGAGGTCTGGAACGCGTACGGGCACATCAGATCGAAATGGAAGTCGACTGCGGTGGGCTCGCTCATGACGCCGCCATGAAGTCGACGATCACCCGGGCCACCTCCTCTCCCTTGTCCTCCTGGAGGAAGTGACCGCCGCCCTCGATGGTCGTGTGCGGCTGACCCTTGGCGCCGGCGACCCGCCCGATGAAGGCGCGCTCCCCTCCCTTGGTGATGGCGTCCCCGTCGCTAAACGCGCACAGGAACGGCCGGTCGAAGGCGGCGAGGACCTCCCAAGCAGCGGTGTTCGCTTCGTGGGCCGGGTCGTCGGGTGAGGTAGGCACGAGGGCGGGGAACGCCCGAGCACCAGCCTTGTACGAGTCGTCGGGGAACGGCGCGTCGTATGCGGCGACGACGTCGGGGCTGAGCCGGTTGGCGCAACCCCCCGAGACGATCCCCCCGATCGGGAAGTTCTCCGACTCTCGGGCGAACGTCTGCCAAGCCAAGAACGCCTCGGTCGGCGTTGCGTCGCCCGTCGGCAGGCCCGTGTTCGCCACCACGGCGCGGGCGAAGCGATCCGGCTCCGCGGCGAGCAGACGGAGCCCGACGAGCCCGCCCCAGTCCTGGCCGAAGAACGTGATGTCGCGCAACCCGATGCGGCCGAAGAGCGCCTCGGTCATCCAGTCGACATGGCGCTGGTAGCTGTAGTCCTCCATCTCCGCAGGCTTGTCCGATCGACCGAACCCGACGAGATCCGGGGCGACGCAGCGGCATCCCGCCTCCACGAGGATCGGGATCATCTTGCGGTACAGGTAGGACCACGACGGCTCACCGTGCATGAGCAGCACGGTTGGCCCGGCGGCCGGGCCCTCGTCGACGTAATGCACCCGGATCCCGTCAGCGAGGTCGGCATAGTGCGGGGTGAACGAGTAGTCGGGTAACGACTCGAAGCGCTCGTCGGGCGTGCGCAAAACGTTCATGGGGTTCCTCCGGGGCCGATCGTCGGACGGCCCATGGCCGCACCCACTCCGAAGATTATGGTCAGTGGCGGGCCGATCCGGCTCTGTCAACCGCCGTTGCCCTTCCAGGAGGTGTGGCGTGGCCGCGACACCCAACGAGCCCGAGTTCAAAGGACACATCGGCCGGACCTACCGGGACTCGACCCCGTGGTGGCCGGATCCGCCAGCGGGCCTCGGTGGGCCCAACGTGGTCATGATCGTCCTCGACGACACCGGATTTGCCCATTTCGGCTGCTACGGGTCCGAGCTCTCCACTCCCGCAATCGACCGGCTCGCAGAAAGAGGCCTTCGCTACACCAGCTTTCACACCACCGCGCTGTGCTCGCCGTCACGGGCCGCGCTGCTCACCGGACGCAACTCGCATGCGGTCGGGATGCGTGGCGTCTCCAACTGGAACACCGGGTTCCCCCACATGCGCGGCGGGATCACCCAGCGCGCCGCGACGGTGGCGGAGCTCCTCCGCGCCCACGGATACGCGACCTACGCCGCAGGGAAGTGGCACCTCGCGCCCATGGAGGAGTGCAGCGCCGGCGGACCGCACACCAACTGGCCGCTCCAGAAGGGGTTCGATCGTTTCTACGGATTCCTCCAGGGCGAAACCGACCAGTTCTATCCCGAGCTGACCTCCGACAACGGCCACATCGACCCGCCAGCGGGGCCCGAGGACGGCTACCACGTCTCAGAAGACATCGTGGATCACGCTACCGGGTGGATCGGCGACCTCCAGTCGGTGCGGCCCGATCGACCCTTTTTCTTGTATCTGGCGTTCGGGGCGACGCACGCTCCGCACCAGTCCCCCCTTGAGTACCGCATGCGCTGGCGGGGCCGTTTCGACGAGGGGTATGACGCGACGCGGGCGCGCTGGTACGCGCGCCAGCTCGAGATGGACGTCATTCCCGCCGGGACGACGCTCGCCCCACGCAATCCCGGCGTCCCGGCGTGGGACGAATTGACGGACAACCAGAAGGTGTTCTCGGCCCGGCTTGAGGAGGCCTTTGCCGCGATGCTCGAGCACACCGACACCCAGATCGGCCGACTGACCTCGTTCCTCGAGCGCCGAGGGCTACTCCACAACACGCTGCTCTTCCTCTTGTCCGACAACGGCGCCTCGCGCGAGGGCGGCCCGTACGGAGTCATGGACGAGTTCAGTTTCTTCAACGCCGCCTGGGAGGACATCGACGAGATCGTGGCCCACCGGCTCGACGAGATCGGCGGGCCCCACTCGCACAGCAATTACCCGTGGGGCTGGGCGCAGGTCGGCAACACGCCGCTGCGCTGGTACAAGCAGAACACCTATGGCGGCGGGGTCCGCGACCCCCTCATCGTGCACTGGCCGGAGGGGATTGTCGAGCGCGGTGGGTTCCGGCGCCAGTTCTGCCACGTGGTCGATATCACGCCCACCATCCTCGAGATCACTGGCGCCCCGATGCCGGACAATTTCAACGGGGTCGCACAGATCCCGTTGCACGGGGCCTCGATCGCCTCGACGTTCGCCGACGCCGATGCCCCCGCACCGCGGGCAATCCAGTACTTCGAGCAGATGGGACACCGGGGCCTGTGGTCCGAGGGCTGGAAGGTGACCACCTATCACGAGCCCGGTGCGCCCTTCGATGATGCCGAGTGGGGCCTGTTCCACCTCGACGAGGACTTCTCGGAGTGCCACGACCTCTCTGCCGCACAGCCTGAGAAGCTTCGTGCATTGATCGACTCCTGGTGGGGCGAGGCCGGCCAGTATGGGGTTCTCCCCCTCGACGACCGCTCGATCGAGCTGTTCGGCGCCCCGCCCCTCCCGGGGACCGTGCACGCGCGCAGTGAGTACGTGTACTTCCCGCCGATCGCGCACATACCAGCCGATGCCGCGCCCCCGCTCGGTGGCCGCAACTGGGAGGTCATTGCCGACGTGGAGGTTGATGACGACTCCGAGGGCGTCCTCTATGCGCGAGGCGGCCACAACGTCGGGCACACCTTCTTCTTGAAGAACGGCGCCGTGCACTTCGACTACAACGCCCTCGGGACACACTTCCGTGCCTCCGCACCGCTCGAACTCCAGGCCGGACGCCATGAACTCGTCGCCCGCTTCGAGCGCAGCGGGAACACGGGCCGCCTGACGCTCGGCGCGGACGGCAGGGACCTCACCTCCATCGAGATCCCCAAGATCGTGCGCATGCTGGGGTCGACCGGGCTCGATGTCGGACGCGACGCGCTCTCCCCGGTCGTCGACGACTATGACGGGCCGTTCCCCTTCTCCGGCTCGATCGACCGGATCACCTTCCGCATCCGCGGCCGTGCCGACGCCGCTGAGATAGCGGCCCAGGCGCGAGCCGAACTCGCCAAGGAGTAGGTGATCCAGATGGCCGGTCCCCGGATCGAGCGGCGGATCCGTGCGATCTGCCTGTCGTTCCCCGAAGCGACCGAGCGAATGAGCCACGGGGCGCCCGCCTACTTTGTGAAAAAGCAGTTCGTGGCGCTCTGGACGCACGGTCACCACGACCATCAGTTCCCGCACATGTGGTGCGCCGCAGGACCGGGCGTGCAAGAAGGACTGGTCGCAATGATGCCCGATCGGTTCTTCCGACCGCCCTACGTCGGCGGTCGCGGCTGGTTGGGCGTACGGCTCGACATCCCGATCACCGATGACGAACTAGCGACCCTATGTCGGGATGCCTACCGCGCCGTGGCTCCCCGGCGCCTGATCACAGAGATCAGCCGCACGAACCCCGCGGCGAGGCGACGGACCCTCAAGGACGGCGGCGCAAAGCGAGAACTTCCCGGCGCCCGCCACGGTCCAGGGCTCTCGGTGGACAACGGCTGAACGGGCGTAGATTCGCACCCGTCCACGGCCGACCTATCCGGCCACGACAGCGAGGCGGATGATGACCGTGACCTCAGACCAGCCCGGGCTCCACTCCCCCGAGATCGCACGAAAAACGTGGCGCACACTCGAGCCGTACCACGGGATCATCTACTTCACACCGCACGCGGAGGCCGAGTACGCCAAGCTCGGCGTCATCGGGCGCGACGGATACTTCGCCTCTCGGGGGGCGCCGCTCGGTGCGGCGACTGCCGAACTGGTGATCTCGACTTTCTTCAACTTCCACCCCTCGCTCGTTCGCCACGCCATCCCGGCGGTGTGGGAGAAGGCCACGCCCGATGCGTTCCTGGCAGCCCGGCTGCGCGCGGCTGATGCCGCGCTCCGCGAGATCCTGGGTAACGAGGTCGGTGGCGACGAGGTGGCCGAGGCCGCAGTGCTCGCCGAACGAGCGGCGCGTCGCGCGTCGATCGTCGGTCGTCCGTTGTGCGCCGCGCATGTGTCGTTGCCATGGCCCAACGAGCCCCACCTCGTGCTGTGGCACGCGATATCGATCTTGCGCGAGTACCGGGGCGATGGCCACATCGCGGCGCTCGTCTCTTGCGACCTCGACGCGTGCGAGGCGCTCGTCACCCACGGCGCGTCCAATGACGGCGAGATCTCGGGTGGGGTGCTGCAGCGGTCGCGGGCGTGGCCGCAGGACGAGTGGGAAGCGGCCAAGGGGCGCCTCGCCGCGCGCGGCCTCTACGAGGGCGACGGACTGACCGAGGCGGGCAGCGCACTGCGCGAGCGGGTCGAGGCGCTCACCGACGACGCGGCGGCGGACGCTTGGACGGCTCTGTCGGCCGAGGAGGCCGAGCGGCTCCGGGCGCTCGTGCGCCCGTGGTCCCGGGCGATCGTGGAGGGCGGGGTCTTCGGCCTGCGCTGAACCGCGCTCAGCCGAGCACCCACGAGCGCGTGCCGCTCCCGAACATCACCCGGCCGAACCGCATGCCCGGGAAGTGTGCGGCGGCGACAGGCGTGTCGGTCCCCTCCAGCTCCCGCGCCAGGGCGATCCGCGTGCGTTTGGCGAGCTGGGGGTCGACGTCGCTCATCCCGGACCACTCGTCATCGAGCAGCTCCACCGGGCAGTGGACCGCGTCGCCGAGCATCATCGCCCGCTCGGTCCCTGACGAGACCACGAGGATCGTGCTGCCGGGCGTGTGCCCCGGAGCCGACATGGTGTCGAGGCCCGCGAAAAGGGATCCGCTGCCCGCCCAGGGCTCGAGTCGGTCCTCGAGCGGGCGCAGCTTCTTCGTCGCGCCCGGGTCGGGGCCGACAAAGTGCGCCCAGTCGCGCTCGTCGCAACGGTAGGTCGCGTTCGGGAACACGATCTCGCCGTGGCGGGTCGCCCACCCGACGTGGTCGAAGTGCAGGTGCGTAAGCAGGACATCGGTGACGTCCGCGGGCTCGACGCCGAGCTTGGCCAGCTCGACCAGGAACTGACCGCCCTGGAGCAGCCCCGACCGGGGCTCGCCGACACCGGTGTCCACCAGGACGATCCGGTCGCCAGTCCGGACGAGAAAACCGCCCAAGGCCATCTCGACCATCCCGTCAACGAGCAGGTCCCGGTGCGGCGCCCAGTCGTCCTCCGAGGTCCCCTTGGCCCCCTCCGCTGCTCCCATGGACCGATAGGCGGTGGTCGCCGGGACCTGGAAAGTCCCGTCGATCACCGGGTCGATGGTGATGTCGCCGACGCGCATCGCGGCACTGTACCGACCGCCCGGACGTGCTGCCCCCAGTACGGTGAGCCCCGATGGACCCCCCGAAGACTTTTGAGCACGAACCCAAGATCCCCGCGCTCTCGGGGGATCCCGACGGGCACCTCTTCGAGCTCAGTCAGCGCAGGTGAGCATCGAGCGCGGCACACTGCGCCCCGCGTCGAGCGCGCCGGCGGTGGGCGAGGAAACGGTGATCCACTCGGCTGGGAGTGTGTGGCGCGTCGAGCAGATCCTGAGCGGGTCGCTCCTGGGACCCGTGGAGGACCTCCTCGACCACGAGGAGTGGGTCGTGGTCCTGGAAGGTGGCGCGGAGCTGGAGGCCGACGGCGAGCGCGAGGTGCTTCGAGCGGGTGACTGGGTCCGACTCGGGCCGGGCGTCCCCCATCGCGTCCTGTCGACGCAGCCCGGGACCAGCTGGTTGGCCGTGCACGTCGGCGCGGGCGCCGCACAAGATGCGCGCTCGAGCGGACGATGGGCACAATGATGCCCGACCCCGCGAGGCGATGACACCGAGCGACCTCCTCCTCACCAACACGCATCCGGCGCTCCGTCGCTGCTGGCACCCCGTCGCCCGAAGCTCGGAGGTCCGCGACGAGCCGACCCGAGCGGTGCTGCTCGGCGTCCCGCTCGTCCTGTTCCGGAGCGACGGCCGGGTCGCCTGCTTCCTCGACCGGTGCCCCCACCGCCGTGCCCCGCTGTCGCTCGGCACCTGTGACGGCACCACCCTCCGGTGCGCCTACCACGGGTGGAGGTTCGGGGGCGACGGCCGCTGTGTCGAGATCCCGGCCCTCGGCGAGGGCGCGACCATGCCGAACCAGGCCAGATTGGTGCCGGCGGCGGGTGTCGTCGAGAGGAGCGGAATGGTCTTCGTGGCGCCCGAGGACCCGATCGCGCCGCTCGGTCGCATCGAAGCGAGCGAGGATCCTGGGTTCGAGGTGGGTGAGCTCCCGGCGATCCGGGCCCGGGCGTCGGTCGGGCTGCTCGCCGACAACTTCTTGGACATGGCCCACTTCCCATTCGTGCATCGGGGCACCTTCGGCGCCGACGAAGCGGCCGAGATCGAGCGCTACGAGGTGACCCGAGACGGGTGGTCCTTCGTGGCGCGGCGCGAGCACTCCTTTGCGAACCGCGAGGACCCCGGGGTGGCGCAAGGCATCCGGCCGCTGGTCCAGTCGCGACGGCTCACCTACCGCCTCGACGCTCCGTTCCACCTCCAGCTCCGCATCGACTTCGTCGAGGCCGGCGGGACGAACGTCATCGGCTTCTTCCTCCAGCCCGAGACCGACGACAGCTGCCGTATCTACACGACGCTCTGGCGCAACGACCTGGGCGGCGATCCCGACGCCATGGAAGCGGCGGTCAAGTTCGAGGTCGAGGTGCTCCTAGAGGACCTGCGGGTCCAGGAGGCGTTCGACGAGCTGGCCCTTCCTCTCGACCACACGATGGAGATCCACACGCGGGCGGACCGGAGCACCCTTGAGCTACGACGACTCCTCGCCGACCTGGTGGCGACGGCGCCTTAGACGCCCGGCACCGGGCCGAGCTCGGCCCACACGATCTTGCCCCGCTCGGTCGGCCGCGAACCCCAGGCCCGGACCACCGCGTCGACGATCAGCAGACCCCGGCCGTGCGTGCTCTCGATATCGTCGGTGAGCAATACGGGTTCCTTTGTGCTCGCGTCCGATACTTCGATCGACACGCGACCATCGAGGCGGGTGAGCGACACCGTGAAGGGGCTCCGCGCATGCACGTACGCGTTCGCGGCGAGCTCGCCGACCACCATCTCGACGATCGTTGTGCTCACGCCCCAGTGCTCCGACGCGCCCACCGCAAAGGCTCGGGCGGCGCGGACCTCGGCGGCGCGCGCCTGAAACTCGCGGCGTCGCGCTCATCGAAGGTCCCATACCGGGCCCCGGTGGCCGGTATGGGACCACTGCAGAACCGTCACCGGGCGGCTTCCTTGCGTCGCGGCGCGCAAAGGAACGCCGCGCGCGCCCGCCATCCGGGCGACCATCTCCCCGAGAACGAGAACTCATCACCACCCACTCCGACTTCGGCCCTCTGACTCCCATACCCCGGAGCCGTTTGCCCAAGCGGTTGACGGGCAAGAACGGCAACTATCCCATTTCTGTAGAGGGCCCGATGGTTCGGTGCCAGGTGTCGAAAGGTCCTGGTCAGAGCCGACCACCAGGCCGCTTCCCTGGGCGAGAGGAGTGAGCGGACACCCGCTACCGGGTGGCCCGCTCCGGGTCCGGCGTACGCCCGGCGAGCACGTCCACGAGCAGCTCGGCGTCCGCGTTGCCGCCCGTCTGGATCACCGCGACCCGTCGTGCGCCCACCTCTTCGCGCTCGGACAGGAGGCCAGCCAGCCCGACGGCGCCGGCCGGCTCAGCCACGTTGTGCGTGGTCGCGTAGAGCACCCGCATGGCCTCGGCGATGTCGTCCTCGGACACCGTGATGACGCGTGCTGCGCCGGCGCAGATGATCTCTATGGCCTCCGGCTCGGGCACCCGGCACGCGACACCGTCGGCGAACGTCGCCGCGGTCTCGGTGGTCACGACATGACCGGCCGCGAACGACAGCGCCGTCGCTGGGGCCTCGGCGGCCACCACACCCACGACCTCGGTCCGCAGGCCGAGCAGGTCCCGTACCCGGATCACCGCGCAGATCCCCGACCCCATGCCGACGGGCACGTAGACCGTGTCGAGCTCCCCCGCCGCCTCGAACAGCTCGCGTGCGTAGGTTGCGACGCCAAGCACGAGGTCTGGATGGAAGGACGGCACGATCTCGAGCCCGCACTCGGCGCCAAGTTGCGCCGCGTGCTCACGCGCCGCCTGGTAGTCGTGCCCGTGCACGATGAGGTCTGCACCGAACGCCCGCATGAGTTCGTTCTTGTCCGGGCTGTTGCCGCCCGGCACGACGATCGTGACGCCGACGCCGAACGACGTCCCGGCGAACGCGAGGCTCTGCCCGTGGTTCCCGCGGGTCGCCGACACGATGCCTTTGACCTCCGGGCGCTTCTCACGCAGGCGTGCCGCGTAGACGAGCCCGCCGCGCACCTTGAACGAGCCGACGGGCGTGTGATTCTCATGCTTCACCCAGACCTCGGTGCCCACCCGCGACGCCAGCAGAGGCCAGGCGTACTGGGGGGTGGGTGGCACCCACCGGGCGACGATGCCGGTCGCCCACTCGAGGTCCTCGAGGCTGAACGCCATCAGCCCCGAGTCTCCCTCACGAGACCGGTCGAAACGTCGAAACGAAGGCCTTGGCGGCCGTCGAGGTGCGGACCGCCACCACCACCTGGTACCCCGTCGTCCCCCTGGTCAGGAACTCGACTCCCAACGTGTAGGCCTTGGTGGCGGCGTGGCCCTCGGACGCGGCGGCGGCCGGCACCGACCCGAACGCCTTGAACCCCTTGGCTCCTCCGACGGCCACGTTCTTCGAGCTCGAGAGATCCTTGCGCACCGTGGCGATCGCGGAAGAAGCCGCGCTCGCCGAACTGAACTGCACGGTCACCACCTCGTAGGTGGGGACGGTCGGGCCAGTCGAGGACGCGTCGAAGAGGTCCTTGTCCTTGGTGACGGCGAAGCCGTAGCCGGTGACCGCTCCCTTCACCGTCGTGAGCTGCTTGGCAAGGTTTCCCGACTTGGTGGGCGTCGACGGAAACTGGACCGTGAACCGCCCCCAGCTCGGCCCGTACGTCGTGGCCCCCGAGGCCGATACCGGCCACGCGCCGACGGCCAGGCAGCAAAAGAGCGCGACGGCAACTAGCTGACGTCGACTTCCCCACATCGGCGTGCCACCTTCCCTCGCTCGGGCACAGTCGTCGAAGCCCCGGACCCAACGGACCGACCTTACCGAAGGACGGAAGGGCCCCCCGATCCTGCGAATCCGGCTAACCCACGGCTGCCTGACGGCACTATGAGTTGTGGCCATTGGCGAGCACGACGACGCCGAGCTGGTCCGGCGCGCCCGCTCCGGGGACAAGGACGCGTTCGCCCTGCTCGTGACGCGCCACCGTCCGACCGTCTTGGCTTTGACCCGGCGCGTGCTGGCCGATCCGATCGGCGCCACCGACGCCACGTCCGAGGCCACGCTCGCCGCGCTCGACGAACCTGGAGCGGCTCCGGTCCCCAGATCGTTTCGGCGCCTGGTACGTGGGCATCGGGCTTAACATCGCCCGCCGTTGGCGCCGACGGCCAGCGACTACTGGGCTCGGCGACGAGCCGGCCGACGAGGGGCTCGGTCCCGAGGGCCGCGTCGAAGCGGCCGAGTCCGCCCGCCTCGTGCGCCGGGCGGTCGAGCAACTCGCTCCGGGACAGCGGGAGGCGGTGTTCGCCTTCTACTTCCAGGGTTTGAGCCACGCCGAGGCGGCGAGCGAGCTCGGCATCAGTCCCGGTGCCGTCAAGGCGCGGCTGCACCAGGCGCGTGGCGTCCTGGAACCCGAACTCGCACCACATGTCAGAAGGAAGGAATCCGTACCCATGACCACACCAGCAGCCGCTCCCACAGGAATTGAGGTCCGAGTCGCCGAGGTCCGCCGGTCCGAAGTGCATCGCTTCACCCATGTCGTGGTGTTGGAGGAGCGGGGCGGGACACGGCGGCTTCCGATCTTCACGGGCAATTTCGAGGCCAGCGCGCTCGCCTGCAGCCTCGAGTCAGTGGAGATGCCGAGGCCGATGACCTACCAGCTCGCGTCGGGGCTCATCGATGCCCTGGGGGGACGGGTCGCCCAGGTGCGCGTGACGCGTCTGACCGACTCGACCTACTACGCGGCCGTGGACATCGTTGCACCAGGCGGGATGCTCTCGGTTGACGCGCGTCCGAGCGACGCGTTGAACCTGGCGCTCGTTACCGCCGCGCCAATCCTGGTGGACGAGGCGCTCTTCGAGGCCGAGGTCGCTGACGTGGACCTCGCCGAGTACCCGGTTGGAGCGCCAGACCTGGCAGCTGAGATACGCGAGCGACAACGAGAGTTCCGCGAGCGGACCGAGGAAGGCCGCAGCCCATCAAGCCCGCGAACGCAGACCGGGCCCTCCGTTCCGCGCCCTGGAGCCGTGCGGCCTCAATCGGACAATGCGTCATAGGGCCTCGCGCCACGAGGGCGACCAGCCCGGGGACCTTGTCCTCCCCGATATGGCCGGTCGACCTCGTCGCATTGTTCGAGCCAGGCGGCGCGAGCCGTTCAGACGCCACGGGGCCCGGTTCGCAGGTTGAACTCCGCGCCCGCCGGGTCGGCAACCGTCGCCATCCGCCCGTAGGGGGTGTCGTTCGCCTCGCTCACGACGGAGCCGCCGAGCTCGGAGGCCCGTGCCAGCGACGCGTCGACATCGTCGACCTCCCAGTAGACCCGCCAATGCGAGTTGGTGCCTGCGGGGAGGAACGACGACGCGTCCATGATCCCGGCCAGCTCGTCCTGCCCGCTTGGGTGGAGCACCGTATAGCGGAACTCGTCGGTGTCCGAGAGGGTCGAGGTCTCCCAGCCGAACGCCGTTTGGTAGAAGGCGACTGCGGCCGCGTGGTCGCGGGTCAGCAGCTCGAACCAGCTCGGAGCCCCATGCTCACCCAGCACCGTGATGCCCGGGAAGGTCCCGGGCTGCCAGATCCCGATGGCGGCGCCGGTCGGGTCGGTGAACGCGGCCTGCACTCCGAGGTCGGCGACCGCCACGGCGGGTACGACGACCTCAGCGCCGGCCGACCGGGCCGCCTCGACGCTCGCCTCGGCGTCAGTCACCGCGAGGTAGACGCGCCACGTGTTGTCGGGCGCTGTGTCGCCCATGCCGCCCATACCGCCGGCGATGGGGACACCGGCACGGGTGAACATGAAGTAGCCGCCGAACTCGGGGTTGGGCTCCTGGGCCTCCCAATCCAAGAGCTCGGAGTAGAACTTGGCGCCGCCCTCGACATCGGAGGTCCACAGGTCGGTCCAACAGGGTGCGCCGATCGGGGTGCTCGCACGAGTGGTCATGGCTGCTCCTTTGGGTGTGCTCGGTCCTCTGAGGGCCTGGACGGAAGCCAGCCCCCAAAGTCATCGGGTAGACGGGGCCGATCGTATGGCGGGGGTGTGTCCGCCACCGATGAGAACGGTCGGTATGGAACGTCCACCAACCCGATGGCCGACTTCCAGCTCTGGTGCCGGATGGCGTTGATCGGCCCGGGCGGGGCGGTGCTTGCGACCCGCCGGCTCTGCGGTGCGGGCGTCCCGGGCATCGGGGCCGTCGACGACGTGGCCCGTCTCGCGCTGGCCGCTGCGAGGCTCGGCGGGCGGGTCGTGGTGGGCGAGGTCTCGCCCGAGATGGCCGAATTGCTGGAGCTCGCCGGGCTAGGAGTCGAGGTGGAGTGGTAGGCCGAACGCCGCGAAGAGGTGCTCGGGCTCCATCAGCGCCAGGAAGAAGCTCATCTGGGCGATCTTGCCGTCGGTGATCTCGAGGACCTGGATTGCCCACGGGCTGTAGCCACCCACCGGATCGGGGCGGTACTGAGCAAAGGCGGGGCTGCCGTTGGCGGACGTGGGCACGAGACGCGAGTCGCGACAGTGGCTCGGTCCCGGCTCGACCATCCACCGGCCGATGTTGACCGCGCCCCGCAGCCACAGCGCGAACGGGGGCATCGACTGCACGGCGTCCTCGCGCAGGAGCTCGACCAAGCTCTCGATGTCGTAGGACTCAAAGGCGCGGACGTAGCGCTCCAAGAGCTCCGAGTCGGGCGGGTCGAGACTTCCGGACGGCAGATCGGTCTCGAGCCCGCCGAGGGTCGCCCGGGCGCGTTGCAACGCACTGTTGACCGCGGCGGCGCTGGTGTCGAGGAGCTCGGCGACCTCGGTGGCCTGCCAGCGCAGCACCTCGCACAAGATGAGCACGGCCCGCTGCCGGGGCGGCAGGTGCTGGAGGGCGGTAACGAAGGCGAGGCGGATCGACTCGCGGTACTGCGCCACCTCCGCGGGGTCCTGGCCCTCGGGGGCCACGCGGGCATCGGCGATCGGCGTCACCCACATCGCCTCGGACAGGGTGGGCCCGAGCAGTGACTCGTCGGGGGGTGAGGCCGGACCCATGTCCATGGGCCTCGCCCGTCGCTGGACCTGGCGGTGCATGTCGATGCACACGTTGGTGGCGATCCGGTACAGCCACGAGCGCACGCTCGAGCGACCCTCGAAACCTTCGGCGTTGCGCCACGCGCGCACCATCGTCTCTTGGACGGCGTCCTCGGCCTCGAACCCCGAGCCGAGCATGCGGTAGCAGTAGCCAGTCAGCTCACGCCGGTAGACCTCGATGTCGGCCTCGGTCGCCTCGCGCACAACCACGCCACCCGATGCTACCGAGGCGTCGCTCACCAGGAGTTGGGTCATCGAGGTGGAGACGGAACCCAAGCGCCGGACTCATCGGTGCGCCCGAGCTCCCGACCAGGGCAAACCCGCCAAGGATCGCCGGCGAGCCGGCCTCATGGGCCTGCCGGGTGCCGCCAACCGTCGTCCGGGCCCCGGCGCCGTCCTAACATCGGGTGCGACGGTGCGAGTCCGTGCTGTGCGGTGAGAGCCCGCAGGTTCTGCGCTCGGCGGAACAATCCGGTGCGATCCCGGAGCCAACGGTGAGAGTCCGACCAACGAGATCCAAAGTCTCCGTTGGTGTTCGCGGAAGGACTGTCACATGTTCAACGGAAGGATCACCGAGATCGGGACCGTCAGTCGCCTGGACGACGGCCTGCACATCGAGGCCCCGAAGACATCGTCGACCCTCGAGGTCGGCGGGTCGGTGTGCGTTAATGGGGTCTGTCTGTCGGCGACCGACGTCGGCGATGACTGGTTCTCGGCCAATGTCTCGACCGAGACAGCGACCCGCAGCACGCTCGCCGAGCACCAGTCCGGCGACCGTGTCAATCTCGAACGGCCATTGCGCGTCGGTGACCCGATCGACGGCCACCTCGTGCAGGGCCACGTGGACGCTGTCGGCAAGATCACACTCGTCGACGACGACCACGCCGGGGGACGGCGTGTGTGGATCCGTCCCCCCAAACGGTTCCTCGAGGGCCTCGTGGCCAAGGTGTCGGTCGCGGTCGACGGCGTGAGCCTCACCGTCGCCGAGGTGCTCCCCGACCGGTTCTCCGTGGCGCTGATCCCGATTACCTGCCGGGAGACGACGCTCGGGGACCTCGCCGTTGGCGACCGTGTCAATCTCGAATCGGACCTCTTCGTCAAGACGGCGGTCGAGCTCCATGCGACGGCGCAGCTGGTGGCGAAGCGGACGCTGGCCTCGCTCCCCTGGGCGGGTGAGCTCCGCGGACGTTCGGGCGTCGAGAAGTGCGCGGCGCAGCTGGCGGCCGGCGGGGCCGTGCTCATCTACGACCCCGCTCGCGAGGCGGAGGCCGACGTGGTCTACGCGGGCGCGCGCTTCGACCCGAGTCGATGACCTTCCTGCTCACGGTGGCGTGTGGGCACACGACGGTCCCTTGCGACCGCGCCCGGCTCGACCGCCTCGAGATCCCGCCGATGCCCGGCGACGGTGACCGGCACGGCACGGCGGCCCATGTGTCGGTCGACCTGGCGACGGGCACGGGGACCGGCGTCTCGGCACAAGATCGGTCGGCCACCATCCGGCGGCTCGCCCACCCGCAGGCGCGTGCCGAGGACTTCCTGCGGCCCGGTCACGTGTTCCCGCTCGCCGGCCGGCCGGGGGGGATGAGCGTGCGCCGCGGCCACACCGAGGCATCGCTGGCGCTGTGCGAGGCGGCGGGTCTGCCGACGGTCGGGGTGATCTGCGAGGTCATGGGCCCGGACGGGGCGATGCTGGTCGGCTCGTCGGTCGAACGTTTCGCCCTGCGATGGGAGCTGCCCCTCGTGAGCATCGACGAGCTCGCGGCCTGCCTCTGAACACCGGAGGCATCGGCCCCACCGGTGAGCCGGCCTAGCCGCCCTCGATCTGGACGGCGCTCACATACCAGCCGCCCGAGACGCTCGCCATCGTGAACGAGTAGATCGGGAGGTTCGGATTGGCGCCCCCGGGCGGGCCGATGGTGCACGTCGCCGGCGGGAACGCCGTCGCGCAGCCGCGGTCGGTCGCATCGCCGCTCGGATAGGCGATCGCGAACAGCGTCGACACCGCGGACGCGGTGGCGACGGTCAGTGCGGCGGTCCGGTTGCCATTGGCCCAGTCGTTCACCAGGGCGTCTGCTGCGGCATCGGCGGTGGGCTGCGGCGCTGAGGGAACCGCGACGGTCGTCGTCGTTGTCGTGGTCGTCGTGGTCGACCGCTCGTGGCTCGCCGCGACCGAACGGGGCGGCGGCTTCTTCGGGGTCGACGCGAACGACCACGCCGCGACCCCGAGCCCGCAGGCTACGAGGACCAGGGCCGCCACGAACAGGCCGGTGCGCACCGACCAACGGTAGGCCGCGCCCCGCGTCTCGCACGCGGAGGGCGCTGCGTCGGCCGGCCGCTACGTTCGCGACGTGGGCTGGCCGTCGAACTCGCGCCTCGCCGGCGCACTCCTCGTCGTCATCGTCGCGGCCATGCTCGTGCGACCCGTCGGGGCCGCAGCCGGCGCCAGCAACCCCCTGAACTCGGTCCCCGCCGTCCCGAACTATCTCGACGTCTGCGCGCCGGCCGGGACGGACAGCTCTCCGGTCTGCCTCGGCCTCACCCTGGCGGCGATCGACGCGGCCCGGGCCCGAGAGGACCTGGCTCCGATGCAGCTCCCCGCCGACTTCGGGCAGCTGAGCATCCCCGAGCAGCTGTTCGTCGCCATCGACGCCGAGAGGGTCAGTCGGGGCCTCGCGCCGTTCGCGGGCTTGACGACCGACCTGGACGCGGGCGCCCGGTCAGCAGCGGTCCGCGCCGAGCTCCCGCCCAATCCGGGTCACGGCTACCGGCGCGTCGACCAGGAGTGGATCGGCGACGTCGACAACGGCCTCGACGCGGACTACCAGTGGATGTACGACGACGGACCCGGAAGCGGCCTGGCGCACTGCACGAGAACGGCGCGCTCGGGCTGCTGGGTTGACCGCGACATCCTCCTTGACAGCTTCGGGGGCTCGCACGCGATCGTGATGGGCGCCGGATACCTGTCGGTGACCCCGGCCAACCAGGGCGGCTCCTCGCTCGCGACGACGATGGCGGTCGAAACGCGCACCGTCGGGTTCGACTACACGTGGGACGACGCTTTGGCGTCCCTGCGGACCGGGACACTCGCCCCCTTGGCCAAGCTCCCGGCCGGTGAGTCCGACACCGGTGTCCCCGATCCGACCCACAACCTCGCGCCCCGTCCCAACTACTTCAACATCTGCAAGCCGAGCGGGATTGACAGCTCAGCCGCCTGTGTCGACGGGGTGCTCGAAGCGATCAACCATGCGCACGCCCTCGAGGGCGTTCGCCCGATGGTCCTGCCCACGGACTTCACGCGGTTGACCGTGCCCCAACAGATCTTCGTGGCCATCAACTTGGAAAGGGTCGACCGGGGGCTCTCCCCCTTCGTGGGCATGACCGCCGCCCTGGACTCGAACGCCCAGAAGGGCGCCGACGACGCCAACGATCCGCCCGATGCCGGCCCGAACTACCTTCTCGTTGACGACGAGTGGGCCGGCGGGTCGGCAAACGGCCTGGACGCGGACTACGGGTGGATGTACCAGGACGGCTTCGACAGCGGGAACCTCGACTGCCAGAAGCGGGGCGCCCCCGGGTGCTGGGGACATCGCCACGGGATCCTCGACGACTTCGGCTCGGGCAACGACCTCGTGATGGGGGCCGCCCTCGACCCGATCGGCGACACCAACCAGGGTGACGTCGGCGGCACCTCAATGGCAGCGACGCTCGCGGTCGCGGTGAGCGCCCGCCAGACTCTCGTCTTCACCTGGGCCAAGGTGCTGGCGGCAATGCCACCCAGCGCGTCCGGCTGAGGTCAGCGAGCCGCTCGAGCGTTTCTCAGGACTGGCCGTCCTGCTCGCGCAGGAACTGCTCGAGCTCGGCGGCCAACGCATCGCCCGAGGGGATGTCCTCGAGCGGCCCGACGGCGGTGTCGTTCTCGTTGCGGGCTTCGAGCTGCTGGACGTACCCAGCGATGTCGTCGTCCGCGGCGACCACTTCGCTCACCTCATGCTCGTAGGCGACCGAGGCGACCTCGAGCGGGCGGATGGCGACACGGGTCCCGAGGAGCTCGGTGACCCGCTCGACCAACGCGAGCGTCGCCTTGGGAGACGGCGTGCTCGGCACGTAGTGGGGCACCTGGGCCATGAGCGAGGCCGTCGGGATATCCACCTTGGCCAGCGCGCTGCCGAGTACGCCCACGATCCCGGTCGGGCCCTCGTAGCGGGGCCGCGGCATGACGAAACGCTCGGCGAGCCGCGGGTCGGTCGTCGACCCACGCACCGGAACGGAACGGGTGTGCGGGACATCGGTCAGCATCGCTCCAAGCGTGAACACCGACTGCACGTCGAGCGTGGTGGCCACTTCGATCACGCATTGGCAGAAGGTGCGCCATTTGAGATGCGGCTCCGAGCCCACCAGGAGCACGAGGTCCTGACCGGGGGCCGACGCGGCGAGGAACCGGTTCTCGGGCCAGAGGATCTCACGGGCACCCTGGTCGTTCAGCCGGACGTGAGGCCGCGACGAGGTGAAGTCGTAGAACTCCTCGGCGTCGATGCTGGCGAAGGGCCAGGCGTTCCACTGCTCGGCCAGGTAGGTCGCGGCGCTCGAAGCGGCGCCACCGGCGTCGGTCCAGCCCTGGAAGGCGACCAGCATGACGGGCTGCTTGAGCGTGGGCCGCTTCCTCCACTGCAAGGCGTCCATCACAGTCACGGTAGCGGCTGGCACCCCACCGGCGGTCGCCATGTCGGCCCGGCCCCGACCGTCTCGTGCCGATCGGTCAGCTCACGGCGCCGGCGTGCGGGTCGACCCTCCACCAGCGTGCCCGCGCAGTTCTGGCAGATCCGCGCCATTCGGCCCCCGCACAGCGCGCAGAACGTGCACTCGTGGTGCAGCTCAGCTCGCCCCTCCCTCAGCGGCGTCGGCGCAGCCCAGGCCTCGCACGCCGGTCGCATCTCGAGCAGGGCCAATCTGCCATGACATCGACCAAGCTGGCTCGGGCTGGCCGCCGAGTCACATGCCTTCGATACGGTGCCGCAATGGCACCTACCAGCAGAGAAGTCGAAGACCTTGTAGACACCCTGGACACCCATCGGACTCTCCTCCGACAGACGCTTCGGGGCATCACGGACGAACAGGCCCGTCAGCGCACGACCGTGAGCGAGCTCTGCCTAGCCGGGATCATCAAGCACGTCGCAGCGGTCGAGGAGAACTGGACGCAGTTCATCGTGGATGGAAGCGGCGTGCACGGATTCGATCAGGCGGCGATGGAGAGCCACGCCAACAGCTTCCTGCTCCTCGATGGCGAGACGCTGGAGAGCGTCTTGGCCCACTACGAGCGCGTCGGAAAGAAGACCGACGAGCTCATCGCCTCGCTCCCGAGCCTCGACGATGAGCGCCCGCTCCCCTCGGCGCCATGGTTCGAGCCGGGCGCCGCCTGGAGCCACCGCCGCACGGTGGTCCACATCGTGGCAGAGACCGCTCAACACGCCGGTCACGCCGACATCATTCGTGAGGCGCTCGACGGGGCGAAGACCATGGGATGAGCTCCCAAGCCCCGTGACCAGGTGACCCGGACCTAGAGTTCCAGCGTGGCGAAGTCGGACGCCGACGACGCGGTCATCGAAGCAGCGGGTCGAGAGGTCCGCATCAGCCACCCCGACAAGGTGCTCTTCTCCGAGCGTGGCGACACGAAGCTCGACCTCGTCCGCTACTACCAGGCCGTGGGGGAGCCGCTCCTGCGGGCCATGGGCGGGCGGCCGGTGCTGCTCCAACGGTTCCCGGACGGGGCGACCGGCTCGTCGTTCTTCCAAAAGCGCGTCCCCGATCAGCGGCCCGATTGGCTGGAGAGCGTCGAGGTGTCGACGCCGAACGGGACCACCTCCCAGGCCCTGGTCGCGCGCGACCTCGCACACATCCTGTGGGCGGTGAACCTGGCGTGCCTCGGCTTCCATGTGTGGCCCTCGCTCGCGTCGGATCCCGAGCACGCCGACCAGCTGCGGATCGACCTCGATCCCACCCCCGGAGTGACCTTCGCCATGGTGCAGGAGGCGGCCTCCGAGACCCGCCACCTGTTCGACGAGCTGGGCGTGATGGCTCTGCCGAAGACGACGGGCAACCGCGGCATCCACGTCTTCGCCGCGCTCGAGCCCCGCTGGACCTCCTACGACGTCCGATCCGCCGCCGTGGCCGTGGCTCGGGAGCTCGAACGCCGGCGACCCGACCTCATCACCGCGGCGTGGTGGAAAGAGGAACGTGGCACCCGGGTCTTCGTCGACTTCAACCAGAACGCGCCGCACAAGACGATCTTCGGCGCGTGGTCCGTCCGGGCACGGGCCGGCGCGCAAGTGTCGACGCCCTTCGAGTGGGACGAGCTCGCCGCGATCGATCCCGACGACCTCACGATCGCGACCGTGCCCGGCCGCGTCGCCGCATCTGGAGACCCCTGGCAGCAGACCTCTGCCGCCCCGCAATCTCTCGAGCCGGTGCTCGAGCTGCACCGGCGCGACCAAGCGGCGGGACTCCCGGACGCGCCCTGGCCTCCCGTCTACCCGAAGATGCCGGGCGAACCGCCGAGGGTCGCCCCGAGCCGAGCCAAGAAGCCGAAGTAGCGAGAGCGCTCAGCGTGCGAAGCGCCGGGATCGCTGGTTGGTCGGGCCGAGTGCCGTCCCCGTGCCCGAGAGCGACTGCGCCATCCGATTGACTGCCGCTTCGAGGATCTCGGTGCTCGTCGCAAAGTTCAACCGGATGAAACCGCCACCTTCGGGGCCGAAGTGTGGCCCAGACTCGAGCGCGACGCGCCCTTTCTCCAAGAACCGGTCGCGTGGCTCGTCGCCCGAACCGATGGCGCGGCAATCCAGCCACGCCAGATAGGTCGCCTCCGGGGGCGACCACTTGATCACCGGAAGGTGCTCATCAAGCAGCACACCCAGCTGTGCGCGTCGGCGGCCGAGCGTGGCGAGCAGTTGGTCGAGCCATGGCTCACCTTCGTCGAACGCAGTGATCGCGGCGATGACGCCGAGGTGGCCAGTCCGCCATATCGCGTCCGGGGAGAACCGGCCGACCACCTCCGCCATCCGCGGGTGGGCGGTGACGACGACGGCGCACTGTAGCGCAGCCAGATTCCAGGCCTTGCTCGCAGACAAGACGCTGACCGCTACCTCGGGCGCCCCATCGAGGGTCAGGAACGGCGTGAACTCGAACCCGTCGTACACAAGCGTGGCATGGATCTCGTCGCTGATCACCGTCACCCCGTACTCGTGAGCGAGCCGCACCACCTCGGTCAGCTCCTCAGGGCGGTGCACGCGACCGACGGGGTTGTGTGGATTGCACAGGAGGTACACGGAGGGCCGCTCGGCGAAGGCTGATTCCAGCGCCTCGAGATCGAGGTGCCAGCCGCTCACGTCGTGCGTGAGCGGCACGGCCCGCAGCGTGGCGCCGACATCGGCCACCCAGTCGAAGAACGGGTGGTAGACGGGCGTGTTGAACACAATGGTGTCCCCCGGCCGGGTCAGCACCCGGAACACTTGCACGACTCCAGCGGCAACATCGGTGACGCCAGTCACCTGGCTCGGATCGATCGCCCATCCCCAACGACGCAGCGCGAACCGTGCCAGTGACTCGGCCAGACCGATCCTGCCGTTGCCATACCCCGTGTCGGAGAGATCGATCGCCGCGTGCAGTGCGTCGGCGATGCATGGCGCGAGCGCGAAGTCCATCTCGGCGACCGTCAACGGAAGGACATCTTCCGGGTAGCTCCGCCACTTGGCACTTCGCCGGGTGCGCAACACGTCGAGCGGGTCGACCGGGAGGTCCTCGAGCTCGCTCACCGGGGCAAGGTTCGCACAAGGGCGCGATGACTTGCGGCCCCGGCCCGGGGCAGGGAGACGGCGGCGTATGAACCCAAAGCCGGCGCAAGGTGTTGGCTAGCGTCGGCGGCCAGCACCGGGGAGGGACCTGGCCACGATCCAAAATCTCACTGCAGGAGCGCTCGCCGTCGCGGTCGGCCTGTCCCTCGGCCTCGGCACCCAGGTCGGCGCAGCGACCCTTTCGGTTCCGACCTCTGAACCCCCAGACACTCCCACCGCGCACGCGTTCGGGGGCGAAAGCACGGTCGGCGCGCTCTTCCCGCCCGGGAGTTCCACCCACGTCTGCACTGCGAGCGTCGTGTCGAGCCCCGACCACGACCTCTTGCTGACCGCAGCCCACTGCATCTCGGGCACCGGACGCGGCGATGTCTTTGACCCGGGCTATCGCGCCGGTGTGGCGCCCCTCGGCTCGTGGACGGTGATCGACGCCTACGCGTCGAAGGGCTGGTTGGCACGCCAGTCCCCGGAGCAGGACTTCGTCTTCCTGGTCGTCGCACCCCGTCGCCGCAACGGCCGCGAGGAGGAGATCCAGACAGTGACGGGAGCCAACCGCATCGCGACCTCCCCCGCCTCCGGGGAGCGCATCACGGTGCCGGCGTATCCGGCCGGACAAGGCGGCAACCCGATCACCTGCAGCACCCGGACCTACGCGCTTGGTCCATACCCGGCCTTCAACTGCACGCCATATGAAGGGGGCACGAGCGGTGCACCCTGGTTGCATCGATCGCGCAGCGGGTGGACCGTGCTCGGGATCATCGGCGGCCTCAACCAGGGGGGCTGCTATCCCTGGACCTCGTACAGCCCGGTCTTCGGCAAGCCGCTCCGCCGAGCGATGGCCGCGGCCACCACGCGCGGTCCACCGAGCACCCTTCCGGCACCGGTTCCCCCGGACTGCCCAAGCTGACCTCGGGTTGGCCTACGCGCCGACAAGCTTGGCGCGGTCGAACTCGATCTCGCTCAGGACGATCCGGCTGTGGATGTCTCGGACCCCGAGGGCCCGGAGACGATCGATCACCTCCTCGAGGTCTGCGGTGTCGGTACACGCGAGGCGGATTTGGTAGTCGTACTCGCCCGTGGTGTGAGTGGCGGTGAGCACCTGGGGCACGGCGGCCAGGTGGCCCTCGAACTCGAGCCGGTCGACGTCGGGGTGCAGCTTGGTGTCCGACAAGGCGAGCAGGGTCCGGCCGAGCGCGGGGAGCGACAGTTCGGCCGCGTAGCCGCTGATGACCCCGGCCCGCTGGAGCCGTCGCACCCGGTCAGCGGCGCTGTTGGCGCTGAGATGGACGAGGCGACCGAGCTCTTGGAACGAGAGCCGACCGTGGCGCACGAGAGCCCCCAGGATCTGGCGGTCCACGTCGTCGATCCGGGTCGGAGTCACGGAGTTCTCAGTCACCACGCGATTTTACCTCGGAAAGTCTGGCCATCGGGCCGGTCTTGAGCATGATTCCGAGACAATCGAGGACGATATACCTCGATACTGGAACCATGCTCCTCTTGGTCTGCCGAATTGCCGCGGCACCGCTGCTGATTCTGTGCGGCTCGTTGGCCCAGCGGCGCTACGGGCAGTCGATCGGAGGCCGTTTCGTCGGGCTGCCCCTCACGAGCCTGCCGCTGCTCGCGCTCATGACCGAAGCCGACGGTCGTGTGTTCGCGGCCGCCGCGGCGACGGCCACGCTGGCCGGAGTCTTCGCCCAGTCGGCGTGGTGCTGGGTCTATGCGCAGGCGGCGGTTCGCCGTGTGCGCATCTGGACGTCGCTCGCCTTGGCGAGTGCAGTGTTCGCGGCGGGCGGCGTCGCCCTCTACGAACTGCGGCTCCCGCTGTTCTTGGGTGCCGCGCTCGGCGCCGCATCGATCCTGGCGGCCCTGGCGTGGTGGCCCCGAACCCTCGACGGGGCGGAACCGGCCGAGGGGACGCGCGCCGAGTTGGCGGCTCGGATGGCCGCCGGCGGCGCGTTCAGCGTCGGCGTCACCGGCGCGTCACGCGCGCTCGGCCCGAGCGGTGCCGGACTGGTTGGCGCGTATCCCATCTTGACGGTGGTGCTCGCGGTGGCGACCCACCGGCGCGACGGCGCCCAGGCGGCCAGTGCCTTCTTGAAGGGGGTGATCCAGGGGTCCGGCTCGCTCGTCGCGGGCGTGGCGACCGTCGCCCTCACGGTCGGGCCCCTCGGTCCGCTCGTCGCATTCCCGCTGGCCATCGCTGCCTCGCTGGCGGCACAGCTCCTGCCGACGGGTTGGGTCGCCAGGCCGTCGCCTGCGACCGCGTGACGCTAGGGAATGCGGATGTCGTGGAGCGCCGCAGCGCGTTCGAGATCGTCCCGATCCGTGGTGGACAGATCTAACGGGAAGACGGTGGTCCAGTGATGCCCCACAGGGCAGCGCTGATAGCGGCGGTTCCCGAGACGCACCGCCTTCAGCGAGGCCGCCGGAACCCAGATCGTGGTGAACAGATGCCCCGCCTTGCACTGCACAGGGCGGTCGAATCGCTCGAACATGGTCCTTCTTGTGGTCGGCCTGGACCGTCCAGTGTCCGGCGAACCAGCCGGCCGAGACAGGATGCCAGACGAGTCACCAGGGTCTCCAGGCCTCGACACCCGGCGTTTCGGCGATCCAGCGAGACCCAGAAACTGCCCGAGATCGGCACCTTCTGGGCTGTCACAACCCACTGCTTCGATGGTCGCTACAGCGATCTGCAACGCAGGCGTCGACGCCACTCCCGGAAATATGCACGGGGGAGAAATGTCGTATCTACGTCGTATCTACAACGAAAAACAGGTGAGTCTCAATGCATCCTTCTTTGACAGGCCAAATGGCCCACGAGCACCGACGAGACCTCCTCCGCGCCGCAGAGACGTGGCGTCGGCTGCCCCCACGGGCCGCACGCGCCCAGCGCCGAACGACGTCGGTTCGATGGCCCGGCCCCTCGCTTTTCGAGGGTTTGAGGCGGCGACTGAGCACTCCCCATCGGCTGGCCTCTGGCGGAGGTCGCTGAGCCCGATCGCGGTCGGCCGGTCGGCGACGGCCCCGACGCGCCTGGACAAGTCCCGGCAACGTGGCAGAGGATGGCCAAGCAGCCCGCCCGAATGAAAGATGGTGTGCCAATGTCCTCTGATCGCGTAGAGGTGACCCGACGCGTCGCCGCCTCGGCCCCCAAGATCTTCGGCATCGTGGCCAATCCCGCCGGCCATGTCGAGATCGATGGCTCCGGCATGCTCGAGAACGCGCCGAACGCGAAGCTCCTCACCGAGGTCGGCGAGACCTTCGACATGGACATGGATCGCACGTCACTCGGGGACATTCCCAACATGACCAAGTACCAGGTCCGCAATACGGTCACCCAGATCGTCCCGGACCGCCTGATCGAGTGGGGCGTGGGCAGCGCCGACCGCCCACTCTTCGGGCACGTCTACGGATGGAAGATCGAACCGGTCTCCGACAACGAGTGCGACGTCACCAACTACTGCGACTGGACGGATATCCCCGAAGAGATGCGAGCGCGCCGCCCGTGGCCGATCGTGCCGGTCGAGATGCTCGAGCGTTCGGTCGAGAACCTGCAGCGGATCGCCGCCTCGAGCTGATCTCGGGCCGGGCCGCCGAGTTGGCGGCGCGCACGTGGAGATGACCGGCAGCGCGACGCGCCCGGTCTCAGGCCGGCGTTTCGCATGATGGCCGGTGCTACCGTCCCCCGATGATCGCCCAGGAGAAGTTCGTCGGAATCATCCCGGTGAGCGACACCGACAGCGTGCGCTCGTTCTACGTGGAGACCCTCGGCCTCGAGGTGGTGGCTGAAACCGAGTTCGCGCTGATACTCGACGTGGGCGGCACCCCGCTGCGGATCACCCCGGTGCCCGATTATTCGCCTCGGCCGTTCTCGATCGCGTCCTGGCAGGTGCCCGACGTCGCGGCAGCGGTGCAGGCGCTCGCCGGGCGCGGCGTCCGGTTCAACCACTACGGAGCGGACCAAGACGAGCTCGGAATCTGGACCGACCCAAGCGGCGGCGGCAGAGTGGCCTGGTTCCAGGACCCGGTCGGCAACGTTCTCTCGGTGGCCGGACCGAAGTAGAGCGGTCCGGGATGGCGGCGGGACCGATGCCCTCGGCCGAGGTCGACATCGACGCTCGGCTCGTCCGGCGGCTCATCGACGCGCAGTTCCCGCGGTGGTCGGGGCTCCCGCTGCGCTCGGTCGCGACCATCGGATGGGACAACGCGCTCTTCCGGCTGGGTCCCGATCTCGTGGTGCGGATCCCGCGGCGCCAGCTGGGGGCGGACTGCCTCGCGATCGAGCACCGGTGGCTCCCCGAGATGGCCCGGCATCTGCCGCTGCCGACGCCCACCCCGGTCGGCATCGGCCAACCCGCCGAGGGCTATCCGTGGTCGTGGAGCGTCTGCCCGTGGTTCCCCGGGCGCATGGCGGCCGTCGCGGGCGGGATCAAGCCGGTCGAGGTCGCCCATCAGCTCGCCGTCTTCCTCCGCGCGATGCACGCCGAGGCCCCGCCCGACGCGCCGGTCCACCCCTTTGGTCGTGGCGGCTCGCTCACCACACGCGACGCGGAGACCAGGCGACGGATCGCCGAATGCCCCGGGCAGTTCGATCGGGCCTTGCTCACCGAGGCCTGGGAACAGGCGACGTCGGCCCCGGAGTGGTCCGGCCCGGACCTCTGGCTCCATGGCGACCTGCACCCCGCCAACCTGCTCGTGTCCCGTGGTCGCCTCAGCGCCGTGCTCGACTTCGGCGACCTCTGCGCCGGCGATCCGGCCGCCGACCTGATGACCGCGTGGATGTTGCTGCCCGACGCAGCTCGCCCCGTGCTCCACGAGGAGTCCGGAGTCGACGACGACACCTGGGACCGGGGGCGGGGCTGGTCCCTGGCCCTCGGGCTCGCGATTCTCGAGCGATCCTCGGACAACGAGGTCCTCGACTCCATCGGCCGACGCGGCATCCAAGGGGTGCTCGACGACCTCGAGAGCGTGTGAGTCGTCCCTGCGCCAAGATCGTCCGGTGAGCGCGCGGATCTACTTCAATCCGGCCTGTTCGAAGTGCCGCACCGCGCAGTCGATCCTCGACGAGCACGGCATCAACGCGGAGGTCGTGCGGTATCTGGACACGCCACCGAGCGTGGAGGACCTCGAGCGGTTGGCCACGATGCTCGGGATCACCGACCCCCGAGAGATGGTCCGCACGGGCGAGCCCGAGTACCGGGACCTCGGGCTCGCGGATGCGTCCGCCGCCGTGCTCCTCGAGGCGATCGCCACGCACCCGATCCTCCTCGAGCGCCCGATTTTCGTCTCCGGCGACCGTGCCGTGATCGCCCGGCCGCCCGAACGGCTCCTCGAGCTGCTCTGAACGTGCCGGGGTTCCTTGGTCGGGGTCGGACGCCCTCCTCATTCGCGCAGCTCACCGCGGCGTGAGGGACCCGCGCCCGATGAGAACGGGACCCGTGCCCCGTCAGCCCTGTCGGAGACGACCAAGTAGGGATCGTGGACTGGAAGCTTGAGCTCATCGTCGTGCCGGTCGCAGACGTTGACCGGGCGAAGGACTTCTACCTCGAACGTTGTGGGTTCGAGCTCCTCGTCGACCACCGGGCCGGCGAGGACTTTCGGGTCGTGCAGGCCGTCCCGACCGGTTCGGGGTGCGCGATCGCACTCATGAAGAACGCGCAAGCGTCGGGATCGCTCCAGGGTCTTCACCTGGTGGTCGCCGACATCGAGGCCGGACGGGCCGAGCTCGTCGGTCGGGGCGTCGAGGCGAGCGACCTGTTCCACTTCGAGGACGGTCGCCAGATCGACGGCCCTGACCCCGACCGGAGGGACTACAACACCTTCTTCGCCTTCTCGGATCCCGATGGCAACGGCTGGCTGGTCCAAGAGGTGCGACCCAGGCCCGCCCTATAGTCGCCGTCGCGTCCGGCCGGGCGCCACGGCTCGAGGCACCGGGAGGGTGATGCGGCGACCGCAACGTTTCCTCGTCCTCGCAGCGCTCGTCGCGACGGTGGTCCTCGCCGGTTGCACGAGCTCCCCAGGACAGGGAACCGGAGTCGCGAAGCTCTCGATCACGCCGACAGTCAGCAAGCAGCTCCTCGAGGCGGCGACCAAGGAGAACATGGTCCCGATCACGGAGTACTCCGGGCTGACGCCCGGCTTCACTTACTACGCATTCGATGGATCGACCGGCACACACTGGGCCGGGGCGAAGCTGGACCCGAAACCCTCGGGTGGCCCGCCGAACCTTCCCACCCAGGCTGAGGTGAACGACCAGGACGACGGCGCGTACTGGCTGTTCACTCAGCCCAAGGACGGAGCCTGGACCGCCTACCCGGATGGCGCGGTTGGGCCGGACACGCCATGTCCGGTGACCGTCCCAGCCGGGGTATTGAAGGCGTGGGGGTGGCCCGCTGGGGGCTGCCGACCAAAGGACTTCTGAACCGACCGCCGAAGGCCTGCGTCAGCCGCCGTAGCGCTCCAAGAAGTCGAGCGCCCTCGACCACATGAGCTGGGCCTCGGCCGGCTGGAACTCGTCGGCCTTGCTGGGATCGGCAAAGAGGTGCCCCGACCCCGGGTAGTCGAACGCCTCCACGGTGCCCCCGGCCGCCCGGACCGCGGCCCCCAGCGCGTCGATCCCCTCCTGCTCGCGCCACGGGTCCCCGAGGGCATCGTGTTGCTGGGCCGGGACCCCCTGGGGCCACGAGCTCCCGAGCGCCGCCGGGTCGACGGACCCGGCGAACAGGAGCACGCCCCGCACGGACCGATGGGCTGCCACGTAAGTGGCCAGCGCCCCGCCGAAGGAGAAGCCGCCCAGGATAAAGCCGTCGGGCACCGATGCCGTCAGCTCGAGGGCGCGTGCGAGCAGCCGCTCGTCGCCGATGCGCTCGACATTGGCGATCGCAGCGTCGTACTCGTCGAAGGTCGTGCCGTCGAACGGGTCGGCCACCACCACGTCGTGACCCTTGTCCCGCAGGAGCTGCGCGTTCTCCTGCAGGCCGAGGCGCACGCCGAGCACCGACGGAAACAGCACGACCGTCGCCACGGGCAGAACCTACCGCCGGGTCGCGACGGTCAAACCTCGCGCCGACGACCTGTGCGGCTCAGCGGTCCGAGTCGGTGTCGCGCTCGACCACCGCCTTGGCCAGCACGTCGAGCTCCTCGGCGATGTAGCCGGCGAGTGTGTCGATGTCAGGAACGAGCTCCCGGCACGCCAGCAGTCCGAAGTGGAGGCGGCCGAGGTATCCGATGAGCGTGATGTTGAGCCCCTGGCCGTCGGCGATCACCGACACTGGGTATTGCGCGAGCAACCGGCAACCACCCATGTAGACGGGGATGTTGGGTCCAGGCACGTTGGAGATGCACAGGTTGAACGGCGGGACACGGTGCAGCAGCCCGGTCGCGAAGACGACGCGGGCCGCGCGCGCGACCAGGGCGGGCGGCGCGAACTCCGTCACGCTGTCGACGAGGCCCTGGGGGATCGCTGCGTGCTTCGACTTGGCGAGCGTGGTCGCTTCGTGCGCGACCGTGAGGCGCTCGTAGGGGTCGTCCAGGTGCGTGGGCAGGCGGACCAGCATCGCCGACACCTTGTTCCCCATGGCGCCCTTGCTCGCGTCGTCGCGTACCGACACCGGAATCATCGCGACCAGAGGGGAATCCGGAAGCGCATCGTGGTCGATGAGCCAGCGCCGAAGCGCCCCGGCGCACATCGCCATGACGACATCGTTGACCGAGATGCCATGGGCGTTTTTCACGGCCTTGACCGCGTCGAGGTCGACGCTGCGGAAGGCCACGCGACGATGTGGGGTGATCGAGCCGTTGAACGGTGTCGTCGGTGCGCGCCCAGTCAAGTTCTCGATGACACCGCCGTCGCCACGGTTGAGTCCGAGGGCCTCGCCGACGAAAGCGCCGATCATGGGGGCAAGGCTCGGCAGTGCCCTGACGACCCCGTTCGCGATCCGCACCAGCTCGACCGGCCGCAGGGTCAGTCGACGGGCGGCGCGCGCCGCCAGGGCGAAGGGGTGAGGCACGCCGATCGGCGCGACCTCCTCAAGGGGTGGGAGCTCACGGCCCTCGGGCGACAGATCCAACAAGATGGTCAGGAGTTCAGCCCCCGAGACCCCGTCGACCGCCGAGTGGTGCAGCTTCGTGTACACCACGATGCGGCCGTCGGCCAGGCCGGTGATGAGGTAGATCTCCCAGAGCGGCCGCCGCCGGTCGAGCGGGCGCGCGTGGAGCCGTGCGATCTGCTCGTTGAGCTGCGCGTCGGACCCCGGACGGGGCAGGGCGAGCTCCCGCACGTGATACTCGATGTCGAAGTCGGGGTCGTCCATCCAGTAGGGCTGGTCGAGCCCGAAAGGGACGTGCATGAGCCGGCGGCGGAGCACCGGCACGAGCGGGAGCCGCTCGGACATGAGCTCGGTGAGCCGGGCCAGGTCCAGCGTCGGGGCGTCGGTCGGGTCGAGGATGGAGACGCCGCCGATGTGGGCGGTGGAATTCGCCGTCTCCAGGGCGAGAAAGGCGGCGTCGAGACCGCTGAGCTGCTGCACTGGCTCCCCTCTCGACCGAAGACGAGCTAGGTGATGCCTCCGAGCCACCCTTCGACGGCTACGATGACGGCGCCGGGCGACTCCAGTTGGGGCGTGTGTCCCACGTTAGGGAGAAAGACGGTACCCCACTCCGGGTGGGCGGCGGCGGCCCGCCGGGCGGCCGACATCGGCACCAGCCGGTCGGCCTCGCCGTGGACCAGCAGCGTCGGCAGCGTGATGGAGTCCATGACCGCCCGATAGGCAGCCGGACGAGCCAGCTGCCGGAAGAGCGAGCGCGCCGCACGGACCAACGAGCGCTCAGCGGCGGGGTCGGAACGACGATGTTCTGCGAGCGCGATGGCCGCCTCGAGCACGTCGGCCGGCATACGGGAGGGATCGGCGAAGCAGGTTCGGACCGCACGATCGACGGCGCGAGCAGTCGTCGGGCGACGGCCTGCAGACCGAACTCGGCCGCGAACGGCATCATCAAAAGCATGAATCCTGCCGCGACGCGGATGTCAGGGCGTTCGGCAGGGATCGGCAAAGCGGGGTCAACGAGAACGAGCCCGTGCACGATGTCGGGCCGCGCTGCCGCGGCGAGGAGCGACACCATGCCACCCATCGAATTGCCGACGAGCACCGCGGGGCGGCCGATCACATGACCCAGGAAATCGCGCAGCACCAGCGCGTTCTGCTCGACCGAACAGTCGCGGCCGTCGCCGGGGGACAGTCCGAAACCCGGCAGGTCCATCGCCACGACACGTCGACCCGCCGCGAGAACCGGGCCGACCAAAGCCCAGTTGAGGTGCGAGCCGCCGAGGCCATGGACGAGCACGAGCGGAGGTCGCTCGGTGTCGCCGTCGCCGGCGAACTCGACCCAGTGCACTGTGCCCCCGAGATCGGTGAACCACGCTCGCACGCCCCAACGTGCCGCGGGGGTCCACGCCGCCGGCCGGCTCGCCGGGGCGTCGATGTTTCGGGTGGTCACCGACCCGAGGGATAAAGCCAGCGGAGCGAGGCCGGCGGCCGGAACGGTCGATGGAGGCCCTCAGTCTGCGCGAGCCGGTCGGCCACGATCCAGAGGGTTGCCGGGTCGACCCCGAAGCCAAGGTGCGCGCAACGGACCTCGACGTTGTCATGCAGCTCGGACTCGGGCTCGATGCAGTTTCGCCACGAGACGATCCCGTCCATCTTGGAGAACACCGCGGTGGAAGCGACCGGGATCGGCGCCACAACCTCGGCGCGTGTCGGGATGCGCAGCGAGTGGAGGGGGGTACGCCGTTGGTAGGCTCGCTGAGCCGGACTGTTGTCGGGGTGAGTCATCGCGAACGGGCTCCCGAGCGTCACCACCCGGCGCACGAGCAACGGGCTCTCCCGAGCGAGCTCGCGCGCGTAGATGCCGCCGAGGCTCCAGCCGACGAGCGAGACCGGGGACCCGGTCGATGACGCCAGCTCTCGCACCGTGCGGCGCATCCCGTCGATCACCACCTGGGTGGGCCCGAGGTTGCGTCCGAGCTTCCACCCTCGCACCTGGTAGCCGAGGCCCCGAAGGAATGCTCGGAGCGGCTGGGTGCTCGTGTCGGTGGCGAGCAACCCCGGCAGGACGAGCACTCCGTGCCCGTCCCCACGCGGGGCACGTAGCAGCCACGGAAGCGCGAGCGGGATGGTGTTCAGCTGCAGCGCACCGCGGGCAGGCTCGGTGAGATAGAGCCAGCGCGACGGCTGACCGATCAGATCGGTCTGCTTCGTCACCGAGCCCCCGTCAAGGCTCCAGGTCCATGCGCTCATGGACACAGAGGTCCCCAAATCGTCACAACATCCCCCCAGTCCCCGCTTCGGAAAAGGTTATCCGTGTCTGATTCGGGACACTCGGAAGGTGGCTCAGCCGGGCACCGGCATCCCGAGACCGCTCAGCACCACCGATCCCGACAGCGAGCCGATGATCGATCCGGGCAAGAGGATCTTGGAGCGGCGGACCCCGGAGCCGATCACCACCATCTCCCGATCGATCACCGCAGCATCGACCAGAACGTGCCAGCCGCTGGGCAGACCGACCGGTGTGATCCCCCCGTACTCCATAGAGGTGAGCCCGACGGCCCGCTCCACGGCCAGGAACGAGGCCTTGCGCACGTTGAGGTGGCGCTTCACCATGCCGTTCACATCGGCCCGTGTCGTCGCCAGCACTACACACGCGCCAAGCCTCTCCTCCCCTTCCCGTTTGCCTGCGACGACTACGCAGTTCGCGAGCGCGTCCGGATCGAGACCGAACTCACGTTGGGTCGCGGCGGTGTCCGAGATCGCCGGATCGATCTCGACCACACCGACGCGCTCCAACAGATCGGCGCGCCGGAGCGCCTCGAGGGTACGAGGGGCCAGAAGGTCCGGACGCGTGGACGCGGTCACGCCGACGAGACGACCGACCTCGAATGTGCCCATTGACCGATCCTGCCACCGCCGGGTGATCCGACTGCAACCCCGGGGAGATCCACCAGGGGCTATGGGAAGACTCCACCTCATGACGACAACGGTGCTGGTGGAAGGGCTCGCTTTCGCGGAGGGACCGCGTTGGCGCGGTGAACGGCTGTGGTTCTCAGATGTCGCCGCAGGCGAGGTGTGCTCAGTCGGGCTCGATGGCAACCGCGACGTCGTCGCCTCGATCGACGGCGGTCCTTCGGGACTCGGCTGGCTCCCGGACGGGACGCTGCTCGTCGCGCGCGGCACGCCGGCCGCGGTGATGGCAGTTTCGGCGTCGGGCGAGGTGCGCGAGTACGCCGATCTGCGGTCGATCGCGACCCACCCCCCGAACGACATGGTCGTCGACGGCGACGGGCGGGCGTGGCTCGGCACCTGCGACGTCCAGGGCATTCCCACTCCGGCCGCGACCCAACTGCTTTGCATCCACCCCGGCGGCGAGGCCGAGGTCGTCGACTCGAATATGCGTTTCCCGAACGGTTCGGTCCTCACCGCAGACGGCCGCACGCTCATCGTCGCCGAGACCTTTGGCGCGGGTCTCCAGGCCTTCACGATCGATGCCGGCCACGCCGGTGGCAAGCGTCAGTGGGCGGTAGTTCCGGGTTCGTACCCTGACGGCATCTGTCTCGACGCCGAAGGCGCAATCTGGTTCGCGGACGCCGTCGGTCAGTGCGCCGTGCGAGTGCGTGAGGGCAGCGAGGTCCTTGAGCGAATTGCGGTCGACCGGGGGTGTTACGCGTGCGCCCTCGGCGGCCCCGATGGCCGCACCCTCTTCCTGTGCACCGGGCAGTTCGCGCCGCCTCAACAATCGCTCGCTGACCGCGTCGGTCGAATCGAGACAGCAGTCGTCGGCGTCCCCGCGGGGGGCTCCCCTTAGGCCTCTCAAAGCGACCAGCGGAGAACCGCCGAACGCCCCCGATCTTTCGTCGCTGTGCGGGTGGGAGACTTTCGAGCCGTTCGTCAGCGCGGCGGTCGAGCACCGGCTCGCTCGACCCCGAGGGCTGCCGCGCCGCCTAACGGCCGAGGTACTCGTCGGACAGTGCGGTCGGGGCCATCGCCAACCAGGCGTCTTCGATCGCCGTCTTCAGCGCGCGCTTGCCCACCACCTTCAGCTGGATCAAGTACGCCGGATAGCCGTCGAAGTGCTGGATCGAGAAGAAGCCCCTGGTGTTCTGTGCGAGCACAGCCTCCTTCTCGCCCATGTCGTAGGTGCGCACCGCGAAGATCGGGCCATCGGGCACCGGCGCTCCGGCCAGCCTCTTGATGTCGGCCTTGTTCAGCGAGCGCTCCCAGGCGAAGCTCTTGCCGGCGACGAACCAGGTCCGGTTGCCGTGCCGGGCGCCCTCGGTCACCTCGGGGAGGGCGGCAGCGATCGCGGCGGCTTCGTCGAGCGTGGCACCCATCGGGCCACCGTATCGCCGACTCGGCCGACGGTCCCTGCTGCGTAGTTTGGCGCCATGGAGGTCGTCGTCATTGCCGACACGCATCTGAAGGCCGGGATCGACGCGCTCGACGCGTCGCTCCTCGAGGCGCTCGAGCAGGCGGACGTGGTGCTGCACGCCGGCGACGTCGTGTCCCGGCGGGCGCTCGACGACCTCTACGACCTCGGTACCGTGCACGCCGTCCTCGGCAATAACGACACCGAGCTGCGTGGCGTGCTGCCGGAGGTGACCGTGATCTCGCTCGAGGGTGTGTCGGTGGCGGTGCTCCACGACACCGGCGCCTCATCGGGACGGGCCGCGCGCATGATGCGGCGCTTCCCGGCGACCGACATCGTCGTGTTCGGCCACAGCCACATCCCGATGAACGAGGCCGGCGTCGGCCACCAGGTGCTGTTCAACCCGGGCTCGCCGACGCAGCGGCGATCCCAACCGCACCGGACCTTCGGCCGCCTCCTCTTGGAAGACGGCAAGATCCGGAATCGGACGGTCGAGCTCCTTCTCTAAGTCGTACGGGCCGGTTCAGGCACCGAAGGCGAAGAAGCACAACTGCGTGGCGTAAGCGAGCAGCCGCCCCGGTCCGGTCCCGTTGGCGCCAAAGTCCCAGATGGCCACGTCGAGGCTCCCGTAGCCGTCGCCCGCGAAGCGGGCCCGGTTGTGACCGAGGACCCACTCCGACGACGGGGCGGAGAAGAGATGGCACGCGAAGTCGACGCTCGGCCCGAACCACCCGCTGCTCTGCGTCGGCCCGACCTTCTCCCCCACCGCACCGGGCATCACGTCCGCATAGATGAGTAGCGAGAGCAGATCTTGGGTCCCGTCCTCGTGCATCGGGGGCTCATCGAGTCGGTACCAGGTCCCCTGCTCGGCACGGTCCGGGACGTAGTCGTCCCAGGGAAAGTGGCCCAGCGCGACCTTGCTCTCGAGGACGCGATCCCAGAACGGGGGCGGGGGGCCCTCATCCGCCGGCGGCTCGGAATCCCGCCACCTGGGCGCCTCGGCGAGCGGGGTGAAGCCGACAGGCGGTTGAAGGTCGGTGAACTCGAAGCCGCGACGGGGCCCGCCGAAGGCCGCGGTGGTCAGGCTTCCATGGGCCGAGCCCGGGTTCCGCAGCTCGCCGCGCAGGTGCGACATCGAACGCCCTCGGCGCACGACCTCCACGTCGACCTCAATGGGGCCGACCTCCACCGGAGCAACGAACGTGGTGTGGATCATCCGCAACCGCTGCGACGGGTCGTCGAACTCGAGGACCATCGCCTTCGCCGTGGCGAGCGCGAGCGCGCCGCCTTGGGGGTAGGGGCGGATCGACCAGTCCTCCGAGACCACCCCCTCGTAGCGTCCGGGTACGGACGAACGCGACAGGCCGGTGATCTCAGAGAACGGACTGGGCACGAAGCGAGCATGGCACCCCGACCGAGGCCCCTCGGCACAACCCGCAATTCGTCGCGATAACCGAGATGGCCGGGCAGCGCCTCGGCACGACGGTCTTCGGGACTCGGTCGCGCCCCGAGCCAAGCTGTCCCCCAGAGTCGACCTGGAGCACAATGATCCGATGTCGGCTGAGGAGGTGAACCGATACCTCGACGCATTGACCGAGCCGAAACGCACGACGCTCCTCCACCTCCGGGAGGAGATCCTGAGGGTTCTCCCCGACGCCGAGCAGTGCATCTCCTACCGCCTGCCGGCGTTCAAGATCGAGGGCAAGGTCATCGCCGGGTTCGGTGCCTTCAAGAGCCACCTTAGCTACCTACCCCACAGCGGCTCGGTCTTCGGTGAGCTGAAAGTCGAGCTCGCCGGTTACTCGATGTCGACGGGGGCACTCCGATTCGAAGTGGCGACACCCCTCCCTCGCGATCTCGTCGAGAAGCTCATCTCGGTCCGGCTTCGTCAAGCGTTCGGAACGACGCGCGACGTTTGAGAGGTGCAAAGCGGTCAACCCCGTCGATGACGACGATCATGACCCCTCCAACGGGTTCGGTCCGTGCGGGACCCGACCGAGTTCCGCCATGGCGTCGGCATCGAGCTCAAGCGAACCCGCGGCCAGATTCTCCTCGAGGTGCTGCAAGGACGAGGTGCCCGGGATGAGCAGCATGTTTGGCCCGAAATGGAGCAACCACGCGAGCGCGACCTGGGCTGGTGTCGCGCCGGTCCGCTGAGCAACGCCCCGGACCTCCGGGGAGCCGAGCACGGGATTGTCCGATGCGAACGCGGAGCCGAGTGGGAAGAATGGGACGAACGCGACATGGTCGCGCTCGCACTCCTCGGCGAGTTCCTGGGAGTTGCGGACCGCCAGGTTGAAGGCGTTCTGCACGCAGACAATCTCGGTCACCGCCCGCGCCGCCCGATACTCCTCGAGGGACACGTTGCTGAGTCCGATCCCGCCGATCAGCCCCTCGTCGCGCATGGCCACCATGGCGTCGAGCTGCTCGTCGAGTGTCGCCGGCCCGTCGATCCGTCGCAGGTTCACGACCGGCACCTGGTCGATCTCGAGGGTGCGCAGATTGTCCTGGACCCCGGCCCTCAGCTCGTCGGGACGCTGGGCGGCCAGCCAGGCACCCCGCTCGTCGCGCGTGCCCCCGACCTTGGACACGAGCACCAGGTCGTCGGGATAGGGGAAGAGCGCCTCGTGGATCAGCTCGTTGGCCACGTCGGGTCCGTAGTACTGCGAGGTGTCGATGTGGTTCACGCCGGCCTCGATGGCACGCTGCAGCACGGCGAGCGCGCCATCGCGGTCCCTCGGCGGACCGAAGACTCCGGGGCCGGGCAGCTGCATCGCGCCGAAACCGACCCGGCGCACCTCGTGGCCGGCCAGCGGGTAAGTGGATGGGCTCACTCCGGCATTGTTAGCCCGGCCGGCCTTGCCGCGGAGCGCGGCGGGCGGACTGACGGCCGTCACCCAGCGCAGGAGGGTCGTCAGCAAACCTCGTCGGCGACCGCCGCAAGCGCCTGGTTGATGCGCCGGGCCACCATCTCGAGATCCTCGTCGCCGAGTGCGGTCGAGGTGTTGAGGAAGCCCCTCGGGGCCGAGAACACCCCCTCGTTGAGGAGGGCAAGGTGCAGCGGCTCCATCAGGCCGACATCTTGTGCGCTGGCGTCGGTCCCGGTTGCCACCCGCATCACGTCAGCACCGAAATGGAGGTTAAACATCGACCCATGACCGGTCACGGTGCCTGGAAGGCCGCTCGCGCCGAGGGCATCGGCGCACGTCGCGGCGAGCGCCTCGCCACCGGCATTCAGTCGCCGGATTGCCTCGGGGGTGAGCAGTTCGATGGCACGGATACCCGCCGCCATAGACACGAGGTTCCCGTTGAAGGTGCCGGCGTGCTTGAAGCCACGCACTGACGCGTGCGACAGGACCTCGAGGACAGCGCGGGGCCCGGTGACCGCGCCGATCGGGAAGCCACCACCGATCAGCTTCCCGAGGACGGTGAGGTCGGCCGGAACGCCGAGGACCGCCTGCATGCCGCCCGGATCGAGCCGGAAGGTCTGGACCTCGTCGAGGATCAAGAGCGCGCCCAGCTCGTCGGCGACGCGACGGGCGGCCGCCATGAACGCGGGCGTGGCGGGGACCGCACCGCCCGACCCGAGAACGGGCTCGAGGACGATCGCGGCCAGGTCGCCTCCGACCGCCCGACACACACGCTCGAGGTCGACCAGGTCGTTGAACTCGAAGAGCGCCAGGCTGTCGGCCACCGACCCCGGCACCCCGGGCTCGAGCGGATCCAACCCGTTCGGCGCGAGGCCGTCGTAGCCGCCGTGGTATCCGAAGCGCGCCTTTGCGACCCTGTCACGGCCGGTCGCGGCGCGCGCGATGCGGACGGCCAGCATCGCGGCCTCGGTCCCGCTGTTCGTGTACCGCACGGCCTCGGCACCGGCGATCCGCTCGACGAGCATCGAAGCGTGGCGCGCCTGAAGCTCATGGGGTGAGGGGAACACCGTCCCGGTCACCATGACCGACGTGGCCGTGCCAATCAGCTCCGGGTGGGCGTTGCCGTGCACCAGCGACGTGTAGTTGTTCAAGAGGTCGAGGTAGCGGTTGCCGTCGGCATCGACAACCGTGCCGCCCTGGCCCGACTCGATCACGACCGGGTGCGGGGCGTGCAACACGATCGAGCGGGTATTCCCGTCGACGAGCACCTCGGAGAACCCGCGCCACAACTCGAGTGAACGGGGTGTGCGCTCGACGTAACGCTCGAGGATCCGCATCGTTCCTCCCCACTAGTGTGCCGCCTCAGAGATTCGTGAGCAATACCGTGCGAGGGAAGCCAGGATCTCATCTGCGGTCTTGACCCAGACGTAGGGGCGAGGGTCCTCGTTCCAGGTCTTGATCCAACCTTTGATGTCGCTCTTGAGGTGTGCGACCGAGAGATGGGCCCCGCGCTTGATCTTCTTGGTGGTCAGCTCGGCGAACCAGCGCTCCACCAGGTTGAGCCAACTCGATCCGGTCGGGGTGAAATGCAGATGGAATCGGGGGTGGCGCAACAGCCACCGCTTGATGGCCGGGGTCTTGTGGGTGGCGTAGTTGTCGAGAATGAGGTGGACGTCAAGGTCTCCGGGCACCTCGACGTCGATGCGCTCCAAGAACTTCTTGAACTCAATGGCCCGGTGGCGTTGGTGCAACGAGGAGATGACCTTCCCGTTCACCGTGTCGAGCGCGGCGAACAGTGACGTGGTGCCGTGACGCACGTAGTCGTGACTCCGCCGCTCAGGGACACCGGGCAGCATGGGGAGGACCGGTTGGAATCGGTTGAGCGCCTGGATCTGGGACTTCTCATCGACCGCCAGGACCACGGCCCGCTCGGGCGGATCCAGGTAGAGACCCACGACGTCTTTCACCTTGTCGACGAACAAAGGGTCAGTGGAGAGCTTGAAGGACTCGGCTCGGTGGGGCTGGAGCCCGAAGGCTGACCAGATGCGACCGACGCTTGCTGGCGAGATTCCCGTTGCCTTGGCCATCGATCGCGTCGACCAGTGGGTGGCATCGAGCGGGATCTCCTCCAAGGTCTTGACGATCACCGCCTCCACCGTGTTGTCGCTGATGCTGCGAGGCACGCCGGGCCGGGGGTCGTCGCTCAGCCCGTCCAGACCCTCGGCGACGAATCGCGAGCGCCACTTGCCCACCGTCGCCGGGCTGACGCCCAAGATGGCCGCCACCTCGAGGTTGGAGACCCCCGACGCGCACAGCAGCACGATCCGACAGCGCAGCGCCAAGCGCTGCGCGCTCTTCGGGTCGACGCGCCCAGCGCTCGAGCGTCTCTCGCTCGTCGTCGCTCAAGATGAGCTCTGCCTTCGGCCGGCCTCGGTCTGCCATCGCTGCCTCCCATCGTCGCTGATGAAAGGCACAACGTGCCGACACCGACCAAAATTCCGATATCCCTAGGAATCTCTGAAGCGGGACACTAGGTCCCGGACGAGACCCAGGATAAGGAGACGATGCCTCGGGCACCGCTTCACCACACGAACGGGATCAGGCGCTTCGTCCTGGATTGGTAGTCCCGGTAGGCGTCGCCGAGGACGCCGATCATCTCGGCCTCCTCGACTTGGATACGCCGCACGACGGCGAAGCTCGGCACCACCAGGCAGACAGCCAGCGACAGCCACTCACCCAGTCCGAGCCCGAACCCGGCCACGATGACCAGGAGCCCGGTGTAGGAGGGGTGCCGCAGCAACCCATAGGGGCCCGAGGTGACGACGGGCTGTTCGGGGTCCACCTCGACAGTGGTCCGGAACGCCGGGCCGAGTACCGAGATCGACCAAATGCGGAGCGCCAACCCGGCCCACATCACGAGCAACCCCGCCGCCATGAGCCCGTTGGGCGCCGGGGTGTGGAGCGATCGCACTGCCGTCAGCGCGCCGGCGGCTCCCAGCGTCCCCGCGATCACGACGAAATTGGTGAGCCGGGTGCCGCGGTCGCGGCCAGTCGCGCCCTTGCCGCGTGCACGGTCGCGGACGACGAGGGCGATCTCGAACGCCTCCCATCCGCCCGCCGTGACGAAGAAAAGGACGGTGATTGCCACGTCCAGCGGGTGATGGTGGGGCACGACAGCGGCGTGCTGACGGAGCACGGTCACACGTGTCCGCCCACACTCCGACGCCGAGAGCGGGACACCTGCATAGCCCGGGGTGACCCCGATCGCTCAGTCACGCTCGAGGCGCTCAGGGACCTCTCCCCCACCCTCGGGGATCGGACGCCCCGAGTCGCGCCACGCCACGGCCTCGTGGAAACCGTGGGTCGCCGCAAGCTGCTGGAACCAGCGGCCCTCGGGCGAGTGGCGGGTGATCCCGTCGAAGACGGTGGCCAGGATCTGGGTGGACTCGATGCCCATGTTCTCGTAGGCCTGGTTGATCATGAGCTTCTGCATCGCCAGCTGGTTCGTCGGCACGCCGGCGACCCGCTCGGCCAGCTCCACCACCCGCGCGTCGAGCTCGGCAGCGGGCACCGACTCGAGCACGAGGCCCCAGGCGGCCGCCTGCCTCCCGTCGAGGGTGTCGCCGGTGAGGAGCATTCGCTTCGCCTTCTCGGCGCCGAGGCGATAGACCCACATGCCCGTCGTCGGGCATCCCCACACTCGGGCAGGCATGTAGCCGATGCGGGCGTCGTCGGCCATCACAACGAGGTCGCAGCACAGCGCGATGTCGCTCCCCCCGGCCACCGCATGGCCCTGCACCTTGCAGATCGTCGGCTTGAGGGAGCGGAAGAGGCTCATGAAGTCCTCGGTGTTGCGCTTCATCACCCGGTAGTCCTTGAGCGGGTCCCACACCACTCGCTGGGTCCCCTGGCCACGTTCGGCGTAGTCCTTCAGGTCGTAGCCCGCGCAGAACGAGCGACCGGCTCCGGCCAGCACGATCACGTGGATACCCGGGTCTTCATTGGCCTTTTCGACGGCTTCGCGGATCTCGCGTGGCATCGCACCATTGATGGCGTTGAGCCGCTCCGGACGGTTGAGCGTGATGTGGGCCACCCGGCCGTCGACCTCGTACAACAGGGAACTGAACTCGCTCATCTGCCGGTCCGCCCTCCGCTTCGGCCACCGATGTGGCAGTCCAGCATGCAACGGGGCCGGACCGGCATGCCCGGCGGAGCCGTGCGGACAGCGATCTACGGTTTCTCCGGTGTCCGGTGCCCCGGCCCCGCCCGAGCCCTACGACGAGGGGATGCTGGACGCCGGAGACGGCCAGCTCATCTACTGGGAGCTGAGCGGCGACCCGGAGGGAAAGCCGGCGGTCGCGCTCCACGGCGGACCGGGCAGCGGGAGTAGTCCGGGGCGTCGGCGGTCCTTCGCACCGCACGGCTATCTCCTCGTGCAGTTCGACCAGCGGGGCTGCGGCAAGAGCACGCCGCCGGTCTCGGACCTCGCGACGGACATGGCGGCCAACACGACGCACCACCTCATCGCCGACGTGGAGCGTCTCCGAGAGCACCTCGGCATCGATCGGTGGCTGGTCTGGGGCGGCTCGTGGGGCTGCACCGTCGGTCTCGCCTACGCGCAGCGTCACCCCGAGCGAGTGAGCGAGATGGTGCTGGTGTCGGTGACCATGACGCGGCCGGGCGACGTCCACTGGCTGTACCACGGGGTGGGGCGGTACTTCCCCGAGGCGTGGGCCCGGTTCTCGGCCGGCGCGGGCGATGCGCCGGACCTCGTCATCGCCTACGACCGGCTGCTCAACGGGTCGACCGACCCGGCCGTCCGGACCGCGGCCGCACGGGCGTGGTGCGCGTGGAGGACGCGGTCGTGTCCAACGAGGCCGGGTGGGCACCCAACCCGCGCTACGAGAACCCCGACTTCCGGATGACCTTCGCCCGGACCTGTGCGCACTACTTCTCTCATGCGGCGTGGCTCGAGGACGGGGAGCTGCTGGCGAACTGTGACCGACTGGCCGGGATCCCGGCAGCGCTCATCCACGGGCGCTTCGACCTGGGTGGACCGGCCGACGTCCTGTGGCTGCTCGCCGGGTCGTGGCCTGACGCCGAGCTCACCCTCGTGGGCACCGGGCACCAGGGCGGCGAAGAGATGACCGAGCGCATGGACGCAGCGCTTGCCCGCTTCGCCCGGCGCTGAACGGCGAATCAGCCCGTAGCCGGCGTTTGGGTCCGTGGCGGGCTGATGGTGACGGTGCCCTGCGCCAGGCCGACGAGGCGGCCGTCGTGATGCGCCTCGATGCGCACGACGGCCGTGCGCTTGGTGAGCGACTCGATGGTGGAGGTCGCCCGGAGCGTGCCGACGTGGACCGGAGCGATCAGGTTGAGCTTGAACTCGGTCGTCGCCGCCCACGAGCCGCGGGGCATCACCGGGTACAGCACCGCACCGAGCACGTGGTCGACCACGGCGGCGAGGACGCCCCCGTGCGCCGTCCCGAACGGGTTGAGAAGCTCCTCGCGCACGTGCATCTCGCAGGTGAGCGAGCCCGGACCGACATCGACCGTGTGGAGCCCGAGGTACTCCGGAATGCCCTGCAACAGCGCGCCGCCGTGCAACAAGTGGGCGGCGAGCTCGGGGTCGTAGGTCTCGAAGCGCTCCGGCGGCAGGGGCATCAGTCCGCTCCTTGGGCTGGGCCAGCGATCGTATCGGCGGCCTTCACACCGTTCCCGGAGCCCGCCAGTGGATCGCGACGAGCCCGCCAGGCAGGCTAGGCGGAGAGCCGGCCGCCCCCGTCGGCCGGGATGAGGAGGAACGCCGTGAAGATCGCCATGAGCCTCGCCTACGCCGGCGGCTTCCGAGAGTCCGTCAAGAGGGTCGCCGAGCTCGAAAAGGCCGGGCTCGATCTCGTCTGGGTGGCCGAGGCTTACGGGTTCGATTCGCCGAGCCTCATGGGTTTCATCGCTGCGCAGACCGAGCGGGTCGAGATCGGCTCGGCGATCCTGCCCATCTACACGCGGACGCCGACGCTCATCGCCATGACGGCTGCCGGCATCGACGCCCTGAGCGACGGGCGGTTCCAGCTCGGCCTGGGCGCCTCGGGACCCCAGGTCATCGAGGGCTGGCATGGTGTCGCCTACGAGTCCCCGCTCCAGCACACCCGTGAGACGATCGACGTCTGCCGGAAGGTCTGGGCGCGCCAAGAGCCGCTCACCTACGACGGCCGGACCGTGCACATCCCACTGCCCGAGGGACAGGGGACGGGCCTCGGCAAGGCGCTCAAGATCATCGGCCACCCGGTGCGAGAGAGGATCCCGGTCTGGGTCGCCTCGCTCGGCCAAAAGAACGTGGAGATGACCGCCGAGGTGGCCGAGGGCTGGATCCCGATCTTCTTCGCGCCCGAGAAAGCCGCAAAAGTCTGGGGTGCGTCCCTCGCCACCGGGCGGGCCAAGCGCGACCCGGCACTCGGGCCGCTCCAGATCACCGCAGGCGGTCTGGTCGCGATCGGCGAGGGCGAGGACGTCGTTGCCATGCGCGACTTGTCACGCGCGACGGTTGCGCTGTACGTCGGCGGCATGGGCGCCAAGGGACGGAACTTCTACAACGACGTCGTGCGCCGCTACGGCTACGAAGAGGAGGCGGACGAGATCCAGGACCTCTACCTGTCGGGCAAGAAGAAGGAGGCGGAGGCGGCCGTCCCCGACGAGCTCCTCGAGTCGATGACGCTGTGCGGACCCGAGAAGTACGTGGCCGAGCGCATCGCCGCCTACGCCGAGGCCGGAGTCACCCACCTCCAGGTGACACCGGTGCCGACCGGCGACCAGACGCCGACCCAGCTCATGGAGACGGTGCGGACCCTCGTCGACGAGCTCTAGGCCGCGACGAACTCCTCCCACCGTTGGCGCCCGACGGCACGGTTCGGACAGGTGTTGCGGCCCTCACGGAACCCGTCGGCCACCTTCCCGGGGATGGGCAGGCGCACGAAGTGCCTCGGACGGCCGTGCTTGGCCTGCCAGACCCGCACCATCGCCTCCAGCGTGTGCACCTCGGGTCCGCCGATCTCCTCGAGCCCTCCGCGGGGCTCACGATGCACAAGGTCCACCACCGCGTCACCCACCTCGCTCGACGCGATCGACTGGAAGCGGAAGTCGAGTGGCAATGGAGCGACCGGAAGCCTTGAGGCTGGCGCCAGGAGCATCGCGATGAGCTCGTGGAACTGCGTGGCGCGCAAGATCGTGTACGGCACGACCGACGCGGCGATCTCACGCTCGCAGGCGAGTTTGTTGCGGTAGTAGACGAAGGGGATCCGGTCGATCCCGACTATCGACACGTACAGCAGGTGCCCGACGCTCTTCGACGCGTCGAGGAGGGAGCGCGTCTGACGCAGGTCGGCGGGACCGAGCCGGTGGGTGTCGGATGCCGCGTGGACCACGAGCTCGGCGTCGGCCACTGCGGCGGCAACACCCTCTCCGGTGCTGAGGTCGCCAACGTGCGTTCCGGCCCCTGGCCGCCTCGAGAGGACCCGCACCTCGTCGCCCCGGGCCCTGAGCCCGGCCACGATCGAGCGGCCAAGGGTGCCGGTCCCGCCGGTGACCAGCACGACACTCACGATCACGATCCTAATGAGGGCGGATCAGCTCGCTGAGGCAAGCTGATCTCCGAGCCACCCAGCGGGAGCACTTGAAGATCTCGGGCCTTGAGCCCTATCCCTAGAGCGTGCCCCGCCGGGCGGTGAGGAGTCAGACGGCTGGTGGGGTGACGTGCCTCGAGCACTGAAGCATTAGGTCGCCGCTGGACTCCTCGGGCTCACGAGCGAGAGGAGGAGCGGTGCTCTTGGTGGGAGTGGACTGGGCCGAGGACCATCACGACGTCTGCGTGATGGCCGCCGACGGCACGGTGCTCGGGACGCGTCGGGTCCCCGACAGCGTGGCCGGGGTGGGCGAGCTGCATGCCCTCGTCGCTGAGCACGCCGAGGAGGAAGCATCCGTGCTCGTCGGAATCGAGATCGACCGCGGGCCGTTGGTGGGCTCCCTCGTGGCGTCGGGCTACGAGGTCTACGCCATCAACCCGATGGCCTCGTCGCGTTATCGAGAGCGCCACGTCACCTCGGGGGCCAAGTCCGACCCAGGCGATGCCAAGGTGCTGGCCGATCTCGTCCGCACCGACGCCCACAATCACCGGCCCATCGCCGGCGACAGCGAGCTCGTCGAGGGGGTGAAGCTCTTGGCCCGGGCCCACCAGAGTGCGATCTGGAGCCGCCAGCGCCAGGTCAATGCGCTCCGCTCGGCCTTGCGGGAGTACTACCCCGGTGCCCTGGCCGCCTTCGGCACCGACCTCGACAGCACCGACGCCCTGGCCGTCCTCTCCCTCGCGCCCACCCCCGAGCTGGGCCGTGGGCTGTCGAGGTCCAAGATCGCCTCGGCGCTGCGTCGTGGCGGACGCCAGCGCAACATCGAGCGCCGGGCCGCCGAGATCCAAGAGGCGCTTCGAGCCGAGCAGCTCGAGGCACCGGCGGTCATCTCGGGTGCCCATGGGATCGTCACCCGCTCGGCCGTCGCCCTCACCTTGGCCTACAACGCGGAGATCACCGCCCTCGAGGCGGCCTTGTCAGAGCATTTTGAGCAGCACCCGGAGGCCAAGGTCGTCCGATCCCTGCCAGGACTGGGGACGGTCCTCGGCGCCCGGGTGCTGGGCGAGTTCGGTGATGACCGCACTCGTTTCTCGAATCCCAAGTCTCGCAAGAACTACTGCGATCATTCTCGCGAACCATTCGCTGTCGGGATCTGACCCGAAGAACTACCGGCCCGTGCCTTTCCGGCGATCAGTCGGTCTCGACGGAGGATGGTTTGGTGACGTCCGCGACGTCGATCTGACCCACACGGCCACCGGCTTCGTGCCTTGGACTTGATCTGTCGATCGACGACGCGAGCGTCACAGGCACGGTCAACCGAGCGAGCAGTGACCTGATAGGAGGCTGGCAAGAGCCCCGTCGCAGTACTGTCCGCCCGCTCGGCGACCGGCCATCGACCAACTTGAGAGGAGAACGATGGCAAGAACCACGATCCCACAGGCGCGACCGAGCGTCGTCATCGGGGTGGACACCCACAGGGACGTCCATGTGGCCCGGGCAAAGGACCAGCTCGGCCGCCTGATCAACGAGCAAACGATCCCGGCCAGCGCCGCGGGGTATCGCTCGCTGCTCACCTGGGCGAAGACTCTCGGCGAGGTCGAGGCGTTCGGGATTGAGGGCACCGGCAGCTTCGGCGCGGGGCTCACTCGCTTCCTCCTCGACGAGGGACAGACGGTGCTCGAGGTCACGCGCCCGAACCGTCAGCGCCGGCGACGCAACGGCAAGTCCGATCCCGCTGACGCTGATGCAGCCGCCTCTGCCGTCCTCTCCGGGGAAGCGGCCGGACTGCCGAAGACCGGTGACGGCCCGGTCGAGATGATCCGAGCGTTGCGCCTCGCCCGCAAGACTGCCGTGAAGGCGCACACCCAGGCGATCAACACCATGAAGGCGTTGATCGTCGACCGCGTCCCCCGAGCTCCGCGAGTCGCTGCCGCGGTCACACCGGTCGACGAAGCCGCTCGTCAGAGCCTGCGCCGAATTCAATGAGGAGCCGCTCACGTCCCCGCTCGCCGCACACCGACGGGCGCTTTGCTCCCTCGCCGTCCGCTGCCTCCAGCTCGAGGCCGAGATCGCCGAGCTCGCTGCGGCACTCGACGAACTCGTGAGTTCGGACCGCTCCTGAGCTCGTCAGCCGCTATGGCGTTGGCACCGACTCTGCTGCCGCACTCCTCATCGCGGCGGGTGACAACCCCGAACGTCTGCACTCTGATGCCGCCTTTTCGAGCCTGTGCGGGGCCTTCCCGGTTGAAGCATCCTCCGGCAAGATCGGTCCGGCACCGGGTGAACCGTGGCGGCAACCGCGACGCGAACGCCGCCTTGCATCGCATCGTCCTCGTTCGCCTTCGCTGGCACGAGCCCACACGTGCTTACGTCGAACGCAGAACCAACGAGGGCCGGACCAAGCGCGAAATCATGCGCTGCTTGAAGCGCTACGTCGCTCGCGAGATCTATCGCGTGCTTTCTGAGAGCAGATTGGAACAACCCGTTCAGCACTCATCACCGTCGACAAGCGTGGCTTGACGCGGATAGGAGGATCGCCGGGACGTCGCCGATCACCAAGGCATCGGGCAAGAGCCGGATCGCGCTGGCCCGCCACGCCCGCAACCGCCGACTGGCCGACGCCTGTGACCAGTGGGCTTTCTGCGCCTTGACCCACTCAGCGGGGGCCCGTCGCTACTACGACGAGCTCCGAGCCCGGGGCAAGACCCATCGCCAGGCCATCCGCCAGGTGTCCAACCGTCTGGTCGGGATCCTGCATGTCTGCCTCGAACGCGATGTCCTCTACGACGAGACGGTCGCCTGGCCAACCACTCCCGAGCTCGCCGCTTGACCAGTTAGGGGCATGGGGTATCTAGGGACGACCCGCGGTACATCAGCCCTGACCTCGCCTTCGAGCGACCACCCGCCAGCGCACATCGACCGGCGTGTGGACGTCGACGCTGGTCTTGAATCGCCTGGCTGACCACTTCAGGGGCCGCGCCGGGCTGGCTTCGCTCCGGCCTTCTTTGGCAGTGACCTCGCATAGTCGATGCCGATGCGGGCCCACCGCTCCAGGTCGCGCTTTGTGCGTACGCCGTCCGCATCCACGCGGAGCCAGCCGTCCATCGGCCGGCCACGCATCTCGAAGGGCCGCGAATGCGCCCGGTTGAGCAGCTTTTCTGTCAGCGCGGGGTCCACGCGCAGCAGGAGGCCGCCCTCCCGGCTCACCGCAATTGACATGTTCCCGTCGATTAGGAAGGCCAGTCCACCGAACATCTTCTGCTCGCTCAACCCGGCCTCGAGGCCGACGATCTCCCGGAGCCGATTGGCCAGATCCTCGTCATAGGCCATGAGTCAGCGTGCCACGCCGCAGTGACCGCCCCGTTCCCGCTGGCCCGGCTCGTGCCGATGTGCCGTCTTACGAGACGGCCCGACACAGGTGACGACTCCGCCATCGGCGAGGACGGGCCAACCGCAGCGGGTGGGCCATTCTGGAGGCGTGAGCGCTGCGGAAACCGGGGGCGAACGGCGCACCCGCCTGTTGGTGCCGACCTTGGTGCTGGTCGCGGCGACCACCGCCGTCGTGAGCAGCCTGGGCGCGCCCCTGATCCCGGCGATCGCCCGGTCCGAGAGGGTCTCCCTCGGCACGGCCCAGTGGGTGCTCACTGCGGCCCTCCTGGTGAGCGCGGTGGTCACGCCCATCCTGGGCAGGCTGGCCGACGGCTCTCGGCAGCGACGGCTCATGCTGGTCTGTCTCGCCCTCGCGTTCGGGGGCTGCGTGCTCGTTGCGACGGCGCACAGCTTCGGGGTGATCGTGGTCGGTCGCGGCTTCCAGGGCGTGGGGGTGGGGGTGGTGCCGGTGACCATGGCGATGGTGCGCCGCCACCTTCCCCATGACGCCGCGCAGCGTGCCATCGCGACGTTGTCGATCTCCAACATCATCGGAATCGGGCTCGGCTACCCACTCTCCGGATTCATGGCCGAGGCCTTCGGCTTCCACGGTGCCTATTGGTTTGGCGCCATCACGGTCGGCGTCTCACTCACCCTGGCGTTCTTCGTCCTTCCGACGTCGCCACCGATGATCGAGCCCAAGTTCGATGTCCTGGGCGGAGTGGTAATCGCCCTCGCCATCACTGGCCTCTCGGTGTACCTGAGCGAGGGGGCGGGTTGGGGATGGACGTCGGCCATGGCGCTCAGCGTGCTCGCCGCGACGATCCTGTGCATCGTGTGGTGGGTCCCCCACGAGCTGCGCACCACGGATCCGCTGATCGACCTCCGCCAAGTGAAAGAGCGCCTGGTGCTCACCGCGGACAGTTCGGGGCTCCTCATCTGCATCGCCATGTACCTGTTCCTCCCGGTGATCGTGGAGTTCGCGCAGGTCCCCCGCTCGGTCGGCTACGGCTTCGGCACCTCGATCGTGGTCGGGGGTGCGATCCTCGTCCCGCTCTCGGTCGGGACATTCTTCGCGGCGCGCTTGCGCGCCGGGTATGAGCGCCGCTTCGGGGTCCGCACGATGATCCCGATCGGATCCTTGGCGTTCGCGATCTCCTGCTTCTTCTTCGCGTTCGAGCACCGCGCTCTTTGGGAAGCGTTCGCGACGATGGGTCTCGGAGGGGTTGGCGCGGGTTTCACGTTCGCAGCGATGCCCGGGCTCGTCGTGCGTGGCGTGCCGCCGAGCGCGACGGGAAGCGCGCTCGGCTTCTACCAGGTGCTGCGCAGCATCGGCCTGTCCATCGGCAGCGCGCTCGCGGCGGCGATCCTCGCCATCTTCACGACGAGGGGCCGCCTGTACCCAGAGGTGGCCGGATTCCGCACCGCGCTGATCGTCGGCGGCACCGTGTGCCTCCTGACCGCGGTGGTGAGCTACGTGCTCCCCGGCGCGATCGTCGAGCGGGGACCCGGCTCGGCCTCCGGCCAACCCGACCGCGGCGGAGGGGAGAACGCTGGCCTCGAGAAGGAGATCGCCGAGACGGTGACCTGAGAGTGCAACTAGGCGGCGATCGTCGGGAGCACCGCCCCGAGCCGGCCATGCACGACGGCGTCGGCCAGCCGGTCGAACGGTGTCGGCTCCTCGTTGACGATCACCACGGCGGCGCCGTGCTCGGCGGCCAGCGGCACGAGGCCGGCCGCCGGGTACACGGCAAGGCTGGTGCCGACGGCCAGCAACACGTCGCAACGCAGCGTCGCCTGCTCGGCCCGTCGGAGGTCCGCGACGACCAGGTTCTCCCCGAAGCTGATCGTCGCGGTCTTCAGGATCCCGCCGCAGTGCAGGCACGGCGGGTCCTCCTCGCCGGCCCGGACCCGGTCGAGCGCATCCTCGGCCGGTCGACGGTCCCGGCACGACATGCACACGACCTCGCGGATGGTCCCGTGGATCTCGACGACCTTCTCCGGGTCGTTGCCTGCGAGTTGGTGGAGGCCGTCGATGTTCTGCGTGACGAGGAGGTCGAGCCGGCCCTGGCGCTCGAGGTCCACCAGCACGCGGTGCCCCGCGTTGGGCTCGGCCACCCAGACCGGCGAGCGCAGCCGGCTCCGCCACGCGGCCTTTCTCGCCTCCTTGTCCCTGAGGTAGACCTCGATCCGGGCCAGCCGTTCGGCCCCGGGGTTCTTCGTCCAGACGCCGTCCGGTCCGCGGTAGTCGGGGATGCCCGACTCGGTCGAGATGCCGGCGCCGGACAACACGACGACACGACCACCGCGCGACACCAGGTCCCGTGCCGTCGCGACAGCGTCGTCAAGCTCCCCGGGCATCCAGACCGCAGGCTACGCCGACCCGCGGGACCAACTCGTCTGCGGAGGCGACCGCGTTCACCCGGTCTCGGCCGGGCGCACGTTGGAACCACCCGAGATGTGCTTGGGGAGCGCTACTCGCCGACCTCGCCATCGGCCAGCTCGCGGGCGATGTCGAGGTGGCCCGCGTGGCGGGCGTACTCCTGGAGGACATAGGCGAGGATCCAGCCGAGCGTCGGGCGGGGGTCGGTCTCCGCGAACCGCCCGCCGGCCGCCGCCACGTCCGAGAGGCGGGCGCCCCGGACAATCCGTCGTGTTGCCTCGCCGCCCGCCTCCAGCCGGGCCAGGAGGCTGTCGACATCGTCGTCGGCGGCAACCGCCCAACGGCCCGAGGTGTCGGCGTCCCCGCGCGGGTCGTCGACCGGCTCAGCGAGAAAGCCCCAGACGAACCAGCGCCGCTCCATGTAGATGAGGTGCTTGAGCAGTTCGAGCGGCGTCCAACCCGACGGGAGCCGGCTCGTCCGGAGCACCGCTTCGTCCAGGTCGCCCAGCTTGGCCGCCACGACGGCCCGGTAGTAGTCGAGAAAGCCCACGAGGATCGCTTTGGGATCTGCGAGCCCCGGCTCGGGCTTGCCCACCGATCGCTGGGCGCTCATCTCGTCGCCGCCTCGTCGCCCGCCCGGGGTCGGCCGCGCCGCGGGAGGGGTGCCGCCTGCTTGGGCATCCTCCCGGCTTCGGCCAGCGCCCGGCGCAGCAGCATCTCGACCTGTGCGTTCAGGCTCCTCAGCTCATCGTCGGCCCAGCGGATCAGCGCGTCATGGACGGCCGGGTCGATCCGCAAGAGGACCTGCCGGCGCTGGCTCATGAATAGAGCGAACCGGCGTTCACGATCGGCGAGGCTGGCTGGTCGCTGCAGAGGACCACCATGAGGTTGGAGACCATGTTGGCGGTCCGCTCCTCGTCGAGGGAGACCACGCCGTTCTCGGTCAGGCGGTTGAGCGCGAGCTCGACCATGCCGACGGCGCCCTCGACGATGCGGGAGCGGGCGGCCACCACGGCGTTGGCCTGCTGGCGGCGCAGCATCGCCTGGGCGATCTCCTGGGCGTAGGCGAGGTGCGAGATCCGGACCTCCATGATCTCGATCCCGGCGATGGCGACCCGAGTGGCCACCTCGTGGGCGAGCTCGCCCGCCACCATGTCGGTGGAACCTCGCAACGACGTGCCCGTGCCGAGCGTGTCGTCATAGGGGTGGCTGACCGCCACGTGACGCAGCGCCGACTCGGCCTGGACGGTGATGAAGTCCAGGTAGTTCTCCACCGCGAAGGTGGACTTCGCAGGATCGACGACCTGCCAGACGACAATCGCCGCGATCTCGACGGGGTTGCCGTCTGCGTCGTTCACCTTCAGGTGGTTCGTCTCGAAGTTCCGGACCCGGATGCTCACCCGGCGGTGCGCCGTCAGCGGCAACACCCACCAGAAGCCGCTCTTGGTGACCGTCCCGACGTAGGCCCCGAAGAACTGGACGACCGAGGTCTGCCCCGGCGGCACGATGACGAACGACGGGAGGATGACGAAGAAGCCAAGGATCGGCAGCCACAGGATCACCTTCAGGTGATAGGCGGCCAGCACGGAGAGGCCGACGCACGCGAAGAGGGCGAGCACGGCAAAGAACCCGCTGATCGCGAACGCCGGGCGCCCCTCGATGTCGACCCGTGCCCCCTGGTGCCCGACCGGCTGGGCCGATACGGCCGTCTCGGTGTTGGTCATGATGCACTCCTCTCTAAAACTGATATAAAAGTGATATCAGTTTTAGAGAGGAGTGTCAACCGCAGTTACCGCGAGGTGAGCCAGCCCCCGACGATCTCGGCCACCACTGCGTCCCGGCGGCGCAGGCCATGGTCGCCGTTCTCGATCCACTCATGGGTGACGGGCCCCGGGATCGCGGCGGTCGCCGCCTCGAGCTCCGCCGGGGTCCCGAAGGTGTCCTTGGTGCCCGAGACGAAGAGGCACGGCACCCGCATCGCACCGAAATGCTCGGTCCGCAGCTTCTCCGGCCGTCCTGGCGGGTGCAGCGGATAGCTGACCAGGACGAGCGCGCTAGCGGGCAGCCCCTCAGCGACCGCCATCGAACACATCCGCCCCCCCATCGAGCGCCCGCCGAGTGCGATCCGCTCCTGGGGCACCCCGAGGTCGTCGGCCAGCGAGCGCGCCGCCTCGACGACCGTCGCGACGAGGACCGGTGGTCGGTCGGGGGCTCGCCGCCCCGCGAGCCGGTACGGGAAGTCGATGCGCTCGACCCGGATGCCGAGCGGAGTGAGCGCCTCGTCGATCGCCACGAGTCCGCTCTGGTCACGGCTCGCGCTGGCGCCCGGGGCAAGTACGAGGCCGGCAATCTCATCGAGCGCCATCGCGTCCACTCTGTCTCGTGCTCCGGTCTCCGTGCCCGTTGACGGTGTCCAGGTGCTCCCGCGAGACTCGGTCACCGGCATTCATCAAGAGGACGCGAGGGACCTGGCCCGTCGACCGTCCGGCAACCTGCCTGTGCAAGGTGCCAACGCCAGGATCGATGAGGAGGAATCGATGGCGCCATGGCTCGTTGTCCCCGTGCTTGAGGGCGCGCTCGTCCGCCTCGAGCCCTTGACGATGGCGCATGGGCCCGACCTGGCGCTCGCCGCCGAGGAGAACCGATCGTCGTACGGCTTCACGTTCGTGCCGAGTGCGGACGGTGTTCCCGCCTACATCGATGCCCAACTGAAGCGTGGCAAGGAGGGCCTCACCCCCTTCGCCCAGATCCGTCGGAGCGACGGCCGGGCAGTCGGCTGCACGGCCTTCTGGGACCCGAGGCGCTGGCCGGGTCGCCAGGAGCTCCGGGCGGTCGAGATCGGCTGGACCTGGCTCGGTGCGACGGCGCAACGCAGCGGCATCAACGTCGAGTCAAAGCTCCTCCTCTTCACCTACGCGTTCGAGACCCTGGGCGTGGCGCGTGTCGATCTCAAGACCGACGCCCGCAACGAGGGTTCCCGCCGCGCCATCGAGCGGCTGGGTGCCACCTTCGAGGGCGTCCTCCGGAGCTGGTCGGCCTCGTGGGCGCCCGGCGAGGAGGGTCAGCTCCGCGACTCGGCAATGTTCTCGGTGGTCGTCGCCGAGTGGCCTACGGTCAAGGCGCAGATGACCGAACGGCTCGCCCTGACGGCCCCGTTCTGATGGCGGAGGCCCCGAACATCGTCGTGGTCATGTCGGACCAGCACCGCGCCGACATGATCGGCTGCGCCGGCGACCCGAGTGTGCGGACGCCGACCCTCGACCGGCTCGCCGCCGAGGGCGTGCGGTTCTCCCGGGTCTTCTGCCAAGGACCGCTGTGCATGCCGGCGCGCGCCTCGTTCATGACCGAGCGCTACGTGCGCGACCACGGCGTCTTCGACAATTGGGCCGAGATCGACCCGGACTCCCCCACCTACGTCTGGGGACTGCGGGAGGCCGGGTACCACACCGCCCTCATCGGCAAAACCCATCTGTACCGGGACGAGGGGCTCGAAGCGCGCCACATCGACGATCTTGCGCCGCGCCTCCAGCGACTGGGGTTCTCCGAGGTCACCGAGACCACCGACAAGTTCATCGGGCCGATCCCCAATCGCTACACCGACTTCCTCCAGGGCCGCGGGCTGCTCGACGCCTACCGCGCCCACATCCGCGAGCGGAGCTACCAGGGCGAGAACGAAGACGGGCAGGACGCGACCAAGACGGTGCCGATGTGGGACTGCACCCCGATGCCGGTCCCGCTCGACGCCTACATCGACGTCTGGCACGGGGTGGAGGCGGCGGCCTGGATCGAGCGCTACAACCGGCCCGAGCCGTTCTTCCTGTTCGTGGGGTTCCCGGGTCCTCACGACCCGTGGGACGCGCCGAGGGAAGCCGTCGAGCGGTACCGCGACGTCGAGATCTCGATGCCCAACTCGACGAAGCGCCCCGAGCTCGAGGGGACCGGCCGCTACCGAGCGCTGCTCGAGTCGTTCCTCTGGGTGTCGGACTCCGAGACGATGACCGCCGACGCGATCGCCGGGATGCGCCGCTCGTATGCGGCCGACGTCACCCTGATCGACGGCGGCGTCGACGCGATCCTGGGTGCCCTGGATCGTCGCGGCGCGCTCGACGACACCTGGGTCATCTACACGAGCGACCACGGGGAGATGGCGGGGAGCCACTCGATGATGTCCAAATGCGTCCTCTACGACCCCGCCGTGCAGGTCCCGCTGATCGTCCGCCCGCCGGGGGGCACCGAAGCGAGGATCGTCGAGACCATCGTGGAGCACCTGGACGTGCCGGCGACGGTGCGGGAGGTGGCCGGTGCCCCCGGGGTGGCCCGAAGCGAGGGCCGCTCCCTGCTCGGCCTGGTGCGCGGCGAGACCGCGGGGACCCGCCAGCACGCCGTGAGCGAGAACTGGGGCTTCGCCGCCTTCGTGACCGACCGCCACAAGCTCGTCGTCGACGAGGACGCGCTCGAGCCGTGCCAGCTCTTCGATCGCGTCGAGGACCCCGACGAGGACACCAACCTCCTCGCCGACCCCGCGTCCAAGTCGGTGGTCGAGGAGCTGATGGACAGGCTCGTGCGGCCGTTCTTCGCGACCCCGCCCGCCCGGCCCCACCCGAGCCTCTTCACGTCGTAACGGCGATGGGGCGTCGGCGAGCCGGCGCCGCCGTCTCAGCTGGCCGACATCGGGCACGCACGCGACCGGGGCGGCGCGACACGCGGATGGGTCAGCGCCCGGTAAAGCGAGGCGCCCGCTTCTGTGCGAACGCCTGCTGGCCTTCCCGGTAGTCGTCCGAGCGGAAGCACGCCTCCACCATCTCCGCCACCGCGTCAGCGTCGCGCCTCGCCTCGGGCTTGCGCAGCTCACGCAGGGCCGCTTTGCACGCCGCCACCGTGAGCGGGGCGTTGGCGGCGATGCTGCGGGCCAGCGCTATCGTCTCCTCCCGCAGCTCGGACGGCTCGACGACACGGTTGACCAATCCCACCCGCAAGGCCTCCTCCGCGCTCAGGCGCCGCGCCGAGAAGAGGATCTCCGCGGCCCACGCCGATCCGACGACCTCGGACAGCGCCTGCACGCCGCCGAGCCCATATCCGAGCCCGAGGCGCGCCGCCGGCACCGCGAAGACGGCGTCGGACGAGGCGTAGCGGAGGTCGGCCTGGAGCGCGGTGAGGACGCCGCCGCCCATGCAGTACCCGCGGATCATGGCGATGATGGGCTTGGAGAAGCTCGTCCACGCCCGGCCAATCGCCGCCATCCCCGCGTCGTAGTCGGCCCGGGCCGCCGCTTCGGTCCGGCGCTCGCCGAACTCGGAGATGTCGGCCCCGGACATGAACGCCCGCTCCCCCGCGCCGGTGGTGACCAGGACCCGCACCGCGGGGTCGGCGTCGAGCCTCGGGAGCTCCTGGGCGATCGCCTCGCGCATCGCGACCGAAAGCGCGTTGTGCCGCTCCGGGTTGTTGAAGGTCATGACGGCGATGCCGTCGTCGACATCGACCACGATGGCGTCGCTCACGGTGCCCCACCGGTGGTCACGGGCCTCAGGGCCTCGATCTCGTCCGACGAGTATCCGAGCTCGACGAGGACCTCGACGGTGTGCTCGCCCGGATCCGGGCTGTGCGTGCGAACCGAGGGACCGACCGGTTCGGGGTCCATCAGGCGGACGGCGTTGCGGACCAGGTCGAGGCGACCGAGGGTCGGGTGCTCGACGGGTTCGCAAAGCCCCAGATGCTGGACCTGTTCGTCGGCGAACACCTCGTCCATCGCGTACACCGGACCGCAGGGCACCCCCGCCGCATTCAGGGCGTCGACCCATTCGGCCGTCGTCCGCTGACCGAGCTGCTCCGCGATCAGCTCGTTGAGCTCGGCGCGGTGTTGGCGGCGCTTGGCGCCGGTGTCGAACCGCGGGTCATGCGGCAGGTCCGGGAGGCCGATCGCCTCACAGAACCGCATGAGGAGGCGCCCCGACGGGCCGGCGACGTTGAGATACCCGTCGGCCGAGCGGAAGCACCCCATGGGGGCGAGCGTCGGATGGTGATTGCCAACCTGGGACGGCACCTCGCCGTCGACCGTCCAGCGCGCCGCCTGGAAGTCCATCATCGCCACCATCGCCTCGAGCAGCGAGGTCTGCACCCAACGTCCCTGCCCGGTCCGCTCCCGCTCGTGGAGCGCGACCAGGATCCCGATCGCCAGGTACATGCCCACGGCAAGGTCGGAGACCGGAATGCCCACGCGGACCGGCGGGCCCCCGGGCAGGCCCGTGACGCTCATCAGACCGCCCATGCCCTGGGCGATCTGGTCGACTCCGCCGCGGTCGCGGTAGGGACCGTCCTGGCCGAAGCCCGAGAGCGACCCGTAGACCAGGCGGGGGTTGCGTTCGTGCACCTCGGTCCACCCGAACCCAAGTCGGTCCTTGACGGCGGGGCGCATGTTCTCGACGAGGACGTCGGCACGATCGACGAGCCGGAAGAGCACCTCACGCGCCTCGGTCTTCTTCAGATCGAGCGTCAGCGACCGCTTGTTGCGATGCAGGTTCTGGTAGTCCGGCCCGTGCCGCGCCTCGCCAACGGTGCCCGCAACCGAGGCAACGGTGGGCGTCTCGACCCGGACCACGCTCGCACCCCAGTCCGCCAGCTGGCGAACGCATGTCGGTCCGGCCCGGGCAACGGTGAGGTCGATCACCACAAGGTCGTCAAGCGGCAGGTTCATCGTGCCGCCCAGTCTGCAACAGGAGAAGCATGGACCAGGTCCGGCGGGCCCCCACGGCGATCCGCGACCCAGCTCAGCCTCAGTCGACCCAGAGCGAAGCCGCCTGGCGCCGGTAGCGGGGCTCCCACACGTAGCCGCACAGCAGCCGGACCGGCGGTGGGGGCATGCGAAGGACGGCGTCGCGCTCGACGGTCTCCGCACCGTCGAAGATCCACGGGAAGAACCGCGCCGCGCCGCGCATGCCTACGGCCTTCGCCGTCGCCTTCCCGAACGACTCGAACTCCTCCTCGCTCAGCGCGTGGTCGATCACCGGAAAGGCCTGTGATTCCTCGTCGCCAAGATGAGCCGACAGGACACTGCTGAGTGCCCCGAGGTGTTCAACCAGGTCCTGGCCCTCGCGAGCGCCAGGCTGGACGCACAGCGCGGCAAAGGCCTGGGTGACTCCCTGGCACTCGGGCTCCAGCTCGTGATGCTGTGCCTCCATCTTCTCGAGCACGCCCAGCTCATCCGAACGACCAGCGAGCTTTGAGCGCACCAGCGGCCACAGTGACTCGTCCTCCACCCGATGGTGGTGGTGGAGTTGGTCGTTGACGAAGTCCCAGTGGGCGCCGAGCCGGCGCGCCCTCGACTGGTCCGTTCCGAGAGATCCCACCGCTTCTCGGAGCCGGTTCAGGTCCCGACGGAAGGCCTCATGGATGAGGTAGACGATCGTGAACCGGCCTCGCGGCGGCTCTCCGGGCGCACCTCCTTGGTGTTGCACGGGCATTTCGAGTCCCCCTTGTGTTCTCAGTTCCTGATTCTCGTCGGAGTCACGCAGCGTGGAGGTGAAGAACCAGGGGTCCAACCTGGTCGGCCAGTGCGACGGCCACCCGCCGTCGACGCAACGAAACCGGCACCCCGGGGGTCGGACTGAGCACGAAGTCCGCGACCACCCGACCCCGGTGTTGCACGGCGAGTGCAAGTTCGGGGCCGGGAAGGCCCCAACTTCCGACAGGCCAGTCGACACCGACGAGGCGCACCCGCCCGTCGCGTCCGAGCTCCTTCGCCCGGCTGGACGACGAGTCGCTCTCAAACCGGCATGCTCGGAGTTGCAGAAGGTCCACCAATTCGGTCCGGACCGATTCCACGATTTCGTCCATCGGCGCGCCGGATGCGACGAGCTCGGAGATCCGGGCGATCCGGGCGACGTAGGAAGCCTCGGCACGGGCGTCGTCATGGTGACGCCTGCTCGCCGCAGCGAGCTCGGTGATCACCACACCGAGCACCAGGAGGCTCACGGTGATCTCGATGTCCGGACGGCGGCTGATGGCCAGCTGCTCGTAGGGGCGGGTCAGGAAGAAGTCGAACCAGAGGCTGGCCGAGATCGAGGCGAGGTAACCGGCGAAGCGGGTGCCCGCCGTGGCGACCACAGCGATGACTGCGACGAGAACCAGTGAAGCGGCAGCGTCGGCAAACGAGGCGCGGAAGGCGACGAGCAAGCCGGCAACGCCAAGAGGGAGCAACAACCCTGCCAGTGCTGCGAGCCCACTCCGGTGACGAACAAACCACCCCATCTGGACCTCATCTCCCAGGGACTCAGTTTCGCACGAGCCCGGCAGCGGGACCTACGGCTGGGCGAGCAGGTCAGGAATTGTCGTGTCGGCTGGCACATGGTCAGTCGCTCCGGCGCTGTGCATCGCCAGCGCCTCGGCCCGCGTCATCGGCGGGCCGGCTAGGCGTCGGAGTGCGCGATCGACCGCGACCACGATGCGGCTCAGCGCCAGCTGGCCCGACGACCCCGGGGTCGGGAGGAGCGCTTCGACCTCGCGGTTCGGTCGCGGGTGACTCCTTGCGGACACGGCGCGTCGACGCCCGGGCCGGTGGTCGCCGGGGTTGGTCGCGGACGTGGAGGGCGGCAGCGGTCGTCATCGGGGAGGACCAGGGAACGGACATCGGGCGAGGAGACCCCACTCGAGAGGCCCAGCCTTCGCTGTATGAGTTTGGTCGTGGCAACGTGCTCAGTTCCGATAAGAGACACGACGATGCCGCCGGCCCCCGCTCTGCCGGTCCGACCCGAACGATGGGTGTAGTTGGTGGCATCGGCGGGCGGGTCGAAATGCACGACCAGCGGTACGGCGTCGACGTGGATCCCACGTGCCGCGACGTCGGTGGCGACGAGCACGTCGAGCCGGCCGGCCCGGAAGGCGGCAAGGGCGCGCTCCCGCTGAACCTGGCTGCGGTTGCCGTGGATGGCGGCCGACTGGAGGCCGGATCGGCCGAGCCGGTCCGAGAGGCGGTCAGCGCCACGCTTGGTCCGGCAGAAGACGAGGGCCGGGCCCCGTGCCGAAATGGTCTCGGCAGTGACGGCGACCCGGTCATGAGGTTCGACCCGCCAAAAGTGATGATGGACGGTTGCTCGATCGGTGCCGGCCTGCTCCACGTCGTGGCGCACCGGGTGGCGCTGATAGTCACGAACCAGACGGTCGACCGGGCCCTGAAGCGTGGCCGAGAAGAGCAAGGTCTGCCGCGACGGACTGGCCTTGTCGATGAGGCGACGCACCACGGGCAGGAAGCCCATGTCCGCCATTTGGTCGGCTTCGTCGACAACCACGATCTCGACTTGGGACAGATCGACCGAGCCGCGGTCGAGAAGATCGGTCAGCCGGCCGGGGCACGCGATCAGCACGTCAACGCCCTTTCGGAGAGCCGCCAGCTGTTTGGCGTACCCGACGCCGCCATAGATCGACACGACGCGAGAGCGGGTCACCGCGGCCAGGGGTGTCATGACCTCTTCGATCTGGGCCGCGAGCTCCCGGGTCGGGACGAGCACGAGAGCCGACGGGGGTCGGCCGTTCCGGGCGGTGCCGGGCTTGGCCGCCAGCCGAGACAGGATCGCCAACGCGAACACCAGGGTTTTTCCCGACCCGGTGGGGGCCTCACCGCACACGTCGCGCCCAGCAAGGCAGTCGGGCAGGGAGGCAGCCTGGATCGGGAAGGGAGTGCTGATCCCTCTTTCCTCCAAGACATTCGAGAGCTCCCGAGGCACGCCGAGGTCCGAGAAACGGGCGGGCGCGCCGGAAGTGGAAGGGGGATTCACAAGACTCCAGTCGGTCCAAAAGGGGAAGATGGCCGACTCGATGAAGATGTCTCGTGGGCCTGGCCGGCTCCAAATTCGCCAGCCGCCGCGGGGCGAAGCCCGCGGTATCGCTTGAGAGCATAGCCGAAGCGACAGAACCGACCGACCATGCATTCAACAGCTAGCCTCCAGGGACATCATCGGCGAGATACCTTGAGCCGTCGGCAAGACACCGGCATCCGCGAGCGATGGCAAATGTCTGCGGCTTTGTTCCGACAGGCCGTTAGAAACGGGGGCCCTTGCCCAACCAGCGTGTGCAGCCCCCCGAAGAGGACCTCGTCCGTTTGTATCTCAGCGATATCGGCCGTCACCGACTGCTGACCAAGGACGAGGAGGTTCGACTGGCCCAGGCGGCCGAAGCCGGACGCGAGGCCCGCTCAGAGCTGGCGGGACCGGGGAACATCGGCGCGACCCGCGTGCGCGAGCTTCGCCGGATCGTCCGGGCGGGAGACGACGCGGTCGAGACCTTCACCAACGGCAACCTCCGTCTGGTGGTGTCGATCGCCAAGAAGTACCAAGCCGCCGATATGCCCTTGCTCGACCTTGTGCAGGAGGGGAACCTCGGGCTCATGCACGCCGTCGAAAAGTTCGACTGGCGAAAGGGCTTCAAGTTTTCGACCTACGCGACCTGGTGGATCCGCCAGGCCATCACCCGAGGCATCGCCAACGGCGCTCGCACGATACGCCTACCGGTGCACGCCGGTGATCTTCTCAATCAGATTTCCAAGGCTCGAGCCCGCCTGGAAGCCAAGCTCGGTCGACGAGCGACGATCTCCGAACTCGCCGCCGATCTCGACGTCAGCGCGGACAGGATCGGCGACATCCTCCGTCACGTTGTCCCGCCGATCTCACTTTCCGAGCCGTTAGGCCACGACAGCGACGCCGAACTGGGCGACTTCGTCGAGGACTTCGAGCGCGGTGTCGCCTTTCGACGCCGCTGCCGCGGCCCTGCTGTCAGGGGAGGTGGACAAGATGCTGACGGGGCTCGACGATCGTGAGCGCAAGATCATCCGGCTGAGGTTCGGGCTGGACCGCGGCGAGCCTCGCACCCTCGAGGAGATCGGTGTCCACTTCGGACTCACCCGCGAACGGATACGGCAGATCGAAGCCCGAGCGATGGCCAAACTGCGCCATCCGACCGCCGGGGGCGACCGCTCGAGTTAGCCCGCTGCCCCCGCGGCCGCGCCAATGAGTGGGGAACCTTGAGGACGATCATCCGGGCCAACGACCTGGCGTCGCAAAGTGTCTCCTTCAAGGTCGCGGCACCGTGACAAGGGTTCGGTGCGCGTCATGAGAGCTCGGTCTGTCCCTGACGAGCTTGAAACGGTCAACCTGGAGCCGGACGGATCTCGGTGGCCACCGGCGTGAACCGACGTTTGGCGATCCTCCAACCCCCGGGTTCTTCGACCAGCTCATCGTCGTACCAACCGTACGCGTGGATGGCGTCGGTCCGCTCTGCTGTGGTGATCACGGCATGGACGTAGCACCTGGCCGAGACCCTCCCCTCGACGGCGGGTTCGATCGCGACGTTCGTGATGCGGTGCATGGTCGGCCCCAACGGGTCGTGCGTGCGCGCCATCCATGCCGTGATCTCGTCGCCGCCGTGCCAATGTTCAATGTCGCCGTAATCGACGTCGCATTCGTCGGTGAAACAGGACCGGAAGGCGAGCCAATCCCGGCGGTCGATGCCGGAGGCGTAGCCGATCAACGTGTCAGTGACCCCGTCACGAACAGCCCGGGCGATGCGGTCGTCCGCCATCAGCTGAGCTTCTGGTCCATGATGCCGGCGCCGGCCTGAAGCATCATCCGGGCGGCGTCGTTGCGGGCCATCGCTCCGAGGTGCTTCGACCCCTCTCGGAGCCCCTCTCCCACGAACCAGGTCGGGCCATCCGAAAGGTTGGCGAGGGCCTCCGCGACAACCTCGTCGGGGGTGGCTGCTCCGGGTATCGGCGTGTCGTCGTCCGCGCTGGCCAGGTTGCCGCGCTCGGCCAGGAGGCGGCGCAGCGCCGGGGTGTCGGTGACTCCGAGAACGAGCGACAGTACGTCGACGCCCGTGCCCTGCAGCTCAGCCCACAGGGCCTCGGCCATGACCATGTCGAAGGCCTTGCTGGCGCCGTAGGCGACCATCCGTCGGGCGCCGATGAGGCCCGCGCCCGAGGACACGAGGACGATCGCCCCGCAGCCGCGTTCGACCATCGGCGCGGCAAAGTGGTGGCACAGCTGCATCGGCACGAGGCAGTTGCGCACTACCAAGGCGTCGGCGGCCTCGATCGAACTGTCGAGAAAATGTTTGAAGAGGGGGTCCGCCCCGGCGCAGTAGACGAGGGTGCCGATCTCGAGATCCCCGGTCGATTCGGCGATCATGCTCGTGGCGTCCTCTGCGGACAGGTCCACGGCAAGGGCCCGAACTTCCACTCCATGTCTCCGGCGAATCTCCGCCGCCACCTCCTCGAGCACGGTTGGGCGCCTGGCCAGGAGCACGACGTTGACTCCCCGCTCGGCCAGGGCATGGGCGTAGGCGAGGCCGACGCCGTCAGACGCTCCGGCGATCAACCCCCAGGGTCCGTACCGAGCCCCGAAAGAAGCGGCACTGTCCGCCATACCATCCCCTCTCGATGTGGTCCTATGAATCTACGGTTCGCCCTTGTCCCCGGCGAATGTTCGATCCCGCTCATCTGGAACGCGAAGCGGACCCCGTTTTCGCTTCACCCGGGTCTTGGTCTTCTCCGGTGCCGTCCACATGGGCGGCGCCCACCAATCGACCGGCCGCTAACCGAATGATGCATCCACTGACGCGTTGAAGCGAGCGATCATCCCGGCGAACGACATGATCTCGCGGTCCTCCCAATCCTCTAGCCAGCAGACGACTTGAGCGCGGACGCGACTGGCGTCGGCCGCCAAGACGCGACGGCCAGCTGGTGTGAGCGAGAGGGGGTCACCTCGGCGTCCGGGACGCCCGCCCGCTCGGTCCAATAGTCCGCTTTCGAAGAGTTGATTGAGCTGTCGGGAAACGGTCGACTTGTCGAGGCCCAGCCGTGCGGCCAGATCGGAAGCTTGAATCTCGGGCGCGCCCTCGACCATGCTCAAGAAGGTGTAGGCCATGAGCGACATACCGGGGTGGAGCTCGTTGCTGAGTTCACGCGATCGTCTGATCAAGCTGCTCAACTGATGGTACAGAGCCTCAATCACGTCATCTCGAGCCATTGCCCTTGTCCTCATGAAAGTTGACATCCACAACTATACGCCGTAATGTTGGGGGTGGCAACTTTATGGGGATTGGTGCGGTCGAGTCGGTAGGAGGAGCCCATGAGGTCCTTGGAGACGAGCGGGAAAGATCACTTGGTACTCGTCGTGGGATACGACGGCACAGATCCGGCGCAGCGGGCGCTCCAAGCGGCTGGCGAACGGTTGGAGGACAAGCCGGGCCGAGTCGAGGTCGTCTTTGTCGCACACACGCCGGCCGACGTGGGCTTCGCGCCGCAGGCGCTGGGTCCGGTCCTGGAGGGCTTCGATCTCGAGGAGGGTGAGCTCAAGAGACGAGTCGATGAGACCCTGAGTCCAACGGGTGCGAAGTGGCACTTCCAGCGCCGGGACGGAGACATCCCGACCGAGCTCTTAGCAGCCGCTCAGGAGCAACTCGACGCCGGGGGGCCGAGCACCCGCGTCGTCCTCGTCGTCGGCGGGACCGCGCACAAGATCGACCGCTACCTCAACTCGACACCGGCCAGGGTGATCCGTAAGGACCAATTCCAGGTGTTTGTCGTTCCGTAGCCCGCTCCGACGCGACTCGGCCTCATGTCGGGCCGAGCGCTGGGTTGAATGTGTTCGGACCCGAAGCGCTCAGGCGGATGGAACCGATCGGCTTAAGACCTCGCTCCGGGCATCGACTCTGCGCAAACCCCGGTGCTGAACGTCATCCAGCGAGAATGTCGCGCACCGCGTCGTTCAGGAGATCGCCGAGTTCCTGACTCGGCGTCGCCTCGAACGCGTCGCCGGACATAAAAAGACCGGCGAACACGGCGCCGAATGAGCAGGCCATCCGGACCCGGTCACGCAGTGCGATTCGGGGGTCGGCGAGCACCCGGCGGAATCTGTCCTGGATGTCGTCGTGTTCAGCGTCGTGGGCCTTGCTGTGCAACTTCTCGAGCGCGGCTTGGTTGCGCTCGTGCATGAGGAAGAGGTTGCGCTGGGCCAGCATCTGCTCGACCATCTCGGCAAACAACTCGCTCCAGCGCTGGAGTGTGACCGGCTCCTCGGCCATCTCGCCGAGGGCGACCTTGCCGAAATCGTGGAGGCGCATATGGAGCGCCATCAAGATGTCGTCCTTGGAGGCGAAGTAGTAATAGAGGGCCGCCTTGGTGACGCCGAGTTTCTCGGCGATCTCCCGAAGGGAGGTCCCATCGAAGCCCTGCTTGGTAAAGAGCTCAAGGGCGACGTCGAGGATGCGCTCCCTGGTGGAAGCCCCCTCAGGCTGCTCAGTCTCGACCTGCCCTTCCCGGACGGCCGCTTCGGTCACAGTTGGGTATCGTATCGAAAGTTTCTACTTGCCAACCGGTAAGGAACCCTCTACTGTCTGATCATCGACCTACTAGCCGACCGGTAAGGACGTGAGGAATGGCGACGGTTGAGCTGATGATTGAGGCCGAGGGTCTGACAAAGCGCTACGGAAACACCCAGGCACTCTCAGGCGTCGACTTTTCGGTCCCAGCGGGCACGATTCTGGGTTTGCTTGGACCAAACGGCGCGGGCAAGACCACCGCCGTGCGGATATTGACCACGCTGGCGCTTCCGGACTCTGGCCGGGCGGCCGTGGCGGGTATCGACGTCGTGGCGCACCCCGCCCGCGTGCGCCGCCATATCGGCGTGGCGGCACAGGACGCCACGTTGGATGGGCTCCTCACCGGGCGCCAGAACCTGGTCCTCGTCGGCGAGTTGAGTGACATGGGGCGCGCCGCATCAAGGGCGCGGGCGAGCGAGCTGCTGGCGCAGTTCGAGTTGTCGGACGCCGCCGACCGGGTGTTGAAGGGTTACTCGGGCGGCATGCGTCGACGACTGGACCTGGCGGCAAGCCTGATGACGCGGCCTCCCGTGCTTTCTCTTGACGAGCCCACGACCGGCCTTGACCCCTCGAGCCGCCAAAGGGTGTGGGAGGCCATCCGGGAGATGCTCGGTGAGGGCGTCACCGTCCTGCTGACCACGCAGTATCTCGACGAGGCGGACGCCCTCGCGAACCACATCGTCGTCGTCGACCATGGTCGCGTGATCGCGGACGGCACGCCTCAAGAGCTGAAGGAAGCGAGCCGAAGCGCCCACTTGGCGGTGACGCTGGCCACGCCTCACTCAGAGGCCGTGGCTGCGCTGACGCCACTGGTGCAGGGCCGGATACATGTCAGCGATGACGGTCGGCAGCTCAGTGCCGCCGTCGACAGTGCGCCCGGGTTGGCCACAGCGGTGGTTCGCGCTCTCGATGGGGCCGGAGTGCTGGTCGACAACATCGAAGTGCGCCAACCGTCTCTCGACGACGTGTTCTTCTCCCTGACCGGCGGGCACATCGAAGAGGACGATTCAGACATCGGTGGAGTTGCCGGTTCCGTCACCGCAAGGTCGCCGAGCGAGTTCGAGGGAGCAACGGCATGACAACGACGACATTGACACGCGGCGAGGTCGGTCTCCTGGGAGCCGGCAGGTCTTCTGGAACCGTCTGGGGTCGCGTCCAAGACGTGTGGGCCATGACCCGCCGCAACCTGGTCCATATCTCGCGCGAGCCCATGCAGCTTTCCGATGTGACGATCCAGCCGGTCCTTTTCACAGTGCTGTTCATCTACATCTTCGGTGGCGGGATCCCAATCCCCCACGGAGGCAGCTACAAGGATTTCGTTCTCGCCGGGCTCCTCGCGCTGAACCTCGTGACCTCGACGATGGGCACCGCCGTCGGACTGAGCACCGATCTGCACGAAGGCATGATCGATCGATTCCGCACGCTCCCGATGTGGCGAGCCGCAGTGCTGGTCGGTCGCTCCATCGCGGACCTCATGACGTCCGCGCTGTGCGCGCTCATCGTCGCCTTGACGGGGCTGGCCGTCGGGTGGCGCGTCGATGCCAGCTTCGCCTCGGTCGTCGGTGGGTTCCTCCTGGTCCTGTTCTTCGCATACTCGTTGTCTTGGATCGCGGCCTGTGTCGGGCTGAACAGCAAGAGCCCTGAATCCGCGGCCTCATTCGGCTTCATCGTCCTGTTCCCACTCGCCTTCGTGTCCAACGCGATGGTGCCCACCCAGCACATGCCCGGATGGCTGCAAGCCGTGGCCAACTGGAACCCCGTCAGCGCGGTGGCTGCAGGGGCCCGACACTTGTGGGGAAACCCGAACCCGTCATCCACAGTTCAGGCGTGGCCCATGCAACACCCGGTGGAGGCCGCGCTCGGTTGGTCCGTGCTGATCCTGGCGCTCGCCGCCCCCTTGGCGTCGCACTTCTTCAAGCGGCGGACGACGGAGTAGGGAGCGCCCGGAACGGCTTGCCCCGGGATAATCACGCTGGGGGACGACCGGCACCTCGACGGCGCTGACGAGCCCAGCTCAGACGGCTGAGAGCAGACTGCTTGGCAGCACTCTGCTCAGTACGCTCGAAGCTGTGGCTGAGGGACGACGGCGTGCCGCTGAACTCCTCGTCCAGTGCCTCGAGCACGAGGGTGTCACCTGCGTGTTCGGTATCCCCGGGGAGGAGAACATCTACCTCACCGATGCGCTCTCCCGATCCTCTATTCGCTACGTCTTGGTGCGCCACGAGCAAGCGGCGTCGTTCATGGCCGAGATACACGGCCGACTCACCGGCAAGGCCGGCGTCTGCTCTGCAACCTTGGGGCCCGGCGCCATCAACCTCCTCTTGGGAACCGCCGACGCATATACCAACAGCACACCGGTGCTCGCTCTCTCGGCCCAGGTCGGATTGAACCGGATCTACAAGGAATCCCACCAGAGCGTCGACCTGGTGTCCATGTTCTCGCCGGTGACGAAGTGGTCCGACCTGATCCTGACCCCCGCCGCCATCCCCGAGATGGTCCGTAAGGCGTTCAAGCTCGCTCAGACCGAGCGACCGGGATCGGTGTATCTCGGCGTGCCCGAGGACGTTGAGTCCGCCTTCGTCCCCGATGAGCTGGTGCCGCTCGAGGTCAATACGCCACGCACCGACGAGCCCTCGCCCTCCCAGATCGCCCGGGCGGCCGCAGTGCTCAACTCGAGCCAGCGACCGATCATCCTGGCCGGTCACGGAGCCGCCCGTTCGGGAGCCGCCGATGCGCTGGTGCGGTTCTCGGAGTTACTGAGCCTCCCGGTGGCGACCACGTTCCACGGCAAGGGGGTGTTCCCCGACGATCACCCGCACTCCCTCGGTGCGGTCGGTTTCATGAGTCATGACTACGTCAACTTCGGTTTTGACGATGCAGATGTGATCGTCAGCGTCGGGTACGAACTCGAGGAGTTCGATCCGGTTCGGATCAATCCCGCAGGGAGCAAGCGGATCATCCACCTGAGCCGGGTGCCCGCGGAAGTGGACGCCCACTACGTGGTCGAGGTGGGGATCCAGGCCGACATCGGGAGCACGCTGACCGCCCTGGGGAACGCGACCACCCGCCGCTTCGCGCAGGGAACGAGAGGCGAGAGGATCCGGCGGCTCCTGGCTGACGAGCTGGCGCAAGGGGCGGCCGACGACAGCTTTCCGCTCAAACCTCAGCGTGTCGTGGCGGATACTCGCGCGGCGCTCGGTCGTTCCGACATCGTCCTCGCCGACACGGGTGCCGTGAAGATGTGGATGGCCCGCCTCTACCCCACTTTCGAGCCCAACACGTGCCTGATCTCCAACGGGCTCTCAACGATGGCGTTCGCCCTTCCGGGCGCCATCGCCGCCGCTCTGGCGGCACCTGGACGAAAGGTCCTGGCCGCGGTCGGTGACGGGGCATTTCTGATGAACTCCCAGGAGATCGAGACGGCTCTCCGGGAGCACATCCCCTTGGTCGTGCTGATCTGGGAAGACGACGCCTACGGGCTAATCGGCTGGAAGATGGACCTCGAGCTCGGTCATCACGTCGAAGTCGAGTTCTCCAACCCCGACTTTGTGGCCTACGCCGAGAGCTTCGGGGCCCGGGGCTACCGCGTGGCCGCCCCGGGAGACCTTCTCCCGATGCTCAAAGAGGCCCTGGCCTCCGACACGGTGTCGGTGATCACCTGCCCGGTCGACTACACGGAGAACCTCCGGCTCACCGAAGCCCTCGGCGAACTCTCGGGACCGTTCTGACGATGTGATCTCGCTCGTGGTGGTGCCCGACCGAAGAGACACCGGCGTTCGCTACTCCACGGCACGCGTCCAAGCCGGGTCCGATCTCCCAGCCACGTAGCTTCCCAATGCGACAAGGATCGTAATTGCGAGCGCAATGACCAACGGGAGCACGATCCGCACGTGCAGGACGAGCAATGCGCCGATCAGCGCTCCGATGAACATCGCCGCAATCGCGATCAGGCGTCGACCTGACTTGGAACCTTGTCCTCCACCGAGAGCGCTGTCGGCTCCAATGGCCGTGACCGTCATGGTGAGCACGGTCGTCGTCAAGTCGGGTATGGCGAGCTTGCGGACGGTCGCGTTCTGGCCACCCGTCGCCAAACTGAGGACGACGATGAGCCCATACCGGTAGGCGCTCTGGGGAGGGTCCGAGCTCGCCAGAGCGAGCACAACGGCGATGAGCAAGAAGGCTGCCTGGATCGTCGTCGCCACAGCGAGATGACGCCCCCGGTGATCGCCATGCCTTGCGATCAATCTGCCACCGACGACCGATCCTGCCCCGAATGACGCCAACGCGACGAGTGACGCTGCGATCGAGAACCCGTGCGCACCCGCAACCGCAAACCCGAGGAACACGACGTTGCCGGTCATGTTGGCAACGAAGACGTGACCCAGAACCAGATAGCTGAACGCATCGACCAGTCCGGTGACCATCGTCATCGCAATGAGAAGCGGCGGTAACGGACCGAAGCGATCGGAACCGGGAACCAATGTCTGCCTGACTTCAGTGAGGAAGGTGCTCATCTGTCAGTGGGCTCCATTTGTGAAATGCCAAGTCTCGGCCGACCTCGGGGCGTACCGATGAGACGGGATAGCACAAGGGCCGGTCACGAAGACCGGTCCTGCGCCGCACTCGGCAGGTTGACTGGCCTACCCGAAAGTCATCAACCGCCGCCGAAGCGGCCAGCCAACGCCGGTCCCGGAGGCCGGGCTCGGCGGTCCGCATCTCGGGGACCACCGCACCCCGAGACGGTCGCGACCTATCGCGTTGTCACTACTCCACCAAAAGCTCTTGCCAGTTGGCGGGGACCCGTCCCGACGGACCAGGCACGGGTTGGTCCTCGGGATGATGGTGTGGTGGCGCCAGGCGAGGCCCTTCCAAGAATTCGTTTGTCCGGTAGTCCCAAAACCAATCTTCGCCTGGCTCGAAGCTGCAGATGATCGGGTGACCTGACGAGCTCGCATGGGCGGTCGTGTGCTGGCCGGGTGAGTTGTCGCAACACCCGATGTGCCCGCACTCCGCACAGCGCCGCAGATGGAACCACCAACCCCCGGACTCGAGACACTCCACGCAACCGGTTCCGCTCGGTGGAACCTCTGGATCGAGAAACTTGGTCATGCCTGCACCTCCCGAGACGTATCTCTCCCGACGGTAGGGGAAAACCAGGCCTGGACGGTCAGAAGGCGAGGAACTGGTGGACCGACCGCACCGAGGCCGATCCCTCACCCACCGCAGCCGCAACTCGCTTGGTGGACCCCGATCGCAGGTCGCCGACGGCGAAGAGGCCCGGATGGCTGGTCTCGAACGGCAACGGCGAGCGGGCCAGCGCCTGCCAATCCTGACCGAGCTGGTCGGGGGTCAGCGAGAGGTCGGTCAGCACGAAGCCTCGGTCATCAAGAGCAGCGCAGCCATTGAGCCAGTCCGAGGAAGGGTCCGCTCCGATGAAGGAGAACAGGCCGGCGCATCGGAGGACGGTCTTGCCGTCGGGACCTTCGAGATGCACGGCTCGTAGGGTCTCGTCCCCGTCCAGAGCGACGACGGTCGTGCGTGTCCGAAGCGTGACGCGGGGGTCGGCGTCGATTCGCTCGACCAGATATCGCGACATGTCCTTCGCGAGATCTGCGCCTCGGATGGCCAGCGTGACCTCGCACCCTCCCTGGCTCAGGAAGATGGCCGCTTGGCCGGCCGAGTTGCCGCCTCCGACGACCACGACGGGCGACGTGCCGCACATGCGTGCCTCGATCTCGGTGGCGGCGTAGTACACGCCGTTGTCTTCGAAGTCCTCCAGTCGTGAGGCCTCCAGTCGGCGGTACGAGGCGCCGGTCGCGGCGATGACGGCCCGGCCCGCGACCTCGCTTCCGTCGCTCAGTCGCGCCACCAGATATCCGCCGCGGCTTCCGAGCGAGACAACGGTGCAGGGCGCGGTGAGGCTGGCCCCGAACTTCTCGGCCTGGATGATCGCCCGCTCGGTGAGCTCAGCACCAGAGACGCCCATGGGAAACCCCAGATAGTTCTCGATCCGTGAGCTCATCCCCGCCTGTCCGCCGGGCGCGGTCATCTCCACGCCGACCGTACGGAGTCCCTCGGAGGCTCCGTAGACGGCCGCCGCCAGACCGGCCGGGCCGCCCCCAACCACGACCAGGTCGAAGCAGCGCTCCGGCAGGCTTTCGACCGTGAGTCCGAGATAGCCCGCCACATCGCCTGGGGTCGCCCGGCGCAGCACGGTGCCGGTGGCGATGACGATCGGCAACTCCGTCGCGCCAACGCCGAAATGCCCCAGCAGCGCTTCCACGTGGGGGTCACGATCTGCATTCAGCCACTCGTGGGGTATACGGGTCCGGATCAGGAACTCCCGGATGCGGACGGACTCTGGAGAGAACTGTGACCCGATGACACGCACCGAAGGCGCCGCCTCGGTCATGAGCACCCCGCGCCGGGCTACAAACGCGGCCAGGATCGTGTCTCCAAGTCGTGGCTTCGTCGCCATGAGTTGCCGCAGCCCGTCCCGCGAGATCGCGACAACCTCGCCTGCCGTCGCGACCCTCGCCGAGACGAAGACCCGTAACCCGCTCAGCATGTTCAGCTCGCCGAGGAACCGGCCAGGTCCGTGGTGCACAATGACTCTCTCGCCACCATCGACGGCAACCAGGATGTCGACCTCTGCGCTGATCAGGACGAAAAAGTCGTAGGCGACGTCGCCCTCCCGATAGAGGTACTCCCCCGCCTGGACCTGGCGCCGAACGCCCAGCTGTGTGACCACCGCCATGTCGGCGGCATCCAGGGTCGGAGTGGCCTCTTCCTCGTCTTCCATGGTGCGGACCCTCCATCTCTACGCCACCACCCCGAGATCGTGACGGCGTCAACTTTCAGTCACGGTATTCGACTGGATCTCCTCCCCGATCGGCGTCGGCGCCGCCTCGATCCGCACTGACTGCCAGGACGTCGTCATGGCCATCGCACGGCCAACAGTGAGACGCCCAGGTTCAGGGCAGCTCGAAGCGGTCGAGGTTCATGACTCTGTCCCACGCCGGAACGAAGTCCCGCTTGAGCTTTGGCTGCGCATCGTCGTCGGCGTAGAACTCCGCGATAGCTCGGAGCTGGAAATGCGAGCCAAAGATCAGGTCGACGGCGGTCCCGGTCCACTTGACTTCCCCACTGCCGTCCGTCGGAACCTTCGGTTGAGAAGGTGACGCGAGCTCCTCAGTCCTCTCCCACCGCGGGCAAGGCGAGCAGGGAGACGACGGCCCGCCTGGCGCTCGCGAGGTGACTCACCCGCCCGCTTACCCGGGTGAGGAGTAAGGCGCCCTCGATGAGGGCAAGAGCGGCCGACGCTGTCTCGGCCACCGAGTCTTCCGGCCATCCGTCAGCCCGGAGCCGTGCGCCGATAAGGCCCTCCCACTGGTCGAAGCACCGCGCCGCGGCGGCGCGTAGGCGTGGGCTGATGATGGGTGATTCGAGTGCAGCCGGCGCGACCGGGCAGCCCGGACAGGTTGCCTCGGCATCTGATCCCTCGGCCATCTCGAGGAACCGGATCACGCCGAGCGCTGCGTCGGGTGCTCCATCCAACGCTTGGCGGAGGGCGTCGGCAACGGCTTGCCCCGACGCCTCCAGCGCGACCTCGGCGAGTTCTTCCATCCCTCCCGGAAAGTGGTGGTACAGGGATCCGTTGGACACACCGCTCTCCGCCAGCAGTTGCGCCCGCCCGGTGGCCGTGTATCCCTGGTCACCCAGCAGCCGCGCCATCGTCTGTACCAGTTCGGCCCGGGTGTCACGGTCACGGACCACCCCTTGACTGTACTAGAGCGATTGGTCTAGAAAGCTTTGGAGCGATCACTCTAGTGAACGCTCGCCGCCCTGTCAGTCGCCGAATCGGAGGAAGACGATGAGCACACGCCCGACCGCAGTGCTGGTGCATGGTGCGTTCGCGGACGCGTCTGGGTTTGCCGGCGTGATCCGGCATCTGCAGGCGCAAGGAGTGCCCGTGAGGGCACCGATGAACCCGCTCCGTGGTCTGGCGTCGGACGCCGAGGCCATCGCTCGCTACACCACCACGATCGAGGGGCCCATCGTCCTGGTCGGCCACTCCTACGGCGGCGCCGTCATCTCCCAGGCCGCTGCCACCGTGAAGGGCCTCCGCGCGCTGGTGTTCCTGGCCGCCTTCGCGCTGGACGAGGGTGAGAGTTGCGTCAGCGTGATGAAGCCGTACCCGCCCTCGATGCTCGCGACCACGAACGTGGCCAGCCCTTACGACGCGCCCGGAGCCGCAGGCGGCCCGGACCTGTTCATCAAGATCGAGGACTTCCACGAGGCCTTCTGCGCCGACCTGAGCGAGGACGTCGCCGGTCCGATGGCGGTCAGCCAGCGGCCTCTCGCAGCGGCTGCGTTCACCGAGTCGGCATCCGCCGTCGGTTGGCGCGACCTTCCGAATTGGTACCTGGTGTCCGAGCGCGACAACGCGATCCCGCCCGACTGCGAGCGCTTCATGGCTCAGCGCATGAACGCCGTCACTGAATCTGTGGACGGCTCTCACGTCGCCTTCATCGCCCAGCCCGAAGTTGCATCCGGTCTGATCCTCAAAGCACTCGCGTCGGTATGACGCGTGCGCGGAGGCTGTCGCCCTACGCCGGGTGGTGGTGCGACGAAGCGATGAGCCGGATAGGGGGGACCACCCTGTGCCGATGATTGACGTGTTCGCAACGGCGGGCACCTTCACCGACCCCCACGAGCTGGCTGCGGACCTCGCCCGGACACTGATGACCATCGAAGGAGTTCCGGACATCCCGATGTTCAGGCGGAACACTGCGACCTTCGTTCATGCCGTGCCCGATGATGCAATGTCCAACGTCGATGGCGAGAACACCTACGTCAGGGTTCAGGTACTGACGAACGCTGGCGCGCTCGACAGGGACAAGCAGCTGGCAGTGGTGAGCCGGTTCACCGAACTGATCGCAGGTGCCGCCGAAGACGCCTCCATATCGAACCGGACTTGGGTCCTGCTCACCGAAGCGGTCGATGGAGGCTGGGGCCTCGCAGGTCACGCACATACCAACGCAGAACTTGTGGAAGCAGCTCGCGACGAGATCGCGCAGCTGAGCTCCAAGGCGACGGATGCGAAGTGAGGACCGTGCCGCACTCTGACAGGATCACAGGGTTGCCTTAGCTGGACGGGGTTCATAACGGTCGCTCACGAAAGCCGGCAAGGCATCCTCCGACACCGGTCATCTGAATCCTCTTTCTCGCGACAAGATCCACGATGAAGAGCGTCGAACGCTTGGCCAAACCTCTCAAACGGTCACCAGCTTGGGACCGGAGACCCCCTTGAGCCCGACCGACCTTGACCGAACAGTGCAACCGGCAGCTCGCGGGCGACAAGCCGATAGCGTCCCAAAGCGGGACGTTTGAGAGGAGTCAAGAGTGGCCAAATCGCTCTACACGGCCCGGGCCCATGTGGTGGGCGGCCGGGACCGGGGTCACGGTGTGACCAGTGACGAGGCGTTGGATGTCCAGTTGCGCACTCCCGTCGAGATGGGTGGTGAGGGCGGAGGAACGAACCCTGAGCAGCTTTTCGCTGTGGGGTACGCCGCCTGTTTTGAGGGAGCGCTCGGCGTCGTCGGACGTCGAGAGCGAGTTGATCTCGGGGACGTTTCTATAGATTCAGAAGTCAGCCTGATCACCACCGAGAACCGTGGGTTCAATGTGGCCGTGGGACTCGATGTCTCGCTTCCAGGAATAAGTGACCCTGAGCAAGCTGTGTCGATCGTGGCCGCAGCTCACGAGGTGTGCCCTTACTCCAACGCAACCCGCGGCAACGTGGAAGTGAGCCTGAAGGCCAACGGTCGCTCGGTTCCTCCCGCGGAGCTTGGCCACAACTGACCATTCCGACCTCCCATGATGTGGAGTCAGAGATGACAGCCGATGATCCAGTGGTCGCACCCTCCGGTCATACCGCCGAGGGCGGAGTCCTGGTTGGCAGCGCCGCCGCCGGCAGGGGCATGGTCCTGTTTGAGGATCCACAGTGCCCGTACTGCCGACAGTTTGAAGAGCTCAACGGAGCGGTCATCACCACTGCTTTGCAAGCTGGTGAGCTGGCCGTTGAGTACCGCATGCGCTGTTTCCTGGGCCCAGAGTCGGTGCGAGCGGATAACGCGCTTGCTCTCGCCGCAGAGGCCGGTCGCTTCGACGAACTTCGCCGCGCGCTGTTTGCAGCACAGCCCGATGAGGGAACCGGCGGTTTCACGACCGAGGACCTCCTGGCTCTCGGTGCACAAGTCGGACTGACCGGCTCGGAATTCGTCTCCGCGTGCGGGGTGCCCGATATGCGGAGTGGGTGCTGAAGCGAGAAGCCGTCTTCCAAACAGAGGATCCACAGGGAACACCAGCCGCGTGGCTAGATGGCCGTCCGATGGATTCTCAGGTCCTCTTCGACCGACTGGCGTTCGATACCCAGCTGCGCGGCTAGACGCCGAAGCAGGCTGCGCTGCACGATCCCTTGCCGGCGAACCTTTGCGGCTCCGACGCTTCAGCCGGCAATTGCTGCCGTTCATCGGCTTCGAGACCAGTCATGACGTGGGGGCTCAGCGATGTGCCGATCCAGGAGATCGAAGGCGCCAACGAGGAATCGACGACGCGGTGCTAGACGCCACCGCCCGAATAACCTGCCCTCCTGAGTGGCCCGGACTCGGAAACGAATGACCGGTTTAGGATCCGATCTGTTGAGCATCCGGTGACGCACCGGAGCATCGAATGGAGCGCCCGAGTCGTGACCCCCGAAGAGCCGACCATAAGTGGACGACACAAGGACACCCTGCGCCAGGTCTTCGCGCATCCGCTGAGCCACAACGTCGAATGGCGAGCCGTGATCGCGCTCTTGAAAGAAGTCGCAACCGTCGAAGAGCACCATGACGGCCACATCGAGGTGAAGGCAAGCGGCGAGGCATTCGTGTTTACGAGGCCGCACCAAAAGGACCTGGACCCCGACGATCTCGTGACGGTCCGGCACCTTCTCACGTCCCTTGGCTACGAGCCGGAGGGGGCCTGAGTAAGCGAGGGGCGACCGCATGTCGAGCGCAGACGACGCCAACAGTGCCCTCGCTGGAAGTCCGAACGGTCCGCCGAGCGCTGGCACTGCGCTGCTTGCCACCTTGGCGATGGCTCAGTTCATGGTGGTGCTCGACTTCACAATCGTCAACGTGGCGCTGCCTTCGATCCAGCACGGCTTGCACATCGCCACTCCGACGCTGCAGTGGTTGGTGAGCGCGTACGCCGTCACCTTCGGCGGGTGTCTACTGCTCGGTGGGCGCCTCGCCGATGTGTTTGGACGTGCTCGCCTGTACCGGATCGGGCTCTCCATCTTCGTCCTGGCCAGTATCTCCGGCGGACTGGCGGCCGAGCCGGGCCTATTGATCGCCTCGAGGGCCGTCCAGGGAATCGGCGCCTCGCTGCTCGCTCCAGCGGGGCTCGCCTTGCTCGTGACGAGCTGGCCGGATCAGCAGAGGCGCAGCCATGCGCTCGGGGTGTATGGCGCCGTCGCCTCAGCCGGCTTCGCCGCGGGCGCCGTGATCGGCGGCCTGCTCGTCGAGGTGAACTGGCGACTCGTCTTCTTCGTCAATGTCCCGGTCGGTGTGGTGCTCTTCGCGATGTCGTGGCGTCTCCTTCCAGCTGATCCGCCGCGTCGTCCCGGGCGGCTCGACGTCCCCGGAGCAATGGCTGTGACCGCCGGCGTCGCGTTGCTTGTGCTCGGCGTGACGCGGGCCGGTGAAACCCTCCGACCGACCCAGCCGGCCGTGATCGCCGGCATCGGGCTCGTCCTGCTGGTCGCGTTCGTGGTCCGAGAACGCAAGGCAGCCACGCCTTTGCTCAACCTCGACCTGCTCAAGGACCGAAGCATCCTCGGCTCGAACCAGGCACTACTCGCCTACGGCGCCTGCAATGCCGGCGCCATACTCCTCGTGACGCTCTACCTGCAGGAGGGCCGGGGTCTCAGGCCCATCCTGACGGGCCTGTGCTTCATCCCGCAGGCCGTCGGGGCCTTCGCGTTGGCGGGTCCCGCCTCGAAGGTGGTTCCCGCGCTCGGGCCACGACGAGCACTGGCGGCGGGAATGTGGCTCGCCCTGGCGGCGCTCGTTGGCTCGGCCTTCAGCATCGGACATGGGTTGCTGATCGGACTACTCGTCTCACTGTTTGCGCTCGGGATCTCGGCTCGCTTCATCCAAGTCGCTTCGACCTTGGCAGGAACGAGCGGGCCCGTGGCCGCCCGGGGTGAGGGATCGGCGAGCGCGGTCCTCACCGCGTCGCGTCAGGTTGGATCGGCACTCGGGGTCGCCATCATGTCGGCGATTCTGGTGTCCATCCACGGGAACGAGAGCTATCGGACGGCGGTTGCCATGTTCGCCGCCGCCGCGTTTGCCTTTGTCGGCTTGCTCACGACGCGGGTGGTGCCAGGCGGCCAGGCGAGTCCCCTTGTCGCTCGACTCGAGCATGTCTTCTCGCGACATGCCGGCGGCCTTCCTTGAGTCCCTCGCGGCATCGCCGAAGGCGCGGCTGCTCAAATCACACTCTGCCCGCTGGCGACCGAATGCTGAGCGGTGTCGGAGCCCGCGAGCTCTCGCAATGCTGGTGTTTGTTGGACGTGGGATTGGGCCACAAAGTCCCGGGGACGGACAAATGCGACGGCGCAGGCCGCTCCGACAATTGCCAGCAAAGCGCTGACCACGAGGAGCACGTCGAGGGCGCCGGCGAAGCTCGAATGGATGGCCACGACCAGTGGTCCTTGCAACGATTTCGGTACGGCGTTGATGGCCGCGGCCGCGTCGCCCCGTTGAACGGCGGCCACGACTCGAGGCAGCTGGTCGTGGAGAGCGGGCCGACCAGCGAGGGCTTGGCCCAGCTTGTGTTGGAGCGAGGACGCGAAGATCGAGCCGTAGGCAGCGATGCCGGTGGCGATGCCGATCTGGCGGAAGGTGGTGTTGACCCCTGAGGCCATGCCCGAACGCTGGGGGGTGACCACGCCGACGGCCGTGGAAGCCAGCGGCGGGTTGACCATCCCGGATCCCGCGCCGGCGACCACGAAGCCGGGGATGAGGTGGGTCCACGGGCTGGATCCGTGGAGCCCCGTCATGAGCAGCAGACCGACCCCGACCAGAAGGAGGCCGGGCCCGATGAGCCAGCGAACAGGCATGTGTGTACTGAGCCGCCCCGCGAGCGTCGCCGTCACAAGGGTCACCCCGCTCATCACGAGGAGTCGGAGTCCCGTCCCCAGGGCCGAGTAGCCGAGGTCGTCCTGGAGATAGAGGACGAGGTACAAGAGCACTGCGTACAGCGAACCATTCATCGCAAAGGCGGCCGCGAGTCCGCCGCGAAACGTGGGGATACGGAACAGCGACAAATCGAACAGCGGGTGCTCCGCTCGGCGCTCCACCGCCACGAACATCGCCAAGAACACAGCGGCAAGGATGAGGCAGATGATGACCCCGGCGTCGCTCCAGGCGATCTCACCGGCGCGGATCAAGCCATAGACCAAGCTGACCAGCCCGGCGGTGAGGGTTGCGAACCCCGCCCAGTCAGGACGGGCCGCATGGGGCGTCTTGGACTCATCGACCTGCGACCTGGTGACGGCCAGCGCGGCCACACCGACGGGCAGGTTCACCAAGAAAATGCCCCGCCAGCTGATACCAGTAGTGATCACCCCGCCAAGTACCGGTCCGAGTCCAACCGCGACGCCGGTGACGGCACCCCAGACCCCGAAGGCCACACCTCGCTCATGTCCACTGAAGGTCTGAGCGAGAAGGGCGAGCGAAGTGGCGAAGAGGATCGCCCCGCCGATGCCTTGGGCACTGCGGGACAGGATCAACATGATCGGTGACTGGGCCACCCCGCACAGCAACGAGCCGAGTGTGAAGATGACGAGCCCGACGGTGAACAGGTATCGCCGCCCGTAGCGGTCGGCCAGCGAGCCGGCGGTCAGCAGCACCGACGCCAGAGTCAGGGCGTAGGCGTCGACGACCCACTGCACGTCGCTGAAGCTCGCGTGCAGGCCCGACTGGATGGTCGGCAAGGCGACGATCACGATGGTGATGTCCAGCAGCAACATGAAGGTGGCTGCACACACCACGACGAGGGTCCACCACTTCTTCTCCATACCGACAGCCTGCACGTCCGATGTATCATCCGCCATCGGTTCCGCGATATCTGCTGGTTTCTGCCGTAGGTAAGGAAGCTTTGTATGGGATCCGTCGTCATTGATGCATTGGATCGAAGGATCATCCAGGGTCTCTACATTGACCCCCGAGCGGCTTTCAGTCGGTTGTCCGAGGTCCTCGGACCCTCCGAGCAGACCATCGCTCGCCGCTACCGGCGGCTGTTCGATGGTCATGTCGTGCGGGTCGTGGGCCAGCTCGATTCCCAGCGACTCGGCCGGTCCGACTGGGCAGTGCGCATCCGCTGTGCGTCGGGGTCCGCAGCCACGCTCGCCACCAGGTTGGCGGAGCATCCGGACACAGCGTGGGTCCAGCTGACCTCCGGTGGAACCGAAATCTTCAGCACGATCCGCTCTCGAGAGCGCGACCAGCGAACCCCCGTGCTGCTCAGCCAACTCTCGGTCGGTCGGCAGGTCGTGGCCCTCGAGGCCTACTGCCTGCTCCACTTGTTCGCCACTGGTGTGTCCCCCCCGCCAGGTTCGAACGATCTCAGCGACGAGGAGATCGACCGACTCCGCTCGCCGGCCCGGGCCAGGACGTCGATCGAACGATCGACGGTGACGCTGCAGGACGCCGACTGGCCGCTCGTCCAGGCTCTCGCCGAAGACGGCCGCGCCCCCTACCGGCAGCTGGCGGAGCGCACCCACTGGCACGAGTCAACCGTCCGACGGCGAGTCGAGGAGCTCGCTGCCTCGGGCGTCCTCTCCTTCGATGTGGATCTCGACACCGAGGCTGTCGGAATCCGCGCCCCGGTCCTCCTGTGGATGTCCGTCGTCCCCGCAAAGCTCACTCAAGTCGGAGAGGCCCTGGCGGCTTGTCCCGAAGTCCCCTTCGTCGCCGCCACGACTGGGTCAACCAACCTGGTCGCAGCACTGCTCTGCAAAGACGATCGCTCGCTCTTCGAGTTCCTCACGGGGGAGGTGGCAGCCCTCGAGGGTCTCACGCATATCGAGACTGCTCCGGTCATGCGAGCGGTCAAAATGCACGCCACCGTGGCCCCGCCCCAATCGTGAGGGAGGCCTGCGCGGCGTGAGGCTGGACACGACGGGCGCCGCTGACGGGTGGCGGTCCACCGAAGCGGTCAATCGGCTCGCTCTGCGCGCTTGGTCCGTCGAGGCCGAACCGGTTCTCAACTGCCCGTGAGCACGCGTCCCAACTGCTTGGCCGACATCGGCGGAAGCACCGGCGACTTGTGCCCCGGACGGAGGCCGTCGAGGGCGAGTTCCAAGAAACGCCGGGAAGCGTCGGGGGCGGCGGCGGCGCAGAGATCGCCAAGGGCCCGAACCGACATCAGGGTCACCACCAGATCGGTGGCGACAATATCGGGCCGGACGGTGCCAGCCCGCTGGCTGGCCGCGAGGATCCGCCCGATGAGCGGCACCAAGGTGGCAACGGCCCGGTCGGCCGCTCCGCCACTCCCGGGTCGCCGCGCGGTGGCGGCGCGCCAACTGCTTGGTGTGTCCACGCAGCGACGGATGAACTCGAAGACCGCCTCACCGGGGTCCGCGTCCAAGAGGACCTCGTTGGCGACCTGACGCGTCCGATCGGTCGCCGTGTCGACCACGGCGGCGCACAGGTCAGCCTTGTTCGGGAAGCGCCGGTAGAGGGTCCCGATCCCGACCTCGGCCCGGGCTGCGATTTGTTCCATCGACGCCTCGTAGCCGTGCTCGGCGAAGACATCTCGGGCGGCGACGAGGATCCGGGCCAGGTTGAGCTCGGCGTCCCGGCGCAACGGCTTGACCTCGGTCGTCGCCTGCGTGACATTGCCGTTCCCGCTTCGCACGTCAGTCCGCGACATAGCCAATGGCCCCGACGACTACTTCAGCCTCGGCGGTCAGCGCGGGGTGCAGCTCCGTGAGGACGACCGAGGGCCGGCCACGGGTCGGGATCATGAGCGCGGCGATCGCCGCCACCACCAGAGCCCCGCCGCAGACGGCAAACGCCAGCACGTAACCGTGCTCCCGCGGGTAACCGTGGACCAGCACTCCGCTCACGATCAGGCTGGTGGCCACCCCGCTGCCGAGAGCAGCGCCGATATTCCTGATGTTCGTGTTCATGCCCGTGGCGACCCCGGTCTGGCTGGCCGGTACGGCCTCGATGATCAGGTTCGACATCGAAGCGAAGCCGAAGCCCATGCCGCTACCCAGCAGCCCAGCGGCCACGTACAGGTTCCACGGTTCGCCGTGGGCCACGGCCAGTAGTCCGTAGCTCGAAGCGGCGAAAAGCGCGCCGATGATCAACATCGGCTTGGAGCCGATGGCGACGGTCAGACGACCGGTGAGTGGTGCGATGACCAGCATGGCCACGGCGAAAGGCAGGAGGAAGAGGCCCGACTGGGTGACCGAGGCGCCGAATCCGTAGCCAACGCGGACCGGGGTCTGGGAGAACTGGGGCACCGTAATGAACATGGCGAACAACCCGAACCCGAACAGCAGGGCAGCCAAGTTTGTGCTCCACACCGCGGGGATGCGCATCATCTTCATGTCGACCATCGGCGTCTCCGAACGCGTCTCGGAACGAATCCAACATGGGATCAACACGGCGGTGGCGGCCAAGAGCCCCAGCACCGAGGGGCTCTTCCATCCCCATGTCGGCCCGTAGGAGATCGCCATCAGCCCCGAGACCAGCCAAGCCGACATGATGGAAGCGCCGACCCAGTTGATCCGACCGTGGGACCGGACCGGCGACTCCGGCACAAAGAGGAACGTCGTCACGGTCGCCCCAATGGACAGGACCAAGGGGATCCAGAACAACCAGTGATACGAGAGATGGTCGATGATCGGCCCTGCAAGGACGATTCCGGTGCCAACGCCAACGCCCAGGATCGCCGAAAGTACCCCGATCGCCCCGGCCATCTTCTCGCGTGGGAACTCGTCACGGATGATCCCGAAGGCCAGAGGGAAAACCGCGCCGCCCGCCCCCTGGACGACCCGACCGGCGAGCATGATCGGGAGGGTCGTGGCCAGCGCACTGATCAGGGTGCCCACCGACAGCGCGACGAGCACGACGACGATCATCTTCTCTTTGCCGAACATGTCGCCGACCCGTCCGAGGATCGGCGTGGCGATCGCCGCGCTGAGCAGGTAACCGGTCAACAGCCAAGTGGCGCCGGTCGTGGTGGCGTGCAGCGTGTGCTCAAGGAGGGGAATTGCCGGAATGATGAGCGACTGCAGGAGGCTGAAGGCCAAGGCCGCTGTCGCCAACACGGCGAACGTGGCCGCGTAATGAATGCGCTTCGCCATGGTCTTCCTGCTCGGGCTCCGGCCGCGGAGTCGATGGTTCCGCCGGTTCGAACCTAGCGGAACCGGAACCAGATATTCCACTTACCTCAAGAGTTGGGGAAGGAGATGCTCATGAGTGGACCCGTGACCTCGGCCGACGTGGAGATGACGGCCGCCCGCGCCAGCTCACCGTCCGGCGTAACGGACATATTGGAAAGCCGTACAGCGAACGTCGGTTCCATCCCGGTGCGACGTGCACTGCCTCAGCGGGCCAGGCGCACCGTGGGCGCTTGGTGCTTCTTCGACCACGGGGGCCCGCTCGAAGCACGCGCCGCGGATGGCGGGATTGGCCCGCACCCGCACATAGGTCTGCAAACGGTGACATGGATGATCGCCGGCGAGCTGCTGCACCGCGACAGTCTGGGAACCGAACAGACCATCCGACCTGGGCAGCTCAATCTCACGACGGCCGGCGCAGGAATCGTGCACGCCGAGGAGCACACCAGGGGCGGCCGGCTCGAGCTTGCGCAACTGTGGATCGCCCAGCCATCGGCAACCAAGGACGGGCCTGGCGGGTTCGAGCATCACGCCGAGCTGCCCGAGGTCGACCTCGGTGGGGGTACGGCCACGGTGCTGATTGGTTCGCTCGATGGTGCCGTCTCCCGCGCCCGGCGCGACACCGATCACGTCGGCGTCGAGCTCTTGGTGCGTTCGCAGCTCGCGGTCCCAGCGGATCGGGCCTACGAGTATGTTGTCGTGCCGATGGACGCCCCCGTCGAGGTGGACGGCCGCCTGATCGAGCCTGGCCAACTCGTCTATCTCGGCCCTGGCCGCGAGGAACTTGCGGTGAGGGCGGCGGAGCCAGCCCGGGTGATCCTTTTGGGAGGGGTTCCGTTCGAGGAACCGATCCTGATGTGGTGGAACTACGTCGCCCGCACCCCCGAGGAGATCACAGTGGCTCACGCGGACTGGACTCAGCGCCGAGACCGGTTCAGGATCCCCGCTTCTCAACTCGCGCCGATCGACGTCCCCCTCCACTGTGGGCGTCGCCGCGCTAGTGCTGTGACCGCTCACCTTCGCCCGCTCTGGGTGGAGGGTGGCGGTTCCTCGCCAAGGGTAGTTGCCCCTCGGACGAGCGACTCCCCATCGATCTCCTCTCGGACCTCGCTGAGGCGGGCCACAGCCGGCCAGGGACCCACGGTACGGGCAGCACTGCACATGGCCACCCGTCGTGGGTCACGCCGGGCACGGCCAGGCAGATGCCGGCCGGCTCGACGGTGCGTGATCACCAACCCAGAGGGGTCGATGACGATGCCGCCCCGAGGAGACCTCGAGGCGATGTTGGCCGCGCCCACCACGTCTCGGTGGGCCCGGAGTCCACAGTGGCCGCAGACAAAGCCACGTCCCTTGGGCTTTGCGACACGCGCCGCGCAGCACGGGCAGCTCGACGAGGTGCCACGCTCATCGACCAGGACCACTGCGATGCCGGCCACCTCCGCCTTGTCCCTCAGCACCGAGATGAGCCGACCGACCCTCCAGTTGCGCACTGCCAAGTTCTGACGCGCACCTGCGTCCCGCTCGAGCAGTCCTCTCGGATCCCCCACCACCAGGGTGCCGATGCGGTGGTTCCGGGCGAAGTTGACCACCTCGCGGGCCGCCTCGTGACGGGTCTGGTCGAGACGGCGGCGGTGGCGGGCCTCGAGAGCCTTGGTGCGGGCCCGGTACTTGCGCCAACGGCGCGAGCCGCGCTGGCCCCGCCTGGGAGTCCGGCGGGCGACCGCCCGCTTTCGTGCTTTGGACTCAGCCAGGTGCAGGCGGGACTCGGCCCGCATGGCCCGACCCGAAACCACCAGCGCCCCGTCGGCACCCGCCAGCGCGTAGGGGTGGATGATGCCCAGGTCCACCCCGGCCACCTTCTCCGGCTCAGGTGCTGCTCCATCTGGATACGTCTCGAGCGGCACCTCGGCGCACACGTCGACGTAGAGACGGCGTCCCTCGGCGAGGAGCGTCACCGAGCGGACCGAGTCTGCTTCGTAGGGGACCATTCTGGTGAGCCGGAGCACCAAGGGTGCGCCCCCTCGGGCTGTCGGCAAGGTGAGTTTCTTTGCCTCGATGTTGAAGGTCCCGGCGTAGTAGCGCGAAGGCATCAGAGCCCTCTTGCGCCGTGGGGAGTGCGCTGTCATATCGCCCGCCTTACGCCGCTTGGACGCCGACATCCAGGCGTCCGAGTACCGGCGCAATATCGATCGGGCTCCGGTCGTTGACAGCTCGCCGAAGCACCCCGGTCCGGCAGAAGCGAGCTCACGACACAGTGCCTGGTAGTTGGCGACCTCAGGCGGTCCTCGGCGCCAGCGGTACCCGTTGAACTCCAGCACGGTCGCCCAGAGGTCACCGCCCGAGCGCAGGAGACCGAAGCAGCGTCGTCGCTGCGCCGGCTTCGTGCGCAGCTCGACTCGGGCCGTGCGGTAGACGACCGGTGGAGCGTCGGGATGACGTCGGCGAGGCACCGATGCCATGGTGCCCTGCCGGTGTAACAGGGCAAAGGTTTGTGGTCACGGCATTAGCACCCCTCCTCCCACGGCCGCCCTCAAGACGGCTCGAACTCAGCTCGGATCTTCCGCGACATAGCTTCTGCCTCGCTCTCCGCGGCCGTGAGAGGGGATACTGCGCCACGAAGAGATCCGTTCTCGTTCTAGCTCGGCGTACACGTGCAGGAACTACCAGTCCTGGCACACTGCCGATATGGGCGAGTAGACACCACCTTCTCAGCCCAAGGTAGAAGGGCTCGGCGCGAGCGGGGTGAGCTCGCAGTGTCGAGACATGCGAAGACTACGGTGAAGGGTCAGTTGGGAGGCAAGGTGGACGACGTACGAGCCAAAGACCTACTCGCAGCCGAGCGTCGGCGAGTCGAGCAACTGCTTCAAGAAGAAACTGAGGCGGGGCAAGAGGACCGAAGCACAGCCAACGAGTCCGGCGATATGGCCGATCCTGCCGAGCGTCTTACTGCAGAGCAAGGAGACGACGCGGTCATAGCTGGCTTGCGTGACAGGCTGAGCGCCGTCGAGCGAGCCGAAGCCCGCCTTCGCGACGGTATCTACGGTCGATCGGTGAAAAGCGGCCTTCAGATTCCCGACGAACGCCTCGAGGCCGATCCTGCAGCTGAACTCACGGTCGAAGAAGCAGCCGAGGGATGAAGCAACCCAGGGACTAGGAATAAATCAGGCGTATCCCGCGCGATGACCAAGACGTGCACACCCACGGAGGCAGCCGCACTCGTCCGGCCACGCGACAAGATCGCGTTTGGGCTCGGACCAGGCAACCCGGACGCATTCTTGACTGCCCTTGGAGAGCGCGACGACTGGGAGGACCTGGTCCTCGGCGGCGCTTTGTTGCTCGGGTACTACACGGTCCTCACCAAACCCGGCGTGTCGTACCGCTCGGGGTTCTTCGGGCCAGCCGAACGCATCTTGTTGGCCGAGGGCCACGCAATAGAACACGTCCCCAGCGGGTTCCGACAGTTCGCCCCGGTACTCGCCCGATTCGCACCCCGGATCATGACGGCGCAAGCAGCACCGCCCGACTCTGAGGGCCGAGTCAACCTGTCCTTGCACCTGGGAGCCACCCGAGACGAACTGATCCGGGCCGGCAATGATCCCGACCGTGTGCTCCTGGTCGAGGTCAATCCCCACCTACCTCGGACCCGCAGCCTCCCGCCGCGGTTCGACAACACGCTTCCCGTCGAGTTGATCGACGTGCTGGTCGAAGCCAACGGTGAGCCTTACGCCCTGGAAGACCCAGTGCCGACAGACGAGGACATGGCGATCGCCGCCTACGCGCTCGGGTTCATCACCGACGAGAGCACCCTGCAAACGGGAATCGGTGCCATACCCAGCATGGTTGCAACCTCGTTGGCCAGCGGGGCCGGCGGCGGCTACGGCGTGCACTCCGAAATGTTCACCACCGGTCTCATGCGCCTCCACCAGGCAGGCAAGGTGACCAATAGTGCAAAGGGGATGTTCGACGGCGTGTCAGTGACGACGTTCGCCCTCGGAACCTCTGGCCTCTACCGCTGGCTCAATGAGAACGCGGAGGTTGCCTTTTTGCCAGTCGATGTCGTGAACGACCCAAGTGTCATCGGAGCAAACCGCAAGCTGGTGTCGATAAACGGCGCCATTTGTATCGACCTCTACGGTCAGGTGGTCGCGGACAACATCGACGGCAGGCAGATCTCCGGCGTCGGTGGCCATGAGGACTTCGTCGCTGGTGCCGATCTCCATGTCGACTCACACTCATTGATCTGCTTGCACTCCACAGCGACGGTCGGAGGGCTCGAGCGCTCGCGCATCGTGCCCTTGTTGCCGGACGGGTCGGTCGTCTCCACGCCACGTCATCACACGGGTGTGGTCGTCACCGAATACGGGACGGCCGAGCTGACTGGACTCACCGTCCGCGAGCGTGCGCGGACGTTGGCGGACATCGCGCATCCGGATTTCCGGGCCGAACTGCATGCGGTGGCGGACACCCTGGGCCGAAAATGAGCGTCTCGCTCGCCGAACAATTCGTGTGCTGCACCACCCAGATCGGAGATCGCTGTGTCTCGACCCGGCGCATCGGTTTGGCCCACCGACCGCCCACTTCTACGGTGCGCAAGGAGGAGACACTGAATGGCCGTGACGTGCGTGTGCTGTTCAAGGTCGGTTGATTGGTGGGTCAGACTTCGCTCGCACCCCGATCTGCCGATCTGCCACGACTGCCTTGGCGGGCTGGATGGGCAGCGAGCCGGCCAGCGACAGCTCATGACGGGCCAGTGGCTGGTCATGGGGTTCGAGCCAAATTTTCAAGGTCGCTGATGTGGCTCGATCAGTCGCCTGGTTCGACCGTGCAGGCTTCGAGACCTCGTTCCACGACGACACCTATGCCTTCGCTCACCGAGATGAAGACCTCACGATCCACCTTGCACAAGCTGACGGCGACGAATCGCCCGGTCACGGTGCTCTCTACATCCACTGCCAGGACGCCGATCGGGTAGCTGAGGAATGGAGGCAGGCCGGGATTGAAGTGGATGGTCCTAGGGATGAGGACTACGGCAAGCGGGAGGGCGCGATCACCGACCCCGACGGAAACGTGATTCGCTTCGGGGGCCCAATCCGCTGAGGCGTTGGCGGGCCTACGGCCCAATCTGGCGCCGCGCCGATGAATATGCGGACCCCAGTCCGTCAGCGTTTCAGAGCATGCTCGTCGACGGGGCGCGGTAGGACACTTGGAGGTGGTCAGATGATCGCAATGCCAGACGTAGTAGCGGCAGAGGAATGGCAGAAGGCACGGGACGAGTTGCTTGTCGCCGAGAAGGAAGCCACCCGTCGCCAGGATGCCATAGCCGCCCAGCGGCGGCGTCTGCCGATGGTCCGCTTCGACAACGAGAAGTACGAGTTCGCCACTCCGGACGGCCCCAGGCGGCTCCTTGACCTGTTCGAGGGTCGTCAACAGCTGGCCATCTACCAGTTCATGGACCGGGGCCCGGATGCCTTCTGCCCGGGATGCACCCACTTCACGAGGAACGTCACCGATCTGGCGACGCTCTCCGAGTGTGGGGTGAGCTGGCGGACGATCTCCAACATGCCCCTCGCTCAGATGGACGGCTACTGGTCAGCTCACGGTTGGTCGGCCCCGTACGCGTCGTCGCATGGGACGACCTTCGCCGATGATTGCGGCGCTGGCGATGGCTTCATGTTGACCATGTTCTTCACCGACGGAGAGCATGCCTACCGCACGTATAACGCGACGGCCCGGGGGGTGGATCGGGTGCTGTTCGTCAACAACCTTCTTGATCTCGCCCCTTATGGCCGCCAGGAAGACTGGGAGGACTCCCCTCCAGGCTGGCCGCAGCACCCGACATACGGCTAACCGGTGCGACGCGTACGGTACCCGTGAATCAGCGGTCACGGATCCGGCGAACGGTGGCAATCCCGAGCGGCGATGGACCTGCCCTTATGGGGCATCCTCTCGCGGCGCGGTGAGTGGTTGGCCGCCGCCCAGTCGATAAAGGTCTCTCAGCATGCAGATCTGCGTCCCGTGATGGCTGATCTCGTTGAGCATCGAGGCGACGATGTGATGGCCCATCGCTGGGGGTCCGGCTCCCCAGAACCGGGTCTTCTGCTCTAGCTGGTCATCGGTGGCCACCTCGAGCGCCGAGCGCAACCCTCGCCAGCCCGACTGGAAGGTCTCAACGGCTTCGGAGGCAGCGGTAAACCTTGGGTGGTCGGCGATGTAAGGCGACGTCCAGCCACTCTCAGGGGTTTTGGTGCCTCCGAGGAAGTCCAACTGTGCTGTGCGGCCGGGCATGGAGCCGCAGTGCCACATGAGCCAGGCGATCGTGGTGATGGGCTCCACGGCCTTGCCTGGGTCAGAGGCAGTGGCGAGCGCACCGTCGAAGTCGGCCACCCAGTCGCCAGACCCGAATGGTGTCGGCGTGCGGCAATCTTCGCGACGGCGGACGCTCCATGTTCCCGGGAACGGCTCCCAGAAGAACTCTCCGTCGGTGAGGTCGGTCCAAGCCCATCGCAGCGTGAACATCTCGATCAGGAACATCGTCGTCAGCGCCGTGTCGGCACGTTTGCCAGCCACCAACCGAGCATAAGTCGCGATCACCTAATGGTCCCCTACGACACATTTGCTGCGGTCGCCCACGAGCTCCACGTGCAGCGGACCTGGCGGGCGGGCCCTGACGCGAGCGGAGCAGCGTCCATGCGGCGGTACCAGCACGCGGGTTTGTCGAACGGTCAGGGGGCGGGGCGTAGGTGGAGCCCAACGTTGCGGTTCGGCGGACCGGTCGAGATGGCAAAAATACCCTTGGGTGACCGCAAGCCAGCGATGCAGAGGCGATCTCGCAGAAGATCAAGGCTGAGTTCGAAGGGTCTTGAGGACGACCATGGGATATCAGATCCGCGTTCGAGGCGGGGCCGGGCAAGCACCTCGCTGGGCTGAAGTTAGAACCTAAAGCGAGTCAGCCCGCCCGGCTCGGTGCCCAGTACCACGGTCACCGAATTCGCCTTGATGCGATAGGCGTTCCACGGCGGAGGTCCCTGCGAGGGCGCGTTGAACGGGGCAGTGATACCGACCCCGGTCGCGTCGAGTTCGGCTGGCCAACCCTGGTCGGCCCAGGCCTTGGCAAGGCGCGTCAGTGTGGCCGGGTCGGTCTCGCGCGCTGCCTCACCCTCGGCCACGACGTCTGCATCGCGTATCGACACCGCGATCGAGCAGCGCGGGTCGCGGGCGACGTTGCGGCTCTTCCGGGTAGCCGATCCCGTCTGGAACCAGAAGCTCCCGTCCAGCCAGAGGGCGCCGACTGCAGTCACGTGCGGGCTCCCGTCCTCGTTCACCGTCGAGAGCCACGTCGTACGAGCGTTGTGGGCATCTGGAGCCGGCGGCGATCCGGCATCGAGCTTCTCGACGACGTTCGCCCAGTTCACTGGGGGTAACCCGTCCGTCGCACCCAAGTTGATGATGTCCATTACGTCTCCCTTCTGGTAGTCCGACGACATTTCTCAGAGTCCTGTCGTCCATCAGACGTCTACCGATCGGCAGAGTCATCGCGAATGGCCGAGGTGTACTTATGTTGCTCGAGCCTTTGGCAGCGGTCCGCCCCCGGTTCAGGACCGGTCGTAGCGTGCCAGCAGGAGCACCAGCACCGATCCGATTAGTTTCCCGCAGCCGGTCGAGAGGGCTAGTGCGGAGTGACCTGCGTCAGCGAAGACATCGTCGCCGTTTTCGCGCCAGTAGTTGGGGACCCAACGCTCGACATGGCCGCCGACCGCGGCCTCTTCGCGACGGGCAGGGGCCCGTCCGTCATGGCAAGGCCGCGCGCAAGGACGCGAAGTACGCGCGCAGATCGAAGCTCAGGTTGCCGCCGGGCCTGTGAAAGACGTAGTCCTCACTGAAGTAGGCGCGTAGCGCGACGTCGTCCTCACGAGCGATCGCTTCGTGACCGACGCGGATCAGATCGCAGGCCAGCGGACTGTCAGAGATGAATCCTGGCATTGGAACCTCCTTGGACACCTTCTCTACGCGGCGGCTCCACGTCGAGGAGGTCGATTCCCCGTCGCCGAGCATCGGTGACAACGACGAGGCTTGCGGTTGAAGACAGACGGGCTCGTTGCACGGAGTTCAGGTCCGCCACGAGGATTTCGATCTCGGCCTCAAAGGCAGCCGCGGCCCGGTCGACGAGCTCCCGCCCGGTAGCGGTGAGGGCGACGTGCACCCTACGACGGTCAAGGGTGGAGGCGGCCCGTTTCACGAGGCCTCGCTCCTGAGCTCGGTCGACCAGGCCGGTGACGCTTGATTTGTCGAGCTGGAGGAATTTCGCCAACTCCATGATGGTCGGCGACCTGTCCCGGAGGATTCCGAGCAACCGAGCTTGCACGATCGACAAATCGCACGCGGCGGCAATCCGTCCGAGCGTTCCCTGCACGGCAAAGCTCAGCTGAGCCAGCGCGTCCACCAATCCCAGATCTCCCTCGCCCGGCAGAGGAGTCAGGACTGGGCGGCGGACCATCGAGGGCACCCCGCCACTCTACGTGAATATAGGTGGCGCTACCAACTATAATAGATGGGGACGCCAACTACTCCTGCCACTGTCGGGAGCCGGACAAGGAGACCAAGCCGAATGACCATGCACGCCGCCGTGGTTCGATCCTTCGAGCATCCTCCCCGCTACGAGACCTACGACACGCCCGAACCCAAAGGCGCCGATGAGGCGCTCGTCGATGTCCTGGCTGTAGGGCTACACCCCCGGGTCCGCACCGGCGCGTCTGGCCGGCATTACACCAGTACCGGGACGCTGCCCATGATCCCCGGCATCGACGGGATCGGTCGCTTCCCGGACGGCCAGCGGATCTACTTCGTCTGCCGCGATGACACCTGGGGCTCGATGGCCGAGAAGGCAGTCGTCGACCGACGACAAATTATCCCATTGCCCGAGGCCGTCGATGTGGCCAAAGTCGCGGCGGCAATGAACCCGGCCATGTCCGCCTGGGTGGCACTGCGCCGCCGGGTTGCCCTCCAGACCGGCCAATCGGTTCTGGTGCTTGGAGCCACCGGCAACGCCGGAGGGATGGCGGTGCAGGTCGCCAAACGGTTGGGCGCTGGCTGGGTCGTCGGCGCAGGGCGGAACACTGAAAGGCTCGCCGAGCTCCCCGCTCTCGGAGCCGACGACGTCGTCGCTCTCGCAGACGACCCCGACGTTACGGCCGAGCGCCTGGCGAGCGCGGCCTCCGACGTGGACGTCGTGATCGACTATCTGTGGGGTGGACCAGCCACTATCGCCATCATGGCCCTTCTCACGGCCCGCGCTGATCGCAGCCGGGCCATGGACTGGATACAGATCGGTGCCATCGCCGGCCCCACCATCGAGCTGCCGTCAGTGGCACTCCGATCGGCCAACCTCCGGCTCCAGGGCACCGGGCAGGGTGCCGTATCGCCCGATGTATATCTGGCCGAACTGCCCTCGCTCGTGGAAGAGATCGACGCCGGAACCATTGAGGTCAAGACCCACGAAGTGCCACTCACCGACGTTGAAGCAATCTGGCACACCGCAGAGGTGCCCGGCGTGCGCACCGTCGTCATCCCCTAAAGTCTGTCGCCGCTTCGAATGGCAACTGGAAGGGACGTCTCGTCTCGACTTCGCACAGCCTCGACGGAGGGTGTCAGTCAGGACCTCGTAGGAGATGGTTGGTGGCCGACCAGCTTGCTCGGGCTTGCCACTAGACCGTCGAATGACTTCTTGGCCGTTGGCGTCTTCCGGGGAGCACGGCGATGTCCTTCCCACCTCTACATGAGGCGCTGACGACTAGGTGGGTTGAAGCTCTTGTGAACTATCTCGAGATGGTTGCCGTCGAAGTCACCGAAGTTGGCTGCGTAGTAGCTCGGCCCGAAGTACACGCGTATCGCTGGCTCGCCCTCGCTCGTTCCGCCCGCCTCAATCGCCGCGGCGTACGCGGCGTTGACCTCGGCCTCATCGTCTGCAACAAACCCTACGTACAGTCCGGTTTCACCGGGTTGGCGCTGGCGTAGCCAGATACTGGAGCCGACTGCGACGCCGGAACCGTAGGCGCCGTCGGCCAATCCGTAGAGATCAGGAACTCCCGGGGGTCCGGTGGAGGCGTCGTAGCTCCCGAGTTCTCTCCACCCCAAGGGCTCTAGGGCCGCCGCATAGAAAGCCAAGGAGCGCGGCACGTTATTTACCGAGATGTAAATGTGGTCAAGCACTGGCCTTCGACGACTCCTCAGCACTCGGGTGGACATCACTTTGAGGTCTCGCACCAGAAAGAATCCTGGGCACCGACGCGGACCGGCGAGGTGCAGGCGGATCAATCCGGGCGACGGTCAGACCGCGCTCTCGTGGCCGGCGTTCGGGCTCATCACTCGGGACTTGAGATCCTGGAATTCCTCCTCGGAGATCACGCCCTCGCGTCTCAGCTCGGCCAGGCGGGAAAGATCGTCGACCACCGAGCGACCGCCGACTGCCGCGTTTCGGTAGAAACGGTTCAAATCCTGGCGATCCTGAATCTGATGGGCGCGCATCTTGTTCCCGCGGAAGATGAAGTAGGCGAGAATGCCGATCAGCGGCAGCACGATGACGAACAGGACCCAGGCAGCTTTTGCCCAGCCCTTGAGGTCGTGGCTCCGGAAGATGTCGATGAACACCGAGATCATCAGCCAGATCTCGACGAAGAAAAGGAAGAACCATAGGATCGAGTACACCACCTGGCCCGTTCCGAAGACCGTTGCGATCATCGCTCCTCCTCTGGTCGTGGTGCGATGAGGCCGAAAATAACGCACACCGGCGACCGAGACTGTTGGCTGCGCTTGGTCCGATCCAACAGGCGCGTAGCTACTTCGCCCTGAAAAACCCCGATTCGGTGCGGACGCCCAGTTGCCCGGAGTGACGGCCGTGGTCCGCCATGAGGTCTCGTCCCGACCTCCCTAGTCGCTTTTCGACCCCTGTTTCCGACCATTTCCGGCGGCCGAGCGCGACAGGAGAGGGACGGGGCAAGATCAAACGGGCACTCGGTGCGACGGTGGCGGGGGACGTCCTGGTGGTCCGGCGGAGGTTCTCGCTCGTTGCCTCGGAGAAGAAGCAAGGTGCTCGCTCTGGGCGCGCTCGTCGACCAGCACGGCGATCTTGGTGGCGTTGTGGGCGAGAACACCCCAGCCACACCATGAGCGCGTCCCGTCGATGCCGTCGAGCATGGTGCGCTCCCAGCCCCAGGAGTGCTTGAGGTGTGAAATGCGGCCTTCTGATCCGGTGCGCCACTTGACGAGCTTTCGGAAGCGCCGCGCTGACTCGACCGCTCGACGCTGAGGGCCGGGACGTCCCTTGCGCGGGACGGCGACGTATTGCACGCCGAGGGTATGGAGCTCGGCCTCCACCTTGGCCTCGCCATAACCGCGATCGGCGGTCACGGATCTGGGCACCTTGGAGAGCAGTTCTTTGATGGCGCCGATGGCCGCCCCGAGCATGGGAGCGTCGGGCGGGTTGCCGACTTCGACGCGATGGTCGAGCACGATGCCGTCGGCGTTGTCGGTGACCTGGGCCTTGTAGCCGAACTCGACGGGGCGCCCGAGGCGTCCCTTGGCGATGGGCCGGGCGTCGGTGTCGTGGAGAGACACGATGCGCGTGGCCCCGTCGGGGACCTCGCCGCCGAGGCGGGTGCGGGTCTGGGCCACGACCGTCTCGAGCACCGAGATCGTGCGCTCGAGGTCAGCCACCAGCGCGCTCGCCTTGCCCGAGACCCCTTCGCCGGCCCGGCGCATCGCCCGACGGGCGTTTGTGGCCACGACCTGGGCGTCTTTGAGGGCGGCCTCGGCGATGGTGGCCAACTCGCCGGTCAAGGCCAGCACCTCGTCTTTGGCGTCCCCACTGCGCCGGCGCAGCCACGCCGCGATCTGATGGGCACGCCGGCGCACCGATCGGGTGCGGTCCCGAAAGCGCGTGCGCCGGGCCAGACCGGCGGCCTTGATGGCCCCCACGGTCTTGGTGAGCTTGGCCACCCCTTTGGCGAGCAGGCCCGAGTCGGTCGGATACGCGACATTGGCCGGGACGACTGTGGTGTCGGCGCGGACCTTGTCGAGCTTGATCAGATGCGCCGCGTTGGCCTTCTCAAGCAGCTTCTCGTTCAGCTGGGCAACGGCGCCTTCCCCGCAGCGGGTGGTGATCTTCATCAGCGTGGTTGGATGCGGCACCGCTTCGGTGAGGGGAATACGACAGAACCGCCGCCACGACACCGAGTCAGCCACCTCGGCGCAGAGCGTCTCGAAGCCGAGCCGGTAGCGAAAGCGCAAGAACATCAGGCGCAGGTAGGTCTCCATCGGGATCGACGGACGACCGATCAATGGATCGAAGAAGGGGACGCAGGGTTCGAAGAAGACGGGATCGTCGAGCAGGCGGTCGACCGGTCCGAGCCCTGGTGGGAGGGCCGAGAACTCGGGCGGGAGGAGTGCTTCCCACAGGGTGGGTTGAGGGTCTACCTTGGTGCGCAACACGATGGCTCCATTCACTCCGGGAAGGGTGTGTGGAGCCATCGTTCTTTCATTCGAGCCCGAACGCGAGCACCCCGCCACCACGAACGCGCAGGTCGCGGGCGTTTTTCACATCGACTTTTCAGGGCGAAGTAGCTACTGAGCCTGAACCGTGGGATTCGCCATACGGATACCTGTGAGGCCAGGCCGGTGCGGTCGACGGACCTTGCTCGCGTCCTGAGGCGACCAGAGCAGCCTGATCTCCGCCCAGCGTGATTGTGCCGGGCGGAGATACCCGAAAGAGTGAAGCGATGCTGAATCAGGTGGCTGAAGGCGTCTGGGTCCGGCAAAGCGCGTGGGTCTTGAGCAATGCCATCGTGGTGCGTGGGGAGAGTGGGTTGATCCTGATCGATCCCGGCATCGATGGTTCGGATCTGAACCAGCTCGCGGATGACCTGGATCGGCTCGATATTCCGGTGGTCGCCGGGTTCTCCACCCATCCCCACTGGGACCACCTGCTCTGGCATCCCCGGTTCGGCGACGTGCCGCGCTACGCCAGCCTCGCCGGCGCCCACGCTGCCGGTGAGGGCCGAGAGCGAGGGCAGACGATGGCGGCGGAGAGTGCATCGGGCATCCCTCTCGAGCTGTTGGGGCTCGTCACCCCGCTGCCCGCGGACCGCGGACCCGTGCCGGGCGAGATCGTCGAGCATCAGGCGCACGCCGTCGGCCACGCCGCGGTCCTCCTCGCGGACCGTGGGGTCCTGCTCGCCGGCGACATGCTCTCCGACGTCTTGATCCCGCTCTTCGATCCTCGCCGCCCCGATCAGGTCGGCGCCTATGAGACGGCACTTGACCGGCTAGGTGAGGCCACCAGCCACGTCGATGTCCTGGTCCCGGGCCACGGCGCCGTCGCCGCGGGTCCCGAGGTGGCGGCCCGCCTCGCCGCCGATCATGGCTACATCGACGCGGTGCGGCGCGGCGCGGATCCAGTCGACGCGCGTCTGGGGCCGGATGCGACCTACGACTGGCTGTCCAACATCCACCAGTCGAACGTGGTGCAGGCCCGAGGGCGGTAGAGCTCTGCGAACGCGGCGCGCATGTTCCGCCCGCTCCTCATTGGGTTCACCAACGGACACGTCGCCGAAGGATCACACAACCGAGCAAGCCAGGTCAGAAGCAACATCTGCCGCATCTGTGATCTACCTCGCGGAATCAACAACCAGCGAGGTCGCCCTAATCCTGGGCGGCGAGTAGGAGCGTGGCGAGGGGCTCGAGGGCGGCCATCAGCTTCGAGCTCGCCCGGCTCGAGGCTCTCATAGGGCTTTGCCGCGAGGTCGTCGGTAAGCGACTCGACCCGCTGTTTGACGGCGCGACCCTTTTCGCTCAGCCAACCGTCATCTCCGATCAGGCCGCGACCACGCATCCCGTCTATCACGGTGACGAGCTGCGCTGTCGGAAGGTGGTGGATGCGTCCGAACTTCTCCGCCTGCATGCCCATGTCGAGGGCCAAGAGCACATGCGCCTCGAGGCCACCGACACCCTCGATCATCAGGGCCGCGATGTGCCCGTCGCCACGGTGCTCGCGCAGCAAGGAGGCTGCGTGGAAGAGGCGAGCCACCGCGTCGTCGGGGATCGAGATCGCGCGCAGCGCCGCGTACATGGGTCGGCCCTCGAACGGGGCACTGGTCGCCGCCTCGCCTCGATAAAGTCAGTTGCCGTCATCGCCCCACTGTCCCGAATCTGCCTCCACCAGCGCGGAGAAAAGCACGCCGGCAAGACAAACTGGTGCGTGCTGAGCACGTCAGCTGTGTCTTCGGCGTGGGGACCCCCGAGTCAGCCATCCACCTCGCTAAGAGCGCGCGCCAGTTGGTCAGCGTGACACCTTCCGAGCGGGAGCTCGGTTTTAGCTTGCGATGAGGAGCCCGCTCGGGGTGCGTTGATCCCCAGCCAAGACGCCGATCGATTCGGCGACTGCCGAGGTGAAGAGAATCGACTCCTCACGGTCGAGCTCAAAGATGGCCATGGCCGCAAGCGGAACGGAGACTCGTCCTTGATCCCGTAGTGCAATGACGGCCTGGGCAAGGTCGATCCGACGCTCCACGGAGTCGACTGTCGGCATCACCTCGGCGAGCACTCGGTCGAATGTTTCATCTTCGCGGTCTTGCAGAGCACTGATCGCCTGGTCGATCTGCGGAGTGATGATCCTGGGCAGCGGCACCTGCAAGGTGAGGTCGAGCTTGGGCAGATCGAACAGCTGATCGAAGAGGGCTCGCAGTTCGATCACGCTCTGAGCCCGCAGGACCGAGAACGCGTCTTCGGTGAGGTCGAGCGGCATGACGCGAACCTCGATGATCTGTTCGGGGCGATAGCAGCAGCGTTTGGCCTTGTTCCGGCTCCCGCACGGACAGGGCTGGTTGCGTTGCACCTTGGCCATGACCACCTCCTTGGTGGCCATCTTTTCGGCTGGACCCACTGTTGGGGGTGGACCGCCGCTGTCCAGGGAGAAGGGTCCACCGGTCGTTGTGTCGGAGCCGAGATGATCCGGCTGCGTACCCGACCCAACGAACCAGTGGAGGCTCCATGCTCGCACTCGATCCCGATGTCGTCGACGCCGTGTGGCAGGCATTCGCCGCCTACCTGCCTGAACGCGCGGAAACCACCCATCCGCTCGGTTGTCACCGTCGCCGGATCTCGGACCGGGACTGCTTCGATGCCATCTTGTTCCGCTTGGTGACCGGGTGCAGCTGGGACGTGGCCGGACGCCTGGGCAAGGGCGGCGAGACCACGCTTCGTCGTCGACGTGACGAGTGGGTGGCGGCCGGCGCCTTCGGGCGCCTGGTCGAAGAGGCCATCGGTGCCTTCGACAAGGTGATCGGTCTGGACCTCTCGGAGGTTTCGGTCGACGGCTCATTGCACAAGGCACCCTCGGGCGGGGAAGGCACCGGGCCGAACCCCACCGATCGCGGGAAGACCGGCTGGAAGTGGTCGGTCGCCACCGATCGCAACGGCGTGCCGATCGGCTGGGTGACAGATGGGGCCAACCGCAACGACTGCGTGCTGCTCCCTGCCACCCTCGACGCGGTTGGCGGGCGCGGTCTTCTCCAAGAGGTCGAGACCCTGCACCTGGACCGGGGTTATGACAACAACGTTGTTCGATCCGAGTGCACGGCACGAGGGGTCGAGGACTTCGTCATCGCCGAACGACGCAAGACCGGAACCGCCGACAAGCCCAAGCGGGTCCCGCTCGGCATGCGCTGGCCGGTCGAGCGGACCAACTCGTGGCTTTCCAACTTCGGCCAGCTACGACGAAACACCGATCGGTTCGTTCCCCACCGCCTGGCCCAGTTGGCCCTAGCCGTGGCCCTGATCATCACGGTCAAGCTCGTGAAGTGGGCCAAACGGTGGGAGCATCTGACAGCCGCCTAATGGCGCGCGCTCTTAGCCGGTCGACCAGGAAATCTCTTTCGACCACGTTCTCGCACAAGAGAAGGGCCTCCTCGTAGGCAACGCGGGCTTCGTCGAGACGACCCAAGCGTCTGAGGAAATCGGCTCGGGCCGATGCCGGGTAGCTGTAGGTCGCCAGCACGGGCTCGATGGCCAACGCGTCGAGGGCGGCGAGTCCTGCGGCAGGGCCGACCGCGAGACCGACGGCAACGGCTCGGTTCAGTGCCACAACGGGGGAAGGCCACAGTTCCACGAGGAGGTCGTAAAGCCCGACGATCTCGCCCCAGTCGGTTGCGTCCCACGACGGGGCTTCGTCGTGCACCGCCGCGATGGCAGCCATGAGCGCGAAGCGACCAGGTGGTCTGCGGCGGAGGGACTCGCGCACAAGCTCGAGGCCTTCACCGATGGCGGCGTGATCCCAACGGGATCGGTCCTGGTCGGCGAGAAGTACGAGTTTGTCGTCAGGTCCGAGCCTGGTCACCCGACGGGCATCGGTCAACAGGATGAGAGCCAGCAGTCCGGCGACGTCGGCGTCCTTCGGCAGCAACGTCCGCAGCATGCGGGCCAGGTCGAGCGACCGCTCCACAAGGTCGCGCCGGCTCAGGTCGGCGCCCTCAGGTGCCGTGTGCCCGGTCGAGTAAAGCAGATACAACACGGTGAGCACGGCGTCGATGCGGGCGGGAAGCTCCCCGACGGACGGTACCCGATAAGGGATGCGGGCAATGGCGATCTTTTTCTTGGCTCGAGTGATGCGGGCCGCCATCGTCGACTCGCTGACGAGGAAAGCTCGGCCGACCTCGGTGGTGGTGAGTCCGCAAACCAGGCGGAGCGTCAGCGCCACTTGCGCCTCAAGGGCGATCGCCGGGTGACAGCACGTGAAGATGAGCCGGAGTCGGTCGTCGACGATGTCGGGCTCGTCGATCGCATCAGGGCCGACCACGGTCCCCGATTCGACCAGCAACGGCAGCGCTCGGTCGTGAGTCACGCCCCGCCGAGCCACGTCGATGGCGCGGCGTCGGGCGACGGTGGTCAGCCAGGCACCGGGTTTCAGGGGGATCCCCCCGGTGGACCAGGTGACCAGCGCCCGGGCATAAGCGTCCTGGACGCATTCCTCGGCCAGATCGATATCCCCAGTGACCCGCAGTGTCGCCGCGAGCACGAACGCCCACTCCTTGCGGTGCGCGTCAGCCACCGCCGCCTCGACCGCCGCGTGCACGAGACGATGAGGGTCGCTCAGCTGAACGTCCGGATCGGCCTGATCTCGACCCCGCCGGCGGGCATGGGTATCTGCTTGGCCAGAGCAAGGGCTGCGTCCAGGTCCGCTGCCTCGACGAGGTAGTAACCCCCCAGCGCCTCTTTGGTCTCCGCGAACGCTCCATCGGTCACCACAAAGTCCCCGGAGGAACTCTGGCGCACGGACGTGGCCGTCGCTGTGGATTGGAGTGCGTTCCCACCTCGCAGGGCTGAAGCATTGCGCTCACCAAATATCTGGTGGCCCTTCATCATCTGGTCGAACGACCCAGGATCGGGGTTCTCCAGTGCAGCCTCGTCCCCATAGATGAGGATCAAATACTCGGCCATCGTGACCTTCTCTCGTGAGAGGCCCCGCCTTTTGGGGCCCGCTAATGACTACGACGGTCGAGAACGACCCCGATCGACAACTCTGCACAGATTTCTCCGCCCGTGCCACCTAGGCCAAAGGAAACTCGGGGCTTCGGCAGCCCAGATCGAAGCGACAAGGGCTCGGCCTGCTCAGCAACGAGCGGATGGCGCCGGCCAGACACCGCTAGCCGGAAGGCCCGAAGCGCTCGACTCGGATCCGCTCAGTCGGAAACCCCATGTTTTGGAGGATGTCGGTGGCGGCGTCAGCGAACCCGCTGGAGCCGCAAACGTATGCCGTGGACTCCGTGATCTCGGGTCCGCCCACGATGGCTGACGCCACGTCGCCCTGCGTCAGACGTCCCGGGGGCCTTGTCGTGGCGGGTGGCGCAACTCGGGTGTAGACGACCGCCGATTCGGGGCCGGGAAGCTCGTCCGCGTAATACAGGTCCTCGGGCGTCCGGACTGACACCACCAATCGGATGAGAGCGGAACGCTGGTCTCTCCGGGCCAGGCGGAGCATGGCCATGAGCGGGCACCACCCCCGAACCACCGCCGACGAGCACGACAGGCGTGATGGCATCCCGAACGAAGAAGCCACCGATGGGGCCACGGACTTCGAGCTCATCACCGACCTCGACGACGTCGTGGAGAAAGCCCGACACCTCTCCGTCCTCGAGACGCTCAACGGTCAGCTCGACCTCACGCGATCCATCGGGCGCGGACGCGACCGAGTAGGACCGAGAGGCGGCATAGCCATCGGGAGCGGTCAGCCGCACTACATAGTGCTGGCCGGCGAGATAACGAACCGGATCACTCAGCGCCAAGCGGAAGGTCTTGGCTCGAGCCGTCTCAGGCCGGATTGCCACGACCGTGGCGGTTTCCCAGCTGGTCGGCCCGACCGGGGAAGGAGAAATGGTCAGTCCCCTTGGTAGCGCTGCTCGAGCCAGGGGGTCACCACGGTCGTGGTAGCCGTTCTGCTCCCAAAAGCCGGGTTCGTCGTGGTCGAGCAAACGGAGGCCCGCGACCCATTTGGCGCTCTTCCAGAAGTACAGGTGGGGGACGAGCAGGCGGGCTGGACCGCCATGCTCGACCGCCAGCGGTTGACCATCCAGCTCCCACACCACCCACGCCTTATCGTCCCGGACATCTTCCAAAGGCAGGTTGGTCGTGTAGCCGGTGTGACTGAAGGCCAGGACATGGCTGGCCTGCGGCAGGGGTGCGGCCGTCGCCAGCAGGGTGTCAACGGAAACCCCATCGAAGGTCATGTCGAACTTCGACCAGGTAGTGACGCAGTGGATGGCGCCCGCAAATCGCGAGCGAGGCAGGGCCCGGATCTCGTCCCAGGTCCAGGTGATTGGGTGCGCCACCAGTCCTTCGATACGAAAAGTCCAGGTCGCCGTGTCGAGTTTTGGCGTGGCCTCCGCGTTGAGCACGGGCCACTCCCTCCCGGCGTCGTACTGGCCTGGGGGGAGCCGAGGATCGCGTTCACCTCGGCGCCGCCCGATGAAGCCTCGGGTTGAGCCGGCCATGCGCCGAGCCTACCGGCGGACGGATTCGCGATAAGCCTTGGCTACCCGCCGGCCATCGCGCCGACGACGTGGAGAGGCTCGGTTCCGTGTGCGACGGCTTCGGGCAAGCGGGCGTCGATCGACTCGTTCGAAAGGTCCTCTTCGCACGCGAAGAACCTGACGAAGGGACGGCGGCATTTTGTGACCGGGTCGCGCACGGTGCCCCGAAGCGCTGGATAGGTGGCCTCTAGGGCGTCGAGGACGAGCCGCAAGGTTGGGGGGGACTCGGTGTGAAGCTCGATCTCGCCTCCAACCCCCGCGAGCTTGCGCAGGTGGTGGGGCAGGACGACGCGGATCACGGGAGCGCCTGGACCTCCACCGACAGCACCCGGGGAAGATCCCGGACGATCGCCTCCCAGCTGTCCCCAGCGTCAGGCGACACGTACACCTGACCCCCGGTCGTACCGAAATAGACCCCACAGGGATCAAGGGTGTCGACGGCCATCGCGTCGCGCAGCACGTTCACGTAGCAATCAGCTTGGGGCAGCCCTCGGGTGAGCGGCTCCCATTCGTCGCCTCCCGCGCGGCTGCGGTACACGCGCAACTTCCCCTCCGGCGGGTAGTGCTCTGAATCGCTCGTAATGGGCACGACATAGACAGTGTCCGGCTCGTGAGCGTGCACAGCGACAGGAAAGCCGAAGTCGCTCGGCAGATTGCCACTGATCTCCCGCCAGGAGTCACCCCGATCGTCGCTGCGCATCACATCCCAGTGCTTCTGCATGAACAGCACATCCGGTCTCGTCGGATGCCGAGCGATGCGGTGGACGCAGTGACCGACCTCGGCGTCTGGGTCGGGAATTCCCTCCGAACGAAGACCACGATTGGTCGGCTGCCAGGTCTCCCCACCGTCGTCGCTCCGGAACACGCCGGCGGCCGAGATGGCCACGTGGAGGCGTTCGGGGTCGGTCGGGTCAAGCAGAATCGTATGGACGCACATACCCCCCGCCCCCGGCTGCCACGACGGCCCAGTGTTGTGCGTACGCAGCCCGGACAGCTCGGCCCAGGTCGCTCCACCGTCGGTCGACTTGAACAGAGCGGCGTCCTCGGCACCAGCGAAGACCGTGTCGGGATCGGTCGACGAGGGCTCGAGATGCCAAACGCGGGCAAACTCCCACGGGTGCGGTGTCCCGTCATACCACTGGTGGGTGCCGGGCGCGCCGTCGTAGACGAAGGCGTTCCCCACCGGCCGCCATGACTGCCCTCCGTCATCTGAGCGTTGGATGACCTGACCGAACCAATCCGTCGACTGCGACGCATAGACGCGCATCGGATCGCTCGGCGTACCGGTTATGTGGTAGATCTCCCAGCCGCCGAAATGTGGCCCAGTGACCCCCCAGTCCGCTCGGCGGCCATCGGAGGTCAGGACGAACGCTCCCTTCTGCGTCCCTACTAGCACCCGTACCCCACTCATCCGGCTCTCCTCGCGTCATCCAACGTCACCACCTGATTCTGACGTCGCGTCGACCCGAAAGTCATCGGCAGCTGACCTCAGCGACGGCCGGTGTCGTATTCCTGGGTCACACGGAAGGCGGCGAAACTCAAACCGAGGTGATCGTTGGCCAGCATCTACGCGGTGTCACGCCTGGATTACGCGTTTCGCAAGTACTCACGGAGGGATCGTCGTACAAGCTCTGAGACGGTGACTCTCTCAGCCTCGCCCGGGCCACGACCTCCTCACGGAGGTCCGGCTCCAGGCGGACCGAACCGACCGACTTCGCCCGGTCACCCAACGGTGGTCGTCGACGGCCGCGCTTGCGCCCGGTCAGCTGACCAGTCGGACTTCGTTGCCGGGCGGATCCGCGCCGCCCAACCGCGGGCCGGGCGCCTGGTCGAGCTTCCGGTACGAAGTGCCCTCATCTGCTTCGTGCTGCTCGGAATCTGCGGGTCGAACTTCCACGTCATCAACCTGCCCGAGCTCCTGGGGTCGCTCAGCTGGCGGGCTCGCCGCCAGATCGGCGTGGATTACAAGGACGCCAAGGGCCGGCCCAAGCAGGTCTCCTATCAGCAACTGCTCCGCGCCTTCCACGCGATGGCGGCCGCATTCGACCCGCTCGATCCGACCACCACTTGGGATCTCGCCCAAGAGCGGGCCAATCACCTGCAGCAGTTCTCGTTCCGCCTGATCCAAGGCTCGATCACCGACCGGTTCCGGCCGGGAACCTCGCCGTGGACGCCACGCTCAAGTGGGGCTGGGACCGACCGGGTGGGCTGCACGCCAAGCTGCAGCGCCACGGCCGGGACGGCGATGCCGGTCCCCCGCCGTCGCTTGCAGAGGTGGTCGACGAAGGCGGGGTCGCATTCGTGCGGGACCCGCTGGCCGAGCTGCGGGCGAAGACGCCCACGTCCAAGCACGGACCCAGTACCTGGGGTCCCGGGTCGGCGTGGGTCGGCCGCCCCAATGTAAGGAGGAGCGTGTATGGGATCGCACTGCACACGGTGACCGTCACCACGCCCTCTGCGGCACCCGTGATCGAAGCGATCGCGGTCACGCCGGCGCCGGGTCTGCCGTCGGTGGCGGCACTGCCGCTCCTCGAGCAGATACATGCTGCGCGCGAGGTCCAAGGATGCGCTCGGGCCCTTGGTGACGTGGTGGCCGACCCGGCCTACAGCGCGAACCCGAAGGACTGGCAGCTCCCGATCCGCGACCTCGGCGGCTCCCCCATCTTCCGGCTGCACCGCACCAACCAGGCCGGACGCCAGCTGCACCAGGGGGTCACCTTCGTCGACGGCCGCCCCTATTGCCCGTGCATCCCCGACGAGCTGGCCGAGATGCCGTTCCCAAGGTTCCCGGCCCGCAAGGCCCAATACGACCGATTCCAGATGGAGGTCACCAAGCGCCGGCGCTTCGAGATGAAGGCCAACAGCGGATTCCGAGACGACGGCAGCCGTCAGTTCAAATCGCCGCACTGGGACCCGATCGAGCAGCAGGGTGGGTGCGTCCACTGCGTCCAGGCCGACGGCTCGCCGGTGATCGACACGACCGGTCAGCCACGACCCCGATGCTGCTTCCAGGCGACCAAGGTCTTCTCCCGCGAGGAGCTCGCCCTCTACCAAGATGAGGCCTTCGGCGAGCCGGACTGGTTCACCAAGTGGAACGCCCGGGACCGGATCGAGGGAGCCTTCGGGTCCTTCAAGAACCTGGCCCTCGTCAACTGGGGCCACGACTACCACCACTTCGTAGGTCTCGTGCGAGAGACCCTGGTGGCGACCTTCGCGGTGGTCGCGCACAACTTCCACGTGCAGCGGACATGGCGGGCGAAACAGGCTTTGACGGCGCCGCGACCAAAGCGTGCCAGGGCGACCAAGAAAGATGATCCAGTTCTCGCCGTGCCTCCGACAACGAATGGCGTCGCAAAGCCTCGGGGTCCAAAGGGGCTCGAGTTTCTGGGAAGCCCTCGAGCCGGCCCATAAGACCGCAAGCACCCGGCGCGAAAACTCCCGGCTGAGCAGCCGGGACTTCGTCGCGCTCGAAGACGGCTCCAAGTCGTCGAAAGTCAGTACGACGCAGCGACGAAGACGCCAATTCACCGACGCAGCGAGCTCGACGCTGCCGATCGGCTCTGAAACGCCGAAAGGCGCGAATTCCCGCGCGAACGCGCACTTACGAGAAGGCTTTCGGGCTACTTGTGATCGGGGGCAGCTGGCTCCCCACTGAGATCCGATGAGCCGCTTGAAGCACCTTCGTCGCGTCAAACGTGATCGGGGGCAGCTGGCTCCCCACTGAGATCCGATGAGCCACTTACGAGAACGGCTCTTGGTGGCGGGGGATCCGCTCGAACCCGCGACCGATGGCCCCAGCGACGTCAAAGATGCTGGCTGTCCGGCCGTGCATATGCAGCACCTGGCGCGTGCACTGCTCAATGTGGGGTCATTCCCGTGGAGAGTCCCCAGAAACCGCGGCGTGGTTCAAGTAGCGCGGTCGACCATCGGGTCGGTGCTGGGCGCTTCGCTGTCGTCGTCAACGGCGCGACCTCGACAGGCGTCGAGCACCTCTTCGGGCAGACTGTTCCTCGTGACGGGTGATCCCTGGCTAGCGACGCCCATCGACAGGCAGTGGAGAAGTGATGGCAACGTGGCGACAACGAGATTATGTGCTGGTGACCTGGTCCTGAATCCCGCGACGTTCGTTGGCGCGCCCTGATGAACCACGTGGTCACCGCCGGCGAGGTCGCAACGAGGAGAGCGCCCCACGCCGACATGGGACGCCGGGACCCATCCCTCGCCATCTGCCTGAGCGGGGGCGGATATCGAGCGATGCTCTACCACGTCGGGTCCCTCCGCCGGCTCAACGAATTCGGCCTCCTGGGCGCAACGAGCCGGATTTCGAGCGTCTCCGGTGGGTCAATCACGGCGGCCGTGCTTGCCACTCGCTGGTCCAACTTGCGGTGGAATCCGGAGGGCAACGTCATCAACTTCGACGTGGTGGAGCAACCCATCTACGACCTGGCTGGCCGCACGGTCGACATCCGCAGTGGCTTGGCCTCGCTCGTCCCGTTCCGATCTGCTGCCCATACCCTGGCTGGCGCTTACGGCCGCCTTCTCTTCGGAACGGCCAGCCTCCAAGATCTCCCCGACAGGCCCCGCTTCACCTTCAACACGACCAATCTGGTGACTGGCAAGCTCTTTCGGTGGTCGAAGGAGTACGCAGCGGACTACGAGGCCGGGAGCATCTTCGCGCCGGAGGTTGCAATCGCAGACGTGGTTGCCGCGTCGTCAGCATTCCCACCGTTCCTGTCCCCGATGACCCTGCGGGTACCGGGAACCCTCGTGGACCACGGCACTCGAGAACCCGTCGTTGACCCGCCTGTTCAGCTGACTCTGACTGACGGCGGCGTATACGACAACCTCGGCCTGCAATCTGTCGAGAGCTTCCACACCGTCCTGGTCAGCGATGGAGGTGCACCGTTCGACTACAACCCGCGGCTGCACGCCAACTGGCTTTCACAGAGCATGCGCACGACCTTCGTCATCGACGCACAAGTCAGGGCGCTTCGGCGTAGGCACCTGGTCGAGGAGTTTCATCGAGGAGAGCGACTCGGCGCGCTCTGGACCATCGCCACCCCGTTGGACCGCTATCCGGTTGGCGGAAAGCCACCGGTGTCCGACGATTCGGTTCGGCAGCTGGCAGCGATTCCCACCCGCCTCGCCTCGTTGCCGGAGAACACGAGGAAGCGCCTCATAAACTGGGGGTACGTGTCGGCCGACGCTGCGGTCCGGTCGTATGTTGAGCCATCCTTTCTATCTCCTGCCAGCGTTCCATTTCCCGGATACCACTGAGCAACTAACGCACCACCACCTGCGGAGCCCCTACTCCCGGCCGTTCGAACCGTCCTCCTCCCAAGAGAAGGTAGGGATGCCAAGCCGAAGTTCGTCTCGCAAGAACCATGAGCGCGATCAGGTCCGTCGCCCTGAGGGCATCCAGGCGGAAGGTCTGCCTGTCTCTCCAAGAGGGTCCGACATCAGCTGGATGGCTGTGCCACGTGCCCACGTAGCCAACCGGGGAGTCAGACGGGAGCGCCTCGAGGTAGCTCGAAAGAGCCGCTTCCCGCCGCTTCTCGGGGAGGGAAAACCGCGTCCGCGTGGCCGAGGGGTCGCGAACCTCGATGATGTCGACGACGTAGACGTCGTGCTCCGAGCGGAACCCGAGCAGCAATCCACCCGTCTCTCGATGGTTACTGCGGTGCGCTCGGCGCTCGGCCATCCGTAGCGCGCTCCTACCAATGATCACCGCTCCGGACGCAGTCTTCATCGGTGGCGGATTCCGAGATGCTCGTACTCGTCGCCATCGTGTGGAAGCAACGTCTCGACGATCGAGTGCGGGAGGACCCTTCTCGTACGTGGACGTAGGGTGTCGATGACCATGCGACACGCCAATGATGACGCTGCGGTCACCGACGATGGCGGGGTTGGGGATACTGGTTCGCCGCAGCCAGCTTCGATCGTCCCGATTTCTTCCGGCTCCCTGACGGGTGGGGGACGTGTTGCCCACGAGGGCGTGCCCGCTCCGAGGCGATCGACCCGCACGACATTGCCACCTCGGTGGAGTGCAATCGTGATCCAGAGCTGTCGAAGACTTTCCCCAAGGTATTCGAAAAGGGTGAAGATCTTGGAATCGGCCGTCGCATCGACCACGAGATCGTGCTCTCCGAAAAGCTCAGCGGCATCCTTGGGCACCAGCATCTGGGTTCTTGCTCGTATCTGGCCAGATTGCATCAACCCACGCTCAACGAGTACTCGCTTGATCGCCTCGGCCTTGTGGAGGTTAACGAAACGGGCATCAGCCAGGTGTCGTATGCAGTTGCCAAAACGAAGTCGATCGCCATCCACGAGCGTCAGCTGTCCGATGCCAGCGCGGGCAAGCTCCTCGGCCAGGAACGAACCCACGGCACCGCAGCCCACCACGGCGATGCTCTTTCCTCGGACTACCTCCTGGGATCGCCCGCGCCGATTGCTCACCGCGATGGCCCGGTTCTCGATTTCCAGGGCCGTAAGTGCAGGGGAAGACGCGCCCTTGTCCGGACGGTCGAGCTTGAGAGCGACCGCACCCGTTCTCGGACCCTCTCTGAATTCCCGCGTGTATTTGGCCACGAGAAAACCGTGTGCATTGGTGCGGGACAGCCGAAGGAGCTCGTCTCGGACCGGATGGTCAAGGCGGTCGGCCAACGACTTCCAATCGTTGACGGGCTTGGCCAGTATCCCCAGATCAACTCCTGCCGCCCAGAGTCGCCCCTTCTCCTCGTCTCGACGATCACGCTTGGCGTGGGACGCCGAGGACACCAGTAGCCCACGTTGTCTCCGCACCAGCCAAGTGCCCGGTTCTCCCACAAACTCGATGTGGAGACGGTTCCCGATGAGCGGCTCCAGGTCGTCGTAGACGATCAAGACGTTGTTGACATGATTCTTGAAGTATCGCTCCAGGTCGAGGTCGCCGGGATCGTCAGGCCATCCCGCGAAGTGCTGCTCGTACCAGCCGGCCACCTTCTCGAAGAGCGCATCGACCTCGTCCCACGGTGGAGGTGGCCAGGGTCCAGCCGGGTAAAGGCAGAGACGACCGTCGTGCTCCATGTGCCATTGCGGGCCGTGAGGAACCACGAAGGGACGAACCCTTGGCGGCCAGAAGGGGAACTCGTCTGGAATCGTGATGAGGTGGGTCTTCTCGGAAGTGGCACCCGAGACGTCGGGGACCGGTATCGGGCCCTTCCACGTCTCCGGCTCACTCCCGCCCCGGTTGAACCCGCGGCGGGCCAGCTCCGCGGTGAACTCTGGTCTGGAACCCATGAGGCGAGACGCTCTGCCTGGCTCAGGCGTAACGCTTGTCCCCGGGCCCACTGGTTCGATCGCCTTTACGGATAGCTGCACCCACGAGTGCTGCACCAGTCGCAATCCCGCCTGCTAGCAAGAGTCCCTTGCTGACGTTGGACATTCCGCTGGACCGCGACTCAACGAGATGGCCACACTCGTCCTCCGTGACGACGATGGTCAGGGGGTCGCTGTCGTTGCCCTTCGCGTAGTCACAGGTGGAGTGGAAACCGTCTTCGCCCACTATGCCCAGATAGACCTCCTGCGCATCTTCGTGAGGAGGGTCCGTGTCGTCGGGACCCACGTCCTCGATGTTCCGGCAACTGGCAACCACCAGGGCGCCATCGGCGGCGTAGTCCTTCAGATACGCCGCCGCATCGGCGTCCACCCACCCGTCGCCTTCCTTGCGGCGCACGGCGTTACGCGAACAGTGGTGGGGTGCCAACAGCACGTCCCAGGCCAGACGGTCGGCGTTGTCGCGGCTCTCCGACTTTTCAATGAAGGCGTCGACCTGCTCGTATTCGAGGTCGCCGAGCAGGAGGAACCGCTTCTCGCAGGTGCCCGCCTTGAGGGTCATCTGCATCCCGAGGGACGAGGAGTTACGGCTGCCGTCTTCGGTGTCCGAGTGGAAGGGCGTATGGACGAAGATCTCGATGAGATCGGACATATTCTCGCCGTTGATATCTGGGATGAGTCGGCCGGCGCTGGTGAGAAGCTCGGTTGGGAAGTCTTTCCAGTCAGAGTTGTCCAGGACGCTGCCGTTGCCGATGACCCGTAGCCGGTCGCCGGCGGCTGCTCGTTGGCCTTTTCCGAACGCGTCCATCTCCGCCTTCCGGCGCCTACAGGCCTCGTCGTAGACTGCCTGACCGGCTTCGGTGAGGCCTCCGGGCTTGTCCTTCTCCTCGACAAAGGAACGGAGGGTGATCCACAGCTCGTCGACGTCAATGGCTTCTACGAGGCGAGAGAACCCCGAACAGTGGTCCTCGTCGTGGTGGCTGATCGCCAGTACGGCGAGGCGGGGGTCGCCCGCCGCGGATAGCGGCAGCTGTTCTACCAGGCGGTCCACAACCGGCACACGGCCGTCTTCAGGATCGTCGTGCCCCGCACGATGATTCACATCGATCTGGATGAACGTGTCGTCGTCTACCGCGATGGTGATGGCGTCGCCGTTGCCCACCGGCCAGAACACGACGCCTCGTGTGGGAAAGTCCCAATTGCTCATTGCCAGTCTCCTTTAGCAGCTCGTCACTTCTACATTTCGCTCGGTTGATCAGGTCTTCGGGGCTCTGTGGCGGCGCAGCCTAGGAAGGCGCGGTGACAGCCCAGCGGAATAGTGGGTCGACGTCGTGGATGGGGTCCTTGTTGGTCCCCTGGAGATGGAACCAGTAGCGATGACCTCCATGACGTCGGCAGTGCGCCCAAGGGCGTCGCGGAACACGTCGCGACGGCGGCGAGCTTCCTTTACCGCCTCCGCAGACGCATTGGCTGTCCCCTGCAGATCGTCGAAGCCGCCTGTGACGCTCGTGCGGTCCTCAGTCATGAGCCGTTCTCCTGTCGTTGCCGTGCGTCCTGGAACTTCCCCAGGTCGAAGCCATCCGACCGGTGGCTCGATATCAAGATACCATATCAAAAGATGCCTTGCAACCGATCAACCAATTCTGGTACCCTATAGGGGACCGAGCGAGAGAAGGAGAGATCGATGGAACAGAAAGCGATGACGCTGCGCCTCCCTTATGACCAGGCCGAAGCACTCGAGAAGGTGGCAGAGATCGACGGCGTGTCAGTAACCGAGGCCATCCGGGAGGCGATCGACGCCCACATTGCTGAGCGCGCCGCCGACGAGGCGTTCCAACAGCGACTGAAGGACTCTATGGATCGTCACCAGCGAGTTCTCGACCGCCTCGCCAAGGCCTGAACGGGTACCATCCCGGTGGATGTCCAGTACCTCGGCCTCGATGATCTGATTGTGATCGCCGCCGCGGTCCTCGGAATCGAGGCCGGGGTCCTGGCCAAGATGGCAAATCTCGTGGTCGCCGACATGGTGGTGAACGCGCCGGCAGCATCGTTCGGCGGCCAGGACTTCTACCCCGACTTCGCCACCAAGGTAGGCGTGCTTGGGTACCGGATTGCCCGCCAGCACGCCTTGCCCGACGGCAACAAACGAACGGCGTTCTTGGCCATGGTCGAGTTCGCCGAACGCAATGGCCGTTCGTGGACAGACGACGAGGAGGACCGCACCGTCGAGATGATGATCGCTGCGGCCGCCGGCACGGTGACGGAGGCGGCGTTTTCTCACTGGGTCTCGGAGCGCCTTCCATGAGATCGCTCCAGATGGCACTGCCCCTGGGCGACGAGCCAGCACCCGGTCCGTGCCTCTACCTGGCGTGCCCCTTGACGTCGGTCGATGGTGAGGCGGCGAAACTCATCGACGCCTGGTGTACGCACGTCATCAACGCCGTGTCCGAGACGGCGGCCGAGAGCGCCCAACGGTGGCAGGTAGCGGTACACGCTCCCGTGCTCTGGTCGAACCCGGCTCGTGGCGACGCTCGCGAACCGGAGGCGATCTACACCCTGAACAGCCGAAAGGTCCGAGATTGCGCAGGGATGATCGTCTTGTCGGTAGGCGGTGGCAGCACCGGGATGGGGCAAGAGCTTGCCTGGGCGGTTGCGCTCCGTCTGCCCGTGCTCTATGTACACCCTGGCGACGAAGCCGCGAGTCGACAGATCCTCGGCACCCCAGGCGACGTGACGGTCGCTCCCTTCAGCGATGCGACGAGCCTGATCGAAGCAGTGCGCAGCTTTCTGCGCCTCCACCGAGCAACCATCGAAGACCACGCTCGGCGCGCGACCGGAGAGGCGATGAAGTTCGCACCGTTGCGGGCACTGCTCGTCGATGCATGGGATCGTTGCAGCGAAAGCCGGAGGCTCGGCGTGCAAGCCGAGGCGCGTGTCCACCAAGGGCGGATCGCCGAGCTCCTGGACAACGACCGGGCCTTGGGGCTTGCTTCCTTGTCGGAGCTCACCGCGCTGTCGGCCGCGCTGGACGTGCCTCTCGCGTCACTGGGTCCTGTCGAACATCTGCCTGATCTGGGACAACGCGAGCATGAGGCCCTCGCGCAGGTTTCCGACGAGTACGACTGGTCGGGCAGCAAGGCACTCCAGGTCGAACGCGCAGCTCGAATGGAACTGGCGCGAGGAGGAGTCCGACGACTCACCTTCCAGACTCCTGACGACTGGCTCCGCTTCGATCGCCGATTGTCTGGCCATGCGTAATGAAGCCGATTGTCTGGTTCGGTGGCTATTTGAGCGGGTCGGCGTCTCAGATCAGCCCCCTGTCGACTTGGTCGAACTCGCCGACCGGATGGGGGTCGAGTCAATCAAGGACGCCGCCATGGTCGAGGATGGACGTCTCGAGCAGCGGATGGGCGCCGCGACGATCTACGTGCGCGACGACCTGTCGGGCGGCCGTCGGCAGTTCACGATCGCTCACGAGCTAGGTCATCGACTGCTCCTCCACCCGAGTGCCCCCGCCACGGCGTACCGGCGGCGCCTGAGCGGTGACGACGTCGAGCGGCTCTGCGATGACGTCGCGGCTTCGATCCTTATGCCTCGTCACTGGGTCGAGGCGGAGTTCGAAGGGGCGGCTCGACGACTCCGGACGCTCAGACGGATGGCCGCAATGTCATCCTCCTCCTTGAGTGCGAGTCTCGTACGGCTTCGAGAGGTGCACCAGTGGAGCGAGTCGCTGCTTCGGTTCTCCTGCTATGCGGATCGATGGCGCCTAGCTGCTCCTGCCGGCGTCCCCGCCGCACTGCATGGGTGCATTCGAACGACCGATGATACCGATCGCGCCTTGGCGGAGATCGGCTCAAGGACCTCAGCTGACGCCATCGGTGAGTTACCCCTTCGTGTCGCCACATCTGAGCTCACGTTCCGGGCGGAAATCTCCGTTGGGAGGGGTAGCGCAGTCGCCCTTCTTGACTTGCGCCGGCCGACCGGACACTCGATGCCGAGCTAGCTTTTGGCACGCACGTCCGCCGTTCGAAGACCGGGTAGGTGCGTGTGGCCGCAAACTCGGCGAAGGGACAATCGCATGGACACGAGTGACACCACGGCTCTGGTCATTCATCACCTGCAGATGATGAATGATGCTCCAGTGCACGACGATGCGACCGCGCACCAGGCACTCGCGTACGCGTTGTCAGCGGTGGCGGGAATGAACCAGGGTCTCACCCTCGCCGAAGAGCAGTCGGTCGCGGTGATAGGCCCGGTCGACGATATCGTCAAGAAGCTTGAGGACTGGATCAAGCGGCTCGTCGCCAAGCTCACCGAGATCGCGAAGCAGCTAAAGGCGAGCTTCTCCATCACTGTCGGGACGAGCGTCTCAGTGGCGATCAGCTGCGGCCCCTTCAACTGATGCTCGCAAATGTCACGCGCTTGCTGTCATCCAGGCACGCAGGCTCGACGCGGTGAGCTGGCAGGTGCCCCGGCCAGGGACTTCTTCGAGGACGCCGGCACGCACGAGGTCGAGTAGCTCAACCCGGCTGCGCCCGGTGAATCGGATGACGTCGGCAAGCGGCACCGTCGCTTGGTCGAGTCTTCTTTTCGGTGAATCGCCGTAGCGCACGGTCCGACACTTCTCCACCGAGGCGCGGGTGACGAACCGCGCCTTGCTGCTGTCCGTCTCGGGATCGATGTCGAGCTCTCCTCGCTTCGCCATCAGGCCAACGGTGCTCACCGCGAGGTTGAGCTGTCGCGCCGCAGCCGCCTGCTTCATCGAGCGCTCATGCAGCGCACGAACGCGGGCATGTTCTTCGCATAAGCGACCTGCCGCCTCGGATGAGACCTCGAATTGTCGGCTCGTTGGATGCTGCTCCATCTCGAGGCCGAGGAGGCGAGACATCCGGTAGAGGTCGTGGTAGCGGACACCGAGCTCCTCGGCGAGGTCCGGCAGGAGTATCCGGTCAGCCAGTCGATCACGCAATGCCCAGACCTCGCTCAGCCGCGCCCAACGCCGCCGCACGCCGTCCCTGTCCTGGACGATTACACACCTCAAGGTGCCGTCCCGCATCCATCGCCTGGCGGTCGTTTCCGCGATCCGTAGCTCTGACGAGACCCGCTGTGCATCGCAGAATGGATCCTCAGAGTGGTCCGGGTCGGTCGACCAACCCGCTGCCAGAAGCGTCGCCTCCGCGTGGGCCGCACGATGGAAGTTCCGATGCGAGTGACCCCATCGGATACGCCGAGTCGTGGGAACGAGCAGAGAGCCGATTGAACCTCGGATCATCTCGTCGAGTACGCGCGCCACCTCTGCGAGGGGCGTGAGCTCGGGATGGTCGAGCGTATAGACACGCCCGAAGACATCGTCGGCAGCGCGATGTCCCATGAAGCGCCGACGTACCCCGTGCTCGATCCCCGACTCCCACGCGATGTCCGTGGCGACGCTCTTGCGCAAGAGATGTGGCGACACCCGAAAGCCGAGATCACCGCTGCCCAGCCCCTCGGCAGTCGCAGCGGTCTCGAAGGCCTCGCGGAAGCTCAGCTGACCAGACAGATCCGCTGTCTGAAGACCAGGTACGAGACGCGAGGTTTCGTCAATCTCGTCGGTCTCGGGGTCGGTGTGAAATGCCTCGATCGCGACCTGCAGCAGCTCCAACATGCTCGATGGTAGGACAAGCACTCGCAACCCGGCCTCGGTCTTCGTCCGCTCCTTGTGCTGGACGACGACGATACGGCCGTCGTCATTGCGCACCCTGAAGTCGCGACCTCCCTGGCCCCGCACGAGCAATAGCCCGGAGTCCCCGAGGTCGACGACATCGTCGACCAAGACGCCGAACGCCTCGGAGATTCGGAGCCCCATCACGCGCTGCAGCCACAGCACCAGCTGATGGACCGGATGAAGATGCGCAGCGATCCGCGCGCACTCCGGAAAGCTCAGCGGACGCGGTTGGGACGTCGGGCGTCGCGCACGAGCAACCGCAGGGTCAGGTTCCGGCGCCACCAAGCCCTCGGTGGGATCGAAGCCGGGTGGCACCAACCCGTTCGCCCGGGAGAACGCCAGGACCCGGCGAAGCACCCACAGGGCGTCGACCACGACCGACTGGGCAAGCCCTACCGGCCGATTCGGTTTCGCTTTGCGTAGTGCAGCAGCCGCCGACTCCGGCACACGGACGTGTCCGTGTGCGTCACGGTACGCGCCGGTGAGCTCGCCGTCGCGCCAACGTCGTCGGGCCGTGGCCAGGCTCACCTCACCCATCGCCGCCACCTCTCGAAGCGAGAGCTCACCACCGGTGCGAGACCCCCCGTAGACCGCTGGCGCCCGACGAGAGCCGTCGGGCACACCCCCTCCACGGCCAACGAGGTTGAGCAGCCACTCGTGCACCATGAAGTAGCTGATGTCGCCGACCGTGCTCGTCTGCGGACCGAACCAGGGGATGACGTAGCTATCGAGGATGCGACGTATCTGCTCCGCACGATCGGGGCCCGCTCGGCGGAGATCGTCATAGGCAGCGTCCACCCACATTCGACCGACCGAAGCCACGTCCGCCCTGAGCTCTCGCTCGGAAGGCGCTGGACGACCGGCATCCGGATTGACAGCCCCGGTCCACGCGTATCTGTTGACCATGCGACAAGGCTGACGAAAGACCTGGTCACATGCACATCGACCCTCGACCGCAGCGTGAGCGGCCGGTGGGAGCTATTGGAACGTCCTCGGTCGCACCGTCGTCACGTTCGTAACGGTGCGACCGAGAGTTCAGATGGTGGCGGGGGTGGGATTTGAACCCACGACCTTCGGGTTATGAGCCCGACGAGCTACCAGACTGCTCCACCCCGCGGCGAAGACGATCAATTTAGCAGTGCCGAACCCTGGCCGTACCCGGCCCAGCCGTATGGCCGATTAGTCCGGACCGCCCCGGGGAGCGACGAGGTCGGCCCGCCTACTCCAGTTTGTCCAGGCCTTTGAGCACAGCGTCCGTCTGCTTGATGCCAGCTCGAACCTTTGGTCCGTACTCGGCCGTCAACCTGGTGTTGTTTCGGATCACGCCGCGCGTGCAGTCGTCGGCGGCGGTGCCGAAGTCACGGAGCGCCGCGGACCACCGGCCCTGGATCTCGGCGTCAGGGATTCGCGGAATCAGTGAAGCGGCTCGGACATCTGCCGCCAGCTGCTCACAATCCGAGGTGATCCTGGTGATGGATCCGTTCTGGATACTCGCTGCGACAGCCTTGATATCGGTCTGCAGACTCGTGAAGACCGCTCCGTGCGCGTACACCCACAATCGGACGGCGGCAACGTCGACCCGCTTGGTCTTTGACGCTCCGGCAGGTGGGGCGACGATGATCACACCCACCATTGAGCTCAGGAGCAGAAGTGCGATCATCGCCGCTCGCGCTCTTCGCCAAGAAGGATGCATGTGGGACCGCACTCAAGATAGCGACGACGCGGACAGCCTCCCGGTCGCGACGGGAGGAACGAACGGCGCGGCGCCCGCCCTCAGACCCTTGGGGCCCACTCAGGCGTCCCCCAAGGGGAACGCTCTGATCCCGTCCGACCGAGAGCCAAGCTCGACGCCCCTTTAACCAGCTCAGTCGTGGCCGACGTCACGACGCGTAATCCTCCAGCTCAGGGGTCTGAACTAGGTTCAAAGTCTTAGGGGTTTTTTACGGTCTTCTTCACCAATTTTCTCGGAAAAAATAGGTCCCAGGTCTACAGTTCACCCCGACGATCGGCGATTGCGCGTCTCACGCGGGTATCCGAAGCGCCGAGGGTGCACCGGTTTCGCGACCGAAGACTCCAGCCGGTCGGTAAAGAGGAAGACCGAACCAAGGAGTTCAGCGTTGGCCGAGACTCCGATCCCCGAACCTAACGGCCCCGACGCCCCGACACTCACGCGCACCACTCCCGTGATCGGGGAGGAGTTCGCGCCACCGACAGCGGAGAACAAGCTCGACGGGCTCAATGGAGGTGGCGGCTCACGGACCCGGCTCGGGCGAGTCACAAGCGCCATGCGTCGGCACTTGGGGCGGGTCATCGCTGTGGTCGTTCTTCTCCTCGCCGGTGCAGGTGTGGGCACCTGGCTGCTCACGCGCTCGAGTGGTCCCGACTACGTGACGACCGCTGCCGGCACCGGGACGGTGGAGCAGACCGTCTCGGCCACGAGCACCATCGAGGCCGTCAACCAAGCCGACTTGGACTTCGCCACGTCGGGTCAGATCGCCAGCGTAAACGTCGCGGTTGGCCAATCGGTGGCGGCCGGTGCAGTGCTCGCGACCTTGAACCCCGCCAGTCTTCAGGCGATGGTGGCTGAAGACGAGGCGGCCGTTGCGAATGACGAGTCCAAGCTGTCAACCGACGAGTCGGGCGGGAGTTTAGCGAGCGCCCAACAGGCCCTCTCTACCGCCCAGCAGCAGGTCACCCTGGAGCAACAGCAGATCGCTGCCGATACCACTGCCATCACCAACGACCAGACGGACCTCACCGAGACCACCGACTCCAACCAGATCTCGCTCCTCCAGGCCCAGAACGCGGTGACCAACGCCCAGACAAAGTTGACGAGTGACGAGGCCACGCTGAGCACGGACGAGCAAAAGGTAACTGCGGCTGAAGCGACTGAGAGTACTGACTGTGGGGCAAACCCAACGGGGACCGCTTGTACTACAACGGACCCAGCCGCGGTCTCTGCATCCCAAGCTGCGGTCACCTCCGACGAGAACAACATCACTCAGGACCAGCAGGCGCTCCAGATCGACCAGCTCTCCCTGCAGAGCACCGAGGTCAAGAATGCTCAGTCGCTCACCCAGGCCCAACAGGCGATCACCACGGCGCAGCAGACCCTGTCGAATGCCCAGGTGACCCTACAGAACGACGAGCAGACGGTCACCAACGACCAGAACGCACTCCCGAACGATCAATCCAGCGCAGGTGCAGCGATCGAATCGGACGAAGCTTCTCTCGAGGCGGCCAATGTGACGCTGAGTTCCGCGGAGAGCAACCTGAAGGAGGCCACTTTGACGGCGCCCGTGGCCGGCACGGTCACCGAGGTCAACGTGGCCGCTGGCAACGAAGCCTCGGCCGGGAGCTCGGAGATCGGGGCGGCCGCGGCGAGTTCGAGTTCGAGTTCGAGTTCGTCGGGCAGCTCGCCAAGCTACGCCGTTGAGATCGTCGGCACGGCTGCCTTCGAAGGGACAGCCAGCGTTTCGAGCTCTGACATCAGCGAGATCCAAGTCGGCGACCAGGCCCAGCTGACCGTGTCGGGGTCCAACACGCCGGTGTTCGGCACCGTGAGCTCCCTCGGGATCGTGGCCACCGTCAGCTCGGGCGTGGCCACCTTCCCGATCACGGTCGCCGTGACGGGCACCCCGTCGGGCCTGTACTCGGGCATGACGGCCCAGACCTCGATCATCGTCTTGGATCGGAGCGGCGTCCTGACCGTACCCTCCAGCGCGGTCCACACCTCTGGATCGTCGAGCTTCGTCTACGAGCTGAAGAACGGCAAAGAGGTCGAGCATTCCGTCGGAGTGGGAGCGGTCGGCACGACGCTCACGCAGATCACCTCCGGGCTGAAGTCCGGTGCCAAAGTCGTGCTCGCCAACCTCTCGGTCCCGCTGTCCTCCACCACGTCGAACTCGACTTCCAAGTTCGGCGGCTTGGGCGGCCTGGGTGGCAGCGGTAGCTTCAGCTTCTCCCCCGGCGGTGGCGGTGGCGCCAGGTTCATCGGCGGAGGCGGAGCAGGAGGCTTCTAGGTGGCGCGGCCACCGGTCATCGAGATTGCAGGGGTCTGGAAGACCTACCACCCCGGCGAGTTCGCCGTGCACGCGCTGCGGGGGGTCGACTTCGCGGTCGAAGACGGCTCGTTTGTGGCGGTGATGGGCCCGTCGGGCTCGGGCAAGTCCACGCTGATGCACATCCTGGGCTGCCTCGACACGCCCACCAGCGGGACCTATCACCTCGGCGGCGAGGACGTCAGCAAGATGACCGAGCAGCAGCTGGCCCGGATCCGCAACCGCCGGATCGGCTTCGTCTTCCAGGGGTACAACCTCCTGCCACGGCTCAGCGCCTGGCGCAACGTGGCGCTGCCGCTCGTCTACACGGGGGTGTCCTCGAGCGAGCGGAGGCGGCGGGCGCTCGAGGCGATCGCTCGGGTGGGGCTGGCCGATCGGGCCGACCACCGTCCGACCGAGCTCTCGGGAGGCCAGCAGCAGCGGGTCGCCATTGCCCGGGCCTTCGTGACCAATCCCTCGGTCATCCTGGCCGACGAGCCCACGGGGAACCTCGACTCCACGGCGGCCGCCGAGATCCTCGACTTTCTCCGGGAGCTCAACCGGGGTGGCCGGACGCTGGTGCTCATCACCCACGACCACGAGGTCGCGATGGCGGCGCCGCGGCTCGTGCAGATCCGCGACGGGCAGATCGCCTCCGACGAGATGGCGGTGCGGGCGTGAAGTTCCGGGACACCCTGAGCTCGGGCCTCGAGGCCCTCCTTGGTCACGGGCTGCGCTCCCTGCTCACGATCCTCGGCATCCTGATCGGGATCGCCGCGGTCATCCTGACGGTCGGGCTGGGCGAGGGGGCGCAGAGCAGCGTGAGCTCGGCCATCTCTGCGCTCGGCTCCAACCTGCTCGTCGTCACCCCCGGCAGCACCACGAGCTCCTCCGGGGTGCAAGGCGGCTTCGGGTCGGCGACGACCCTCACGCTGGCGGACGCCGATGCGTTGGAGTCCAAGCGCGTTGCGCCCAACATCGCCGCCGTCGCGCCGAGTGCCCAGACGATCACCACCCTCACCGCCGGGTCGAGCAACTGGACGACGAGCTTGACCGGGACGACGGCGTCGTGGCTCCAGGTCCGCGACCGACAGGTGTCCGAGGGCGGGTTCTTCACCCGTCAACAGGACAAGGACGCGGCCGACGTGGCGGTGCTCGGGGCCACCACAGCGGAGGAGCTCTTCGGTGCGGGCTCTGCGATCGGCCAGACCATTGACGCCAATGACGTGCCCCTCACGGTCATCGGCGTGCTCGCCACGGCAGGATCGTCGTCAAGCGGGACCAACGAGGACGACATGGCCCTCGTGCCGATCACCACGTACCAGCAGCAGCTCGACGCGGGATCGACGCCGGGCAGCGTGTCGACGATCTACGTGGAGGCCAACTCGGCCGCCGGCCTATCGGGCGCCTACCAGGAGACCAACGACCTCCTGCTCACCCTCCACCACATCACCCAGCCGGCCGATGCCGACTTCACCATCACGACCCAGTCCCAGCTTCAGTCGACGGCCAACTCGGTCAACCGCACGCTCACCGACCTTCTGGCCGGGATCGCCGCGATCTCCCTGCTCGTCGGGGGCATCGGGGTGATGAACATCATGCTCGTGTCGGTCACCGAGCGGATCCGGGAGATCGGCCTGCGCAAGGCGGTCGGTGCCGCGCCGAACGAGATCCGCCGACAGTTCCTGGTGGAGGCGTCCTCGCTCGGGCTCTTAGGCGGAATGGGCGGCGTCCTGCTCGGCCTGGTGGGGGCGGTCGTGCTGCCCCATCTCGAGAGCAATCCGGTGACGATCTCCCCCACCGCCGCGGTCGGGGCGGTGGTGGTCGCTATCGTCATCGGGCTCACCTTCGGCGTCTATCCGGCCAGCCGCGCCGCGCGGCTTTCCCCGATCGACGCCCTGCGCACCGAATAAACACACGACACAGAGGCCAATGACCACCATGGAAATCTCCCCCCCGCACCGCTTCGGTCGCCGACCGAGCACCAGGACCACACTCGTTCGGCGCTCGGCGATCCTCCTGGTCGCGTCCGCCGTCGGGTTCGGCCTGAGTGGGGCCGCCGGGGCCGCGACGACGACCACGACCACCCCGCGGCCGAATTTCTCGACAGCGTCGGGAACCGTGGCCGCCATCACCGCCGCTACCAACTCGATGGAGGTGCAGAACCCGTCAAGCGGTCAGGTGACCGTCAGCTGGACCGCATCGACGACGTTCTCCCAGACGGTGGACGTCTCGGCGTCCAAACTCACGGTCGGGAGTTGCGTGACCGTGACGAGCACCAGCGCCAAGGCGAAGAAGGGGCATCTCGCCGCGGCGACCGTCGCCGTTCGCGCGGCCGGCACAAACGGCTCGTGTACCGGTGGAGTCGGTACCACCTTCGGCGGAACCCCGACGGGGGGCAGCGGGTTCAGGCCTCCGAGTGGGACGCCCGGCGGCACCTTCCCGGGCGGCGGGGCATTCCGCACAAACGGTGGCGGTGGAACGGGAGCGAGCCGCTTCGCCGCAGAAGCCAATCGGTTCGCCACCGGCCAGGTGACCTCGATCTCGGGCTCGACGTTCGTGGTCAAGGGGGTGACCCCAGTGGTCTCGAAGTCGAAGACCGCTGATCCCAAGTCGACCAAGGACACGAAGAAGTCGACCACGTCCACGACCTTCCCCAAGATCAAGACGAAGACCACAAACACAACCGTCACCTACGGCAAGTCGACCGTCTTCACCACGACCCAGTCGGCCTCGGCCAGCAACCTGAGCGTCGGGCTCTGCGCAACGGCGTTAGGACCCTCCGGCCAAACCGGTGCGATCACCGCCACGACCATCAGCCTCAGCACCGCGCCAAAGGGCGGGTGCACGTCCGGCACCTTCAGTGGCTTTGGCGGGTTTGGGGGGTTCGGCGGACGCCGGGGCGCCCCCAGCGGAGCGAGCGCCACCTAGGCCGCTCAGAACAGGCACGCCGAACGCGCCTCCCCGCGCCCCGTTCGCCGGCCGGGTGCACCCGGCGCGCGATAAGCGGGCGCCGGTATTTCCAAACACGACCAGCCGGCGCGGTGACTCCGCGCGATCTACTGTTGGGCGCTGAGAAACTCACGGACGGCGCGCTCGGAGCGGAGCACGTACAGAGCCACATGTTTCCCGTGCCGCGACAAGATCCCGAATTCTCGTTCGCGATCGGAGCGGCGGACTCGCCAGATGCGCCCGGCCAGCCGCCATTCATCACGTAATCGTCGCCAGGCGGACTCATCGCAGCCCTGAGGCAGCTCGAAGCCAACTGGACGCCTGCGGATCCCGCGCACCAGCGCTCGCCGTGTGCAGGTCCACCACGGTGTGTCGAGGAACACCACCGTGTCGGCGCGTTCGAGCCGAAGGTCGAGCGTGGCGTGGTAGTTGCCGTCGGCGATCCACTCGTCGCCGGCGAGCAGATCGCGCCGCGTCGCCCGCCACTCGTCCTCGAGCGGCTCAGCCCAACCGGGCTTCCAGAAATGGAGGTCGAGCACAATGACGGGGAGACTGGTCTTCAACGAGAGCGCTCGCGAGAACGTGCTCTTGCCTGCGCCGGCCAAGCCGGTGACCACGACACGGCGTCCGACGGAGACCGTGGATGGGATCTGGCTCGATCGAGACTTGGCGAGGTCCTCACCCGACACCACCGCATCATGCCGGAGCTGGCGCTCCCGCTGCTCTACGCACCTTGAGCCGCCCCGGGTCATCCGCCGGCGTCGCCGGCCCCGAGCCACCCTGGCTCGGGCGGCCGTCGCGTGGAAGCCTGGGACCAGAGGGTGACCGAGCGTGCCACCACTGGAGCCCACCGTGAGCGACCTGGTCGAGGAGCTTGAACGCATCGTCGGACCGTCGTCGGTGTGGACCCGGGAGCGGATCCACCCCGACGACACCCATGACGAGGCGCTGACCACGGCGCCCGTCATCCCCTCTGCCGTCGTGCGGCCGCGATCGACCGAGGAGGTCAGCCGGATCCTCGAGATCGCGAGCGCACGGGGTGTCGCGGTGGTCGCCCGCGGCAGGGGCACCGGGCTCTCCGGTGCGGCGCTGCCCCTGGCCGAGGGGATCGTGGTGGCGTTCGACAAGATGGACCGGATCCTGGAGATCGACACCATCAACCAGGTCGCGGTGGTCCAGCCCGGCGTGACCCTCGGCGAGCTGGACACCGCCCTGCGGCCCCACGGGCTCATGTACCCCGTGTACCCGGGTGAGATGGGCGCGTCCATCGGCGGAAACGTCGCCACCAACGCCGGCGGCATGCGGGCGGTCCGCTACGGGGTCACCCGTCACCACGTGCTGGGGCTGGAGATCGTCCTCTCGGGCGGCGAGGTACTCCGCACCGGTGGGCGCTTCGTCAAGTCGTCCTCGGGTTACGACCTCACCCAGCTGATCATCGGCTCCGAGGGCACCCTGGCGCTGGTGACCGAGGCGACCCTCAAGCTCGTGCCGCGCCTCCCCCACGTCGCCACCGTCCTCGCGCCCTTCGGGGCGCTCGACGACGTCACCGCGTCGGTGACCGCGCTCCTCTCGAGCGGAGTCGCCCCGCTCATCCTCGAGTACATCGACGCGTCGGCGATGACCGGGATCACGCGCGCGGCGGGGCTCGACCTCGGGATCCCCGCCGAGGTCCAATCCAGCGCAGTCGCCTACCTCGTCGTGGTGCTGGAGAGCGCGCATGAGGACCGCCTGGACGAAGACGTCGAGGTCGCGGCAACGCTGCTCGAGAAGAGCGGCGCCCACGACGTCTACGTGCTGCCCTCCGTTGCGGGTGCCGATCTGATCACCGCCCGCGAGCGCGCCTTCTTCGTGTCCAAGGCGGCCGGGGCGAACGACATCATCGACACCGTCGTGCCCCGAGCGGCCGTTCCGACGTTCATGCGACAGGTCGCCGAGCTGGCGACCGCACACCAGTCCTTCGTGTCGGCGTGCGGGCACGTCGGCGACGGCAATGTGCACCTTTCGGTGTTCCAGCCCGACGCCGAGCGGCTCCACGCGTTCGTTCGGGCGGTGCTCGGTGCCGCGGTCGCCCTCGGCGGTGCCGTCTCTGGCGAGCACGGGCTGGGCAGCGAGAAGCAGCCCTACTTCTTCGAGCTCGAAGACCCGGTGCGGCTGGCCCTCATGCGGCGGATCAAAGGCGCGTTCGACCCGCACGGCATCTTGGGGCGCGGCCGCGGGATCGATGCGGGGCCGGGTCCTTCGTAGGCCGCTCTGGAGCCCTGACCTCGTCAAGCGGATCTCCACTGGAGGCCAGCCCCGTCCACGCGACGTCGTGCTTGCGGCGCAACGACATCGGGTCGTCAGTGAAGCGAAACGGCGGCGGCTTAGGAAGACGACCTTGTCGACCGCGTCTCGATGCCTCTGGTTGGGTAGCTTGCCCGGCCAGCTCGCTCGACCGGCGCCTCGCGGCCCGTTACCCTGAACCTTCGAGTCGGGCCGGTTCCATGAACCGAGGGGGGAGAATCAGGTCATGGCAGATGGCAGCAACGGCATGGCAGACACACGCCTCCTGCAGGCCGTCCACAAGGCGTTCCGTCTCGGCACGAGCAGGATGGTTGACGCGACGGCCAAGCTCGAACCCGCGGCTCTCCAACCCGTCATCGGGCCCTACTGGACCTTCTACTCCGCGATCCTCAACTACCACCATCACACAGAGGACACCGAGGATTTCCCTGCGCTCGCCCTCGTGTACCCCGACATCAACCCGCTCATCGAGGAGCTCGGACGGGACCACAAGAAGATGGAAGGTGCCATCGAGGCCATCGATGCTGCGGTCACGGCATTCCAACAGAGCCCGGACGTCGCGGGCCGGGACCGGATCAACGCTGCGGTGGTCGAGCTGCAAAATCTCTTCTTCCCGCACCTGGACCTGGAGGACTCCGAGGTGATCCCCATGTTCGCCAAGTGGATCCCCCCCGATGAGTGGGCCCGCATGGACGCCAAGGCGCTGCGTGGTATCCCCAAGCCGCAACTGCCACTCGCCGTGGGTGCACTCGACGAGGTGATCCGGTCGCTGCCGGCAGCCGATCGGCCGACTGGACCGCCGCTACCGGTGCGGATCATGGTGGCCCTCTCGTGGCGGAAGCGGTGGGCCGCCCTGGTGCAGCCCCTGCTCGTGTAGGGGCTGCGATCGAGACCTGGACATAAGGGTCAGCATCCCGGCCCGTCTGCTCGAGTGAGGTCCAAATCCCCTGGACCAGCACGGGCTGGATCCACGCTCCGTCTGCATCGAAGCGAAACCGCACTGAATGCAGGATCCCGACGGGTCAGGACCTCACGCCGCGCGGTCCAGCGGCGTCGCCAGCAGGACCGGGATGCGTCGCTCGGTCCGTTGCTGGTACTCGGCGTAGGGCGGGTACGCGGCAACCGCCCGATCCCACCAGACGGCCCGCTCGTCGCCGTCGAGCTCGCGCACCGAGAAGTCGACCGGCTCGGGCCCGTCCTGGATGACGACGAGGTCGGGGTGGGCCGACAGGTTGGCGTACCACTCGGGGTTGGTCGGGGTCCCACCCTTCGAGGCGACGATGGCGTAACGGCCGTCGAGCTCGACCCGCATGACTGGGAACTTGCGGATCTTGCCGCTCTTCTTGCCGATCGTCGTCACGATGACGATGGGCAAGCCGGTGTCGCGCAGCGTGTTGGCGCGGGTCCCCTCGGACGCCTCGAACTCGGCGACCTGGTCGCGCACCCACTGCCAGCTGCTCGGCTCGTACTCCCCCGTGAGCGGCACCTCCGGGCTAGGTGCCCGAGGTGAGGGTCAGGTCGATCTGGCCGTTGTCGTGCTCGTGCTGCTCGAGCGCGGCGAGGATGCGGTCGATGTCGGCCGAGTTGCTGGCCGGGGCGCGTCCGACCTTCTCCGCGTAGGCGGCGGCCCCGAGGTCGCGCAGCAGCCCGTCGGCCTGGCGTTTGGCCTGCAGGGAGTCGAGCTTGGCCTGGCCCTTCTGGGCGGCGTCCTTGGCGGCGGCCGACGCCTGGGCGGCGCCCTCCTTCACCTTGTCGAGAAATCCCACCGGGCCCTCCTCGAGCTCGGGCCCGCCGGAGCGAGCGCTTCTTCGGAAGGTCCCATCATCGCACGGAGCTGCGAAGTGGGCCCGGGCGCCTCAGGAGCCGAGGGTCGGGGGGCGCCCGGCGAGGGCGGTGGAGGAGGTGCCCTTGGTCTTCGGTTTGGGCTTGGCCTTCAGCGTGGGGAGCGTGGTCGTGGTCGTGGTGGGGGTGGTCGCCTTGGCGCCGGCCGCGCTCAGGATCGCACCGGCCTGGTTCAACACCTGTTCCTCGGCCGAGATGTCGCTCTGGTAGGTGGCCAGCGAGCCGCTTGTCAGTGCGCTCTGGGCGGCGTTGTAGTCGGCCTGGGCCTGTTGGAGCAGGCTGCTCACCTGCGCGGCCGCCGCCGCGGCTAGTGAGGTCGGTGAGCTGGTGGCCCCGCCGGTGCCCGAGTTCACCGGCGCGCTGAGCAGCTTGGAGAGCGACTGGCTGATCGTCGGTGCCATCTGGACGTCGTTACCGAGCACCGTGATGACGTCCGCGAGCTCGGGCTCGGGGTTGCCGGTCGCCTCGAGGTAGAGCGGGCGGACGTAGATGATCGAGTTCCCGACCGGGACGCTGAGCGTGTTGCCGAGCAGCACGTCCGAGCCGTGCTGGTCGAGGAGCGTGATCTCCGAGGAGACAGACTGGTCCTGTTGGATCTCGGTGTCGGCCAACGCCGGACCCACGTTCTGGGAGCCTTCGGTCACGTAGACGCGGAGCTTCCCGCCCCCGCCGTCGCTATAGGTCCCGACGACGAACGCGGCCAGGTTCTGGCTCGCCGCCCCGTTGTTGAACGGCACATAGGCATCCGAGATCGTGAAGGTCTGTTTCGTCGTCCCGGGCAGCGCGAGCACCTGGTAGATGGGCGACTGGGGGGTGACGGTCCCGCTGATCGCCTGGCCCTGCGCGTTGGTGGTGAGGGTGACCGAGAGGGCGTTTTGGGGCGAGCCGGCACCGGCGGTCGGCGAGAGCGTCCAGGCGCCGTTGGCGTTGTAGAAGTTCAGCGGCGAGGACAGGCGGTAGCGGCCGTAGAGGGCGGCCTGGATCGAGAACATGTCCTCGGGGTAGCGCAGGTGCGCCTGGAGGGCCTTGGGCATATCGGCGCCCGGGGTGAACATGCCCGGGAAGGCTGACTCGTAGGTCCGCAGGATGGGGTCGTTGTCCATCGCATAGAACTTCATCTGCCCGGAGTACGCGTTGATGACGAGCTTCACCGAGTTGCGCACGTAGTTGTAGCTGGCCGGCAGCCCGCTCCCCTGGGGCACGGTCGCGGTCGACGCGTTCTGCGAGTAGGGGAAGTTCGCCGTCGTCGTGTAGCCGTCGAGGATCCAGTAGATCTGACCCTTGGCCAAGACGGCATAGGGGTCGGCGTCCCATGACAAGAAGGGCGCGGCCTTGGCCGCCATCTGCTGGATGTCCCGCACGAACATGATCCGGGACTGGTGGGTGACCTGGCCCGAGATCAAGAGGTTGAAGTCGCCAAGGCGCAGCGCGAACGCCGCCTTGCGCAGGAATGAGGAGAGCTGCACGCCGCCGGTGCCCTTGTAGTGGGGCTGGCCGCCGATCTCGATTTCGTTCGTGTTGGCCACGACGTAGCCGGGCAGATTCAGCCCGAAGTACACCTCGGGCTGGGAGACCTTGGGCAGTCCGTTGGAGGACACCGACGGCACGTCACGCACCCGGAAGACCGGGTCGCCGTTGGAGTCGGCCGCGTCGGCCTGCGCGATGACGATGCCGTCGCCGTGGGTGTACTGCAGGTGCGTGTTGACCCAGGTGGGTGACTGGATGCCCGACTCGTTGATCTCACGCACCCCGACCAGGACCGGCTGGAGCTTGCCGTTGATGAAGTAACGGTCGACCGCCAGGCCCTGGAAGGTGTAGTAGCCGTGCTGGTACTGCAGCTTGTTGAACGTGGGCAGCGAGATCTGTGAGTCGGGGTCCCAGAGCCGGATGTTGTCGAGCGTCCCGGTGTCCTTGAGCACCTGGAGCGCGCTCAACGACGTGTTGTCCTGGAAATTCGTGACCGTCACGTCGCCCGGCTCGAGGTCGTACGCGTAGCGGGTCGCTGCGATGTTCCGCGCGATGTAGGGCGCCTCCTTCTGGTTCTGGGAGGGGTTGACGATCGCCTGGGCGATGGCCGGGTAGATGACCCCGATGACCAGCGCCACGAACGCCCAGAGGCCGACGGCGAGGATCGGCAGCGTCCAGCCCTGCCGGCGGATGTTCCAGACCAGGACCGCCGCCGCGGCGAGCGAGATCCAGAACAAGAGGTTGAAGGCCGGGATCCGCGCGTGGACGTCGGTGTACCCCGCACCCTCCACGAAGGAGTTCGTCGAGGTGACCAGCTGGTACTTGCCGAGCAGGTACCCGGCCGCCTTGGCCAGCGCGATCAGCGCGAGCAGAACCGAGAGGTGCGCCTTCACCACCGGGCGCACCCGGGGCCGGGTGCTCCGCTGGGTCCGGATCCCGCCGTTCAGGTAGTGGAAGATGGCCGTGAAGATCAAGATGACGATCAACGAGACGATGAGCCAGTTCACCAGGTACTCGAGGAACGGCAGCCTGAAGACGTAGAACCCGGCGTCCTTGTGGAACTGGGGGTCGGTGTAACCGAAGCTGACCCCGTGGGTGAACAACAGCCAGTTCTGCCACTGCCCGATCGTCCCGGCCGCCGCGATCAGCGCCACGATCACCGAGAGGCCGGCGTAGATCCGGTTCGCATAGGGCCGCACCACCCGCTGGTAGCGGCGCACCAGCTCGTCCTCGGGGTCCGAAGCGTCCACCGCCGAGCTGATCCGGTCGCAGACGATCAGGTTGACCCAGAGCAGGACGAAGAACAGCCCCCCGAAGGAGGCGAAGAGCCCGAGCTTGATCCCGACCGTGGTGTCCCAGACCGAGGTGAGGTTGACCGAGGAGAACCAGAGTCGGTCGGTGTAGAGCGTGGCCAGCGAGCGCAGCGAGGCCAGCAGGATGATCAGGACGATGGCGCCGCCGAGCAGCCACCACCGGCCACGATGCCGCGACCGCGGCACGCGCGGCGCCACATCTTGCGGGGAACGCACGGAAAGAGCCTAGGTCCGAGGTTGCGTCAAGTCGTGTTCGGCACGACCAGGCAGCGGCACCCGGCATGCGCCGGGGGGTGCATATGCCCGGTCGGGAACCGCTCGCCCTCGCCGACCCCGTCGGCCAGGGCGTTGTCGTCGCAGTCGGCGCAGGTCTCACCGTTGCTGGCGGTAACCCAGCGCAACGGGACCTTCCCGCTCGCCCCCCGGACCCCATTGGAGAAGGTCCCGATCACGTGGTCGGCGACGAGGCGCTCGATGCGTTCGCCCCGCCACTCCCGATAGGCCGCGCTCACCAACTCGGCGGCCTCGTCCTCGCTCGGCCCGGGGCCCTCGACGTCCTCTTCCAGAAGGCGACGGCGCAACAGGGTCACCACCGTGTCGGCCAGCTCCTGGGCGCCGGTGCCCACCGCCGAGCGGCTGATCTCGGTGGCATCGGGGGCGGCGGCGGCCTCTGCGCCCAGGTGGTTGCGGGCGAAGGTCTCCCCGGCTTCGAAGGCGTCGCCCAGGAAGTCCACCGATGCCTCGACGAGGCCGCGCCGCTGCTCCTCCTCGGAGGACAGGAGCTCCTGGCGGTACTCCCCCGAGTCGGCGCGAAGCCGATGGAGGAGCATGTTCTGGTCGTCCTGCATCGCCCGCTTCAATCGGCGGGACATCCTCGCGATGATCGGGTCGAGGAGATCGTCGCGCTCGGCGGCAAGGAGCTCGGACTCGGTCGGCTCGCCCTGCGACGAGGCGCCTTTGGGCTCGGGATCGATCACGATCGTCGCCTCGGTCACGACGACCTCTCCCAAAACCGACTCGCCCGAGTCTGAGACCCTGCCCTCTCGGATGCGCGGCGAAGAGCTCCTCCACGCGAGAGTCGTCGCCCGACGTCGCCTGCTCGGTGTCGGCTGCGTTCCTGTTGTTGCTTGAGGGCTCGGCATCGACTGCGCCCGCGACGGCGGCCGAGATCGCTTCGACTTCGCCAGGCTCGAGGCCCTCGACCTCCTGAGCTTCGACCTCGGCGACGCGCTCGGCGACCGCGGCGGCGGCCGAGCGCGCGTCGTCATCGGCGCGCGCCAGGCCCGAGACGATGTCGTCGACCGTGCCGCGCACACCGAGGACCGTGCGCGCCAGTTGATCGCGTGCCGCACGCAGCTGCTCGATCTGGATCAAGAGCACGCGGCGACGCTGGGCGGTCTCGGTCAGCATGCGACGTCGCGTCTCCTGGGCCTGCTCGATCATCAGGCGGCCGCGCTCGCGCGCCCTGTCGAGTAGGGAGTTGCCGTCGGAGCGAGCCCGATCCAGGATCGCCGCGACGTCCGCTTGGACGTCCTCGTGAACGGCGCCCGCGGACAGCTCCGCCTGCGCGATCCGCTCGGCCGCCGCCGCCTCGGCGGACACCTGGATGTCGGTCGCCTGCTGCTGCGCGTCGCGCACCACGGCGCCTGCGGTCTCCTCGGCGGCATTCACGAGGCGGGAGGCCTCGGTGTGTGCGTTGCGCAAGAGCTCGGCGCTCTTCTGGCCGAGGGCCGAGCTCAATCGGGCGTCGTCGATCTGGGGATTGGCGGCACGCTCCTCGGCGTCCTCGAGTCGCGCCAGCAACTCCTCCTCGCGGGCCTCCCATGCCGCGATCTCGGCGGACAGCTGCTCGAGGAAGGCCTCGACCTCGGCGGCGTCGAAGCCGCGACGGTTCCTGGTGAAGGACCGCCGGGTGACCTCGTCGGAGCGCAGGCGTGACGACGAGCCGTAGGGAGGGTCCGGCATGAACGAGAGCCTACGACCTGGGCGCGGGCCAGTGGATTGACGGTTCGGCCGGAGCCGGCCCACCCGAGCCGGCGCGGAGCGGAATCAGGACGCCCTCGTGGTGGGGGGCGGAACTCTGCCGCCGAGCCCCCGGAGGATCGACAGCGCCTGGGCCAGGCTGGAGACGGCGTAGACGTGCAGCGAGGCCGTCGCCTTCGACCGGGCCACCGAGAGCTCTGGGGGCGGCACGAAGAACACCGTGGCCCCGGCCTGCTCGACCGCGATGGTCTTCTGGGCCACCCCGCCCACGTCCCCGACGGCGCCGGTCGCTGACACCGTGCCGGTCGCGGCGACCACCCGGCCGCCCGTCAGGTGCCCTCCCGACAGCGTATTGAGGATGCCCAGGGTCATGGCGAGGCCGGCCGACGGCCCGCCGATGTCGGCCGTGTCGATGGTGATCGGGAACGGGAACGTGTAGTCCTGCTGGGTCTGGACCGACACGCCCAGGAACCCCTGGGACGCCTGCACCCCGGGGCATCCCGTGTACCCGGGAACGCCAGCGGGTCGGCGGGCCAACCGCAGCGACTTGGTGACCGCCGCGCCGGACACCGGCGTCCCGTCGGCCTTGAAGTGGTCCTTGTCGACGGTCAAGTACACGCTGTCCCCCGGCCCGAACTGCGCCAGCTGCCCGACGAATGCGCACACCGTAGGCGTGGAGACTCCGTCCACTGCGGTGATGACCTGACCGACCTGCAGCGCCGTGAAGGCAGGCGTGCCCGAGCCGATCGCGGCGACGACCGCCCCCGCGTTGTGTTCGGGGATCGCGTACCCGAGGCGGCGCAGCGCTGCCGTCTTGGCCTCCGCCTTCGCCTGGGCCATCTCGAGGTAGCCCTGCGGCGTGAGCTCCGACGCCGGGATCCCCCCGCCGGTCAGCTCCACGGTGGGCACGACGTCGTCATCGCTCGAGAACTCGTCGAAGGCGTAGGTCAGCGCGGTGACCTGCTGGACGAACACGTCGGTCAGCAGCACGGAGCCGTGCACCTTGTGGGCATGTGACGCCGGGACCTTGATCAGCGGGTTGACCGGCTGGGCGTCCCCCGGCGTGAGCACGTAGTAGTTGAGGTTGATGCGACTGGCGACCCCGGCCGCCAGGACGACCACCGCGACGGCCCCGAGCAGCGCCCGGAGCACGTGTCGGCGTCGCGGGGACACGGGGGGTGCGGGGTAGGCCTCGGTCATACTCGTGACGTGGAGGTCGATCCTCCCATGGAAGAGGCCGACCACCGGCGCGCCGGCGCCGGCGACCGTCGACGTGCCGTCGTTGCGGCCGGGCATGCGGGAGAGCGCGGCCCGATCAGCGCCGCCGAAGGCGACCCGGACCCCTCGGTGCGGGCGGCCCGCCTCGGCGCCCTCGCCCGCCTGGGTGCGCTGAGCGTGGACGACGTCGCCACCGGACTGGCCGACGTGGACCCGCTGGTGCGCCGCCGCGCCGCCACGCTCGGTGCCCGGGTGGGTGGGCGAGGCAGCCGTTCCACCCTGCCCGGTCTCCTGGCGGAACGCTTGGGCGACCCCGAGCCCCTGGTGGTGGAGGCGGCTGCCTGGGCCCTGGGCGAACGGGCCCTTGCCGGCGCGGTCCCGGCGCTCTCGGCGGTCGCGTCCGGACACGCCGACGCGCGCTGCCGGGAGGCGGCGATCGCCGCCCTCGGTGCCATCGGCGACCCGGCCGGCCTGCCCGCCGTCCTGCACGGCCTCGAGGACCGCCCCCCGGTCCGGCGCCGCGCGGTCGTCGCACTCGCCGGCTTCGAGTCGCCCGAGGTCGAGTCGGCGCTGCGCAGCGCGCTGGAGGACCCGGACTGGCAGGTCCGCCAGGCGGCGGAGATCCTGCTCGCCCGCTAGTTGTGATTCCCGTCAGCGTTGTAGACCAGACGCTGGAGCGGGGTGAGCCCTCCGACGGCCGTATGAGGTCTCGTCGCATTGTAGGAGTCGACCCAGGGCCCGAGGGCGGCTGACCGGGAGTCGTTGGTGAGGAACAGCTCCTTGTAGGCGAACTCCTCGAGGAGGGTGCGGTTGAATCTCTCCGCCTCGCCGTTGGTCTGGGGACGGTAGTTCTTGGTTCGACGGTGGGCGATCCCGAGTGCATCGAGCGTGCGTCGGAAATCATTGGAGCGCCGGTAGTTCATGGCGTTGTCGGTCATGACCCTTTCGATGATCACGCCCAGACCAGAGAAATAGGTCGCTGCGTCGGCCACGAATTGGGCACAGGTCGGTCCCTTCTCATCAGGCAAAGCCCGAACGAAGGCGACCCGGGAATGGTCGTCGACGGCCACGTGGAGATAGTCGTAACCGACTCGGTTGGCGTTGACGTCGAGGCGGGAACCCTCCTTGCCGAGCATTCTCCAACCTCCTCCATCGCGGATCCGTCCCAGCTTCTTGACGTCGACGTGGAGAAGCTCGCCCGGTCGCTCACGTTCGTAGCGGACCACGGTGCGGGTGGGGCGGTCGATATAGCTGAGCCGGGAAATCCCTTCTCGGCGTAGCACCCCATAGATGGTGGAGCGATGGCGGCCGAGCTCGTAGGCCAGTCGGTGCGGGCCGTGAAGGGTGTCTAGACGGGCAGCCACGATGCGGGCCACCTCGGAGGGGCCGAGGCGATGTGGGCAGCGCCTGGGGGCCGAAGTCCGATCCACCAGGCCCGCTCGGCCCTCGTCGCGAAAGCGCCGCAGCCACTTGTAGGCGGTCTGGCGCGACACCCCCATGGCCTTGGCTGCATCAGCCGGCTTCCAGCCGTCGATCAGCACCCGGTCCACCAACAGCTGACGCCCGAGCACCGTGAGCTTTGCCCTAGCGTGAGCCATGGGCCCTCCCTCTTCGCTTGTTGTTCTTGGTCGAACCTCAAACGATCAGGTAGGGCCTCTATTTGTCAACAACCTCCGCGGGAATCACAGCTAGTCAGTCCGCGTCGGTGAAGACAGGGCGCAGCTCGTCGAGCGCCTCGAGGCACATCCCGGCGCCGAGCACGACACACTCGAGTGGCAGGTCAACCAAGTGAACGGGCACCGCCGTCGCGTTGGCCAGGCGCTGGGCCATGCCCCGCAGCAGCGCTCCCCCGCCCAGCAGGTGGACTCCCTCGAACATGATGTCCTGGGCCAGCTCGGGCGGGGCCTCTGAAAGGCAGTCGGCGGCCGCCGTCAGCACCTGGGCGATGTAGTCCTCGAGGGCGCCGCGCACCTCGACCGGCGAAAGGAGGATGGTCTTGGGCATCCCGGTGGCGACCTCCCGCCCGCGGACCTGCGCGTCCTGCTCCTCTTCGTAGGGGTGGGCGGAGCCGATCGCGAACTTCACCGCCTCGGCGGTCCGCTCCCCGATCGCGACCCCGTGCTTGTGGCGCACGTAGGACTGGATGGCCGCGTCGAAGTCGAAACCACCGCAGCGGATGGCGCGCTGGGCCACGACCCCGCCGAGCGAGATCACGGCGGTCTCCGCAGTGCCGCCGCCAACGTCGACCACCATCGAACCCATCGGCTCGTGGATCGCCAGGCCGGCACCGATCGCGGCGGCCATGGGTTGCTCGATCAGATAGGTGGCCGACGCACCGGCGTGGCGCGCCGCCTCCTTCACCGCCCGGCGCTCGACGCGCGTGATGGCCGAGGGGACGCAGATGAGGACCCGTGTTCGACTGACCCGTGACACCCCGCAGCGGTGCAACAGGACCCGCAGCATGCGCTCGGTGATGTCGAAGTCGGTGATCGCTCCCTGGCGCAGTGGGCGGACCGCCACGATGTATCCGGGGGTGCGGCCGATCATCTGCCACGCCTCGGCCCCGATGGCCAGCACCTCGCGGCTGCGCGTGTCGTACGCGATGACCGTGGGCTCGTTGAGCACGATGCCCCTGCCCTTGGCGTAGACCAGGGTGTTGGCGGTGCCCAGGTCGATCGCCAGGTCACGAGGCATTGGTAGTCAGGGGCGCGGTGCCGTTGCCGGTCCGGTTCCCCATCCCCCTTTCAATCCGTGCATGCGATTTTCCCGCACACGGCTTTCCGATGGACTTCTGGACATGGTTACGCAGCTTTTGGGTAACGGATAGTGCCCATGAGCTTGTGCAAGCCCTGGTCGTGGAACCAGGTGCGGGTCCAAGTGTCAGCTTGGTTCGGACGCAGGTTGCGACCAGGCTTCTTTATCAGCAAGCGCCTGAGTCGCCACGTCACGTATCGGTCCAAGGAGATGAACTTGTCCGTTGCATTCCCGGTGCGGAAGTAGTTGCCCCAGCCCCGAAGGAACCGGTTGAGATGTGCGATGACATCTTCCAACTGCTGGCCGACCTGGCTTCGAGCGGTGAGGGCATTGATCCTCGCTCGGGCACGCTTCATGGAGCGCACAGAAGGCCAGCGGTGGAGGTAGTAGCGGACGATCCGCTTCTGCTCCCAGAGCTTGCCGGACATGCGGGCATGAAAATGGCACCCGAGGAAGTCCAAGCCTTCTTTGCCTCCTCGGAGCTCAACCACGCGGGTCTTGTCCGGATGAAGGCGCAGACCGAGGTCGCCCAAGATGGCGGCGGCCCGCCTCCCGGCCTCCTCGGCCCGTTGCTGGGATCGGCACAGCACCACGAAGTCGTCCGCATAGCGGACGACTTCGCCCACACCGTGCTCTTTCCAGGCCCGGTCGAATGCGTGCAGGAAGATGTTGGCCAGAAGCGGTGAAATGGCTCCTCGGACACAATGGGCAACTTCGAGTTCGAGGTCGCATTGCCCTATGTCCGATGCGAGAAGCCCAAACGGGAGTCCGCGCCTCATGATGACACCAGCAGTAGTATGTAAGTGTCATGCCGGATGGTCGCCGCGCTCGAGCCGATCAGGTTGCCAAGCGGGTGAACACCGCAGTCGAGTTGTTGGAGGATGGCATGACGGTGATCGACGCTACGGCGTCGTTGGCGCGCCGGCACCGGTTGTCCGAACGCCAAGCGAGGCGTTACGTGGAACGGGCTCGGGACGAGGGTGCGATGGAAGTGGCCGCACCCAAGGTCGTCTTCACCGTGAAGCTGCCAGCGGCGTTGGCCCGGCGGGTGCGACGGGCGGCGAGAACGACGGGTCAGAGCATCTCGGGCCTGGTCGCCCAGGCGCTGGCCGAGTTCTTGGACCGTCAGGACCGTGGCTGAACGCGACGTCATCGTCGAGTCCGTCTTCGACCGGCTCGGACCACGCTCGGTTGCCCACGCCTACCGGATCTTGGTCCCCGAACGTCGGGGACGTGTCGAGCAAAGGAGCGACGATGACCACTGCAGCGATCTACGCAAGGGTGTCGTCGGCCCGTCAGAAAGAGGACCAGACGATCGCCTCCCAGACGGCGGCGCTGCACGAGGCCGCCGAGCGCTCGGGGCTTGAGGTCCCTCCCGAATGGGTCTTCGAGGACGAGGGGTACTCGGGGGCGACGCTGATCCGACCAGCCCTCGAGCATTTGCGTGATCTGGCCGCGCAGGTCCCCATTGACGTCGTGCTGTGCTACTCGCCTGATCGACTGGCCCGTCGCTACGCGTACCAGGCGCTGTTGATCGATGAGTTCGCCCGGGCCGGCACCGAAGTCCGTTTCGTCAATGGGCCGAAGGGCGAGTCGCCCGAAGACGAGTTGCTGATTCAGTTCCAGGGCATGATCGCCGAGTACGAGCGGGCCCAGATCGTCGAACGCACTCGACGGGGCAAGGCACACCGGGCGCGGGCAGGAACGGTCAACGTGCTCTCGGGCGCCCCGTTTGGCTACCACTACCTGCGACGAAGCGACACCGCCGACGCTCGCTACGAGATCGTCGAAGAACAAGCCGCAGTCGTGCGAGAGATGTTCCGCCGCTACACCGAGGACCAGGACTCGATCGCCGAACTCGCTCGTTGGCTCAGCGCGCAAGGTGTTGTTACCGCCACGGGGAAGGATCGCTGGGATCGCTCGACGGTTTGGGGGATGCTCCGCAATCCCGCGTATGCCGGACGGGCCGCCTTCTTGAAGACCATGCGCCTCGACCAACGCGCCCGGGTGAACCGCACGGCACGCCTGCAGGAAAGGAGCGTGTCGCGCCATGCGATGAGTCGTCCCCGTGACCACGAGGACTGGATCACCATCGCCGTGCCCGCCATCGTGAGCGAGGAGACCTTCGAGTTGGCCGCACGCCGCTTGGAGGACAACCGCCGGTTCGCGTCGCGCAACACCAAGGTGCCCTCGTTGCTCATGGGCCTCGTGTCGTGCCAGAGGTGCGGCTACGCGTACTACCGGACGTCGACACGCACCAAGAAGCGCAAGCTCTACTACTACCGGTGTCTCGGCTCCGACGACTACCGCTACGAACACGGTCGCGTCTGCGACAACAAGCCGGTTCGTGCCGACTATCTCGACGACCTCGTCTGGGGTCAGGTGACCGCGTTGTTGGCCGACCCTCGTCTCGTCCAGGCCGAGCTGGACCGGCGACTCGAAGAGCTCCGGGTGACCAATCCCGCCACGGCCGAGCGGGCCCGGCTCGAGCTCGACCTCACCCGGGCCGCCAAGGGCATCGAACGACTGGTTCAGGCCTACCAAGAAGACCTCCTCACCCTGGACGAACTGCGCGCCCGCATGCCCGAGTTGCGGACGAAGGAGACGAGCCTGAGCGGAGCGCTGGCGTCGCTCGACGCACAGCTTCTCGACCGCGAGACCTACCTCACGCTGACCGAGAACTTGGAGGGCTTCCTCTCCAGGTTGCGTGACACGTCCGAGGCGGCGACCGTCGAGGATCGTCAAAAGGTGCTGCGGAGCGTGGTCAAGGAGGTTCTGGTCGGACCCGAGCGAGTCGTCATCCGACATTCGATCCCTGCTCAACGCCCCTTTCGACCCGGGGGTTACCCATTGCGTTTGAGGAGCCATGACCCCACCCTGGGGCGTCCCCGTGACCGACTCGGTGACGACACCAGCGTCCAACACCCCGGCGCGCAGCCACTGTCGAAGGAGCTTGAGCACCCGTCGGTCCGACACCCGCTCGCCGACCAGAGCGAGAAGTCGCTCATGGTCGATCGAGCCGAAGAAGTTCTCGATGTCGGCCTCGAACACAAAGGTGTTGCCTTCGATGAAGCCGACCCGGAGCCGCTCCATGGCATCGGTGGCCGAGCGCTTGGGCCGGAACCCAAACGAGCAGGTGAGGAAGTCGGCCTCGAAGATGGGCTCGAGGACGAGCTTGGCCGCCTGCTGGCACACACGGTCCTTGACAGTCGGGATGCCCAACGGGCGGAACTTGCCGTCGGGCTTTGGAATCTCCACCCGGCGGACTGGTGCCGGGTGGTAGTTGCCTGCACGGAGGCTCGCCTGGAGCTCGGCGACCATGCGCTCTGCTCCATAGGCCTCCACCGCAGCGATGGTGATGTGATCCACCCCCGCTGCTCCACGATTGGCTCGGACCCGCTCCCACGCCTCTTCGAGAATGTCGTCTCGATAGATGCGGTCATAGAGGGCGTGGAAAGCCCGACCCTTCGACTGCTTGGCCGCAGCCCATAGCCGGTTCTGGAGGCGTCGAACTTTGACGGGGGCGAAATGTCCGCCCTCGGGGAAGCTGGACCGGGCGGTCCCGGCCATGCCCTCGCTCGTTCCTTCATCACCGGCGTGTCCAAAGTCGGGGCCCTTCCCTCCTGCTGGGTTTCTCCCAGCCATCGGCAGTACTACGACCCCGTCGGACTCCCGCTCCCCTCCGCTCGACTTCACCACTGGCTTATACAAGCGGTCTTTGCTGACAAGGCTGGGAAGACGGGTCTCTCCTGTTCCGAACCTGACCAGGTGCACGTGCCGCTCCCCCTACCCCGGAAGGACCAGATGGGGGCATGTCCGGAACGCCAGTCCACCTGATGCCGCCTTCGCCGTGAAATGAGCGGCTCGGCTCCTCCGTTGTAAATGTGACGAGGCTGCAGGACTCGCGCCGAGTGGCACTACGGCCCGCGCACTTGCTCCCTCCGAAGAGGCTTTTGACACCCCGCTCAGCCCGGCCCTCTCGGCGACGAACCGGGGCCTGCTACTGGGCTGTCCGGCCTTTACCCAGACGGGACTTGCACCCGCTGGTCTGGTCCAGCTTTCAGGACGCACCATTTGGACAATCGTAGGAGGGTGCGGGCGACCGCATCGGCCCCGCACGCCTCGGTATCCTGGCTCGTTGTGGCTTCATCGGATGGCGGCTCCTTTGACCAGGAGGCCGGTGAACCCGAAGAGGGTGAGGGCGAGGCGCCCGACGAGCTGAGGGACCAGGCGCTCGGCGGCTGGGTTCCGCCCGATCGGCGCGCCTGGCGGCACCCCTCGGAGACCGGAACCGGGGCCAGCCGCCCCTCCTACGTCGCCCCGACCGTCCGCACGCGCGAGTTGCCACGGCGCGCCGCGTGGGTGACGACGCTCGTGGTCGGGGCCGGTGCGGCGGCGGCGCTCGTGACCGGCGGCCTCATGCTGAGCGCGCAGAACGAGCCGACCCCGCCCGTCCGCCCGAGCGCTCCACCCCTCGCAGCCACCCGGTCGATCGTCCGGCTCGAGGTCGAATCGGCGAGCGGGGCGAGCACCTATGGGTGCGGCGTCGTCGTCGCGGCCGGCGGGATGATCGCCACCAACGCCTCATTGCTCGAGGGCGCACGCCGAGTGGTCGCCACGACCGCGTCGGGCAAGCACGAGATCGCCACGGTCGTCGCGATCGACCAGCGCTCCGACGTGGGGGTCGTCCGCGTCCACGCATCGCTGCCGGTCGCCCACTTCGTGGACTGGAACAACGTTGCGCCCGGCACCGGAGCAGTGGTCATGGCCGTCGCGACCGTCTCGACCGGATCACCCCAGTCGACGTGGTGGGACGAGACGATCGATTCCACGAGTGACGCGGTGGGCTCTGGCCCGGGCTCGGGGATGGTGAGCGTCGTCGCGACGACCCCCAAAGGTATGGAGCCGGAGGGCGCCGTGTTGATGGAGCACGACGGCGCGATCGTCGGCCTGTTCGACCGCTTCGCGGTGCCTGCCGCGGGCGGCGGCGCCGCGTTCCTCCCCGGCGACTTCGTCCAGCAGGTCGCGCGCGAGCTGATGGCCGACGGCAAGGTGCTGCACGGGTGGCTCGGGATCAACGGGACCAACCCGAACCCCGGCCAGCCCGAAGGCGCGCTGGTGACCGCGGTCGACCCCAAGGGCGCGTCGAACGACCACCTCCAGCCCGGTGACGTCATCGAGACCATCAACGGGCGACGCGTGCGCTCGATGGCCGACCTCAGTTCGAGGCTCTACGTCCTCGCCCCGGGCAGTTGGGTCAGCCTCACGGTCGATCGCGACGACGCCGTGCTCACCGTCGGGCTGTGGCTCGACGCCTCCCCATAGCGCTGGGGCCGACGTGCACTCGGTCGCGGTCACCGTCTTCGGGGCCTGCGCCCTCGGCTTCATGATGGCGATGTACGCCCTGGAGGGCCGCCACCGTCGTTTCGTCGCCGCCTTCGCGCTGGGCTGCCTGCTCTCGAGCGCGTACGGATTCCTCGCCGGCACCTGGCCCTTCGGCGTGGTCGAGTTCGTCTGGTCGGCGATCGCCCTGCGCCGATTCCGCCGGTCGGCCCCCCGGGAGAGCGGCCAGCCAGGCCCCTAGCATGCAGGAATGGCCATGAACCCCGAGGACCCGGATAACCCCATCTCCGGGCTGCTCGGGGACCTGTTGAAGGTGATCGGGGGCGGCGCCCGCGGAGCGGGCACCCCATGGCTCGACGCCGCCCGCGCGTTGGCCCATGGCGTCGCCACCGACGGTGTCGAGTCCAACGTGGACCCGCTGCAGCGGATCAAGCTGGAGGAGCTGGCGCGTGTCGTCGAGCTCCACGTCGAGGGAGCGACCGGGCTGTCGACCGCTCACCGCCGCTACACGTTTGTGCCGGTCACGCGGGGGGCCTGGGCTGACCGGGCGCTCGAGGGCTGGAAGCCCTGGCTCGAGCGGATGGTCGCCGCCATCGAGGTCACCCCGGCACCCCCCATGGACGCGTTCGGCACCGACGACCTGCCCGACGGCATCCAGGCCCTCCTCGGCCAGTTCGCCTCGACGATGGGACCGATCATCCTCGGGCTGCAGTTCGGCTCGGCAGCCGGGCATCTGGCCCGCCAGGCCCTCGGCCAGTACGCGCTGATCGTCCCCTGGCCGAGCTCGGACGAGCTGCTCGTCGTGCCCGAGAACGTCGCCGCCTTCGCGGCGGACTGGAGCCTCGACGAGGACGCCACGCTCTTGTGGGTCTGCGCCCACGAGCTCACCGTGCAGCTCGTCCTCGACCGCCCGCATGTCGCCCAGCGACTGGGCGAGCTGCTCGACGCCGCGCTGGCCGAGTCGATGGCGGCCCAGCAGGGCATCGCCGAGCGGCTGGGCTCGATGGACGCCGGTCCCGAGTCGCTCCAGCAGATGATGTCGGACCCCGAGGCGCTGCTCGCCGACCTGCTGACGCCGGGCAACCGTGCCACCTCGGACCGGCTGAGCGCGGTCGCCGCTGCGCTCGGCGGCTACATCGACCATGCGACGACCCAGATCGCCGAAGCGATCACCGGGTCCGCCGGACCGCTATCGGAGGCCTGGTATCGCTACCGCGTCGCCGACCACCGGGGCCGACAGGCGGCGGCCGCGCTGTTCGGGTTCGACGTCAGCCGAGCCCAGGTCGACCGAGGGGCAGCGTTCGTCCGCGGCGTCCTCGAACGGGCCGGCGAGGCGGGCCTGTCGCGGCTTTTGACCAGCGCGCGGACGCTGCCGACCCCCGCCGAAGTGGACGCGCCGGGTCTGTGGCTGGAGCGGATCGACCTGCCCGAGGAGCCTGGGAAACCGGGCGATGGGGAGGAAGCCTCCTAAGCCGGCGTTGCCGGCTCCTCGGGGAACCCGAGGTCCCACTCAAGGGTGAGGTTCTCCCGCTCGGCGTCGCGCACGACGCGCTCGCGGTTGCGGCGGAATTGTGGGTCGTGCGGCGGGAGCAGCACAAGGCGGGCGAGCGCCCGCTCCCGGAAGGCGTCGATCGTCTCGGGGTCTCCGAAGTCCGACTGCACCTCCCAGTGGGGCGCGACCGGGCCGAGGTAAACGACGCGCACGTGCCCGACGGGCGGGATTGGTTCGCCGGCCTCATCGGTTGCGACTTCCTCAGGCTCGGGCGACACGGGACCTCCTCTGGGCTTCCGAGACGAGGGCTCAGCGTAGTGCCGCGGCGGCGGCGCTCCGCCCGCCGCGCTGGCGCTCAGCCTCCGGTCCCGCCCGAGCGGAGGAGTGCGAGCAAGGGCTTGATCGTGTCGATGGCGATGGCGAACCCGATGTTCTGGGCGGGCGCGTTGCCCTGGGTGCTCTCCGCCACCGCGGTGTTCATGCCGATCACCTGACCCGCGGTGTTGACGAGGGGGCCGCCCGAGTTGCCCGAGTTGATCGGGGCCTGGGTCTGGATCAGCCCGGAGAGGTTCTCGCTCTTCCCCGTGACTTCGCTCGTCGCGTTCAGCGTGCGGTTCTTCGACGACACGATCCCCTCGGTCACGGTCAACCCGCCGGACAGGGCGAGGGCGTTGCCGATCGCGATCACGGTGTCGCCGACGAGGACCTGGTTCGAGTCGCCGAGCTGCACCGTGGGCAGGTCGTGCGCGCCCTCGATCTGGATGAGCGCGAGGTCCTGGGCGGGATCGGTGCCGATGACGCGCGCCGAGAGCGGGTGGGTCTGGCCGAACAGCGTCACCGACACCGTGCTCGCGCCGGCGACGACATGGTCATTGGTGAGCACCTCGCCGCTCGAGGTGAGGATCATCCCCGTCCCCGCGCCCGCGACCGTGGCCGAGCCGTTGCCGCGCACCGTGCCCAACGTCTCGATGGACACGACGGCCGGTTCGACCTTGGCGAGGATCTCTTGGATGTCGGCCGTCTTGGCGAGCGGCGACGAATTGGGAAAGAACTTCTCGACGATCGTCTGCTGCGAACGGCTGGCCAGCACGTAACCGACACCCCCGCCGACCGCGGCCGCGATCACCGCCGACAGGATCACGACGAGCACCCAGTTGCGAGCGGTCAGCGTGTGCTTGACCTTGGTCTGGTTCGTAACCACGGGGTTGGCCGGGAAGAAGTACGGGCTGCGCCATTGGCCGCCGGGTGGCGGATAGGCGTAGGGGGGCCAGTTGGGCGGGGGCGGCGCCTGCGGCGGCGCTTGCTGCTGCCACTGTGGTTGCGCCTGCTGGGGTGGGGCCTGCCACGGCGGCGCTGGGGGTGGGGTCGCAGGCGGCGGCGGGGCGACCGGGCGCTCTTGCCATCCGGGGGGGGCCGGTGGGGTGCGGTTTTGCGGATCCCCGGGCGCTCCGGGCGGCGCCTCCGTCAACTTCTCGCCGATCCCATCCGTGGGGTTAAAAGGTACGTAAGAACAATGGGGTGGGTCGGAACGACGCCGCTATGCTCGCCCGGGAGGCATGGAACACCAAATGGACACCCAGTGGATGGCCGAGGGCAAGTGCCGAGACGTTCCGCCGTCGATGTTCTTCCCGAGCGACGGTCTCGGCGTCCAGGCCGCTCAGCGGATCTGCGCCGACTGCCCGGTGGCCGATGCATGCTTAGAGTATGCCCTCGCGAATCGGATTGATCACGGTGTCTGGGGTGGTCGTTCGGAGCGTGAACGGCGGCGCATCCTGCGCGCTCGACGCTCCATGCGCGTCACCGCCTTCCGCTGATCGCTGCGCTTCGGGGCGATCCATAGCGCCCTTCTCGTGACCTCTCGTCACGTGGTGTCGGCCGTAAACGTGAGCGAGGGCCGGGACACCGCCACCATCGACCGCCTGTGCGACGCGTGCGGCGAACTTCTGCTCGATGTCCATCGCGACGCCGACCACAACCGAAGCGTCCTCACACTCGGCGGTCCCCCGGTCGAGCTCTTCGCTGCGGTGCGGGCGTTGATCGAGGCGGCGGTCACCGCGCTGGACCTCAACGGTCACCAAGGCCTCCACCCGCGTTTCGGGGTCGTCGACGTCGTCCCGTTTACGCCGGTCGCCTCGCCCAACCTCTCCGATGCCCTCGAGCTCCGCGACAGGGTCGCGATCTGGGCGGGGGCGGCACTCGGGATCCCGTGCTTCCTCTACGGCCCGATGCCCGACGGCGGCACGCGGTCGCTGCCCGACGTGCGCAAGGGCGCCTACACCACGCTGCTCCCCGACACCGGACCGAGTCAGCCCCACCCGAGCGCCGGGTCGATGGCGGTGGGCGCCCGCGGCCCGCTCATCGCCTACAACCTGTGGGTCGAGGGGGTGAGCAAGGTGGAAGCGAGGGCCGTGGCCCGACAACTGCGGGGCGAGGCCATCCGGGTGCTCGCGCTGGTCGGCGGCGACTTCGCGCAGATCTCGTGCAACCTGACCGATCCGGACCGCCTCGGGCCGGCGGACGCCTACGACGCGGTGGCCGGTGCGCTGCCGGCGACCGGGAGGATCGCCCGGGCCGAGCTGGTCGGGCTGGTCCCCGCAGCCGTGCTCGAGCGCACGCCGAGAGAGCGTTGGGAAGAACTCGATCTCTCGGCCGACTCGGGCCTCGAGACGAGGCTGGCCAATGCCTCGGTCAGGAGACTTCGGTCATAGCGGCGGCGGCCCGCCGCTGGAGCGCACGGGCCCGGCGGAGACGGCGGCGCTCCCGCTCGCTCATCCCACCCCAGATCCCGAACTTTTCGCCGTTGGCGAGCGCGTACTCGAGGCAGTCCTCGCGCACCACGCAGCCACGGCAGACCTCCTTGGCCTCCCGCGTCGAAGCGCCGCGTTCGGGGAAGAAGAGGTCCGGATCAACGCCCATGCAGTTGGCCTGTGCCTGCCAGCTGCGGTCCAAGCGTCCATAGAGCACTGCGGCCAAGTCCACCGGTCGGCCTCCCCTCACTGTAAGTGGCACCGATGTAACTACAACCATGTCATCTTCCCCTATCCGACATAGGAACGCAAGGCCGATAATTGTCACACCTCGTGGCCGAAAATGCCAGGGCAGGCCCAATTTCGCCACTGAGAGTGAGATTGCGCAGGTGTTTCGGCGGGTTAACCGGGGGTGCGGTTGGTTACGAAAGCCCCATCAGACACGAGCCGGGCGCCGATGGCGCGATCAAGGGCCCGGTGCCACGGGCTCGAGGCGACGGATCTCCCGCTCGGCACCGACCGGCTCGGGCGGCCCTTGGGGGGCCCTGCGTCGTGGCCTCGCCGCGGTGGAGCATCGCTCGTCCCCCAGTTGGTCAGGGGTTTCGTGGCGCTCGGCGAGATCGCCGCACGGGGACCCGAGGCCGCGTCTTCCATCGCGCGCCGAGGCGTACGGGGTGAAAACTAGGCAGCCACTCTGCCGGTGAGCACTAGTGGTCCTTCACGGCGAACGACCATCGTGTGTTCTACCTGCGCCACGAGGCTGCCATCGGCCGTCCGCAGCGTCCAGCCGTCCTCCGCATCGACAACGTGATCGGCAGACACGGAGAGAAACGGTTCGATGGCGAGTACAAGCCCCTCCCATAGAACGCTTCGCTGACCGTCGTCGACGCACGGAACCGAAGGAGGTTCATGCAGTCCGCGGCCGATGCCATGACCACTCAGGTTCTTTATGACGGAGAAGCCGTGGCGTCGTGCCTGCGCTCGGACCGCCCGGCCTATGTGACGAATTCGATTCCCAGGGACGGCTGCGTTCATGGCGTCTCGTTGTGCCAGCCGAGTGGCTTCCAGCAAGTGGCGAGCAATCGGAGCGACCTCGCCCACACCAACACTGATCCCCGTGTCGGAGAAGTAGCCATCAAGTTCGGCGGAAACGTCGAGATTCACGAGGTCTCCCGAACGGAGCACCCTGCTCGGCGAAGGTATGCCATGTGCGGCCTCGTCGTTCACACTGATGCAGTTTGTGCCGGGGAATCCGTACGTCAAGATCGGGGCGGACCGTGCGCCATGATGTCGGAACACCTCTGCACCGATCGCATCGAGATCACCAGTCGAGATGCCCGGCACAACGGCTGCAACCATTGCGTCTCGGGCTTCGGCTACTACCCGTCCAATCCGAATGAGCCCATCGAGGTCTTCATTATTGTCAATGGTCATCAGGGGCAACGATAGTTGTCATTCCACGGCGAGCGGACTGAGGCAACGTCAGTGATGGCGCCGCTGTTTTCGCGGTGCGTCCGTCATTTCGGCAGACGCAGATAACCCCTCAGTACCCCCCAGGCGGTTACCCGCCCTGAACGCATTCCGACGAAATGACCCGACTGACGGAATCAGCCGGCCGGGCGCAGGTACCGGCGGTGGCGCAGGAAGTCGACGAGCACGTAGCCACCGAGCCGTCGGGCGTCGTGTAGAACGTGCGCCCGCCGTTCACCCGGGCGATCTGCTCGACAAACGGGTAATGGGTGCGCTCGAGGTCGAGGGCAAAGGTGTTGATGGTGATGCCCGCCCGGGTGGTGCGGATCACCTCGGCCATCGTGCGGCGCAGGGTCTCTTGGACCGGCGGGTAGTTGAACCACACCTCGCCGTCGTCGTCGATGTGCGCGGTGGGCTCGCCGTCGGTGACCACGATGATCTGCTTGGTCCCGTACTGGTGGGAGAGCATCCGGCGGGCCAGCGCCAACGCGTGCTGCAGGTTGGTGCCGTACACGTAGTCCCACATGGCGGTGGGCAGATCCTCGGCCTTGATCTCGCGGGCCACCTCGGAGAACCCGACGATGCCGAGGTAGTCGCGGGGGAACTTGTCGAGATCAGCGTCTGGAGCGCCATCGCCATCTTCTTGGCCGGCACGAAGTTGTCGCGCATCGGCATGGACATGGAGAGGTCAACCAGGAGCACGGTCGCCGACCGGGTGAGCGCCTCGGTCTCCACGACCTCGAAGTCCTCGGCCTTCAGGTGCACCGGCACGCCTGAGCCACCCCGACGCACGGCGTTGTGCACGGTCGCCGGCAGGTGCAGGTTGAGCGGATCCCCGTACTCGTAGGGCTTGGTCGTCTCCTCGCGGTCGTGCCCGCTGCCCGACGGTGGCCGACTGGTGGTCGCCGATCCGTTCCCGTTGCATCTGGGAGAACAGGTCGCTCAGCGCCCGCTGTCCCAGTCGGCGCACGCCCTTCGGGGTGAGCTCGGTGCGCCCGCCCTGCTGCTCGATGAGGCCGTTCTCCTGAAGCGTCTTGGTCAGCTTGGCCAACCGCTCGAGCGACCGGGCGGCGTCGTCACCCAGGTGGCGCCGCAGCTGGTCCATGTCGACCTCGTCGAGTGCGTTCGGGGAGGCCGCCGACGAAAACAGGTCCTCCATGCGGTCGATCTCGCCCAGCTGGCTCGCCAGGTCGGTCGCATCGCCGAAGCCCATCGGGTCCGAACCCCGGAAGCGGTAGGACTGGCCCCAGCCCGCACCGGGCATGGCCTCGCGCAGGTTCGAGGCGAGACGCTCCATCTGCCAGCGCAGGTCCATGTCCTCCAACAGCGAGTTGGCGAGCGACTGGAGCTGCTGGCGCTGCTCGGGCGAGAGCGAGCGCCACATCGCCTCGGCCGCCGCCATCCGCTCGGCCAGCTGCTCCAGCAGCTCGTCGAGTGTCTCGGGATTGCCCGGGAACATGTCGCCGTACTGCTCCATGAACTGCTCGAAGCTCGGGTTGAGCTCCTCGCCTCGCGCCCGCTGTTCGAGCATCGTGTTCAGCGCGTCCATGGCCGAGCGCATGCGGGCCAGCTGCTCGGGGTCGGTCGAGGACAGCGCCTCGGACATGCCCTCGAAGTACATCTGCGCGACCTGCTCGCGCAGCTCCTCCATGAGCTCCTCGAAACGCTCCCGGGCCTCGCTCGAGACGAAGTCGTGGTGCTGGAGGCCCTGGACCTTGCCGGCGAGGTCTTCGGGAAGCAGATCGAGCGACATCCGGCGCTCGGTCGCGACGTCCGAGGTGACCTGGGACCGGCGCTCGTCGCCGGAGTTCTTCGCGTCCTGCTCCAACTGGTCGATGGCGGCTCGCTCCTGCTGGACCACCTCGTCGAGGGCCTTGGAGATCCGGTCCATCTCGGCGTTCGGGCTGCCCTGCTTCAGCAGCTCCTCGCGCCGCCGGCGCATGCGCTCGATCATCTCCCGCATGCCCATGATCCGCTCGCCGTCGCGGGTCCGCATGCCGCTGCGCATCAGGCGGCGCAGCGCGTCGTTCAGGTCACCGCCCGAGAGCAGGTCGTCGGTGAGCTCGGCCAGGAGGTCGTCGGGGTCGAGGTCGCCCCACTCCTGGGTGCCGTCCCAATCGCTGAAGTCGTAGCGGGCGGTCACTCGGTGTCCCTCACCGCCGCCTGCGGTACAACGCCCGGGACCCAGAGGCGTCCTTGTTCAGGCGCTTGGTCAGGTGCAGCCCCTCGAGCAGGAACTCGAGGGCGGCCGCCATAAGCGCCGGCGACTCGGCGGCGTCGGGCCCGGCGAGCCCTCGGGTCGGCGGCTCCAGGGCCGGCATGTCGGACAGCACGGTCAGGTAGTCGGTTGAGGACAGGTCGTCACCGGTGTGCACGACGGTCCCCTCGCCAAAGGAGCCGACGACCGCCGCGGGGTCCTCCAGCGTGACGCGACGCCGGAACACCGAGAGCACTGCAGCACCCGCCAGCTGCGCCACCACCTCGTCCTCCCTGCCCTCCTCGACCGCCTCGACCTCGATCTTTCCCTGCGTCGAGGGCAAGAGCGCGGCAAGGTCGCTCACGCGGGGGACGACGACCGACTCGCCGACGCGCAGCGCACGTCGCGTCGCGTTCGCCACGAGCGTCTCGTAGTTGGCGATGGTCAGGCGCACCGAGACGCCGCTGCGCTGGTTGAGGTGCGGGCTGCGCCGGGCCAGCTGGCTGATCTCGGCCAGCACCTCTTCCATGTAGTTGGGGACGATGATCGGGAAGCCGCCCTCGGGCAACTCGGCCTCCGCGCGCATGATGGCGACCTCGGTGCGGAGCTCCTCTGGGTAGTGCGTCCGCACCTGGGCCCCGAAGCGGTCCTTCAACGGCGTGATAATGCGGCCTCGGTTGGTGTAGTCCTCGGGGTTGGCCGTGGCCACCAGCATGACGTCGAGCGGGAGCCGCACCCGGTGGCCGCGAATCTGCACGTCGCGCTCCTCGAGCACGTTCAACAGACCGACCTGGATCCGCTCGGCCAGGTCGGGGAGCTCGTTGATCGCGAACACGCCGCGGTTCACCCGTGGGACGAGACCGTAGTGGAGCGTCAGCTCGTCGGAGAGGTAGCGGCCCTCGGCGACCTTGATCGGGTCGACCTCACCGATGAGGTCGGCGATCGAGGTGTCCGGCGTCGCGAGCTTCTCGCCGTAGCGGTCCGAGCGGTGCACCCAGGTGATGGGGGTCTCGTCGCCCTCGTCGGCCACCTTCAGGCGCGCATAGCGCGACGTGGGGTGGTAGGGGTCGTCGTTGATCTCGGAGCCGGTGACCACGGGCATCCACTCGTCGAGCAGATCGATCAAGGAGCGGATGATGCGGGTCTTCGCCTGGCCGCGCTCGCCCAGCAGGATGATGTCGTGGCCGGCCAGGATGGCGTTCTCTAGTTGCGGGATCACCGTGTCCTCGAAGCCGAGGACGCCCTCGATGAGTGGCTCACCGGCGGCGATCCGCCGGGAGGCGTTGCGGCGCAGCTCGTCGGACACCCGGACCGACTCCCATCCCGAGGACCGGAGCTCCCCGAGCGTCCGGGCCAGGTCGTGGGGCGGGGCAGGAGCATGGGTCGGAAGGGGGGGCATGCGCGAAGCCTACGGGGAAAGACCCGCGCCCGGCCCATCGGCCGAACCGATCGCGAGCGCATCCGGGATTGCACCTGTTCGGGCGCGGGATGGAAAGATGAGGCCGACCGCGCCCAGGCCGCTCACACGGACGCGAGCGGGCACCGGTGACGAGGACGACATCGCCGAGGCGAGGAAGGAGACGGCGTGAGCGTTGAAGGGGCGACGATCACGCCGGTACGGCTGGGCGGCGCGAAGGGCGGCCCGTCCGTCCGCACGTTGCGCAAGGACCGGTGGTGGGTGCAGCCCACCATCAGCGTGGTGGTGCTGACGGCATTCGTCGTGTACTCGACGTGGGCCGTCTTCGTGAACAAGGACTACTACGTCGGCGCCACGGCGCACCGTGACCTCATCTCACCGTTCTTCTCTCCTTGCATCACGGGCAGCTGCGTGGCCGGGGCGCACGGCACCTTCCTCGTCATCAACTGGTGGCACATCACCCCGGCGCTGTTGATCCTCCTCGGGCCGCTCAGCTTCCGGCTCACCTGCTACTACTACCGCCGCGCCTACTACCGGGGCTTCTGGCAGTCGCCGCCGGCGTGCGCGGTCGCCGACGCCCACACCCGCTACACCGGAGAGACCCGCTTCCCGCTCATCCTCCAGAACCTGCACCGGTACTTCTTGTACGTCGCGCTGCTGTTCAACACGATCCTCACGATCGACGCGGTCATGGCGTTCCGGCTCCCGGGCGACGGCGGGATCGGGGTGAGCCTGGGCTCGCTCGTGCTCACCGTGAACGCCGTGCTCTTGTGGTGCTATACGCTCTCGTGCCACGCGGCCCGGCACCTCTGCGGCGGGGCCGTGAACACTTTCTCCAAACACCCCATCCGCTACCGGATCTGGAAGGCCCTCACCCCGCTCAACGCCCGGCACATGCAGCTGGCCTGGGCCAGCCTGGTGTTCGTGGCCCTGACCGACCTCTACGTCCGACTGGTCGCGGCCGGCGTCTTCTCCGACCCCAAGATCTTCTAGGGAGCCCGCGATGGCCGAGCACGAGAGGCACGACTACGACGTCATCGTCATCGGCGCCGGCGGCGCCGGGCTCCGGGCCGCCATCGAGGCCAAGGGCCGGGGCCTACGGACCGCGCTGATCTGCAAGTCCCTCCTGGGCAAGGCCCATACGGTCATGGCCGAGGGCGGCGTGGCCGCCGCCATGGGCAACGTCTACCCGGAGGACAACTGGCAGGTCCACTTCCGCGACACCATCCGCGGCGGCAAGATGCTCAACAACTGGCGGATGGCCCAGCTCCACGCGCTGGAGGCCCCCGACCGGGTCCAGGAGCTCGAGGCCTGGGGGGCGCTGTTCGACCGGACCAAGGACGGCCGGATCCTCCAGCGTGACTTCGGCGGCCACCGCTACGCCCGCCTGGCCCATGTGGGCGACCGCACCGGCCTCGAGATGATCCGCACGCTCCAGCAGCGCGCCGTGGCCCTGGACATCGACGTGTTCATGGAGTGCAAGATCCTGCGCCTGCTGTCCGACGCCGACGGGGTCGTCTCGGGCGCGGTCGGCTACTGGCGCCCGACCGGCGAGATGGTGGTCTTCTCGGCCAAGGCGACCGTGGTGGCGACCGGCGGGGCCGGGAAGTCCTGGAAGTACACGTCCAACAGCTGGGAGTGCACCGGCGACGGGCATGCCATGTCGCTGTGGGCCGGCGCCGACCTGATCGACATGGAGGCCGTCCAGTTCCACCCGACCGGGATGGTCTGGCCGCTGTCGGTGCGCGGTCTGCTCGTCACCGAGGGCGTGCGCGGTGACGGTGGGGTGCTGCGCAACTCGGAGGGCAAGCGGTTCATGTTCGGCTACGTCGCCGACATGTTCCGGGCCGAGACCGCGGACTCCGAAGAAGAGGCCGACCGCTGGTACGAGGACCACTCGGCCGGACGGCGCCCCCCCGAGCTCCTCCCCCGCGACGAGGTGGCCCGGGCCATCAACACCGAGGTGAAGTCCGGGCGGGGCAGCCCGCACGGCGGCGTCTTCCTCGACATCGCGACCCGCCGGAGCGCCGAGTACATCCGGCGCCGGCTCCCCTCCATGTACCACCAGTTCATGGAGCTGGCCGGCGTCGACATCACCGCCGAGGCCATGGAGGTCGGGCCGACCTGTCACTACATCATGGGCGGGGTCCGGGTGGAGGCCGAGACGGCCGCGGCGACGGTGCCGGGCCTCTTCGTGGCCGGCGAAGCCGCGGGCGGCATGCACGGAGCCAACCGCCTCGGGGGCAACTCGCTCTCGGACCTCTTGGTCTTCGGCCGAAGGGCCGGCATGGGCGCCTCGGACTACGCCGCCGGCCGGTCCGGCCAGGCCGTCCCCAACGAGGGCGAGATCGAACGGGCGATCGAGGAGGCCCTGGCGCCGTTCGGACGCACCGAGGGCGAGAACCCCTACACGGTGCACCAGGACCTCCAAGAGACGATGCAGGACCTCGTCGGCATCATCCGGACCGAGTCCGAGCTCGAGGAAGCGCTCCAAAAGCTGGACGAGCTGACCTTCCGGGCGTCCAAGGTCGCGATCGGCGGCGGGCGCGCCTACAACCCCGGGTGGAACCTCACCACGGACCTGCCCGCCATGCTCACGGTGTCCAAGTGCGTGACCTTGGGGGCGCGCGACCGCAAGGAGAGCCGGGGCGGGCACACCCGCGAGGACTACCCGAACGCCGACCCCGAGTTCGGCAAGGTCAACCTCGTGCAGCGCCAGCCCTCCGGCGGCGGCATGGATGAGGAGATCAAGATCGCACCCGAGCCAATCCCGGTCATGCCCGACGAGCTCAAGTCACTCTTCGAGGAGACTCACTGATGGCCGACGATGTGGCGATGCGCGTGTGGCGCGGCGACTCCGAAGGAGGGCATTTCGTCGAGTACCGGCTGCCCGCCCAGGAGGGCGAGGTCGTCCTGGACGTGATCCACCGCATCCAGGCCACCCAGGCCGGTGACCTGGCCTGCCGCTGGAACTGCAAGGCCGGCAAGTGCGGGTCGTGCTCGGCCGAGGTCAACGGCAAGCCCCGGCTCATGTGCATGACCCGGATGGACCAGCTCCCCGAGGGCCCGGTCACCGTGGCGCCGATGCGGGCATTCCCGATCATCCGGGACCTGGTCACCGACGTCTCGTTCAACTTCGAGGTGGCCAAGACCGTCCCGGCCTTCGCTCCCCCGCCCCGCCCCCCCGACGGCTACCGGATGGCCCAGATCGACATCGAGCGGGGCCAGGAGTTCCGCAAGTGCATCGAGTGCTTCATGTGCCAGGACGTCTGCCACGTGATCCGCGACCACGAGGAGAACAAGGCCCACTACGCCGGGCCCCGGTTCTTCATCCGCTACGCCGAGCTCGAGATGCACCCACTGGACACCAACGATCGCCGCGAGCTCGTCCGCCAGCGGGCCGGCCTCGGCATGTGCAACATCACCAAGTGCTGCACCGAGGTCTGCCCCGAGCACATCAAGATCACCGACAACGCGATCATCCCGATGAAAGAGCGCGTCGTCGACGCCTCCTACGACCCGGTGGCGTGGCTCGGCCGCAAGATCCTGCGCCGCGACAAGGCCACCCCGGGCCAGGCCGCGAACTACGGCCGCTGAGCGGGCCCGACCGATGATCCGGTTCCTTTCCGAGGAGTGGATCGACGCGTTCAACAAGGCACTGGACGGTGCCGAGCTGGCCGCCCAGACCGGGTCGATCAGGGCGGCGTCGGGAACCTACAGCGTCGAGCAGCGGGTGAGCGGGGCCCCCGGGCGCGACGAATCTCTCGGCCCGGTCCGCATGGTCCTCTCCGTCGACGACGGGAAGGTGTCCGTCTCCGAGGCGACCAGTGACGAGCAGCGGCCCGACGTCGTGGTTTCGCTCTCCTACGACGACGCGGCGGCGCTGTCGCGGGGCGAGCTCGATCCGACCCAGGCGCTCGCGAGCGGGCGGGTGCACGTCCGCGGCGACCTATCGGTGCTGGTGGCGGGACAGGCGCTGATGGCATCGGCGTCCACGAGGACCGCTGAGCTGCAGGCCAACACCGAGTACTGAGCCGCCCGCCCCGCTCCGGTGGCGGCGCAAGGGGTGCCCCTGGGTTGCGCACCCTTGGCCGCTCCTGGAGCGTGATTCGGGCAATTCACCCGGGCGGGTGACGGGAGGGTGGCGGTAATGTCGGGGCCAGCGGCCCGCACCGGGCGGGTCAACGAAAGGGAGGGCCCGCGTGTCCCAGCCGATCGACGACCACTTCTTCTTGAAGTACCGAGAGCTGCTGGACGCAGAGGATGCTGCGTTCGACGAGCTCGAGCACGCGTGCGAGGAGGGTAACCGCACGCACTTCGAGTTGGAGATGGCCGCTTGGCAGAAGGCGCTCGCGAAGAAGCTCTCCTTCCTCCAGCACGCTGGAGTCGACCTCCCGATCGCCATCGCCTCATAGCGTCGGCGCCCCTCCTCTCGTCGGGCCGCCGACGTCGGATGACCGACGTCGGCTTCCCAGCTCGCCATCTCCGGACGCTCGGAAGAGCCGCGCTCGTCGTGGCGGTTGGACTCATGCTGGCGGCGGTGTCGGGCGGCCGGGCATTTGGCGCGCGCGGCGCATCGATCGTCAGCACCACCATCACGGGAGCGCTCCAACCGGATCAGCTCGTCACAACCGATGGACAACTCTGGCTCGTCAAGGGCAACGGGACCGGCGAAACCTGTCAGATCGCTCAGGTGGACCCGGTTTCGCTCTCTTCGGTCAACTACTCGCTGCCAGCGTGCGGGATCAACGCCACCGCGGGCGACGGAGCCTTGTTCCTCGAGACGACCACCGCCGATGTGGCCGCCAACACCTACGCCATCCACGTCGAGCGGTTCGACACGATGACCCACACCGCGGTCGTCTTTACCACCACCTCGGTCACCATGTTCCTTGGCAGCGACATCGCGCACACCCAGTTCGCATTCGAGGACGGCTGGCTCTGGTTCTACGGAACGCCGCTGACTGGAGCGGCGCAAGAGGTCCTTCAGCTCTCACCTGAAAGCGGTGCCGTCGTTCGGACCTACACCGAGGTGCCGCCCATTGGTGGCACGGAGCCCGTCATCTCCGGAGCGGGTCCGTACGTCTGGCTCGCCGGAGGCGCGGGAAGCAATGCTTTGTTCCTCCGCATCGATGTGGCAACTGGGGCCACGCACCGCTTCGCTCTGTTCAGAGACAACGTCTCGATGTTCTCGGTGATGGCCGAGGCACACCAGGTCTTCTTCCTCTACGTGACGGGCTCGGGCCGCCCAAGCCAAACGAGCTGGCACGTTGGACGAATGACGACCAACGGGACCGCGGTGAGCCGATCACCCAACGAGCAATTCGGCGGGGAGCTGTTGGCGGTCGGCCACGACCTCCTCTCCCCCGGACCGGGACAGACGTGTGCGACCGGTGTGCAGGTGTGGAGGATCAACGCATCCACCCTCAGGTCGACGCCAATTGCCCGGGTGCCCACACCGGCAGGCAATCCGTGTCTTCTTTCGGCCGCCAATCGGTCGGTCGGCGCGCTCGGCTCCTCGCTCTTCTATCTTGCCTCGACCTCGGCCGAGTCGGTCCTGACTCGGCTGACCCCGCAATAGGAACCCGTTCCGGTTCCGGCAAGAGAACCGAGCGAGGCACGACACGCCGTTCCACGGCGCGGATCAGCTCGACGCCCGTGTCACACGCCCCTCATTGGCCTCGAAGGCCACGACGTCGTTGTGGGCGTCTCCGATCAGACTGGTCCTCACCTGGCGACGCGTCGCGGACGCGCCCGGGAAGACCGGCTCAGATGAGGCCGAGCTGGCGCACCTCATCACGCTCGGACTCGAGCTCTTCGGTGGTGATCCGCACCCGCTCGGAAGCAAAGGCGTCGTGGGTGATCCCCTCGACCACCCGCCAACCGCCCTTGCCGTCGGAGGCGACCGGGAAGCCGAACTGCAGCCCCTCGGCCACCCCGTACTGGCCCGAGCTTGCAACCGCCACCGAGAACCAGTCGCCCTTGGTCGTCGGCGTCGTAAGCGACACCACCGCGTCCACCGCCGCGCTGGCCGCCGACGCGGCTGACGACAGGCCGCGGGCCTCGATGATCGCGGCGCCGCGCTTTTGCACGGTGGTGAGGAAGTCGCCGCGGAGCCACTCGGTGTCGGAGATCGCATCGGTCGCCGGCTTGCCGCCGATCTTCGCGTGCGCGAAGTCCGGGAACTGGGTGGCCGAGTGATTGCCCCAGATCGCCATGTTGCTCACGTCGGAGACCGGCACGCCGGCCTTTTTCGCCAGCTGGGACTTGGCCCGGTTCTCGTCGAGGCGCATCATGGCGAACCATCGGTCGGCCGGGATCTCCGGCGCAGCCGAGCGGGCGATGAGGCAGTTCGTGTTGCACGGGTTGCCGATGACGAGGATCCGCACGTCGGAGGCGGCATGCGCGGCGATGGCGGCGCCCTGCGGCTTGAAGATGCCGCCGTTGATCGAGAGCAGGTCGCCGCGCTCCATGCCCGCCTTGCGGGGCACCGAGCCCACGAGCAGGGCCCAGTTCGTCCCGTCGAATGCCTGCTTCAGGTCCGAGGTCGCCACCACGTCCACGAGCTGGGGAAAGGCACAGTCGTCGAGCTCCATGACGACACCCGCGAGCGCCTTCATGGCCGGCTCGATCTCCAGGAGATGGAGCACGATCGGCTGGTCGGCACCGAGCAGCTGGCCCGAGGCGACCCGGAACAGGAGCGAGTAGCCGATCTGGCCGGCCGCGCCGGTGACGGTGACGTGGAGGGGGGCCTTGGCCGACATGGGTCTCCTTCTTGTCTGCGGGGTTGCCCGACTAGAGCCGGTCGACGATGGCCGAGGCGAACTCCGAGCACTTCACCTCGGTGGCCCCCTCCATCAGCCGTGCGAAGTCGTAGGTGACGACCTTGTCGGCGATGGTCGCCTCCAGGGCCTTCACGATGTCGGCCGCCGCGTCGGTCCAGCCCAGGTGCTCGAACATGAGCACGCCCGAAAGGATGACCGAACCAGGGTTGACCTTGTCCTGCCCCGCGTACTTGGGGGCGGTGCCGTGCGTGGCCTCGAAGACGCCGTGGCCGGTGACGTAGTTGATGTTGGCCCCCGGGGCGATGCCGATTCCCCCGACCTGGGCGGCCAGGGCGTCGGAGAGGTAGTCGCCGTTGAGGTTGGTCGTCGCGATCACGTCGAAGTCCGACGGGCGGGTCAGCACCTGCTGGAGCGTGATGTCGGCGATGGTGTCCTTCACGAGCAGGCGGTCGCCGGGCTCGCCGTTGCAGTCGTCCCATCCGACCGCCCGGTCGGCGAACTCCTCCCGCACGAGCTCGTAGCCCCAGTTGCGGAAGGCGCCCTCGGTGAACTTCTGGATATTGCCCTTGTGCACAAGGGTGACCGACACCCGGTCGTGGTCGAGCGCGTAGTTGATGGCGGCCCGGATCAGGCGCTTGGAGCCCATGGGCGAGATCGGCTTGATGCCGATGCCTGAGAGCTCCCGGATGGGCCACCCCATCTCGTCGCGCAGGTAGGTGGCGAGCTTCTCGGCCTCGGGGGTCCCCGACTCCACCTCGTAGCCGGCGTAGACGTCCTCGGTGTTCTCGCGGAAGATCACCATGTCGACCAGCTCGGGGTGCCGGACCGGCGAGGGGACGCCGGCGAACCAGCGCACCGGACGCAGGCACACGTAGAGGTCGAGCAGCTGGCGCAGCGCCACGTTGAGGGAGCGGATCCCACCGCCCACCGGGGTGGTGAGCGGACCCTTGATCCCGATCAAGAGATCCCGGAACGCCTGGACGGTCTCCTCGGGCAGCCAGCTCCCGGTCTCGTTGAACGCCTTCTGGCCGGCCAGGACCTCCTGCCAGGCGATGGTGCGGCCGTGCTTCTTGGCCGCGGCGTCCAGCACGAGCTTCGCCGCTGGCCAGATGTCGACGCCGGTCCCGTCGCCCTCGATGAAGGGGATGATCGGCTCGGCCGGGACGTTCAGGACGCCGTCGATCCCCATCGTGATCTTCTCTGCCATGCGATCCTCCTAGGTCAGCGGGGGTGCCGGCCGCAAGTCAGCGCCGGGTCTGTCGGTGTGGCTAGGCCGGGTCGGCCTGCGCCCCGCTCATCTGGGGTACGAGCCCCAGGGCCTGGTAGATGTCCCGGGTCGCGCTCGAGCGGTTGAGCGTGTAGAAGTGCAACCCGGGCGCTCCCGCCGCGAGCAGCGCCTGACAGAGCTCGGTGGCGATCTCGATGCCGCAGCGCGCGACGCCTTCGTCGCCACCGGCCTCCGAGGCCGCCTCGAGCCGCGAGACCGTCGCCGGCGGGACCACCGCCCCCATCTGTGCCATCCGGGGGATCGAGCGCAGGCCGGTGACCGGCATGATCCCGGGGAGCACCGGCTTGTGGATCCCGCGCTCGGCCAGGTCGGCCACGAGCCCGAAGTACTCGTCGGCTTCGAAGAAGAACTGGGTGATGGCAAAGTCGGCGAGGGTCATCTTCTCCACGAGCCGGTCGCGATCGCTGACCATGTCGACCGACGCCGGATGGCCGGCCGGGTGCGCGGCGACCCCGATCGAGAACCCGCCGATCGCGCGCGCCAGCTCGACGAGCTCGATGGCGTGCTCCAGCTCGCGTGGCGAGGCGTCGGGGTCCGACGAGGGGTCACCCCCCAGCGCCAGCACGTTCTCGATCCCCGCCCGACGGAGTGAGACCAGGATCTCGGCCAGCTCGAGGCGGCTGTGCGCGACGCAGACGAGGTGCGCCATCGGCACCAGTGTCGAGGTGTGAAGCATGCCGACGACCAGGTTCTGGGTGCGCAGCCGGGACTCGGCGCCGCCGCGGTAGGTGACCGAGACGAACGAGGGCCCCAGCGGCTGGAGCTCGAGGAGAGTGCGCGACAGGACCAGCTGCTCCTGGTCGCTCTTCGGTGGGAAGAACTCGAACGAGTACGTCCGGCCGGCCGACAGCAGGTCGGAGATCCTGGTCACGCTCGACCAGCGTAGGCCGACGGCGCCCTCCACCTTTGCGCCCAGCCTCCCATGACCCGCTCTCGGCACCCTGTGGGCGGGTCTTAACGCGCTGCCAGGTCAGGTCCCGCTCCGGCTGGCGTCGGTGATCTCCAGGACCGCCGTCGCGGCTCTCCACAGGTGATGCTCGGGGTACTCGTCGAAGCCTCGGTGAGCGCGGCGCCACGTGGGGTCCCAGTAGTTGTCCAATACCGCTCGAAGGTGGCGTGTGGAGACCGGCAACTCCTCCCCGAGCTGGCCCCTCAGTTGTGCTGGCGACGGCTCGACGATCTCGAGCAGGTCGAACCGGCCCGACCGGAGCGCGTCGATCACGCTCTTGTCTGGTCCGTCACGCTCGCACCAATATCGGACGAGCCGACGATGCTGATGGTTCCACACGGGCCATTCGGTGGGTCGATCGGCCCACAAGATGGGGCGCTCGCCAAGGCGCAGATCGCTGGCCACCCACTTGGCGGCCGGGTGCAGCGTCAGCCATGGCAGCCCCTCGGCCGGCAGATCCAAGACGAGCACCACGGAACCCCAGTCCATCGATTCCTCAGACTCGAGAACCTCGCCCGTGGCCCACATCTCCAGGAGCGGCCAGCTGAGGTCCCTGCGGGCGATGGCTCGTCCGTTCCGTCGCCACCTCGGCCATCTCGACCAGGTGATCGACCGCCTTCGAACGTCTCATCTCCTCATCATCGTCGCACCGGCAGGCGAGAATCTCCCGATGACTGACGGGTGGAGCTGGTCCGAGATCGAAGCGCTCGCCGATCCCCGGTCGTTTGGGCGCGGATTAGCCTACCGAGGGGACGGCCGCGTCGAGATCCAGCAGCACGTTGCCGACAAGGTCACGGCGAGAGTGCGCGGGTCGCTCCCCTATCACGTCGAGCTGAAGCGAGCCGGCAAAAGCATCTCGTGGTCGTGCACGTGCCCGATCGGCGAGGAGGGCGTGTTCTGCAAGCACTGCGTGGCCGTCGGCCTCACGGTGGCCGGAGGCGAGCCGCTACCGAGTCCGACCGCCAAGGCGGCACCGCTCGCCGAGACCGATCTCCGCCGGTACCTCTCCGGCTTGGATGTCGACGAGCTTGTCGACCTCGTGCTGGACCAAGCCACCCTCGATTGGCGGCTGCATGAACGTTTGACGGCCCGCGCGATCGCATTGGGTGGCGGATCCGTGGAAATCGGGACCTGGAAGAAACGGATCGACGCGGCGTTCGGTGACCCGCGCCACTTCGTTTCCTACGCAGAGGCAGCCGGCTGGGCACAGGACGTGGTCGAGGTGATCGAAGCGCTCAACGACCTGGTCGATGCCGGCCACGCGGTCGCGGTCATCGGCCTGAGCGAGCACGCGCACCGGCGCGCCGATGCAGCCATCCAGCATGTCGACGACAGCGACGGCTGCCTCACCGACATCTCCGAGCGCCTGGTCGAACTCCATCTCCGGTCCTGCGAGTCGGCGGCGCCGGATCCCGTCGAACTCGGTGAGCGGCTGGCCGAGCTCGAGCTGACCAGCGAGCTGAGCGGGTTTTACCGCGCCGCCGTCACCTATGGCGACCTGCTCGGCGAAGACGGACTTGCCGCTTACCGGCGAGTCGTCGAGCCGAGGTGGCGGGCCGCAGCCAAACGCAAGGACCCGTACTCACACGAGCGGTTCTCGTCGCGCGAGGCCATGATCGGTATCGCGCAGGCCTCCGGGAAGCCCGATGACCTGATCGCCATCTACCGCGGCGAGCTGCGTTCACCCCATGCATATCTCGAAATCGCCAAAGCGCTGCTCGCGGCGAGCCGAACCGAGGAGGCGATCGACTGGGCTCGACGCGGCCTTGCGAGCTTCACCGATCGTCCGTGGCAGACAGAGTCACTGCGGGAACTCCTCGCCAGAGAACTCCGTTCGCGGCGGAGACCCCTCTGGCGCCGAGGACCTTTGGTGGGAGGCGTTTGCATCGGAGCCATCGCTCGGCGGCTATCGCAAGCTGGTTGCTGAGTGTGAGGATCCAGACGTACGCCTGGTCGATGCAATCGGGCTGCTACGTGAACGGTTGTCCGCTCCTGGCGGCGAGACACGCCGTTTCGGCGGCGGTGACCGCTCGACTGGGGCGACGACGCTCGTCCGGATCCTTCTCTACGAAGCGCGCATCGATGACGCGTGGGCGGCCGCGGCCAGGGACGGCTGCGACGAACCGACCTGGATGACGCTCGCCAGAGCGAGCGAGGCCACCCGCCCCTCGGAGGTCATCTCGATCTACGAGCGTGCCGTCACGGCGCACATCGACGCCAAGGACATCAGGGGATATCGCGCCGCCGTCGAACTGCTGAGCCGAATCCGTACGCTGGCGAACACAGCGGGGGAAACGGAACGTTTCGACGCACTGATCGGTGCGATCCGAGTTGAACATCGTCGCAAGCGCAATCTCATGGCGCTGATAGATCGCAAGCCCTGGTGAGGGCCGAGCCAAACGCGGGACCGGGTCGAGGCGGGCACCGCCGGGGGTGACGTCGCGCTCCTGGGAAGGATGTAAATGAACGACGACAGATTACCGTTGTAAACGATCAACTACATCTCGAATCTGTATATGATCGTTTACGGAGGACATCGCTATGAGGATCAACGCCACCAAGGATCTGGCGGACGCGGTGCGGGGTCGACGACGAGCGCTCGGGTTGAGCCAAGCGACCGTCGCGGCCCGGGCTCGGGTCTCCCGCCCCTGGCTCAGTCAGCTCGAGGCGGGCAAGCGCACGACTGAATTCGGTCTGGTCCTCCGGCTCCTGGACGCCTTGGGGTTGGTCCTGGAGGTGTTCGAGGAGAGCCGTGACCCCTCTCGGGGAGAGACCGTGGACCTCGATGCCCACCTCGATGGGCTTCGGATGCGATGACCGAGCGGCTCATGGTCCTCCTCGGCGACGAGTTGATCGGAACGGTCCAGCGCCTCGCAGGCAACCGGCTCCGATTCGACTACGACGAGGGCTATCGGGTGAAGCCCGGAGCGACACCCCTCTCGCTGTCCATGCCCATCCAGGTGCCTGCCCATTCCGATCGCGTCATCACGCCCTGGCTCTGGGGACTGCTCCCGGACAACGCCGCCGTCCTCGAGCGATGGGCCCGCCAGTTCCACGCGTCGGCCAGCTCGCCCTTTTCGCTCCTGGCAACGCCCATCGGCGAGGACTGCGCGGGTGCGGTTCGCTTCGTCGCTCCCAACGGGCTCGACGAGGCGCTCACTCGAGCAGGCGGGGTCACGTGGCTCGACGAAGATGGCGTGGCCGAACGTCTGGGTGACTTGCGTGTTGACGCCACGGCATGGCTCGGCCGCAAATTCACTGGGCAGTTCAGCCTGGCCGGTGCCCAGGCCAAGACCGCTCTCTTGTTGCGCGACGGGAGATGGGGCGCCCCGACCGGTTCCATCCCCACCACCCACGTCCTGAAGCCGGCGGTGACCGGTTTCGACGACCACGACCTGAACGAGCATCTCTGCCTCTCGGCAGCTCGGTATGCGGGGCTCCTCGCGGTGCCGACCCGGATTGGTCGGTTCGCGGCGGAGACCGCCATCGTCATCGAGCGCTACGACCGCATCGATCGGGGGGACACCATCGAACGGATCCATCAAGAGGACCTGTGCCAGGCGCTCGGACTCCCCCCATGGCGGAAGTACCAGAGCGACGGCGGCTGTGGTCCAGTCGACATCGTCGGGCTACTGCGACGGGCGCTGCCATCCCGCGTCGCCGACGATGCAGTTGCCCGCTTCTTCGATGCGCTCGTCTGGAACTGGCTGATCGCCGGAACCGACGCCCACGCGAAGAACTATTCCCTCCTGCTCGCCGGTGATCAGGTGCGCCTGGCTCCGCTGTACGACATCTCGTCTGCTCTCCCATCTGGGGTACACGAGCGCAAACTCAAAATGGCGATGAAGATCGCCGGCGACTACCGGGTCTGGCTCTGGCACAGCAACTGGCCGAAGGCCGCCCGGGAGCTCGGTCTCGATCCCGCTTGGGTGATCGAGAGGGTCCGCGAATTGGCCTTGGTCACGCCCGAGGCCTTCGTGTCCGCTGCTTCGGCGCCCGAGGTCGCCACCCTCAATCGCCCGCTGGCTAGGAGACTGGTGGATCTGGTTCGCGATCGCGTGGAGCAGTGTCTTCGACTGATTGGGGCGCCACCGGGTCCTTGACCACCTCGGATCCGAGCTGGAATCCAATCCCTAACCCGTCCCCTCGTTCGTGCGGAATCGGTGCAGGGCGAGCGGCACGCAGATCGCGGTAACCAGCGCGCACCAGGCGAGCATGGCCACGATCGGGTGCGTGAGCTGCCACGAGCCGCTCGAGTGGATCCCTTGGCACACCTGCCGCACCGCCGCGACGATCGCGGACAGCGGATCCCACTCTCCGATCACGCGCGGCACGACCTTCATCCCCTGGATCGGCACGAAGGTCCCGGCCAGGAACGACAGCGGCAGCATGAGGGCGAAGCCGAGGCCCTGGGTCGCGTCCGGGCTTCGCATCAGCATGCCCAGGACGACGCCGAGCCATGTGAAGGCGAACAGGCCGAACAGCATCAGCCCGGCGAGCTCGAGTCCCGAACCGACCCCGAGGTGCGGGCGCCAGCCAAGCCCGAGCCCGATCCCGACCACGAGCGCGAGGCCGAGGATCTGCTCGATGACCTGTCCCAGGACCTGGGCCGTGATGACCGACAGGCGGGTCACCGGCAGCGACCGGAACCGGTCGATGACCCCCGAGGTGAAGTCGGTGACCGTCGCCGTCCCGGCCCCGATCACCCCGAACGCCAGGCTCTGCCCGAGCAACCCCGGCAACAGATAGTCCTGATAGCGGACGCCCGGGATATGGATGGCCGAGCCGAAGACGTAGAGGAACAGCAGCGTGAACATGATGGGCTGGATGGTCACGTCGCTCAGTCGCTCGGGAACCCGGGGGATGGCGCGCAGACTCCGTCCCACCAACAGCGCCGTCTCCCGGAGGAACCGCACCGTGCTCGACGGGCGCGCCGGAAGCGGCTCGAAGGTCCCGATGTTGATTGCGGCTACGGCGCTCATGCCGACACCTCCATTGCGAGCTCCCTCATGGAGTCCTCCTCTCGTGGATCGCCGGTCAGGGCGAGGAACGTGTCGTCCAGAGTCGGGCGGTGCAGCGAGACCTCCTCCACGACGACGCCGGTGGCGACGACCACCTCGCTGACCGTGAGCAGGTCGGCGGTCTCGCCGGGGGCCGGCACCGAGATGGTCCGTCGCTCGGCGTCGATCCGGCAGTCGAAGCGGACCTGGAGGGCGGGGACGAGCCGGGCGAACCCGACCTCGTCGGCCGCCACGACGTCGACCCGCTGGTCGCCGATCTGGGCCTTCAGCTCGGCCGGGGTCCCGGTCGCGACCGCCCGGCCGTGGTCCATCACCACGACCTGGTCGGCCAGCTCATCGGCCTCCTCCAGGTACTGGGTGGTGAGCAGGACCGTGACCCCCCGGGACACGAGCTCGCGCACCGTCGACCACACCGCCTGACGGCTCCGCGGGTCGAGCCCGGTGGTCGGCTCGTCGAGGACCAGCAGGCGGGGCTGGGCCACCAGGGTCGCCGCGAGGTCGGCCCGGCGCCGCTGGCCGCCGGAGACCGACTTGATCGGGGTGCCGGCGAACTCGCCGATGTCGAAGCGATCGATGAGCCCGTCGACGATCCGGACCGCGGCGGCCCGGCCGTGACCGCGGAGCCGGGCCGCCAGCACCAGGTTCTCGCGGGCGGTCAGGTTGGGCTCGAGAGCCGCGAACTGGCCGGTCAGGGCGATCGCGCTGCGGACGGCGTCGGGCTCGGCCACCACGTCGTGCCCGTACACCTGCGCCGACCCGCTCGTCGGTCGGGCCAGGGTGGCAAGCATCCGCACCACCGTCGTCTTGCCCGCCCCGTTCGGACCGAGCAACGAGGCCACGGTGCCGGTGCGGACCTCGAAGTCGAAGTGGTCGACGGCGACCAGATCGCCGAACCGCTTGGTCAGCCCCTCGGTCGTCACGGCAAGCTCTCGTCCGGACATCGGCTCCCTCCCGACTCGGGTGTCTTTCCGATAAACTTATAGTGGCTAGAAAAATTTAGCAACTAGAAGATTCGTGGGACTGTATGATTCTTCCCGTGGATGCAGACGGCACCGAGACCCCGGACTCATCGGGGGGCCCACCGCCCGCCTCGGACTGGACCGAGGGGCTTCGGGAGCGCAAGAAGCGGCTCACACGCAGCCTGATCAGCAATACCGCCACCGAGCTGTTCATGGAGCGGGGATTCGACGACGTGAAGGTGGCCGAGGTCGCCGAGGCCTGCGGGGTCTCGGAGAAGACCGTCTACAACTACTTCCCGACCAAGGAGTCCCTGCTCCTCGACCGCGAGCCGGAGCTGGCGGCCGAGATCTGGCGGACGCTCGGGCCGGGCGCCACCGCCGCTTCGCCGGTCGACGGGGCCCTCGAGGCGCTCGCCACCGGCCGGCGCGAGATGCTCGCCGGCTGGGAGAACGAGTCGCGGGAGTACCACCGACGCTTCTTCGAGCTGATCGAGACGACCCCCTCGCTGCGGACCGCCATGCGCGACATGCTGGACCGCCTCGAGGAGACGGCGGCCGAGGCTCTGGCCCAGCGGACCGGGGTCAGCCCCGACCAGCCCGAGCCCCGCATCGCGGCGTCCGCACTGATCGCGCTGTGGCGCATCCAGTCCGACGGGCTGCTCCGCAGCGCCGTCGAGGGGCACAGCGCGGCGGAGACCGAGGAGACGGTCCTCGAGGAGGTCAAGCGGGCCGCCCGCGTGGTCGAGTCCGGCCTGTGGTGGTTCGGACCCGCGGCCGATGGTCGTCCGACCCGCCAACAGCTCAAGACCGCGGCGGACGCCGCGGCCGTCGCCGGGCGCCAGATCCTCGCCGCCGTGCGCCAGGCCAGGACCGCCTGGGAGCAGATGCAGCGGGAGGGCAAGACCAGGCCAGAGGGTGAGGTCGGACTCCCGGCCCTCGCCGACTTCCTCGCCGAGACCGAACGCTGGAAGCACGACATGGCCGGCCAGAAGGACGAGTGGAAACGCGCCTATCGCGAGGAGCAGGTCCGCATGCGCCAAGCCCAGCGCGACTTCGCCCGGGAGTTCAAACAGCAAATCCACAAGGAGCTGCACCAACAGATGCGCGAGGCGGGCCGGGGTCGGCGCCGCGGGCCGGGAGCTCCGCCCGAGCGGGAGGGGTAGCCCTCAGGCGCGCTCGGCGGCCGCCAACGCGTTGCGCAGCAGCATGGCCCGGGTCATCGGGCCGACCCCGCCGATGCGCGGCGTGATCCATCCGGCGACCTCGGCGACCCCTGGGTCCACGTCGGAGAGCAGCTTGCGCCCCGACCAGCTGGTGCCCGCACCCACCACCGCGGCGCCGGGCTTGACCATCTCCGCGGTCACCAGGCCCGCCGAGCCGGCGGCCGCCACCACGATGTCGCCACGACGGACGTAAGCGACCAGATCAGGGACGCCGGTGTGCACCACGGTCACTGCGGCGTTGCAGCCGGGTCGCTTGAGCGCGAGCAGCAGCGCGAGCGGCCGGCCGATGGTGAGCCCCCGGCCGATGACCACGACGTGGCGCCCCTCAACGGGCACGTCGTACGCGTGGAGGAGCTCCAGGATCCCGTTGGGCGTGCAGGGCAGCGGGCCCGGCGCCCCCATCACGAGGCGCCCGAGGTTGACCGGTTGCAGCCCGTCGACGTCCTTGTCCGGGTCCACCGCGAGCAGGGCCCGTTCCTCGTCGAGGCCTGCCGGCAGGGGCACCTGCACCAAGAACGCGTGAATCTCCGGGTTGGCGTTGAAACGGGCCACCGCCTCTTCGACGTCGCTCTGGGTCGCGGTCGCCGGCAGGTGCTCGTGGAAGGACTCGATCCCGACCTCGGCGCAGTCCTCGTGCTTCATGGCGACGTAGCGCGCACTCGGCACGTCGTCGCCGACGAGGATCGTGCCGAGACCGACGCGGCGACCTTCGGCGGCGAGCTTGGCCGTCCGCTCGGCGACCTCGGTGCGGATCCGCGCCGCGACGGCTTCGCCGTCCAAGATGATCGCCGTCATCGGTGCCTCCTCGGTCTGTGGCTCAGTGGCGGAAGTGCCTCTCGCCGGTCGCCACGAGCACGATCCCAGCATTGTCGGCCGCCTCGATGACCGCTGCATCCCCGATAGAACCACCGGGATGGACGACGGCGCCGACCCCCGCCGTCGCCAGAACCTCCAGGCCATCAGGGAACGGGAAGAACGCGTCGCTGGCACCGGCGCCCCCCTTGGCCCGGTCCCCCGCCTTGGCCACCGCGAGCTCGGCGGCGCCCACCCGCGATGGCTGGCCCGCCCCCACCCCGACGGCCTGGCCATCGGTCACGACGACGACCGCGTTGGACTGGGTCCTCGCGCAGACCCGCCATGCCAGCACGAGGTCGAGCCACTGCTCCTCACTCGGCTGGGCCCGGGAGACCACCTGCCAATCGGTCCGGGCGGCCACCAGGCGGTCACCCTCCTGGACCAAGGCCGAACCGCCGATGCTGCGCACCTGGGTACCGGGCACCTCGGGCGCCGGCGCGGCGAGCAGCCTGGTGGACCTTCGCCGGGCCACCAGGCGATCCTTCGCGTCCGGGGTGAAGGCGCGGGCCACGATGACGTCAGCCTGGGGACCGCCCGCGATCGCCTCGGCGAGGGGCAGCTCGATGGTGCCCGCGACGGCCACGATCCCGCCGAACGCCGAGGTCGGGTCAGCCTCGAGCGCCCGCTGATAGGCATCGACCAGGTCGGTGGCCACGGCCGCACCGCACGGGTTGGCGTGCTTGATGATGGCGACCGAGGCCATCTGCGAGTCGGCGGCGAGCTCGTGGACGAGGCGCCACGCCGCATCGGTGTCGAACAGGTTGAGATAGCTGAGGGCGGTGCCGGCCAGCTGCTCGGCCTCGTCCCACCACGTGGGCTCCCCCGCCACGCGGTAGCGGGCGCCGTGCTGGTGGGGGTTCTCGCCGTACCGCAGCACCTCGGCGAGCTCGAGGGTCACATGCAGGGTCGAGGGGAAGAGCTCGCCCTCGTCGAGCCAGCGCACGATGGCGGCGTCGTACGCCGCGGTGTGGGCGAAGGCGGCGCGGGCCAGACGACGCTTGGTTTGCGCCGACAACGTGCCGTCGCGCCGCAACTCGTCGAGCAGGGCCGGGTAGTCGGAAGGCAACACGACGACGCCGACGTGGGCGAAGTTCTTGGCCGCGGCGCGGACCATGGTCGGGCCGCCCACGTCGATGAGCTCGACCGAGGGGTCCTTCCCGAACGGGTACAGGTTGCACACGACGAGGTCGATGGGCTCGATGCCCTGCTCGCGCAGCTGGGCCATGTGCTCGGGCACCGAGCGGTCGGCAAGGATCCCACCGTGGATGGCCGGGTGGAGCGTCTTCACCCGTCCCGAGAGGATCTCCGGCGACCCGGTGACGTCGCTCACCGCGCGGTGCGCGATCTGCGCCTCGCTCAACGCGGCGGCGGTGTTCCCGCTCGCGAGCAGCTCCCATCCGAGGTCGACGAGTCCGCGGGCCAGGTCGGTCAGGCCCTCCTTGTCGTAGACCGAGATGAGGGCCCTCATCGTTCCTCCCGCCCGCTCGTCGCCAGCCCGGCCAGCATCGTGAGCACCGTGTCGGGGTAGAGCCGCCGCTCGACCGCCTTGATCCGCTCGTGCAACGACTCGACCGTGTCGTCGTCCTCGATGGCGACGGACTCCTGGGCGAGGATCGGCCCGGCGTCCATCTCGAGGGTCGCCAGGTGCACGGTGCAGCCGGTCACCTTCACCCCCGCCTCCAACGCGGCCTCGACCGCGTGCCAGCCGGGGAACGCCGGCAGGAGGGCCGGGTGGGTGTTGAGGATGCGGCCCGGATACGCGTCGTGCACCGGCTGGTCGAGCACGGTCCCGAACCCGGCCATCGCGACCAGGTCGATGTCGGCGTCGCGCAGCGCGTCGGTGACCGCGACCGTGTAGGCGTGGCGGTCGAACGACCCGCCGAAACCGCCGAACTCCCGGCGGTCCACCAGGCAAACCGGCGTGCCGCGCCGGGCGGCGACGTCCAGCGCGCCGCAGGGCCGGTCCGAGAGGACGAGCGAGACGGGCACGTCGCGCTGGAGCATCGCGTCGAGGATCGTCCCGGTGCCTGACACGAGCACGGCGACGCGCACGCGCCCACGGTACAGGGCCGGCCCCAGGGCCCCGAACAGCCCCCCGCAGCGACTGGGGAAAGCAAGGGCCTCGACACGCGGCGGCAGCAACCCCCGCGCACGCACCCTGGCGGACACCCGGCCGGCCCACCCGCAAACGGGGACGGACCGCAAGAGGGGGGCGAACTCATCCGCTCATGGGTGGGACCAGCCAGCCAGCGGGCGCAGGGCCGGGAGCGGGGGTGGGGGCGGGCGCCCGGGAGCGACCAGCCACGGTTCCCTACTCCGGCTTGCCTTGCTCGACCCAGCGTTCGAACAACTCGACCCGCTCCGGGGGCCACGCACCGTCGCACGGCATGGAGCCATTCTTGAGGCGCTCGGCGATGGCGGCCGCGTGGGTCTGGACATCGGCGTGGGACCACAGATCGAACGCGCCGCGCATCGAATCGCGGTCCTTCTCCCGGAAGAGCGGCTTGATGTCGGCGCCGAAGCTGATCTCTGGTGCTGGCATGTTCATGTCCTCTCTTGGGGATGGTGCGATCGATGCAGCAACGGTAGAACTCACTCGTCTTTCTTGCCGCTGCGTGTCGGGGCCCTTGCCTTCTCCCCCGGAGTGACTGCTACCCCAGACCCCTCACGATCTCGACGGTCATCTCGCCGGCCTCGGTCGGGTTCGACGCGACGGTCACCCCCACCGCGGCCAGGGCCTCGATCTTGGCCTGAGCCGTCCCCTGCGAGCCCGAGATGATGGCGCCGGCGTGGCCCATCTTGCGGCCCGGCGGCGCGGTCACCCCGGCGATGTAGGCGACCACCGGCTTGTCCATGTACCCGCCGATAAACTCGGCGGCGCGCTCCTCCTCGGAGCCCCCGATCTCACCGATCATCATGACGGCCTTGGTGTCGGGGTCGGCCTGGAAGGCCTCGAGGCAGTCGATGAAGTTGGTGCCGGGCACCGGGTCGCCGCCGATGCCCACACAGGTGGTCTGGCCCACACCCTGCTGGGACAGCTCGTGGAGGGCCTGGTAGGTGAGGGTCCCCGAGCGGCTCACGATCCCGACCGGGCCACCGGCCAGGGCGATGTCGCCCGAGGTGATCCCGATGTTGGTCTTGCCCGGCGAGATGATCCCCGGACAGTTGGGGCCGAGCAGACGGGTGCCCGGATGCTCGCGAACCAGACGGTTGTAGGTCAGGGCCTCGTCCTGGGCCGGGATGAACTCGGTGATGCAGACGATGAAGGTGATCCCGGCCGCCGCGGCCTCCAGGATCGCGTCGCATGCAAACCGCGGCGGCACCACCACGAAGGACGCCGTCGCGCCGGTCGCGTCGACCGCCTCGGCCACGGTGTCGTACACGGGGATGCCCTCCACGTCGGTGCCGCCCTTGCCCGGGGTGACCCCGGCCACCACCTTGGTGCCGTAGTCGCGGTTGCGCAGACCGTGGAAGCGGCCCTGGCCGCCGGTTAGGCCCTGCACCACGACCGTGGTCGTCTCGTCGACGAAGATGCTCACGTTCTCTCTCCCTCGACTATCGGGCCAGCTCGACGGCGCGGCGGGCGGCGGCCAGCATCGTGGGTTCGGCCACGACTCGATCCGACAGGTGCGGCGCGAGGAGCTCCCGGCCGGCCTCGGCGTTGGTGCCGTCGAGTCGGAGCACGATCGGCGAGCGGATCTCGACGTTGGACAGCGCGGCGATGACCCCGTTAGCCACGTCGTCGACCCGGGTGATCCCGCCGAAGATGTTGACCAGGATCGCCTTCACGCTGGGATCCACGTTGATGACCTCGACCGCGGCGGTCATCACCGCCGCGTTGGCCCCGCCACCGATGTCCAAGAAGTTGGCGGCCCGCCCGCCCACCTGGTTCACCACGTCCAGCGTGCTCATAGCGAGCCCCGCCCCATTGGCGATGATGCCGACGGTGCCCTCGAGCCCGATGTAGTTGAGGCCCTTCTCCTTAGCCATCTTCTCCCGGGGGTCTTCTGTGTCTGTCCCGGCAAGCTCCTCCCACTCGGGGTGCCGGAAGGCGGCGTTGTCGTCCAGGGTCACCTTGGCGTCCAGGGCGTGCACATGGCCCTCGGTCGTGAGGATCAGCGGGTTGATCTCGGCCAGGTCGCAGTCGCCCTCGACGTAGCAGTGGTAGAGGCGCACGAGCAGACGCGCCGCTTCTTCTCTCGCCTCCTCGTCGAGTCCCGCCTCGTCGACCCAGCGCCGCGCGGTGTCCTCGTCGAGCCCGTCGCACGGGTTGATGTGCAGCTTGGCGATGGCCTCGGGGTGGATGGCCGCGACCTCCTCGATCTCGATGCCACCCTCGGCCGAGAGCATGCCCAGGTGCAGCTTGGCCGGGCGGTCGAGCGTGAAGCTCGCGTAGTACTCCTTGGCGATGTCCGACGCGTGTTCGACCCACACCCGGTGCACGGTGTGGCCACCGATGTCCATGCCGAGGATCGCCTCAGCGGCCTTGTGCACCTCGCTTGGGTCGTTCGCGAGCTTGATGCCGCCGGCCTTGCCGCGGCCGCCGACCTTCACCTGCGCCTTGACGACGACCGGGTAGCCGGCCGCCTCGGCCTGCTTCACCGCCTCCTCGGCGGTGTCGGCGATGCCGCCGAGCGAGGTCGGTATGCCGAATCGGGCAAAGTACTGCTTGCCCTGGTACTCGTAGAGATCCACGTTGTCCTCTGCTGTGTTGGGGGGTTCAGGCCCGCACGGGCGCGCCGGGGCGGGCCTGCGGGTCGGGGGTGGCGAAGGGGGGGTTGGGCCCGGCGGGCGCCGGGGCGGTTCTCAGACGCCGAGCGCCTCCTCGCGCTGGTCCAGCGCCTGGCCGAGCCACTCCCCGATCGAGCCGAGCGGCGCCCCGGGCGTGAAGACGGCCGCCACGCCCTGCTCCTTCAGCTTGGGAATGTCGTCATCGGGGATCGTCCCCCCCACGATGAGGAGGACGTCGCTCCTTCCGGCCTGGGCCAGCGCCTCGACCACCTTGGGCACGAGCGAGAGGTGCGCGCCCGAGAGCATCGAGAGCCCGACGGCATCGGCGTCCTCCTGGACCACCGCGCTCACCACCTGCTCGGGCGTCTGGTGCAGGCCGGTGTAGACGACCTCGAATCCGCTGTCCCGCAGCGCCCGCGCGATCACCTTGGCGCCCCGGTCGTGACCGTCCAGCCCCGGCTTCGCCACCACCACCGGTAGGGACGTTTCATGGAAGCACGATGATAGGTCCGCCCCCCGGGGGGCTGGCCAGGCGAGATCAGACCCGGCGGAGGGGCGCCGCCGAGAGCAGCAGCTTCTTCGACCCCACCGAGTCGAACCGGACCTCGGCCTGCGCCCCGTCCCCCTGGCCGCTCGCCGAGACCACGATCCCATCCCCCCAGCGGTCGTGAACGACCTTGTCCCCGGGCACCAGCCCGAGGGTCTCGGCTCCGGTCGTCTGGCGCCGGCGGGGCGCATGCGGGAGCCCGGGGCTCGCCCGGCCGCCGCCCACCACCCCCACGTCGTAGACCAGCTCGGCGGGGACCTCGGAGAGAAAAACGCGAGGGGATGTTGTGCGACGTCGAACCCCACAGGGTCCGCCGCCAGGCGTGCGAAAGGTACAGGCGCTCCCGGGCCCGGGTGACGCCCACGTAGCAGAGCCGGCGCTCCTCCTCGAGCTCGAGCGGCTCGGCCAGGGTGCGCATGTGGGGGAAGATCCCCTCCTCCAACCCGGTGAGAAAGACCGCCTGGAACTCGAGGCCCTTGGCGGTGTGCATGGTCATCAGGTTCACCCGGGTGCCGTCGCCGTCGATCTCGTCGGAGTCGGCCACGAGGGCCACGGTCTCCAGGAACTCGGAGAGGTCCTCGTACTCGGCGGCCACGCCGGCCAGCTCGTAGATGTTCTCGATCCGGCCGTCGGCCTCGTGGCTGTGCTCGGCCTCCAGCTCGGCGACATACCCGGTCGAGATGGCCACCGACTCGACCAGGTCGCCGGGCGCGAGGGTCCCGGCCAGCGCGGAGAGCTCGGCGAGCAGCTCGGAGAGCAACGCCGCGCCCTTCAGGGCCTTGCCGGTGAGCCCCACCTCCTCGGCGTGGTCGAGGGCCTCGGGGATCGAGCGGCCGTGGTCCTTGGCCCACGCGACCAGCCGCACCACCGACATGTCCCCGATGCCGCGTTTGGGGACGTTCAGGATGCGTCGGGCCGAGATCTCGTCGCTCGGGTTCCCGAGCACCCGAACGTAGGCGAGCATGTCCTTCACCTCGCGCCGGTCGTAGAAGCGGGTGCCCCCCACCACCTTGTAGGGGACCTCGCGACGGATGAGCTCCTCCTCGAACACCCGGCTCTGGGCGTTGGTCCGATAGAAGATCGCCATCTCGGCGTAGCTGAGCTTCTCGCGGTCGTGGAGTCGGGCCACCTCGGCCGCGACGAAGGACGCCTCGTCGTGCTCGTCCTCGGCCCGGTAGCGCGCGATCGGCGGTCCCTCCTCGCCCTCGGTGAAGAGGTTCTTCGGACGGCGCGCCTGGTTGTTCGAGATGATCGCGTTCGCCGCGTCGAGCACGCGCTGGGTGGAGCGGTAGTTCTGTTCCAGAAGGATCGTCGTCGCGTGCTCGAACGCCTGCTCGAACTGCAAGATGTTGGCGATGTCGGCGCCCCGCCAGCGGTAGACCGACTGGTCGGAGTCCCCCACCACGCACACGTTGCCGTGCACCGCGCCGAGCAGGATCACCAGCCGGTTCTGGGCCCGGTTGGTGTCCTGGTACTCGTCGACGAGGATGTGCTTGAACCGCTCCTGGTAGCCCTGCCGCACCACGTCGGACGCCTCGAGCAGGTTGACCGCCACCATCAAGAGGTCGTCGAAGTCCATCGCGTTCGCCGCGAGGAGCCGCTGCTGGTACTGGCGGTAGACCTCGGCGATCCGGGTCGCGAAGGGATCGCCGCGGGCGTTCTCCCGGAACGTCTCGAAGTCGATGAGCTCGGCCTTGGCTTGGGAGATGACCCCGGAGACCGAGCGCGGCGGGAGCCGCTTGGTGTCGAGACCCAGCTCGGACTCGATCAGTTCGATGAGCCGGCGCGAGTCGAGCTCGTCGTAGACGGTGAACGAGGGTTGGTAGCCGAGGATCGACGCGTGGCTGCGCAGCATCCGCAAGCACGCCGAGTGGAACGTGGACACCCACATGCGCTCGGCCCGCGTGCCCACCAGCTCGACGACGCGCCGGCGCATCTCGTCGGCGGCCTTGTTGGTGAAGGTGATGGCCAGGATCTCCCAGGGGGCCGCCTCGTCGGTGGCCAGCAGGTGGGCGATGCGCCGGGTGAGCACCCGGGTCTTGCCCGAGCCAGCGCCCGCCACCACCAACAGGGGGCCGCCCCGGTGGGCCACGGCCTCGCGCTCGGGGCGGGTTCAGGCCCTCGAGCAGCTCCTCGGGGCTGGGCGGGCGCCACCCGGTCGCCGGCGCGCCGGGGTCGGGACCGGGCGGTTCCTCTGGGGGCAGGTGGGGCGGCGGCGGCGGCGGCTCGTGGGCATCATCGACGGTCGTCGCCTCGTCGGCCTCGCCGTGGGGACCCGGCGCGTCCGGGCCGATGTCGACCTGGTCGATCGAGAACAGCCGGGTGTCGCCGTTGCCCGCCGGCCCGCTCACTCCCACTCGATGGTGCCGGGCGGCTTCGACGTCACGTCGAGCGCCACCCGGTTGACCCCCTCGACCTCCCCGATGATCCGCGAGGCGATGCGCTCGACGAGGTCGTAGGGAAGGCGGGCCCAGTCCGCGGTCATCGCGTCGTCACTGGTCACCGCTCGGATCACGATCGGGTACGCGTACGTGCGGCCGTCGCCCATGACACCGACCGTGCGCGTGGCCGGGAGCACGGCGAAGGCCTGCCAGAGCTCGCCGTACAGGCCGGCCCGGCGGACCTCGTCGACGACGACGGTGTCGGCGGCGCGCACGATCTCCACCCGCTCGCGGGTCACCTCCCCGGTGATCCGCACCGCGAGACCGGGTCCGGGGAACGGGTGGCGCCACACGATCTCGGCCGGCAGGCCGAGCTCCTCGCCGATGGCCCGCACCTCGTCCTTGAACAAGAGCCGGAGCGGCTCGACCAGCTCGAATTTCAGGTCGTCGGGGAGCCCGCCCACGTTGTGGTGCGACTTGATGCTCGCGGCGTCCCCGGTGCCGGACTCGATGACGTCGGGGTACAAGGTGCCCTGGACCAAGAATCGCGGGCCCTCGTCGCCGGCGCCGAGCTCGACCGCGACCTCCTCGAAGATCCGGATGAACAGCTCGCCGATCCGCTTGCGCTTCTCCTCCGGGTCGAGGATCCCGGCCAAGGCCTCGAAGAACCGGTCGGCTGCCTTCACGTGCACGAGGTCGATGTGGAACTGGCGCCGGAAGGTCTCCTCGACCTGCTCCCCCTCCCCCGCCCGCATGAGGCCGGTGTCGACGAAGACGCACGTCAGCTGTTCGCCGATCGCCTTGTGCACCAGCGCGGCCGCCACGGCGGAGTCGACCCCACCGGAGAGCGCGCACAGCACCCGGTCGGATCCGACCTGGGCGCGCACGGCCTCCACGGCTGTCTCGATGATCGACACATGCGTCCACGACGCGGGGACGCCGCACACCTCGTGGGCGAACCGGGCGATGAACTCCGAACCCCGCGCCGTATGGACCACCTCGGGGTGGAACTGCACGCCGAAGATCCGGCGGTCAGAATCGCCGAAGGCCGCCACCGGGGAGCCGTCGCTCCGGGCCAGCAGGTCGAAGCCGGGCGGCGCCTCGGTCATGGCGTCGCCATGGCTCATCCAAACCTCGGACTCGGCGGGCCAGTCGAAGAACAGGGGGGAGGAGCCGACGAGGCTGAGCCCGGCCCGCCCGTACTCCCCCCGTCCGGTGCGCTCGACCTTCCCGCCGAGCTGGAGCGCCACCAACTGGGCGCCGTAGCAGATGCCGAGAATCGGGATGCCGAGGTCGTAGACCTCGGGGTCGAGGGTCGGGGCGGGCACCTCGTAGACCGACTTGGGACCTCCCGAGAGGATGATGCCCTTGGGCCGGCGCGCCGCGAGCTCGGACGCGGTGATCGTCGAGGGGACGATCACCGAGAAGACGTGGGCCTCCCGCACTCGGCGGGCGATCAGCCTGGAGTACTGCGCACCGAAGTCGACGACGACGACGGCGTCGTCGACCGGGTTCAATGGCCCATGCCGACGCCCTGGGACCGCTGGAGCTGCTTGCCCTCGGTCTGCAGGGACGGGGCGATCATGACCTCGGCCTTCTGGAACTCCTTCAGCGTTTCGTAGCCACAGGTCGCCATGGCGGTCTTCAGGGCGCCGAACAGGTTCATTCGCCCGTCGTTCTCGTGCGCCGGGCCGAGGAGGATCTCGCGGATCGAACCGCGCACCCCGGTGCGGACCCGGGCACCGCGCGGGAGCGTGGGGTGGAACGTCGCCATGCCCCAATGGAAGCCACGCGCCGGCGCCTCGAACGCCGAGGACAGGGGCGACCCGAGCATCACCGAGTCGGCGCCGCAGGCGATGGCTTTTGCGATGTCACCACCCTTGCTCATGCCGCCGTCCGCGATCACGTGCACGTAGACACCGGTCTCGTCCAGGTGACGCATGCGCGCGCCGGCGACGTCCGCGATGGCGGTCGCCTGCGGGACGCCGATGCCGAGGACACCTCGAGTCGTGCACGCGTTGCCGGGGCCGACGCCGACGAGGACACCGACCGCGCCGGTCCGCATGAGGTGAAGGCCGGCCTGGTACGAGGCGCAGCCCCCGACGATGACCGGCAGGTCGAACTCGCGGATGAACTTCTTCAGGTTGAGCGGCTCGACGGTCTTCGACACGTGCTCGGCCGAGACCACGGTCCCCTGGATCACGAGCAGGTCGAGCTCGGCCTTCAGCACCGCGTCGGCCAGGTCGAGCGTGCGCTGCGGGGTGACCGAAGCCGCCGCGGTCACACCCGCCGCCTTGATCTGGCGGATCCGCTCGGTGACGAGCTCGTGCTTGATCGGCTCCATGTACATCTGCTGCATCCGGGGGGTGGCCTTCTCGTCGTCGAGCTCGCGGATCTCGTCGAAGAGCGCGGTCGGGTCCTCGTAGCGGGTCCAGAGGCCCTCCAGGTTCAAGACGCCGAGGCCGCCCAGTTGCCCGAGCTCGATGGCGGTCGCCGGCGAGGTGACGCCATCCATGGCCGCGCCGAGGAGGGGCAACCCGAAGCGGTAGGCGTCGATCTCCCAGGAGATGTCGACGTCCTCGGGGTCCCGGGTCCGGCGGCTGGGGACGATCGCGATGTCGTCGAACCCGTAGGCCTGCCGTCCCGACTTGAAAATGCCGATCTCGATCTCAGCCACTCGATTGCCCTCCGGCTCCCGTCACGCCCGGCGTGAGCGACCGGGCCCCCGACGGCGTTCTCAGTCCAGCCGACGCATCGAACTGCGACACCATGGCCAACCTTACCGTCTGGGTCTCACGCCTCAGATGAGGGAGGGCACCTTCGGCCGGCGAATTCAGGGGCGAGACAACCATCCCGGGGTCCCAGGGGGTTAGGAAGGTGATGGAGGTACGCCCGTGCCGCGCGGCCCTGGATTGAGCCGGAGAACCGATGCCGAAGAGGCATTCGACCGCTTCATCGGTGGCGCCGCGGCGAGCCTGCTCCGGACCGCCTTCCTCTTGACCTGGGACGAGCGCGACGCCGAGGACCTCGTCCAGGAGTGCCTGATCCGAGTGGCCCGGCGCTGGCCCAGGGTCCGTTCCATGGAGTACCCGGCGGCCTACGCAAGGCGGGTCCTCGTCAACCTCTCCCTCGACGATGCGCCCCGGCGGCAGCGGCGCCGCTCCGAGCTGGCGGGATCCGGGCTGTCGGCAGAATGGCGCCCCGACGACGCCTCCGCTCAGCTCCTCGGCGCCGTCGACAACCAGTCGCAGCTGCTCGCCGCCCTGGGCGCGCTGACCACGCGCCAGCGGGCTGCGGTCGTCCTCCGCTACTTCGAGGACCTGAGCGAGCCCGAGGTCGCCGCCCTCCTCGGCTGCTCGGTCGGGACCGTGAAGAGCACCACCTCGCGCGCGCTCGAGCGTTTGCGCCAAACGATCTCGCGAGAAGAAGAGCACGACGCCGACGGGCCGCCGGTCCGACGGCCCGAAACAGAACGGAGCCCAACTCCATGAGCATCGACCTCGAGACCGACCTGCCGCGACACGCTCAATTCGCGCGCGCAAACCCTCGACCTCTCCGCCTCACTCGACCGGTTGCGGTCCTCCAACTACCGGGTGCGCAGCCGCCGCCTGTCGCCGCTACTGACCATCGGGGGCCTCGCGTCTGGTGCGACCGCGGGCGCCATCGCCGCAGTGGTGCTGGTGGGTGGCGCACAACCGGCGTTCGCCGGGTGGACCGCCACGCCGACCACGCCGTCGACCGCACAGTCGACGGCCACCGCGGACAGCTGCCAGAGCAGCCTGACCAACGCGCCATCGATGTCCGGCGTCCAGAGCGCGTCCTGGCAACCAGTCGTGACCGACGTGCGCGGACCATTCACCGTCGTCCTCTACGACCAGGGCACCGCTTACGCGACCTGCTTCACCGGCCCGGACTTCACGTTGATCAACCGCAACACTTCGAGTGCCGGGATGGCGTCGGTGTCGGGCAACTCGGTTGGCCAGTCGTCCGGTGCCCTCGGTGGACGCTCGGTGGTGGGGATCCAGCTCCTGAGCGGCGGCGACGTCAACCACGTCGAGGTCTCCCACCTCGACTCCTCGACCGATGGCCCCTACACGCTGGTCGACGGACAGGTCGATGCCGACGTCAGCGCGGTGACGCTGGAGCTGAGCGACGGCTCGAGCGTCCAGACCTCGATCGAGGACGGCTGGGTGCTCGCGTGGTGGCCGGGCGACCAGGACGTGACAAGCGCGCAGGTCACGACCGCCAGCGGGACCACAACCCAGCCGCTCACCCAGATCGGACCACCCGCCGGCGGACCCTCGAGTCCGTGCGCGGCGAGCGACGGAGCTTCATCGGCCTCGACCACCTGCGGCGGCAGCTCGTCGAGCCCGGGGACCGACGGGTCGGTCTCGGGCTAGGCCCCTCCGGCGGGGTGGCTCAAGACCAGAAGCCGGCGAGCTGCTCGGCCATCTCCTCGCCCTGGCGGACCCCCTCGATCGCAGCCTTGGGCGCGATCGAGGCGTCCATCAGGTTCATGCCCATGGCTGCCCCAGCGCCGGCGTCGGGTCCGACGACCTCGACTCGCGCGCCCGAGTCGGTCAGGGCCCTGCGCTCGGCTTCGGCCGTCTCCACCATGCGGGCGAGCCTCGGGTCACCGGCCGGCATGCGTTGGGCGGTCATGAGGGTCACGATGAGCACGGTGTCGTGCCCGACTGCCAGGTCGGCGTTCGCTCCCGACCGCATCCCGCCGTCCATGTAGCGGCGACCGCCGATCGTGATCGGCGAGAACAGCCCGGGCACGCAGCAACTCGAGGCCACCGCCCGGTCGAGCTCAACCCCGGCGGCCTTGTTCCAGACCTTGAACTCGCCGGACTGCGCGTCGACCGCCGTGCACGAGAACGGCTCGGGCCACTCCTCACCGGCCAGGTAGCGGAAGACGCCGACGAACTGCTCGGCGTCCATGGCGTCGGCCTCGAGCGCGAACTGCCCGATGGCCTTGCGGCGCTCCTCGGGCTCCTGGTCCGCTCCGGCCATCATGATCTCCATGAACTTGGCCATGCGCTGGGCCATCCCGGAGTCCGCCGCGCCGGTCGAGGTTGGGTCGTTGCCGGTGCGCTCGGTCGACTCGCCGTAGCGGTCGACCTGCGCCTCCATGTCTCGCCCGAGTGCGAGCTGCGCGCCGACCGCCGAGCCGGCCGACGTCCCCACGATGAAGTCGGCCGCTGCGATGTCCACGCCCTTGCGCTTCAATCCGGCGGAGAGCCCGGTCTGCCAGGCGATGCCCACCGACCCCCCACCGCTCAACACCAGTGCCTTGCTCATGTCCGGGCCTCCTTCAGGCGGTGACGAGGATCTTGCAGTGGCGTTCGGGGTTCCCCAAGTCCTCGAACGCCTGGGCCACGCCATCGAGGCCGACCTCGCCCGTGATCACCGGCTCGACGTCGATCTCGCCCTCGGCGATGGCGCGCAGGGTATCGGAGAACTCATCGAGCTCGTAGCCGAAGGAGAAGTGGATCGAGAGCTCCTTCGCGACCCCCCAGAAGGGCGTCATCTGGTCGTCGCCCATGCACACGCCGACCACCACGATGCGGGCCTTGGGCGGCGCCGCCCGTAGGGCCGAGTCGATGAGACCGGGGGCTCCCACGGCCTCGAAGATGACCGGCGGGCGGCCGCCCCCGTGCTCGGCCCAGGCGTCGAAGACGTCGGCCGACGACGGGTCGACGACGTGGTGGGCGCCCATCTGCGTGGCGAGCGAGCGGCGCATCGAGGAGAAGTCCGAGGCGACGATGGGCTCGATGCCCTTGCGCCCGAGCGCGGCGACGACCGCGATGCCGACGGGACCTGCTCCGAGGACGATCGCGCCCTCCCCCGGGGCGATCGCCGAGCGATTCACGGCGTGGAGCCCGACGGCCATGGGCTCGGTGAGGGCGGCCCGGCGCGCCTCGAGCCCGTTGGGGACCTCGAGCACGAGCGGCGCCGAGAGCAGCATGCGCTCGCCGTAGCCGGCGGGGAGCTCGTTGGAGTACGCGAGGTCCCGGACCCCCGACATCGTGACCATGATCGGCACCGAGGTCACGAGCGTGCCGGCCTTGGGTCCCTGGGTGTCGGGGCCGACCTCCAGTACCTCGGCGGCGAACTCGTGGCCCATGAAGACGTCTCGCCCCACGTCGACCACGTTGCCCCCGAGGGAGGGTGCGCCGCGCATCGACTGGATGAGGCGGACGAGCGTGGCGCCCTGCTTGGCGAAGTGCAGGTCCGAGCCGCAGATCCCGCAGGCCTTCACCTCGACCAGCACCTGGCCGAACGCCGCCTGCGGGTCCGGGACGTCGTCGCGGACGATCAAGTGCCCGTCTCGCAGCGCCACCGCGCGCATCAGGGGTTGCCGGGGTTCGAGGTGGTTGCCTTCTCCTCCACGTGGCTCGAGATGGCGTTCATGATCGCCTCGCCGGCCCGGCCGAACAGCTGGTCGCGCTTGGAGGCCGCCCAGTCGTGGGAGTCCGTGGGCGCCGCGAGCTTGTTCTTGAAGTGTGGGATGACCTCGCGCGCGAACAGGCGGTAGGAACGCAGCGTCGCATCGTGGTCGGCCCAGTCGTGGCCGAGCATGAGGAACGTCCCGAAGCCCCCCGACTGCTCGAGCAGGCCGTCGATGTAGGCAATGGCGTCGTCGGGGGTCCCGATGACGATGTTGCCGCCATCGGCGTAGCTCTCGACGAAGGCGCGCGGGTCACTCGTCGACTCAACCTTGTAGCCGAGGGGCACGAAGCCGGCGGTGCCGAAGTACTTGGAGAAGTCCTCGAGGCCGTGGGTGCAGTCCTGGATCGCCTGGTCGCGGGTCTCGGCGATGTGCATCGCCCCGAGGACCCGCCAGCTGCTCCGGTCGGGCGGCGGCGTGCCGGCCGACGCGGCCTGCTCTTCGACCACGCCCCAGGCCTGTCCGACCGCCGCGAACCCCCCCTCGATGACCTGCATCGACAACGACAGCAGCGAGACGCCGTAGCGGCCGGCGAGCCGGGGGCCAGACGGCGAGATCATCGCGGCGACCGCTACCTCGAAGTGTGGGTGGGTATAGGGGCGCATCTGCAGGCGCGCCTCTTTCATGGTGAACCAGTCGGTCTCGCGGGTGACCGGCTCCTCCGAGCGCAAGAGGGCGAGGATCGCCTCGAGCGACTCCTCCATCCGCGGCCGCTGGGTCACCGGGTCGATCCCCATCACGAAGGCGTCGCTCGGCAGCGCGCCGGGACCCGTGCCGAACATGATCCGGCCGTGGGTCAGGTGGTCGAGCAGCACCATGCGGTCGGCCACGAGCCACGGATGGTGGTACGGCAGCGAGACCACGCCGGTGCCGAGCTTGATGTGCCTGGTCCGCTCGGCCGCGACAGCAATGAAGATCTCCGGGCAGCCGATCAGCTCGTAGCCACCGGAGTGGTGCTCGCCGAACCACGCCTCGTCGTAACCGAGCTTGTCGAGCTCGACCACGCGCTCGAGGTCGTAGTCGAGGGCGAGCGTCGGGTTCTGCCCCAGCGGATGGAACGGTGCGTAGAACACGCCGAAACGAAGAGGTGCCGTCATGGTCACGCCTTTCTTTCGGAGACCTCGTTGACGAATCCGATGAGCGCCGCGTTCACCTCGTCGGGGCGCTCCTGTTGGACCCAGTGGCCCGCCCCCTCGATCGACACGTTGCCACGGTGGTCGTCCAGGAACTTGAGACCGGGCTCGACCGGTGCGAAGCCCGCCACCGGGTCGCGATCGCCGGTGATGAACAAGCTGGGCCCGGTGATGTGCGCGTCGGCCAGCTGCGCCGTGTGCTCCCAGTTGGCGTTGAGGTTGCGGTACCAGTTGAGCCCGCCGGTGAACCCGGTCCGGGTGAACTCGGCGACGTAGAAATCGAAGTCCGCTTGGGTGAGCCAGTCCGGGAGCGGGCCCCGGGGCTCGGGGAGCCGGTCGATGAACCCGCCCTCGCCCTTGGCCAGCAGCACGGTCCTCTCCTCGGGGGCCATCTCGTTGGGCTTGGGACCGGCTAGGAGCCGCCGCATCGTGCGCGCCGGATCCCCGCCGAGCTCGGCGTCGGCGACGCCCGGTTCCTGGAAATAGACCATGTAGAAGAACCCGTCGGCGAACAGCTGCCGCAAGAGGTCGATGGGAGGCATGGGCCCGCGGGGCAGAAACGGCACGCTCATGCCGACGACGCCCGACACCCGTTCGGGCGCCATGAGCGCCAGTTGCCAGACCACCATCGCGCCCCAGTCGTGGCCCACCATGACCGCCCGTTCCTCGCCCAGGTCGTCGAGGATCGCCAGGAGGTCGCCCGTCAGCTGCCCGATGCCGTAGGCGCTGATGGCCTCCGGCCGGTCCGAGCGTCCGTAGCCCCGCTCGTCGGGCACTGCGATCCGATAGCCGGCGTCGATGAGCGCGGGCACCTGGTGGCGCCACGAATAGCCGAGCTCGGGGAAGCCATGAGCGAGCACGACGAGCGGGCCGTCGCCGCCGACGTCCACGGCGAGGTTCACGCCGCCGTGCTCGACCGTCCGGGTCTCGGTCCGCTCCAGGGTCACGATGCCTCCTCCAGCTCGGCCAGCGAATCGAGCAGCACCTCGCGGCGAGGGGCCCGGTCGCTCCGGCGTCGGGTAATGCTCGGGGTCGCCCATGATCTCAGCGGCGCGGACGACGAAGGCGGGGTGGGCGTCGAGCTCGCTGGGCAACGACAGCAAATTGAACAGCCGTCCCATCGCGCGCCCCACGATCGGGTCGTTCTGGCTCGCCGCCATGAGCGCGCGGACGCGATCCTGGTAGGCGTGGTCGAACGCCTCGCCTCTCTCGGGATCCGATCCCGAGCGGTCGAGCGCGACCGCGTGGTGGTACCAGGGTGTGACCTGTTCGCTACACGCCGCCTCGTAGGCCGCGCCGCGCTCGGCGGGGTCGTCGTGGTCGCGCAGCGTGTCGGCGAGGAGCACCGACTGCACGAACGCGAGGGAACAACCCCGGCCGTACAGCGGATTCGTGCACGTGTGCGCGTCGCCCACCGCGTGGAGGTTGAGCACGTTCGGAGCGCCGTCGGCGTCGCTGAAGGTACGGAGCCGGTTGATCAGTCCACCCATCGGACGCACGCCGCCGATCGGCTCGAGGTCGAGCTCCCCGAACCACTCGTCGGGGCCGGGCAACGACCGGCACGCCCGGTCGAAGCGCTCGGGGTCCGACAGGGTGCGGCGCAGGTCGCGGTCGTCGATCGGGAGCGCCAACGTCGCCGACACGGTGGCGCCGTCACCGGGCACGACGAGGAACTTCAGGTAGCCAAGGTCACCCCCGGCCTTTGGCCCGAGCGGCGTCGCGACCGGGTCGCTCGAGCGGTACCAGCGCGTGAGGTACATGAGGCCGCTCGAGCGGACCGTCTCGGGGACATCCACACCCAGCGGTGCGAGCCACGCCCCGAGGTCACCCCTGCGCCCCGTCGCCGCGACAACGAAGTCGCCGTGCACCTCCGTTCGGTCCTCCAGGACCACGCCGCCCACCGACGGGGTGCTCGCGCCGTGGACGGTGCGTTGGAGCAGCCCTGCGACACCCGCGGTGCTGCGGAGCTCGACCCCGGCCTCTGCTGCCACCGCGCGGCGCAGGACCCACTCGAAGGTGCTCCTTCGCACGAGGAGGATCGCGAGGTCCTCGTCGCCCGGCATGGGGTCGCCGAGGGCGGCCGTCCCCGACATCGTCGTGCAGCCGGCGTCGAGCAGTGCGTCCATGAGGTCGGGGAACCGCTCGCGCATCACGACCACGATCCGGGCGAGGAATCCGTGGGTCTGGTGCATCTGGGTCGCTCCGGGGCGCTCCCCCGAGAAGGCTTCCTCGGCCGATCCTTCGTGGGGCAGGTGATCGCGCTCGAGCACGAGGACCTCGCGGCCGCTGCGCGCCAGTGCGAGGGCTGCCGCGAGCCCGGCAATGCCGCCACCCGCCACCACGACCCGATCGCTCCCCACCGGTGGGTTAAGGTAACACACGTTGCCAAATCTTGACCTTGCCCCCCGCCAGCGGCGCTTCACCGGCCTCTCGGCCGCCGACCGCCAGCAGGAACGCCGGACCCTGCTCATGGATGCGGCGTTCGACCTGCTCGGGACGGACGGCTGGTCGGCGACCACGGTCCGGGCGGTCCTGGAGCGGGCGCGCCTCAACCCCCGCTACTTCTACGAGAGCTTCGGTGACCTCGACCAGCTGGCCGTGGCGGTCTACGACCGGGTCGTGGACGAGTTGGGTGCCGCGGTGTGGAGCGCGCTGGCGAAGGCCGGCGACGACCCCGCGGGGCAGGTCCGTGCGGTCGTCGAGTGCACGGTCTGCTTCGTGGACGAGGACCGCCGACGCGGCCGGGTCCTCTATGTCGAGGGCCTCGGCAACGAGGCGCTGAACCGCCGGCGCATCGAGACGGCCTCGATGGTGGTCGCCTTCGTCGAGGAGTACGCGGCCGAGCGGCGACCCGACGGGGAGGCCAACGCCGAGCTGGGGAGAGTCGCCACCTCCATCCTCGTCGGAGGGTTCAACCAACTCGTGATCGACTGGCTCGCCGGTCGGGTGCGCATCAGCCGATCGCGTCTCGTCGACGATGCAACTGCGCTCTTCCTCGCCATGGGCGACGGGGTGGCGGCCGAGGCGGCGTCGAGGGCGTCGAGGTGAGCGACGACACCGCGATTGCCCAGGTGGTCGACGTCTCCGTCGTGCGCATCCTGCGCGGCGAGGTGCTGCGCGCCGGCCGCCCGCCGGAGGCGAGCGTCATGCCCGACGACGACCATCCCCTGTCGCGCCACGTCGCCGTCTACCTCGACGACGTGCTCGTGTCTGTCGGGAGCGTGCTGCCGGGCGAGCCTCCGTGGGCACCGGAACGCCGGCCGGGTTGGCGCATCCGTGGCATGGCGACGCGCGACGGCTACCGCGGCCGAGGACTGGGCAACGTCGTGCTCAGCGACCTCATCGACTACGCGCGCGAACAGCACGGCGACGTCGTCTGGTGCGCGGCCCGCATCGGCGCGACGCGCTTCTATTCACGATCGGGCTTCGTGACCCACGGCGACACGTTCACGACCGACGACGTCGATCACATCTCTATGTGGAGGTCGCTGTAGCGACCGCTGTTCACGAAGCGGCCGCGACTGGCACGTCGAGCTCGTCGATGCCCGAACCCATGAGGTCGACGAAGTTGGCCCGGAAGAACCCGTAGCGCTCCTCGTCGCTCCGCCCCTCGAGGGATGCCTCGAAGCGCTTCATCGGGTTCCGACCACCCTCCACATGGGGGTAGTCCGAGGAGAACATCGTCACCTCGGGCCCTGTGTGCTCCATGATCCACCCGGCCGGTTCGTGCGGATAGGGCGTCACCCGGAGCTGCCTGCGCACGAACTCGCTCGGGGTGAGGCTCAGGTGCTGGAGGCGCTCCTCGTTTCGCTCGAAGGCACCCGCCGCGGAGTCCATGGAGCGCATCCAGCCCGGGACCCAGCTCGCGCCGAGCTCGATCGCCCCGAACTTGAGATCCGGGAAGCGGTCGAAGACGCCGTCGAAGATGAGGGTGGAGAGCGTCTGCATCGGCGCATAGGGGATCGCCATGTAGGAGACCGAGGTGAAGTTGGTGTCCCCGCCGTGGAAGTCGGGCACCGGCGGGAGGCCGTTCTTCTTGTAGACGGGGTTCATCGGCTGTTCGCCGCCCACGTGAAAGAGGATCGGCCGTCCGGCCTCCTCGGCCTGGACCCACACTCTGTCGAAGCCGATGTGGCTCTGGGAGTGCCGGCGTGGCGGGTTGGAGGCGATCATGAGCGCCTTCGCGCCCATCTCGATCGCCTCGGTGGTCGCCCGGGCCGCCCGGTCGATGTCGGTGAACGGGATGTAGCAGACCGGCAAGAGCCGCTTGTCGACCGAGCAGAACTCGACGATCCCACGGTTGTGCCCGGTGGCCAGCGCGTAGGCGAGCTCGACGTCCTCACCCAAGTCGAACTTCCGCAACGGCGCAAGGTAGGTCGTCGTGAAGACCAGTTGGCTCGCGAACCCGAGGTGGTCGAGGGCGGCCCGGCGGTCCTCCCGAATCATCGCCCCCAATGCGACGTGGTTCTTGCGGAGCATGATCTCCGCGGCGTCCTTGGACCGGAACTCGGGGTCCTCTTGCTTGGCCAGCACCGAGTGGATGAACTTGGCGGACTCCCCCTTGCCGAGCGCCTCGCGCAGGCGGTCGCGCATCTTGGGGTCGGCGTGCTCCTCGGCGTAACCGGGTGGCTCGAAGATGTGGGAGTCCGCGTCGTGGACGACCCGGCCCTCGACGTATGGCATCTTCTCTCCCTATCGACCAGGCCGAACGCCCGGTCCGCTGGTCTTTATCCTCTCATCGCGGCGACCGTCGCGCCCGAGTGGAGGGTGCGGGGTGGGTGCCTCAGCTCCCGCCCAGGTACGAGAGGAGCGGGCCGACCGCGTCGTCGATCTTGAGCGCCGGGGTGATCTCGAACTCCATGAACTCGGTGAATTCCAAGAGGAACGCGTAGATCTCGTTGGCGTCGCTGATATCGCTGATCACGACGCCGCCGCTCTGGTCGATTCGGACGTAGTGGGCGACCTCGCCGGGCGACGCGCCCTTCGCCACGAAGACGTCCATCAGCCTCTTGTCTTCGGCCTTGGTCATGTGCGGGCGGACCCGGTAGTTGGTGACGAAGAGCATGGCTTCCTCCTTCCCGGCCAACGTCGCGGAAAGGACCGGGGGCGCCAACCTAATGTTCCTCGACTCTCCGGTCCACAGCCTCCGGGCCGGCTGGCTCAGCGGGGAGGCCCAGAGTGACGAGAGCGAGCTCGTGGAGGATGCGTGCCGTCGCCCCCCACACCCGCTCGCCCTCCACGTCGAAGAACCAGATCTCCCGCGCCTGGGGGCCAGCCGTCGACCAACGCTCGTAGGGGTCCCAGGTGTCCGAGCGGTAGACGCCGTCGGCCACCAACTCGGCGAGCTCCACGTCGAAGACCCTCGCGACCTCGTCCGCGTTGGGCCGCACCACCGGGCGCTCGGCCAGCACGCCCACCACCGGGAGCACCAGGGACGCATTGAGCGTGAAGAGCGGGTGCAGCCAGCCGATGACCTCGACGGCTGTTTGGTCGAGGCCGATCTCCTCGTGCGCCTCGCGCAGTGCGCCGACCGCCGCGTCCTCGCCGGGGTCGATGCGCCCCCCGGGGAAGCTGACCTGGCCGCGGTGGGTCCGCAGCTCGGTGGAGCGGCGAGTGAGCAGTACGCGCGCTTCGTCGTGTTCCTCGAAGAGCGCGACCAGCACGGCCGAACCAGCGCCGGGTGCGACGTTCGGCGCCCCGTCGGGCAGGAGTCCCCGCCACGGCGCCAACAGGTCGTCGGGCGACACCGACCCCTCCGGCGCTGCGCCGAGCTGACCGGCCGCGCCGAGCGCCGAGCGTACGGCGTCGACACCGATCGGTCGTTGGCGGCGGTTCTCGGGAAGCCCCGCCCACGGTGGCGGACCACCGAGCAAGCGGCGCGACGGGTCGCCAGGAACCGGTGCAACGGGTTCGCTCGACATCGGTGGGGTCAACCTACGGCCCGCTCCGAGTCGGTGTTACATCATCCCCATTCCACCCATGCCACCCATGCCCCCACCGCCGGCGGGCATGGGAGCGGGCGGCTCGGGCTTGTCGGCGACGAGCGCTTCGGTGGTGAGGAGCAGGCCCGCCACCGAAGCGGCGTTCTGCAGCGCGGAGCGGGTCACCTTGGCCGGGTCGATGATGCCGGCCACCACGAGGTCCTCGAGCTCGCCGCTCATGGCGTTCAGGCCCACGTTGCCCTTGGCGGCCTCGACCCGCTGGACGATGACCGATCCCTCGAGCCCGGCGTTGGAGGCGATCCAGCGCAGCGGAGCGTCGAGCGACCGGGCCACGATGTTGGCCCCGGTGGCCTCGTCGCCCTCCAAGGACGACACCACCTTCTCAACGGCGGCCCGGCTGCGCACGAGGGCGGTGCCGCCCCCCGAGACGATGCCCTCCTCCACCGCGGCACGCGTGGCGGACAGCGCGTCCTCGATGCGGTGCTTCTTCTCCTTGAGCTCCACTTCGGTGGCGGCGCCGACCTTGATGATGGCCACGCCCCCGGCCAGCTTGGCCAACCGCTCCTGGAGCTTTTCGCGATCCCAGTCCGAGTCGGTGTCGTCGATCTCGCGCTTGATCTGCGCGATGCGGCCCTTCACCTCGGACTCCTCGCCACCGCCCTCGACGATCGTCGTATCGTCCTTGGTCACGATCACCCGGCGGGCCCGGCCGAGCAGATCGAGCGTCGTGTTCTCGAGCTTGAGGCCGATCTCCTCGGAGATCACCTGGCCGCCGGTCAGGATCGCCATGTCCTGGAGCATCGCCTTGCGGCGGTCCCCGAAGCCCGGCGCCTTCACCGCAGCCGAGGTGAAGGTGCCACGGATCTTGTTGACCACCAAGGTCGCGAGCGCCTCGCCCTCGACGTCCTCGGCGACGATCAGGAGCGGCTTGCCGGTGCCCATCACCTTCTCCAGGACCGGGACGAGGTCGTGGACGGCCGAAATCTTCGCGTTGAAGAACAGGATCACCGGGTCGTCGAGCACCGTCTCCTGGCGCTCCTGGTCCGTCACGAAGTACGGGGACATGTAGCCCTTGTCGAACTGCATACCCTCGGTGAGCTCGAGCTCGAGGCCGAAGGTGTTGGACTCCTCGACGGTGACCGTGCCGTCCTTGCCGACCTTGTCGATCGCATCGGCCAGCACGTCGCCGATCGCGCTGTCGGCGGCCGAGTTCGCAGCGACCTGGGCGATCTCGTTCTTCGACTCGATCTCGCGAGCCTGGGAGGCGATGGACTTGACGGCGGCTGCGACGGCCTTCTCCATGCCGCGCTTGAGGGCCGAGGGCGCCGCGCCAGCAGCGACGTTGCGCAAGCCCTCGCTGATGAGCGCCTGGGCCAGGACGGTCGCGGTCGTGGTCCCGTCGCCGGCCACGTCGTTGGTCTTGGTGGCGACCTCCTTCACCAGCTGCGCGCCCATGTTCTCGAACGGATCCTCGAGCTCGACCTCGCGAGCGATCGACACGCCGTCGTTGGTGATGGTCGGCGCGCCGAACTTCTTCTCGATGACCACGTTGCGGCCCTTCGGGCCGAGGGTCACCTTGACGGTGTCAGCCAGCTTGTTGATGCCGGCCTCGAGGCCGCGACGGGCCGCGTCGTCGAACTTCAGGATCTTGGACATGACTGGGTAAGGTCTCCTTGTCGATTGCTCGCGTCTTGAACCGGCTGAGCCGGCGGGGTCGTCGGCTAAGCCGGCGACTACTTCTTCTTCTTGCCCACCTTGGCGAGCACATCGCGCGCCGAGAGGATCAGCAGATCCTCGCCCTCGACGGTGATCTCGGTCCCGCCGTACTTGGAATAGACGACGGTGTCGCCGACGGCCACGTCGAGCGCGATCAGTTCGCCGGTGTTCTCGGCACGGCGGCCGGGACCGACGGCCAGCACCTCACCCTGCTGGGGCTTTTCCTTGGCGGTGTCGGGGATGACCAGGCCCGAGGCCGTGGTCTCCTCGGACTCACCGGGGCGGACGACGATGCGGTCATCGAGGGGTTGCAGATTCATTGAGACGGGCCCTCCTTGGCGCTCGTTAGCACTCGAACCTTGTGAGTGCCAACGATAGCGGCCCGGAGGGACCCGAGCAACCGGCGGCCGGGACTGCCCGGGGCTCGGTCAGACCTTGATGACCACCGTATTCGTGGCCTTGTCGTGGAGCGTCTGGCGCCTCGGGTCCCAGGCCGGGAACAGCAGGTCCACGATCAGGGGGATCACGAACAGCGCCCCGAGCAGGCGCTCCAGGAGGTCCCGGCCGAGGGCCCGCCAGAACCCGATGAGCCCCCCGGTGGCGGCGTCCACCGCCTTGATCCGGGCCACCATCATGCCCACCGTCTGGCCGCGCAGGCCGATCATGAGCGAGGCGTAGAGGGCGCCGACGAGCAGGAGACCGAGCAGGCCTCCGCCCGAAATGCCCCCGTGCGCCCGCACGCCGTTGGCGTCGGTGGCCATCCCGTGGAAGGCGTGGCTCGGGATCAGGAAGACGAGCGAGACGACGAACAAGATCACGGCGTCGATCAGGAAGCCACCCACCCGGGCCCAGTAGCTGGCGAAGGGGGAGGCCCCGGGGTAGCCCTGCGGCTGTCCGTACCCGTAACCCGGAGCGCCGTAGGGGCCCGGAGGCGGGGCGTTCGGCGGGTAGTAGCCGCCGCCGGGTGGCGGGTAGCCAGCGCCCGGTGGCGGGTAGCCGCCGGCCCCGGGAGGCGGGGGCGGCGGCTGGTACCAGGGGTCGGGAGCGCTCGGGGGAGGGGAGCCCGGGTAAGGCGGAGGCGCCGAGCCCGGGTAAGGCGGCGGGCCTGAAGGCTCGGCCGGGCCTTCGGGGTGCTCGTCGGGCATATCGATCTCCTTGAGGACCTGCCCGAACTGTACGGCACGGTCCCCGGAGCCGGGAGCACCCGTCAGCGACGTGGCCGAACCTCGTAGGCGCAGACGTGGGCCCCGTCCATGAGATGGGCCACCCGCTCGACCGTCGCTCCGGGCAGCGCCCGGCGGATGAAGTCGAGCTCGCTCGAGCACGCCTGGGCGTAACCGGTGGCCACCGTCAGGATGGCGCAGTTGTGCTCGGTGATACGCCACCCGCCGCCCTCCAGCACCTCCACGTCGGCGAGATAGCCGTCCTCGTCGAGGATCCGGGTGAGCTCCGCCACCTGCTCTTCCAGCGTCAGCTCGGCCAGCCGGGGAGTCGCACCCTCGAGGCGGCGGCGGCCCCGCCGCTCGAAGAGGCGGTGCACCTCGGCGCTGTCGGGCCCGCCGAGGTAGCTGAGCAGCTCGGCCGTCAGATCGCCGTAGCGCTTGGGGAACAGGGCCTCGGCCGCCGGGGTGAGCTCGTAGCGGTGCGCCGGGCGGCCTCGGCCGTCGGCATCGGGGCGGTGCCGCACCAACCCGTCCTCCCCCAGCCGGTGGAGCTGCTGGCGGACGGCCGCCGCGGTGACGCCGAGCCGAGCCGCGAGCTCCGCCGCCGTGCTCGCCCCGGCGCGCTTGATCGAGATCAAGATGGCCCGCCGGGTCGTCGGCAGGTTGGCCAGCGGCGCGGTGTCGAGCTCGGTCGTCACGGCAGCACCAGGTGGACGTCGCCGAACTCGTGCCACAGGTACTCCTCGGCCAGCGCCTCGGCGTAGCAGCGCTCGAGCAGCGCCCGCCCGGCGATCGCCTCGAGCATGGCGAGGTGCGAAGCCTCCGGCTCGTGCCAACCGGTGAGCAGCCCGTCGACGGCGCGCACGGGCCGCTCGGGCGTGATCACGGTCTCGGTCCAGCCGCGACCGGGGCTGACCACACCCCGCTCGTCGGCGACGGTCTCGAGCGCGCGGACCACCGTGGTGCCGATGGCGATAACCCGCCCCCCGGCTCGCCTCGTGTCGTTCAGCCGGCGCGCCGTGGCCGGCGTGACCCGGAAGTACTCGGGATACGGGGCCTCGTTGGCCTCGAGGGAGGCGACGCCCGTGTGCAACAGGATCGGCGCGACGCCGACGCCTCGGGCCAGGAGCCGGGTCAGCACCTCGGGGGTGAACGGACGACCGGCGCTTGGCATCTCGGCCGACCCCGGCTCTGTCGCGTACACGTTCTGATACATCGTGATCGGCCACTCCCCCTGGACGTAGCCGTAGCGGATCGGGGTGCCGTGCATCGACAGGAACTGGAGCAGCGGTTCGGGCAACGCGAGCGAGGCGACCCACAGGCGGACGCCCGAACCGTGCGGCGCGTAGGGGGCGAGGAGCGACGCCCGGCCCCCCGCGGGGAGGGTGAGCTCCTCGCCGGCGTGCGCCGTGAAGTACGGCTGGCCGTCGCGCCGCAACTCGACTGTCCACAGATCGGCCGGCAACTGGGTGGAGAGGTGGACGGCGAGCGCGCGCCCCTCGCGGTCGATGGCGGGGAGCTCGGCGGCAAGGGTGCCCGACGTGTTGACCACGACGAGGTCGCCGTCGTCCAGGTAGGTGGGCACCTCGGAGAAGTGCGTGTGGACGATGGAGAGGTCCTGGCGACGCCCCACCATCATGCGCACTGCGTCGCGGGTGAGCCCGCGTGACTCGGGCGGACCGCTCGCCTCGAGCGCTGGCGGGAGCGCGAAGCTGAGCGCGGCGACGCGGATGGGTGCCTGCGGGCTGAGCGAGGTGGTCATCGGACGACCACATCGGCGGCGCGCACGCGGCCGCTCTTCTGGTCGCTTCCGATCAGCGCCACGATCGACGGCACGACCTCCTCGGGCGCCGGCCGGTCGCTGATGTCCTCGCCGGGGAACGCGTCCTGGTGCATCTCGGTGCGCATGTCGCCGGGGTCGACGGCCCACACGGTGATGTGGGGCTCCTCGACGGACAGCACCGCGCTCAAATGGTCGAGCGCCGCCTTCGACGAGCCGTAGCCACCCCACCCCTCGTAGGCCTCGACCGACGCGTCCGAGGTCACGTTCAGGATCCTCGGGCAATCCGACTCGCTCAGGAGTCCGAGCGCGGACTGGATCAACGCGAGCGGCGCGACCAGGTTGACCTCGTAGGCCCGTCGGAAGACGTCGAGCGGGTAGTCGGAGAGCTCGGGCATCGGCGAGACACCGAGCGTGCTGGCGTTGTTCACGAGCAGGTCGAGCCCGCCCAGGTCTCGGGCCGCCTCGATCAGCGCCGCCCGATGGGTCTCATCGGTGACGTCTCCGGCGATTGCGACGAGCCTCCCCCGGCCCGCCAGCTGCTCCTCGGTCCGGGCGAGGACCCCGGGATCACGTCCGTCGATCACGACGGACCATCCCTCGGCGAGCAGCTCGGCGGCGAGCGCACGCCCCAGTCCCTTGGTGCCTCCGGTGATCACGGCGATGGGCATCTCGGATCCCCCTGTGCTCGGCCGCGGCGACTTTCCCTATTTTAACTCACAATATTCTTTCTTTGGTCCTTCCGGGTTTTCCATGGGTCCGAACTCATCGGGTTGAGCGCTCTGTAGCGAGCTGAGATCGTCGATCGGCCCGCCCCAGACGTCCGGGGCCGGTTGGTTCAGGTCGGCGGTTCAGGTCGGTTCTTCTCGACGCCCGTAGTGGTGCCACTCCTCACTCGGTGTCAAGGGTCGCTGCGAGCCTCCGCCTCTCGCTGCGGTTCTCGCTCGGGCTTCGCCTGCCCCCTTGACACCGGGCTCGCCGTGGCAGAGAGACCGAGGCGGGAGCGACACTGGAGCGTCGCTCCCCGAAACAGACTGGAGACAGCGATGCGCGACATCGAGTTCTACGCCCAGGTTCTGGGTCTGGTCGACCCGTGGTTCGTCGAGGGCGTCGACCTCTCGATCGAGAACAAGCGAGTGGACATCGTCGTCTCGCACCACGAGGGCCGCCGGTGGGCCTGTCCGAAGTGCGAGGTCGAGCTGCCCCTCTACGACCACGCCGAAGAGAGGGCCTGGCGCCACCTCGACACCGGCGGGTTCCCTACCTGGCTCTACGCCCGCCCGCCCCGGGTCAAGTGCCCGACCGACGGGGTGCGCCAGGTGCACCTCCCTTGGGCCGAGCCCCGCAGCCACTTCACCCGAGCCTTCGAGCGCTTCGCTATCGACGTGCTCAAAGAGACCGACATCTCCGGGGCGTCCAACATCTTGAAGACGTCATGGGACGAGTGCTGGGGCATCATGTCCCGGGCGGTCGCCCGGGGCCGAGCAGCCAAAGAACACCAGGTCCCGGCCCTGATCGGCGTGGACGAGAAGGCGGCCCGCAAGGGCCACTCCTATCTCACGCTGGTCTATGACATCGCCGGCGGCACCGTCGAGTACATCGCCGACGACCGCAAGCAGACGAGCCTCGACCCCTACTTCGAAAGCTGCAGCCCCGAAGAGCGAGCGGGGATCAGAGCGGTCGTCATGGACATGTGGCCGGCCTACATCAACTCGGTCGAAGCGCACCTGGTCGATGCCCACGACAAGATCGTCTTCGACCGCTTCCACATCATGAAACACATGGGTGAGGCCGTCGACACCGTGCGCAAGCGCGAGCACCGAGAGCTGCGCTCGGCGGGGATCGACACGCTGACCGGATCGAAGTACCTGTGGCTCTACGCCGAGAAGAACCTGCCCGACAAGCACAAGAGCGCGTTCGGATCCCTCAAGGCCCTCAACTTGAAGACAGCCCGGGCCTGGGCCATCAAGGAGTCGCTCTCGGTGCTCTGGCACTACCGTCGTCTCGGCTGGGCCACCAAGTTCTACACGCAGTGGTTCTTCTGGGCCACGCACTCGCGTCTACAACCCGTCATCGACGTCGCCTACATGATCAAGCGCCATCTCTACGGAGTGCTCAACTACTTCTCGGCAGCCCGCATCACCAATGCTGCTGCAGAAGGGCTCAACTCGAAGATCCAGACCATCAAGAAGATGGCCTACGGCTTGCGCAACAAGGAGCACTTCAAGACGGCCATCTTCTTCCACTGCGGTGGGCTACAGCTTTACCCAGCTACCCACGGAGAAGCCGGATGACCCCTTTCTTTATTGCCGGGCAAGCGGCGACACCCGGGCAGCGTCTCGTTACGGCGCCAGGCGCTCCAGGCGCCAACCCTCCCCGGCCCGCCGGTAGACGAGGCGGTCGTGGAGGCGGTTCTCCTGGTGCTGCCAGAACTCGACCGCCAAGGGCACCAACCGGAAGCCGCCCCAGTCCTCGGGCCGCGGGACGTCCCGATCGGCGAAGCGCTGCTCCAGCTCGCTGAACGCGCTGTCGATCTCGGTCCGGTCGACCAGCGGTCGGCTCTGGTGCGACGCGTGCGCGGCGATCTGGCTGAGGCGCGGTCGGCTGGCGAAGTACGCGTCGGACTCCTCGTCGCTCGTGCGCTCGACCGCACCCTCGGCGCGCACCTGGCGCCCGAGCGGTTCCCAGTACACGACGAGGGCGGCGCGCCGGTTCGCGGCGAGCTCCTCGCCCTTGCGGCTCGCGTAGTTGGTGAAGAAGACGAAGCCCCGCTCGTCCCAGGCCTTGAGCAGCACCATGCGCACCGACGGCGCACCGTCGTCGTCGGCCGTCGCCAGCGCGATCGCCTCGGGCTGAGCGAGCTCGCTCGACGCCTCGGCGAACCACGCGTCGAACTGCGCGAACGGTTCGGCGCTGAAGTCGGCCTCCCGCAGCGGTGCGTCAGCCATCGCTCAGCCCGCGACGGCCAGGAAGAGGCTCGGATCGGCACCGAGCGAGAGCGGACTCGGATCGCCGTGCGCGAGGCGCCACTGGCCCGCCGCCGCGATCATCGCTGCGTTGTCGGTGCACATCGCCATGGAGGGGACCAGCGCGACGATCCCGTCCGCTGCGCACGCTTCTTCCATGCGCCGTCTGAGGAGCGAGTTCGCCGCGACGCCGCCGGCCAGGCACAGCCCGCGCGCCCGGTCTCGGCGGCCGCCCGGCGGGCCTTGGTGACGAGCACATCGACGACAGCCTCCTGGAAGGACGCCGCGACGTCCTCGGTCGAGGCGTCGGGCGCCTTGTCGACGGTGCGCACGACGGCCGTCTTCAGACCGGAAAACGAGAAGTCATAGCCGTCGTCGCGCATGGCTCGGGGAAACGCGAACGTCCGCGGGTCGCCATCCCGAGCCACCCGGTCGATCGCCGGGCCACCCGGATAACCCAGTCCGAGGTAGCGCGCCACCTTGTCGAAGGCCTCCCCGGCGGCGTCGTCGAGCGTCTGGCCGAGCAGCCGGTACCGACCGAGGCCGTCGACGAGCACGAGCACGGTGTGCCCGCCCGACACCAGGAGCACGACGAGCGGCCAGTCGAGGTCGGGATGGTCGAGCAGCGAGGCGAAGAGGTGGCCCTCCAGATGGTTGACCCCGACGAAGGGCACGTCCCACGCCATCGCCAGGGCCTTGGCGTGGCTGAGCCCGACCAGGAGGGAGCCGACCAGCCCCGGCCCGCAGGTCACCGCCACCGCGTCGACCGGCGGGACCCCGCCGGCGCCGGCCCGTTCCAGGGCCTCGTCGACCACGAGGGTCAGCTTCTCCAGGTGCGCCCGGCCGGCCAGCTCGGGCACCACGCCGCCGAAGCGGGCGTGGAGGTCGACCTGGCTGGAGACGACCGAGGAGAGGACGGTCGGACCCGGATCCACCACCGCGGCCGCCGTCTCGTCGCAGGAGGTCTCGATCCCGAGCACCCTCATCGGCTGAGCGCCGGCCTCGTGCGGAGCTCCTCTTCGAGCGCCGCGATCCGCTGGGCGTACTCCGGGGCGCCGATCCCGTAGGCGAACATCACGTACGCGTCCTCGCCGGTCATCTGGTAGTAGCCCTTGCGCACGCCGACCGGGGCCATGCCGAACCGGCGGTACAGGGCCTGGGCCGCCTGGTTCGAGAACGCCACCTCCAAGGAGAGCTGGTCGGCTCCGGACTCGATGGAGACCTGCACCGCGTCGAGGAGGAGCACCGTCGCGACGCCACGCCGCTGGAACTCGGGCGCGACGGCGATCGTGGTCACGTGGGCCTCCTCACCGGTCAGCATGAGACCCCGATAGCCGACGATCCGACGCCCGAGGCGCGCCACCCGGTACGAGCGTCCGTGGCGCAGGGCGAGCTCGGACCCGAAGATTGTGGCGCTCCACGGCTCCGGGAAGACCCGCTTCTCGATCTCGAGGACCGCCTTCAGGTCGCGACGGTGCATCTGATGGAGGCTCAGGCCTTGGAGCGCGCTCATGACCTCACGCACCACGGTCGGCCACCGGTTCGCGTTGCACCCAGTTGATCCGCGGCATCGGCGTCGCGCAGATACACCGGTTCGAGCGACGCCGCGGCCACGAGCGGCGCACCGGCACCGATGCGGCGCACCGCGAGCGACGCCAGGGTGGAGGGATCCGGAAAAGCGCGCGACCCGTCCGCCACGGTGAGCCCGTCGTTCCCCTCCAGAAGCTCGCGATAGCGCAACGCGCCGTCTCCCACGACGAGCACGCCGGAGTCTGCGTGCACGACCGAGGCGATCTCCTCCGGCCGATGACGCGCCGGCGGAGCCAGCTCAACCAGCTCCTCATCGGCTCGCCCGTAGTGCGCGGTGAACACCTCGCCCCGCCGGCCGTCGACCACCGCGAGGACGGTGCCCTCCCACCCCTCGTCGAGGGGCACGGCGGCGAGGGTCTCGAGGCTCGTGCACCCGAGGAGACCGAGGCCCAGGCCCTGTCCGAGGCCCTTGGCCGTGGCGACCCCGACGCGCAGTCCCGTGAAGAGCCCGGGGCCGACGTCCACCGCCACCGCGTCCAGGTCCCCGAGGGTGACTCCGGCCGCATTCAGGACCGCCGCGATCGCGGGCGCCAGTGCCTCGGCGTGGCGCCGACGCCCCGACTCACTGATCACGGCGCGGGTCTCGCCGTCGTGGTGCAGGGCGGCGCCGACGAGGTCGGTGGCCGACTCGATCCCCAGCACGATCACGTCGAGCGCACCGCCTCGGCCACCGCGTCGCGGCGGTCCGCCCAACCGGGGCCCCGGCCGGCCAGCGTGATGGTTCGACGCTCCGCGCTCGGGTCGGCGCCCTCGTCGGGCTCGGGGCGCAGCGTGACCTCGATCGCGCTGTCCCCCAGTACCGGCGCACCGACGTCACCCCACTCGACGAGGGCCACCGCGTCCTCCTCGAGCAGCTCGGGCAGCCCGAGGTCGCCCACCTCGGCCAGGCGGTCGAGGCGGTAGAGATCGGCGTGGAGCAGCTGGCGCACCGGTGCCCCCGGTGCGCACTCGTATTGGCGGACGAGCGTGAAGGTGGGGCTCGTCACCGGGCCCTCGACCCCGAGCGCGGCGGCGAAGCCCTGCGCGAGCACCGTCTTGCCTGCGCCGAGGGGGCCGACGAGGAGCACCAGGTCGCCCGGGCGCACCGTCCCGGCCAGCGCGGCGCCGAGGCCCCGGGTCCCCCCGGGGTCATCGGTGTGCACGCTGAGCGACCACGCGCCGCTCACCCGCGGGTGAGCTCGGGGGGCGCCGGCGACGGGCCCGCCGGCTCCGCCGCCAACAGCCGCTTGGCCCGGATGAGGTCGGCCCGCATCTCGGCCACCACCTGGCCGCCGGAGCGCAGCGCGAACGCGGGGTGGTAGGTCGGGACGAGGTGTCCGCCCCGGAACGGGTAGGCCTGACCGCGCAGCGCCTTGATGCCTTGGGCCGTGTCGAGCAACAGGCGAGCCGCGAAATTCCCGAGCGTGACCACGACCCGTGGCCCGATGAGCTCGATCTGGGACTCGAGGTATGGGCGGCAGGCCTCGATCTCAGAGGGCAACGGGTCGCGGTTCTCCGGTGGGCGGCACTTCACAACGTTCGCGATGTAGCACCGGCTCCGGTCCATCGACAGTTCCTCTTGCATCAGCCGGTCGAGCAGCTTGCCGGACCGCCCGACGAACGGCTCGCCAACCAGATCCTCCTCGCGCCCCGGTCCCTCGCCAACGAACATCAGCTGGGCGTGCGGGTCCCCGACACCGAAGACGACCTGGGTCCGGCCCCGGGACAGCGGGCAGCGCTCGCAGACCAACGCCTCCGAGCGCAGCGCCTCGAAGGCGACGGGCGAACCGGGCCCGACCACCGAGGCATCGTAGTGGGACCACGCCCGGCCCTCCCGAGCCGGCTCCGCCATGCGCCGGCCGAGCCCACCGGGATCAGCTCAGGCGGCCAGCTCCGCCGAGAACTCCTCGATCAGGGCGTCCAGCTCGTCGGGTCGCTCGAGCATGACGAGGTGCCCACACCCAGGGAGCACCTCGAGCCGGGCGCCGGGGATCCGCGACGCCATGAAGCGGGCCCGCCGAGCCGGGGTGAGCAGGTCGCGCGACCCCACGACCACGAGGGTGGGCAGGTCGATCCGGGGCAGGTCGAGGCGCACGTCGAACCCCATGAGCGGGGTGAGGAGCTCGGCCATCGCCCGCGGTGGGACGGCGCCCGAGATCGAGCGAACCAGCTCGACGTCGACGGCGCGCGGGGCGCGCCCCGAAGCAGACCCGGGAGCCCCACGTGGCGAGGTCCGAGCCGGGATAGAGACCCTTGCCGTGGCGCTCGGCGTACCGGGCGGCCCGCCAGGCGGCCCGAGCGGTGAGCATCCCCATCGGGCGGCCGGCCGGGCCCGGGATCGTCGGTCCGGCGTCAGTCGCCACCAGGACGAGGCCGCGCGCGCGTTGCCGCAACGCCTCGGCCCGGCGGATGGCCGCCAGCTGGAGCACCATCCCGCCCATCGAGTGCCCCACCACCACCGCGTCGGTGACCTCGCGCTCGGCGAGCACCTCGAGCACGTCGTCGGCCAGGCGCTCGAACGAGAAGCCCCCCGACCCGCCGATGGAGGCACCGTGGCCTCGCAGATCAATCGCCAGAACCCGATGCTGCTTGCGCAGGCTGCTGAACTGGCGTCCCCAGACGCCGACACCGAGCGTGATGCCGTGGACGAGGACGATCGGCGGCCCTTCGCCGGCCTCGACGACGTGGATCCGCGCCCCGTCGCCCGTCGTGACGAAGTGGTGGTCGAGGTCCGACGGCATCCCGAGCCCGGCCGCCGTGAGCTCCTCTTCGCTCGCCCGCCAGCGCCGCGCCAAGGAGCGTTCGAGCGCGTAGGCGGCGCCGAGCCCGGCGCCGACCGCCATCGCGCCCACCGCACACGCGCCGATTCATCGCGGCCTCGAACCGCCCGGCACGCCGCCGTCGCGCAGCGCCTTGGCATCTCTGGACACGACGCGCGGCACACGTGCGCCGAACAGGGTCAGCACCTCGTGGTTGACGGTGCCGAGCCATCCCGCCCACTCCGAGACACCGATGCGCTCGGCGCCCTGCGAGCCGACGAGCACGACCTCGTCACCGACCTCGACCTCGTCGCCGCCTCCACAGTCGACCACCATCTGGTCCATCGTCACCACCCCAGCGAGCGGCCGACGCCGGCCGCGGATCAGCACCTGGCCCCCGCCGGTGAAGAACCGACGGGGCACGCCATCGGCGTAGCCGATCGGCACGGTCGCAACGACGGAGTTGGCTGGGAGCGGCCGCAACCGGCCGTAGGAGGGGCGCTCTCCTGCGGCCAATCGGCGCAGCGCGACCACGCGAGAGTGCAGCGAGAGGACGGGCTCGAGCCGGCGCCCGGCGGTCGCCGACGCCAGCGCCTGGCCGACGAAGGGGCTCGACACCTCCCCATACATGGCGATGCCGGTGCGGACCAGGTCATAGCGGGACGCCGGGTATGCGATGGTGCCCGCCGAATTGGCGGCGTGGCGGAGGTATGGGTCGACACCCCGGGAACGCACCGCCGCGAGCCCCTCGTCGAACCGGCGGAGCTGCAGCTCGGTGAACTCGCGGTCCTCGGACGAGTCGCCGTCGGCCACGGCGAGGTGGGTGTACACGCCGCCGATCCCGATCCCTGGGGTGTCGCACACCTCTGCTGCGAGCTCAGCCACCTCCTCGGGGGCCACGCCGAGCCGGTGCATCCCCGTGTCGATTTTGAGGTGCACGGCTGCCTCGACCCCGAGCCGCGCCGCGGCCCGGCCGAGCGCCGCCACCCCGCCACGACCCGAAAGGGTCGGGGTGACCGAGTGCGCCAACGTCGCCTCGACCGCATCCGCGACCGGGTCCGACAGCAGCAGGATCGGCGCGCTGAGTCCGGCCTCCCGCAACGCCACCGCCTCGTCGACGACCGCGACGGCGAGCCACGCCGCGCCGGCGTCGAGCGCGCTCCGGGCGACCGAGACCGCGCCGTGCCCGTAGCCGTCGGCCTTCACCACCGCACAGAGCGCGGCGGGCGCGGCCATCTCGCGCAGGAGCCGGACATTGGCGCTGAGCGCGTCGAGGTCGATCTCCGCCCAGGTGGGGCGCAGCGTCCCCTCAGGCACCGGTGGTGACCCTGCTCGAGAGCCAGTCCGCCACGAGATCAGGAAGGTCGACCGACAGGAGACCCTGGCGGGGCCCGCCACGGGCCGCCGCGCCGTGCACGTGCGCGGCGAACGCCGCTGCCTCCAACGCGCCAAGCCCGCGGGCGATGAACGCGGCGATGATCCCCCCGAGCACGTCCCCCGTGCCCGCCGTGGCCAACGAAGGCGACCCCGACGTCGACAGCATGACCTGGGGTGCCGACGCGTCGGCGGGGCTCGCGACCGCGGTCGTCGATCCCTTCACCAGCACCACCGCCCCGGTCGCGGCGGCCAGGCGTCGCGCGGCGGCGACGCGGTCGGGACCCGGGTCCTCGCCGGCGAGGCGCCGGTACTCGCCGTCGTGGGGCGTGAGGACGACGGCGCGCGCCGTGGCCCCGATGACCTCGGAGGCCTCGGCCGCCGATCCGAGGGCGAACAGCGCGTCGGCGTCGGCCACGACGGGGACCGGAGACTCGGCGACCACCCGTCGGACCGCGACGAGGGTCGCGTCGTCGCGACCGAGGCCGGGCCCGATCACGACGGCGTGGCAACGCTGCAGGGTCTGGAGCACGTCGTCGGCCCAGTCCTTCGCGCCGAGAGGAAGGCGCACGGCTTCGGTCGGCCAGGGTCCCTCCGCCGTCTCGTCCGCACCGGGGACTGCGAGCCGGACCATGCCCGCCCCGGCCCGGGAGGCACCCCGGGCGCAGAGAAACGCTGCGCCCTCCATCCCCGGCGATCCGGCGACCACGGCCACCGCGCTCACCCACTTGTGGGTCTCCCGGTCGCGGCCGGGCAGCCCGGCCAGGTCGGCATCCTCCACCAGCGCGATCGAAGGCCACCCGACCGGCACGCCGATGTCGGCCACCTGCAGCGTGCCGGCCGCCGCGGCACCCTTGCCCATGAGGAGGCCGGGCTTCAAGGCGGCGAACGTCACGGTGCGCTCGGCGGCCAGCACGCGCCGGGACGCCTCGCCGGTGTCGCCGCTCACCCCCGAGGGGATGTCGACGGCGAGCACACGGATCCCCGGCGCGAGTGCGGGCGCGTCGTAGGTGCCCCGGAAACCGGTGCCGTAGGCGGCGTCGATGACCAGGTCGCAGCCCTCGATCAGCGTCGGTGCCGAGGCCGCCTCGACGACGCGGACACGCGCGCCACGCCGTTGGAGCACCTTCGCCGCGACGCGGCCGTCGTTCCCGTTGTTTCCCTTGCCCGCGAGGACGACGACCCGGCGGCCGTAGGCGCCGCGCAGCAGGTCGATCGCCGCGATCGCGACGGCGAAGCCGGCCCGGCGGATCAGCTCGGACTCGTCGACCTCGTGCCGGGCCGCTTCGTCGGCCGCCCGCATCTCGGCGACGGTGACCACCGGTCGCATGGGACCGCTAGCCCGCTCCGGGGCCGGACTCGCCAAGCACCATCGCGAGCGCCAAGTCGTCGGTATGGGTGAGCGAGATGTGCCAACGGACGATGCCGCGCCGGACCGCCAGCTCGGCGGCCTTTCCGGTCAACCGCAAGGCGGGGGCACCCCGTCGCCCGGTCGGCCCGATGGGCCGGACGACCTCGACCTCGCGGATCGCGAAGCCGCCGATGCCCACCCCGAGCGTCTTCATCACGGCCTCCTTGGCGGCGAAACGCGCCGCCAAGTGCTGCGCGGGCTCGGCCCGCCGGTTGGCATACGCGCGCTCGTCCTCGGTGAAGACCCGCTCGACGAGGCGGGGCCGGCGGGCGATCACCTTGCGGAACCGCACGATGTCGACGGCGTCGATCCCGATGCCGGCCACCGGGCCGGACCCGGCGGACCCGATCACTCGACAGTCACCGTCTTGGCCAGGTTGCGCGGCCGGTCGACGTCCAGGCCATGGAGGCGGGCCAGCCGGTAGGCGAACAGCTGGAGGGGGACGATGTCGACGACCGGTGACAGCAGCTGCTCGGACTCGGGCACCCACAACACGAAGTCGGCGAGCTCCGCCGCCCGCTCGTCGCCGTCGTTGGCCACCAGCACCACGGTCGCGCCCCGGCTCTTCACCTCGGCAATGTTGGAGCGGAACTTCTCCCACAGTGGGTTGCGGGTTGCCACCCCGACAACGACCGTCCCCGGCTCGAGCAGGGCGATCGGCCCGTGCTTGAGCTCGCCGGCCGGGTACCCCTCGGCGTGGAGGTAGGAGAGCTCCTTCAGCTTGAGCGCGCCCTCGAGGGCCACCGGGTAGCCGACGTTGCGGCCGAGGAAGAAGAAGTCGCGCGCGCCCAGCAGCGCCTCGGCGACCTCGTCGACCTCCTTGGCCCGCGACAGCACCTCTTCGATGGTGGCCGGCAGCCGGTGCAGGGCGTCGAGCGTGGCCGAAATCTCGGCCGGCGAGCGAGTCCCGCGCACCTGGGCGAGTGTGAGGGCGAGGAGGTCGAGCGCGACGATCTGGGCGAGCAGCGTCTTGGTGGCGGCGACGCAGATCTCGGGGCCGGCGCGGGTGTAGAGCACCCCGTCCGACTCGCGCGCGATCGACGAGTCCACCACGTTGGTCACCCCGAGCACCCGCGCCCCGCGCTCCCGCGCCTCGCGGAGCGCGAGGAGCGTGTCGAGGGACTCCCCCGACTGGCTGACGCCGACCGCGAGCGCCTCGGGGTCGAGCACCGGCTCGCGGTAGCGGAACTCGCTCGCGATGTCGACGTCGGCGGCGACGCGCGCCCAGTGCTCGATCGCGTAGCGACCGAGCAGCGCCGCGTGGTAGCTCGAGCCACAGGCGACGATGTGGACCCGGGTGATCGCGCGCAGCTCGTCGTCGGTGAGGCGAGCCTCGTCCAAGGTGAGCGAACCGTCGGCCCGGCGACGGTCGAGCAGCGTGTCGGCCACGGCCCGGGGCTGCTCGCGGATCTCCTTGCTCATGAAGTCCTCGTAACCGCCCTTCTGCGCGGCGGCGAGATCCCACTCGACGGGGAGCGCCGGCGGGTCGACCGGCTCGCCGGCGAGCGTCGTCACCCGGATGGAGCCGGGGCGCAACTCGGCCAACTGGTCGTCGGCCAGCACGAACATCTGGTCGGTCTTCCCCAGCAGGGCCGGGATGTCCGAGGCGAGCAGGGCGGCACCGTCGGCCAGCCCGAGGATGAGCGGGGTGTTGCGGCGCGCCGCCACCAGCAGCTCGGGTTCGTCGGCCGAGACCACGGCGATGGAGAAGGAGCCGCGCACCGCACCGAGCGCGGCCCGCACCGACTCGGCGAGGCCGAGCCCGCCCGCCAGTTGCTCCTCGATGAGGTGGGCGAGCACCTCGGTGTCGGTCGCGGACTCCATGCGGTGGCCCGCCTCGACGAGGCGGGACTGGATCTCGGCGTGGTTCTCGATGATCCCGTTGTGCACGACCCCGACCCGGCCGGTGCAGTCGAACAAGGGGTGGGCGTTCTCGACCGCCGGGTGGCCGTGGGTGGCCCAGCGGGTGTGGCCGAGCCCGGTGGTGGCCTCGGGGGCGTCCGCCACCAGCGCCCGCAGCGCCCGCACCGAGGTGGTCCCCTCCGCGGCGCGCACCCGCCACAGGGAGCCCGGGGTGCAGAGCACCAGGCCGGCCGAGTCGTACCCGCGGTACTCCAGGCGCTCCAGACCCTCGACCAGTAGCTCGGCGACGTCAGGACGGCCCGTCGCCCCGATGATCCCGCACATGGACCACGAGGCTACCGGGGTGCAGGCAGACAGCCGGCTACCCGGCGGGCCTCCCGAGCGATCCCTCGACCACCGCGCAGATGCGATCCACGGCGGCCGCCGCGGCATCCGGATCCAGGCTCTCGACCATCACCCTGATCACGGGCTCGGTCCCGCTGGCCCGCAACAGGACGCGCCCGGTGGAGCCGAGCCCCGATTCGACCTCCTTCACCGCCTCCCACACCCCCGCCGCCTCGGCCAGGCCACGCGGCTCGGCCACCGCCACGTTGCGCAGGATCTGCGGGACCCGCTCGATGAGGCCGGTGGTCGAGGCGGCCAGGCTCACGCCCGAGCGCACCACGAGGTCAGCGAGGAGGAGCCCGGTCAGGATCCCGTCCCCGGTGGTCGACAGGTGGCGAAACACGATGTGGCCCGACTGCTCGCCGCCCAGGTGGTAGCCACCGGCGTCCAGGGCGGCCAGCACCGCCCGGTCGCCGACCGGCGTCTCGACCACGGCGATGCCGCGCCCTTCCATCCCGAGACGGAAGCCGAGGTTCGACATCACCGTGACGACCACCGAGTCGCCGGGCAAAAGACCGCGGTCGGACAGGTCCAGCGCAAAGAGCGCGAGCAGCGTGTCGCCGTCGGCGATCTCGCCCCGGTGGTCGACGGCCACCAGCCGGTCGGCGTCACCGTCGAACGCAAGCCCGAGCGACGCGCCGCGCTCGACGACGGCCTTGGCCAGGGGGTCGGGGTGGGTCGAGCCACAGCCGTCGTTAATGTTGACGCCGTCGGGCCGGTCGAAGATGGCGTCGACGCGCGCGCCGAGCGAGCGGAAGATGTCCGGGCCGACCTGGCTGGCGGCGCCGTTCGCGCAGTCGAGCACGATGTGGAGCCCATCGAGCCTTCTGCCCTTCAGCGAGCGGGCAACCCCCTGGCGGTAGTCGTCCGCCGCCCGCTGGTCGGGCGTGATGGCCCCGACGCCTGCGCCCTCTGGCCGGGCCGGCGGGTGGTCGGGCGACGCGAGCAGCACGTCGAGTTGGCGCTCGATGGCCTGCTCGGTCTCGACCGGGAACTTGGAACCGAGTGCGCTGAAGAATTTGATCCCGTTGTCCGAGAACGGGTTGTGCGACGCCGAGACCACGGCGGCCGGCATGGTGCGGGTCCGGGCGAGGAAGGCGAGGGCCGGCGTGGGCAGCACCCCGACGTCGGACACCGTGGTGCCCTCGGAGGCGAGTCCGGCGCTGAACGCGCCCTGGAGGAACGGGCCCGAGCGCCGGGTGTCCCGGCCGACGAGAAATCCCGGCGTCTCCATGACCCGGGCGGTGGCGCGCCCGAGGGCAAGGGCGAGCTCGGCCGTCAGATCAACGTTGGCGACACCCCGAACACCGTCGGTGCCGAAGCGCGTCCGGCCCACTGCCCTACCGCTTGGAGTACTGCGGCGCCTTGCGAGCCTTCTTCAGTCCGTACTTCTTGCTCTCCTTCTCCCGAGCGTTGCGCGTGAGAAGGCCGGAGCGCTTGAGGGTCGGTCGGTGCTCCGGGTCGAGGACGCACAGCGCCTTGGCGATCCCGAGACGGAGCGCCCGGGCCTGACCCGACACCCCACCGCCGTCGATCGTGGCGTCGATGTCGTAGGACTCGGCCGTGTTGGTAAGCCGCAGCGGGTCGGTTACCGCCATGCGGTGGCTGGCCGAGGTGAAGTACTCCTCGAACTCGCGCCGGTTGATCTTGATCGTCCCGGTCCCCGGGCGGAACCGGACGCGGGCGACGGCCTGCTTGCGGCGGCCGGTGGTCTGGCTGAGTGGCGCTGGCATCTCGTCCTTCTTCCTACGCTGGGCGCCGCGCGCCGGGGATCTCGAGCGGCTGGGGTTTCTGCGAGACGTGCGGGTGGTCGGGCCCGGCATACACCTTGAGCTTGGCCAGCTGCTGGCGGCCGAGCGTGTTCTTGGGGAGCATGCCGCGCACGGCGCGCCGGACCAACTCCTCGGGCTGGGTCTCGAGCAGGGAGGCGTAGCTGCGGCTCTTCAGCCCACCGGGGTACCCGCTGTGTCGGTAGGCCATCTTGGCCTCCGCCTTGTCGGAGGTGAGCACCACCTTGGATGCGTTCACCACGACCACGTGATCCCCGGTGTCGGTGTGGGGGGCGAAGATCGCCCGGTGCTTGCCCCGCAGGACACGGGCGACCTCGGTGGCCATGCGACCGAGGACGAGGCCGTCGGCGTCGACGACGTGCCAGGCACGCTCGATCTCGGCTGGCTTGGGGACAAACGTACGCACGAACGGTTCCTCGGGACGGGCGCCCCGGGTGGCGAAATCACCGGGCGGGGTGCGACGGGCGACCCTCAAGGATAGGGCATGAGCAGGCATGACCGCTACCGCAAAGCCCCTGGCCACGGCGCGGCACCCTCAACTCCCATAGGTCACCGAGACGAGGCACAGGCCGTGCGCGGGAGCCGGCGCCGGGAGCCCGGCCCGATCGCCCGAGCGGAGCAGGGCCACCACGTCGGCCGAGGTCGGCCCGCCCTTCCCCACCTCGACCAGCAACGCGACCAGCGAACGCACCATCTGGTGGCAGAACGAGTCCGCCTCGATGTCGAAGCGCAGGAGCCGGCCGCGCCCTGTCGCCGCGCCGGCGTCCTCGGCCTCGGCGTCGGCCACCTCCGACCAGGCGGCCCGGCGCACCCGGCGGACGAGCGGCTCGCCCTTGTCCGCTCCGGGCGGCCGCCTGCAGAACGCTGCGAAGTCGTGGTCACCCACGAGCACGTCGCTGGCGGCCGACATCGGGCGCAGCTCCAGCGGTTCGTTCACGTACCAGGCGATCGGAGCCAGCAGCGGGTCGATGACGGGCCCGTTCCACACGAGATACCGATACCGGCGCCCGGTCGCCGAGCGGCGGGCGTCGAACCCTTCGGGCGCCGGCGCCGCCTCCTTCACGACGACGGCCGGACCGACCTGGCGGTTGAGCGCGGTGAGAAGATCCTCGCCCCCCATGGCCCGGGACGAGCCGTTGCGCCGAATGGTGGGCAGGGTCGCCGGCAGGTCGACGTGGACGACCTGCCCCGCGGCGTGCACGCCGGCGTCGGTCCGCCCGGCGCAGGTGATCGGCAGCGTCTCCTTCAGGCGAAGGGTGCGGGCGATTGCCGCGGCGAGGGTGCCCGCGACCGTCACCTGGTTGGGCTGTGCCGCGAAGCCTCGGAACGCGCTGCCGTCATAGGCGAGGAGGAGGCGCCGAGCGCGCCGTGGTGTCGCGACCCGCTGGCGCAGGAGCGCGCCTCGCCGTGGTGGCCGAGGTGCGGGCCGCTCCCCGCGGCGGCATCGCCCTAGACGAGCTCGATCGCGCGCCATCGGCGCGTTGTCGCCCGGGCGCGGGCCGAGCTTCAAGATCCTCGTGTAGCCGCCGGAGCGATCCGTGTAGCGGGGCGCGACCTCGGCGAAGAGCTTGTGGGTCATGTCTTTGTCCCGCAAGAAGGCGATGACCTGGCGCTGCTGGTGGACCCCGCCGCGCTTGGCCGCGGTGATGCACTTCTCGGCGACCGGCCGCATCGCCTTGGCCTTGGCCTCGGTGGTCACGATCGCCTCCGCCGCGATGAGCGAGGCGACCAGGTTGCCGAGCATGGCCTTCTCGTGGGCGGCGCTCCCCCCGAGCCGCTTGCCCTTGGTCGGCGTAGCGCGCACAGCCCCTAGTCCTTCGTCCTGAGCGAGAGGCCGCGTTCGTCGAGGCGCTGGATGACCTCGTCGAGCGACTTCTGGCCGAAGTTGGTGATGCCGAGGAGGTCGTCGTAGGTCTTGTCGACGAGCTCGCCGATCGTGTTGATCTGGGCGCGCTTCAGGCAGTTGCGCGGGCGCTCGGAGAGGTCGAGCTCCTCGATCCGCAGGTCGAGGTCGGGCGACCCGCTGGAGGTGGTGCCGGTCTCGCCGAGCTCCAAGCCCCGGGGCGCCTCCTCCAGGTCGGCCACCAGACTGACCAGCGTGCGCAGCGTGTCACCGGCCGAGGCGAGTGCCTCGCGGGGGGTAATGGTGCCGTCGGTCTCGATCTCAAGGACCAGACGGTCGAAGTCGGTCGACTGCTCGACGCGCACCGGCTCGATGTCGAAGGTGACCCGTCGCACCGGCGAGAAGATCGAGTCGACCGGGATCACCCCGATGGTCGTCGAGCGCTTGTTGCGCTCGGCCGAGACGTACCCGCGGCCTCGCTCCACGGTCACGTCGAGGGCGAGGCGGCCCTTCGCGTTGAGCGTGGCCAGGTGCAGCTCGGGGTTGAGGATCTCGACGCCGGCCCGGGTCTGAATGTCGGCCGCCGTGGCCTCACCGGGCCCGCGCTTGTCGATGCGCATGGTGACCGGCTCGTCCTCGTCCATCCGGACCAGGAGGTCCTTCAGGTTCAAGATGAGGTCGGTTACGTCCTCCTTGATCCCGTTGAGCGTCGTGAACTCGTGCAAGGCCTCGTCGAAACGGACCTGGGTCACGGCCGCGCCGGGGATCGACGACAGCAGCGTTCGGCGCAGTGAGTTGCCGATCGTGTGCCCGAATCCGGGGTCGAGCGGTCCCATGGCGAAGCGCTGGGTGTGGTCGCGCTCCTCGCCGACGGGCTCGACGGTCGGTCGCTGAATGATGAGCATGAAAGTTGGGCTCCTCGGTTCCTAGAGGTACTTCGCCGGTTACTTCGAGTACAGCTCGACGATGAGCTGCTCTTGGACCGGCTCGTCGATGTGCTCGCGCAACGGAGGGTTGAGCACCGAGACGGCGAAGCCTTGGTCGCCGGCCTCGAGCCACGGCGGCCGCTGGCGGTCGAGCGTGTCCATGTTGCGCCGCACCGCGAACATCTGGCGCGACGCCTCCTTCAGCGTGACCACGTCACCCTTGCGGACGCGGTAGCTCGGGATGGTGACCCGCTTGCCGTTCACCCGGACGTGTCCGTGCCGGACGAACTGGCGGGCCTGGGCCCGGCTCGCACCCCAGCCGGCCCGGAACACGACGTTGTCGAGGCGCATCTCGAGCATGCGGAGCAAGTTCTCGCCGGTGATGCCGGACTCGCGGTTCGCCTCTTCGTAGAGGTTGCGGAACTGCTTCTCGAGCACGCCGTAGATGCGCCGCGCCTTCTGCTTCTCACGCAGCTGGTTCAGGTACTCCGAACCCTGGCGCATGCGATCGCGACCGTGCTCGCCGGGCGGGTACGCCCTGGAGTGGCGGTCGGTGACCGCTTCGGAGACGGGGCACTTGAGCGAGTAGCAGCGCTCGCCCTTCAAGAAGAGCTTGGTGCGCTCGCGGCGGCAGAGCCGGCAGACCGGCCCGGTGTAGCGAGCCATCAGACCCTCCGGCGCTTCTTGGGCCGGCAGCCGTTGTGCGGGATCGGGGTGACGTCCTTGATGCCGACGACCTCGATGCCCGTGGCGGCGAGCGAGCGGATGGCGGTCTCCCGGCCCGAGCCGGGGCCCCGGACCAGCACGTCGACCTTGCGGACACCGTGCTCCATCGCCCGGCGCGCGCACGCCTCCGCGGCCAGCTGGGCCGCGAACGGCGTGGACTTGCGGGAGCCCTTGAAGCCGACGTTGCCGGCCGAGGCCCACGCGAGCACGTTGCCCTCGGGGTCCGCGATGGTCACCACGGTGTTGTTGAACGAGCTCTTGATGTGGGCGACGCCATAGGCGATGTTCTTGCGCTCCCGGCGCCGGGGCCTGCGCCCACCCTGCTGCTTGTTGCCCTGCTGCTTGGCCGTGCGGGGGGGCATCTACTTGCGCACCTTCTTCTTCCCGGCGACCGTCTTCTTCGGACCCTTGCGGGTGCGGGCGTTGGTGTGGGTGCGCTGCCCGTGGACCGGGAGCCCGCGGCGGTGGCGGATCCCTTGGTAACAGTTGATCTCCTGCTTGCGCTTGATGTCCTGGGCGACATCGCGCCGCAGGTCACCCTCGACGCGGAGGCTGGCGTCGATGTAGTTGCGCAGGCGGCTGATCTCTTCGTCGGTCAGATCGCGGACCCTCGTGTCGGGCGACACGTCGGTTGATGCGAGGACCTGCTTGGCGACGGTGTTGCCGATCCCGAAGATGTAGGTGAGGGCGATCTCCACCCGCTTCTCTCTCGGGATGTCGACGCCGGCGATTCGAGCCACTCTGGTTCTCTTTCCTCAGCCCTGACGCTGCTTGTGCCGCGGGTTGTCACAGATGACGACCACCCGGCCGTGGCGCCGGATGATCTTGCACTTCTCACAGATCCGCTTCACGCTCGGTCGGACCTTCACTTGCTCGTTCCTCTTCCTCGTCCTACTTGTAGCGATAGGTGATGCGCCCGCGACTTAGGTCGTAGGGCGTGATCTCCACCTGCACCCTGTCGCCGGGCAGGATCCGGATCCTGTGCATCCGCATCCGTCCCGAGCTGTGCGCCAGCACCTTGTGCCCGTTCTCGAGCTCGACTCTGAACATGGCGTTGGGAAGCGGCTCGACGACCGTCCCGTCCAAAACGATGGCGTCCTCTTTGGCCTTTGGCAGGTGTCTCTCCTCTTGCTCCCCGGGCCGCGCGGCTCACGGACCCGAAGATCGGCTTTGACCAGCGACGCCGCCCTTGGAGCGAGCTCCACGAGGGCGCGACGGGCCGACTGGTGATTTTACCGCACGATCAGGCTGTTGGCACCCCCGGGCCCGTGCGCGGCCCAGAGAAGCCAGCCTACGCCCCCTCGGCCAGGGACCGCAGCGCGTCCGGGGTCCCGAGGGCGACCAGCACGTCGCCCGCCCGGACCTCCCCGGCCACGTCGGTCCAGCGCTGGAGCCGCCGGTCGCGACGCAGCCCGACAATGTGGACGCCGGCGTGGGCCCGGCTCAGGTCCCCGAGCTGCCGCCCGACGTAGGGGGACTCGCCCCGGACCTCGATCTCCTCGGTCCCCAGGCCGAGGAGCGGGAGCGAGTGGAAGTCGAGGACCCGGGGGCTGATCGGCGAGGTGGCCAGGGAGATCCCGTAGGAGGGATAGGGGGAGAGCGCCACGTCGGCGCCGGCCCGCACGATCCGGTCCCGCCAACCGGCCTCGTTGACCCGCGAGACGATGCGGAGGCCGGGGCGCAGCGCCCGCGCCGTCAGGGTGATGACGAGGTTGATGTCGTCCTGCTCGGCCGCCGCCACGAGCGCGCTGGCCCGGTGGATCCCGGCCTCGGCCAGATCGCCCTCGTCGGTGGCGTCGCCGATCATCGGAACGCAGCCCAGGTCGCGGATCTCCCGTTCAACATCGTGGTTGCGGTCCATCACGAGGCAGGGCGTCCCCAGGTCGGAAAGGCCTTTGGCGGCCGCCTGGCCGACCCGCCCGAAGCCGACCACGATCACGTGGCCCTCCATCTCGTTTCTCATCCTTCTCCCTCTCGACTCGCGTAGGTGCTCGACGGCGCCGCCCGAGGTGAACAGCTCGGTGATCGCGGTGGCCGCGTAGACGAAGGTCCCGAAGCTGGCGATGATCACGAAGATCGTGAAGATCTGGCCGCCGTGGGTGAGCGGGTGGACCTCCTCGTAGCCGACCGTGCTGATGGTGATCACGGTCATGAACGCGGCGTCGATCCAGCCGAAACCGCAGATCGCCACGTACCCGCAGGTGGCCGCGACGAACAGCACGATCAGGACACCGAGCGCCCAGCGCAGCCGGTAGAGGACGAACCATCCGAGCGATCGGTGCGTGAGCGGTCGGCGGAGCCAGGCGAGCAGTCGGTTCCCCATCGTGGTGTCGGTGGCGGGTGGCGGCCCGGCTAGTGAAACACCGCGAGATGAAGTTGGCGCGAACCGAGCGTGACGACTTGAGCGCCGTGGTGGCTCCATGCAGGATCGTCGAGTGATCCGGGGGGCCAACTTCGACCATGTCGCCGTGGCGGGCGAGTCCGTCGCGTCCCTCGAGGCCCGCTACGGCGGCCAGCTCGGGGGCCGACCCCTGGCCGGAGGGAGACCACCGGGGTTCGTTTGGAGACAGCTCGAGTTCGCCAATGGCGGCGTCGTGGAGATGCTCGAGCCCGATCGGGTCGAACAGAACGACTTCCTACGACGATTCCTCGATCGAAATGGCCCCGGGCCGCACCACTTCACCTTCACCGTGCCCGATTTCGGGATCGCGCTGGGGGAGGCCGCAGGAGCCGGCTACCCCCCGGTGGGGATCGACCAGTCGGACGACGACTGGAAAGAGGCGTTCTTGCACCCGAAGGACGCGCCCGGCGTGGTGGTGCAGCTGGCGGAATCTCACGAGCACCACGATCACCCGGACCATGGCGCGTCGGATCCTTCGGCCGAGTTTGTCTACGTCGCCCACGCCGTGCGCTCGCTCGAGGACGGCCTCCGCCTGTTCGAGCGCCTGCTCGGAGGCGCCCGTTCCGGCGATGGTGCCGGCCCCGGCCACCGTTGGGTGGAGCTCGGCTGGACCGGGCCCGGGCGCCTCCGCCTGCTCGAGCCGGTCGGCCCCGGTGTCCTCGAGGAATGGCTCGGGGATCGCCCGGGCCGTGTCCACCACCTGGCGTTCGCCGTCGCCGATCCCGCCGCGGTGCGGGGAGCCGTCGCCCGCGACGGCCGTTGGTGGGTCGAACCGGCCGTCAACGACGGAACACGGCTGGTCCTTGTGCCCGACGCAGCCGGTCTGGCCGCTTCGACCCCGCTGTGACCGAGCCGCCGCCGAGCCGGTGGTCCGGGCTCACGAAGCGGGCGTCGTCTCCTGCGGGTCGGGCCCTTCAAGCCACCACCTGAGGGCCAGGTCGGCGACGGCCGGCGGGACCGTGTGGCCGCCTTGGAACTCGTGGAACAGGACCGGGTAGCCAGCAGCGCGCAGTGCCGGCACGAACGCACGGCTGCACACGTCGATGGGCAGGATTCGGTCCTCGGTGCCGTGGGAGACGAACACCCGGGGCTGCAGGACCGGATCGAGGACCGCCAGGAAACCCGGCGAGAAGGCGATGACCGCCGAGAACACGTCACCATTGCCCAGGCCGAGGGACAGGGCATAGGAAGCGCCGTCGGAGATTCCGCCCACGGCCAGCCGGGTCAGGTCGGCATCGACCCGCCCCACCACGGCCTCCAGCACCTCGTCGATGAAGGCGACGTCAGGGCCGAACCCACCTTCGACGAGGAGGTCCCAGGTCTGTTCGGAGCGAGAGTCCGGGGCCACCAGGATCACGCCATAGCGGTCGGCGGCCCCGAGAACGGGTCGGAGGTGGGTCCTTCCCGACCCGGTGGCGCCGTGGAGATAGATCAGCATCGGCGCATGCCGCCCCGCCGTGTCGGGCACGTAGAGGACGCCGTCGCGGCCCTCGCCCACCCCGAGCGGCTCGTGACGGCCGTCGGAGGGCCCCGAGGAGGTCCCGGGACGAAAGGTCAGTCGTCCTGTCTCGTGACCACTCGAGGCGTCGAGACCCATCGGTCCCCCTAGCGGCCCTTCCACTCGGGCTCGCGACCCTCGCGCAGGGCAGCGCCGCCCTCCCTGGCGTCCTCGGTCGCCCCGGTCACCTTCCGCATCGTCTCACCGAAGCGGATCGCCTCGGTGTCCGACAGGGTGCGGGCCCGCACCGCCATCTCCTTCACCGTGCGGGCGGCGAGCGGGGCGGCGGCGAGCAGCCGGCCGGCCAGCGTCCTCGCCTCGTCCATCAGCCGGTCGTGCTCCACCACCCACCCCGCGAGCCCGATCTCGTGGGCGCGGGCGGCGCCGATTCGCTCGCCGGTCAAAAGGATCTCCATCGCGTACTGCCAGTTGATCCGCTGCGGAAGCCGGATCGCGCCGACGATCGTCGGGACCCCGAGGCGAACCTCGGGGAACCCGAACTCGGCCCGGTCGCTCGCGATGACGAAGTCGCACCAGGTCACGAGGGTCAGCCCATAGCCGAGGCACAGCCCGTTCACCGCCGCGATGACCGGCTTGAAGATCTCCCACCCGCTCTCGAAGGAGTTGGCGGTCGGCTTCTCCCAGAAGGTGCCCTTGAACTCCCCCGCCGAGCCCCCCGCGCCACCCCGGACATCCGCCCCGACGCAGAATGCGCGACCCTCGCCGGTCACGATCGCGATCCAGGCGTCCTCCTCCTCGCGGAAGCGGTTGAACGCGTCGTTCAGGTCGCGGCGCATCTCCCCGTTGATCGCGTTCAGGGCCTCCGGGCGGTTGTAGGTGATGGTCGCGACGTGGCCGTCGAGCTCGTAGCGGACGAGGGTTGCCATGGCGAGAGTATGGCGCGGGGGCCGCCGGGGCTTGCCCGGCGGCCGGTGGTCACGGGACGGTCAGCACCTCGGGGCCGTCGTCGGTGATGGCTATCGAGTGCTCGAAGTGGGCCGACAGCGAGCCGTCGGCGGTGACCACGCTCCACTGGTCGTCCAGCAGGCGGGTCTCGGGGCCGCCGGCGTTCACCATCGGCTCGACGGCGAAGACCATGCCGCTCTTGAGCGTCGGTCCCGGGGTGCCTGGCCAGTAGTTTGGCACCTGGGGTTGCTCGTGCATGGCCGTGCCGATCGCGTGGCCGACGTACTCGCGGACCACCGAGAAGCCCGCCGCCTCCGCGACCTTCTGCACCGCCCGACCGATCTCGTGCAGTCGGTTGCCCACCGTCATCTGGTCGATACCCGCGAACAGCGAACGCTCGGTGACCTCGATCAGCCGTCGGGCCTCCGCGGGGACCTCGCCGATCGCCATGGTGAAGGCGGCGTCACCGTGGTAGCCCTCGATGATCGCCCCGCAGTCAATGGAGAGGATGTCGCCCTCCCGGAGCACCTGGGGGCCGGGGATGCCGTGCACGATCATCGAGTTGATCGAGGTGCAGATGACCCCGGGGAACGGCGGGTGGCCGTAGTGCAAGAAGTTGGAGGTGGCACCCCGCCGCTCAAGGACCTGACGCGCCGCCTTGTCCAGGTCCGCGGTGGTCGCACCCGGCCTGGCGGTCGCTCTCGTGACCTCGTGCATCTCGGCGACCACCGAACCGGCACGACGCATCTTGGCCAGCTCGTCCTTGTTCCGGCGCATCAGTCGCCCTCCGAAGGCGGGCGGCCGTGGTCGGCAAGGAGCGCGTCGTCGATGGCGCGCACCGAGCGGCGGGTGACCTGATCGGGGCCCCCCGCGCCGTTGACCGTCACGAGCAGGTTGGCCTGCGAGTAGAAGTCGAGCAGCGGCTTGGTCTGGCGCCGGTAGAGCTCGAGTCGCCGCGTGATGGCCTCCTCGGTGTCGTCGTCGCGCTGGACCACCTGGCCACCGCAGACGTCGCAGATCCACCGGATGGTCGGCGGTGAGGTGACCGAGTAGTTCGTCCCGCAGTCCTCGCAGACCCGGCGGGCGGCCAGCCGGCGCATGACCATCTGGGTCGGGACGTCGAGGTCGATGACGAGGTCGAGCGTGTCGGGGGCGAGGGTCTCGTCGAGCATCTTGGCCTGGGCGATCGTGCGGGGCGCCCCGTCGAGCACGAAGCCCCGAGAACGCGCGTCGTTCTGGGAGAGCCGCTGCTCGAGCATCTCCATGATCAACTCGTCGGGGACGAGCTCACCCTCGTCCATGAGGCTCTGGGCACGCTGGCCGAGCTCGGTGCGCGACTTCACCGCGGCACGCAACATGTCCCCCGTCGAGACATGTGGCACCACGTAGTGGTGGGACAGCCGAACACACTGAGTTCCCTTGCCGGCCCCCTGCTTGCCGAGGACCACGAGTCTGACGCCGGCAACCACTCTCTACTTGAGGAAACCCTCGTAGTTCCGCATCATCAGCTGGCTGTCGATCTGGCGCATCGTCTCCAGCGCGACGCCGACCGAGATGAGGAGCGTGGTGCCGTAGAACGGGAAGGCGGTCAGATGCCAGAGCGACATGAGCACCGATGGCACCACGGCCACCGTCGCCAGGAACAGGGCGCCCACGACGGTGATACGGCTGAGAATGTGCGCGAAGTACCGCTCGGTGGGCGGACCGGGCCGGATGCCCGGGACGAACCCACCCTGCTTGCGGATCAGGTCGGCCTGCTGGTGCGGGTCGAATGCGACGTAGACGTAGAAGAAGGTGAAGGCCAGGATCAACAAGAAGTAGAAGCCGATGTAGATCAGGCTGGTCGGCTGGATGTTGTTGCGGACGAAGTCCTGGAACCCCTTCCACGGGATGACGTTCGAGAACAGGACCGGGATATAGAGCACCGAGCTCGCGAAGATGATCGGGATCACGCCCGACTGGTTCACCTTGAGGGGGATGTAGGTGCTCGAGCCCCCGTACATCCGTCGTCCGACGACGCGTTTGGCGAAGGTGACCGGGATGCGTCGCTGCCCCTGGTCCATGAACACGATCACGATCAGGAGCACGATCGAGACGGCCACGATGGCCACGAACTTGCCGATCCCGCCCTCCTCGTAGATGGCCTTGCCCCCCGAGGGGATCGACGCCACGACGTTGGCGAAGATGAGGATGGACATCCCCTGGCCGATCCCGCGCTGGGTGATGAGCTCGGCCAGCCACATGACGAACGCGGTGCCGGCGGTGAGGCAGAGCACCATGAACGCGGCCAGCGGCACGGTGAACCGCGGGATCAGGTCGATGGCGGTGCCCCCCAGCAGGCCCGAGTCGTGGCCGTGGAAGGCGTAGACGAGCCCGGTCGACTGCATGAGCGCGAGGGCGACGGTCAGGTACCGCGTCGTCTGGGTGATCTTCTTCTGGCCGACCGCGCCCTGGTCCCGCCACTCCTCAAGCTTGGGGATCACCGTGGACAGCAGCTGGATGATGATCGAGCTCGTGATGTACGGCATGACGCCGAGCCCGAAGATGGCGAGGCGCACCAGCGCCCCGCCCGAGAACAGGTTCAAGAACCCGAGTACCCCGGACGCGCCGGCCGAGTGCTGGAGCTGCTGGACCCTCGCCCAGCTGACCCCGGGGACCGGGACGTTCGCGCCCAGCTGATAGAGGCCGATGATGAGCAGGGTGAACAGGACCTTGTTCCGAAGGTCCGGTACCCGGAAGATGTTTGCCAGTCTCGTGAGCATGCGCTCTGTGCTTGCTCCTGCTCCGTCGGCTACCGGTTGGTCAAGGCGTTGCCCTTGGCCGGCGGTCGCCCGTGTCCGAACGGCGGGTCAACCCGCTCGACGCTACCTCCCGCCGCGGTGATCGCGGTCTCCGCGGAGGCCGAAAAAGCGTGGGCGGCCACCGACACCTTGCGCGACAGGGTCCCACGCCCGAGGACCTTCACCATGGCCCCCTTGCGGAGCAGGCCGGCACCCACCAGGGCCTCGGGGTCGACGCGGTCGGTCCCGAGCGCCTCGATGGCGTCCAGGTTGACCGGGGTGTACTCCACCCGGAACGGGTTCTTGAACCCCTTCAGCTTGGGGATCCGCTGCATCAGGGGGAGCTGGCCACCCTCGAAGCCGGCCGGGATGGTGTCCCGGGCGCCCTGGCCCTTGGTCCCCCGCCCGGCGGTCTTGCCGCCCTTGCCCGCGATGCCGCGGCCCACCCGGTGGCGGTCCTTGCGGGCACCCTTCGGGGCCGAGATCTCGTGCAGCTTCACGACGTCACCTCCTCGACGGAGACCAAGTGGGGCACGCGGGCCAGCATGCCCCGGATCTCGGGACGGTCCGGAAGGTCGTTGACCTGCCCGATGCCCCGGAGTCCGAGGGCGCGCAGCGTCCCGCGGTGCTTGGGCTTGGACCCGATGGCCGAGCGGACCTGGGTCACCCGCAGCTGGGCGGGCGCCGCGTTGGCGCTCTTGCGGGGAGGCATGCTCAGCCGCCCTCCGACGCGAACAGCTCGGTCTCGCGCCGACGCTCGCGCCAGGCGCGTAGCACGCCACCGGGCACGACCTCATCGGGGGCCTTGCCGCGCAGCGCGGCGATCTGGTCGGGCCGGCGCAGGCTCTTCAGCCCGGCGATGGTGGCGTGCGCCACATTGATGCCGTTGGACGAGCCGAGCGACTTGGCCAGCACGTCGCGGATGCCGGCCATCTCCAGGATGTGGCGGGCGGCCCCGCCAGCGATCACCCCGGTCCCGGGCGCGGCGGGCTTCAGCATGACCCGACCGGCCCCGCTCTCCCCGAGCACCGGGTGGACGATGGTCGAGCCGGCCAGGGGCACCTCGAAGAGGTTCTTCCTCGCCTCCTCGATGCCCTTCTGCACGGCGAGCCCGGCCTCCTTGGCCTTGCCGTAGCCAAGGCCGACGTGCCCGTTGCCGTCGCCCACCACCATGAGCGCGGCGAACGAGAACCGCCGGCCGCCCTTGACGACCTTGGCCACCCGGTTCACCTTGATGGTGCGTTCTTCGTACTGGGTCTCAGGCATCTAAAGCTCCACTCCCTCAGAACGGACGGCGTCGGCGACCGCCGCCACTCGCCCGTGGTAGGCAAAACCGCCGCGATCGAAGACGACCTTCGTGATCCCGGCCTTCTTGGCGCGTGAGCCGAGGAGCTTTCCCACTGCCTCGGCCCCCGCGATGTTCCCGCCGCCGCCGTCCCCCAGTGACTTCTTGAGCTCGGCCTCGACGCTCGAGGCGGCCACGAGCGTGCGGCCCGCCGAATCGTCGATGACCTGCGCGGAGATGTGCCGGTGCGACCGGCTGACCGCGAGGCGCGGGCGCTCGGTGGTGCCGACGACCTTGCCCCGGACCCGGGAGTGCCGCCGGATGCGCAGCGTGCGAACGATCGCCGCCCTGGAGGTCACTTCGCCGCCTTTCCGGCCTTGCGCAGGACCCGCTCCCCGGCATAGCGCACGCCCTTGCCCTTGTAGGGCTCGGGCTTGCGGATCTTGCGGATGTCGGCGGCCACCTGGCCGACCTTCTCCTTGTCGATCCCCCGCACGATGATGCGGGTGGGCACGGGCACCTCGAAGGTGATCCCCTCGGGCGCGGCCACCCGCACCGGGTGCGAGAAGCCGAGCGCCAGCTCGATCGCGTCCGGCCCCTGAGCCGTCGCCCGGTAGCCGACGCCCACGATCTCGAGCTCCTTGGAGAACCCGGCGGTGACCCCGGTGACCATGTTGGCCACGAGCGAGCGCGTGAGCCCGTGCAGGGCGCGGTTGTGGCGCTCGTCGTCGGGGCGGCTGACGTTCAGCACGTCGCCGTCCTGGCTGATCGTGATGTTGGGCGGGAGCGAGCGCTCGAGGACGCCCTGGGGTCCCGTCACCGTCACCGAGCGCTCTGCCAGCGTCACCGAGACTCCCGAGGGCACCGCGATGGGGGCCCGACCGACGCGCGACATCAGCCACCACCGCCCCGGGTGCTCACGTGCGCACGGCACTGACGGAACCACCGATTACCAGACATAACAGAGCACCTCGCCCCCGAGGTGGTGCCGCCGGGCCTCGCGGTCGGTCATGAGCCCGTGGCTCGTCGACACGACGGCGACGCCGACGCCGCCCAGGACCCGTGGGATGCGGTCCGCCTGAGCGTAGATGCGCAGGCCGGGCTTGGAGACACGCTTGATTCCCGCGATGGTCCGCGAGCGGTCGGGCGCGTACTTCATGGTGATCTCGAGCGTGGACCCCGGACGGTGCTCCGCCTTCTCCACGGTGTAGCCCGCGATGTAGCCCTCCTTCTCCAAGATGGCGGCGAGCGCCTCTTTGAGCTTGGAGCCGGGCATCTTCACGGTGTCGAACTGCGCCGAGTTCGCGTTCCGGATGCGGGTGAGCATGTCCGCGATGGGGTCGGTCATCGTCATGACGCCACCTCCCTCACCAGCTCGACTTGGTCACGCCGGGCACCTCGCCGGCGTGCACCATCGTCCGGAGGCATATGCGGCACAGACCGAACTTGCGGAACACCGCCTTGGGGCGCCCGCACCGCTGGCAACGCGTATACCCGCGCACCTTGAACTTCGGAATCCGCTGCTGCTTTTGGATGAGTGCCTTCTTTGCCATGTTGCTTATCGGGTCTCCTGTCGGAACGGGAAGCCGAACGCCCGTAGGAACGCGCGGCCCTCGTCGTCATTGCGAGCGGTCGTAACGATCGTGATGTCCATGCCCCGCACCGAGTCGATGCGGTCGTAGTCGATTTCGGGAAAGATCAGCTGCTCGGTGACGCCGAACGTGTAGTTGCCGTTGCCGTCGAACGAGCGGGGCGAGAGCCCCCGGAAGTCCCGCACCCGCGGGATCGTGATCGAGATCAGGCGGTCGAAGAACTCCCAGGCCCGGTCGCCCCGGAGCGTCACCTTCACCCCGATGGCGTTGCCCTCCCGGAGCTTGAAGCCGGCGATGGACTTCTTGGCCCGGGTCACGACCGGCTTCTGGCCCGAGATGACCTCGAGGTCCCGCTGGGCCCCTTCGATGAGCGACGCCTGCTGGGTCGCCCGCCCCACCCCCATGTTGAGGACGATCTTCTCGAGGCGCGGCACCTGCATGACGTTGTCGAGGCCGAGCTGGTTCTGGAGCTCCGCGCGGAACTCGCCGAAGTAGCGCTCCTTCAGACGGGGCCGCGGCCCCGGGCGCGCGGCCCGGAGGCCCGGTTGGCCGGGGCCTTCTTCGCGGCGGACGCCCGCTTGGCCGGCGCCTTGGCGGGCGCCTCGGCCTCGGCGGTCGTCTCGGTGGCAGGCGCCTCGGCCTCGGCGGTCGTCTCGGTGGCGGGCGCCTCGGCCTCGCTCACCTCGGCGTCCTCACTCACCGCGTCCCCGGTCTCTTCGGGGCTCACAGCTCGAACCCACACTTCCGGCAGACCCGCACCTTGCGGCCCTGCTCGTCCACGTCCATGCCAAGGCGAGCGGGGCCCCCGTGCGAGCTGCACCACACCGAAACGGCCGAGGCCGACATCGGCATGAACTTGTCGATGATCCCGCCCTGCATCGTCGCCCGGCGCGGCTTGGTGTGACGCTTGGCCACGTTGACCCCGTCGAGCACGACCTTGTCCTCAGAGGGGACGGTCCGGACTACCTCACCGCGCGTGCCGCGGTGCTTGCCAGAGCGGACGACGACCCGGTCACCCTTGCGGATCCGCATCACAGCACCTCCGGGGCGAGCGAGACGATGCGCATGAAGCGCTTGTCGCGCAGCTCGCGTCCGACGGGTCCGAAGATGCGCGTCCCTCGCGGCTGCTGCTGCTCGTTGATCAGCACCGCCGCGTTCTCGTCGAAGCGGATGTAGCTGCCGTCCGGACGACGCTTCTCCTTCTTGGTTCGCACGACCACACAGCGCACGACGTCGCCCTTCTTCACTGCGGCGCCGGGGATGGCGTCCTTCACCGTCCCGACGAAGATGTCGCCGATGCTCGCGTAGCGCCGGCGCGACCCGCCGAGCACCCGGATGCAGAGCACTTCTCGGGCGCCCGAGTTGTCCGCCACGCGCAGGCGCGACTCCTGCTGGATCATCGGGCGCGCTCCATGACCTCGGCCAGGCGCCAGCGCTTCAACTTGGACAATGGGCGCGTCTCGGTGACCCGGACCTTGTCGCCCACCCGGGCGGTGTTCTCGGGGTCGTCCACGTACAGGCGCTTGGTGCGCTGGACCGTCTTGTTGTAGCGGGGGTGCCGGACGCGCTCGACGATGGCGACGACGACCGTCGACTGCATCGAGTCGGACACGACCACGCCCTCGCGGACCTTGCGCCGGTTCGCTCGCTTCTCGGTTGCCTCGGCCATCACTGCTCCTCGTCGACCTCTGCCGCATCAGCGGCCTTGCGGATGCGCCGGGCGCGGGTGCGCTTCGGCGCGGCATCTTCGGGCTCCTCGGCCTTGCGAGTGCGCCTGACCCTCGCCTTGGGCGCAGGCTCCTCTGCCGCCTCTCCGACCTCCGGCTCGGCCTCCTCGAGGGTTGGCGCGGTGGCCCGGGTGCGGCGGGCACGCCTGGCCGGGACGGGCTCGTCCTCGTCGGCTTCCTCGTCGAGCTCGGGCTCTTCCGCTTCGACCTCAAGCTCGGCCTCCTCGACCTCCGGCGCGGTGGTCCTGGTGCGGCGGGCACGCCTGGCCGGGACGGGCTCGTCCTCGTCGGCTTCCTCGTCGAGCTCGGCCTCGTCCAACTCCGATTCGAGCGCGGTGCGCTCGGCGTCGCGGCGCCGGGCACTCACTCGCTCGGGCCGTTCGGCCGGCGGCTCGTAGGTCACACCTTCGGCCTGGGCGATCTCGATCGCCCGCAGCACGGTTAGCGCGCGGGCGACGTCCCGGCGCACCGTCTTGACCTGGGAGACGTTGTCCAGCTGGCCCGTGGCCAGCTGGAACCGCAGGTTGAGCAACTCGCGGCGCGACTCGACGAGCCGGTTCTCCAGCTCATCGGGATCCATCGTGAAGAACTCGGACGCCCGCGCCATCAGACCGAGACCTCCGAGGCACCGTGGGAGCCGGGCCGCACGACGAAGCGGGCCTTGATCGGCAGCTTCTGGATGGCACGCTCCATGGCGGCACGGGCGAGCGGTGTGTCGACGCCCGAGAGCTCGAAGAGGATCCGGCCCGGGCGCACCACCGCGACCCAGTGCTCAGGGTTGCCCTTCCCCGAACCCATGCGGGTCTCGGCGGGCTTCTCGGTGACCGGCTTGTCCGGGAAGATCCGGATCCAGACCTTCCCGCCGCGTCGCACGTGGCGGGTCATCGCGATTCGGGCGGCCTCGATCTGGCGCGCGGTGATCCATCCGGGCTCGAGGGCCTGGATGCCAAAGTCGCCGAAGGTGATCGTGGTGCCGCCCTTGGCGACGCCGCGGAGGCGCCCGCGCTGCTGCTTGCGGTGACGGACCTTGCGGGGCATGAGCATCGCTAGTCGGACTCCCTCCGGAAGTGCGGCGCTTCGTGGTGCTCGTGGCGGGTCTGGCGCTCCATCTGCTCGTCCTGGGCCAGCTGACGCTCGAGGTCGTCGGGCTCGCTCGGCTCCTCGAGCAGCGCGCGGGCCGGCGCCTCAGGCGCCTCAGGCGTGTCGGGCGTCTCGGACACCTCGGGCGTGTCAGACACCTCGGGCGTGTCAGACACCTCGGCCGTGTCGGACACCCTGGCCGGCGCGTCCGTCGGCTCGGTCAACTCGGTTAGCTCGACCTGCTCGCCGATCGGCTCGGTCAACTCGGTCAACTCCTCGTCCTCGTCCAGGCCGTCGTCGATCGTGCTCCCGGGCTCTCCCTGGTCGCGCCGGCGGCGCCCGCCGCCCGCGGTGATGAGCCGGCGCGGGCGGGCCTGGCCGGAGGTCTCGCCGACCGCCATGGCGGCTTCTCGGTTGATCTTGTCGTCGATCGAGACCTTGTAGGGGAGGATGTCGCCCTTGTAGATCCAGACCTTCACGCCGACGCGCCCGGCGGTGGTCCGGGCCTCACGGAAGCCGTAGTCGACGTCGGCCCGCAGCGTGTGCAGCGGCACTCGGCCCTCCCGATAGGACTCCTTGCGCGACATCTCGGATCCGCCGAGGCGGCCCGAGCACTGCACGCGGACCCCCTGGGCGCCGGCCTTCTGGACGGTCTGGATGGCGCGCTTCATGGCGCGGCGGAAGGCGACTCGGCGAACCAGCTGGTCGCAGATGCCCTGCGCGATCAGCGCGGCGTCCATCTCGGGCCGCTTGATCTCCTGGATGTTGAGCTGGATCCGGTTGGGCAGCCCGGTGATCTCCTCGAGCTTCTTCTTCAGGCGGTCGGCCTCGGAGCCTCGGCGTCCGATGACGATCCCCGGGCGCGCCGTGTGGATGTCCACCCGGACGCGGTCGCGCGTGCGCTCGACCTCGATGCGGCTGACGGCCGCCGCCTCGAGCTGCGACATGAGGTAGTCGCGGATGCGCCAGTCCTCGACGACGAAGTCGCGGTAGCGGCGCTCCTCGAACCACCGGGACTTCCAGTCGGTGGTGACACCGAGCCGGAACCCGTAGGGGTTGACCTTTTGACCCATTTAGCCCTCTGTCTCCTCGTCGGCGTCTTCGCCGGCGCCCTCGTCCTCGTTCTCGTCCTCGTCCGTCGCCTCTTCGTCCTCGTCTTCGGCGGCGAGGTCCTCTTCGAGCTCGAGCTCGTCGTCGTCGGCGAGCCCGTCGCCGAACTCGTCGTCGAGCGCCAGTTCGTCGATGTCCTCATCGTCCTCGGCCGCCCGGCGGGCCTCGGCGGCCTCGGCCTGCACGGCACGCCGGCGCGTCGAGGCGGCCCGAGAGGTCGGCCCGGCGGCGTGACTCGGTGACCCGGCGGGATCGGCGAGCCTGGTTGGCGTCGCGCTCGACCCGGCGGCGGGCGAGACGCTCATCGTCCATGCGGCTCACGATCACCGTCACGTGGCAGCTCCGCTTGCGGATCCGGGTGGCCCGACCCCGCGCCCGGGGACGCCACCGCTTGGCGGTGGCCGCCTCGTCGGCGAAGCAGGCCGAGACGTAGAGGTCCTCTGCGTCCAGCCCGTCGTTGTGCACGGCGTTGGCGACCGCCGATGCGAGCACCTTCGCGATCTCGACGGCAGCCTGGCGCTCGGTCGACCGCAGGATCTCTGCGGCACGGTCCGCGTCCTCGCCCCGGATGAGGTCGAGGACCTGGCGGGCCTTCGGGGCCGGGATCGACGAATGGCGCAGCACCGCCCGGGTGCCGGGCCGCTCGTTGGTCTTCACGCCCCCCATCAGCGCCTCCCGGCCCGTTCTTGACCGGCATGGAACCGGAAGGTCCTGGTGGGCGCGAACTCGCCGAGCTTGTGCCCGACCATGGACTCGGTCACATAGACGGGCACGTGGCGACGGCCGTCGTGCACGGCGATGGTGTGGCCGACCATGTCGGGGATGATCGTCGAGCGCCTCGACCATGTCTTGATGACCCGCTTCTCGCCGGTCGAGTTCAGTGCGTCGACCTTCTTCAGCAGGTGGTCGTCGACGAAGGGTCCCTTCTTCAAGCTACGCGGCATGGAACCCTCCCTTATCGCCTCGCCCCGCGGGCGCGGCGGCGGCGGATGATCAACTTGTCCGATTCCTTGTGGCGGGCTCGTGTCCGGCCCTCGGTCTTGCCCCAGGGCGAGACCGGGTGGCGCCCGCCCGACGACTTGCCCTCGCCGCCACCCAATGGGTGGTCGACCGGGTTCATCGCGACCCCGCGGGTCTGGGGGCGGATCCCCTTCCAGCGGTTGCGGCCGGCCTTGCCGACCTTGATCAGCTCGGCCTCGGGGTTGCCGACGACTCCGAGGGTGGCCCGGCAGTCGATGGAGACCCGGCGCATCTCGGTGGAGGGCAGCCGGAGTGTGGCGAAGCCGCCGTCCTTGGCGACCAGCTGCACGCTCATGCCGGCGCCCCGGGCCATCTTGCCCCCGCCGCCCGGGCGCAGCTCCACGTTGTGGATCACCGAGCCGACCGGGATGTAGCGCATGGGCATCGCGTTGCCGGGCCGAATCTCGGCGCCCTGGCCGTTCTGGAGCCGGTCACCCACCTTCACCTGGGCCGGGGCGAGGATGTAGCGCTTCTCGCCGTCGGCGTAGTGGAGCAGCGCGATGCGGGCGTTGCGATTCGGGTCGTACTCGATCGCGGCGACCTTGGCCGGCACACCGTCCTTGTCGCGGCGGAAGTCGACCACCCGGTACTGGCGCTTGTGCCCTCCGCCGCGGTGCCGGGAGGTCTTGCGTCCGTAGTTGTTGCGTCCGCCGCTCCCGGGCAAGGGCGCGGTGAGTGAGCGCTCCGGGCGGTCGCGGGTGATCTCGGAGAAGTCGGCGACCGACTGGAACCGACGACCAGGGCTAGTGGGCTTTCGCGAGCGGACGGCCATCAGGTGTTCCTCAGCTCTCGAAGAGGTCGATCTTGTCGCCCGCGTGCAGCGTCACGAATGCTCGCTTGGTGTTGGGGCGCCGGCCCGGCACGTTGTTGCGGCGGTTCCGGGTCGTCTTGCCCTGCCGGTTGAGCGTGTTCACTTTGGCGACCTTCACGCCGAAGGCCTCCTCCACGGCGCGGCGGATCTCGAGCTTGTTGGCGTGGGGGTGGACCACGAAGACGTAGACGTTCTGGTCCATGAGGCCGTAGGTCTTCTCCGAGACCACCGGGCGGATGAGCACGTTGCCGAGGTCAGGCATCGGAGGGCTCCTCGGTCCGGTTGCCTGGCAGCGTCGCATCGGTGAAGACCACCCAGTCGCTGCGCAGCACATCGTACGCGTTCAGCTCCGAGGTGATCACCGTGTCGACCTCTTGGAGATTGGCAAAGGAGCGATCGGCGACGACGTCGTCGTTCGAGAGGACCGCGAGCACCCGGCCGCCCAAGTCGAGGGCCTCGAGCGTGGCGATCGCGTTCTTGGTCTTGGGCTGCTCCCACGGCCAGTGGTCGACGACCACGACCCGCTCATCGGCGGCCCGGTCGCTCAGCGCGCTGGCCAGGGCCAGGCGCACCATTTTCTTCGGAGTCTTCTGGCGGTAGCTGCGGGGCTTGGGGCCGAGGGCCACGCCGCCGCCCGCGTAGTGCGGCGAGCTGGTCGAGCCCTGGCGGGCCCGGCCGGTGCCCTTCTGGCGATAGGGCTTGGCCCCACCGCCGCGGACCTCGGCCCGGGTCTTGGTCGACTGGGTGCCCGAGCGGGCCGCCGCCAGCTGGGCGGTCACGACCTGGTGGAGGACTGCCTCGTTGGGCTCGATCCCGAAGATGGTCGGCTCAAGCTCGACCTGGCCGAGCTTCTTGCCGGTGGCGTCGTAACGCGTCGCACTGCGCTTGGCCGGCTCGGGCCGCTCCTTGCGCACCGGCCCGCGCACCGCGCTCTGCGTCGCCGGGCTCACCCTGCGCTCCCGTTCTGGGCCGGGCCCTTCACGGTGTTGCGCAGGACGACCATGCCGCCGCGGGGCCCGGGGATGGCCCCCTTCACGAGCACCAGCTCGCGCTCGGGGTCCGAGGACACGATCTGGAGGTTGAGGGCGGTCACCCGGCGTGCCCCCATTCGGCCGGCCATGCGCGTGCCCTTGAAGACCCGCGACGGGGTGGCGCAGGCGCCGATGGAGCCCGGGGCGCGGTGGTGCTTGTGGTTGCCGTGCGCGCCGCCCTGGCCCTTGAAGTTGTGCCGCTTCATCGCGCCGGAGAAGCCCTTGCCCTTGGACACCGCGATGGCGTCGACCCGGTCGCCGGGGCTCCAGATCTCGGCGGTCAGCTGCTGACCGACTTGGAAGTCGCTGATGTCGTCCAAGCGCAGCTCGACGAGGCGCCGGCCCGGCTCCACCCCGGCCGCCTCGTAGTGGCCTTCGACCGGCTTGTTGAGCGTGGAACGGCGGCGGAACCCGTAGGTGACCTGCAGGGCGGAGTAGCCCTCCTTCTCGGGGGTCTTCACCTGGACCACCCGCACGGGCGCGACGCGCAGCACGGTCACGGGGATGGCCCGGTTCTGGTCGTCCCAGACCTGGGTCATGCCGACCTTCTCGCCGACGATCGCCTTGGTGGTCACTGCTGCGTCTTTCTGGCCCAGGAGGGGCCGCCGTGCATGCCAACGCTCCGCCCGGTTCCCCGAGCGGAGCGCTCGACTGTCGACCGAGGTCCCCGGACAACCGGGCGCCGTTCCCGGGCCTGGCGCCATGTTGCGAGCGCTGCGGGCGACGTGGCCGGCAGCCGGGTCTTGGCGGACTGCCCAGGCTGCATGTCGCCGGCTCCGCCGGCGGCGGCTGACGGTACCGGCACACGCCGGGGCCCAGACTCCCCGAGCGGCTCACCCTCCTCGGCCGAGTGCCCGGCGGGAAGGCCCACCTCCTCTACAACACACTCCTCTCGAAGACTCCTCGCCACTCGGCACTTACCGAGCACGTGAAGAAGAGAAGCCCTCCAAGAGCTCCTCCCATGATCGGCGGCCCGCTCCGCGACTGACGATCGCGTCGGCGACCAGGCATTGGCCCGGCGAAGCAAGGCGGTTACAAGATGCCGGCTCGCTGCTGCCGGCCCTCCCCGGCGCGAGCCACCCACAACGTCTCGCCCAGCACCTCATGATAGGACTCACCCAAGTTGTCGGGCCGTAAGCCGGGCGGACGGCGGGGCGCCGCTAGGCGTTCTGGATCTTGATCTCGATGTCGACGCCGGCCGGCAGCTCGATGCGCTGGAGCGAGTCGACCGTCTTGGGCGTGTGCTCGACGATGTCGAGCAGGCGCTTGTGCACCCGCATCTCGAAGTGCTCGCGGCTGTCCTTGTACTTGTGGGGCGAGCGGATGACCGTGTAGCGGTGCTTGTCGGTCGGCAGCGGCACCGGGCCCCGGACCTTGGCCTGGGTGCGCAGCACCGTCTCGACGATCTTCTTGGTCGACTGGTCCAGGATCTCGTGGTCGTAGGCCTTCAGCCGGATCCGGATCTTCTGCTGGGCCGTCAGCCATGGTCCGGCTTCTCCGATCGCCTACTTGAGGATCTTGACGACGCGGCCGGCGCCGACGGTGCGGCCACCCTCGCGGATGGCGAAGCGCAGGCCCTCGTCCATGGCGATCGGCTTGCCCAGCTCGACCGTCATCTCGGTGTTGTCGCCGGGCATGACCATCTCGGTGCCCTCGGGCAGGGTGATGGAGCCGGTCACGTCGGTGGTGCGGAAGTAGAACTGCGGCCGGTAGTTGTTGAAGAACGGCTTGTGGCGGCCGCCCTCCTCCTTGGTCAGCACGTAGACGTTGGCCTCGAAGTTGGTGTGCGGGGTGATCGAGCCCGGCTTGCAGAGCACCTGGCCGCGCTCGACCTCCTCCTTCTTGGTGCCCCGCAGCAGGGCGCCGATGTTGTCGCCGGCCTGGCCCTCGTCGAGCAGCTTGCGGAACATCTCGACCCCGGTGCACGACCGACGTCTGGGTGTCGCGCAGCCCCACGATCTCGACCTCGTCGCCGACCTTGACGACGCCCTGCTCCACCTTGCCGGTGACCACGGTGCCGCGGCCGGTGATGGAGAAGACGTCCTCGATCGGCATCAGGAAGGGCTTGTCGATGTCACGGGCGGGCTCGGGGATGAAGTCGTCGACCGCCTCCATGAGCTCGATGATCTTGGCCTTCCACTCCGGGTCGCCCTCGAGGGCCTTGAGGGCGCGCGACCCGGATCACCGGCGTGTCGTCGCCGGGGAACTCGTACTCGCTGAGCAGCTCCCGGACCTCGAGCTCGACCAGGTCGAGCAGCTCCTCGTCGTCGACCATGTCGGCCTTGTTGAGGGCGACCACGATCGAGGGCACGCCCGACCTGGCGGGCGAGCAGCACGTGCTCACGGGTCTGGGGCATGGGGCCGTCGGCCGCCGAGACCACCAGGATGGCGCCGTCGACCTGGGCGGCGCCGGTGATCATGTTCTTGATGTAGTCGGCGTGGCCCGGCATGTCGACGTGGGCGTAGTGCCGGTTCGGCGTCTGGTACTCGACGTGGGCGATGTTGATGGTGATGCCCCGCTGCTTCTCCTCGGGGGCCTTGTCGATCTGGTCGAACGCCTTGAACGCCGTGTTCGGGTCGGCTCCGAGAGGACCTTGGTGATGGCGGCGGTCAGCGTGGTCTTGCCGTGGTCGATGTGACCCATGGTGCCCATGTTGAGGTGGGGCTTGGTGCGCTCGAACTTCTTCTTGGCCATGTCTGAGATAGCTCCTGCTCTCGGGCGGGTCCTCCTTGGGCCCGCCGCGCGGTGACCCGTCGCAGTTGGTGTCGCTGGTCGCCCTCGGGCGAGCTGCCTACTCCCCCCGGGCCCGGGCGACGATCTCCTGGGAGATCGACTCGGGGACCTCGTGGTAGGCGTCGAACTGCATGGTGTAGGTGGCTCGACCCTGCGTGCGCGAGCGCAGGTCAGTAGCGTAGCCGAACATGTCCGCCAGCGGTACCTGGGCCCGCACGACCTGGCTGTTCCCCCGCTGCTCCATCCCCTCGACCTTGCCCCGGCGGGACGACAGGTCGCCGATCACGTCGCCCATGTAGTCCTCGGGGGTGACCACCTCGACGGCCATGACCGGCTCCAAGAGCACCGGGCCGGCCTTCCGCGCGGCCTCCTTCACCGCCATGGAGCCGGCGATCTTGAAGGCCATCTCGGAGGAGTCGACGTCGTGGTAGGAGCCGTCGACGAGCGTCACCCGGACGTCCACGGTCGGGTACCCGGCCAGCACCCCCGAGGTCAGGGCCTCCTGGATCCCGGCGTCGACCGAGGGGATGTACTCCTTGGGGATTTCCCTCCGACGATCTTGTCCACGAACTCGTAGCCGCCGCCGGGGCCCGTCGGCTCCAGGTTGATGACGACGTGCCCGTACTGGCCCCGGCCGCCGGTCTGGCGGACGTAGCGGCCCGAGACGTCGTTGACGGCCTTGCGGATGGTCTCCCGGTAGGCGACCTGGGGCTTGCCGACGTTGGCGTCGACGCTGAACTCCCGGAGCATCCGGTCGACCAGGACCTCTAGGTGGAGCTCGCCCATTCCCGAGATGACCGTCTGGCCGGTCTCCTCGTCGGTGCGGACCCGGAAGGTCGGGTCCTCCTCGGACAGGTTGAACAGCGCCCGGGACAGCTTGTCCTGGTCGGCCTTGGTCTTGGGCTCGACCGCCACGTGGATGACCGGCTCGGGGAAGACCAGAGCCTCGAGCACGATCGGGTGGTTCGGGTCGCACAGGGTGTCCCCGGTCGTGGTCAGCTTGAGGCCGACGGCCGCCATGATGTCGCCCGAGAAGATGGCGTCCTTGTCCTCGCGGTGGTTGGCGTGCATCTGGAGGAGCCGCCCGATGCGCTCCCGCTTGTCCCTGGAGGAGTTGAGGACGGTCCCGCCCTTGCGCAGCGTCCCCGAATAGACCCGCAGATAGGTGAGCTTGCCCACGTAGGGGTCGCTCATGATCTTGAAGGCGAGCGCGGAGAAGGGCGCGTCGTCGTCGGGGGTGCGCTCGACGATCTCGTCCTCCTTGCCCGGCTTGGTTCCCTGCGTCGGAGGGAGGTCCAGCGGGCTCGGGAGGTAGTCGACGACCGCGTCGAGCATGGGCTGGACGGCCTTGTTCTTGAAGGCGGAGCCACAGAGCACCGGGACCACCTGGGCGGCCAGGGTGGCCGAACGCAACGAGCGCCGGAGGTCGTCGCCGGTGATCTTCTCCTCGGCCAGGTACTTCTCCATGATCGAGTCGTCGAAATTGGAGAGCACGTCGATCAGCTGGTGGCGGGCCTCCGCGGCCGCGTCCACGAGCCCGGCGGGGATCTCGGTCTCGTGCCACTTCTCGCCCATGCCCTCGTCCCAGATCAGCGCGGTCTGCTCCAGGAGGTCGACGACGCCCTGGAAGCCCGCCTCCACCCCGATGGGCAGCTGCACGACGGCCGGGAGCGCGTCGAGGCGGTCCCGGATCATGTCGACGGTGCGGGAGAAGTCGGCGCCGACCCGGTCCATCTTGTTGACGAAGCAGATCCGGGGGACCCGGTACTTGTTGGCCTGGCGCCACACGGTCTCGGTCTGGGGCTCGACGCCGGCCACCGCGTCGAACACCGCGACGGCGCCGTCGAGGACGCGCAGCGACCGCTCCACCTCGACGGTGAAGTCGACGTGGCCCGGTGTGTCGATGATGTTGATCCAGGTGTCGCGCCAGCGGCACGTGGTGGCGGCCGAGGTGATGGTGATGCCGCGCTCTTGCTCCTGGACCATCCAGTCCATGGTCGCGGCACCCTCGTGGACCTCACCCATCTTGTAGTTGCGGCCGGTGTAGTAGAGGATCCGCTCGGTCGTCGTGGTTTTGCCCGCGTCGATGTGCGCCATGATCCCGATGTTTCGGGTCCGGGCGAGCGGGAATTCGCGAATGGGCAGGGGGTCAGCCATGCTTCTCCACTCCAGTGAGGGGAACTACCAGCGGTAGTGGGCGAAGGCCTTGTTGGACTCGGCCATCTTGTGCATGTCCTCGCGCCTCTTCACAGCATTCCCCACCCCATTGGAGGCGTCGAGGATCTCTCCCGCCAGGCGCTCGGCCATCGTCTTCTCGCGACGCTGCCGCGAGTAGTCGACCAGCCAGCGGATGGCGAGCGTGGTGGCCCGGCGAGGACGGACCTCGACCGGGACCTGGTAGGTGGCGCCGCCGACCCGGCGGCTCTTCACCTCGAGCTCGGGCCGCGTGTTCTCGATCGCCCGCTTGAGCGAGGCGATCGGGTCCGAGCCACCGCGCTCGGACACGGTGTCGAGCGCGGTGTACACGATCCGCTCCGACAGCGTCCGCTTGCCGCGTGAGAGGACCTTGTTCACGATCTGGGTGACGAGGACCGAGCGGTAGACCGGGTCGGGCTGGAGCTCGCGGCGCTGGGCGGGTCCTTTGCGGGGCATTAGGACTCCTTCTTGGCGCCGTATCGGCTGCGGGCCTGGGCCCGCTCACGGACGCCGGAGGCGTCCAGGGCGCCGCGGATGACCTTGTAGCGCACGCCCGGGAGATCCCGGACCCGGCCGCCGCGGACGAGCACGATCGAGTGCTCCTGGAGGTTGTGGCCGACGCCGGGGATGTAGGCGGTGACCTCGACCCCGCTGGTGAGGCGCACCCGGGCCGCCTTGCGCAGGGCCGAGTTCGGCTTCTTGGGCGTCATCGTGTACACGCGCGTGCAGACCCCCCGCCGCTGGGGCGCGCCCTTGAGCGCCGGGGTCTTGGTCTTGGTGTCCTTGGTCTGGCGCCCGTTGCGAACCAGCTGGGCGATTGTCGGCACGCGCCTACCTCATCGATGTGAACTTCAGGGTGTGCTGCGGTCCGGGGCGAGCGCCCGCGGAGCGCACTGATGCTAGGGGCGCCCCCCGGGAGTGGCAACCGCCGCCCGGAAAGTGCCTGCGCAGTGCACTCAGGATACCAGTGCCGGGGCCCGATCCACGACGGGCGCCTCAGGCGGTCCGCAACAGCTCGCTCGGGCGCGAGCGGGTGGCCACCAGTGCAGGCCCGATGGCGACGACGTTCGCCACCGCCACCACGGCGGCGGCCAGCACGACGATCAGCCACGTCGGCACCACGGCGACCGGGACCGCACCCAGATTGTTTGCAAAGGCGCGCCACACAGCCTCTCCGGCGGCGATGCCGAGCGGAACCCCGACCACGATCCCGATCAGGGCGAGCGTCGTGGCCTGCCAGGCGACCGACGACGCCACCTGGCCGTCGACGAACCCGACCACCTTCAAGAGCCCGACCTCCCGCCGCCGGCGGGCGACGCTGACGACAAGCAGGTGGAGCAGGGTCGCGGCGCCGAACACCGCCAGCATGACGCCGAAGATCGCCGGGAAGTTGACCGCCTCGCCGAAGTTGATGAGGGAGGTCGGCACCAAAGGGGTTGCGGCGTTGGGCCCCACGACGGCGAGGTAGTGGGCGATCGCGGCACGGCCCGCGCTCCCCGACGCCACACTGACCAGCAGCCCGCCCCCGTTCCCGAGCTCGGCCTGACGGCACCGGGCGGCGGTGGGGCCCGCCGGGCACGCCGCCGAGAGGTAGCCGTTCAGCGTGAACACCGAACCGGTGCCGAGACCCACGACGTCGCCAAGCACCGGAAGCGATGCCTGCCCGACCACCACGTAGCTGGAGGTCCGCTTGGCTCCCGAGGGGAGCGACACCGAGACCCGCACGCTGGAGCCGAGGTGCGCACCGACGTCCCGCATCGTGACCGCACCCAGGTCGACCTGGCCGGCGCCGGTCGGGAGGTGACCGCTCACCGTCGAGATGAGCAGCCGGCCCTTGAGCGGTGTCCCCGCGATCGCCCCCACGGTCTGACCGTCGATGCTGATTGCTGGCAGGGCGAACCCCTCGGTGACGCCGGTGACCGCCGGGTCCGCCCGGAGCGACCGGACCAAGGTCGGCGGGGGGGCGGTGATGTTGGTCGACGGGTTGGTCAGGTTGAGCGAGTAGGGGTCCCCGTACAACGACGGCGTGGCGAGGAGGTGCGTCAGGCTCGAGCCGAACACCGCAGTCCCGCACAGCGCGACCACCGCCACCACGGTGCCCACGAGCGCGCTTCCGACCGGGACCGACGATCCGCCGCTGCGGCGTTCGAGGGCGTTACGCACGCCGATGACCATGCTGGGGCGAGCACCGAGCGCGGCGAGCCGCTCGGTCAGGACCGAGGACCTCGATCCATCGGCGGACGAGGTGGTGCGGGTCCGGGCCGCCGCCGAAAACGCCGGCCACACCCCGAGTGCGAGCACGATTGCGACCACCACCAGCGCTCCCAATGGCAGGACGAAGGTGTCGAAGCGCACCCCGCCCGGCGCGGCAATGCGTGCCTCGCCGAGCGGCGCGACCGGGGACAAGAGCGTGGCGATCACCACGGCGCCCAACGCGCCCACCGCCGCGAGGCCGAGGTTCCTGGCCTGTCCGAGCGCGAAGAGCTGACGTCGCTGCATCCCGACGGCAGAAAGAGTGGGGTACTCCTCACTCTCCTGGTGGCTCTGGCGAGCGAGAGCCTGGCCGATCACGGCCAGTCCCACAAGGGCGGCGAGGCCAGCCAGGATCCACCAGCCGACGGCCTAGGGATGGATCGAGGCTTCCACCGCCGACACCGCGTCGTCGGCGTTCTCCACGAACAGGACCTGCGACGAGGAGGCGGCTTCGAACCGAGGAACCCCCGACGCACCGCCCCGGAGCCGAACGAAGTAGCCGTAGCTCAGCCCCATCTCCGACCCGTAGCGGTGAAGGAAGGCCTTAGTGGCGAAGAGGAAGTACTGGGGGGCACCGCCGTTGGGGAAGTCGGTCTCGGTGGCCGAGAAGCCGACCACCCGCAGCGCCACGGTCGGACCCTTCGGCGCCGGGGGCACGCCGTTGTCGTAGGCGGCCGCCTGCGAGCGTGCGTAGAACGGCACCCGCACCACCGATCCGAGGTGGAGCCCGACCTGCTGGGCCATGGTGTACGAGGCGAGGACCTCATCGGGGCTGGAGGGATCGGGTTGGCGTCCCGACACCAGCACCTCGGGGGAGAGAGACCCCCCCGTCACTACCGCGACGCCGAAGTCGTTGGCCGGGATGGGGTGGGCGCACGCGGAGCGGGCCGGGCCGTTGTCGGGGCCGACGATGTCGGACCATGCGACGACGTTTGGGAGCCGTCCGATGTGGGGAACCGGCGCGGTGGCGTACGCCACGGCGTCGTAGCCGTGCCGCGCGACGTAGTCGGGAAAGGCCGAGCCGGTCCGGCGCCCGGCCGCGCCGGCAGCCAGCGCCACACCGCCCACCACGGCAATGAGGAGCGCGATGGACAGCCAGGACCGCCATCGTCGCCGCAGCTCGCTCCGATACGCGACGCTGATCGCCCCCAAACGATGTCCCTCCGCCCGTCTTCTGGGTGGAGTGTGACCGAACCCTCGAAGGGGACCAAGGGCGCCACCCGGTGACCGGGCCACGGTGCTAGTACCCCGGACGCGACACCGCCGCCGGAGCCGGTCTCCCGGCCGCGACGGCGGTCTCATGGAACCGATCGGGCTCAGATGGCCCCGAAGGCACCCCCGCTCTCGCCCGAGCGGTCCGACTCGCCGTCGCCGCTCGGGGCGGCCCCGAGCCAGCTGGCGTCGATGGACGCGTCGAAGGGCTCGTCGGAGACCCCCTCGCCACCGACATCGCGCAACCACGCCGCCAGATCCTCGGTGTCGGCATCGGACCCACCGGCCCAGATGGGCAGTGGCTCGGCGCCAGGCATCTCCAAGGTGATGGTGCGGTAGCGGTCCATGCCGGTGCCGGCCGGGATGAGCTTGCCGATGATGATGTTCTCCTTCAACCCGAACAGCTGGTCGGATTTGCCCTCGATGGCGGCCTCGGTCAGCACCCGGGTCGTCTCCTGGAAGGAGGCGGCCGACAGCCAGCTGTCGGTGGCGAGCGACGCCTTGGTGATGCCCATCAGCTCGGGGCGACCCTCGGCCGAGCGCTTCCCCTCCTCGCGCAGCTGGCGGTTGACCTCGGTGTAGATCTGGTTGTCGACGCGCTCGCCCGGCAGGAACGGCGCGTCGCCCGGCTCGGCCACGAGCACCCGGCGCAGCATCTGGCGCACGATCAGCTCGATGTGCTTGTCGTGGATCGACACGCCCTGGTCCCGGTAGACCTTCTGGACCTCCTCGACCAGGTACTGCTGGGTCTCGCGGATGCCCTTCACCTCCAGGAGCTCCTTGGGGTCCTTCGGGCCCTCGACCAAGGCATCGCCGGCGCCGACCTCGTGGCCGTCGGCCACCTCCAGGTGCGCCCTCGGCGCGACGACGACGGACTCCTCGGTGCCGTCGTCGGCCACCACCGTGATGCGCCGTCCCAGCTCCTCCTCCTCCACCCGGACGACGCCGGAGTGGCGGGCGAGCACCGCTGCGCCCTTGGGCGTGCGGGCCTCGAAGAGCTCGACGACGCGCGGGAGGCCGTGGGTGATGTCCTCACCCACGACGCCACCGGTGTGGAACGTCCGCATGGTCAGCTGGGTGCCGGGCTCGCCGATCGACTGGGCGGCGATCACGCCGACCGCCTCGCCGAGCTCGATCAACTTGCCGGTGGCGAGCGACTGGCCGTAGCAGGCCGCGCAGACGCCGTGGGCGGCCTCGCAGGTGAGGACCGACCGGGTCCGCACCCGGTCGACCACCGGGTCGTCGCGCAGGCGCTCGACCATCTGGTCGTCCATGAGCACGCCGGTCTCGATGGTCGAGCCGTCCGACAACGTGATCGGCTCGGTCAGGATGCGCCCGTACAGGCGGGTCTCGAGGTAGCTCCGGCGCCCGCCCTGGTCGGGAACGACGGCCTCGATCCAGATGCCCCTGGTCGTGCCGCAGTCCTCCTCGCGCACGATCAGCTCCTGCGCGACGTCGACGAGGCGTCGGGTGAGGTAGCCCGAGTCGGCGGTCCGCAGCGCGGTGTCGGCCAGGCCCTTCCTCGCGCCGTGGGTCGAGATGAAGTACTCGAGCACCGAGAGGCCCTCACGGAACGAGGACTTGATCGGGCGGGGGATCATCTCGCCGCGCGGGTTGGACACGAGGCCCTTCATGCCGGCGATCTGACGGATCTGTTGGGCGTTCCCCCGGGCCCCCGAGTCGACCATCATGTCGAGCGGGTTGAACGAGAGGGTGGAGAGCGTCTGCTCCATCGCCCGGCCGACCTCGGAGTTGGCCGAGGTCCAGATCTCGATCTCCTTCTGGCGCCGCTCGTCGTCGGTGATGATGCCCCGGCGGAACTGCGCCTCGGCCTTCTCGGCCTCCTTCTCGTAGCGGTCGAGGATCGACTGCTTGTCGGGCGGCGTGCGCACGTCGTCGATGGAGATGGTGAGCCCGGACTGGGCGGCGAAGCGGAAGCCGAGCGCCTTGATCCGGTCGAGGCTGGCCGCGACGGTGCGCTTGGGGTACCCGGCCGAGAGCTCCTCGACGATGACCCCGATGGGCGTGTTGCGCTTGCCGACCACGTCGTTCACGTACCGGAAGCCCTCGGGGAGCGCCTCGTTGAAGAAGAGGCGCCCGGCCGAGGACTCGATGACGAAGTCGCCGTCCTCACCCGGCTCGAAGCCGGCCGCGGCGAACCGGTTGGCCAACCGCGAGTCGGCCAGGGGACGCAGCGAGATCGTGGCGTGGAGGGACAGGTCGCCGTTGTCGAACGCCGCCTGCACCTCGTGGCTGTGCCGGTAGACGTTCCCCTCGCCCTTCGCCTCGGCGATGGCCAGGGTGAGGTAGTACGCGCCGAACACCATGTCCTGGGTGGGCACGGTGATCGGTCGGCCGGTAGCCGGCGAGAGGATGTTGTTCGCCGACAGCATGAGGACGCGCGCCTCGGCCTGGGCCTCGGCCGACAGCGGCAGGTGCACCGCCATCTGGTCTCCGTCGAAGTCGGCGTTGAACGCCGTGCAGACGAGCGGGTGGATCTGGATGGCCTTGCCCTCGACCAGCACCGGCTCGAAGGCCTGGATGCCCAGGCGGTGGAGGGTCGGCGCACGGTTCAAGAGGACCGGGTGCTCCTGGATCACGCCCTCGAGCACGTCCCAGACCTGGGGCCGGCGCCGCTCGACCATGCGCTTGGCCGACTTGATGTTCTGGGCCAGCTCCATGTCGACGAGCCGCTTCATGACGAAGGGCTTGAACAGCTCGAGCGCCATCAGCTTGGGCAGGCCGCACTGGTGGAGCTGGAGGGTCGGCCCGATGACGATGACAGACCGGCCCGAGTAGTCGACCCGCTTGCCGAGCAGGTTCTGGCGGAACCGGCCCTGCTTGCCCTTCAACATGTCCGACAGGCTCTTCAGGGGCCGGTTGCCCGGGCCCGTGACGGGGCGCCCGCGCCGTCCGTTGTCGAACAGCGCGTCGACCGCCTCCTGGAGCATCCGCTTCTCGTTGTTGATGATGATCTCGGGCGCGCCGAGGTCCAAGAGGCGCTTCAGGCGGTTGTTCCGGTTGATCACCCGGCGGTAGAGGTCGTTCAGGTCGCTGGTGGCGAAACGGCCGCCGTCGAGCTGCACCATCGGGCGCAGGTCCGGCGGGATGACCGGGACGGCCTCCAAGATCATCGCCCGCGGGTCGTTGATCCGGCGCCCGTGCTCGTCGCGACGGTTGAAGGCGGTGACGATCTTCAGACGCTTGATGGCCTTCTGGCGACGCTGGGCCGACAGGGGACGTCGGCCGTCGGCCGCGTCGATCATCTCGCGGAGCTTGATCTCCTCCTGGTCGAAGTCGATGCGGTCGATGAGGCGGTTGATCGCCTCGGCGCCCATCCCGCCCTCGAAGTAGTCCTCGTAGCGCAGACGCAGCTCACGCCAGAGCAGCTCGTCCTCGATGATCTTGCGACCGTGCAGGGTCCGGAACTCGTCGAGGGCCCGCTGGGCCAGCTCGACCTCGTCCTGGCTGCGGTCGCGCGCCGCGGTGATCTCCTTCTCCACGGCCCGCTGGCGCGCCTTGATCTCGGCGTCGCGCGCGCCCTCCTTCTCGAGCTGGGCGAGCTCGTCCTCGAGCGCCTTGAACCGGCGGTCGATGTCAAGGTCCCGCTTCTTCTCGATGTCGGCGATCTCCTCGGCCAGCTCGGCCTCCAGATTCGCCAGGTCCTCGTGGCGCTTGTCCTCGTCGACCCAGGTGACCAGGTTGGCGGCGAAGTAGATGACCTTCTCCAGCTGCTTGGCCTTCAGCTCCTCCCGGGCTTCTGTGCCCATGAGGAGGTAGGCCAGCCAGCTGCGGGTGCCCCGCAGGTACCAGATGTGGACGACAGGAGCGGCCAGCTCGATGTGGCCCATCCGCTCCCGGCGCACCTTGGACCGAGTGACCTCGACGCCACAGCGCTCACAGATGATCCCCTTGAACCGGACGCGCTTGTACTTGCCGCAGTAGCACTCCCAGTCCTTGGTCGGGCCAAAGATCTTCTCGCAGAAGAGGCCGTCCTTCTCGGGACGCAGCGTGCGGTAGTTGATGGTCTCGGGCTTCTTCACCTCGCCGTTGGACCACCCGCGGATCGCCCCGGCGGTGGCCAGGCCGATCTTCAGTTGGTCGAAGGTGTTGACGTCGAGTGCGGTCACGAGAAACTCCTCTCGGCGGCTCGCCGCTCGTCTTCCTCGTCCGACCCGCGTTCGGGTCGGCTGATATCGATGCCCAGTTCCTCGGCCGTGCGAAACACGTCCTCGTCGAGCTCGTGCATCTCGATCTCCTCACCGGTGACCGACAGCACGTCGACGTCGAGGCAAAGGGACTGCATTTCCTTGATGAGCACCTTGAAGCTCTCGGGGATCCCCGGCTCGGGGATGTTCTCGCCCTTCACGATGGCCTCGTAGACCTTCACCCGGCCGAGGACGTCGTCGGACTTGATCGTGAGCAGCTCCTGGAGCGCGTAGGCGGCGCCGAAGGCCTCGAGCGCCCACACCTCCATCTCCCCGAAGCGCTGCCCGCCGAACTGGGCCTTCCCACCCAACGGCTGCTGGGTGATCATCGAGTACGGGCCGGTGGAGCGGGCGTGGATCTTGTCGTCCACCAGGTGGGCCAGCTTCAAGATGTAGACGAACCCTACTGACACCGGGTTGTCGTAGACCTCGCCGGTCCGGCCGTTATACAACGTGGCCTTCCCGTCGGTCCCGATCTGCAGCTCACCGTTGGCCGAGTCGGGGCGCAGCTCCTCGAAGAGGCCCTTGATCGTCTTGTGGCGGCCGGCGTCCTCCACCTCGTCCCAGTGGGCGCCGTCGAACACCGGGGTCGCGATCCAGTTGGCCGGCATGGTGCGCGGCCGGGTCTTGCGGGCCACCCCGTCGTCGCGGCCGCTCGTGCCCGCGTCGCCCTCGGGCGTCACGTCCTTCCAGCCGAATCGGGCCGCGTAGCCGAGGTGCGACTCGAGGACCTGGCCCACGTTCATCCGGCTCGGCACCCCGAGGGGATTCAAGATGATGTCGACGGGGGTCCCGTCGGCCAGGTAGGGCATGTCCTCGATCGGGAGGATCTTGGAGATGACGCCCTTGTTGCCGTGGCGGCCGGCCAGCTTGTCACCCTCGGAGATCTTGCGCTTCTGGGCCACGTACACGCGCACCAGCTCGTTCACCCCGGGCGGCAGCTCGTGGGAGCTGTCGCGGGAGAACACGCGGACGTCGATGACCTTGCCCTCCTCGCCGTGGGGGACCTTCAGGCTGGTGTCGCGGACCTCGCGCGCCTTCTCCCCGAAGATGGCCCGGAGCAGGCGCTCCTCGGGGGTCTGCTCGGTCTCGCCCTTCGGGGTGACCTTGCCGACGAGGACGTCGCCCGGCCCCACCTCGGCCCCGATGCGGATGATCCCGCGCTCGTCGAGGTCGGCCAGGATCTCCTCGGACAGGTTCGGGATGTCCCGGGTAATCTCCTCGGCCCCGAGCTTGGTGTCCCGGGCGTCGACCTCGTGCTCCTCGATATGGATCGAGGTGAGCACGTCGTCGCGCACCAGGCGCTCGGAGAGGATGATGGCGTCCTCGTAGTTGTAGCCCTCCCACGGCATGAACGCGACGAGCAGGTTCTTGCCCAACGCCAGCTCGCCGTTGTGGGTTGACGGGCCGTCGGCCAACAGGTCGCCCTCGACCACCGGCTGGCCTTCCTCCACCAGCGGCTTCTGGTTGATGCTCGTGTTCTGGTTGGAGCGGCGGAACTTGGCGAGGCGGTAGATCTTCTTGCCGAGGGTGTGCCCGAGCCGGTCCTTCTGCCCCGAGCGGTAGTCGACCACGATCTGGTCGCCCGAGACCTCGGTGACTGTGCCCTCGCCCTCAGCCAGGATGACGTCGCCGGCGTCGCGGGCCGCCCGGGCCTCGACCCCGGTCCCGATGTAGGGGGCCTCGGGGACCACGAGCGGCACCGCCTGCTTCTGCATGTTGGCGCCCATGAGCGCCCGGTTGGCGTCGTCGTGCTCGACGAAGGGAATGAGCGCGGTGGACACCGAGACGATCTGCTTCGGCGACACGTCCATGAGGTCGACCTCGGAGGGCGGCACGAAGTCGATCTCGCTCGTGGTGCCGTAGGTGGTGGTGGCCACCCCGACCCGCACCCCGGTGCCCTGGGGGCCCCGACGCACGAGCACGCGGTCCTCGGTGAAGTGGCCGCGTTCATCGACCGGGGCGTTGGCCTGGGCGATGACGTGCTCCTCCTCCTCGTCGGCCGCGAGGTACACGACCTCACCAGTCACCCGGCCATCGGTCACGGTGCGGTACGGGGTCTCGATGAACCCGTACTCGTTGACCCGCGCGTAGGTGGCCAACGCTCCGATGAGGCCGATGTTCGGGCCCTCGGGGGTCTCGATCGGGCACATGCGCCCGTAGTGGGAGCTGTGCACGTCACGGACCTCGAAGCCGGCACGCTCGCGCGACAGCCCGCCCGGGCCGAGCGCCGAGAGGCGCCGCTTGTGGGCCAGACCCGAGAGCGGGTTGTTCTGGTCCATGAACTGGCTGAGCTGGCTGGTGCCGAAGAACTCCTTCACCGCGGCCACGACCGGGCGGATGTTGATCAGGGTCTGGGGCGTGATCGCCTCGACGTCCTGGGTGGTCATGCGCTCGCGCACGACCCGCTCCATCCGGGACAGCCCGACGCGCACCTGATTCTGGATGAGCTCGCCGACCGAGCGCACCCGCCGGTTGGCAAAGTGGTCCTGGTCGTCGATGCGGTACGTGGAGTCGCCATCGGCCATGTGCAGCGCGAGGTGCAGCATGTAGGTGGCCGAGGCCAGGATCTCGGAGGGACTGAGGACGCTCTGGTCCGGCGCCGGGCGCTCGACCTCGATGCCGAACAGGTCCGAGATGCGCTCGATCTCGGGCCCGAGCTTGCGGTTCAGTTTGTAGCGCCCGACCCGGGTCAGGTCGTAGCGCTTCGGGTTGAAGAAGGCGTTCTCGAAGTACTGGCGCGCCGCCTCGACCGAGAGCGGCTCACCGGGGCGGGCCCGCTTGTAGATCTCGAGGAGCGCCTCCTCCCGGGTCGGGGCGAGCGTGCGCTCCTTGTCCCACTGGCCCTCGAGGAAGTCGAAGTGCCGGACGAAGCGCTCCAAGAACTCGTCGTCGCCGTAGCCGAGCGCGCGCAGCAGGACAAAGAGGGAAAGCCGGCGCTTGCGGGCGACCCGGGCGCCGACGGTCACGTCCCGCGACGGCTTCGCCTCGATGTCGAGCTCGATCCACTCACCGCGGTAGGGGTGGATGGTCCCGGTGAAGATCGTCTTGGCGTCGCGGCCGGGCTGGAAGATGACCCCGGGCGAGCGGACCAGCTGGCTCACGACCACCCGCTCGGTCCCGTTGACGATGAAGGTGCCGCGCTCGGTCATCATCGGGAAGTCCCCCATGAAGACGGTCTGTTCCTTGATCTCGCCGGTGGTGGCGTTCAAGAACCGCGCCCGGACAAAGACCGGGGCGGCGTAGGTCATGTCCTTCTCCTTGCACTCCTCCACCGAGAACTTGGGCGGCGGGCGCAGATCGGGGTCGGACGGGTCGAACTCGAGCTCGAGGCTCAGCTGACCGGTGAAGTCTTCGATGGGGCTGATATCACCGAAGGCTTCCGCGAGTCCCTTGTCCAAGAACCACTGAAACGAGTCGCGCTGGACCGAGATCAGGTCCGGAAGCGGCAGCGCCTCGTCGATATTGGCAAAGGAAACGCGTTCGGGACTGCGGGACCGTGCGGGCAACGGCCTACTCCTCCCAGCTGGGGTACTGACGGGTGAAACGGGGACGCAAGACGCCTCCGGGGCGCGACTCCGGAGCGAGGACGATGGACGCGAGGTGGATCAGGGCCGGCGCCGTGGCGCGCGCGATCCCACCGGAATTTCAGGCACGGACCACAGGCTGCGCACGGCAACCCTGTAGCCTAACCGGAGACGGGCTGGGATACAACCCCTGGGTCGCGGCCCACCATGCGGAGACCCTCCGGGCCCCGCGGGCTGCGGAAAAGGCTAGGGAACGCGGCGCCCCTCGTCAAGGCTTCCACGCCCCCTGGCCCCCTCCTACTTGAGCTCGACGGTGCCCCCGGCACCCTCGAGGGCGGCCTTGGCCTTCTCGGCCTCTTCCTTGCCGACCCGCTCGAGCACGGCCTTCGGCGCGCCGTCCACCAGGTCTTTGGCCTCCTTCAGGCCGAGGCTGGTCAGCGACCGAACCTCCTTGATGACCTGGATCTTCTTGTCGCCGGCGGCGGTCAGGACGACGTCGAACTCGGTCTGCTCCTCGTCGCCTCCGCCCGCGTCGGCACCGCCACCGGCGGCGGCGGGCGCCACAGCGACGGGTGCCGCTGCCGTCACGCCGAAGCGCTCCTCGAATTCCTTCAGCAGCTCACTCAGCTCCAGCACGGAGAGCGACGCGATGCCGTCCAGGATCTGGTCCTTGGTGATGGTCCCAGCCATGGTGTTCCTTTCTCTGTTCTCGATCTTGTCGGTCGTTCGGTTGCGCTACGACTCGTCGGCCGCGGGCACATCCTCGGCCGTCGCTTCGGGCTCAGCGGCTTCCGCCGGGGCCTCGGCAGTCGCTTCGGGCTCAGCGGCTTCTGCCGGGGTTTCGGCGGTCGCTTCGGGTTCGGCGGCTTCCGCCGGGGTTTCGGCGACGCCTTCGGGCTCCGCGTGTTCCACAGTCTCGGCAGGATCTTCGGTCGTCTCGTCCTCGGTGATCGCCTCGGCCACTGACTGGGCCGGGGCGACGGCGGCCGGCTCGGCAGCCTGACGCTGCTCGAGCAGGGCCGAGATGCCGTAGGCAAGGTTGCGCGGCAGCGCCTGGATCAAACCAGCCAGCTGCTGCAGCGGCGCCGCGAGCCCGCCGGCGAACCGGGCGAGCAGCACGTCGCGCGATGGCAGGTCGGCCAGGCGGGTCAGATCCAGGTTGGTGAGCGAACTCCCCTCGGACAGTCCGCCCTTGACGATGAGCGCCGGGTTCGCCCGGGCAAAGTCACGCAGGGCCTTGGCCGCGGCGCTGATCTCACCGTTGACGAAGGCGATGGCCGTCGGGCCGGTTAGCAGCTCGGCGAGGCCCTCGTATTCGCTGCCCGCGACAGCCAGACGCACGAGCGTGTTCTTGTAGATCTTGTAGTCGCCGACGGCGGCCAGGCTCTTGCGGAGCTCCGCCAGCTGGGTGACGGTCAGGCCCCGATACTCGGTGACGACGGAGGCGTTGGCGGACGCGAAGCGCTCACGTACCTCTTGGACCACTGCGACCTTCTCCGGTCGGGGGTTCTCCATCGCCCTCTCCTGTCCCTGCTGGCCTTCCGGCCGCAGCTCCTGTGAGCGACGAGCGGTCACGGGCCCAGCTGAGCGGGTGCCCGGATCGAATCGCCTCTTCAGGCGGGCTCTCAACGAGCCCCTTCGGCACCGAGGTGCACCGGAGGTCTGCGGCGTCTTTGTTGTGGCCCGCCCTCGCGAGCGGACCGTTGCACTGTAGTGGCCGGCCAAGGGCCGGACGAAACGGCTCAGACCGCGGCGAGCTCCTCTTCCACTTCTCTCGCCTTGGCCGGGTCGATGTGCACGCCCGGACCCATGGTCGACGACAGCGTCACCGACCTGAGATACCGGCCCTTGGCGGCGGCCGGCTTCACCCGGACCAGCTCCTCGACCACGGCGCGGATGTTGCCCACCAGCTGCTGCTTGGAGAAGGAGACCTTGCCGACGGGGACGTGGATGTTGCCGACCTTGTCGGTGCGGTACTCGACGCGGCCGCTCTTGAACTCGCTCACCGCCTTGCCGACGTCCATGGTGACCGTGCCGGTCTTGGGGTTGGGCATGAGCCCACGGGGACCCAGGATGCGCCCGAGCGTCCCCACCTTCCCCATGAGATCGGGGGTCGCGATCGCGACGTCGAACGCCAAGAACCCCTCTCCGGAGACCCGCGCCACGAGGTCGTCCGCCCCGACGACGTCGGCCCCCGCGCTCCGGGCCTCGGCCGCCTTCTCACCGGCCGCGAAGACGGCGACGCGCACGTCGCGGCCGGTTCCCGACGGGAGCGACAGGGTGCCGCGCACGATCTGGTCCGCCTTGCGCGGGTCGACGCCCAGGCGGAGGGCCAGCTCGACGGTCTCGTCGAACTTGGCGGTGGCGAGCTCCTTCACCAGGTCGACGGCGGTCGAGATGCTGTGCTGCTCCTCGCGATCGACCTTGCTCAGGGCGTCGACGTACTTCTTGGAATGTTGGGTCATGTCCTCGTTCCTCTGTCCTGTCGTCTCAGCCTGAGACCGTGATGCCCATCGACCGGGCGGTGCCGGCCACCTGGCGCTTGGCCTGCTCGAGGTCGTCGGTGTTGAGGTCGGGCAGCTTGATGCGGGCGATGTCGGCCAGCTGGGCATCGGTGACGGTCCCGACCGTCTCACGGCCCGAGGTGGCCGCGCCCTTGGGGACGCCCGCCGCCTCGCGCAGGAGCACTGGGGTGGGTGGGGTCTTGAGCTCGAAGGTGAAGCTCCGGTCCTCGTAGATGGTGATGTCGACCGGGATGACCGTACCCCGCTGGTTCTCGGTGGCCGCGTTGTACTGCTTGCAGAACTCCATCGTCTGGACGCCATGGGGTCCGAGCGCGGTCCCGACGGGCGGGGCCGGGGTGGCCTGGCCGGCCTGCAGCTGGATCTTCACCTTGGCGAGCACTCGCTTCCGGGGGGGCATGGTTCTCCTCTTCGTTCCCTGGCTTAGAGCTTGGCGACTTGGCTGAACTCGAGCTCGACCGGGGTCTCCCGGCCGAAGATGTTCACAAGCACCTTGAGCTTCAGCTGATCCTCGTTGATCTCGGCGATCTGGCCGGAGAAGTCCGCGAACGGACCCTCCTTCACCCGCACCGTCTCGTTGACCTCGTACTCGAGCCGCGGCCGTGTCCGCTTGGGCGCCGTGCCCTCGGTGCCCTCCACCTTCACCTGCAAGATGCTCTCGACCTCGCGGCGTGAGAGCGGCGTGGGCTTGGTGCCCGGGCCGACGAAACCGGTGACCCCCGGGGTGTTCCTGATCGCGCCCCAGACGTCGTCGTCGAGGTCGCAGCGCACGAGGAGGTAGCCGGGGAACACCTTCTTGGCGACGGTCACCTTCTTGCCGGCCTTGAACTCGACCACGTCCTCCATCGGGATCACGATCTCGAAGACACGGTCCTCCATGTTGCGCGACGCCATGACGCTGAAGAGATTGGAACGCACCTTGTTCTCGTAGCCCGAGTAGGTGTGCACCACGTACCAGCGGCCCGGTCGGTCGAAGGGGCTAGGAGGCGGCTCCTCTCCCTCCTCCTCGTCGTCGAACTCGTCGTCGGGGGTGGCCGTCGCGTCGAGAACGACGTCGGGCTCGCCGCCCTCGAAGGAGGAGTCGCCGGGATCAGCTCCGTTGGCCGAGGCAGGGACCGATTCCCGGATGAGCTCGGCGTCGGTGGGCTCGAGCTCGGGCGCCGCCTCGGCGCCCGACTCCTCGTCCGTCTCCTCGAGTTCCTCGTTCGCGATCGGCTGTTCGGTGTCGTCGGCTTCGTCGAAGGTCATTTGTGGAACATGAACAGCACGGCCTTCCCGAAGCCGAGGTTCAAGAGGAAGATCAGCGTGATCATGAGCACCAGCGTCGTGACGACGACGGTCGTGTAGTTGAACATCTCGGAGCGGTTGGGCCAGGCGACCTGGCGGAGCTCGTCTCGGACCTCCCGGACGAACTGGGTCGGCGAGGTGCGCTGGCGACGCCGCGTGGCGACCGGGGAGGTGGTGCGGGCGCGGGACGACGGGGACCCGTCGGCCTCCATCTGGCCCTGACGCTGCATCAGTCGCTTGGTCTCGCGGTTCATGGAAACGCTCCGATGTCTCGAGCTGGTCCTTGGATTGGAAGAGCAGGGCAGGAGGGACTCGAACCCCCAACCGCCGGTTTTGGAGACCGGTGCTCTACCAATTGAGCTACTGCCCTCGGCGGACCGCCCTCAGCGCTTCTCGGGCGGTGGCCCGAGCCATCTGACCTGGGCAGCAACGGGCAACTTTACCACCCGCCCAGGCACGGCCGCCCGGCGCCTACCGGGTCTCTTTGTGGAGGGTGTGGCGGTGGTCCCAGCGGCAGTACTTCTTCATCTCGATCCGCTCACGGTCGTTGTTCTTGTTCTTGACCGTGATGTAGTTCCGTCGCTTGCAGACCTCGCAGGCCAGGGTGACCTGGACCCGCTTCTCGTTCTTCGGCACCCGGTGCCTCCTCTCCCTTTCCGGTGGTAGCGGCGGCGGGACTCGAACCCGCGACCCCACGATTATGAGCCGTGTGCTCTGACCAACTGAGCTACGCCGCCGGGGAGCCCCCTGTCGGAATCGAACCGACGACACCAGCCTTACCATGGCTGTGCTCTGCCGACTGAGCTAAGGGGGCGCGGCGGTCGCCCGGACCGCTGCGACACTTTATGCCACCGGGCCTCCGCGCCTCCCCCCGGCGGCGATTGCCGGGCTCGGAGGCCTGCTGGCATCCTCGGCCATGGAACTTGGCAACGAGATCCGCATGTTGGGCGACCGGCTCCGGGCGATCGCCCAGGTGGGACTCGACTACGCCGAGGACTCGCCCTACGACGCGGACCGTTACGAGCGGGTGCTCCGGATCGTCTCCGAGCTCTTCGCGCTGGCCGACACACGGTCGGCCGAGGAGATCCACCGGACGCTGTTCACCCAGCTGACCCACCGGACCCCGCTCGTCGGCGCCGAAGCGGCCATCTTCGACGACGAGGACCGCCTGCTGCTCATCCGTCGCGCCGACGACGGCCGCTGGGCCCTGCCCGGCGGGCTGATCGACCCCGCCGAGACCCCGGCCGAGGCCGCCGTCCGGGAGGCCCGCGAGGAGTCGGGGACCGTGGCGGAACCAGTGGCCCTCATCGGGGTGTACGACTCGCGCCGCTGCGGCAGCGAGCTCCCGCTGCAGCTGTACCACTTCGTCGTCGGCTGCCACCTCGTCGAGGCGACCGGCGTCGCCGAGACCCCCTGGGAGATCACCGAGCAGTCTTGGTTCGCCGACGTCGAGGGCATCGAACTCTCGGCGGGCCATCCGGGCAAGATCGCCGGCGCGTTCGCCTGGCACCGCGGCCGTCTGGCCGCGCATCTCGACCTGTAGCGGTGGGGGTGCTCGCTACCATCGCCCGATGCGGATCCGGCTCGCCGAGCCTGACGACCTCGAGCCCATCTGCGCGATCTATAACACCGAGGTCGTCGAGTCCCTCGTCACCTTCGACATCATCCCCTGGGAGGTCGCCGAGCAGGCACTGTGGTTGGACCGGCACCAGGGCGCTCACCCTGCGATCGTCGCCGTCGACGAGCCGGGGACCGGCGACGGCACCCTGATCGGGGCGGGCGGTGAGCCGGTGCTCGGATTCGGCACCCTGTCCCCCTTCAAGGAGAAGCCCGCCTACGCGACGACCGTCGAGAACTCCGTCTACGTCGCGCGCAACGCCCGACGGCGGGGGGTCGGCCGAGCGCTCCTCGTCGAGCTGCTCCGGCTGGCCGGCGAGCATGGGTTCCACGCGATCATCGCCAGGACCGAGGGCTCGAACACCCCGTCGATCGAGATGCACCTGGCCTGCGGCTACGAGACGGTCGGCGTGGAACGGGAGGTCGGCAGAAAGCACGGGCGCTGGCTCGACGTGATCGAGCTGCAGCGGATGCTCTGACCCTGGTCTAAGCCTGCGCCAGACGTGGTCGGAGCTCCTCCTCGTGCCAGGCGTCGTCCTCACCGTCCCAGCGCCACGACGTCGACCAGCGACCGAGCGGCACCAGCAGCACGAACAAGCACGCGAGAAACGCCCAGGCGACGGAAAGCGGGTCCGAGTGGATCAGCTGGTCGACGAGCGTCCGGCCACCCGGTAGCCCGAGGAACGGGCAGAGCACCGAGGCCCCGATGATCAGCGTCCGCGTCCTGCCGAGGGCGACGGGCGCGAGAAGCACGAGGCCCCACGTGAGGTACCAGTCCTGGACCACCGGGCCGAGCACCACGAAGAGCAGCAGCGTGTAGCCGAGCGCCTTCAGCCCGCCGATCCGGTCGCTGTTCTTCAAGAAATAGAGCGCGGCGACCCCGGCCACGGCGAACCCGAGCACCCGGGCCCCCGACAGCACCATCGTGGTCGAGACCCCAAGGCCGATCGCGTGGAACAGGTGCCCCATCCCGAGACCGATTGCGGTGGTCGGGGCGAGCCAGCTTCGGACCGTCCCGGGCGTCTCGAGGTTGCCGACCCAGCCCCAGCCGAGCCCGCTCACCGCCGAGAGGAGGCCCAGGATGCCGAGGCAGAGCATCCCCGCGGTCAGCACCGGTCGGATGCGTTGGCGGATGGGCACACCGGTGCCGAGCCACTCCCAGCCGACGTAGATGACCCCGAGCCCGGCCGGGGCCTTGATCGCGGCGGCCAGGGTGACCAGCACGACCCCCCAGACCGGATGCTTGCTCTTGGCCGCGGCGAGGCCGCACATCAGCAATCCGAGCATGATCGCGTCGTTGTGACCCGACCCGATGAGGGTCAGCAGCACGAGCGGATTGAGGACGGTCAGGAGGAAGATCGGGCCGGGGTCGCGCCCGTAGGCCCGGGCGAGGATCGGGATCGAGATCGCGATCAGCGCGACGCCGGCAACGGCCAGCAGCCGAAGGAAGATCACTGTGACCAGCACGTGGTGCAGGCTCGCCGAGGCGAAGAAGCCGTCGATCATCAAGAAGAGCGGTCCGTAGGGGGCGGGCGCGTTCAGCCACAGCTGGTCGACGGGGTTCACATACGGGCCGGCGCCGAGCGTAAAGGGCCCGTAGTTGTACGGGTTGATGTGGTGGCTGACCATCTCGCCCTGGGCCGCGTACGAGAAGACGTCGCGGCTGAAGATCGGAGCGATGACGAGCAGCGGGATGATCCACAGTGCGAAGATCCACCAGAGATGCTTGATCGGGACGCCCGGACGACGGGTAAGCGCCCTGGTGAGCCCGTACCAGACCCGCGCCAGGAGCACCATCCCCCCGTAGACCGCCACCAGCCCGAAGAGCAAGAAGGCGGTGGAGGACACCCCCGACTGGGAGGGCTCCCCGAAGAACCAGGTGCCGGGCATCTCCAGCTTGAAGGGCGAGCTGTCGAAGGACACACCCACGCCGATCGAGACGATCGCGAGGAAGCCCATGAGCGCTGGGCGGCGGAGGAAACGCCAATCGTCGGGGGCGTCGTCGTCGGGATCGACGTTGTCACCGAGGACCCGGACCGGGGCGACCCGGACGCGGACCACTTCGGCGAGCACGACGACATGGTCGACCGCCCACCGAAGGCGCTCGAGCGCGCCCGTGCTCATCGCACGCGCACGCCCGAGCGTCCCCCCGGCTGCCTTCGGTGGGTTGGGAGCGGAAGCCTCTGTCTGACTTCTCAGTTGGTCTCCACTCAGATCTCGTTCGGTCTCGTGGCACATCGACCGTCTCGGGTGCCCGGTTTGCGCCGCCCCCTAATCGGCGCATGCAAGCCTCGAGATGGCCTTGGAAGCTCGTCGCACCCGGCGGCGTCCCGCCTGGCTGCGACGCTTTTCCGTAATGGCATTGTAACGATATCCGGGTGTGAAGCAAGGTCCGCGACCTGCCCTTTCTCGCGCCCTTCGGTGACCGGTTGGATTTTCGTAACGCTGTTCCGATATCGTGCCGGTACCGGGTCCGAGGAGGGGTCATGGCACCACTGGTCAGTTACGCGGTCGAGGGCGGTGCGGTCCGCATCGGGATGGACGACGGGAAGCTCAACGTGCTCTCCCCTCAAATGTTGGACGAGCTGCACAAGGCCTTCGCGCGGGCGCTCGGCGAGGGACTGCCGGTCGTCCTGCGCGGCCACGGCAGGGCGATGTCGGCCGGCTTCGACCTGAAGGTGCTGACCGGTGGCGGAACTGACGCCGCCGACCTGCTCAAGGCGGGCTTCGAGCTGTCGGAGCGGATGCTGTCGTTCCCGACCCCCGTCGTCGTCGCGTGCCCCGGCCACGCGATCGCCATGGGGCTGTTCATCGTTCTCTCCGGCGACTACCGCATCGGCGTCTCGGGCCCGTTCCGGCTGACCGCGAACGAGGTCGCCATCGGCATGACGCTCCCCCGCACGGCCACCGAAGTCTGCCGTTATCGGCTCCTCCCGAGCCACTTCGATCGCGCTGCCGCGCTTGCCGAGGTGTTCACGCCCGAGGGCGCGATGGCGGCCGGCATCCTGGACCAGGTCGTCGAGACCGCCGACTTCGACGCCGCCATCGAAGACGTGGTGACCCGTCTCGGCACGCTCAACCTGCCCGCCCACATCGGCACGAAACTGCGCACCCGCGAGGGTCTGCTCGCAACGATCCACCGGACGATCGCCGAGGACGACGCCGAGTTCCGGGCGTCCATCGCCGCACGCTGAGGCCGCTCCGGTGGGGCGTCTCAAGGAGCGCACGCCCGAGCTGAGGGAGCGGGTACTGCAGGTGTCGGTCGCGATGCTCGAGGACGAGGGCGTGGCCGGATTCACGACAAGGCGGGTGGCGTCCGAGGCCCGGACGTCGACGCCGGCGATCTACGAGCTCTTCGGCGACAAGGCGGGACTCGTCCGGGAGGTCTTCTTCGAAGGCTTCCGCATGCTCCGGGACCGGCTCGGCACCGTGGGTGAGACCGCGGACACCCGCGGGGACCTCGTTGCTGTCGTCGCCATCCTGCGCGCCTTCGCCACGGACCATCCCACGCTCACCGCCGTGATGTTCTCGAGGCCGTTCGCCGACTTCGACCCGCGCCCCGAGGAGAAGGAGGCTGGCCGGTCGGTCCGGGAGTTCATCGTCGGCCGCGTGCGACGTTGCGTCGAGGCCGGCGCGCTCAAGGGCGACGAGACCGACATCGCCCACGTGCTGCTGGCCCTCGTGCAGGGGCTGACCACACAGGAGAACGCCGGGTGGCTCGGCACCTCAGCGGCTTCGGTCGATCGGCGCTGGCGCCTCGCCGTCGACGGCGTGCTCGATGGCTTCGCCCGGACAAAGGGCCGGGCCCGGCGCTGACTCAGCCGCTCCGGATCTCGAGACGCGCCGGGAGTCGCAGTGGGCCGTCGACGAATTCGACCGACCCGACGACCCGCGCGCCGGCCACGCCGAGCGCATCGAGGACCCCACCGGCCAGCGCGATCGCCTCGGCCCGCCCCGGACACGGACGGACGCCGCTCCCGAAGGCCATCGTCGGGTGGCCGACCCCGCCCTCGGCCGACGCCGCCTCGAGATCAAGGACGACCACCTCGCCGTTGGCGGCACGCCGGCGCATGGCGCGCAGCGGCGTCGCGAGTTCGAGGGTCTCGACAATGAGGACGTCGGCGGCGAGGTGCGGCCGGCCGGAGGCCCTCGCCAATGCCCCGCCTATCAAGGCGGCCACCGCTTCGCAGGCCTGGGCCAACACCGCGATGGCGGCGGCCGTGCCCTCGGGAACGGGACGCTCGAGCAGTGCCCTCAGCCGCTCCACCGCCAGGTCCGTGTCCGCGTCGGCGGTGCCGCTCAGATAGCGCAGACCCACCGCCATCGCGTCGCGCACCGCCTGATCGAGCTGCGCGTCGGCGATGCCGAGTCCGGCACACAGCACCGCCATCGGGACGGGACGGGCAAGGGTCTCCATCACCTCGAGGCGTCCGCCCTTGGCCACCAATACCTGCTCGGCCCGGCGCGCCGCCTCGCGGCGCAGCGCGGTCGGGTCCAACCGGGCCAGTTCGTCCTCAACAAGACGGCGGCGGTGGGCGTGGAGATCCCCGTTGACGAATCGGCACACCGTGGACCTCAGCCACCCGAGGCCCGTCCCCGCTGCGGGCACGGACGGCACCTCGTACGCGGGGTCTGCCAACACGGCCTCGATCCCGGCCCGGGTGGTCAGCACGTGGTCCATGACGGATCGACCTGCGACGAGCCGGGTCAGCGGCCCGCGTCCATGAGCGAGCCCGGCGTCGTGAGCAGCTCGCCCTCGAAAACCTTCTCCACGCTCCTCCTGTCCTCCCCAGTCTGCCGGACCCGAACCGGGTGATGATCGTGGTGTGCTGAGCGTGCCCCGATCGTGGTCCGCCCTCACGCCGGCCTGGATGAACACCGCGCTCAGTGCGCAGTTCGCGGGCACCGTCGTGGGGGAAGTCCGCGTCGGGCCCGTCACCGACGGAACGAACAGCCGCGCCGTGGTGCACCTCGGGTTCGCTTCGGGGAGCGGGCCGGGCCGGGTGTTCGTCAAGCGCGAGGGACCGGTCCTCCACCGGTTGGCGCTCGCCGCCCTCGGCGCCCTCACCTGTGAGGCCCGGCTCGTCACCTCGGGGGCGACGCTCCCGGTCGAGCGACCCACACCGTACGCGGCGGCGTTCGACCGGCGACGGCTGGCGGCGATCGTGGTCATGGAAGACGTCACGCTGCGCGCCGGCCGACCCAACGGGGCGACCAACCCCCTGACGGTCGAACAGGTGCGCAGCGGGTTGCGGGGCCTCGCCCGGCTGCACGCGCAGTACTGGGAGCGCCCACTCCCCGAAGCGCTCAGGTTCCTTCGCCCCTGGCGTCTGCGCGCCCTGTGGGCACCGGTCTCCTTCGCCAGCTTGTCCCGGGCGCTGCACGTGCTCGGTGTCCGTGGCCAGGCCGGGTTGCTCCCACCGGGTGCCCATGCGGCATCGCTCGAGCGATCCTTTCGGCGCTGGGCCGCCCTGGCGGCCACCGGTCCCCAGACGGTGCTCCACGGCGACCCGCACCCCGCCAACACCTACGCGTTGGCGGACGAGACCATCGGGTTCTACGACTGGCAGCTGGTGCGAACGGGCAACTGGTCGCACGACGTCGGCTATTTCATCGTCTCGAGTCTCGACATCGACGCGCGCCGCGCGCACGAGCACGTCCTGCTCGAGGGCTATCTGGAGGAGGTCCGGAGCGCCGGAGTGCGGGCACCCGCGTTCGACGTCGCATGGCGCCGCTACCGCCAGACGCCCGCCTACGGGCTCGGGGCCTGGCTCCACACCCTCTCGGGTGGCCGCTTCCAGCCCGTCGACGACTCCCTGACCGCCATCGGACGCTTCGGCGCCGCCTACGCCGACCACCACTCCGGCACCACGGACACATGACGGGGCCGCACGTGGGCCTTCATGCACGGTGGTAGTTCAGCCGGTCAGGAAGTCGACGATCCCCCGGACGTAGGTCTCCTGGTCGTCATAGAGCGCGCAGTGACTGCCTCCCGGGCAGTGCAGGTAGGTCCCGCTCTGGACGGTCTCGGACATCCAGCGCATGTGCTCGGGGTCCATCGTGTCGTATGTCGCTCCGATGACGAGGGTCGGCACCGAGATGCGGTGGAGGTCGGCGGTCCGATCCCAGTACGCCAGCCGGCCGGACGCGCCGAGCTCGCTCGGACCCTGCATCGTCACGTAGACGTCCGGGTTCATGTGCTTGAACACCCGCTGCATTGGGTCCGGCCACTCCGCTTCGGGGATGCGGATCACGTGCTTCTCGTAGTGGTGCGGGACGAGCAGCTCCATGTAGCGGGGGTCCTCGGTGCTGTCGGTGGCCTCGAGGTGCTTGATCTCGGCCAGGACGTCCTGGTCCATCTCGGGCATGAGCGCCTGTTCGGCGTAGAGGTTGTACGCCGGGATGCTCGCCATCATGTTGGAGATGATCAGCCCCTTCAGCTGCTCCTGGTGCGCGAGCGCGTACTCCATGGCCAGGATTCCGCCCCAAGAGTGGCCGAGCAGGTAGAAGTTGTCCGACCCGAGTCCGAGCGCGACGCGCACCTGCTCGACCTCGTCGACGAAGCGCTCGACCTGCCAGAGGTCGATGTCGTTGGGCTGGTCGCTGTAGTACGAGCCGAGCTGGTCGTAGTAGTAGTACTCGATCCCCGCTTGAGGCAGGTGACTGTCGAAGCCCTCGAACTCCTCATGAGTACAGCCCGGACCGCCGTGGAGGAGGAGCAGCTTCACCTCGGGGTTGTTGCCAGTGCGCTTGGTCCAGACCTTGTAGGTCCCGCTCGGGGTCTCGATCGGGATCGTGCGGACGCCGCCCGCCAGCCGATCGTCCCGCCCGGTGTTGTCGACGTAGCTCGAGCTCACGGGCGGGACATCCGGGGCGAGGAACGCGAGGAGTCCATCGACAAAGGTCCGGGCGTCGTCGTAGAGGACGAGGTGACTGCCAGCAGCGCAGGGGAGGTAGGTGCCATCTCGCACCGCGTCCGCGATCGAGCGCATGTGCTCGGGGTCCATCGTGTCGTGCGCGCCCCCGACCACGAGGGTCGGCACGGAGATCTCGTGCAGGTCGCCGGTCCGGTCCCACGCCACGAGCTTCTCGGTACCGATCAGCTCGCTCGGTCCCCACAGTGTCCGGTACACCTGCTGGTTCACATGGGAGAACATCCGAGTGATCGGCTCGGGCCAGTCCGCTGAGGGCATCCGCAGGATGTGGTGCACGTAGTAGTGCTCGATGAGCAGTTCGAGGTAGCGCGGTTCATGGGACGCGCCGGTCTCCTCGAGGTGCCGGATCTCTGCCAAGGCGTCCTGGTCCATCTCGGGGATGAGGACCTCCTCGGCGTAGCGGTTGTAGGCCGGGACGCTCGCCATCATGTTGGCGATCACCAAGCCCTTCAGGTGCTCCTGGTGGGCGAGCGCGTATTCGATCGCCAGGAGCCCGCCCCAGGAGTGGCCGAGGAGGTAGAAGTCCTCGAGACCGAGCGCGACCCGCACCTGCTCCACCTCGTCGACGAACCGTTCGAGGTCCCACAGTTCCGGGTCGTCGGGTTGGTCGCTGTAATAGGACCCGAGCTGGTCGTAGTAGTAGTACTCGATCCCAGCTTGCGGGAGGTAGCTGTCCAAGGCCTCGAACTCCTCGTGGGTGCAACCCGGGCCGCCGTGGAGGAGGAGCAGCTTCACGTCGGGGTTGTTTCCGACACGCTTGGTCCAGACCTTGAAGCGCCCCTTGGGTGTCTCGACCGGCACCATCGTGATCCCGCCCGTGAGCAGGTCGGAGCGGCCCGAGTAGTCGTAATACCCCGTCATCGGCGCCGACCCTACGAGGAGTCCGGGGCGCCCGCCTCGGTCGGTCCCGAGCCGGCTCGAGGTGGCCGGACCACGATGATGTCGATCCCCCTTCGCTCGACGAACCCGAGCGTCCGGTACAGCCGGATGGCGTTGGAGTTGGTGGCCGCCACGTGCAAGAGCGCGTGATCTCCCCGGGTGCGGATCGCCGCGACGACCGCCAACACCAGGCGGCTCGCCAGGCCACTCCCACGGACCGACTCGTCGGTGCACACCGCGCTCACCTCCGTCCACCCCGGCATCTTCAGGCGCTCCCCCGCCATCGCGACCAGGACGCCTTCCCGCCTGATCCCGAGGTAATCGCCGAGCTCGATGGTCCGGGCCAGGAACGGACCGGGCTTGGTCCGCTCCACGAGCTCGAGCATCTCGGGGACGTCGGCCACCCCCAAGGGCACCGCCTCGCCGTCGGGTGCGCCGCCGAGTTCGGGGGCCACCATCTGGAGACACGGCACCGTGAGGACGGTCTCCCAGTCGAAAGGGACCGGCGACTGCGGCGCGATGACCGCCATGGTCCTTGTCCCGAGGAGGCGGGCGGCGTCCGCCCACGCGCTGTCGTCGGCACCATCTTCGAGTGCCCCGAAGACCGAAACCTGGCGCAGGTAGCGAGCTGCAGCCCCGACGCGTTCGGCGGCACTGCGGTGTGGTCCGACGAGGGCGCTCCACCCCGGATTGTCGAGGACCTGCTCTTCGGAACGCCGGTCGCCCGCCTCCGGTTCGACCACGCCGCTACGCCGTCGAGAAGTGGAACACCGCGTGCTCTACATCGTCGTCCGGCGACCCGAGGACCGAGCGCGCCACCGGGCCGGCTGCCGCGGCCTCGATCACCGCTGGCCAGAACACCGACGCCTCGTCGTTGTCGAGGTCGTGGCGCACCTCCCAGCGCCCGGGAACCTGCTTGAACATGGCGGCCGCGGCGCGGCGGCCGACCCCGCTTCGCCGATGCGCCCGGGTGACGAAGAACTCCGAGACGTCTTGCCGTCCGTCATCACGCTCGCGGACCATCACAAAGCCGGCCGGGGTGCCCCCGTGCCGGATGATCCAGGCGCGGCGCTGCGGGTCGGTGAAGTACGCGTCGAAGTAACGATACGGATACCGGCCGTCGTCGGCGACCTCGAGCGGCCGGATCGACGAGAAGTCGTGGATGTAGAGCTGGAGCAGATTGCCGAGAAGCGCTCGCTCTTGCTCGGTCACCGGGTAGAGGCTGACCGGTGCGCCCTCCGTCCTCGTCAGGACGCGCTCCAGCTCGATCTCGTCGCGCACGGCGATGCCGTCGGCTTCCCTCGGGATGCTCGGCTTGATTCGGCGCGCCTCGTCGACGGCGCCCGGGCGCAACGCGGCCAGCCGGAACCCGCGTCGCTGGTAGAAGGCGAGCGCGCCGAGATTGTCGTTGGTCGTGACGAGCCAGACGCGTCGATCGCCCCGTCCTGCCGCAAGGTCGGTCACGGCGGTCAACAGCGCTGTCCCGACCCCCCGTCGCTCGCGCAGCGAGTCGAGTGTGACGACCTCGAGTCCGTCGGGCGACGCCGCGTGTGTGAGAAGCCCGACCGGCTCGCCGTCGACCTCGGCAATCAGCGCGGCCAGACCCGCCGCATCGTGGACGCGGCCACGGCTCACGATCGCGCTCGATGTCCAGCGCTCGACGAGCACGCGCTCGACGAAAGCACTGTCGTTCGGCCCGCCCTCTCGTACGTCCATCGGGTCAGCCTGCCGCACCCCCGGCGGCACCCGCGCCGGAGGCGTGACCCTCAGGCTGCCTCGGCCTGCAGCACCTCAGTGAGTGGGCGTCGAGCACCGAGGCGCGCCGGCACCGTGGTCAGACCGGCCACGGCCACGAGGGTCCCGAGCACGGTGAGAACCAGCCAGAGAACAGGCGGCGCGATGGCTCCGCCTTTGGCCGCGGCATTGAACAGGAGGATGCCCAACGCCACGCCCACGAGGGTCCCGGGGAGGGCGGACAGCACCTGCGCGATGGCCAGACCCTCGTCGACCTGTCGCGACCGCGCTCCGAGTGCGCGCATGAGCGCAGAGGAACGCCTCGAATCGATCACCGTGGCCCACGTGGTGAAAACAGCGTTGAGCACGGCCAGCGTGACGAGCATGATCGTGATGATCTCCAGCATCTGGAGGTCCCGATTCGCCACGGGGTCCGAGAGCCCGGTGCCCGTGAGACCGGTTGCCGCGGCCCTCGAGAGCTTCGAGTCGGCCGCGGCGTGGAACGAGATCACCGCCACCAGGCCGGCAACTGTCACGGCGATGTTCGCGGCGCTCAGCAGAGCCCTCCGAGGTCGCCGCGCCACGGTGCGGACCGCGAGCAGTGCGGGCACGGGCAGCCTCCTCGAGATCCGAATCAGGGTCGCCCGCCGCCGGGGCGGCCGCGCGACGTCAGCCAGCGCGTGCACCGTGCTGGTACGGGCGGCGCGGATGGCTGGCACGAGGGCCGAGCCGAGCGCGACTGCGATCGCCACGCCGACAACCTCGAGGACATTGACGACGGTCAGCGACGGCGAACCCGGCGCCCCGATCAGCGCCGCGCCGGGATTCGTCAAGAGCGGCGCGACCAGCCGCCCGACCACCAGCCCAATCCCCGCGGCGAACACCGCCAGGAAGAGGTTCTCGGACAAGAAGGTCACCGCAATCAGCGCTGGGGTTCCCCCGACGGCCTTGAGCAACCCCACTCGGTGGGCGTACTCCGACAGCCGCCTTCCGACGAGGACGGCCACGCTCGCGATCGCCAGCAAAGCGAGCAGGATCGAACCCGGCGCGAGGACGGATTGCGCGTCCTGAACGAGCAGCGCATCCGCGGAGGCGATCCCGTCCCACGTCGAAAACCACACGCCCGAGCCCGGGCCGCCGGGACCACTGAACCGTGGCCCCCCGTTCGGCAACGCCATGTGGGCGCTCGCAAACGCGTCTGCGTCCGCCGGATTGGCCAGCTTGAGGTCCAAAGCGAAGTCGGCGATCGGGTTGTCCTTCGAGCTCAGCCCGAAGGCGTCCGTCTCGGTGAGCCAGGCCAGGCCGATGTTCCGAGACCCTGCGATCTGCGGGCTCTGCGGAAAATCGGCGCAGGTGTTGGTGGTGAAGTAACAGAGGTTCGGATAGGGCGCCTGTGCCGCGGTGACCGCGACTCCGGCGACCGTGAACGATTGGCCGTTCAGGTTGACTCGGGCACCCACGCCCACACCGAGCGCCTGCGCGAAGGTCCGCTCCAACACCACACCGTCGCTGCGTACCCAGTTGCCCGCGGTGACCTTGGGCTGGTCCACCGCGACAGCGCGCGCTGTGCGGCCCTCGGCGAACACCCCGGCTGTGTGGCCGTCCGCCTTGATGACGGCCGACACGATCGGGTAGGGCCCGCTGGATGCGCTGACGCCCTTGGCGTGTGCGTAACGATCGATCTGGCTCGGTGTCGTCCCGTACGCAACGAGGTCAGGCCCCTTGGTCTCCGCGCGGGTCTGCTGGAAGGGTTGGTTGGTCACACCACGCAGGGCGAGGGCCATGGTCAGGGTCGCGGCAGCGGCCGCGATCGCCACAACGAGCAACAGTGCTTCGGCCAGGTGCTTGCGGACGTCGCGTGCGACAAGGCGACAGACGAGGAGCGTGCGGCCCATGGCTCAGACCCCCAGTCCGGCAAGGTCCGCGAGGTTCCCCCGGGAGCCCCCCATGAGCCTCGTCTCGCCGACGAAGGCACCGTCGCGCATGGAAACGAGCCGATCAGCGGTGGCCGCGATCCGCTCGTCGTGGGTGACGACCACGATGGTCTGACCGGCGGCGTGGATCGCCTCGAACAGCCGGAGGACGTCCAAGGTGGCAGCGCTGTCGAGGTTGCCCGTGGGCTCGTCGGCCAGGACGAGGTGCGGCTCGTTGACAAGCGCCCGAGCGATCGCGACCCGCTGGCGCTGGCCGCCCGAAAGGGCGGCCGGGAGATGCCCGGTGCGGTCGGCAAGCCCGACCCGCTCGAGCAGCTCCAGAGCGCGCCGACGGGAGTCCCTGGGTATGCGTCCCGCAAGGAGCGCCGGCAGCTCAACGTTCTCGACGGCCGTCAACTCGTCCATGAGGTGGAACGCCTGGAACACAAATCCAATCTCGGTGCGCCGCAGCTTCGCCAACGCTCGCTCCGAGATCTGGTCGATTCGCCGCCCGTTGAGCCACAGCTCGCCCGCGGACGGCCGGTCGAGGCCTCCGAGCAGGTGGAGCAACGTCGACTTCCCACAGCCGCTCGGCCCCATGACCGCCAGGCACTCCCCCGGGACGAGGTCGAGCTCCACGTCGTCGACGGCTCGCACGAGCCCCTCGTCCTTCCCGTAGCGCTTGGACAGTCCCCGCGCCCGCAGCAGCGGCGTGTCCGACGAATTCATCGTGTGCTCCCTCCATCGGTCCAGCTGCGTTCACAGATCTCGAGCCAGCGCAGGTCCGCTTGCAGCCGGAGGACGATGCCCTCGAGCAGCAGGCCAGCCGCGGAGTCGTCGGCCTCTGCCATCGCCGCGCGTTGCACGTCTCGCAGGCGCCTGAGCAGCTCGCGGCGCTGGCCGTCGACAATCGCGATCGGGTCGGCCAGCTTGGCGGCGGCGGCGGCGATGAGCTTCAGGTGGAACTCGGCCAGGTCGGGGCGGGGCCAGTCGACCTCGGCCAGCCACTCGGCGACCCGTTCGTGGCCCGAAGGAGTGAGCTCATACACCTTGCGGTCCTCAGGGGTCTCCGAAGCACGGCGGGCGATGAGTCCCGCCTTCTCGAGCCGGCGCAGGGTGACGTAGATCTGCCCGTCGTTCATCGACTCACCGAGCGGACCCAGGGCCATGTCCAGCCGCGCCCGCAGCTGGTAGCCCTGGGAGGGCTCCTTCGCCAACATTGCAAGCACGACTTCCTGTTGCACCAGGCCCCTATCTAACCGTTAGGCATGAGGATAACCGTTATATTTGGAGGAGTCAAGACACTTCCGAGAAAGGAGCGGCGAGGGACGGCGACGTCTTGAGCTTCCACGCGTGGGAGCTCCGCTTGCCGAGCATCGCAAGTCCCGGAACGGCAACGTACGACGTCACCAACCGCGGACGCGGTTGGTGGCCGGGAACCAGGGTGGGCCGGGAGGGATTCGAACCCCCGTAGGCTGTGCCGGCAGATTTACAGTCTGCTTCCTTTGGCCACTCGGACACCGACCCGCCCGAGAGGCTAGCGAACGCCGTGCGCAGGTCTCACGCTCGGGGGTGGCCGTCGGACCTGGCGATACGCTTCGTACATGCCCACCTTCGACATCGTCTCCGAGGTCGACATGCAGGAGGTCCGCAACGCGGTGGACCAGGCGAACCGCGAGGCGTCGACCCGGTTCGACTTCAAGAACACCGACTCAACGATCGAGATCGGTGAAAACGAGCTCGTTCTGCGCTCCTCGACCGAGGACCGCCTGAAGGCGCTCCGCCAGGTGCTCCAGGAGAAGATGGTCAAGCGCCAGGTCTCCTTGAAGGCCCTCGACGAGGGGAAGGTCGAGGACGCCTCGCATGGAGCGGCCCGGCAACGAATCGCCATCAAGGCCGGCATCTCGAGCGACAACGCACGGGAGCTGAACAAGTTCATCAAGGGACTCGGCCTGAAGGGCGTGAGCTCCCAGACCCAGGGCAATCAGGTCCGGGTGACGGGGAAGAAGCGTGACGACCTGCAGTCGGTGATCGCGGCTTGCAAGGAGAAGGACTTCGGCGTCCCCCTGCAGTTCGACAACTTCCGGGACTGACCCTCAGGCGGGGCCCTCGCTGACCCCCGCGGAGTCGAAGGTCGCCATCTCGCGCAGCACCTTCGCCGCGCCCTGGAGGACCGGCAGCGCGAGGCACGCCCCGGTCCCCTCCCCGAGCCGCAGGCCGAGGTCGAGCAGCGGCACCAGTCCCAGGTGCTCGAGCGCCGCGGTGGCGCCGGGCTCGGTCGAGCGGTGGCCGGCGACCATGTAGCCAACCGACGCCGGCACGAGCGCCGCCGCCACGAGCGCCCCGGCCAAGGCGATGACCCCGTCGATCAGCACTGGGACGCCGGCGGCGGCCGCGCCGACGATGTAGCCGGCGAGAGCGGCGATCTCGAGTCCGCCGACCGAGGCCAGGAGCTCGACCGGTCCGGCTGCGCCCTCCTCCCGGGCGCGCTCGACGGCACCGGCCACGATCTCGATCTTCCGGGCCATGCGCCCGTCGTCGATACCCGTGCCGCGACCGGTCACCTCCGCCGCCGCCTTCGAGCAGATCGTGGCGATGAGGGCGGCGGACGGCGTGGTGTTGCCGATACCCATGTCGCCGGTCAGCAGGCACCGGTGGCCCGAACCGACCAGCTCGGCAGCGAGCGACGCTCCGACGTCCAGCGCGGCGTCCGCCTCGGACACCGTCATGGCTGGCCCCTTGGCGAGGTTCGCCGTGCCGGGGCGCACCTTGGAGCGGCGCACGCCGGCAATGTCGGGGAGCTCGGATGCCACGCCCACGTCGACGACCACCACCTCAGCGCCCACGTGGCGGGCCAGCACGTTCACGGCGGCGCCACCAGACCCGAAGTTGGCCACCATCTGCGCCGTGACCTCCTGGGGCCACGGCGAGATCCCCTCGGCCAGCACCCCGTGATCGCCGGCGAACACGGCGACGACGGCAGGCGCAGGGACCGGCGGCGGGCAGGCGCCCGCGATCGCCGCCAGCTGGGCCCCGGCGTCCTCCAGCCGACCGAGCGAGCCGGGCGGCTTGGTCAGCCGGTCGTGAAGGGCGCGGGCCTCGGCGGCAGCCCGGGTGTTGACGGGGACGGCGCGTGCCGATGCCTCACCGAAGGCTGCCATCGCCGGAGGCCTCCTGGGCCTCGTCCTCGTTCTCGATGTGCTCGCCGATCTCCTCGGCCAAGGCCGGCACGTGGAACAGCCGGTTGAACACCAACAGCTTGGCCACCCAGAAGATGGCGAAGCTGATGAGGTTGGCGCCGACCACGAGGATGGTCCGCTCGAGCTGGGGGTGGCCGTGCCCGATGTGCCGGGCGATGCTCGCGCCGATGACCGAGAACGCGATGCCCAAGACGGACATCGCCCAGAAGGGAATGACCTCCTTGGTCAGGTGCGAGCGGCCGCTCTTCCCCCAGGCCCAGTTCCGATTCAGCCAGTACGAGGGGAAGGTCGCCACGATGTTGGCGAAGACCGTGTCCTGGATCTCGCTGTGCTTGAAGATAAACCCGTAGACGATCACGAGGACCGTGAAGGACACGGCGGTCGAGATCACCGAAACCATCGAGTAGCGAAAGATCTTCTTGCCCTCGCGGGTGTTCAACCACAGCAAGAAGCGCTCGAGCATTTCGGGCATTCCCGCCACTCTAACCAAGGGCCCAGAACCCCGACCTCCGTCTTCCGGGCCTGGTCATGTGGGGCCATGGCCCTCCGGACTGCTTACATGGCGCGATGAGCGACGCCCTCGATCAGTTGGTCCGCCTGCTCGACCTCGAGCCGATCGAGGTCAACATCTTCCGTGGGACCCAGCCCGAGGAGGAGCGCCAGCGGGTCTTCGGCGGCCAGGTCGCCGCCCAGGCGCTCATGGCCGCCGGGCGCACGGTCACTCAGGGTGACGTCCACTCGCTCCACTCGTACTTCCTTCGACCCGGCGACCCGGCAGTGCCGATCCTCTACGAGGTCGACCGGATCCGTGACGGCCGGTCCTTCACGACCCGACGGGTCGTCGCGATCCAGCACGGCGAAGCGATCTTCAACCTGGAAGCGTCGTTCCACCTCGACGAGAACGGCCCGGAGCACCAGATCCCGATGCCCTCGGTCCCCGACCCCGAGACCCTGCCCACGATGGCCGAGCGACTCGAGCAGTGGAAGGACCAGCTGAGCGCCTGGTACGGCCGGCCCCACCCGATCGACCAGCGCTACATCGGCCCGATCCCGTGGTCGTCGCGCACGCACGACCCCGACCCCCGCCAGCAACTCTGGGTCCGCGCCGATGGCCACCTCGACGACGACCCGCTGCTGCACGCCTGCGTCGCCGCCTACGCCTCGGATCTCTCCCTCTACGACACGATCGTGCGACCCCACGAGGTGCGCTGGGAGGAGAACGACTTCATGGGGGCGAGCCTCGACCACTGCATGTGGTTCCACCGCCGCTTCCGCGCCGACGAGTGGCTCCTCTACGACACCGACTCGCCGGTCGCCACCGGTGCGCGCGGCCTCGCCCGGGGGTTCTTCTTCGAGCGCGCCGGACGCCTCGTCGTCTCGGTCGTGCAGGAGGGGCTGGCCCGGATCCTGGGCCCGGGCCGGGCGAAGGTCTAGCGGGACCCCAGGGGCACGTAGTCCCGCGCCTCGGGGCCGATGTAGAGCTGGCGGGGCCGAGCGATCTTGGAGTCCTGGTCGAGCATCTCCTGCCAGTGGGCCAGCCAGCCCACGGTGCGGGGGATCGCAAACAGAACCGGGAACATCTCGAGCGGGAAGCCCATCGCCTGGTAGATGAGGCCCGAATAGAAGTCGACGTTGGGGTAGAGCCTGCGGGAGATGAAGTACTCGTCGTTGAGCGCGATCTCCTCGAGTTTGAGCGCGATGTCGAGCAGCGGGTTCCTGCCGGTGACCTCGAACACCTCGTCGGCGGTGCGCTTGATGATCTTGGCCCGGGGGTCGTAACTCTTGTAGACGCGGTGGCCGAAGCCCCACATGCGGTCGCCACCGCCCTTGACCTCGGCGATGAAGGCGGGGACGTTGTCGATGCTCCCGATCTCCTGGAGCATCTTGATCACCTGCTCGTTCGCACCTCCGTGACGGGGGCCGTAGAGGGCGGCGGCGGCGGCGGCGGTGGCCGAGTAGGGATCGGCGTGTGACGACCCCACCACCCGCATCGCCGTGGTCGAGCAGTTCTGCTCGTGGTCGGCATGGAGGATGAAGAGCACCTCGAGTGCGTGCGCGAGGACCGGGTCGGCTTCGAAGCGGGGCTCGGCCACCTTCCACATCATCGAGAGGAAGTTGGAGCAGAAGTCGAGCGAGTTGTCGGGGTACACGAACGGCATGCCGACGCTGAACCGATGGGCGGCCGCCGCGAGCGTCGGCATCTTGGCGATCAACCGGATGATCTGCCGTTGGCGCGACTCACGATCGAAGATGCCCTTGGCGTCCAGGTAGAAGGTTGACAGCGCGGCGACCGCCGAGACCAACATGCCCATCGGGTGGGCGTCGTAGTGGAATCCCTCCAAGAAGCGCTTGCGCACGTTTTCGTGGATGAAGGTGTGGTAGGTGATCTCCCGCTTCCAAACCTCGAACTCGGCCTTATCTGGGAGCTCCCCGTGCAAGAGGAGGTAGGCGACCTCGAGGAAGTTCGACTTCTCGGCGAGCTGCTCGATCGGATAGCCGCGGTAACGCAGGATGCCGGCGTCCCCGTCGAGGTAACTGATCGCGCTCTCGCAGGCGGCGGTCGCCATGAAGCCGGGGTCATAGAACCAGATCCCAGGAAGCAGCTTCGACCACTCCGCCGCCGATACTCCCCCGTTCAGGATCGGGATCTCGATGGAGTCTCCGGTCCGGTTGTCAGTGATCGTGATCGTCTCTGGCACGTCGCTGATGCCTCCTGGACCTCTACGTTCCGGCAGCTGATCCTACGGCGCGGCGGCCGGAGTCCGGGCGCAGAGGGCATTGCCCTTGGCCGACCCGAACGAGGCCACCGCAACGGTCGCCCCCATGCCCGCCGGAGCCGGCGATTGTCCAGGTGGCGGACCGAGCGTGACCGACAGGTTGTAGGTGGTCGCCGGCGAGACCGGCAGCACGGGCAGGGACAGCGCCTCGCTGGCCGCCGGGGCGAGAGTGACGAGCTTGCGCACGACGAAGGGCGCCCCGCCGCTCACCTTCTGCACGCTCGCCTGGACCGCCACCTTGGTCACCACCACCGAGCCCTGATTTCGGACCACGGCGGTGACCGACAGGGTGCAAGTGGGCGGGACCTCCGAGGCGCCGGCGGGAATCACCGGCGCCTGGGGCTGGCCGCTCGCCGGTCCGGGCGCCGGGGGCAGCAGAGGTGGGTTCAGCGCCACGGCGACGAGCTGCACGTCGACGCGCGCGTCGAGGTTGGGGGCCGAGGTGAGTTCGCTCACGACGGTCTCCACGGCACCGGGGTCCCACACGACCGGCGCGGGCACCCACACCGACTTGGGCAGCGAGGATCCCCCCGGAGCATGGGCGAAGAGCTGGCGAGCGTCCCGATAGGTGGTGTCGGAGCGCAGCAGGAGCGACCCGACCGAGGACAGTTCGCGTTGGGCCTGGGCTGCGGTCAACGCCGGCGGCGGGAACGGTGAGTCCGGTGCGCTCCCCTGGGGGTCCGGTCCGGGGGTCAGCTTGAGCAATCCGTCGACCGCGGTCGAAAAGCGCGACACGGCGACCGCCCGGTCCTCCATCGCTTCGGTGAACTCCACGGTGACGTTCGACTCGGCCGCCGAGACGCCGGCGGTCCCCGCTCGACCTCGTCGGCACCGGCGACGAGGGAGTCGAGCGCCTGGGTCAGCTCGGCCCGGCTGTCTCCCGGCGCCTGCGACACGACCCTCCGCAGCTGGGAACCGACCTGGTTCGACTGGGAGACGAGCACACGCGCCTGGGCGGCGAAGGACTGGTCGATCGAGACCCGGTAGCGGCCCGAGGAACGCCCGACCGAGGCGAGGCCCCCGACGAACAGGAACAGGACGACCGCCGCCACGACCAGCAGGACGACGAAGGGTGTCAGATCGCGGCGCGGGACCGGCGACATCGGGCCTCGACGCTACTTCCGGTGCGACCCCCGCTCCCCGAAGGAGCTGGTGGACGCTAGGAATTCGGTGAGCCCACCTCGCTGGACACGGGGGAGTCGGAGGAGGCGTTGCGCCAGTTGGCCGTGGGAGCGATGGCCTCGAGGTCGATGCGGTCCCGGTGGCGCTCGGCGACGGCCAGGATCGAGGCGACGGTCGAGCGTTCCAAGAAGTGCGGCACGAGGCCCAGGTCGAGCAGCTTGGTGTGGGCAGCCCGGTAGTAGTGCTGCTCCTTCTCGACCCGCGGGTTGTCCAGGTTGGTGACCTTGACCGGTGCGTTGTACGCGTCGACCACCTTGTCGGCGAGCTCCTTGACGGAGAAGGACTCGGTGAACTGGTTGAAGACTCGGTATTCGCCCTCCTCGGCCGGATGGGTCACGGCGAGCTCCACGCAGGCGAGCGTGTCGCGGATGTCGAGCATGCCCCGGGTCTGGCCGCCGGCCCCGTAGACGGTCAGCGGATGCCCGGCGACGGCCTGGACGCAGAAACGGTTCAGCACCGTCCCGAAAACCCCGTCGTAGTCGAAGCGGGTGGCGAGGTCCGGGTGCAGGATCGTCTCGTCGGTCTCCTGCCCGTACACGATCCCCTGGTTGAGGTCGGTCGAGCGCAGGCCCCAGATGCGACAGGCGAACATAATGTTGTGGCTGTCGTGCACCTTGGAGAGGTGGTAGTAGGACCCGGGCTGCTTGGGGAAGGGGAGCACGTCGGTCCGGCCTCGGTGGGTGATCTCGATGAACCCCTCTTCGATGTCGATGTTCGGGGTCCCGTATTCACCCATCGTCCCGAGCTTGACGAGATGGATGCTTGGGTCGACCTCGGCGATCGCGTACAGAAGGTTGAGGTTGCCGACCACGTTGTTGACCTGGGTGTAGACGGCGTGTGCGCGGTCGATCATCGAATACGGCGCCGAGCGCTGCTCGGCGAAGTGGACGACCGCGTCGGGCTTGAACTCGCGCAGTGTGTCGTAGACGAAGGCCGCGTCGTTCAGGTCCCCGATGAAGGGCTGGACGTTCAGGCCCGAGATCTCTTCCCAGACCTTGACCCGGCGCTGCAGCTGGGAGATGGGCACGAGGCTCGAGGTGCCCAGCTCGTAGTCGTACTGACGGCGGACGAAGTTGTCGACGGCGCCCACTTCGTGGCCACGATGGGAGAGGTGAAGGGCCGTTGGCCAGCCGAGGTATCCGTCAGCTCCGAGTACGAGGACTCTCATCGTGGACGCACGCTCCCTTGGGTCGCTGGGTCGCCCAGACCGGCCAGGGCCAGATGCCGGCGGGCGGATTCGACATCAAATCGCAATAACCAAATGATGACGGACGCAGCTGAGATTTCCCTGGGAGCGACGAGCCCCCGACCAGGGTGGATCGCCGCTCCGCCCCAGGTCACAGGCGCTCTGTAGTTTCCCTCAGGTGCCCGCCTTTCCGCAGCAAAAACGACCGATCGACCGCCTGGGCGACGCCATCGCCGAGGCCCAGTCCTCGGACCCCTTTGCCCCGGTCACCGTCATCGTCCCCTCCCCCTACGCCAGGGTGCAGCTGCGGCGGGCGATCGGCGAGGAGCGCGGCTTGTGCAACGTCGCGTTCCGCACCTGGGGTGAGTTGATCGGTGACCTCGGGCGCGCCGCGGGCGGGCCGGGCCTCAAGGTGCCGAACCGCCGGCTCGTCGACGAGACGATCCGGAGCGTCCTGCGGTCCGACCGCTCCCCCTTCGAGTCGCTCGCTCGGTCCCCGATGGCCCGAGCCCAGCTGATGCGCCTGTTCAACGACCTGTGGAGGGGTGGTGAGGGCCTGAGGGCGGCGGTGGCGGGTGCCAGCGCGATGGCCCGGTCGCTGGTCGACGTGCTCGCGGCGGTCGAATCCCATCTCGCGGACCGGGGCTTCACCGACCCTGGACGCCTCCTCGAACTCGCGGCGCGCGCTCCCGTCGAAGCGTCGATGGGGATGGTCGTCCGTTGGTTCCCGGCGCCAGTCCGCACTCGGGACCAGGCAGTCATCGACAGGCTGGTCACGGCCGGCGTCGCCCTGTCCACGATCGAGGACGACGGAGGAGCAGTCAGCCGGCTCATCGCGTGCCCGGACCCCGACGCTGAGGCGCGCATCGTCACCCGCCGCGTCCTCGCGTCGGTCCTCGAGGGGGTGCCTTTGTGGCGCCAGGCGATCGTGCACCCGCCGTCGCCCCGCTACGCACGACTCGTCCACCAGCACCTCGCTGCGGCGGGTGTGCCGACCTCCGGACCCTCGCCGATGCCCCTCACCGAGAGCGCCACGGGCCGCGCGCTGCTCGGCATGCTGGCGCTGGCCGCAGGCGAGTGGCGACGCAGCGACGTCGTGCGCTGGCTCTCGTCGGCGCCCGTCACGAACGGCCTCGATCCGCTCCGAGCGCCCGTCAACCGTTGGGACGACATCTCGGCGCGGGCGGGGGTGGTCGAGGGGTTCGGCCAGTGGCTCGCCCGGCTGATGCGGTTCGCCGAGATCGGTTCCCAGCGCGATCCCTACGTCGCGCACTCCGAGTCTGAGGCGAGCGCCGCCCGGTCACTCCTGGAGTTCATGGCGCGTCTCGCCGAGGACCTGGACCTACCGAGCGGCCCCTGGTCCGCGTGGACGGACTGGTGCGCATCGATCCTTCGGCGTTACCTCGAACGGCCCGATGGCTGGCCCGTTGCTGAGCGGATCGCGTACGAGCAGGTGTTCCGGGCGCTCGACGACCTGCGCGACCTCGACCTCGTCGGGTCGGACCCCGACCTCGTGACGTTCGGCGGCGCAGTCGAGACGGAGCTCGCGGCGCGTACCGTGCACGACGACGACGACGTCGCGAAGCCCGGCTCCGAAGGCGAGGCCGCCATGCCGTCGACCGAGAGCCGCGGGCTCCCCGGACCCGTCGGATCCGGTGTTTTCGTCGGCAGCCCCGCCGACGCGCTCGGCCTGGTCTTCTCCCGCGTCCACGTCGTCGGCGCTGCCGACGAGTTCTTCCCTGGCCTGGCGCCTCCGGCGTCGCTCCTCGAGGCCGACACCGAGCACCCCGACTGGCCGACCCGCGAACGCCACGCCGACGAGTTGCTCGGCGAGCTCCGGTCGGTAATTGCGCTCGGCGACGAGGCCACGACGGTGACGAGGCCGGTCGTGGACCCGAGGACCGGGCGCGAGCTGGTGCGCTCCCGTTGGTTCGACCCTGGTGGCCGGCTCGGGGGCTGGGCCGAGGAGTCGGTGCCCTCGTTCAGCGCGGACGTCGCGAGCGACGAGGCCGCCCGTATCCCGCTCTCGGGGTCCGAGCGACTACTCGGCGCTCTGGTCCGCGCCCGGATGGCGAACATCCCTCTGCTCGAACACGCCGCCGTCACGAGCTCGGAGCCAGGGCCCGCCGAGCGACGCGCCCCTCCGCTACGCGTCAGCCTGGACGCCGCGAGCGCGCCGAGTACGACGCCGTTCAGCCGCTTCGAGGGCAACGTTGGCGCGGCGCTGGCCCGCGATGTGTCGGGCGAGCTCTATCCGACGCGGCTGGAGCAATACGCGACGTGTCCACGTAAGTACCTGCTCGATCGGGAGCTGCACCTCGACCCGCCGTTCCGACCCGAGGCGACCGAGCAGATGGAGGCGCGCGACCGCGGCACCCTCGTTCACGAGATCCTCGCCACCTACATCGAGGAGCGGGTGCAGGCGCCGGCGCCCGCCTCGCTCGACCGCCTGCTCGACATCGCCGAACGTGCGTTTGCGATCGCCGACGGCGAAGGGCGTTGTGGACCCCGTTTGATGGCCATCGTCGAGCGGGAGAACCTCCTGCGGGACCTGCGCCGCTTCTTCGAGGAGGACATCTTGGACCCGCAGGCGGCCGAGCTGGCCTTTGGCGCGCTCGCCTCGACCGAGGACGTCCCCGAGGACCGCCGAGACGGGTCCCCGAGCCTCCCGCCGCCTGCCCGGTCGGGCGCCGTCGAGGTCGAACTGACCGACGGCCGCACGGTGCGCTTCGGCGGCTCGGTGGACCGGATCGACCGAGCCCCCGACGGCACCGTCGTGGTGAGCGACTACAAGACCGGGCGTCAGCGCGACCTCGACCAACTGCGATGGGACCCGGTCGTCGGGGGGAAGAAGCTCCAGCTTCCGATCTACGCGCTGGCGGCCAAGGCCTTCATGGAGTGGGACGGGCTCGTCAGGGCCCGTTACTGGAACCTCTCGTGGGACCGCTACCAGCCGTCCTATGCCTGCACGCTGGACGACCGGCTCCTCGACCGCTTCAAGGACGCGGTGTCGACGATCGCGTCGGGGATCGAGGCGGGCGTCTTCCCCGCCTATCCGGGCGAGGAGGAGTACCGCGGCGGCCGGCCGACGTTCGCGAACTGCGCGTACTGCGACTTCGACCGCGTGTGCCCGACCGACCGCGACCGGCGGTGGGCGCTCGCCGCCGAGGCGCCCGCGGTCGCACCGGTCCTCCGGCTGGCCGAGGATCCCGACCCGTCCCTCGCCGGGATCGTTGCCGCCGAGCCGCTCGAACACGGGGCCGGGGCGCCATGAACGATCGCCGGGTGCTCGTCGACGAGGGGGCCAGGGAGCAGATCGCGACCGATGTGCTCCAGCGGCTCGTCGTCAACGCCGCGGCCGGGAGCGGCAAGACGACCTCGCTCGTCGAGCGCATCGTGTCGCTCGTCTCGGCACACGACGTCCCGGTGGCCTCGATCGCCGCGATCACCTTCACCGAAGCGGCGGCGGCCGAGTTGCGTGTGCGCGTCCGTCTCGCCCTGGAGGAGGGCGCCGCTGCGGATCCCAGGCTGGCCGCGGCGGCTCGGGAGGTCGACGACGCGGCGATCTGCACCATCCACGCGTTCGCCCGACGGATCCTGAGCGAGAACTGGTTGGAAGCGGGGCTCCGGCCGTCGGTCGAGGTCCTCGATGCGGCCGGCGAGTACCTCGAGCACAAGACCCGCTGGGCGCAGTTCACCAACGAGCTGCTCTCCGACGACTCGGCGGCGCCCACCCTCATGCGCGGATTCGCTGCCGGACTCCGGCTGGCCCAACTGGCCGAGGTCGGACGTGCGCTCGGGCACCACCACGACCGCCTGACCCCCGAGGTGTTGGCGGACCTCGATGCACAGCGCGCCCACAGCGCGAACCCGAAGATCGACGTCGACGAGATCGTCTGGTGCATCGGCGTGGCCCGCACTCTCGGTCTCGGTTGCACGAGGGACTCGGACCCCCTGCTCCTCCACATCACGACCAAACTCGAAGAGACCCGGCGGCGGCTCGAGCCCCTGGTCGGTTCGAACGACGAGACGACCATCCTGAGCGTCCTGCGCAAGCTCCCCAACCTGGCGAGCGGCGCGCGGACAGCAGTCCAACTGGCCCGACGTCCAGGAGGCCCGAGAGGCATGCACGGCCGTCCAGGGAGCATGCGACGCGGTGCTCGACGCCGTGCGCACCTCGGTCGTGACCGAGCTCGGCTACCGGCTGGCCCGCTGGGCGGTCGAAGGCGCCGCTCTTCGTCGAGCCGAGGGGCGATTCACCTTCCACGACCTTCTCGTCGAGGCGCGCACCGTGCTGCGGGACAACGCATCCGTCCGCGCCCGGGTGCGCGACCGTTACCGCTGCGTCCTGATCGACGAATTCCAGGACACCGACCCGCTGCAGAGCGAGCTGGCCGGGCTGCTCGGCGAACCCGCTGACGGCGACACGACGGCCCGGCTCTTCGTGGTGGGCGATCCCGAGCAGTCGATCTATCGGTTCCGGCGGGCTGACGTCGCCCAGTTCGAGACGGCGGTGCAGACGATGGACGTCGAGGTCACGCTGTCGTCCAACTTCCGCTCCGTTCCGGAGATCCTCGCCTTCGTCGACACGGTCTTCGAGGGGCTCGCGGGCGAGATCACCCGCCACAACGGGGTGGCCCACCGCTCGCTCGTCGCGACCCGTGAGCGTCGTGCCGGTTCGGTTGGGCCAAACGTCGCGGTCTTCGGCGGCCCCGACGCCGAGCGTCGAGCCCGCGACATCCGCATCGGCGCCACGGCCGAGGTGGCCGCCCTCGCTCGCAGCGTGGTGGCGGAAGGTTGGACGGTCGAAGATCGAGCGGGCCAGCGCGCCGCACGCTTCGCCGATATCGCGATCCTGCTCCCCACCCGGACGTCCCTGCCGATGCTCGAGCGGGCCTTCGACGATGCGAACGTCCCGTACCGGCTCGAGGGGGCGAGTCTCGTGTGGGCCTCCCAGGACGTGCGCGACGTGCTCGCGATCGCGAGGGCGGTTGACGACCCGGCCAACCCCATCGCGGTCGTCGCCGCGCTGCGGACCCCGGCGCTCGCGTGCGGAGACGACGACCTCGTCAGGTTCCACTCCGCGCACCGCTCGTGGGACCCCCGTGCGGACGACGGCGAGGAGGATCGGGATGACCCGGTCGGCCGGGCGATGGCGATCCTCGCCGGGCTGCACGGACGCCGGATGTGGATGACGCCCTCGGACCTGATCTGCGCGATCCTCACCGAACTCCGGTTCTTCGAGCTGGCCCTCGTCCACCGGCGGCCTCGCGACCACTGGCAGCGACTGCGGTGGCTGCAGGACCAGGGGCGCGCCTTCGACGAGGCGACCGGCGGGACACTCGGTGAGTTCCTCGAGTGGGTCGACTTGAGTGACGAGGCCGAGCGTTGGACGAGCACGTTGGGCGCGCCGGACCCGGACGACGACGCGGTGCGGGTCATGACGGTGCACGGCGCGAAGGGCCTCGAATTCCCGATCGTCGTCCTGACGGGCTTGGACACGGCTCCTCCGACCACGCCCCCGCCGGTGCTCTTCGACCTGGCGGGCATGCCGCTCTTCTCCTTTGGCGTGGACTTCCGTTCGGCAGGGTTCAAGGTCCTGTCGGACGCGGACCGATCCCGCGACGCCGCCGAGCGCCTCAGGCTCCTCTATGTCGCACTGACCCGGGCCCGGGACCACCTGGTCGTCGACCTCGGCCACAAAGAGACGGCCAGCGAGGCGCTGGCGGCGAAGCTCTCCCCCATCTGCTCGGGGGCCATCGCGCACCTCAGCCCCACCCTGCCTCGGGACGAAGCCGTGGTCGCGGCATTCGTGCCCCGCGGTCAGGGCGGCTGGTGGGCCGAGCACGAGCGCTGGCTGAGCGAGCGGGAGCGTCTGGTGGCCGACCACGCCCGCCAGCCCGCGTGGTCGGCCACCGCGCTGGCCGCCATGAGCGCCGGTCCGTTCGCTCAGTCGCGATCGACCCGGGAGTGGGACCAAGAGACGCAGCGCCGAATCGGGCGTGCCGTCCACGACGCCCTGGCCAAGATCGCGTTCACCCCCGAGGGGGCCATGAGCGACGCCGACGTCGCCGTGGCCGATGGCGCGGCGCTCGCACAGCGACTCGACCCCTCGAGCGCGCCAGACCGCCCTCGCGCTCACGAGGAGTGCGCTCGGATCTCCGCTTCTCCGCTCCATTGCGGCGGGGAGGCACTGGAAGGAGCTGCCGCTCGCGGCGCCCCTTCCGGCGGGCGTCGGGCTGCTCGAGGGTTTCGCCGACCTCGTCGGGGAGACATCCGAAGGCCTCGTCGTCGTGGACTTCAAGACCACACCAGGGGGCGGTGCGTCCTCGGAGTACCTGGGGCAGGTCGCTGCTTACGCGTACGCAATCGAACGCGCCACCGAGCGGACGGTCGCCCGGGTCGTGGTGTGCTACCTGCGCGAGGACGGCACGGAGGAGGAGACACTCGAGGGTGAGGCGCTCGAGGCAAAGATCGCCGAGGTGCTGCGGGCGGCCGATGCCGCGGGCGTCTCAGCCGACGCCGCTGATGCCCGGCAGCTCTCGTTCTTCGGCGCCGCCTGAGACGATGTCGAGCTGAGGACGGCCCGGCGGGGGCGGAACGGGCTCGGTGAGCTCGGGGGCCTGGGGGACCCTTGGCGCCGCGTCGACGGGATGCAGCTCGGGGACCTCCTTGGCGTCGTGTCCGACCACCGAGAGCTCGGGAAACCGGCGAGCGGTCACCAACACCCGTGCCTCGAGTGACCCCACGGCGTCGTTGAACGCCTCGACGGTGCCGGTGAGCGACCGCTGCATCCGCGCGAAGTGTCCACCCATGACCCGGAGGCGCTCGTAGAGCTCGGCTCCGAGGTCGCGGATCTGCTGCGCGTTCTCGGCCAGGGCCTCGCCCCGCCACACCTGGGCGAAGATCCGCAGGAGCCCGACCAACGACGTCGGCGTGGCCAGCAGCACCTGCTTGGACAGGGCGTACTCGACGAGCTGGGGATCCTGTTCGCACGCCGCGTTGTACAGGGACTCGCCGGCGATGAACGCGATCACGTAGTCCGGCGAGGGGTCGAACTGCTTCCAGTACTCGCGCTTGGCCAGCTGGTCGACATGCGTGCGGACCTGGCGCGCGTGTGCCGCAAGGCTGGAGCGGCGGGTCGCCTCGTCCTCGGCGTCCATCGCACGGAGGAACGCGTCGAGCGGCACCTTCGCGTCGACCACCACGTGCGCTCCGCCGGGCAGGTGCACGACGAGGTCCGGCCGCAGTCTCCCGTCCTCGGTGGTCGTCGTCACCTGCTCGTTGAAGTCGCAGTGCTCGACCATGCCGGCCATCTCGACGACGCGGCGCAGTTGCATCTCACCCCAGCGACCCCGGGTCTGGGGCGCACGCAGCGCGGTGACCAAGTTCTGCGTCTCCTTCTTCAGTTGGTCCTGCGCGCTGGCCAGCTGCTTCACCTGCTCGGTGAGCCCGCTGTAAGCGCCCTTGCGATCGAGCTCCATCTCCCGGAGCTCCGACTCGTAACGACCGAGGAGATCCTGCAGCGGGACCAGCAACTGAGCGATGGCCTGCTGCCGATGGCCGAGCTCGCCGCGGGCGGCCTCCTGGGCCTCCTTCAGCCTCGAGTCGGCCAGCGTCAGGAACTGCTCGCTGTTCGATCGAAGGGCCTCGGTGGAGAGCTGCGCGAATGTGCCGACGAGGCGCTCGCGGTCCTCCTCGATGGCCCGGGCGCGCTCCTCAGCGCCGCGCCGCGCCTGGTCGAGCTCCGTCGCGAGGCGCACGTTGTCGGAGCTGAACTGGCTCAACGATGCGGACGCCTGCTCGAGCTGGGCGCTGACCCGGTTGAACGCGCCCTGCGCATCGGCGAGTCGACTCTGGGCGACCCTGGCCTCAGCGAGCGCTCCATCGTTGCGGCGCCAGCGCACCACGAGGCCGATCGCACACCCGGCACAAAGCCCCACGACAAGGCCGATAAGCAGCCCGATGGTCATGCAGTCCCCCAGTCGGCGCCGACACGCCGATCGCCTCGACCTCGCCTGGTGACCGGTCCGAGCCGGCCCTTCAGCACCATCAGGTCACAGTACCGATGGGGTGTGACGGTGCTCGGGACCGTCACTGGCCTCGAACGCAGGACGCATGGCCGAAGCGCGCCGACCCTCGGTCACCAGACGCTGGGCGGGGGTACCGTTGACACATGGTGTTCCGTCTCGGCTCCGCCCGGCGCACCCAGAGCGCCAGGGAGCCTGCACCGGTGCTCGACGCGATCGACGACTTCATGAGCCCGGTGCTGGTCGAGATCGACCGCCTCTTCGTCCAGGCCTTCGCACTCGTGGGCGAAGGCATTGCCGGCGCGACCCACGCGTTGCTCGCCGGCGACCGCGAGGCCGCGAAGGAGCTCGTGCAGCGCGACGAGGTCGTCGACAAGCTGACCCACGACATCGCCGTGCTGGCACAGGGGCGACTCGTGTCAGGCGAAGGTTCCGTGGACGAACGTCGCGAGCTGATCGCGGTGTTGCGCATGCTGACCGACCTTGAGCGCAACGGCGACCTGGCCGAGCACATTGCGCGGCGCGCTGCCCGCGGCCTTGGGGCGGAGATGTCGGCGCGTAGCCGCGGGCTTGTCGAGCGGATGGGGGAGGTGGCGACACAGCTCTGGCGCAGCACGGCCGAGGTGTTCGCAGAACGGTCCTCCAAGGGCGCGTTGCTCGTCGACGACCTCGACGACGAGATGGACGACCTGCACGTCACCCTCACCGCGGAGATCGTGGCCGGCACGATGCCCACGCCGGTGGCCATCGAGCTCGCGATGGTGGCCCGTTTCTACGAGCGCTTCGGCGACCACGCGGTGAGCCTCGCGAGGAGGATGGCGGCGTTGGTCGGAGGCGGTCCGGAGCCCGGGACGGTCGCCTCGGACTGAACCCGAGGCGGTTGTTCAGAAGCGCAGGTCGAGGAGGAGCTCGGCGATCTGCACCGCGTTCAGCGCCGCGCCCTTGCGCAGGTTGTCTCCCGAAACGAACAACGCCAGCGCGTCGCTTCGACCCTCGGCCCGCCTGACGCGGCCGACCAGCGACACATCCCCGCCCGCCGCCGCGAGTGGAGTCGGGACGTCACGCAGCTCGACGCCGGGCGCGGCTGCGAGCACCTCGGTGGCGCGCTCGGGTGAGATGGCCTGCTCGAATTCGGCGACGATCGAGAGCGAATGCCCGGTGAACACCGGGACGCGCACGCACGTGCAGGTGACCGCGAGCTCCGGCAGGCCGAGGATCTTGCGACTCTCGTTGCGGAACTTCTGCTCCTCGTCGGTCTCGCCGCTGTCGTCACCGACGAGCTTCCCGGCCAGCGGCAGCACGTTGTGCGCGATCGGCGCTGCGAACGAGACCGCCTCGGGGAAATCGACCAACGCGGGGTTGGTCACCAAGTCGTCGGTCGAGTGCGCCGTCTTCACCAGCTGCTCGGCGAGCTCGGCCACCCCGGCGCCACCATTGCCCGAGACCGCCTGGTAGGTGGAGACCACGATCCGACGGAGCCCCGCCTCATCGTGGAGCGCTTTCAAGGGCGCCATCGCCACCATGGTCGTGCAGTTGGGGTTGGCCACGATCCCCTTGGGGATCGACGCGAGCGCCTCGGGGTTGACCTCGCTGACGACGAGGGGGACCTCGGGATCCATCCGCCACGCCGAGGTGTTGTCGATCACGATCGCGCCGGCCGCGCTCAGTCGGGGTGCGATCTCGCGCGACGCCGGCGCCCCGGTCGAGCAGAGCCCGATGTCGATGCGGGCGAAGTCGGCGGTGGCCGCGTCCTCGACCACGACGTCTCGTCCTGCCCACGGGAGGAGGGACCCCGCCGAGCGCGCCGAGGCGAAGTACCTGATGTCATCCACGGGGAACGACCGTTCGGCCAGGACCGCGCGCATGACCCCGCCGACCTGGCCTGTCGCACCGAAGACACCGACTCGCATGGCCCCAATCCTAGGGGAGACCCAGAGAGCCTCCCGGCCTCGACGCGCTCAGCCGGCCAGTGCCTCGGCAGGGGCGGGGTGCGACCGATCGCCTGATGGTCACGGGGTTTACTCCAGCGCGAAGGCGGCGTGCAGCGAGCGCACCGCCCGCTCCACGTCCTCCTCCCGCACCACGCAGGAGATTCGGATCGTCGAGGTGGAGATCATCTCGATGTTGATGTCCTCCTTGGCCAGCGTCTCGAACATGGTCGCCGTGACGCCGGGATGGGTCTTCATGCCGGCCCCGATCACCGACACCCGGGCGATGCCGTCGTCGGAGGAGACACCGGAGGCCCCGAGGTCCGTTGCGACGCCGCTACAGACCTCGAGCGCGGTGCGCAGGTCGAGCTTGGGCAGTGTGAAGGAGATGTCGGTGGTCCCGTGCGAGGAGGTGTTCTGCACGATCATGTCGACGTTGATCGACTCATCAGCGAGGGCTCGGAACAGCCGCGCTGCGACCCCGGGGCGGTCGACGACGCCGGCGACGGTGATCTTGGCCTCCGAGGTGTCGTGGGTGACGGCCGTCACGACGGCTTGCTCCATGGTCGAATCCTCCTCGGTGACGATGGTCCCCGGTTCCCAGGTGAAGCTGGACCGGACGTGCAGCGTGACGTGGTGGAAGCGCGCGAATTCGACGGAGCGCAGCATCAGGACTCGCCCGCCGGTCGCCGCCATCTCGAGCATCTCGTCGAAACTGACCTTCGGCAGGCGCCGGGCGTTGGGCTCCACGCGGGGATCCGCGCTGAACACCCCGGTCACGTCGGTGTAGATCTCGCACAGCGAGGCGCCGAGCGCAGCCGCCAGCGCGACGGCAGTCGTGTCGGAGGCGCCGCGCCCGAGGGTCGTCACGTCGCGCTCGGTCGAGACACCCTGGAACCCGGCGACGACTGCGACCTTGTCCTCGGCAAGCGCCTCGCGGACCCGGTCCCCGCGGACCTCGATGATCTTGGCGTTGGCGTGCTCGGCGGTCGTGATGATGCCGGCCTGGCTGCCGGTGAACGACACGGCGGAGACACCGAAGTCGGCCAGCGCCATGCACACGAGGGGTGCGGTGATCCGCTCCCCCACGCTGACGAGCATGTCGTACTCGCGGGGAGGGTGACGAGCTGACCTCGCCGGCCAGCCGGATCAGGTCGTCGGTGGTCTTGCCCATGGCACTGACCACCACGACGACCTGGTTGTTCTCGCGCTTGGTGCGGGCGATGTGTTCGGCAACCGCGCGGATGCGGTCGGCATCGCCGACCGAGGTCCCGCCATACTTCTGCACCACGAGCGCCACGGGCCGAAACTACCCGGCCCGGCGCATTCGACCTGACCGTCGGACCAGCGCCGATTCTGAGTCAAGGGCCCCGGCCGGTAGGGTGTCGACCCGTGCCCAGCGAGAAACGAGCACGCCAGCGCGCCGGTCGGGCGATCCGGCGCGAGGCCATCGCCCGCAGGCAGAAGCGGCGGCGCCGGGTGCGCAGCTCGGCGATCGTGGTGGTGGTCGCTGCAATCGTGGTCGGCTCGGTATACCTGATCACCAAGAAGAGCCCGACCCCGCCCCCAACGGCGCAAGGCCGTCTCGAGGCCGTGTGGAAGAAGGCCGACTGCCCGACAGTCCCGACGGCGGAGGTCAACAAACTGCACTACTCGAAGCTCCCGGCGCAGACCATCTCCAGCACGGCCACCTACGCAGCAACCGTGAAGACCGACGTTGGCAGCTTTGTGATCACGCTGAACCAGAAGGAGGCGCCGATCGCGGTCAACAGCTTCGTGTTCCTGGCCAACCACGGCTACTTCAACTGCAATGTCTTCCACCGGGTGATCAAGACGTTCGTCGACCAGACCGGCGACCCGACCTCGACCGGGGGGGGCGGCCCCGGCTACCAGTTCACCGAGCACGGGCCGGCCACGGCCTCGCCCCAGTACCCACTCGGGTCGGTGGCCATGGCCAACTCCAACAGCCCGGCGACCACGGACCCGGACACGAACGGAAGCCAGTGGTTCGTGGTCACCGGCTCCGAGGGCGAGACGCTGGCGCCTGACTACGTGCTCTTCGGTCAGGTGACCTCGGGCATGAACGTCGTGCAGAAGATCAACGCCGACGGTGCATCGGCCACGTCGAGCGAGACGGGGACGCCCAAGCTGTACCACCGCGTCCTCAAGGTCACGATCAAGGAGAGCCCATGAGCCCCGTCGAACCCCCCGCGCCAGACGGCTCGAGCGAGAAGCGCCAGCGCTTCGATGCAGAGCCGCCGATGGTCATCGACCCGGAGAAGCGCTACACCGCGACGATGGTCACGACCAAGGGGACGATCAAGATCGCCCTGGACCCGATCGCCGCGCCGCGCACCGTCAACAACTTCGTGTTCCTAGCCCGCTACCACTACTTCGACGGGATCTTCTTCCACCGGATCATCCCGGGCTTCGTGATCCAGGGCGGCGACCCCGAGGGCACCGGCATGGGCGGCCCCGGCTACCGCTTCGCCGACGAGCTCCCCAAGCCCGGCCGCTACCAGGTCGGGTCGCTCGCCATGGCCAACGCCGGACCCGACACCAACGGGAGCCAGTTCTTCATCATCACCGGCGCCCACGGCGTCGCCCTGCCGCCGCAGTACGCGCTCTTCGGCTCGGTCGTCTCGGGCGGCGACGTCGTCCAGGCGATCGACGGGGTCGGCACCCAGTCGGGCAAGCCCACCGAGCGCGTCGTGATGGAGTCGGTGACGATCGAGGAGTCCGACTGACCGAGGCGAGCCTGCCTCGCCGCTGACGCTGCGGTCAGCCGGGTAAGGACCGCAGGCCTGCGGCGGCCGGGCGGCCGTCGACGAAGACCGCCGGCCGCGAGACGCCGGCCCCCCGCCAGGAACCTTCGGGCCCGCGGATGAGCGCGGTGCGCTCGGGCAGCCCGACGACGGGGAGCCCGTCGGGCGCGAGCGTCACCGAACGGTGGAGCTTCTCCCCGTGGGCGTCCTCGGCGACGTCCCCGTAGTGGGTGAACACCGCGAGTCCCTCGATGAGCCCGAGCCCCACGGTCAGGGCGCCACCCCGGGGGTCGACCATGGGGTCGGTGAGGGCCATCGCACCGGCCCCGGCGCCGGCCACCACCGCGCCACCTTCCCAGGCCTCCCGCAGCGCACCGAAGACCGCCGAGCCCTTGAGCACCGAGCGCAGGTGGAGCGACGAGCCCCCGGAGAGATAGATGAACCGGGCCCGTCGCACCAGGTCGGCGGCCGCCGCATCCTGGGCGTCGGCCCTGGTGAGGACCATGAGTCCCTCCACCTCGGCGCCGAGGCCGGAGAACCACTCCGCCGCACCGACCACCAAGCGCTCGGGGCGCTCGTAGGCGGCCGCCGTGGGAAGCACGAGCACGTCGGTGCCGCCCGAGGCGGCGAGCAGGTCCCGGTCGAAGTCGCAGCCCTCGCTCCACTCGGCCCCGCCCACCAAGGCGAGCGTCCCGGCGGAGCTAGCGGCCACGACCTCACTCTGGCACGCCGGAACCGGACCCCCGCCATCTCCCGAAGTGCGACTTGGTGACCCTTGGGTACCATCCACCCATGCCGATCACCAAGGTGGGAATCGTCGGATCCGGGATCATGGGCACCGGGATCGCCCAGGTCGCGGCGATGTCGGGGCACGAGGTGGTGGTCAGAAGCCGGAGCCAGTCGGCCGCCGACGGCGCGCTGGCCGGCGTCAAGAAGGCGCTGGACCGCCAGATCGAGCGGGGGCAGGCGACCGAGGCCGAGCGCGACGAGGCCCTGTCCAGGCTGTCGACGACCACCGAGCTCAAAGACCTGGCCGACGTCGACCTCGTGATCGAGTCCGTGGTCGAGGACCTCGCGGTCAAGCTGGAGTTGTTCGAGGAGCTCCACCGGGTGTGCGCCGAGGGGACGATCCTCGCCACCAATACCTCGACGCTCCCGGTCGTCGACATCGCGATGGCCACCGGGCGCCCCGACAAGGTGTGCGGAGTCCACTTCTTCAACCCCGCCCCGGCCATGAACCTGGTCGAGATCATCCGGCCGATCACGGCCTCCACCGAAACCATCGCGGCGGTGAGCGAGTTCGCCAAGTCCTGCGGCAAGGAGACCGTCGAGGTCGAGGACCGGGCCGGGTTCGTGGTCAACGCCCTGCTGTTCCCCTACCTCAACAACGCCGTGCGGCTGTTCGAGCGCGGGATCGCCAGCAAGGAGGACATCGACGCGGCGATGGTCGGCGGGTGCGGGTTCCCGATGGGGCCCTTCGCCCTCCTCGACCTGGTCGGGCTGGACACCTCGGTGGCCATCTTGGACGCCCTCTACGACGAGCACCGCGAGCAGCAGTACGCGCCGGCGCCGCTGTTGCGCCGGATGGTGGCCGCCAACCACCTCGGCCGGAAGTCCGCCCAGGGCTTTTACGAGTACCAGCGCCGCTAGCGGGGCGTCGCGGGATCGTTGGCGCGGGTCGGCCAGAATGGGCGGGCGGACCACCGAGGCGAGTCGGAGGTGGTGAGATGAGCGCAGACCGGGATCGCAGGCCCCGTAGCCAACCCTGGGTGATGCGCACCTACTCGGGCCACTCGAGCGCCCGGGCCTCCAACGAGCTCTACCGGACAAACCTGTCGCGCGGTCAAACCGGGCTCTCGATCGCCTTCGACCTGCCCACCCAGACCGGCTACGACCCCGACGCGCCCGAGGTGGCCGGCGAGGTGGGCAAGGTCGGGGTCCCCGTCGCCCACCTCGGCCACATGCGCCAGCTGCTCGACGGCATCCCGGTCGCCGAGATGAACACCTCGATGACGATCAACGCGACCGCCGCCTGGCTGCTCGCCCTCTACGTCGCCAACGCCGAGGAGCACGGCGTCGACCCGGCCCTCCTCCAGGGCACGACGCAGAACGACATCGTGAAGGAGTACCTGAGCCGCGGGACCTACATCTTCCCGCCGGCCCCCAGCCTCCGGCTCACCGTCGACACCATCAACTACACGGTGCGCCACGTGCCCAAGTGGAACCCGATCAACGTCTGCAGCTACCACCTCCAGGAGGCCGGTGCGACGCCGGTCCAAGAGGTCGCCTACGCGCTGGCCACCGCCATCGGTGTGCTCGACGGCGTCCGAAACTCGGGCCGGGTGGCCGAGAGCGAGTTCGCCGAGGTGGTCGGCCGGATCAGCTTCTTCGTGAACGCCGGGGTCCGCTTCATCGAGGAGACCGCCAAGGTGCGGGCGTTCTCCGCGATGTGGGACCGCATCTGCGCCGAGCGCTACGGGGTGACCGACGAGCGGTTCCGCCGGTTCCGCTACGGCGTCCAGGTCAACTCCCTCGGCCTGACCGAGGCCCAACCCGAGAACAACATCCCCCGCATCGTCCTCGAGGCCCTCGGGGTCACCCTGTCCAAGGACGCCCGGGCCCGGGCCGTCCAGCTGCCGGCCTGGAACGAGGCGCTCGGCTTGCCCCGACCCTGGGACCAACAGTGGTCGCTGCGGATTCAGCAGATCCTGGCCTTCGAGTCCGATCTGCTGGAGTACGACGACATCTTCGAGGGCTCCAAGGTGATGGAGGCCAAGACCTCCGAGATCGTGGAGGCGGCGACCGCCGAGCTCGACGACGTGCTCGGGCGCGGCGGGGTCTTCGAGGTCGTCGAGGAGCTGAAGTCGCGGCTCGTGAAGAGCCAGGCCGAGCGGGTGGCGCGGCATCGAGAGCGGCGAGCAGATGGTCGTCGGCGTGAACGCCTACACGGACAGCGCGCAATCGCCGCTCACGGCGGACTCGGTACTGAAACTCGAGCCCACCGTCGAGTCCGAGATGCAGGCCGACGTCCAGGCCTGGCGCCGCCACCGCGACCAGGGGGCGGTGGCCAAGGCGCTCGACGACCTGCGCCGGGCCGCCGAAAACCCCGAGGCCGACCTGATGGAGCCGACGCTGGCCCTGGCCCGGATCGGTGGCACCACCGGTGAGTGGGCAGCGGTGCTGCGGGAGGTGTTCGGTGAGTACCGCGGGCCGACCGGGGTGCGTGGAGCGTCCGGCGCCCACGGCAACGAGCTGGCACCAGTCGCCGCTCGGGCACGGGCGCTCGCCGAGCGCACCGGCGCCCCGCCGCGGCTCCTCGTCGGCAAGCCGGGCCTCGACGGGCACTCCAACGGTGCCGAGCAGATCGCCGTGGCGGCGCGCGACGCCGGGTTCGAGGTCGTGTACCAGGGGATCCGGCTGACGCCCGAACAGATCGTCGCCGCGGCGCGCGACGAGGACGTGGATGTCGTGGGGCTGTCCATCCTCTCGGGCTCACACCTGGAGCTCGTCCCCGAGATCCTCGACCGGCTGGCGGCGGCCGGGGTCGACGCCGCGGTGGTGGTCGGCGGGATCATCCCACCCGACGACGCCGAGATCCTGCTCGGCAAGGGCGTGGCCGCCGTCTACACCCCGAAGGACTTCGAGTTCGCCACGATCATGGACGACCTCATGTCGCTGGTCGAGCGAAGGCGCGCCGGCGCGCCGAAGGGTTAGAAGCCGGCGGCGGGGCGCTCACGCCGCAGCGACACCCGCTGGTTCCACCAGCGCCCGCTGAAGCGCCAGTTGTCGTTGCCGCGCCGCCACTCGGGCGAGGTGACCGGCCGCGGCCAGACCTTGTCGACCGCCATGGCGATGGCGGCGAGCACCGCCGGGTCGATCTCGGGGCGAGGCCGGAGCCCGAGGTGCTCTGGCGGCCCCTCGGTCACAGCGGGACATTGCCGTGCTTGCGCCGAGGCATCTCCTCGCGCTTGGAGACGAGGAGCGCCAGGCTCCGGACGAGCACCCGGCGGGTCTCCGACGGCGAGATGACGTCGTCGACATACCCGCGCTCGGCCGCGATGTAGGGGTTCGCGTAGCGCTCGGTGTACTCGCTCACGAGCTCGGCCCGGCGGGCCGCGGGGTCGGGCGCCTCGGCGAGATCGCGGCGGTAGAGGATCTCGACCGCCCCCTGGGGGCCCATGACCGCGATCTCGGCCGACGGCCAGGCGAAGGCAAGGTCGGCGCCGATCGACTTCGAGTTCATGACGACGTAGGCACCTCCGTAGGCCTTGCGGGTGATGATCTGCACCCGGGGCACCGTGGCCTCGCAGTAGGCGTAGAGCAGCTTCGCCCCGTGGCGGATGATCCCCCCGTACTCCTGGTCGGTCCCGGGCAGGAACCCGGGGACGTCAACAAAGGTCACCAGCGGGATGTTGAACGCGTCGCACGTGCGGACGAAGCGCGCCGCCTTCTCCGAGGAGTCGATGTCGAGGACGCCAGCCAGGATCGCTGGCTGGTTGCCCACGATGCCGACCACGCGCCCGTCGACCCGGGCCAGCCCGCAGGTGATCGACATCGCCCAGTGCGGATGGACCTCGAAGTACTCGCCGTCGTCGACGACCGCCTGGATGACCTTGGTCATGTCGTAGGGGAGATTGGGCGAAGGCGGGATCAGCTCGATCAACTCGGGGGTCTCGCGGTCGGGGTCGTCGCCCGAGACCACCGAGGGCGGATCCTCGAGGTTGTTGGCCGGCAGGAACGACAACAGGTAGCGCACGTCGTCGAGGCAGGCCTTCTCGTCCGGCGCGACGAAGGTGGCGACACCGGACTTGGTGGCATGGCTCATCGCGCCGCCCAGCTCCTCCAGGGTGACCTCCTCGCCGGTCACCGTCTTCACGACGTCGGGGCCGGTGATGAACATGTTCGAGATGCCCTGCACCATGAAGATGAAGTCGGTCATGGCCGGCGAGTAGACGGCGCCGCCGGCGCACGATCCGAGAATCACGCTGATCTGCGGGATGACGCCCGAGGCCTGCACGTTGCGGAAGAAGATCCCGCCGTAGGCGTGCAACGAGACCACGCCCTCCTGCAACCGGGCCCCGCCGCCGTCGTTGATCCCGATCATCGGGACGCCGATCGAGATGGCCAGATCCATGACCTTGTGGATCTTCTCGCCGTGCACCTCGCCGGTGGACCCTCCGGTCACGGTCGCGTCCTGGGAGAAGACGCAGACGCGGCGGCCGTTCACCGTCCCGAAGCCGGTGACCACACCGTCGGTGTACGGGCGGGTGTCCTCGAGACCCATGCCGTGGGCCCGGTGACGGGCCAGCATGTCGAGCTCCTGGAAGGAGCCGTCGTCGAGCAGGTAGTCGATCCGCTCGCGGGCGGTCAGCTTCCCCCGGGAATGGTGCCGCTCGATCGCGGCGGGAGAGCCGGCACTGAGTGCTTCGGACCGCCTGGCCAGGAGTTCTTCCAGCCGTTGGCCGTGTTCCACGGCGGCCACGCTACCAATCCCAGCGGACCGCTCAGCTGGGTGTGGCGCCGTCCAACCCGGGCTCAAGACGATCGAGGCGTGCGCGCGGCGGATGCAGCGCCGCCAGCTTCTCGAGTCCCTCCCGGGAGGTGTCGTCACGTGGGACGTAGGCGATCAGTCGAGTGCCGATGAGCGGCCCGAGCCAGAAGCTGGTGTGGTCCAGGCTCAGGAGGCCGACCTCGGGGTGCAGCAGTCTCTTTGTGCGGTTCTCGGGGCCCAGCACCTCGCGTCGGTTCCAGACCGCCACGAACTCCGGAGAGCTCTCCGACAGCCGGCGCACGAGGGCACGCCAGCGCGGCTCTGCGAGATGCTCGGCCATCGCGGCGCGGTACTGCGCAACGAGGCGCGCCACCCCCTCCTCCCAGTCGAGGACCGAGGAGCGCCACGCCGGGTGCGTGAAGGCGAGCCACAGGCAGTTGCGGTCCTCCAGAGGCATCTCCTCGAGGTCGGCCATGAGATGGCAGTACCCGTTGTTGAAGGCGAGGATGTCGCTGCGCGCGTTCAAGACGGCGGCCGGGAACGGGTCGAGCTGCGCGAGCATGCGCTGCACCGGGGGCGCGATCGCCTGGCACTCTCGAGTGGTCTCGAACTCGCCGAGGCCGGCCAACCTCATGACATGGGCGCGCTCGTAGGGGTCGAACCGCAGCGTGCGCGACACCGCGTCGAGCACCTGCTCGGAGACGTTGATGTCGCGCCCCTGCTCGAGCCACGTGTACCAGGTCACGCCGACGCCCGCGAGCTGGGCGACCTCCTCGCGCCGAAGCCCCGGGGTGCGGCGGCGCCCACCGGCCGGGAGTCCGACCTCGTCAGGCAGAATGCGCTCCCGCCGGGAGCGCAGGAACTCGCCGAGCTCGTGGCGGCGGATCTCGTCCGGGGCCTCCCCAAGCGGGCCATCGAGGTCCACCCAGGCGGTCTCGTTGTCGGTGATCGTCATGTCGCCTCCTCGGCCCTCATTCCCATCCTGACGGGATTTGTCCGTAGTTGACCATTGCCGTTGATACCAGGATAACCGGGCTTCTGGTACCAGTTTATACATTGGCGCATCCTGGTTCCATGACCATTCGCATCGAATCTTCGACGGCGTCGCGCCCAGCGCCCGCCCGGACGCCGAAGGCCGAATCCCCGAAGCTCAGCGGTTTCGGGCTCGCCGTGGTCCTGATCGGCGTGTTCCTGCCGATGACCGACTTCTTCATCGTCAACGTGGCGCTCCCGACGATCGACCGGGATCTGCACGCAACCCCGGGGATGCTCCAGCTGGTGGTGGCCGGCTACGCCATCGCCTACGCCCTCCTGCTTGTGGTGGGGGGCCGGCTGGGCGACCTGCTGGGGCGGCGCCGGCTGTTCCTGGGCGGCATGGCGGCGTTCACGCTGACCTCGCTCGCCTGCGGCCTGGCCCCGAGCATCGGCACCCTGGTGGCGGCCCGGGTGCTCCAGGGTGCGGCCTCGGCCATGATGCTGCCCCAGGTCCTCTCGACCATCCAGGCCACCAAAACGGGAGCCGACCGCGCCCCGCGCTGGGGAAGTTCGGGGCGACCGGCGGGATCGCGTCGGTCATCGGACAGGTGGTGGGCGGGCTGATCGTCTCGGCGAACATCGCCGGCACCGGCTGGCGTCCGATCTTCCTCCTGAACGTCCCGGTAGGTCTGGTCGGTCTGGTGTTGGCCAGCCGCCTGCTCCCCGAGACCCGTTCGGATGACCCCGCCCCCGTCGACCACTTCGGCACCGCGCTCTTGGGGGTCGGCCTGCTCTCGCTCCTGATCCCGCTCACCGAGGGCCGCGCCCTCGGATGGCCCGGCTGGTCGATCGCGCTCTTGGTCATCTCCCCCGTCGCGCTCGCGCTGTTCCTGCGCACGGAGCGCCGGCTCGAGGCCCGTGGCGGCGTGCCGCTGGTGCCGTTCTCGATCGTGCGCATGCCCAGCATGCGACGGGGCATTTCGATCGCGCTGCCCTTCTACACGGCCTTCGGCGGCTTCATGTTCGTGTACACGCTCGCCATCCAGAACGGGGCCGGGTTGAGCCCGCTGCGCACCGGCCTCTTGCTGGCGCCGATGGCCGCCGGATTCCTGGCCGCGTCGCTGTCCACGGCTCGACTCCTCCGTCGCTTCGGTCGCCGCGTCGTCACGGCGGGCCGCTGATCCAGGCAGTCGGGCTCCTGGCCTCCATTGGGTCGTTGGCGGCCGTCTGGCCGCACCCGAGCCTGCTCAGTGTCGGCCCGGGCTTCCTCGTGGTCGGCATCGGACAGGGCCTCATCATGAGCCCGCTCATGGGCGTCGTCCTCTCGGAGGTGCCCCAGCACGCAGCCGGCGTCGGCAGCGGCGTGCTCGCCACGACCCAGCAGTCCTCCCTCGCCCTCGGGGTGGCCACGGTCGGGACGCTGTATCTAACCCTGGCCCCCCTGGCCCGCCTCGGGGCCCTGGACGCCGCGCTCGTCGTGCTCGGGATCCTGGTCGGGGTGGCGCTCACGGTGTCGGCCTTGAGTCGCCGCCTGCCCAACCCGGTGCAGGCCACCGAGCCCGGGCCGGCGGTGGCGCCCAGCCGAGCCGTCGCGCAGTGCCCGACGCACCGCATCGTGTTCGCCTCGCGCCGAGCCGACGACGACGAGTCGTTCGAGCCGCTGACGCGTGAGGCGGCCCGGGGGGCGCTACTCCTGGACGAGCTCGATCAGGGTCCCGTAGGCCGACTTGGGGTGCAAGAAGGCGACCGTCGTGCCCCGTGAGCCGGGCCTCGGGACCTGGTCGATGGAGCGGACGCCGGCGTCCTGGGCGGCCTTGAGCGCCTCGCCACAGTCCTCGACCCGGAACCCGACGTGGTGCAGTCCCTCCCCGCGCTGGGCGAGGAACTTGGCCACGGTCGAGTCGTCGCTGGTCGGGGTGAGCAGCTGGATGTACGAGTCGGCCACCTTCACCAGCGCCTCCTCCACCCCGTCGCGCTCCACCACCTCGCGGTGGACGACCTTGGCCCCAAAGGTCTCCTCGTAGAAGGCCACCGCCGCGTCGAGGTCGGCCACCGCGATGGCCACGTGGTCGACCTCGGTGAACAGGCCCCCTGCGGCCTCGTGGGCGCTCACGCGCCGTGCCGCCGGAACAGGGTGATGCGGTCCTCGCCGACCTTGGCCCGCAGCTCGGGGTCGTCGACGCCGAGGCCCTCGGAGGGGGCGAGGCAGAGCACGCCGATCTTCCCCTCGTGCCGGTTCTTGTGCACCTGCTCGGCGGCCTCGCCGACCTCGGTCAGCGGGTAGACCGCCGACAGCGGGGGGAGAATCTTCCCCGAGCACACGAGCGCGTTGGCGTCCCAGGCCTCCCGGTAGTTGGCGAAGTGGGAGCCCTTGATCGTCTTCAGCTTCATCCAGAGGTGCCGGTTGTCGTACTCGATCATGTAGCCCGAGGTCGCCGCGCAGGTGACGATGGTGCCGCCCCGCTTGGCCACGAAGACCGACGCGCCCATGGTGAAGCGGCCGGGGTGCTCGAAGACGATGTCGGGGTCCTCGCCGACCAGGGAGCGGACGTCCTTGCCGAACCGGCGCCACTCGGACTCGTCCTGGTGGGTGTCGTCCTTCCAGAACTGGTAGTTGGCGGCGCGCGGTCGAGGACGGCCTCGACCCCGAGGTCGTGCAGCAGGTCGACCTTCTCCGGCGAGGAGACGACCCCGATCGGGATCGCCCCGCCATTCAGCACGTACTGCACGGCGAAGCTGCCGAGCCCACCGGTCGCTCCCCACACGAGCACCCGATCGCCCTGGCGGATCGGCGCGCCGTTGTGGCTGACCAGCATCCGGTACGCGGTCGAGTTGCACAGCGCGTTGACCGCCGCCTCCTCCCAGGTCAGGTGAGCGGGCTTGGGCATGAGCTGGTTGGCCCGGACCAGCGCGATGTCGGCCAGGCCGCCGAAGTTCGACTCGAACCCCCAGATCCGCTGGTTGGCCGCCAGGATCGAGTCGTCGTGTGCCGAGGGGTCCTGATCGTCGACGTAGTTGCAGTGGACGGTCACCTTGTCGCCCGGCTTCCAGTTGCGCACCGCCGAGCCCACCCGGAGCACCACCCCCGAGGCGTCGGAGCCGACCACGTGGTAGTCGAGCGCGTGGCGGGCACCCCAGCGGCTCTCCTTCCCCAGCCGGTCGAGGAACCCGAAGGTGGGCAGCGGCTCGAAGATCGAGGTCCACACCGTGTTGAAGTTGATGGCCGACGCCATGACCGCGACGTAGGCCTCATCGGGGGCGAGCTCGGGGAGCGGCACCTCTCCGACGTGCAGGGACTTGCGGGGGTCCTTCTCCCCCGACTCCATGCCATCGAACATGTCGGACTCGTCCCGACGGACGAACGCCGCCCGGTACGACTCGGGGAGGGGCATCTCGGCCAACGCCTCACCCGGGGCGCCGTCGATCACGGCCTGCAGGATGTCGTCCATGGACCGCGACGATATCCGTGGTCATAGGATGGGAAACCCCGAAATGTCTGGAGGTCAGGACATGCCTGGTTCGGTCATCCTCGCTGGCGCCCGCACGCCGATCGGCAAGCTCTCGGGCGTGTTCTCGGGATTCAGCGCCCAGGAGCTGGGCGGCTTTGCCATCGCGGAGGCACTGAAGCGGGCGGGCGTCGCCCCCGAACAGGTCGACTACGTGCTGATGGGCCAGGTGCTCCAGGCCGGCCAGGGCCAGATCACGGCCCGCCAGGCGGCGGCCAAGGCCGGCATCCCGATGTCGGTCCCGGCCACGACCGTGAACAAGGTCTGTCTCTCGGGCCTCAACACCATCTACCTCGCCGACCAGATGATCGCGTCGGGGGACGCCGAGATCGTCGTGGCCGGGGGGATGGAGTCCATGACCCGGGCCCCGCACCTGCTGCCCGAGGCGCGCAGCGGCTATCGCCTGGGCGACGGCACGCTCGTCGACTCGATGATGTTCGACGGGCTCACCTGCGCGTTCGACCACTGCGCGATGGGGCTGGCCACCGATCGATACAACACCTCGGGCGCGCAGGTCTCGCGGGAGCGCCAGGACGCGTTCGCCGCCGCCTCACACGAGCGGGCGGCCGCCGCGGCCAAGGAGGGTCGCTTCGCCGAGGAGATCGTCCCGGTCCAGGTACCCCAGCGTCGCGGCGAGCCGATCTTGGCCGACACCGACGAGGGCGTCCGGCCCGGGACCACCCCCGAGTCGCTGGCCGGCCTGCGCCCCGCGTTCGACAAGGAGGGCACGATCACGGCCGGGAACGCGTCGCAGATCTCTGACGGGGGCGCTGCGGTCATCGTGACCACCGCCGCAAAGGCCAGGGAGCTCGGGGTCACCCCGCTCGGTGAGTTCGTCTCCTATGGCCAGGTGGCCGGGCCCGACCCCTCGCTGCTGCTCCAACCGGCGCGCGCCATCACCCGGGCGGTCGAGAAAGCCAAGGTGTCCCTGGGCGACATCGACTTGTTCGAGATCAACGAGGCGTTCGCCGCCGTCGGCCTGGCGTCCGCCGACCAGCTCGGCATCGACGAGGACAAGCTGAACGTGAACGGTGGGGCCATCGCCTTGGGCCACCCGGTCGGGATGTCGGGGACCCGGCTCGCCCTCACCGCGCTGCTCGAGCTGCGACGCCGGGACGCGAGCTTCGCCGCGATCGCATTGTGCGGCGGCGGCGGCCAGGGCGACGCCCTGATCGTCCGCTCGATCCGCTAATCGGCGTCGAACGGGGGAACAAACACCCCGAGCACCTTGGCGGTCCGCGGCGCGATCTCGTCCCACTGCTTGACCGGGAGCTCGAAGACCGCCAGTGCGCAGGTCGCGAAGCCCCCGGACAACGCGGCGACAGGCCGCCTCGGTATCGCAGCGACCAGCGCCTCCAGGGTCGGGTTGTGGCCGACCACCATCACCGAGGCCACGTCCTCCTCCACCATCGAGACCTGTTCGAGCACGTCCTCGGGTGAGGCGCCGTACAGGGAGCGCAGATAGGTCGCCGGCGGCGGGCTCGACATCTTCGCAAGCACTCGCTCGGTCGTCTCCACCGCACGGGCGGCGGTCGAGCAGAGGATGAGCGCGGGCATAATCCCCACGTCGAGGCCGAGGTGGTCACCATCGTCGCCGAGGCGCTCGCCGAGCGCGTCGGCGTCGCGTCGGCCCCGCCCGGCCAGCGTGCGCTCGTGATCGGCCCCCCCGACGGGTGGGCGACGCACCGTCTTGGCGTGGCGCAGCACCCAGAGGACCCGTCCCTCCGTCATGGCTCAGGCCCGCAGTTCGCGCCGGCCCTCGAGCGCGCGCCCGAGCGTCATCTCGTCCGCGTACTCGAGATCGCCGCCGACCGGCAGCCCGCTGGCGAGCCGGGTCACCCGCACCGGCAGCTCGCTCAGCCGCTTGGCCAGGTACATGGCCGTCGCCTCACCCTCCAAGTTCGGGTTCGTGCAGAGGACCACCTCGCTGATGCCCTCGGCCTCGATGCGGGCCACGAGTTCGACGATGCGCAACTGCTCGGGCCCCACCCCCTCGAGCGGGTTCAGCGCGCCCTGCAGCACGTGGTATCGGCCACCGAACTCCTTGGTCCGCTCGAACGCCGCGATCGCCTGGGGGTCCTCCACGACGCAGACGACCGAGCCGTCGCGGGTCTCGTCCTGGCACACCTCGCACAGCGCGCCGCGCTCGGCGACGTTGAAGCACCGCTCGCAGAGTGCGGTGCGCTCCTTCACCGAGACGATCGCGTCCGAGAGGCGCAGTGCGTCCTCGTTGGGGATCTTGAGGAGGTAGAACGCGATCCGTTGGGCCGACTTGGGCCCGATGCCGGGCAGTCGGCCGAGCTCGTCGATCAGCGCGCGGAGCGGGCCGGTGTACACCTAACCGGTGACCTCCTCGGCGCCCGGGAACGCCTCGAGGATCCGGGAGGCCGCGAGCGACTGCACCTCCATCGGCTCGCCGGGGTCCTCGGGGTCGAAGTCGTCGTCACCCAGGTCGCTCGGGTCGGGCTCGGGGGCGCGACGCGCGCCCGGTGCGGGCCTCGTGGGCGCATCGCCCGCCTCGTCGACGACGAGCCGGAGGCCGATTCGGGCGCCGAAGTGCCCGCCGAGCGCCTCTTCGACGATGGGCCGCACCTCCTCGCAGCGACCGAGATAGCCCGGGTTGGGCACGGCGAACACTGCGGTCGAGCCCTCGACCGCAGTGAAGTGCCCGGAGCTGTAGACGACCTTGGCCCGTGCCGGCAGCGCGCGGAGCAGGTGGTCTCCCCAGGCCTCGACCAGCGTGTCGCGGTCGGGCACCGATCCCTTCGGCGGCGCCGGCACGGGTGCGGCGGTTGGTTCGGGCGCCTCGGCCCGCGGCGCCGGCTCGGGCGACGCCGGCTGCTCGGATCGCTGGCGGCGGATCGCGCCGATCGTCGGCTTGGCGCGTGGATCGTCCGGTTCGGCGTGGCGAGCTGGCGGTGCTGGCGGCTCGGGCTGGGGACGCGTCGAGCGTGTCGCGCGAGGCAAGGGCGCGCTCAAGCCGGGCCACCCGTTCGGCGAGTGCCTCGGGGGCGCTGTCCAGCTCGCTCTTGGCCAGGCGCACCAGGGTCACCTCGAGGACGACCCTGGCGTCGGGCGCCTCGCGCATGTCCACCTGGGCCAGACCGATCTGCTCCATCGAGCGGACCAAACGGGCGAGGCCGAAGCGCTCGGCCTGCGCGCCGAGACGGGACCGCTCGTCGCCGCTCACCGCTGCGAGATCGGGGGCGAGGCTGAGCAGGAACGCCTGACGGAGATCGTCGACCAGCTCGGTCGCAAGCTGCTGGGGGCTCCAGCCCGCCTCGATGAGCGACGCCACGGCGACGAGCAGGTTGCCCGCGTCCTCGTCGCAGAGGGCGTCGAGCAGCCCGATCAGCTCGGGACGCACCCCTTCGGCCGAGCCTGCGGAGGCCATCTGGTCGAGCGCCGAGAGCGCGTCGCGGGCCGACCCCCGGGCGCGCCGGACCGCCAGCGCGAGCGCCTCGTCGTCGAGATCGAGGTGCGCCTCATCCCGCACCCAGGTGACGAGCTCACCGAGGGTGTCGGCACCGAGGAGGCGGAACTCGTAGTGCTGAGTCCGGCTCCGCACCGTCTCGGGGACCTTCTGCGGGTCCGTCGTCGCCAGGACGAAGACGACGTGGGAGGGCGGTTCCTCGAGCGTCTTCAACAACGCATTGGCTGCCGCCGTCGAGAGCATGTGGACCTCGTCGACGATGTAGAGCTTCCACTCCCCCGGCGTGGCCGAACGCGGCGTGGGAGACGAGGTCGCGCATCGCGTCGACGCCATTGTTCGACGCAGCGTCGAGCTCGCGGACGTCGAGCGAGTTGCCCTGGGCGATCGCGATGCAGGAGGCACAGACACCGCAGGGCTCCCCGTTCTCGGGGTGTGCGCAGTTGAGCGCCTTGGCCAGGACCCGTGCCGCCGACGTCTTGCCGGTCCCCCGCGGGCCGCTGAACAGGTAGGCGTGCGCGACATGGCCTTCGGCCACCGCGCCGCGGAGCGCCTGGACGACGTGGGGCTGGCCCCGGATCTCCGACAGCTTGGAGGGTCGGAACCGGCGGTAGAGGGAGACGAATGGCTCGCCGGTGCTCCCCGCACCGCGCTGCGCCCCCCCGTCCGTCGCCATCACGGCGAGCCTAACGGTCTGGTCTGTCGCCTCTTCGGGTGCGTTGGAGGCGTGGCGGGTCAGCTGCCGATCGGGCCGACCTGGTCGATCTCGTACTGCTGCACCTCGACGCCCAGGATCGGGATCTCCCGCCGCGCCGAGGGCGCCGAACGCATCCCTTCGAGGTGGGCCGCGAGTGAGGCCTTGTCCTCCCAGCGCTCGTAGAGGTAGACCCGGCCCGGCTCGACGGGGTCCGCGCTCATGACGTAGGCGATGCAGCCCTTCTCGGCCCGGGATTTCTTCATGCCGTCGATACGGTCGGCGATGAACGCCTCGCGATCCGACGGGTCGACGTCGAAATATCCGGCAACGATGAGCATGGGTCCCCCTCTGGTCACCCCGGCGCCGCTCCGGCGCTCGGTGCGGCGGCCAGGTTGGCTACGGCACACGGCCTCACCCGCTGAGAGCTGCTGCCTTCCGACCCTGACTCGGTTCACGAGCGGCCGTTGCGCAGGACCCGGCCACCGCACCCAACGTCGGCGCGGCGAAGAGACGAGGTTATCGGCCCGTCAGCCCCCGAGGAGCTCGCTGAGGCCAGCCCGCGTTGCCTCGGCGAGGTCGGGCTCGGAGGACCCGAGGCCGATGCGCAGGTCGGTGACCCCCGCCTCGGCATAGGCGGTGAGCCCGCCCGCGACCTGATCCAGCGACCCGGCCACCAGCAGCTCGGCCCCGCTCGTCACCCCCTCGAGGTCGAGCACCCGGCGATAGGAGGGGAGGGCGGCATAGCCACGGCCCGCTTCCACGGCCGACTCGCGGGCGCCCGACGGGTCGTCGGTCACCACCACCGACACCAGTGCCATGATCCTCGGCTTCGTCCGACCGGCCGCCGCGGCCGCCGCGTTGAGGACCGGCGCGATGTGGGTGGCGATGGTCTTGGGTCCGCACTGACCGAGCGACGTTCCCGCGGTCAGCCTGCCGGCCAGCCGCAGCATCCGCGGCGCCAACGCGGCGAGGAGCACTGGGCAGGTCGGCGCCTGGATCGTGAGCCCGCCGTGCGCCACGACCTGGTCGCCCGAGACGTCCGCCGCCTCGTCCTCCAAGAGCGGGATCAGCGCTTCGAGGAACTCCTTGGTGCGTGAGTAGGGCCGGCCGTAGCTCTCGCCGAAGATGTGCTCGGCGACCACTTGGTGGGACGCCCCGACGCCGAGCACGAGGCGGCCCTCCAGCGCGCTCTGCGCCGTGCGGGCCTCGGCGCCGAGCGCGAGCGGGTGTCGGCCAACCAGAGGCACCGACCGAGGTCCCGAGCTCGGAGAACTCGGGTACCTCGCGCCCGACCGCAGCGACGGCGACCAGCGGGTCGACGCCGAAGGCCTGGGAGACCCAGAAGCTGTCGAAGCCCGCCGAGGCGGCCCAGAGCGCCTCTCGGCGGACCTGGTCGACGCTCGTCATCGCGGTTCCAGCGCCGAATCCGACGCGTGCGCCGAGGGAGTGCACGGTCCGCCGATGATAAGCGCCGCTGGCACCGGGTCCGGGGGCGCCGACCCGCCGCGATTAGCGTGGCCAGCCGTCATTGGAGGAGTGCGAGAGCGGCCGAATCGGCACGATTGGAAATCGTGTGACCTTCACGGGTCCGTGGGTTCAAATCCCACCTCCTCCGCTCAGAACAGACGGGGGCATCTCGTGTCGCAGGGAAAGGCCGAGCCGCTCGATTCCGACAAAGCGGCGATGCGTGTTGCGATCGCCGAGGCACAGCGCGCGCTCGAGCACGCCGATGTGCCGGTCGGAGCCGTCGCACTGCGCGACGGCGTCGTCATCGGACAGCGGCACAACGAGCGGGAGTTGCGCAAGGACCCGACGGCGCACGCCGAGCTGCTGCTCTTGCGCGACGTGGCACAAGCGCAGTCCGACTGGCGCTTGGGCGACGTGACCGTGGTGGTCACCCTCGAACCCTGCGCGATGTGCGCCGGTGCGATGGTCAACGCGCGTCTCGGGCGACTCGTGTTCGGCGCGCTCGACCCGAAGGCCGGTGCCGTCTCTTCGCTCTACGAGCTCTGTCACGACGAACGTCTCAATCACGAGGTAGCGGTCACCGGAGGGGTGCTCGCCGATGAGTGCGGTGAGCTGTTGATCTCGTTCTTCGCCGAGCGAAGGGGCCGGCACCCCGAGCACTGAGGTCGGTCGGGCTTCTGGCCGGTGCGCCGATCGCCCCTAAATTGGCCGACGGAGGGATGCGAGAGTGGCCGAATCGGACGGTCTCGAAAACCGTTGTGTCCTTTAGGGCACCGTGGGTTCGAATCCCACTCCCTCCGCACTGACTGGTGGCCCTTCCCATAACCGGGAGGGGCCACCGTCGCGCCGGGAAGGACCGCTACCAGACGCCGGGGACAAGGCGCTTGCGGGTCGACGCGAAGTGCTCGTAGTCCGGTCCGAGGCCCTGGCGCAGCATGGCCTCTTCGATCCCGATCCGGCGCACGAGCGAGACCGTGTAAGGCAGGAAGGCCAAGGCGAGCGAAAGCCAGTTGCCGATGGCGATGCCGGTGCCGAGCGCGCTCAGGAGCATCCCCGTGTATGAGGGGTGGCGCAGCACGCGGTAGGGACCGCTTTCCACGACCTTCTGGTCGGTCCGCACGGTGAGCTGGAAGGTGAAGAACCGCCCCAGGGTGTGCACCGCCCACTGGCGCAGGCCCATGCCGAGCAACATGACGGCGACGCCGGCGACGATGTAGGCGCGCCCGTCCCCGGGCATGGCCAGCCGGTCGAGCCGGAACCCGAGCGTGAAGGCCAAGATGGTGCAGACGAGCGCGACCCCCCAGAGGGCTCCGACGGTGTTGCGTTCGGGGATGGCGGCCTCGCCGCTCGGTTGGCGCGCCGCGTTGGCAAACTCGATGAGCACCCTGAGGACCACGGCGCCCCAGAACAGCGCACCCCAGAGGGCCTGGTGCTGGATGAACCACGTCGCGCGGCACGCGCTCAGTTTGCCAAAGACCCTCGAAAAGACGCCTCCATCTGCGAGACGGCCGTCGAAGCGAGGCGGCAGCGGTTCGGCGAAATCTGACCCGGTGGTAGCCTTGGCGCACCGCGAGCTCGTCGGCACCTCGGTTAGGGAGGGCAAGGACCGAGAGATTCACCTGCCTGCGGCTCGCACAAGGTCGAACCGGCCGGCCACCTTGGAGAGGAGTTGGAGATGGCACCTTCGCGCTCAACTGTGGGCAAGCTCCAGCGAGACCAGGCCAAGCGGGCCAAGGCCAAGGCGAAGCAGGAAGATCGCCTCGCCAGGCGCTCCGAGCGGGCCGAGGCCTCGGACGAGCCCGCCGCGCCCCGCGTCGAGGAGGACCAGACCAAGCTGCTCGAGGAATTCGCGCGCCTGCACGAAGACCTGGAGGAAGGCCGAATCTCGCTGGACGACTTCGAGGTGCGCCAGGCCGACCTGCGCTCTCGGCTGTCGGTCGATTAACCGACTCGGTCCGCCTTCGGGTGGTCGCGCGTCTCGAGCCAGCGGTGCAGCCCGGCCGCGTTCGAGTGCACGCCGTTCATGACCTCGAACTTCTCCTGGTGCTCGTGCGCGACCACACCGGGCTCGGGGTCGAACCGTCTCGCCAGCGCCTCGGCGATGTCCTCGCCGGCGCGGTAGGCGGCCTCCGCCGTCTCGGCCCACTGCCGGAGCACGCCCTCGGCCTCTGACAGCACATCGGCCGGATCCGGGAGCAGCCCGTAGTGGGCCAGCGCCAGCCCCGAGGGGTGGCGCGCCGAGAACTTGTGCAGCGATTCCAGCGCCTGGTCGAGGTCGAAGTCGGGCGGCGGGGTCGACGGGCGCAGCACGCCCACGTCGGGGAGGCGCACCCCCACGGCGTCCCCGACGAACAGGATCCCGCTCGCCGAGTCGTGCAGGCCGACGTGGTGCTTGGCATGGCCCGGCGAGTCGATGGCGGTCAGCGAGCGACCCGACCCGATCTCGATCTCCTCTCCGTCGTCCAGGACGTGGATCCGCTCGGCGGGCGTCGGGTCGAGGCGCCCATAGAGGGAGTCGAGGAGCGGCCCGTAGACCCGAGAGGCCGAGTCGACGAGGCGCGTCGGGTCCGCCAGATGCCGTGCCCCCTTCTCGTGCACGTACACCGTCGCGTTCGGGAAGGCGTCGGCGACGTTGCCCACGCCCCCGGCGTGGTCGAGGTGGATGTGGGTCACCACCACGCCGGCCAGGTCGTGCGCGCCGAGGCCCAGGCCGGCCAGGGCCTCGAGCACGACGGGGACCGAGGACTGGCTCCCCGTCTCAACGAGGACGGGGGCGGGTCCCTCGATCAGGTAGCCGGCGGTCACCCGGTGCCACCCGCCGAGCAGCGTGTCGATCTCGATGACTCCCGGGGCGATCCGGTGCGGGATCGCTTCGTCCGGCTCGCTCACGTCGCCACTTGGACGACCACCTTGACGTCGTCGGGCTGGCGGTCGAGCGCCGTGGCCCAGTCCGCCAACGGGACCCGCCGGCTGACCAGGCGGGCCAGCCAGGACTGGTCGGCCTTCGCCAACGCTGCCGCACCCGCCTCGTAGTGGCGTCGGTTGGCGTTCACCGAACCGACGACCGCCTCGTTCTCGAGCACCATGTTGCGGTTGAGCGTCCCGGCGTCGACGTCCAGCGGGCGACCACCCGAAGACACCCCGGTCAGGCAGACGACGCCATTCGGGCCGACATGCTCGATCGCGTCGAACACGAGCGTGCCGACCCCGGTGCACTCGATCACCGCGTCGGGCGAGGCGCACGCATCGGCGATGTGGCCGGTGTGGTACTGCGCGCCGAGGGCCCGGACGAGGTCGGGCTTGAGCCCCGTCTCCATCTGATCGATCACATGGACCTCGAGGCCGCGCTGGACCCCGAGGAGCGCTGCGAGGAGCCCGATCGGTCCGGCACCGGTGACCACGGCGGTCTTGGGCTCCCAGTGGGCGCGATTCCCGATGCGCTCGACCTGTTCCCAGGCCTTCGCCACGACGCTGGTGGGCTCGAGCAACACGCCGAGCTCGCCGAGCGAGGCGTCGATCTTCACGACGAAGTCCGGGGTGATCCGGTAGCGCTCCGACAGGTACCCGTCGTGCTGTTTGATCCCGCGCTCGGTGTACAGGCCGTTGCGGCAGAAGTCCCACTCCCCCACCGTGCAGTTGGAACAGGGCACGGGGTCGGGCCGGCGGACGATGCCGACCACGAGGTCGCCTTTGGCGACGCCCGAGCCCTCGGGCGCCTCGAGCACGCGGCCCAACGACTCGTGACCCAGCACGAGGCGTTCCTTGCCCGGCGGCGGCCAGCCATAGGCGCCCGAGAGAATCTCGGCGTCGGTGCCGCAGATCCCCACCCCGATCGTCTCGACGAGGACCGGGCCGTCGGACTCGGGTGGTTCGTCGACATCGGAGAGCTCGGCGGTCCCCTTCTGCAAGGGGATCACGGTGAGTGCCTTCATCGGGGCCTCCTCGGGCCGTCGGCCGGCTCGTCCCCGCCGCCGGCGGTCGGCTTCGGGGCGGCCGGGCGGACGTGCAGCCGCTGACCGCGCGGGCGGCGCTCGTCGGCCATGACCCTCCCGGCCCCCCACATCCTCCAGGGGTGGCGCGACGCCTTCCCCATCGACACGAGCGGCGCACCGAGGGCGGCGGTTGTGGCCTGGCGCGCCCCGTCCTCGGTGCCCTCGACCGGGGCGCGGTCGTGGCCGCTCAGCCGGAAGGCCGTGTTCACGAGCGAGACGTGAGAGAACGCCTGGGGGAAGTTGCCAACCAGGCGTTTGAGCACCGGGTCGTACTCCTCGCTCAGAAGGCCGAGGTCGTTGCGCAGCGACAGCAGGCGGTGGAACAGCGCGACGGCATCGTCGACCCGGCCGATCATGTGCAGGCAGTCGGCCATCCAGAACGAGCACGCGAGGAAGGCCCCCTCCCGCCCGATCAGCCCGTCCACCTCGCCGTTGTCGCTCGTTTGGTAGCGCAAGACGAAGCCGTTCTCCATGAGCTCGCGCTCGATCGCCTCGACGGTCGAAATCACGCGTTCGTCAGTCGGCGGGAGGAAGCCGACCATGGGCATCATGAGGATGCTCGCGTCGAGCGTGTCGGACCCGTAGTACTGGGTGAAAGCGTTCTTCTCCTTGTTGAACCCCTTCTCGCAGACTTCCTCGAAGATCTCCTGGCGGAGCTTGCGCCACCGATCGAGCGGCCCCTCGAGCGAGGGCCACGCCTCGAGCGTCTGGACCGCCCGGTCGACGGCGACCCACGCCATCACCTTGGAGTGGGTGAAGTGGCGTCTCGGGCCGCGCACCTCCCAGATCCCGTCGTCGGGCTCCTTCCAGCCCTTCTCGACGAATTGCACCATGTTGCGCTGCAGGTCCCACATGGCGCGACTGGTCACACCGTCGAACCCGCAGGCGGTGAACAGCGCCGACATGACCTCGCCGTAGACGTCGAGCTGATATTGGCCCGACGCCGCGTTGCCGATGCGCACGGGCGTCGAGCCCTCGTAGCCCGATAGCCAGTCGACCTCCCACTCCTCGAGTCGGCGCTCCCCGGCGGTCCCGTACATGATCTGCAGGCGCGAGACGTCGCCTGATGCGGCGCGCAGCAACCAGTCGCGCCAGGCCATCGCCTCCTCGTGGTACCCACCCTGCATCAGTGCCTCGAGGGTGAGCGTCGCGTCGCGCAGCCAGCAGTAGCGGTAGTCCCAGTTGCGGTTGCCGCCGATGGCTTCTGGCAGCGAGGTCGTCGCAGCGGCCACGATGCCGCCGGTCGGCTCGTAGGTCAGCGCCTTGAGGGTGATGAGCGAGCGAAGCACCGCGTCGCGGTGGTCGCCCTCGTAGGAGCACCCGGCCGACCACGCGCTCCACCACTCAGAGGTGGACTCGATCGAGTACCAAGGGTCGACCGGACGCGGCGGGAGCTCGTGGGAGAGGTACCAGGTGAGGATGAAGGGCAAGTTCTGACCCTCCGACAAAGTGAAGTCCGAGACGGTCCGCATGTCCTCGCCGTGGGTCTCGGCCAGCGTGTAAAGCGCGACCGAGTCGGGGCCGGCCGTTGCGCTGAGGAGGTTGTCGCAGTGGGTGACCCACGGGAGCACCTGCCCGTAGCCGAATCGGATGCACAGCTCCATCCGCACGTCGACCGTTCCGGCGATCCCCTCGACGATGCGGACCACCTGGGGATGAGTTTCGCGGATGGGCATGCAGTCGGTGAGGCGCACGCGGCCGGTCTTCGTCTGGAACTCGGTCTCGAGCACGAGGGTGCCCTCGCGGTAGCGCCGCTCGCTCTTGGTCACCTTGCCGGTCGGGGCGATCCGCCAGAACCCGTTGGACTCGTCGCCCAGCAGCTTGGCGAAGCAGGCGTCGGAGGCGAAGTGGGGGAGGCACAGCCAGTCGATCGACCCGTCCCGTCCGACCAGGGCGGTCGTGTGCAGATCGCCGATCACGGCGTAGTCCTCGATCGGCAGGCCCACTAGGGCTCCATTGTTATCAGCACCGGCCCGGGGTCGGGTTCGCCCGACGGCTCAATCGGGGGAGCAGGCCTCGGTGGACACCGGAGTCGTCCGATTCTCCGCCTCGATGACCTCGTTCAGCACCCCTGGCGAGGTGAGGGCGTAGCCGACGTCGTCGTCGGTGGTCGACTTGGAGAAGATCACGCCGACCACCTGGCCGTGCGAATCGACGAGGGGGCTGCCGGAGTTTCCCGGCTCGACCATTCCGGTGATCTCGTAGACCTGCTTGTTGACCAGGCCCTGGTCGTAGATGTTGCGCGAGGTGGCGGTGAGCTGGCTCGCCACGCCCGCCGGCGTCACCGTGAGCGGACCGTCCTCCGGATAGCCGACGATCGCTCCCTGGGTGCCGCGGGCGACGCTGTTCGGATCGATGACGAGCGGCTTGCCGAGCGGCGCCGAGGTCCGGAGCAACGCCAGGTCGTACTTTGGATCGAAGAACACGGGAGTCGCGGGATACACCTGACCGTCGACGTCGATCTGCGGATCGCGTTCGCCTGCGATCACGTGTGCGTTGGTCACGACCACCCCCGGCTTCACCTCGAAGGCCGTGCCCTCCTGGGTGATGCCGCACGCGCCGCCGATGACCTTCACCGTCGAGTTCTCGGCCATCGATGCGATCGAGTCGGCACCCGACTGCGAGGGGGTCCCGACGGCCGGGGCGAGCAGGGGCGGCAGCTGCGCGAAGACTGGGGGCACCCCGTCCTCGCTGAGGAAGGCCTGGACGTGAGCGAACACCGACGGCACCGGCGGCATGACGTCGTCGACGGCCCGAAGGACGTCTGAGCGGGCGATGGCGCTGCCGAGCCAGGCGTAACGGGACTGCGACAGCACGTTCCCGATGAGCCAGGCCGACAGGAGGACGGCCACGACCGCCACCGCCACGCCGAGGCCCGCGTCCAAGCCCCCGAGGTGGTGACGACGCATGGCGACGTTTCCCCAACCGCCCACGACCCGCCCGGCGACTCCGAGCCCGGACGCGGCGACGAGAACGACGACCAGGGTGACGATCGATTTGGCCGGCCCGGGGTGGAGCGACGAGACGAGCGCTATGGACAGGAGCGTCCCGAGCACGAGGCCCAGCCAGAAGCCCCCGAAGGTGAAGACCTGGATCAACGCGCCCAGTCGGAGCCCGTGCACGCCCGCCGCGACCACCGCGACCAGAAGCACCAGGTCGACCCAATCCACCGCGCGACGAGGGTAACCGACGCCGCGCCGGGACTACCCCGACGAAATGCAACGATTTCGCAAACTAAAGTGGCCCTCCGAACGCGCCGGGTACCCGTGGAGGGAAGTGATGGACAGGGGGGCATCCCGGCCACGGCTCCCCCGCCTGAATCGCGCTCTCGCCGCCTCGTTCTCCCTCGTTCTTGCCCTGACCCTCTTTCTCGTACTCGCCCAGTCGGGGGGGGTTCCGGCGTCTGGCGCGAAGCGTGCCAAGGCACCCCCACCCGTCGTGGCGTCCGGTCAGCCGGCGCCAGGCCAGATGAACAGCGCGACCGCGGTGTCCTGTGGCACGCCGAGCGACTGTTGGGTGGTCGGTTTCGGGAGCGGCGTCGAGGCGGCGATCGACGCGACCGCCGACGGCGGCGTCACCTGGCACACCCAGCAGGTGCCAAGCACGATCACCGTGCTCGCCGGGATCTCTTGCTTCGACGCCACCCGCTGCATGGCCGTCGGCGCCACCAACAGCGGGGGAGCCGTCCTCACCACGACCAACGGCGGACACGACTGGAGCGTCGAACCAGCGCCGACCGGAGCGGCCGCACTGACCGCCGTGGACTGCACCGCCAAGCTCAGCTGCATCTCGGTGGCAACCGACGGCACCACCGACTGGACGTCGGTGACCGACGACCTCGGGATTACCTGGACCCGCGGCGGCAACCTCCCGCCCGGCATGGTCGCCAGCGCGCTGACATGCCCGTCGCCGGCCACCTGCTTGGTCACCGGCTACGCGCCCGACGGTCCCGGCCAGGGTGGTGGGGTCATCGCCACCACCGCCGACGACGGGTCGACCTGGACCGGGGTCACGCTGCCCGCCGGCGTCGGGGTCCTGCGCTCGCTGTCCTGCGCCGGCGCCCTGTGTCTCGCCGCCGGGACCACGTCGGCCGCGACGACCGGGTACGTCGCGGGAAAGGGTCAGCTGCTCACAAGCGACGACGGCGGCGCGACCTGGACCATCGCGACGCCGGGCGCCCCGAGCGACGACGCCTACGGGGTGGCGTGCCCGAACCCCCAAACCTGCGTGGTCGTCGGGACCAGTTGGGTCGGCACGCTCCAGCCGATCCCGCGGGCGGCATCGTCTCGACCCTCGACGGCGGCACGCAGTGGCGGAAGGCCAAGCTCCGCTATGTGCCCGTCGGGGTCGCCGCGGTGACCTGCCCGATCGTCGACGACTGCCTGGCGGCCGGCGGCAACGTGCTGATCAAGATCTCGCTCCCCGTCACGCCGCCCGCGCCGAAGAAGACGGTGCACCCCGGAGCGCGGGTCGGAGCGGGCGTGCGCTGATCGGGCACTCGGGAGACCTGGTAGGACGGGTCGGTGCACGTCGGCGTCGTCTTCCCCCAGGTCGAGATCGGATCGGACCGCGGTGCGGTGCGGGCCTACGCCGAGGCGGTGAACGAGCTGGGATTCCACCACCTCTTGACCTACGACCACGTCGTGGGGGCAGACCCGACCGTCCACCGGGGGTGGAAAGGCCCCTACGACATCGCCGACACCTTTCACGAGCCGATGGTCCTGTTCGGCTACCTCGCGGGCTTCACCGACTTGGAGCTCGTGTCGGGGATCGTCATCGCCCCCCAGCGCCAGACGGTGCTCCTGGCCAAGCAGGCCGCCGAGGTCGACGTGCTGACTGCGGGCCGGTTCCGCCTCGGCATCGGGATCGGCTGGAACGCGCTCGAGTACCAGGCCCTCGGCAAGGACTTCGCCAACCGGTCCACGAGGGTCGAGGAGCAGGTCGAGCTGCTGCGCCGGCTCTGGACCGAGGAGAGCGTCACCTTCGAGGGCACCCATGAGCAGGTCGAGGGAGTCGGCTTGCGGCCGATGCCGATCCAGCGCCCCATCCCGATCTGGTTCGGCGGAAGTGCGCCAAAGGCGCTCCGGCGGATCGGCCGCCTGGCCGACGGGTGGTTCCCGCAGGCGCGCTTCGGGCCCGACCTCGAGCAGGCCATCGCGACGGTGCAAAACAGCGCCCGGGCGGGCGGGCGGCCGCCGGTCCCCTTCGAGGGCCGCATCCACGTGAGCGCTGGCGCCGAAGGGCTCGCGGAGCGCCTGGCCGCCTGGGACGCCCTCGGGGCGGGCTATATCTCCTTCGACACGATGCGCCAGGAATTCACGGTCGACGACCACATCGCCGCGCTCGGTGCGGCGGCCGAGGTGGCCCTGGGGGCCTGAGTGAGCCCAGCGGGCCCGAAAAGGCCGAAGCGGGTGCCATGCAGGGAACATTCCGGGTCGCCGACATTTTGATTTCGTGTTCCTTTCGGTTCGCGGAACGTTCATCTGCCATCGGTACGGTCCTCACCGATGACGCTGGGTGATCAGCCCACGCCTGCCCAACAGGCCCAGACCACCACGAAGCCAGGGGACCCCGAGATCGACCCGATCCTCGAGGCGCTCGATCCCGAGCGTGACCGTCCGACCGACGTGGTGGAGTCCAAAGGCCTCTCGCTGTCCTTCGGCGGCAAGCGGATCCTCTCGGACATCCACATCCCGTTCCGCCGCGGCTCGATCACCGCGCTGATCGGCCCCACCGGCTGTGGCAAATCGACGTTCCTCCGGACCATCAACCGGATGAACGACAAGGTGATCGGGTTCCGCTACGAGGGCGACGTGACCCTCGAGGGCGACAGCATCTGGGGCCCGAGCCAGAACCTCCTGTCGTTGCGCCGCCGCGTCGGGATGCTGTTCCAGCGGCCCAATCCCTTCCCCATGTCCATCAAGGACAACGTGGTCGCCGGGGTCAAGGCGCACCAGATCGCCAAAGGAAAGCAGCTCGACATCGTGTGCGAGGAACGCCTGCGCCAGGTCGGGCTGTGGGACGCGGTGAAGGACCGGCTGAACGACTCGCCGTTCCGCCTCTCGGGCGGTCAGCAGCAGCTCTTGTGCCTGGCCCGCGCCCTGGCAGTCGGCCCGGAGGTCCTCCTCCTCGACGAGCCCACCTCCGCCCTCGACCCGATCTCGACCGAGTGGGTCGAGGAGTTGCTGCGCCAGTTGACGCCGGCACTCACGCTCATCATCGTGACCCACAACCTCGGCCAGGCCCGCCGCGCCTCGAACAACACGATGTTCTTGTACCAGGGAGAGCTCGTGGAGCACGGCCCGACCGAAGACATGTTCGAGCGGCCCAAGGAAGTGCGCACCGAGCACTACGTCAACGGACGCATGGGCTGAGCACGGTGACCGCCTCATCCGCCGCACTCTCGCGTGGACTTCGCCGACCCGAGGAACGCACACAGCTCCGCTCGACGACCTGACTTTCTAACCGCCGCAACCCAGTCCAAAGGAGGACCTTTGATTAGATCAACGCGCCTTGCGCGCCTGGGCGTCGCCCTCACCGCCGTGGTCGCCGTCGTCGGCGGTTCGCTCGCATTCTCGACGGCAGCCAGCGCCAAGACCAAGCTGCCCAAGAGCGGGGTCGAGACCCCGGCCGGCGGCACCGTCATCGAGGCCGGGAGCACGCTCCTCCTGCCGCTCTTCAACCTGTGGGCGGGCGGGTACACGACCAAGTACAGCTCGGTCACGATCCAGCCCGGTGGCGGCGGGTCGGGCGAAGGCATCACCGACGCCACGACCGGCCTCGCGCGAGATCGGTGCCTCGGACGCCTACCTGTCGCCGACCCAGCTCACCACGACGCCAACGGCGCTGAACATCCCGCTCGCGATCTCGGCCCAGCTGATCGCCTACAACGTGCCGGGGATCACCCAGCACATCGTGCTGTCGGGCAAGCTGCTCTCGGCCATCTACCAGGGCCAGATCACCAACTGGAACGACTCGCAGATCGCCAGCCTCAACCCGTCGCTGACCCTCCCGAACCTGCCGATCGTGACCCTGCACCGCTCAGACAGCAGCGGCGACACGTTCCTGTTCACCACCTTCCTCTCCGACGCCGACCCGAACGGTTGGGGCAAGACGGTCTCGTACAACACGACGATCACCTGGCCCAACGCGCCCGGCAACGTCGGTGAGATGGGCAACTCGGGCATGGTGACCGGGTGCAAGTCGATCACCGGCTGCATCGCCTACGTCGGCATCAGCTACGAGACCCAGGTGCTGCAGGCCAGCCTCGGGTACGCAGCGCTGGTGAACGGCAAGGGCCAGACCGTGCTGCCGAGCTCGACATCGATCGCCGCCGAGGCTGCCGCCTTCGCCAAGAAGACGCCGGCGAACGGCACGATCTCGATGATCGACGGCAAGGTGTCGGGCGGCTACCCGATCATCAACTACGAGTACGCGGTTGTCGACTCGTCCCAGACCAGCTCCTCGATGGCCAAGAACATCCGCTCGATCCTGGAGTGGGCGATCAACCCGAAGGACGGCAACGCTTCCACCTACCTCCAGCAGGTGAACTTCCAACCGCTGCCGGCCAAGGTGGAGGCGCAGTCCCTGAAGCAAATCGCACAGATCCAGTAGTGACGGTCGTCGGCAGGCCACACAGCGCTTCGCCGAGACTCATGGCGCAGGTGATCCGTCGGGCTCAGGGAACCCGGCGGATCACCGCTGCGCTCAGGAACGCCGAGGCTGGCATCTGGCGGAACGCGGCCCGGGTGGCCGTCGTGTTGCCGCTCGCCGCCCTGGTGTTTGCCATCACGGTCCTCGCCATCAAGGCGAGCCCGGCCATCGTGGTGAACGGGTGGGGGTTCCTCACCCGTTCGGCCTGGAACGGTGGGCAGGCCTACGCCACGACCGTCAACCACATCCACGGCGTGGCGGTGCCCATCGGCGCCTCCTATGGGGCCGGCCCGCTCATCATCGGCACCGTGGAGGCCGCGGTCCTCGCGGTCGTCATCGCGCTGCCGATCTCGATCGGGGCAGCCTTCGCGCTGACCGAGCGGTTGCCCAAATGGATCTCCCAACCGCTCGGGTTCTTCATCGAGTTGCTGGCCGGCATCCCGAGCGTGCTCTTCGGGCTGTGGGGCATCCTCGTGCTCGGGCCGTTCCTCGCCCAGCACATCTACCCGGCGATCGCCGACAACGCGCCGGACGTCCCGGTGCTCGACTTCTTCCGGGGGCGGGGTCCCGTCAATGGTGAGGGGCTCCTCACCGCCGGGATCGTGCTCGCCCTCATGATCATCCCGATCATCACGGCGACCACACGCGACCTGTTCAGCCAGGTGCCCGCGCTGCCCAAGGAGGGCGGCGAGGCGCTCGGCATGACCGACCTCGAGGTGGCCCGCAAGGTCACCCTCCCCTGGGTCCGCTCCGGGATCATCGGAGCAACCGCGCTCGGACTCGGGCGGGCCCTGGGCGAGACCATCGCGGTGGCCATGATCTCGGGCGCCGCGCTGACCCACAGCGCGAGCAACATCTTCGGCACGTTCGGCACCATCGCGGCGACGATCGTGGACCAGCTGTCCTCGAGCGCCACCGACGCCACGGGATTCACCACGGCCACCCTCGCCGAGCTCGGACTGATCCTCGCCGTCGTGTCGGTCGCCGTGAACCTGTTTGCCCGCCTGATCGTGTCCCGCACCTCCAAGATCGGCGCCCCCCTCGGGGCGGGCGGTTGAACCGGGAAACGGAGCAGACGTGACCACCGATCAGGCCCTGCCCTCCACCAGGCGGCGACGCGGGATGTCCGTCGCGTTCCGCGCCTTGACGATCCTGGCTCTCGTCCTCGTGCTCGGGCCCGACCGTGTGGCTGGTGATCGGGATCGTCGGGCGGGCCGTGCCCCACTTCCAGTGGAGCGTGCTCACCGAGGCGGCGACCCCAACGGGCGGCGGCATCGAGAACACCATCTTCGGGACGCTCATCCTCATGATCGGCGTCTTCGTCATCGCCGGGGGGGTCGGCGTCCTGGCCGGCCTCTACCTGGCCGAGTTCTGCCCGAACCGCCGTAACGGCAAGCCGGGCGGAGGGATCCTGCGCACCGCGTCGGACGTCCTGTCGGGCTTCCCCTCGATCGTGCTCGGCTACGTCGGGTACGTGGCGCTCGACATTGGCCTGCACTGGGATTTCTCCCTGCTGTCGGCCTGGATCATCCTCTCGATCATGGTGGTTCCCTACATCGCCAAGGCGACCGAGACCGCCCTGCGCCAGGTGCCCACCAACTACCGGGAGGGCGCCGTCGCGCTGGGCATGGCCGAGGGGTACGCCCTGCGCAAGGTGACGCTCAAGACGGCGCTGCCCGGCATCGTGACCGGGCTGCTGCTGGCCATGGCGATCGCCATGGGCGAGACGGCGCCGCTCGCCTACACGGCGGGGTACTTCCCCACCGCCACGGCCAGCTTCGCGCTCACCAACCATGCCGAGCCCTACCTCACCTACTTGGTGTTCCAGTACTTCGACCAGAGCACGCCGGCGAACGCCAAGTTCCTGGCCTTCGACGCCGCCCTGGTCCTGCTGGTGCTGGTGCTGGTGCTGCTGGTCGTGGCCCGCCTCCTGGTCAACCGGACCCAGCGCTTCTCAGAGGGCCGCCGCCGCTAACAGGAGGTTTCGGCGGGGGTCTTCGCCGAGGGTCGCGCACTAGTTACTTGCGGCAAACAACTATGCTGGCGGCCATGACCGCCCCCCTTGCCGTCGAGGCACCGGCGCTCGACGCGCTGGGCACCAGCATGCAGGCCTTCGGCCGCATGGTCGCCCAGGGCCGGGTGATCGAGGCGGTGCTCAAGCGGACCCGGATCGATCTCAGCCGGGCCGACGTCAGTCTCCTGAAGGTGTTGCTCGACTCGGGCGTGGGCGTCCGCCAGGGCGACCTCGCCGACCGCCTCGCCGTGGACGCCCCGACGGTCACCCGCCGGGTGCAGCACCTGGAGGCCCGACAGCTCGTGCGACGGAGCTGTCGGACCCGCTCGACCGCCGGGCCCAGCTCGTCCAGCTGACCGCGGCGGGCACCCGCTTGATCGAGCGGGCCATGGCCGCCTTCAACGACTGGCTGGCGGCGGTCCTGGCGACCTGGAAAGGGTCCGACCGCGACCGACTCGCCGAGCTGCTCGCCCGATTCACCGACGACTGCTACAGGAACCTCGAGTGCCATGGCCACTGACACCACGCGGCTGAACGGCGACGCGCCGATGGCACCTCGGCCGTCGAAACCTCCGAGCGGGCCGACCAAGGCCGAGAAGCGTCGCCTGCTGATCGTCCTCGGGCGCACTCATGATGGGGATGTTCCTGGCCGCCCTCGACCAGACGATCGTCTCGACCGCGCTGCCCACGATTGCGGGCGACCTGCACGGGCTGAACCACCTGTCATGGGTGGTCACCTCGTACCTGCTCGCCTCGACCATCACGATGCCGCTGTGGGGCAAGCTCGGCGACCTCTACGGTCGCAAGCTGTTCTTCCAGTCGGCAATCGTGATCTTCCTGGTGGGCTCGATACTCTCGGGCCTCTCCCACGACATGCTCGAACTCATCGCGTTCCGTGCGGTCCAGGGCGTGGGGGGCGGCGGACTGATCGTCGGCGCCCAGGCGGTCATGGGTGACCTGATCTCGCCACGCGAGCGGGGTCGTTACATGGGGATGTTCGGCGCGGTGTTCGGCGTCTCGAGCATCGCCGGCCCACTCCTGGGCGGGCTCTTCACCGAGCACCTCTCGTGGCGCTGGGTGTTCTACGTGAACATCCCGCTGGGGATCCTGGCATTGTTCGTGGTCGCCTCAGTGCTGCACCTGCCAGAGCACCGGACCCAGCACAAGGTCGACTACCTCGGCACGGCACTGCTCGGTGGCGGCGGTGACCGCCGTCATCCTTCTCACCACCTGGGGCGGCACCACCTACCGGTGGAACTCGACACCGATCTGGAGCCTCGGGATCGTCACCGTCGCCTTGATCGCTGCGTTCGTGTACCTGGAGCGCCGGGTGCCCGAGCCGCTCATGCCGCCGAGCCTGTTCCGCTCCAAAGCGTTCAACCTGGCGAGCACGGTCGGATTCATCATCGGTCTGGTGATGTTCGGGGCGATGATCTACCTGCCGCTGTACCTCCAGACGGTGCACGGCGCCAGTCCGACCAGCTCGGGGCTCCAGCTCCTCGCCGATCATCGGCGGGCATGCTCATCGCGTTCAACATCAGCGGCCAGCTGACCTCGCGGTGGGGCAGGTACAAGGTCGTTCCCGATCATCGGCTGCGCGCTCGTGGCCGTCGGCCTCGCTCTGCTCTCGACGTTGCAGGTCAACACCCCGCTTGTGATGTCGAGCTGCTACATGTTCGTGATCGGGCTGGGCATCGGCTTCGTCATGCAGATCATCGTGGTAATCGTCATGAACTCCGCCCCCCAGGAACATCTGGGCACGGCGACCGCCAGCGCCACCTTCTTCCGCTCCATCGGCGGGGCCTTCGGGGTGGCCGTCTTCGGGGCCATCTTCAACAGCCGGCTCTTCGTCGAACTGCCCAAGTACCTTCCCGCCGGTGCGCTCAAGGCCTTGAGGACCGTCTCGGGGAACTCGATCACGAGCAACCCGGCCCAGCTCGATGCGCTTCCCGCTCCGATCCATCACGGGGTCGTGGAGGCGTTCGGGCACTCGCTCACGTTCATGTTCCTGGTGGGCGTGCCGTTGGCGATCGTCGCCTTCGTCCTGTGCTGGCTCATTCCCGAGGTGCCGCTGCGCGACAGCGCCTTCATCTCGGTCGGCCTCGAAGAGGGGATCGCCCCGGTGCGGTCAATCCTCCCCGACGAGCTGGACGCCCGCCCGGCCACACGGATCGGCTAGAAAACCCAACCTGACCAGGGGATACCACAAGGGGTGGTGTTCGACCACTCTTTGTGTTTGAATAGAGGGGTACAGCGCACACCTCGAGCCTCTGGTCACATGTCGGAAGATCAGCCCACAGCCCGCCTCACGCTCCCCCAACCACTGATGGTGGTGATCGCACTCGCGGCCGGCATCGTGGTCGGCATGATCTTCCTGCTGCTCTCGTCCCGGACCGCCGGTGCGGCGATTCTCCCCCCGTTGACGAGCCCGATCTCGGCCGCCACGACCACGCTCGGTGACGTCGTCTCCTCGGCACCGAACGTGGTTGCCACGACCGTGAGCTCGGCCGACCCGCTCGCCATCACGGCGACGTCGGCCGGCTCCAGCGTGAGTCAGTTGGTCGACGGGGGTTCCGGCGTCGTGACGTCCCTGGCGGGTCCGATCGGCCTGTCCGGGGCCGTTGCGACGCCCCCGATCTCCGCACTGCCCGTGCTGACTTCGCCCGCACCCCTCGTGCTGGGCGACGTGGTGAACCAGGGCCCGCAGACCACATCAACTTCCGAGCCGGTCAGTGTCGGCACCGACCCTCCTCGGCGTGGTCTCCCGCACGGGCAGTGCGGAACTCTTCTCCCCGTGGAACTTTCTCCCCCGTGACGCCGACGCGTACCGGCCCCGGTGGCCAACTCCGGCCCCTCATCCCGGTGCCTTCGCCTCGGCGTCCGTCCGTGCCGGAGCTTCCTCCGGTCTCGGCGGGTGCATCTTCTGCTTCGGGCGTCCACTCCGGAACGCTCGACGCACTCCCCCCGGCGGTCTTGGTGCTGGCCTTGCTCGCCGCGGGCGGAGTCTGTCTCGAGCTCCGCCGACGCCCGAAGTTCAGATATGACCTGAGGTTCTCCCCACCCGGGTAGGTCGTCGCGAGCATCACGCGACGCGAAGCGTCGCGCTCGTACTTCAAACGACTACTCATACAAGGAGAACACACCAAATGCGTACCTTCATTCGGCGCGCGCGTCGTGGGCCTTGGCATCGGGGTGGCAGCCTCCCTCGGAGGTCTGTTCCTCGCCGCGGACCGCTGGCCGCGCAGGCGCAGTCGACCAACTGCGCCGTCACCTCGCCGGCGTCCGGCTCGGGTTCGGCCGGGGCAACCGGTTCGAGCTCCGGTACCGGAAGCTCGGTGACAGGAACGGGATCGGTTGGCACCGGTAGCTCCACCAGCACTGCGACAGGCACCGGCACGACCGGCACTGGCACCAGCACTGGGACTGGCACTGGGACCGGCACGACCGGCACTGGCACCAGCACTGGCACTGGGACCGGCACGACCGGCACTGGCACCAGCACTGGGACAGGCACCGGCACGACCGGCACTGGCACCAGCACTGGGACTGGCACTGGGACCGGCACGACCGGCACTGGGACTGGCACCGGCACGACCGGCACTGGCACCGGCACCGGCACCGGCACGACCGGCACTGGGACTGGCACCGGCACCGGCACGACCGGCACTGGGACTGGCACCGGCACGACCGGCACTGGCACCGGCACCGGCACGACCGGCACTGGGACTGGCACCGGCACCGGCACGACCGGCACTGGCACCGGCACCGGCACGACCGGCACTGGGACTGGCACCGGCACCGGCTCAACTCCGGTTGGACCGCTGGTCTCGATCACGGCGCCGGTGACGACGAACACGTCGGGTTCGCCCATCGGTTCCGGGTCGACGACCACGTCGCCGTCGACGATCACCGTCGGCCAGAGCTCAGAGGTTCCGACGCTTCCGACGACGGGCACGGACCCGCTCGTCACGGTGAGGGCTCCGATCAACGGGGAGGCCCAGACGGCCAACCCGAACACGGACACGACGGCGAGCTCGCCGGCGACGGTCGTGGTTGGTCAGAGCACGAATCCAGACGCTGACGGTTCGCTCGCAGCGGTCAACACGCCAGTCAACGCCAACGGCTCCAGCTCGGACCTGACGTCGGGTTCGTCGAGCAGCCCGTTGGTCAACCTCGGCCAGGGTGCGACCGCACTCGGGAGCGGAAGCTCCAGCGGAAGTCCGTTGATCAACGTGAACCAGCCCCTCACCGCTTCGACCGCAGGGTCGACGGCGTCACCGGGCAGCGCGACGAGCGCGGTTCCGCTGATCAACCTCATCTGAACAAGGGGATGCGCGCTGCCAGCACAGCGCGCTGGTGGGACCCGCCCCCAAAGGGGGCGGGTCCCACCACTCCCAATTCACGCGTGCGGATGACATGACCACCCTTCGCGCGCAACAATGTCCAAAGTGGGGACGCGCGAGGTCATCGGTGACTGAACGAGTCGACACGGATAAGCAGGAGGACGCCGGCGAGCGCCGCGTACGCCCGGGCGGTCGGCGCATGTTTGCGCCGGGCCCGCCAGCAGCTACGCCTGTCACTCCAAGCGGTCGAGACGATGTCACAGCAGGAGTTCAAGGCGTCGGTCCTCGGGGCCTACGAGCGTGGCGAGCGGTCGATCTCGGTGCCCACGGCTCCAACGCCTCGCCATGCTCTACGACGTGCCGGTCGATCTCCTGCTGCCCGAGCCCGACCGCAAGCCGTGGCGGGGAGCGTCGGGACCAACCCGAGGGGCCTCGGTCGACCTCGACGCACAGATCGAGTCCATCAGCGGGCCCGAGCGGGAGCTCTTGCGCCGGTTCGTGCGGATGATCCAGGCGCAGCGGCGCGACAACGGCGGAATCGGGAACGCGATCCGATCCGAGGACATCCGCGCGATCGAACTGCTGCTCGGGTCGTCGAGGCCCGCGGTGACCCGACGGCCCGACGGACGCTCCTCGACCGGTCTGACTAGAGGGCTGCGAGCACCGACTCGGCCGAGCTGACGTCGAGGCCCGGCTTCGGCTCGACGAACAGCGACGTCACCACGCCGTCCTCGAGGATGGCGGCATAGCGCTGCGAGCGCAGGCCGAGACCAAAACCTGTGCCGTCCATCTCGAGTCCGACGGCCTTCGTGAAGTCACCGTTGCCGTCCGAGAGCATGAGGACGCGGTCACCGACGCCCTGATCCGTTCCCCAGGCGCCCATGACGAAGGGGTCGTTGACCGAGAGGCAGGCGATCGTGTCGACACCCTTAGCGCGGATCTCGTCCGCCCGGACCACGAAGCCAGGTAGATGGTGGTCCGAACAGGTCGGCGTGAACGCGCCGGGCACGGCGAACAGGACGACCTTGCCTTTCCCCAGTGCCTCGGTCGAGCTGATCGGCCGCGGTCCTTCGGCTGGTCATCGTCCGTAGCTGAACGTCGGGAATCGACTCGCCGACTGCGATGGTCATGGAAGCTCCTTGAATCGGGGGTGCTCCGAGCATTGACCAACCAAGGGGGTCCCGCCAGTCATCGGTGCCCGGCCGCAGCCAGCTCGCCGGGCACTCCTAAGATCGCCCGGTCCACCGTCACGGCCAGGGAGCGAGACCATGAACGGAGCCCAATCACTCGTCAGAACGCTGGTCGGCTGCGGGGTGGACGTGTGCTTCATGAACCCGGGCACCTCGGAGATGCACTTCGTCGCGACCCTCGATGCCGTGCCCGAGATGCGGGGGGTGCTGACGCTGTTCGAGGGGGTGGCGACCGGTGCGGCCGACGGCTACGGCCGCATGGCCGGCCGGCCGGCGGCGACGCTGCTCCACCTCGGCCCGGGGCTCGGCAACGGCGTGGCCAACCTCCACAACGCCCGACGGGCTCGCACCCCGATCATCAATGTCGTCGGCGACCACGCGACCTACCACAAGAAGTTCGACGCCCCGCTCGAATCCGATATCGAGGGGATCGCCCGCAACGTGTCGCCCGGGTTCGTCCGCTGGGGAACTGCGCCCGACACCCTCGGAGCGGACACGGTCCAGGCCTACCGGGCCGCCATGGGCCCGCCGGGACAGGTCGCCACACTCGTGGTCCCGGCGGACGTCTCGTGGGGGCCCGGAGGCGTCATCGCCCCGGCCCCGCTCCCGCGACAACGGCCATCGGTCGACGTGGCTCGGGTGACCCTGGCGGCCGACGTCCTGCGCTCCGGCGCGCCCGCCGCGCTGCTCCTGGGAAACGGCGCGCTCGACGCCCAAGGCATCGCCGCGGCCAGCCGGGTCGCGGCACGCGACCGGTGCCAAGCTCTTCGGCGAGACCTTCCCGGCCAAGATCCAGCGAGGTGCCGGGATTCCGGCGGTCGAACGGATCGCCTATCTGGGCGAGATGGCCGCCGCACAGCTCGAGGGGCTCCGCCACCTCGTCCTCGTGGACGCCAAACCTCCGGTGAGCTTCTTCGCCTACCCCGAACGGCCCAGCTGGCTCGTGCCCGAAGGCTGCGAGGTCCACGTGCTCAGCGGGCCAACCGACGACACGCCGACCACGCTCGATGCGCTGGTCCAAGAGCTCGGGGGCGGGCGGGCCGACAGCGGCCCGGTCGACGCCGCTCGACCCGCGCTCCCGACCGGTGAGCTCACAGCCGTCGCGGTGGCCGAGGCGATCGGCGCGCTCATGCCCGAGGGCGCGATCGTCTCCGACGAGTCGAACACGTCGGGGCTTTTCGCCGCGGAGGCAACCGCGGGCTGCCCGCCGCACGACTGGCTGTATCTGACCGGTGGCGCGATCGGCCAGGGGCTTCCGGTTGCCGTTGGGGCCGCCGTCGCCTGCCCGAACCGCCCCGTGCTGGCACTCCAGGCCGACGGCAGCTCGCTCTACACGCTCCAGTCGTGGTGGACCATGGCCCGTGAGGGGCTCGACGTCACGACCGTCCTGTTCAACAACCACTCGTACGCGATCTTGAACATGGAGCTCCAGCGGGTCGGGACCGAGGGCGCGGGCGGCCGGGCGCGCCACATGCTCGACCTGTCCGGACCCGACATCGACTACGCGACCCTGGCAAGGGGCTTCGGGCTCAGCGCGTGGCGCTCGACGACCGCCGACGAGTTCGGCGCCCACCTCGCGAAGGCCTTGGCGACACCCGGCCCCAGCCTCGTCGAGGCCGTCCTGCCCGAGCACCCGCGCCCTCGCTGACGCGCTGGGGCGCGACTTCGGTCGGCTATCGGCGCGCCCGGCCCGAGAGCGAGGTCGCCAGCTTGGGCGCTGCCGCGACGAACGCCGCGATCAGCCCGACGATGGCGCCGAAGCGCCAGCCGATGCCGCTTGGGCCCTTGTCGGAGAATGCGATCACGACGAGCACGAGGTTGATGATGTTGATCGTCGTCAGCAGGTGCTCGTGCGGGATCGGCACCCGGCCGCGGACATCGGGCATTCCGGCGATCGCCACCAGGTAGCCCATCTCGACCAACGCAAGGATCAGCACCAAGTAGAGGTAGCTGTGCGCCGTCAGGCCGTCGACCTGGATCCCGATCGGCCCGATCGAGACGCCGAACCAGGGCAAGAAGAGCGAGACGAACAAGACGAGTGTCGCGACTCCAGCCACCAGATCGGTGCTCGACCAGTGCGATCGGTCGAAGTGGTAGTTCCGCGCCGCGCCGGCCCGGGCGGCGGAGGGCGTGTGTGCGCCGCAGCGCGGGCAGGTCGTAGCAGCTGCACTCACTTCAGCACCACAAGACGGACAGTTCACGCGGGCGCTCCTCTCGGCCAGGCGGATTGTAGCGACGGGCCCGTCCGTTGTCCCTTGTGATCGGGGCTGTCGGGCGGCCCGACGGCACCGCGCCCGACGGGTTGGGAGCTCTTAGCGCGAGACCCCGGCGAGCGTCCGCCCCTCGGCGCGCTCCTGGCCGCCGTCGGCCACCGACACGGGCTGGCGTCGGCCCTTGGGTACCGTGAAGACCTCGGTCCACTGCCCCCAGAGCGCTCGAAGATGCCCGGTCGAGGCCTGCTCGACGGGGACCGGCCGCCCGCCAAGCCCGGTCGCAGGGACCGCTGCTCCGGCGACCGGGAAGACCGCCCGACCGGTGACGACATCCCACACCGTGAGCACGATGCCGAGGTTGATGTCGATTCGTCCCTCCACCGCGTGGTGGAGGCGGTGGTAGCCCGGGCTGATGAACACCTTGCCCATGCGGCCGTACGTCCATCTGACGTTGGCGTGCGGGAGCGCCCCGAGACACGCGTAGATCGCGATCACGACGAGCGGCAGGGTCGCGTTGCGGAGGAAGAAGAAGGCCGGCAGCGCGGTCAGCAGGTACGCGGTGTGCACGAGCGGGTGGGTCCTGAACGACGTCAGGATGCTCAGCTCCTCCTGGGAGTGGTGCACCGCGTGCAGGCGCCACAGCGCGGTGAATCGGTGCAGGCCGAAGTGCGCGAGCCAATTGAAAGCGTCCAACACGACGACTTCGAGAAGGACGAGCGCCCACGTCGGGAGAAATGGGACCTTCGGCAGGACGACCCAGGGTGCGACGCGCTCCATGACCACGAAGAACCCGGCGCCGATGAGGGAGATCAGGGGCACGACCGCCAGCGCGTACAGACCCAGGTACACGAGGTCGTGCATCTGCCCCGCGAGGTGAACGGACGGCGCACCGCCGGAACGAGCCGCTCCGCCGCGAGCACGACGGCGAGGAACCCGAGCACGATCGGGCCGATCACCTCGCCACGGAATTGGCTGACCGCGCGGGAGGTCCCGGCCCAGCCGCCCAGCTCGTGCCAGCCGACGACGGCGAGCGCACCCGTCGCCGCCACGACGGCGAGCGTGGGCAGGTAGGGGCGGCGCCTGGAAGAAGTCACGATGATCGTCACGTAGCGTCCCGCACCCCGGTCCTCACTCCTGGTGTACGGGCGGGTCGCCGGCACGGATTGGCAGCCTCACCAGGTCCGGGCGGCGCCTCGGAGCAGCTCCACCCCCCGGGCCAGCTCGGCAACGACCGCTGCCGCGGGCCGCGCCTGGGCGATCATCCCCACCCCCTGGCCGGCGTAGATCGGCGCGACGTCGAAGTCGCCCCTCCGGCGGGCTTCCCCGAGCTCGTCCGGCGCGCCATCGTGGGCCGCCAACTCGTCCTCACGGCCCACCCAGCGCTCGAAGAAGACGTTGCGCAACGCCCGGCCGCCGTATTGGGGCGGCCAGTCCAGGCGCTGGGCGATGTCGAAGACCCGGCCATACGCGGTATCGGTCTCGCCTGCGGCGAGCAGGCGGGCCCTCGCCGGCTCGGCCGTCTCGGCTTCGGGGCAGGCGATGAAGGCAGTACCGACCCATCCTCCGACCGCTCCCGCCGCGAGCACTGCCGCGAGCCCGCTGGCCAGGGAAATGCCTCCCGCCGCCATGACCGGGACACCCACCGCGTCCAACACCGCCTGCAGCAGCGCCAGCGTGCCGACCTCGTTGCGACCGTGGCCGCCACCCTCGAGGCCCCGCGCGACCACCACATCGACCCCGGCGGCCTCGGCCGCTCGGGCCTCCTCGAGGGTGCCCGCCTGGGTGGCCATCACAATCCCGGCGTCCCGCACGCTCGCGACATGCTCCTCGAACGGACCGAAGCTGATGGAAAGCAGTGCAGGTCGTGCGGCCAGTGCGGCCTCGAGCTGTTCAGGGCGCGCCGGGAGACACCAGCCGAACAGGCCGATCCCGAACGGCTTCCCGCCGACCCGGGCGAGATCGCTCTGCTCGGAGATCCACTCCGGCGTCGCCGCCTGGCCGACGCCGATCATCCCGAGTGCACCCGCGGCCGACACCGCGGCGGCCAGCCGGCCGCCCGAGACCCCCGCCATCGGGGCGCTCACCACCGGCACCTCGAGGCCCAGGCGCTCGGCCAGCCAGCCCACCTCAGGTCCTCGGTTCGCCAGCGGCGCGCCCGGGCGGGACGCTGTGCTCGAAGATCCTGGTCATGAACTCGCTGAGCCGGGCCTGGACCTGGCGGTCCATCGCCTCGGCGAGCTCGATGGCGACGGCTTCGCCAGCCAGCGGGCGTAACCGGCGCACCAGCTCGGCCAGCCGCGGCACCTCGGAGGCCGGGATCGGCTCCCCGAGCGGCGCGAAGACGTAGTCGGCCACGAGACCGACGAACCCGGCCGCCACGACGTCGAGCTCGTCACCGAGCGCGCGGCGACGCTCCAGCACGGCCGCCGCGGGCACGCCGGCTGCGACGAGTTCGGCCCCGACACGCAGCAACCCGGGGTTGTCGGCCACGTAGCCGTCGCCATCGGCCCGGATTAGCCCTTCCTCGAGGGCGACCGACAGCACGTTGGCGGCCGCGTCGACGTCGTCGAGTACGCCGAAGAGGCCGGCCAGGTCCTCGAGCGAGACCACTGTCGGCGTGTGCTGGGCCCAGGGCTCGGTCAGCGCCGCTTCCAGACCGAGCAGGTCGCCCAGCTCCTGACCGCCCTCCCAGGCCTCGAGCAGCTCACCGATGTTGGCCAGGCTGTAGCCGCGCCCGAGCAGCTGGCCGATGAGGCGCAGGCGGGCCAGGTGCTCCTCGGAATACCACCCGACCCGCCCCTCCCGGCGGGGCGGTGGGATCAGGCCCCGGTCCTGGTAGGCGCGGATGTTCCGCACCGTCGTGCCCGCCAGGCGGGCCAGCTCGTCGATCCGGTGGGCCTGTCCCCCATTCGTTACAGTTTCCATTGGTACATTCTTACTTGTTATTGTTAGTGTTCAATGGTACAGTGTAGACGCTGAGCCGCTCCTGCTCCCCCTCGCTGGACGGCTCCGGTTCTCGGCGGCCAGCGAACCGCGGCCGACGCCAATGAAAAAGGAGAACGGCCATGACCATCACCGGCCCCGCTCCCCGTCAGAAGACGGACTTTGCCACAGCAGTCGAGCGACTGAGCAAGGTCTCGGTCGACCGCCACTTCGACGCCTACCTGGACGTGGCGTGGGACGACCCGGACATGGCCATCGACCCGAACGACTCCCGGTTCCAACTGTGGCCTGACGACCCCCTGCGTCACACCGACTGGTACTCGAGGCAGCCTCCTGAGATGCGCTCTCGCGTCGCGCTCCACCGGGTGGCCACGGCGATGCGGATCGGCTGGGAGTTCGAGAACGTGCTCCAGCGCGGACTGCTCGAGCACGCCTACTGGATGGACGGCGGCAAGCCCGAGCTGCGCTACCTCATGCACGAGATCGCCGAGGAGTGCCAGCACATGCTGATGTTCCAGGAGTTCGCCAACCGGACCGGCATGGACATCCGCGGCATGCCACGCCACATGAAGCACGCCAGCCGGATGGTGGTGGTCCTCTCGCAAACCTTCCCGGCCGCCTTTTTCATGTTCGTCCTGGCCGGCGAGGACCCCGTCGACTTCATCCAGCGCAAGCAGCTGAAGGAGGGCGGGTCGCACCCGACGACCGAACGGATCATGCGCATCCACATGACCGAGGAGGCGCGCCACATCGCGTTCGCACGCCACTACCTGCGCCGGCAGGTCCCCCGGCTCAACTGGTTCCGCCGCCGGCAGCTGGCGATCATGTCGCCGATCATCTTCGGGACGATGGCCCGGGTCATGGCCTTCCCCTCTCCCCACACGGCCCGGACCTTCGGCGTGCCCCGCAAGGACCTCCGCCGGGTGCTGCGCTCAGCCACGGGCCGGGGCCTGCTCTGCGAGGTGTCGGCCGGCCCGCGCAAGTTGTGCCTCGAACTCGGCCTGGCCGGGTTCCCCTACAGCTTGCTGTGGCGGCTGATGGGGATCTGGAAAGGCGCAGCGGCCGCCGCCTCGATCGACGAGGTCGACCAGGACCGCCAGGTCCAGGCCGTCTAGAGGCATGGTCGGTGATTGAGGGCGCCCGAGGGGGCCGTCAATCACCAGGGATCTGCTGGGTTGCGCTCAGCCGCCCGATGGCGAGGGTGACGTGAGCGAGGGGCCCTCTAGGACCGTCACGTCGGAGACCTTCCAGTTGCCGCCGTTGTCGGCCATCTGGACGACGACTCGCAGCACGTCGGACTGGGGCGCGGTGAGCGTCCGGTTCACATACAGCTGGTCGATGACCGCGTAGACCTGGGCCTGGTTCCCAGTCACGTTCTGCACGTACATGTTGCGAACCTGGCCCCGCGAGGACGCGAGCGCGTTCTCCAGCTGCTGACGAATGCTCGAGTTGAAGAACTGGTTCGCCTGCTGGGCGAAGTCCCCCGTCGCCATGTTGGTTAGCTTGGCGAAGTCGCTGTCGACCGTCTTTGCGTTGAAGTTGGTCAAGTCGTTCAAGAACGCCGTCGTGGCCTGCCGGGCCTGGGCGGCCATCGTGTTTTGGCCGTTCAGGTTGGACCACGCCCGCTCGAACGTGATCGTCCCGGCGATACCGGCCGCCGCGATGATCGCGAGCACGATCATCCCTCCCCGCCCCGGCTTGGCGCGGGGCGGCTTCGGGGCCTGTCTCGGCCTCGACCGGGCGCTCGTCGTCGACGACTTCTGCGTCCACGACATCGTCGATTTCGTCTCGGCGGCGCACCTCGGATGCACCGACCACCTTCACTCCGTTCCCCACGAGGTCCCCTTTCGTCGGGTCGGTCGGGGTGGACGTCTGGTCCTCCGGCTCTGGCCCACCGTCCCGCCTTACTCCTTGGAGAACGATCGCCCAGCCCGAGCCTTGCGGCCCGAAATCAGCGGACCGAACGCTTTACGTGACCTGGGAGAACGTCGGACGAAGACCAGGGCCAGCATGAGCAGGACGCCGAGGCTGAGCGGCACCAGGAGCCACGAGGGGCCGGCTGGCTGGTCGTAGGAGGCGTCCTCGCTGGCCGGCATGGCCGTCGCCCCGCCGGCGCCCGGGACCACCGCGTCCTGGGCGCTCGCCGGGACGAGCTGGGAGGGGCTCGCATCCTGGCCGGCCGGCTCGAACCCCGGCTGGGTGGCCGGGCCGACCCCTTGGCCCAGCTCGGTCGAGCAACCGGCGCCCGGCAGGATGTCGGGCAGGGCGTTGGGCGTGCTGTAGGCGCTCGCCATCGGCATCTGGGGCGGGATCAGCAGCCGGGTCCTGGCGATGATCTGGTCGGTCGACGCCGGGACGCCGCTCACCACCTGCTTGGTGGCGCCCGGGACGAGGGCGGAGTTGATCGCCCCGAAGAAGAGGTGATTGAGGGCGAGGGTGTTGGACAGGTTCGACAGGTTGGTCGGCTGGTCGAGGTTCGTGACCACGTCTGCTGCGTCGTGGAAGATGCAGGCGAGGTTCGGACCCTGGGAGACGACCAGCTGGTCGAGGAGCCCGGTGGCCGCGGCCCCCTCGTCGGAACAGCGGGTCGAGCTCGTTGCGGTCCTGCGCGAGCACCGCCATCAGCACCTCGGTGTTGGAAAGGGCCTGCTGGAGCTGGGGCGCCACGGCGCTCACCGCGTTCAGGACCGGGGGAGCGTTGGCCAAGAGCGCCTTGAAGTTGCCCTGGAACTGCAAGAACTCCTTGGAGAACTCCGTCGAGGAGGCGACGATCGTGCGCAGGTTGTTGCCCTCGCCGGCCAGGCCGGTGGCGAGCGTGCCGAGCAGCGAGTTGAGGTCGCCGGTCGGGATCGCGTTCAGGAGCTTGACCGCAGCGGTCACGACCTCGCCGATGTCGACCGGGATGTCCCCGGTCGAGGGGATCGACCGCGCCCGAGGTGATCGGTGGGGCGGGGGCGGCCCCCGGAGTCAGCTCGACGACCTGCTCGCCGAGGTCGTTGGCGACGTCGATCGACGCGGTCACGTTGTCGGGCACGGTGACGCCCGGGTTGATCGCCATCTGCACCAGCGCGCCGTCCTTGGCCAGCTGGACGGCGGTGACGCTGCCGACATCGACCCCGTTCAGCTCGACGCCGAAGTGCGGGTTGATCCCCGACGCGTCGGTGAAGACGCTCGAGACGTCGGTCGGCGAACGCAGCGGGTTCCCGATCAGGCTGGTGATCCCGTAGAGGACGAGCGCGACGCTCAGCGCGAAGAACACCACCAGGTTGATGAGGAGCCGCTTGTGGATCACGACCCGCCACCCCCGCTCGGCGCGCAGGTCGTCGCCGGGCTCGAGTCGTCTTCGCCGCCGCCCGGGACCCGCAGATGATGATGTCCTCGAACACCTGGATGAAGTCGTTCACGGTGGCGCCGTTGGCCGCCGCGTCGTAGTAGGGCAGGTTCTGCACCAAGAACGCGATGTCCTGCTGGTGGGCCGCGAGCTCGCCGGCGGTCGCCGAGAGGGCGGTGAGCTCGTCGTCGATTTGCGGGCAGCGACCCGCCGAGCAGGCTGTGCCCCTGGATGGACAGGTCGTCGAGCTGCTGGAGCAGGTTGATGAACTGCGTCGACTGGCTCTGGAGCACGCTGATCGGTCTGCCGAGAGGTTGGAGATGGCCTGCGCGTCGGCGCCGGCCGAAGGCGCGAGCCCGGCGCCGAGCTGGTTCAGGTTGTTGATCAGCGACTGGATCTCGCCGTCGCGAGCAGGCGTAGCCCGCGGCGACCGCCGAGAAATCGTTCAGCAGCTGGCGGATGTTGGACGACTGGCCGCCGAACCCCTGCCCGCCGGCCTGGATGATCTCGGCCAGCTCGGTATCGGGGATGGCTCCGAAGAACTGGCTGCCCGACTGGACGAACTGTTCGACCCCGGGTTGGACGCTGGTCTTGGTCGATCATGGCGTCGTTGGCCAGAAGGCCACCCGGACCTGACGCAGTCGGGATCAGCTGCACGAAATAGTCACCGAGCACCGAGGTCTGCTCCAGCTCGGCCTTGACGGCCGCGGGGACCCCGGCCGAGCGGTCGATCGTCATCTCGACCTTGGCCTGGTCGCCGGCGAGGGTGATCGCGTCCACGTGGCCGATCGCGATGTCGGCCATGTCGACCGGGTGCTCCGCCCACGAGTTGCTCGACGTCGGAGAACTCCGCGTAGGCGGTGAGCGCTTTGCTGGGCGCGCCCGAGCCCATGCATCCGCTCAGGCCGATCGCCGCAGCCGCCACCGCGAGCGGCACCGCAGCCAACCGAGCGACGCGTCCGGCAAGCGGCCGCCTCACGATCCGGCCCCCGCTCCGTCGCGGTGGGTCGCCGACGACAGCGTCACCGGCTTGCGACGGTGGTGCTTGCGCGGCGTCGCGCTCGCGTGCTTCGTCCCGGGCATGGGCGGGAGGAGGTGGGCGGCCGGCGCGGTCAGCGACGGGGCCGTGTACGCGGTCTCCGAGCGTGCTGGGGCTCCGAGCTTGAGTCGGGCTCACAGATGATGAGGAGCTCGCAGGTGGTCCCGGTGCCACTCGATGACGAGCCCGACCCTCCCGAGGAACCCGAGGAACCCGAGCCACCCGATGACGAGCCCGACCCTCCCGAAGAACCCGAGCCACCCGATGACGGGGCCGATCCTCCGGAGGACCCGGAGCCGGTCGGCGCCGGGGTCGTGGCGCCCGACGTCGGCGTCGAGGAGGCGGTCGCCGACGAGAGGCCCGGGATCTCGGTCAGGCCCTGGTCGAACAGCGACATCGGGGAGGAAGTGGGCGGGGCCTGGCCGTTGGCCAGCGCGTTCAGGACTGTAGCGACGTTGCCGAGGATGGGGTCGAAGAACCCCGAGTCCGGGTTCCCGCACGACTCGAGGGTCGTGATCTCGGTGCTGGTCAGTCCCGCCGAGTGGTTGGCCAGGATTCGCCGGCACACCCCGGCCAGTCGGTCGCGGACGAGGCCGGCCACGTAGTCGCCGGTCACGCCGGGCGGGAGCTGGTTGTTGAGGTTCACCCAGTTGTACGTCGGGTCGTAGCTGCGCCCCGCCGCCTCGAACAGTGACACCGCAGAGGACAGGCCCTCGTCGAGCGAGGGGATGTTGCGGTCGACCGTTCGCTCGGTCGTGGTGATGGTGCCCACGTCCTGTTCGAGCGCGGCCAGGTTTGGAGAGAGCAGGTTGACGAGGTCGGTCGTCGCGTTGGTCAGCTCCGTGATGGCGCCGCTCAGCTGGCTGCTGTGGCCTGCGACCACGCTCGACACCGTGTCGTAGTCGGTGATGAGCGACTGGATCTGGGAGGTCTGGGTGTCGAGCGACCCGGTCAGCTGCGCGAGCGTCCCGTTGAGCTGGCCGAGGTTGTCACCCTTCGCCGCGAGCAGCTGGAGCGTGCCCGCCGCGCCGGTGATCAGCTGGTGGAGGCTCGCGCCCTCCCCGTCGAGATCCTGGGCCAGGTTCGCCACGAGCGTGCCGACGGCATGGGGGTTCAGCTGGTTGAGCGTCTTCGCGAGGTCTTTCAGCACCTGGTCGGTCGAGACCGGCTCGGTGGTCTGCGACTCGGGGATCACCGCGTTCGGCGCGAGACGTGGCCCGCCGGCGTACCCCGGCGAGAGCTCGATGTCGGGTTGGCCGAGCAGGGTCGGCGACTCGAACGACGCAATCGCGCTCTGGGGGATCACGTCCACCTGGTTGACCTGCATGCCGACCACGACGGTGTCACCGACGTTGCGGACGGAGGTGACGGTCCCCACGCGGACGCCGAGGAGGTTGACCGCGGCACCGGGAAAGAGGCCGGGCGTGTTCGCGAACACCGCGGTGACCGGGTACGTGGTGGTCCCGCTCGAGACCTCGAAAGCGACGAGCGCGGCGAGAACAAGTGCGGCGGCGAGGAGGATCACCCAGGGCGAGCGGCGAGCGCCGGTGCGCCCGTCGTCGGGCCGGACCCTGATCGGCGGCACCACCGGCAGCCGCCGGGTGGGACGTGTGACGGTGGTGGTCACTCGCTGCCGCCGATCAGGGGATCGAATAGCTGCTCAAGCCCGCCCACCCCCGTGCTCGGCGCGTCGGACGGGTTGGACCCGCCGAGGGCCGAGGAGGCGGGGCTCGACGTCGAGGCGCTCGAGCCTGACCCGCCGGTCGAGTTGCCCCCACCGGTCGAGGTGCCCCCGCCCGGCAGCGGGCCGGTCTGGTCGGCGCAGGGCAGCGGATCTGGCCCGAGGGCCAGGTCGAGCGCCTGGTCCAGGGCGCCACAGGGCCCGAGGACGCCGAAGGCACCGCCGAGGGTGACCGGGTTGGTGAAAATGTTCGCCCACGTGTTGGGGTAGTCCGACGGCCCCGAGTAGCCGACCGACGCGAAGCCCTTCACGCCCGACGCGAGATAGGACAGCCCCTCGGCCAGGTCGACCTGGTGCTGCGACACGATGCCGAGCACCGAGTGGAGGTTCTGGAGCAGTGAGTTCAGCTGCGGCTGGTTGCCCCCGACGAGGGCGGAGGTCTGGGCGGCCATCTGCTCGATGTTGTCGATCAGGCTGCCCAGCTGGCCGCTGTGCGCGGCGAGGCCGGCGACCACGGTGTTGAGGTTGTCGATGAGTGACACGAGCGCCTGGTCGTGGCTCGCGAGCGTGGAGGACACCTGCTGGGCGGAGTCGATCAGCTGGGACACCTCGCCCGAGCGCTGGTTGACCGTGGTGGTCAGTGCCCCCAGTCCGTCGATGATCTCTTTCACCTGGGTCTGCTTGCCCTGGGTGATCGTGCCGAGCTCCTCGACGAGCGAGTTGAGCGCCTTCGCGTTGGTTTGGGTCAAGAGGTGTCCGGCGGTGTTCTGCAGCTGGTAGATCTGCACCGGCACCTGGGTGTCGCTGATGAGTGCGCCCGCCTGTAGCGGGTGCGACCAGCCGCCCAGGGGATCGAGCGACACGTCCTCCAGGCCGAGGAGGGTCTGCACCTGGACAGCCGCCGCGGTGTCGTGCGGGAGCACGGTCCCCTGGTTCAAGTTGAGCGTCGCGATGACCGAGTTCCCGGCGAGCTGCACCTTGCCCACCGAGCCGACGGGGACGCCAGCCAGCAGGACCTGGGTGCCCTTCGCGATCCCCGCCGCGTTCGAGAAGCGCGCCTCGACCGGGTAGGTGGAGGAGAAGAGCCCGCGGTTGAAAACGATGACCGCTCCGACGATGAGCGACATGATGACGAGCGCGACGGCCCCCAACGTGCGCGGGTTGCGGTCGCCGAAGGCCTTCACTGCCCGCTCCCCGAGTCCGAGGCACCGCTCCCCCCGACCGTGCCGAGGATGTCGGGGATCGACGAGGTTCCCGACGGTGCCGAGGAAGCCGACGGCAGCGAGGGGACCTGCGGCGAGGTGCCGCTGGGCGAGCCGCCCGGGCCGGAACCGGCCGGTGGGTTGGTCGGCTCGTAGTAGGAACACGCCGTCTCGTTGGCGAGGCAGGTGTAGACGGTCTGGATCTGGAACCACTGCCCCCAGGCCGAGATCTCGGTGTAGGGGGCGAGCCCCTCCCCCAACCCACTCAGACCCTCCGAGAGGTCCTGCTGGTTCTGGTTGAGGGTGGACAGGACCGTGTCCAGGCTCGAGATGCTCTGCGAGAGGTTGGATTGATTGGCTCCGAGCAGGCTGGCGAGGTCACTCGAGACCTGCGAGAGGTTGCCGACCACGTCGTCAAGCAGCGAGTTGTGCGTCGCCAGCGACTGGGAGACCAGCTGCAGGTTGGTCACCAGCGTGCCGAGGTCGCCGCTGCGCGACGCGATTGCCGTGAGCACCTGGTCGAGGTTGTCGATGATGGCGCCCACCTGGGTGTTCAGGTCGCCCACGGTCTTGGACACCGCTGCGCCGCTGTTGAGCAGCTGGTTGATCTGGGCGGTGTCACCCTCGATCGCCCCCGAGACGCCGGTGACGAAGGCGTTGCCCTCGCTCGGGCTGATCGACTGGAGGAAAGGGCCAAGCGAGTTCAACAGCGCGTTCACGCTCGCGTCGGAGACGTCGTGGCTGAGTGGAAGCACCGTCCCGGGCGGCAGTTCGCTGCCCTGCGCGCTCGGATAGAGGTACATGTCCTTCTGCCCGATGACGTTCTGCCACCGCACGCCAAAGTCCGACGCCGAGCGCAGCTTGACCGAGTCGTTGATGCTCATGGTCACGAGCGCGTGGGCGCGCTGGACCGCGATGCCACTGACCTGGCCCACCGGCACGCCTGCGATGTCCACCGGGTCCCCGGTGTCGAGCCCGGTCACGTCAGCGACCTGCGCGTAATAGGTGTGGCGCGAGGAGAAGAACGAGAGGTTGCCGATCTTGATGGCGAGGAGTGCGAGCAGCACGAGGCACACGACGCCGAACACGGCGAACTTGATCGCGGACCGGCCCCAGCGCTTCACAATCCACCCCCGAGCAGCGAGTCGACGTAGCCGCTGAGGCTCTGGGTGGTCGGGCTCGAGGGCTGGCCCAGGATCCCGTAGACCTGGTTGTCGATCGACTGGAGCGCCTGTTGGGCCTGCGTGCTCGAGGTCGGGTCGGGCGTGCCAGCCCCGCCGACCGTGCTCTGCAGCGAATCGAACTGCGCGAGCTCCGACGAGCAGTTGAACGCCGATCCGGACCCGACGAGGGCCTCCTGGAGCGGCTCCAGGTAGGAGAGGTTCGGCTCGTCCGGTGCGATCAGGCTGCAGATCAGCTGATTGACGTCGGAGAAGAGGATGAAGGAGTTGAAGTACCCGAAGCGGGAGCCGTCGGGCAGGACGACCGGGCTCACCGTGTGGCCGATCTTGTAGATGTACTCGTAGAGGCCCTGGATGAACTGCCCCACGTCCGACGCCTGCGCCGTCAAGACCCGCGACACGTTGTCACCGTTCGCGATGAGCGCCGCGATATCGGGGTGGTAGTCGGTGAGCAGCGTGCTCAGGTGCTCGGAGAACGAGGTGACCGCCGCAAGGAGTTTGGCGTAGTCGGCGGCGTCGGCATTGAAAGTGGGCAGCGCCAGGTTCTCCTGGGCGGAGAGCTCATTGATCGCGCTCGTCGCCGGCGCGAGAGCACCCGCGAAGTTGGCGAACGAGTCGAGCGCGGCCAGCTGGGCCTGCAAGGTCGAGTCCAAGAGCGCGGCCAGCTGCGCGGCTTCGCCGAAGGACGCCGCGATCTGCGGGCCCTCGCCGGCCGACCCCTGGGCGAGCTCGGAGACCACCGTGGAGAGGGCGTTGGCGTTAATCCTCTCGAGCAACGGGTCGGCCGCGGCGAACAAGTCGCCCAGGTCGTCGGAGTCCTCGGTCTTGGGGATCGTCGAACCGGGCGGCAGGAACGGCGGCGCGAGGGCCTCATTCGGGGTGGTGAGCGAGACCTGATCTGCCCCGAACAGGTTGATCGGTCCGATCGTGGCGGTGGCGTCGTCGGGGACCCGGAAGCCCTGGTCGATCAGCAGGGTGACCTTCGCCTTGGTCCCCGCCAGCGCCATCGTCGAGACCTCGCCCACCTGGACGCCCCGGAAGACGACCTCCGAACCGGAGTGCAGGCCCTGACCGGCCCCGTCGAAGTAGCCGGCGAGCGCGTATCGGTTGGAGAAGTCGCCGTCGGACCAGCGCACGAGGGCGGCGCAGACCCCGGCGATGACCAGGATCGCCAACCCCACCACGACGAGGCGGCGGGGCTGGTTCATCCGACCAACTTCGCCGTGACGTTGATGCCGCCGAAGAGGACCAGCGACATGAGCAGGTTGACCAGGACGATCATGATGATCGAGAGGCGGATCGCGCGGCCCACTGCGACGCCCACCTCGGCCGGCCCGCCCCGCACGTTGTAGCCGTAGTAACAGTGGATGAGCGTGACCAGGATCGCGAAGACGATGGCCTTCAAGAACGAGTAGAAGATGTCGATCGGCGGCAGGAACAGCTGGAAGTAGTGCTGGTAGGTGCCGGTCGACAGTCCGAAGAATTTGGTCACGATGAGCTCGGTGGCCAGGTAGCTCGAGAACAGCGCGGCCAGATACAGCGGGATCATCGTGATCAGCGCGGCCCAGACCCGGGTCGCTACGAGGTAGAGGACGCTGTTGATCCCCATCACCTCGAGCGCGTCGATCTCCTCGGAGATCCGCATGGCACCGAGCTGCGCGGTAAACCCGGCGCCGACCTGCGCGGCCAGCGCGATGCCGGCGACGAGCGGTGTGATCTCGCGCGTGTTGGCGAGCGACGACACGACGCCGGTGAACGCCTGCGCGCCGATTTGGGCCAGTCCGGTGAACCCCTCGAGTCCGACCTCCGTCCCGGTGAAAAACGCGATGGCGACGACGACGAAGAGCATCCCGCCACCGACGACGAGCGCACCCGGTCCGATCGTGATGTCGGCCATGAGGACGGCGATCTCTTTGCGGTAGCGCAGCGCACGGGGCATCGATCGGAAGATGCGCTGGTAGAAGTGCAGCTGCCAGAAGAACCCGTCGAAACTCGCTGCCGTCGAGCCGCACGCCGGCCGGGATCCGGGACTGCGCCGAGCTCGCCGTGGTCGTCATCTCAGAGCGACTTCTGCGGGATGAAGTTGAAGTAGAAGATCGTGATCACGAAGTTGACGAAGAAGGCGAGCACGAAGGTGATGACGACGGCCTGGTTCACGGCATCACCCACGCCCTTCGGTCCGCCCTTGGCGAACATGCCCTTGTAACAGGCGACCATCGCGGCCAAGAACCCGAACACGGCCGCCTTGAAGAGCGCGATTCCGAGGTCGGCCAGCTGGGCCAGCTCGTCGAAGCTGGCGAAGAAGCTGCTCTGGGTGACGTGCACGGAGTGCTCGCCGAAGAAGAGCCCACCGGCGATCCCCGCCACACTCACGACCGCGTCGAGCAGCACGGCGACCACCGTGGCCGCGAGCAAGGCGAGGCAGCACCAGCCGGTGGACGGGGTTGATCCCCATGACCTCCATCGCCGAGATCTCGTCCCGGGTGCGCCGGGAGCCAAGGTCGGCGCACATGGCCGACCCGCCGGCACCCGCGATGAGCAGCGCAGTCGCGACGGGTGCCTGCTCGCGAACGACCGCCAGGACCATTGCGGCGCCGAGTTGTGACTGTGCACCGATCTGCTGGAGGAGGGAACCGACCTCGACCGCGATCACCATGCCGAAGGGGATCGAGACCAGGATCAGCGGGAGCGTGGTCACCCGGGCCAGGAACCAGCACTGGTCGAAGAACTCAGAGATCGGCAGGCCGCGCCGGAAGAGCTGCCGGAGCGCGTCGAGAGCGATGGCGAACATGTTGCCGGTCTCCTGGACAAGCCCGAGGAACCGGTCGAAGGGCCAGGTCTGAGAGACCCGCCCGCGGTGCGGGGTGGCCTCGGGCTCACCGGGCGCGCCGTGCGTCCGGGCCCGTTCCCCCGCACCGGGTGGCCGTCGATGCTCATGCGGCCCGCCGGCCGCAGCGTGCGCTGTGTTCCATCGTCCTCTCGGCGGTCCCCACTGCCTGAGGCTTCCCGTCCCCATGGAGCCGTGGCGGCGTGGGCTCCTGCCCACGGTCGACCACGGTCCGTGTGAGCGGGGAACGGCGATGGAGGCCCGAACTTGCGCCCCCGAGGTGCCCGGTCCCCCCGGTCGAAGGTCCAATCCGCCCTCCTTTTGAGGGCGGATTGGCGGGACAATTAGGGGTGCAGCCCCGGAAAGATCGACCGCGGCCACCCATTTGGGGGACCGGCAGCCGCGGGTTCTGATCTTTGCCGGGGCTGCGAGCCTGGCGATTGGGGTCGGGCCGGTCACCGATCCACCGCTCACACCCTGAGGAACGGCGCATCTCCGCCAACCTGGCGAAGATCATTTTGGCGACCCTCACGCACGGGCTGCCCCTGGTTGAGAGGTTTCCGGGGCCAAAACCCGGGGTAGCGTGTAGCGCACAAAATAGGGTGAGCATCTCTTCGGGGGACCTAGAGGTGGCAGACAGCAGGCTCCAGCGACACTCCTTTGGTGCGCGCGGAGGGGACGTCGATCTCGATCGGGACCGGGCGCTGGTGCGGCGGTGCCAGGAGGGCGACGGCGCGGCCTTCGCCGAGCTGTACACCCAGTACCACGATCGCTTGCACCGCTTCTGCGTGCGCCGATTGGTCGACCGCGACGAGGCCGACGAGGTCACCCAGGAAGCCTTCCTCCGCGCCTGGCGCGCACTGCCGTCGTTCTCCGGCGAGCAGCGCTTCTACCCGTGGCTCACCGTTATCGCAAAGAACCTCTGCACCGACGCGCTGCGTCGGCGGGCCCGCTACGGCACCGTCGAGGACTTCGACCGCCAGCCCGTCAATGACGGACGCGTGCGGATCCTTCGGCCACGACGATGAGCTCCGAGGAGGCGGTCATGGCCGCCTTCGATGGCCAGCTCGCTGCCGAGGCGTTGACCAGGCTGTCGGACCGCCATCGCAACGTGCTCGCGCTGCGCGAGGAGGCCGGACTCTCCTATCAGGAGATCGCGCGGGCCGAGGGTGTGGAGATCTCGACCGTCGAGACCCTGCTCTGGCGGGCCCGCCAGGCCCTCAAGCGCGAGTACGCGCAGCTGGCCGGCGTGCGAGTCCTCGGCGGCATCTTCGTCGGCGTCGGCGCGATCCGGCGCTTCTTCGAGCGGACGGCGAGGCGCTCCTCGCAGGTTGCGATGGCGCTCTCCCGGGTCAACGCCAAGGGGCTGGCTGCAGCGGGCGTGGTGACGGTCGCCCTGGCGAGCATCGCCGCGACGCAGAGCACGAGCGGCGTCAAAACCCCGGCCACCCCGCCGGCTGCGACCGAGCGCGGTGCCCTCGGCCATTTCGACGGGCGCCAGTTCAGCAGTCACGCCACCCCAGAGCACCGGCGGGGCGACCACCCCGGCGGGGACCCCGAACGCCACCGGCTCCGGGTCCTCCGGCTCGTCCACCCCCAGCGCTGTCTCGGGGACCGACTCGTCGGGCAGCCCGGTCGGTTCCGCCGCCGCTGGGGTCAGCCAGGCGGACAGCCAGCTCCCGCCCGCACCCGCCGCGGCGGTGTCCACGGTCGTCGACCAGGTGGGGAGCAACCTGAGTCAGACCACCGAAACCCTGAACCAGGTTGTCGGCGGCGCCGTCGGGTCGCTGCCGCTCCCGGTGGCCACCCCACCGGTCACCCTCCCGCCGCCGGTCACGAAGGCCTCCAGCAGCCTGACCTCGGGCCTGGGCGGGCTCTGAGGTACCGCACCGCAAGAGGCCCGGTCGTCGGGCGTTCCCAAGGTATGCAGCGGGACCCTGCCGACTCTCCACACATCGAACCCGGAGGTCCGATCATCTCCCTGCGGGGGGTGACCAAGTCGTTCGGGCCGAACACCGTCTTGGACGACGTCACCTTCGACGTCCCCAAGAGCAAGATCACCGCCATTCTCGGGCCCTCGGGCACGGGGAAGTCGGTCCTCTTGAAGCACATCGTCGGGCTCCTCAAGCCGGACCGGGGTGAGATCTGGGTCGACGGCGAGAAGATCACCGGCATGCAGGAGAAGGACGTCTACCGGGTCCGCCGCAAGTTCGGCGTCCTGTTCCAGGACGGAGCCCTTTTCGGCTCGCTCAACCTCTACGACAACATCGCCTTCCCGCTGCGCGAGCACACGAACCGCTCCGAGAAGCAGATCGCAGAGATCGTCTACCGCAACGCCGAGATGGTGGGCCTGCTCGACCACCTGAAGAAGCTGCCCGGTGAGGTTTCGGGCGGGATGAAAAAGCGCGCCGGGCTCGCCCGGGCCATGGTCCTCGACCCCGAGATCGTGCTCTTCGACGAGCCCGACTCGGGACTCGACCCGGTCCGCGTCGCCTACCTCTCCGAGCTCATCCTGGCGATGCAGCACGAGTCGAAGGCGACCTTCTTCATCATCACGCACAACATCGAGTCGGTCATGCGAGTCGCCGACTACCTCGGCGTGCTGTTCCGATCCCACCTGGTCCGCTTCGCCAGCAAGGAAGACATGATGGCGACCGACGACCCGGTGATCACCCAGTTCCTGGCGGGCCGGCCGGACGGGCCGATCGGAATGGACGAGATGGCCGACAGCTCCGAGGACTGGCTCTCCTCCAACGCCGGGACGAACGGCAAGCAGCTCCTCGCCCGCTAGCTCCGGGTCTCACTCGTCCGGGGGAGGTTGACGAGAAGGCGCGCTCGACCGTCAGGAGCGATCTCGATCAGCGTTTGCCGATCGGTTGCTCCCCCAAGGCCATCGGTGTCGGTGTAGATGGCTCCGTTGCGAGCGACCGCCACCCCGGATGGTCCGAACCCACCGATGCGCTTGGCGACAGCCCGCAGACCGGCGGCGTCCAGTGGCCGTATGGAGCCCCCGTTGACCAATGCAAGTCCGGTGTTCGGGACTGCAACGAGGACCGAGCCATTCGGTGCTGCGGTCAGTCCGGCCACCACGACCGAGGTTCCACCGGTCGGAGTCAGCGTCGTTTCGCCAACCAAGCTCAAGACTCCGTTCACGTACTGAAGCAGGAGCTTTGGTGAGGAATTGGCGATGTACACCGTGCCGGACGGAGTCACGGCGATCCCCTCGGGATTGAATGCGAACTCGGTTCCACCGATCGACGGCTCCCCAATGATCACCCCGTTCATCACCGTTTGCACCGGGATCACTGTGGACACTGCTCCGTTGGGGGCGACCAACTGCACCCCTGCGGCGTCCGCAACGTACAGAACATTCGAAGGACCCACCGCGAGCGCAATCGGGCGGACGACCTTCGCGTACGTCGCAATCAGTCCGGCTGGAGAAACTTCTTGGATCCGGTTGTTGCCTGAGTCAGCGATAAAGACGTCGCCATCCGGGGAGACCGCGAGAGCCCCCGGCTGATCGAGCTCGGCGGTGGTTGCCAGGCCACCATCCCCTGCCTGCCCGGTCCTCCCGTCCCCTGCAAACGCCGACAAAGCCCCGTTCCGGGAGCGCTCAAGAATCTGATTGGTCCCTTGATTGTCGATGAGGAGGTCGCCATCCGGGGAGACCGCCAAGGCCGACGGGTCATCCAGGCGGACATTCCTGGTCACGCCCGCGACCGGTTGACCGGCGCCCGTCATCGCGAACGAGGCTCCGACCGAGACCGCCGTTGAGACAGCGATCCGAAGTGTTCGGGACCAACCGCGTCCACGGCGCGACGCCACTGACCTGCGGGCGCGGCTCACGCCTGCGGGCATGCGAACACGGTCGGGTCATCAGGGTGCTTCATTGGACAGCCAATCGCCAACGACGCATTCGACAGAACAGTCGCGCCGGTGTCAAGGGAGAGCTTCTTCCGCACGATCTGCTGGACACGCCCGCCATCGGCGAGATGGCGAGCCGGAGCGCGGACGCCCTAAGGAACCGCGCGACGACCGATGGTGGAGGCGACTACTGGCCCGGGTCGGTGACCCCGACGATCGGCTCGAACCCGTTCACCTGGTCGAGGCGGACGTCGGCGCCGGTGTGCGGGGCGTCGACCATGACGCCGTTGCCCACGAAGATGCCGACGTGGGTGACGTCGTCGGGCCCTCCGCCGAAGAAGACCAGGTCACCGGGCACCACGGTCTGGCCCGGGGCCACCGCAGGACCGGTGTCGTATTGGTCTTGGGCGGTCCTCGGCAGCTGGATTCCAACGGCGGCGTAGACGAACTGCACCAGGCCGGAGCAGTCGAACCCCTGGGGAGACTCGCCACCCCACAGGTACGGCGTCCCGATATAGGACAGCGCGATCTGCACCGCACGCTGCTGGGCCATGGTCTCGCCGGTCACCGGCGCGCCGGTCTCGTTGTCGACGAGGTCACAGCCGAGTTGTCCGTCGGTCCCGAAACCGTCGTTCGGGATGACGCCCCCACCCGAAAGGCTCATGGCGGGTGGGTCGGTCGTTCCCGGCGCGACCGTGGGGACGGGGGTCGTCGTCCGCGTGGTCGTCGACCCGCCGGTCGTGCCGGAGCTGCTGGAGGTGCTCGAAGTGCTGGTGCCACCCGTGCTCGACGTCCCGCCGCCTGTGCCCGACGACGACGTGGAGCCGGACCCGCCGGTGCCCGAGACCGGTGACGAGGGGGTCCCCGGGACCGAGGGCAGGGTCGGCGTCGGGGGCACCGTGTAGGTGTACTGGTCGGCCGAGGTGCTCGGGCTGAGCCCAACCAGCACGAGGACGTGGATGTCGATCGTTCCGGCACCCGGCGGTGAGGTCGCCGTGATCTCGGTGTCCGAGACGACGTCGAAGGTGAGCGCAGGCACCGCTCCGAAGGTGACCGCCGTGGCGCCGGTGAAACCCGAGCCGGTGATCGTGACCGGCGTCCCGCCGGTGATCGGCCCGTAGGTCGGCGACACCCCGGTCACCGCGAGAGAGGAGAGAAGAGCGGTCAGGACGATCGTGGAGCGCCGCGAAAATACCCCGGCCTCCTGCTGCACGGGCCCTGAACCAGCGCACGCCGGCACCAGATTGTTCGGTGTGGTGGCGAGGTCGGGGCTCGAGGATGTCTTGTGGGTGAGCCCCGGCCACGCCGAAGCCGAGAGGGTCTGGTGTTGACCACTCGGCGCTGAGCTCGAGATCACCGGGCCGACGATCACCGCGACAAGGGCACCGACACCGAGAACAGCCAGTGGCCACTGCAGGCGCTGGCCCCACGCCGAGCGATAGGCCTTGGACGCCAAGCGAGCTCCCGGACCAAAGGCCCGGGCGCCAACCCGCCGCACGGGCCCGAGGACCCGTGCAAGGAGCATTCCCCCGAAGCGTCCCATTGCAAGAGGAACGGCCCCAGCCCCCTGAACTTGCGGCCCGAGGCAGCCACGCCCAGGTGACAGAGGTCACGGTGCTGTAGGAACCTTCTTGGCGCCGAGCCGACGAGGAGCGCCCATGCCCAAACCGACCATCCGAGAGCTTGCCGAGCGTCATTGGCGGGGCGAGGGCGACCTGGTGTTCGAGCATCACCCGGTCAGGCCCGTGGCGTCCCGGGAGGCCGAGGAGATCCTGGACGGGGTGCTCTATCTGAAGAGCGTCGCATCGGTGACGGCGGTCGATACCGGCGACGGCCTCCTGTGCCTCGACACCGGCGGACCGTACGACGCCGGCATCGTCTTCGACGGCATCAGGCGGTGGCGGCCGAACGCCCGCCTGGCCATGGCGGTCTTCTCCCACCACCACATCGACCACGTCTTCGGCACCCGAAGCTTCGAACAGGAGTCCACGGAGCGGGGCTGGTCGCCTCCGGTGGTCTACGCCCACGAGGCCATGTCGACGCACTTCGACCGCTACCAGCGCACACACGGGTGGAACACCGCCATCAACAAGCGCCAGTTCGGGCTGCCCCTCGACACCTTCTCCTGGCCGACGGACTTTCGGCGTCCCGACGTGACCTACACGGGCGCCATGACGGTCGCGCAGGGGGGCATGACCGTCGAGCTGCACCACGCCCGGGGCGAGACCGACGATGCGACCTGGACCTTCGTGCCCGAGCTTGGTCTGCTTCACCCCGGGGACCTCTTCGTCTACTCGGTCCCCAACGCCGGCAACCCGCAGAAGGTGCAGCGCTATCTGAGCGACTGGGCGGTGGCGCTGCGCACCATGGCCGCGCTCGGCGCCGAGGTCATGGTGTCGGGGCACGGGCTTCCCATCTTCGGGGCGGACCGCATCCACGTCGCCCTGACCGACACCGCTGAGCTGCTCGACTCCATCGAGGACCAGACCCTCGCCCTCATGAACGAGGGCTGCACACTTGACCGGGCGATCCACGAGGTCACGGTCCCCCAGCACCTGCGCGACAAGCCCTATCTTCGCCCGGTCTACGACCACCCCCAGTTCCTGGTCCGCAACGTCTGGCGGCGCTACGGAGGCTGGTACGACGGCGAGCCGGACAACCTGCTCCCCGCCCCGCGCGTCGAGCAGGCCCGCGCCTGGGTGGGGCTGGCGGGAGGTGTCGGTGCCGTGATCGGGCGGGCTCTCGAGCTGGCCGACGCCGGCGACCATCGGCTGGCCTGCCACCTGGTGGAGGCGGCAGTCATCGCCAACCCCGACTCGGCTCAGGCACACGCGGCGCGGATCCGAATTTACGAGGAGCGGGCCGCCGAGCAGGAGTCGTCCATGGCCCGGAACATCCTGCGGCACGCGTCGATGGCCAGCCAGGCCGGCCGACGGGACCTGGCCGGGAACTACTAACCCGTCTCGGTGTCGAAGACTCGAAGGGTAGCCCTGCGGCTCACGAGGTCATCCCCCTGAGCCCGACGAGGCCGCGCCCGAGCTCGATCTCACCCATGTGACGGAGGCCGTGCTGGTAGATCCAGCACTCGGTCGCGTCGAGCAGCGTGATCCCGTCGGGTCCCGCCACGCGGGCACTGTAGGTACTCGCGATCTGTTCCGGGAACGGCCGCTCGATGACCACACGGGTCAGCTCGACGGGGTCGAGATCGTCGAGCCACCGCTCGACGCGGGCGAACACCGCGTGGAGGTACTCCTGGAAGGCCTCGTAGTCGCCAATGCGCTGGTGCACCATCTCCGCCACGCTGCGGCGCTTCCCGTGGTCGGCGATCGCCGGGCGCACCCGAGCCTCCCACTCCTCGTTCCAGAGGGGCGGGGTCCCGGTCATCAGCATGAAGGACGCGTCGATCATGTTCGCGATGTGGAACAGGCTGAACGCGATCGGTACGACGCCCTCGCGTTCGAAGTGGTTGACCTGCTCGAGGTCCATCGTCGCGAGAGCGTCGGTGTAGAGCGAGTGCAGGGCCTTCATCCGCCGCTGGAGCGAGTCCAAGATCAATTCCGATGTCATGGGGCTCCCGGGCACAAGTGACGGGCCAACGAATGTCCAATCAAATCGCTCCGGCCCCCGGACGTCAACTACGGTTGCGCACAAGTGGCGGCCGCTCATGGGACCGCAGCTCGGTTCACGAGCCAAGACGGAGGTCTCCATTGGGCAAGAGGGCAACCATCAGCCACGAGGTCCAGATCGCGCGACCCGCTGACCAGGTCTGGGAGCTCGTCGGTGACCCTGCCCGGATCCAGGAGTGGTTCCCCGGCATCACGGACTCGACGGTGGACGGAGACCAAAGGATCATCACCAACGGCGCTGGACAGCGGATCCCCGAGCGCATCGTCGCCATCGATCCCGACCAGCGGCGGTTCCAGTCCGAACTGCGGCTTCCCATCTGCACCTTCCACCTCGGCACGGTGGAGGTTCGCGAGCTCGACGATGAGCACTGCCTCGTCGACTACACCACCGAGGCCGAGCCAGCCGCGCTCGCGCTCATGATCGCGGGGGCGGCGGGGGCGGCGCTCGACCATCTGATTGAGATCCTCACCGCCTGACATGGGCCGCAAGATCCTCTTCGTCACGACCGACCAACAGCGCTACGACACGCTGGGGTGCAACGGCGGCACCCTGGCCCGCACGCCGGTGATCGACGCGCTGGCGACCCAGGGCATCCGCTACGAACGGGCCCATCCCCAGTCGGTCGTCTGCATGCCATCCCGGGCGACCATGCTGACGGGCCAGTACCCGGCGACCCACGGCGTCTGGATGAACGGGGTCCCGCTCCCCATCGACGCCCCCTCGGTCGCCGAGGAGCTACGGCTACACGGTTATCGCACCGCCCTCGTGGGCAAGGCGCATTTCGAGCCGTTCCTGGACCCGTTCGTCCGGTTCCCCGAAAATGCCCAGGGGGTGCTCGGCACCCGGCCGCCGACGGGCTCACACCGGGGGTTCGAGCACCTGGAGCTCGCGTCGCACGGGAGCATCGGGCTCCTCCACTACGCCCGGTGGCTGGCTCGCGAGCACCCCGAGGTGGTCAGCTCCTTCTACCGGGCGCTCAACTTGTCCTTCGAGGTGAGCGCCGAGACGGGCGGCCAAACCGAGGCCCCCCAGGTCAAGGTCAACCACGTCGACCGGGCTTGGTACCACACCGACTGGGTGGCGGACCGCACGATCGCATGGCTCGACTCACTGGGGCCCGACGACGACTGGTTCTGCTGGATGAGCTTTCCTGACCCCCACCACCCCTGGGATCCGCCCGAGTCGGAGGTGGGCCGGATCGACTGGCGCGAGGTTCCGCTCCCCGAGGGCTACCCGGAGCGAGCCGAGGACCGAGAGCGCATCATCGACGCCAAGCCCCGCCACTGGCGTCTGTGGTACGACGGCGAGCTCGTTTCGAACTACGAGGCCCCGGCCGACTGGGTCCCCGCAACTCTCTCCACGGACCAAGTACGCGAGGTCAACGCCCGGAACGCGGTCGAGTGCGAGCTGATCGATGAGGCATTGGGCCGCGTGGTGCGCCGGGTCGCCGAGCGGGGCTGGGCCGACGACGTCGACATCGTCTTCACGAGCGATCATGGCGAGCTGCAGGGGGACTTCGGGCTCCTCTTCAAGGGCCCCTATCACGTGGATTCCTTGCTACGACTCCCGCTCGTGTGGCGGCCGGCGCCGTCGGCGGCCATGCCAGCGGCCGTCGTCCAACGGCCGGTCGGGCTGGTCGACCTCGCTCCGACGTTCTGCGCCATTGCCGGCGTCGAGCCTCCCGCATGGCTCCAAGGTCGTCGCCTCCCCTCGGACGACCTCGACGCGGAGTCACGCGGGTTCGACCAGGTCTTTACCGGCTGGGATAGCGAGCTCTTCGGGGTGGACGTGCACTTGCGCACGGTCTTCCGAGAGGGTCTCGTCTGCACGGCATATGACCGTGGGACCGTCCACGACGGCTCCGAAGGCGAGCTCTACTCGACCAGTGAAGACCCCACCCAGCAAGTGAATCGGTGGAACGACCCAGCATGGCGCGCACGCCGCGACGACCTTCTCGGCGAGCTGAGCGAGCACCGACCGCCGCAGCACCAGCCGCGCCTACGACTAGAAGCGCCGGTCTGACTCTTCAACGACGATCGCTGCTCATGGCGAAGCGTCGGGAAGGGACTGGGGTGGCCCGGTGTGAGTTCGAGGCGACCCTGAGGTTGGTTCGCCTCCGGGACGAGGCACATGTGTCGGCGACTAACCCCCGCTCCCATATGGCCGAGTGATGATTTCGAGCAGATGACCATCGGGGTCCTTGAAGTAGACCCCGCGACCCCCGTCGTTGTGATTGACCTCCCGCGGACGCTGGAGACCAGGGTCAGCCCAGTATTCCTGTTTGGACTCGATCCTCGCGAAGGCCACATCAAACACGTCTTCGGTGACGATGAAGGCGTAGTGCTGAGAGGTGATCTCGGAGTCGCGATCCGCCTCGTGGTAGTCGAGCGAAACCTCGTTGCCCATTTCGACGACCATGAACGGACCCCAAGGCTTCGCGTCTTCCAACCCGAGCGTGTCGGTCAGATAGGAGGCCGAAGCCGCCTTGTCCCGGCACCAAACAATCGTGTGATTGAGCAGGACTGCCATGCCCACGTTCTAGCGCGTCAGTGTGTGGTACCGACCGTCCGGGCGGTGCCACATCGACCGGGACGAGAAAGGGGACACGAGCATGGAACTGCAACCCAAGAGTCCGACCGCCAGGGGCCCTGACGAACGGTTCAGCGGTGAGGTGTGGATCGACGCTGTGGCCTGGGGGCACGGACCCTCCCCACTGACCATCGGACTGGTGCACTTCACGCCCGGGGCGCGCACCGCGTGGCATTCCCACTCGATCGGACAGACCGTCCACGTCACCGAGGGTGAAGGGTGCATCCAGTCCCGGGGCGAACCCCTTGTCACCATCAGGGCCGGTGACACTGTGTTTACGCCAGGAGGCGAGTGGCACTGGCACGGCGGCGCACCCGATCACTTCATGACTCATCTCGCCGTGTCCGAGGGCGATCCAGAGTGGGGTGAACACGTGACCGACGCCGAGTATCACGGGGAGGCGCCGTCGGCCTGAGTTCGCGACCCCTCGCAACCCCTGGGACGAGTCTCTCGATTCCGGTTCGCCGTCAGGGCACGGCGCTCGACCGCGGTCGGCCTGCCAGCTGCTACTGGGCGTCCTCGCGGAACCGATCGGCCATGGCCGACATCACTTGCAGGGCGAACATCGGCGTCTCTTGGACGAGGAAGAGGAAGCGGTGCTTGTTGATCACGGCGAGCACGCTGTCCTTGGACGCGACGGCCGTCGCTGAGCGAGCTACGGAGTCGATCAGCGCCATCTCGCCGAAGATGTCGTCGGGGCCGAGCGTTCGGACCACATTGTTGTCGACGAGGAGCTGGACCTCGCCGTCAACGATTCCGAACATCTCCTCGCCCTCGTCGCCCTCACTGAAGACGACGGACCCCGCCGGAGCCTCGATGGTCCGCTGAGCATTGCTAAAGAGTCCGGTGACCTTCACTCTCGCCTCCACGCGGTCTCGCCGCTTCCATGGGCCAGGAGGCCATCGCGAGCCGCGCGCCGCAGACGCTAGCGGCGCCCTTTCCAACCGGACCTGCCCTCACCGGCCGAATTCCCACGCCGTCACCGAGAATTCATCTCCCGCCAACCTTGTCGTCGCGTTCGGCGCGGCGCTGCCGCTGTCTGCGTCGCCAGCCGAGTGAGCCGCTCAGCTCCGTGAGACCGAGTAGATCGTTACCTCGCCCACCCGGCCCTTCACCAACACGGTCTCGGGCTCACCGAACGCGATGGGTCCCATCGCAGAGGCCTGGACCGCCTCGGTCGCGAGGATCGATGAGCGATGCTCTCGCCCCGCGAGACTCGCGATTCTGAATCCGACATTCACCACGTCACCGAGCGCCATCGTCACTGCCCCCGGCATGAGGCGCATCACCGCCGTGCCCAGAGTGACCGCCCACCCCATGCGCAGTTGGCTGCCGTCCGCGTAGCGCAACTCGAGCCCAGCAGTGCATTCCTTCACGAGGTCCTGAGCGGCAAGGACGAAGGAGAGCGCATTGTCGACCGCAGTCGGGTCGACATCCAGCTCCCAGCTGGCGAAGAAGGCGTCGCCCACGTAGTCGACGAGCGTTCCGCGGTGTGCAGAGAGCAGCTTCCGCAACTCCCGGTACAGCACGTCGACGTCCCGCGCCAGCATGGCGTGGTCGGCCTGCTCGGAAACGGTCGAGAAGTTGATGAGGTCGCCCACCACGATGGCCATCATCATGGGCGCGCCGATCGACACCGTGGCTCCGGCGACTTTGTGTTCGGACCCGCGGACCACCACCACGGCGCTCCGGAAGGCAAGGTGCCGGCCACCCACCTGGATCCGATCCCCGTCGTTCAGCGGAACGGCAACGGAGCGCTCGATCCGTACGCCGTTGATGCGCGATCCGTTACTGGAGGTGTCCACCACGACGGCCGACTGCGAGTTCGAGTCGACCCGAATCTCCAGGTGGTTGCGGGAGATCGCCAGATCGTCCGTCAAGATGATGCGGCGAGAGTCGTCGACTCCCGCACACTCGCGCCCGACGAACAGCCGGTCGAACAGCGGGTACTCGGTCTCCTCCGGAGATCCGGGGTTGACGGTCACGAAGCCGAAGGGTTCATCCCGCTCAGTCGTGGGTTCCTCCTCGCTTCTCGGCCAGCCGCGATCGGAGAACAGCGCCCTCTCGGTCCCGGCCCCGCTGGAACGTAATTGAAGCCACTCGGCGCCGCCAGGGAAAGCGCGATCGCCCGGCGGGCAATCGGGACGCCTGCGCACGGAGATCAGTTGGGCGGGATCGCCCTCCTGCATCAGGTGCGCGGACCGCAACGGTGATCGCATCGACGCCCATGCGGACGCTCAGCTTGCAGCGTCTCGACTTCGCGGACGCTGTCAGAACGCGGGTGGCCCTCGGTTGAGGGACGCATCGTGGAGGGCCTCCCGCTCCCTTGTATCTGCTTGCTGACCTGGCCCTCTGTTAGCGCTAGGAGCGCGCCTCACGGCTGCGCCGGAGCGGTTGCTCGAGGAAGGCGGCCGGAGGACAGGGGGGTCACGTCGTAAGGACCCTTGATACATCGCGGACTCGGTCAGGCGTCGTCGACGTGGCGCGCCCAGGCGAGGTCATGAGTCGGGACGGCGCGAACGTGCTCAGCACTCTTGATACATCGCCGGACGGAGGGTGATGACATGCGCACCTCCAGTTCGGCCCGACCAGCGCGCGCGTCCTTGTGGAGGCTTGTCGTCTACCGGAGTAGCGTTCCGACCTCGGAGGAACAATAGTGATACGTTGGATCGGTCTCACCTCGCTGATCGCCGCCCTGATCCTTCTGTTCTTCGCGCCTGTTTCCGCCTTCGCATACGGACCGAACAACCTCACGACGCTGGGTCTGAATTCGAGCCTGGTCCAACCCTGTAGCACCCTCATCGTCTCGGGCGCAGCCTTCAAGCCCGGTGAGACCGTGACGGTGGAATTCAGCGGGACCGATCTCAACGAGAAGGCCTTGGTCGAATCGAACGGTTCGTTCTCGTTCGACTTCGAGGTCCCATCGCAGGCGCAGCCCGGCTTCCACACAGTGGTCGCGACCGGGTCGACCGGCGACACCGCCGCCACCGGCGCAGTTGTGAATTCTGGGGGTTGCGCCCATCTGCTTCTCGCACCGGCCGTCCTGAAACCCGGAGGGTCGACTGTCGCGAGCGGCGACGGATGCCCCCCGGGCTCGGCCGTGACGGTCACCGTCGGCGACAAGCCGGTCGCATCCACTACCGCGAACGATCAGGGAGCCTTCTCCACCCCCATCAGCCCAGGGAGGTCCCTCACCGGCCAGCAGAAGGTGACCGCCACGTGTGGGCCAACCGAGCTATCCACGGTCCTCAGCTTCGTGGTCACCTCGACGCTGACGGCACCTGAGGCGGGTGCCGCAACGTTCGGTGTCTTCGTGCTCCTCGGTTTCGTCCTTCTTCGAGGACAATTCATGACCCTGGTGCGCCGGCGCAGGCGCCCGGCGACCGACGACCTCGAACCATGACGTTCTCGAGATCACTGGAGCGGCGGGTCATCGCGCCTTCGCGCCTTGGCGAAACGACGGGCATCGTCGGCCCGACGGCTCGGTAAGGCGGAGGCTATGGACGACCCAGTCGCGCGCACTGGCGGGCGCACTTCCCGCGTACGAGATCGGCGGTGAACTTGGTCGGGGCGCATTCGGCGTGGTCGTCGCTGGGCGCCATCGACAGCTCGGTCGAGAGGTCGCGATAAAGCAGCTAGCACCCGGGCTGGTGGCGAACCAGACCGTCCGGACACGGTTCCTGTCCGAAGCGCAGGTCCTCGCATCGCTCTCCCATCCGCACATCGTGCCGATCTACGACTACGTCGAGCACGACGAGACTTGCGCGCTCGTGATGGAGCGGCTCGCCGGCGGAACGGTCTGGCACCAATTCGTGAACGAGGGTTATGACCAACGCACCGCGTGCGCCATCGCGCTCGTCACGTGTTCCGGCCTCGACAGCGCGCATCAGCACGGCGTGCTGCACCGGGACATGAAGCCCGAGAACATCCTCATCGGGGAGCAGAACATTCTGAAGGTCGCCGACTTCGGAATCGCAAGGCTCTTCGGCGAGGACAACGCCCTCGCGACCCCCGATGGCGAGCTCCTCGGCACGCCGGCGTATATGGCTCCCGAACAGGCGGGCGGCGTCGATCTCGGGCCACCTACCGACGTCTTCGCGGCGGGAGTGCTGCTCTACGAGCTGCTCTCGGGACGTCTCCCCTATCGCGACGACGGGGGGGCCATGGCGATCATCTTGCGGCACGTCAACGAAGACGCGATCCCGCTCTCGACCATGAATCCGAACGTGCCCGCGCGCATAGCCGACGTGGTGATGCGGGCCCTGGCCCGGACTCCCGCTGACCGCTATCAGTCGGCGCTCGAGTTCGGCGTGGCCATCGGGGAAGAGGCCGCGGCGACCTGGGGACCGAGTTGGACGGAGGGCCTGCGGGTCTCCTTGCGCGATCCCGGCCCCATCCTGGAGAGCACCCGGAAAGGGACCGCTCCCGCCCAGTCCGCTGCGGACTCTGGCGTGGTCCGGCCGGTGGTCGACCTGCACGCGGCGGGTGGCGCCGGCGAAGATCTGGTCCTCTCCGACCTGATGCCGCTCCGCCGCACCCCCGTGGACATACCCGCCTTCCCACGAGTGCTGGCCTGGTCGAGCGGCATCCTGGCCGCCCTCGCCATCGTCTTCGGGCTGCTCGGCGTGGGGTCCTCCACCCCTCGACCGGTGCTTGCTGCGGGCACGGTGAGTGTCGCCGGCCATGATCCGTCTGCCGGACGGGTCCGGCTCAACTTGGAGGATCCGACCTCGATCGTGGTCCACAACGCCCCAGGTCGCAGTGGTCCACCGACGTCGGCGCGCCTCACGCTGTCAATGGGTGGCGTCCCGATGGTCCATGCGACCTCGCTGCCGTTCGCGTTCCGCTCGGGAGCCTGGCGGACGACCGTGGACGCGAGCGCCGGCCGTTACATCGTGGGCGGCAAGCTGACGGCCAACCTTGCACTCAGTGGCCCGAAGGGCACGGTCAGCGACGAGTTTGGAGTACAGGCGGCGCGCACGCCCTTCGCCACCTTCATCGGCATCGTCGCCATCGTCCTCCTGTTGCTGTGCGCGGCCTACGCCGAGTCGTTGCTCCGGACGCTCCGAAGCGGACGCCGACGCAATCACCGCTCGTCCGTCGCCGGGCTGGCGGTCGTGGGGGCATTCGGTGGCGTAGCCGCTGCGCTCTGGGGTTGGCTGCTGAACGTCGACTCGCCGACGATCGCCTCGCTCATCCTGCCGGCTGCCGTCGGGTTGATCGCGGGTCTCCTGGCCGGCCTGGCCGGGGTCCAGATCGGCGCCCGCACACGGGCTCGCCGCCACGCGAACCGTCTCGTCCTGGTCGCACGCCGTCGGGCAACCCTCGACAGCCGGCGTCTCGCCGAGCCCCAGGCGACCGCATGACTCGCCCATCGTTCGAACGTCTTCTGGCGTCGCCGATCGGATCGTGTCCAACCGGCAGGCATCGAGCCCGTCCGACAGCGCGGGTCACGGTCGTGCTCGCGACGTTCTTCGCGGTCGCTCTCTTTGCGCTGACCGTGTCGGCTCCGAACGCCGGCGCCACCGGCAGCGTCGGCCTCACGGTCATCGTGAACGGCCGAGCCGCTCTCGAGTCCTCGGACGCCCAGCCCGTCCAGCTGGTCCCCAGTCAGCCCGTCATCGTCGAGATCGAGGTGACCAACCACGGCGGATCGGCTCTCCACATCCGGACGGTCCGGTTCGAGGGAGACGTGCTCGATCTGCCGCTGTTCTCTTACGACAGCGCGGTGGTGCTCAACGTCCCAGCAGGGGCCACCCGAAAGCTGACGTTCCCCATCTCGATGACGAGCATTGGCAGTCAGGCAACCGGCCTGATCGTCGCCTCCGTCAGCATCCTCGGTGCTTCCGGGGCGACGATCTTGAGTCAGACCCTGGTCACCAAGGTGCACGGCTCGCTGACGTCGCTCTACGGCCTGTTCGGCCTTGTGGTGCTCGTTCTCACGGTGTCGTCGCTGCTACTGACACTCTTGGCCCTCGCCCGCCAGGCGTTGCCCCAGAACCGCTGGCGACGGGCGGTCCGCTTCTTCATCCCCGGCTTCGGCGTCGGCCTGGTCCTGATCTTCACCATGTCGGCCTTCGGGATCTTCGCCCCCGGTCCAGGGCACTGGGTGGCGGTCTTGGTCGTGGCCAGCGTGATCGGGTTCGCCATCGGATATTTGACCCCGGCCCCGACCGAGGAGCCCGACGACTACGAAGAGGGCGTCCTCATGGCGCGCATCGTCGTGGTGGACGAGGACCCCCTTGAAGCCGGCCAAGCCGCCGACGTTGATCTTGTCCTGGCCGCGACCGGGGCGGTCGCGTCAGGAAGCCTGGTGACCACGGGATCGGTGTCGCATGCACCCGACGGCCGGGCGACCTCCATGCCCTCGGACTCGGTGCCCGACAGCCGGGCGACCTCCACGCCCACAGGCGCCGACGGCGACTCCGTTACCCGTCCTTCTGATCCCGCGCCCGACTCGCGTCCGACCTTGGACCCCGAGTAAGGAAGCTGCCGGTCCTGGTCTCCAAACGACGCCCCGTTGAGCAAGCATGTGGGGGAGCGGGGAAGCCGGCCATCGACTGCGCGTGCTCCGATCTCCCTCACTGCCTCCGACCCGTGGTGGGGACCAAATCCGACCAGGGGCTCCTCACGAACGACTCGGAACCCCGGTGTCATCGATGCCACCCAGGTTCGGCCCGCCGTCGACTGAGAACGTCTGACCACTGATGTAGGAGGCAGCGTCACTGACAAGGAAGAGAACGGCCCACGCCACCTCGTCGGGTCGACCGGGGCGCCCGAGAGGAATCGCACTGGCAAAGCCGGCTTCATCAATGCCGGCCACCTTCCAGGCCTCAACCGCGCGCTCCGACGCGACGGCGCCGACTGCGATGCAGTTGGCGCGGACACCGTACCGGCCCCACTCTGCCGCGGTCACTGTCGTGAACATCTGAAGTGCTGCCTTTGAAGAGGCGTAGTGTGCCCCGCCCTTTATGCCGTGCACACCGGCGTCCGACGAGACGTTCACGATTACTCCGGAACCCTGTTCAAGGAAGTACCTCCCCGCTTCGCGCGTGGCGATGTACGCCGACTTGGCGTTGAGGTCGAAGATCGCATTCCATGCTTTCGTTGGGAGTGACCTCAGTGGACCCATTCGAGTGCCGCCTGCGTTGTTGACAAGGATGTCGATGCGTCCCAGTTCGTCCACAGTTCGCTGGACCATCGCCACCACCTGTTCCTCGACCTTGACGTCCGTCGGTACTACCAGACAGCGACGCCCGGACTCCGACTCGATGGCAAGGGCCGTTTTTTCAAGATCGGCAAGGGTCCGGGCCGCTATTGCAATCTCGGCGCCGTGACGTGCGAGCAACGTCGCGGTTGCGGCGCCGATGCCGGTGCCGCCGCCGGTCACGATCGCGACCCGACCTGCGAGATTCAGACGGTCATCTACTGTCACTCCCCCTCACAATCTCTCTCGGCGGACCGGATGTCCCGACTCCGGGAGCGGATCACCTTGTGCAAACGATCGCAGTCCCTGGTGAAACGTACCTTGGTCTATCTGATCCGAGATGCCTAGTGACGGGCAGTGGTCGCTCACAGAACGACACTGCGTCACGAAGCACAAGGATGGGTCATGTAGGAGACTTCAGATGCGGTGCGAGAGACGGGCAGTGCCGGCCCGCCGGGGCCCACGAAGCCGGGCGCTCCGCCACGCTGAGCTGCGCTATCGAGGAGGCCAAGGCTAACTTGGTGTTCGGAGGAAGGACTCTGGTGTCCGATACTGAGTCACAGTCACCTGTGATCTGGAGATGTGCCAGCTGCCGGTCGCTGGTTCATCCCTCGGATGAAGATGTACCGATTGCGTGGTGCCCGAAGTGTCGGCGAATTAACCAGGCAGTCAGGGACGGTGGGCCTGGCTAGTGATCCTGAAGCGGTTTACGAAGAGGGAGGGTCGAAGGGGGTCATTTGGTGCTGTCTTCGGGACATCGACGAAGCGGGGATGCGAGGACTTGTCGGTCAGCTTGAGTGATCAAGAAGGCACTGTGAGTTCCCGCACCTCCTTGATCACAGCAAATATCGAGGTATGAGGAGGGACGATGGGAAAGCTTGACGGCAAGGTCGCATTCATCACTGGAGCGGCCCGCGGTCAGGGCCGCAGCCACGCGTTACGCCTGGCCGAAGAAGGAGCCGACATCATCGCGATCGACATCTGCAAGCAGCTCAAGGCTGTGCGGTATGCGATGTCCACGCCAGAAGACCTCGAGCAGACGGTCAAGGAAGTGGAATCGCTTGGGCGACGCATCGTCGCCCGTGAGGCCGACGTCCGCGACGCCTCAACACTCCAGGAGGCCCTCGACGACGGGGTCAGGGAGCTCGGTCGGGTCGACATCGTCTTGGCCAACGCGGGCATTGGCCCGGGCGGAGACACCACCCCGGACGAACAGTGGGACGAAGTCGTCGACGTCAACCTCAAGGGTGTCTGGAACACAGGCCGTGTCGCCATCCCAACCATGATCGAACAAGGCGAGGGCGGGGCGATCGTCCTGACCAGCTCCACCGGAGGGCTGATCGGGCCGGGCATCAACTACCCGGGGACCTTGGGCTACATCGCCGCCAAACATGGAGTCATCGGGCTGATGCGATCCTGGGCCAACTATCTTGCGCCGCATTCGATCCGGGTCAACACCGTGGCACCGACCACGGTCCGCACGCCGATGGCGGGTGGCGGCAATGTGAAGGCCATACTCGAGCACTCCCCCGAGCTTGCCGGGTCCCTACTCAACGCCATGCCCGTCGAAGCAGTCGACCCGATCGACATCTCCAATGCCATCGCCTGGCTTGTCTCAGACGAAGCCCGCTACGTAACTGGCACCGTCATCCCCGTCGACGCTGGCAACGTCAACCGGCGCTAGGCCGCCCATCGCTGCCCCGAATACAGCCCCGAGGGATCTGGCAGTCCTGGGCGATCACGTCCACGCCCAACGGCACCTCCCCGAACCTCTGCCCGACCAACACCTAGATTGGCGGCGACCAAGGGCTCAAGGTGGATTCAGTGAGACTGCTTCGAAAAGGGACGGCCCTCTTCCCTTGCGCCGCGAGCCTGGCGTTGTGCGCATCGGTGTTCGGATGGGGTCTCAGCCCGGCCGGGTCCAGCACGGCCGACCCTTGGCAGGCGGCACCGACGGCGATCGTGGGGACCATCACCCATCTCCCCGAAACGGTGTTCAACGCGGTGAGCCTCCAGCCCACCGTCCTGGCCCCGGTAATCCTCAAGGGGCAGAGTCCGTTGACCTTCAACGGCAAGCCAGGCATCTACTACGAAGGAGCCGAGCCTTGTCCCTACTGCGCTGCCGAGCGGTGGGCCTTCATCATCGCGATGTCGAGGTTCGGAAGTTGGTCGGGACTTGGCGTCAACCAATCCTCCGCCAACGACATTGACCCGTCCACCCAGACATTCACCTTCGTGCGGGCAACGTATTCGAGTCCCTATGTGACGATACGGACCAAGGAGATTCTCAGCAACCAGAAGCTCTCGAACGGCGACTACGCGCCGCTAGAGAGGCCCACGCGCGAGGAAGCGACGCTCGACGACCGCTACACCACCGCCAAATACTTTCCGGCCAATCCTGGGTATCTGCCGTTCTTGGACTTCGGCAATCGAGTCGTCATCTCCCAGTCCAGTTTCGACCCCTCCGTACTTCACGGACTCAGCCGGGAACAGATCGCGACCGATCTGAGTGATCCCACCAATCCGGTCACCATGGACATCGTCGCCACGGCGAACTATTTGAGCGCCGCCACCTGCCTCATCGACGGGGATCGCCCCGCACTCGTGTGTGAGAGCCCCGGTGTCCTCGGGTCGGCGCACTTCGTCAAGCGTTCCTACGGACTTGCCACGGCCGTCTGCACCAACTCGACGAAGGGCCAGTCCATCTGTGGGGGAACCAGCGCTGGGTCAGCATCCGGCGCCGGCGGTTGAGCGACCCTCGCCCGGATCTCGCCGATCCCGGTGGTGCCTGCACCCCGTGACCGCAACTAGCTGACGCCCTTGGTCGACACAGGGCCTTCGGCCAGACTCGTGGGGGCGGTCAAAGCAGCTGGTCGGCCGCCGATCGGCCAACCATCGGAGCGTGAGTCCAATCGTGAGCCGAAGGGTTCTCAGACTCTCTGCCTACCGGTTCCGAACCACCCTCCGGGCGCGGCGGAGCGGCTACATCAGCGTGATCGTCCTGGTCGCCCTGGTGGGCGGGCTCGCCATGGCGTCGCTCATCGGGGCCCGGCGGACCGAGTCGTCCTACCCACAGTTCCTGGCCAGCACCAACCCGTCGGACCTGCTGGTCAACCCGAACAACCTCCCCGACAACGTCTCGTCTTTTATCGCAGCCACCGGCCGGTTGGCCCACGTCCGCAGGGTCGAGTCGGCCTACCAGTACAACGCGCTGACCCTCACGCCGAGCGGCGGCGCCGGCACCGTGCTCATCACCGGGGCCGAGTTCGTGGCCAGCCGCGACGGCCTCTTCTCGGACATGGATCGGGTGACGCTCGTGCAGGGTCGGTTGGCCAACCCGGCCAGCGTCAACCAGATCGTGATCAGCCCGACCGCGGCCACGTTGTTGCACCTCCACGTCGGATCGCATGTCTCGATCGGCCTCGACGCGACCAATACCTCGAACCTGTTCCCACTGGTCAAGCGGCTCGACCTCAGGGTGGTCGGCGTGGTCGTCTTCAACCATCAGGTCGTCCAGGACGACATCGACAAGTCTCGGACCGGGTTCCTCCTCGGCACTCCCGCCCTGGCCCGGTCGCTCGGGACGACCGAACTGGAAGGCATCTACTCGGGCATCCAGCTCGTCGGCGGGGCCCGGTACGACAGCGCGGTCGCCGGGGAGTACGCAGGTCTCGCCGCGGCCCACCCCGAGACCGGCGGGTCCAACGCCTACGTCTCCTCGGTCTTCGAGACCGAAGCCCAGCGGGCGATCGGGCCCGAGGCCATCGCCCTCGGCGTCTTCGGCGTAATAGCCGCGCTGGCCGCGATCCTCATCGCCGTCCAGATCATCTCCAGGCAGCTCCACGCGAACGTCGACGAGGTCGACGTGCTGCGGTCACTCGGCGCCGGGCCGCTCGTCACGACGACCGACGGATTGCTCGGGATCACCGTGGCCGTGGTGGTCGGAGGTCTGCTGGCCGGTGCCACCGCCATCGGCCTGTCGCCGCTCACCCTGTTCGGACCGGTGAGGGTGGTCGACCCGTCCCCGGGAGTCGACTTCGACTGGACGGTCCTCGGCTTCGGGGTGCTGGTGGTAGTGCTTATCTTGGGCGGCGCCGCGGCGCTGATCTCCGGCCGGTTGGCCCCGCATCGCCGGTCGACGTGCCCAAAGACGGCCGAGCGGGGATCGGCGGTCGTGCGGATGGCGATGACGGCCGGACTCCCGGCACCCGGGGTGATGGGCCTGCGTCACGCGCTCGAGTCGGGACGGGGACGCAGCGCCGTGCCGGTGCGCCCGACCATCGTCGGGACGATCCTGGCCCTGATCGTGCTGACCGCGACGCTCACCTTCGGGGCGAGCCTCGACTCCCTCGCGTCGCACCCATCGCTCTACGGATGGAACTTCAACTATGCCTTCTTCTCTATCGACGGATACGGGCCGGTCCCGGCGCACCTGGCCGACCAGCTGCTCTCGCGTGACCGCTCGGTGGCCGCCGCCACCGGCGTCTACTTCGTCACCCCCGAGATCAACGGACAGACCGTCCCGGGATTGGCTGAGCGGCCAGGCTCGCCCATCGGCCCGCCGATCCTGGCCGGCCACGGCCTAGCCAGCAGCGACCAGGTCGTTCTCGGCACCGCGACCCTGGCCCAGCTGCACAAGCACATTGGCAGCACGGTCGTGGTCCAGGGCGACGGCGTCGGGGCGGTCCGGCTTCAGATCGTCGGAACGGCCACGTTTCCGACCATCGGCGACACGTTGAGCGAGCACGCGTCCATGAGCACCGGCGCACTGTTCTCCACGGCCGTGCTCGCGTCGTCCATCCTCGACTCGTTCGGTCCATTCTCGGGGCCCAACGCCATCTTCATCCGGCTGAGGCCGGGTGCGAACCCGGCAACCGGGCGGGCCTCGCTCGAGGCGGTCGATCGGCGGCTCGTTGCCCTGGCCCACTCGCGCCAGGTCATCAGCCTGATCGGGACCGGCTTCGCGGCCGTCTTCACCATCGCGTTGCTCCCGGCCCAGCGACCGGCCGAGATCGTCAACTACCGCTCCATGGGCGCCACGCCTGTCGTCCTGGCGATCGGCCTCGGGGTGGGCACGCTGGTCGCGCTCGGGATGACGCTCGTGACCTCGGTCCGACGCCGGCGCTACGACCTCGCGTTGCTCAAGACGTTCGGCTTCACCCGCGGTCAGCTCTTCTCATCGGTCATCTGGCAGGCCAGCACGATCTCGGTCATCGGGATCGTCATCGGGGTGCCACTCGGGATCGTTTTCGGCCGGTCGTTGTGGATCCTGTTCGCCCATCAGCTCTCGGCGGTCCCCCAACCGACGATCCCGTCCGGTTCGATCGCACTGGCCGCGACGGCCGCGCTCGTCCTGGCCAACCTGGTTGCAGCGATCCCGGGACAAATCGCGGCACGTAACCCGGTCGCGTCCGTCCTGGCCACCGACTGAACGGCGTGCCAGCGGTCGGGCCGTCGGTGGCTCAGCCGGGCACGAGCCCGTTCTTCGCTGCGAACGGCGGTGCCTCGTACCGGACCGCGTCGGCCACCTCGAGAGCCACGGTCTCACCATGGAGGCGCCGAGCGTTGTGCTTCAATCGAGCACCCCTAATTCAACTGATTTCCTGCTCAGCGCGCTCGGAGGTGTCTGACCGCAAGACATAGGAAACACATCCCTCGCGTCATAGGAAACACCCGCTCATCCGCGGCTGGCCGCTCCGGTCCCCCGATCCTCGGGCATGTCCCGTGCCCGTCTGGTGATCAGCGCAGTTGTCGTCGAAGGCCGCGGCGTGCGCGAGGTCGCCCGGGCCTATGAGGTGTCCCCTGGGTGGGTCTCCCGGCTCGTCGCCCGCTACCGCGAGGAGGGTGACGTCGCCTTCGAGCTCCGGTCGCGGCGTCCCCATCACTCGCCGAGGGCGACCCCGCCCGAGGTCGTCGAACGGATCATCGAGCTGCGTCGTCGTCTTGTCGCCAAGGGCGACGATGCTGGCCCCGAGACCATCCGCTGGCACCTCGCCAAGGACGACGGGATCGATGTCTCGACGATGACGGTCCTGCGCTACCTCCGCCGCGCCGGGCTCGTGAGCCCGCAACCCCACAAGCGCCCCCGCTCGTCCTACGTCCGCTTTGCCGCGGAGCTGCCAAACGAGACGTGGCAGTCGGACTTCACCCACTACGCGCTGTGCGACGGCACCGACGTCGAGGTCCTCAGCTGGCTCGACGACCACGCTCGCTTCGCGCTCAGGGTCACTGCCCACGAGCGGGTCACCGGGCCCATCGTGCTCGCGACGTTCCAGGACAGCTGCAACGAGCACGGGATCCCCGCCTCGGCGTTGACGGACAATGCCATGGTCTATACGACCCGGTTCGCGGGGGGAAGAGGCGGTCGCAACGGTCTCGAATCCGAGCTTCGGCGCCTCAAGGTGACGCAGAAGAACTCCCGACCGAACCACCCCACGACCTGCGGCAAGGTCTGTGAGCATCATTGGCCGACGCAGCACCGCCTCGGTCTGACCCAGGTCAAGGTGTGACCAAGGTGTCCTTCGTTCGATTTGTCGACCGGGTGCGGTGCTGCGTCACGGCGCGTGCCGGCCAGACGGAACTGACCTGATAGGAGCTTGGCTAAAAGCCCCGTCACAGGCTTGTCGCTCCGCCCGGCCGGTCGCTCCACGTCAGATTGGACCTAACGAGGAGCAGAACGAGCATGACAAATCCGCCAGCAGCTGTCATCGGCGGGGTCGACACCCACAAGCACACCCATTACGCGGCAGCGATCGACGACAACGGAAGACTTCTTGGCCATCGGGAGTTCCGGGCCAATGCCGGCGGCTATGCAGCGCTACTCAAGTGGCTGCGCTCGCATGGCCGAGTGGTGGTGATCGGCGTCGAAAGCACCGGGAACTTCGGCGCCTCGCTCACCCGCTTCCTGACTGATGCCGGTGAGGACGTGCTCGAGGTGAACAAGCCCAACCATCAGGCCCGCTACATGGAGGGCAAGTCCGATCGTCTCGACGCCGAACAGATCGCCCGGTCGGTCCTTGCCAAGACGGGAACCTCGACACCGAAGTCCAAGTCCGGGCCAGTCGAGGTCATCCGGACCCTGCGGGTGGCTCGCTCAAGCGCGGTTCGCTCCCGCACGCAGGCCTTTAACAACCTCTTCCACACCATGATCAGTGCCCCTTCACCGGTGCGCGACGAGCTTGTCGAGCTCACCAGGCGCACCTTTGTGAACCGCTGCCTGGCCCTCGAACCCGAGACCGAGGACCTCCTCGAGCTCGTCGACGACCCCGATCGCCTCGTTCTGGCGAGCGTGAAATTCACGTTGCGTGACCTGGCCCGACGCTGGAAGGCCCTCGACGCCGAGGTGAAGGAGCTCAGCCGCCAGATCACTGCACTCGTCGAGCACATCGCCCCCGAGCTTGTTCAGATGTTCGGGGTGAGCGCCGAGCTGGCCGGTCAGTTCCTCATGACTGCCGCCGACAACGCGGAGCGGATCCGGAACGAAGCAGCCTTCGCCAAGCTCTGCGGCGTCTCACCGAAGCCGGCCAGCAGTGGCCGGACGGCCGGACGGCACCGGCTGAACCGCGGCGGCGACCGGGCTGCCAACAGCGCCCTCTACATGGTCACCATCGTCCGGCTCCGTCATCACCAGCCGACCCGCGACTACGTCGAGCGGCGCACCGCTGAGGGGCTCAGCAAGCGAGAGATCATCCGCTGCCTCAAGCGCTACATCGCCCGTGAAGTATTCGCTTCGCTTCCTCGGTCACCAACGTTCGAGGTTCCTTGCGCCGCTTGACAAACATAGGAGCATCGAGCGCTTTCAGCAGACGATGAAGCGGTGGCTCAGGGCCCAGGACCCCCAGCCGGCCACGATCGACGCCCTCCAGCTCCTCCTCGATGCCTTCGTCGCCCACTACAACGACGAGCGCCCGCACCGCTCCCTCCTCGACCGCCAGACCCCCGCCGTCGCCTATCGGGCACGACCCAAGGCGACACCAAGCGACCGGAGTGCCGACACCCACGACCGCGTCCGACACGACGTCGTGGACCAGAAGGGCCGCGTCACTCTGCGCGTGTCGGGACGGATGCACCACATCGGCATCGGCATGACCCACACCGGGACCCGGGTGCTGGTGCTCGTGCACGACCTCGAGGTGCGTGTCGTCGATCAGGCGAACGGCGAGCTCCTCCGCGGCCTCGTCATGGATCCGACGCGTGACTACCAGCCGACGGGAGAACCTCCCGGCCCTAAACCCCGTCAGTGAGGCCGAATCGGAGGTTCAGGGTGTTTCCTATGTCTTGCGGCATCACACAGCGCGCTCGGAGGGAATCGAACCCCCAACCTTCTGATCCGTAGCGCCTATTTGGGTAAAGGACGACAGGTGACAACGGTTGTCCACAGGTGCCATTTATGACCTCTGAACTGGACAGATGCGTTCTCTTGAATAGCCTGCATATGACACACAGTGACAACCGATTCCGGCTTTACATACCCCTATAGTTCTCACGGTGGTTCTCAAATTTGCCCCTTCTTGGCCGGAGTTCACTGCCTAATCATGCGTCGCGGATTTGATTCGGGTGAGCGTTGCCCGACCCCGCCGGACCTTCTCGATGATCTTCTCGGCCTCAGCGTGCCAGATGAAGGGCTTCGGGTCGTCGTTCCAGTGTTCCACCCACAGCTCGATCGCCTCGATGAGCGCCGGGACGCTCGAGAAGGCGGCCCGGCGGAGCCGACGGTCGGTGAGCTCTTTGAACCAGCGCTCGACGAGATTGAGCCAGGAACTCGACGTCGGGATGAAGTGCAGATGCCACCGCTCCCGGCGGGGATGGGCGAGCCACTCGGTGATCTCGGGCGCCTTGTGGACCTGAAGGTTGTCGAGGATCACATGGATCGCGAGGTCCCGGGGCACGTGCAGGTCGATCAGCTTGAAGAAGGCGAGGACATCTTTGGCGGTGTGGCGCTTGCGGGTGTCGTAGAGCACCTCACCGCTTTTGACGTTGAGCGCGGCGAACAGATCGGTTGTGCCGTTGCGCTTGTAGTCATGGGTCATCGTCCCCGCACGCCCGGGCCGCATCGGCAGACTTGGCTGGGTGCGGTCGAGCGCTTGGACCTGGGTCTTTTCGTCGAAACAGAAGACCGCGGCCCGCTCGGGCGGGTTCAGGTAGAGCCCAACGACGTCGATGAGCTTCTCTTCAAAGCAAGGGTCATTGGAGATCTTGAAGCGGCTCGTCTTCCACGGCTTGAGCTCGTGGTCCCTCCAGATGCGCGCCACGCTGTCCTTGCCGATGCCCAAGCGCTCGGCCAGGCGGCGCGTCGTCCAGTGCGTCGAGTTGTCGTCGGGCTTGTCCTCCAAGGTGACGCGCACCACTTGGGAGACCGTGCCCGGAGGCAGCCACGACTTGCGTCCCCTGCCCTTTGCAATGCGACCGACACCCGCGATCCCCGCGTCCTTGAAGCGCCGCCGCCATGCCCGCACCGAGTCGTCGGTCGTTTCGAGCCGGCGGGCGATCTCGTTCGTCGCCACGCCGTCGGCGGCAAGAAGCAGCGCCTTTGCCTGTGTCACCGTGCGATGGGGCAGCGAGCTCGAACGGGCCATGCGCTCGAGCGCCGTGCGCTGCTCGGGGGTCACTGCCAAAGGCGGTGCGGTCATCACTGGCATGCTGCCAGCCTAACCACCCTAGCTATATCAGCGACGGACCACTAATACTCTTTTGACTTTTGCCGGGGATTGCTCTTTCGTCAAATCATAATTCCGAATAGAGCTTACATCGCGCGACTCTTTTCAGGCATTCGCACCGCGGGGGTACTTCGATATCCGACAATCGTGCAGCTCGGACGATTCCGGCCGCAGCGGGTGCCTCCGTCAAGGCAGTGTGCGTCGTGCGTCCGTTGGTCAGCGACACCTCGAGGACGTGTGGCAGTGCCCTCACGAGCCCGGCGATTTCGACTCCTCACCCAAAGCCAATGCGATCGCGTGGGCGGTGATGCTCTCGTAGAGCGGACGGAGTTCATCAATGATGCTGGCCGCTTCGCCGAGCGGTGATGGGTCGAGCTGCCGAAGGATCAGGTCGGCAGCGACTGCTGAACGTGGCCGGAGCTCAATGGTCGAAACGTCCTCGGGATTACCCCAAAACGAGGCAATATCAGCTGATCGAGTGGCGTTCCTGTGTTCAGAGTCGAACGTGGGCCATCCGAACTTCTCCACATGCGATCCGTCGACAGGCGTTTGTGCCTCGGACTCAGCTGTACCCCGACTGTGCCGCCGGGCCCTCAGGTCCGCGAGCAACTGGTCCTTGTCACGGCCTCGCCAGGCGAAGATGAGGAAAGGGTCGTCGTCGAAAGCCTCGGCCATGAGATAGAAGACCGCGGCCACGTGCTTGCACGGATTCTCCCAGTCGGGACAGGAACACGCGGAGACGAGGTCTTCGCCCGAAGCCGGGAACAGGGTGGTCGCGGACTCGACGAAGGTCTCTTCGATCTCCTCGGGCATCTCTCCGGACAAGAGTCTGGCCAAGAACACTGCACGTGACGCCATGACGTCCTCGATACCGGCCCACTCGAGGTCGGTCAAGATCTCGGTTTCGATGAAGACGCGGTACGGCTTGGAGCGCGAACCCTGAACTGAGGCGCGGACCTGGCCGGGCACGAACTCCAGGCTCAGTACCTGCCCGGCGCGGGCATAGCGCTTGCCCCTCTGCACGACGACTGCCGATTCCGAACGACTCCAGCACGCCGATGAAGCGTTGCGACCACCAGGTGTCACCGATCTGTCCGCGTTTGCTCCGAGCCGTCATCCCTCCCTCGACCGCAATCGGCTTCGAGGCCGGCGGCCACCAGCCGTCTGGAGGTCGCCCGGTTGGGCTCGACGGACGACGGGATCGACGACGCGGTGGCATCAGTCGTCCTCCACGGCATCGGCCGACAGGGCGACGACCTCGCGCAGCTGATCGGTCGACAGCTCGGTCAGCCAGCCCTCTCCGGTGCCGACGATCCGCTCCGCCAGGGCCCGTTTCGCCTCGATCATGGCGTCGATCCGCTCCTCGAGCGTCCCTCCACATACGAATTTGCGGACTTGCACGTTGTGCTGCTGGCCGATCCGATAGGCCCGGTCGGTCGCCTGGTCCTCCACCGCCGGATTCCACCACCGATCGAAGTGCACGACCTGGGTTGCCGCCGTCAGGTTGAGGCCGGTTCCGCCGGCCTTCAAGGAGAGGAGAAACACCGGCGGACCCTCACTGCTCTGAAAGCGCTCGACCATGGCGTCGCGAGCCCGCTTCGTCACTCCGCCGTGCAGCCACAAGACATCGCACTGCAGTCGGCGACGCAGGTGTCGCTCGAGCATGCCACCCATCTCCGTGAATTGCGTGAAGACGAGCGATCGGTCGCCCTCGGCGATCGCCTCGCCGAGGATTTCGACCAGGCGTGTCAACTTGCCCGATCGACCGGCGAGGGAGGAACCGTCGGCGAGAAAGTGCGCCGGATGGTTGCAGACCTGCTTGAGCTTCATCATGGTGGCCAGCACGAGGCCCCGCCGTTCGATTCCCTCCGCTTCGTCGATCCGGGCGAGCATGTCGTCGACGACAGCCTGGTACAGCGTGGCCTGCTCGCGAGTCAGGGGGCAGAACTCCTTCATCTCGAGCTTTTCTGGAAGATCGGCGATGATCGTCCGATCGGTCTTGAGGCGGCGGAGGATGAACGGACCGGTGACCTGGCGCAGCCTGCTCGCCACCTCGTCGTCACCCCCGCGCTCGATCGGTTCGGCGAAGCGTTCTCGGAACCTGCGCTCGGAGCCGAGGATGCCGGGGTTGAGGAACTCCATGATCGACCAGAGCTCGCTCAGTCGATTCTCGACCGGCGTGCCGGTCATGGCGATGCGCCGCTCGGCCGGAATCGACCGGACGCTCTGCGTGGTCCGGGCGGCGCTATTCTTGATCTGTTGCGCCTCGTCGAGAACCAGCCGGCGCCAGCGAACGCCGGCCAGCAACTCCATGTCACGCGTGGCAAGACCGTAGGTCGACAGGACCAGATCCACCTTGCCCGCGTGCTTGGTGAAGTCCTTGTCCGTGAGCCGGTCCGGCCCGTGGTGGACGTACACGGCCAACTTCGGAGCGAAACGAGCCGCCTCTCGCTGCCAGTTCCCCACCAGGGACATGGGGCAGAGCACCAGCGTCGGGCCCAGTCGGCGTCGCGTCGTTCGGCGAGCCGTTCCCGACGCGCCGGACCGCTGCTGCTGGCCGTTCGCAGTGAGGGCGGCTCGGGCCCGTTCGTCGACCAACACCGCGAGAAGCTGGGCCGTCTTGCCCAGTCCCATGTCGTCGGCCAGGCAGGCCCCGAGACCGAGCTCGCCCAAGAAGCTCAGCCATGCGAGCCCACGCTCTTGATAGGGCCTGAGTTCGCCGGCGAATCCATCGGGCGTCGGGGTAGGCTCGAGCCTTCGATCCTCGGCACCGGAAAGCAGGTCGCCGAGCCAGCCGTCTGCCGCCACTTCGACGACCGGCAGTCCTCCTGGACCGGGCCCGAGTCCCAGCGCCGATTGGAGGACGTCTCCGGCGGACATGACCTCGCCAGTAGCGCCCCGCTTCCCGACCGCGGTGATGGCGGCCGAGAGTTCCCCGTGATGCAGCTCCACCCATTGGCCGCGCACACGCACGAGCGGCTGCTTCAGCCGAGCCAGCTGGCGGAGCTCGGTCACGCTCAGCGTGTCGTCTCCCAGTACGGCCTCCCACCGGATGTCGCACAGTCCGTCGAGCCCTATGGTGCCGGTGGATGTCCCACCCTTCGAGCTGGCCCGCGCCTTGAGCCGCAGTCCGAGCCTGGTCCTCGACGAGCGCCACCACGGGGGCGCGAGCACGCCAAATCCGGCCTCCTCCAAGAGAGGGGCGCCGTCGCGAAGGAAGGTCAGGATTCCCGCAGCGTCTGTCGTGTAAGCGCAAGGAGTGGCCGCGGACAGTGTCTTCCCTAGCGCAGGGACGAGACGGGCGGCCTGACCGAGACCGCGCAGAAGGTGTTCGTCGGGATGAACGACGTGGCGCTCGATGGCGGTGAGCGCAGGCCCGTCGGACCAGACGTCCTCGGCGGAAACCACCAGGCTCGGATCGTCGACCGCCTGGAGGGCGAAATCGATGCGCCAATTCTGTTCTGAATCTGGCGTGCTGTCCTTTCGCCTCCGGGGTCGAACGGGCACGTTCGCCGGGTCGACTCCCTCTGCGCCCTCGTCGGGAGGAGGGACGATCCGAAAGCAGGTCCGTACCGCTGCGGCCTCCGCACTCTTCGTGGCGTGCCACACGGCGAGCCGTCCGGCGAGTTGCACGCACTCGTCGTCCTCGCAATCATGGAGGCGGCCATCGGGTGAACCGAGGGCACGCAGCCAGGCATCGAGCGACAGTCGCTCTGACACCCCGTCTCTTCGCCTTCGGCGTGGAGGGCGTGATCAGGTCCCGGGCAAGGGTGTTCGTCACGGCCCACATCAGCGAGCGAAGGACCTCGTCGCTGGGTTCGGGTCCGAGCTGACTGACTGAGTCGTCGGTGTTCGACTCCGGCACGCGTGCCGCTGTGAAGGAGGCGGGCAGGGCCCACGCCAGCGCCTCGATCCGACCGCTGTCGTGCCCGTCGATGAGGGGACGCCAGCAGGCCTTCCATTGACCGGCGATGAACTCGAGATCGGGCAGCAGTCGGCCCCGGGCAAGGAGTTCGACCACCATCTCGACGGCGTGGGCCGCGAAGCGGATATCAGACCCCAGTTCGACATCCGAGGATCCCGCGTCGGTGAAGGACCGGTCGTTTCCGCTCACCAGGGGCAACAACCGGAGGAACTTCGTTGCAGCAGGGGGGTCGAGAACATACCCGGGGGCCGTCCACAACGAGAGGTCCTCCCAGGAGCTCGAGAACGGTGCGGAGTCAGGTATTCGGTCCCCGAGCTCCTCGCCCAGCGTGGAGGCGATCGGAACTCCGCCTACTTCCGGGAGCTGGAGCGTGAGTTTCACGTCCTCCCCCAGCAGGTCCGCCGCCGCGATCCCCGCACTGTCCGAGACGGCCAGTCGCAGACCGTCCTGATCGAGCACAGAGGGATGGGGTGGGATCCGGCGCGCCGGACGCCGTCGGGGAACCGGCATTGCGCGTCCGTTTCCGCCTTCTGCCCAAAGTGCCAGGCGTCTAGAACCGGTCAGCCAGGCGGCATGAAGAACAATCATTGGCCCCATACTGGCGCAGCGCTGCCACCGCTCCCGGACTCACCGTCTAAGCAGGTGGCGAGCTGGTGACGGCGTCGGAATGCGCAGGCAACGGGTCGCTACGGCGCCAGCCTCTCTCGGACGAGGTCGATAGGGCGCCGGTAGTCCCGGGCGCTGTTGATGGTCCGCCGAAGCTGGCGGTTGAGCGGCCGGTCGTCCAGTGAGGCCAGGCCGCCGCTCTGGCTGACGGCCACTTCGGCCAGGAACGCCATGTCGTTCATGCAGCCGAGCACGCTGCGATCGGCGGTCTTGGCAATGACCAGCTCGTCGCTCCTCGTGTCACCGAACGTATGCGCCGGAAGGCTTTCCTCTTGCAGCTCACGCTCGACGGCCACCGAGACGAGATCGCGGGTCGATCGGAGCTGACCGACTCGAACATCTGGTTCGAAGACGCTGAACAACGTCGCGGCGTGCGTGAGGATAAGGCACTTGCGGCGATCGAGGAGGAGCAGGTTGGCGTAGAAGTCCTCATCACATGGCTCGAGCGCCGATACCTCAGGGGGCCTGAGGACGTCGAGGAGCTTCTTGGTACAGCGAAGGACCACCGGCGAATAGTACGAGTCCCGATCAACCCTGAGTCTTTTACGTCGCCTCCCCTTCGAAACGTCTCAAAACGTCGTCCAGGTCGATGCCCGTGTGCGGAGGCGAATCGATCACACTGATGTTGTCGCCGAGAGCCATAAGGGTGCGGAGGACCAGGCCGAGCTCGACGGACGACTTTCCCGCTTCGAGCGACTTCAGCCAGCGCACGCTGACCCCGGCCTGTTGAGCCAGAGCCTGCTGACTCATCTTCCTCGTGTTGCGCTGGTGACGAACATGGGCTCCGAGGTCACCGGCGGTTCGAATCATCATGCATGACTCCAGGGTGCACGTTCGTGCACCTCTTCAGTAGTGCACGTTCGTGCCCATTCAGAATAGTGCACGTTCGTACCCAAAACCCCGAATCCGCGCTGGGTATCGCCAGAGGCTGTGTCGGACCTCTCGGAGCGCCGGTTGCCCGACAGGTGACATCAAGAAAGCTACATAATGTCGGTTAAGTTCTAACTGGCACTATGAGAAGGAACGGAGGACATGGGCCGTGGCCCGGTACGAGGAACTGATCTGGCAGGGCAGTCCGACGGGGCAGACCCGCCGGGAGCGCACCTCGTGCTCCTACCGCGCCTACCTGCCCGATCCCCTCGCCGAGCGGGTCCTGGCGCTTCCGGCCGATCTCGTCGCTGACCTCTCCGACGCTGACCGGGCCGTAGCTGCCCTTCAAGACCGGACGACAGGTCTGGCCAGTGTCGAGTCGGTGGCACGGCTGCTCCTGCGGGCCGAGGCGGTCGGTTCCTCTTATATCGAAGGCCTTCAAGTCAACGCGCGTCGGCTCGCAAAGGAAGAGTTCGCCGAGCGTGCGGGGCTCCCCGCCAACGACGACACCGCCCGGGCGGTGCTCGGGAACATCCGCGCCATGGGCGGTGCCCTCGAACTGGCTGATCTCGACCGGCCGATCACCATCGACGATCTCTGCGGACTGCACCGCGAACTGCTCGCGGGAACTCGGGACGAGCACTGGGGTGGCGTGGTGCGCCAGGAGCAGAACTGGATCGGTGGCGTCAACCCCTGCCGCGCCGCTTACGTCCCACCGCCCCACGAACTGGTGCACGCTCTGCTCGAGGACCTGTGCTCGTACATGTCGGGAGACGACCATCCGCCCATCGTCCAGGCCGCCTTGGCCCACGCCCAGTTCGAGACAATCCACCCCTTCGTCGACGGGAATGGGCGGGTCGGCCGGGCCTTGATCCACCTCATCCTGCGCCGCCGCGGCCTGGCTCCGAACTTCGTGCCTGCGGTCAGCCTCATCCTGGCCACCAATGCCGGTGCCTATATCGCCGGTCTGGTCTCCTTCCGCTACGACGCTCCGGCTGATGACCCTTTGGCTGCCACAGCGGCAATTCAGTGGATCGACGTCTTCGTCAATGCGTTGCTGCGGGCCTGTGCCGATGCTGCAGTGTTCGCCGACCAACTCGACAAGCTCGAGGAGCGCTGGCGCGATGCAGTGAGCCCCGTGCGCCGTCGTTCTGCGGCTGACCTGCTCTTGTCGGCCCTCCCGAGCATCCCGATTCTGACGGTCGAGACAGCGGCAGAGGCCATCGGCCGATCGCGCAAAAGGACGAACGACGCGGTGAATTACTTGCACGAGCGAGGCGTGCTGCGACAGGGAACCATCGGACGACGCAATCGTGTCTTCGAGGTCGCCGACGTTCTCGACGCAATCACCCAGTTTGAGCGTCGTCTCGCCTCGCCAGCTGCGGATACCGAGATCGCGCCAGCTGCTCGTGCCGTACCAGCGCGCAACCAGCGGTCAGGACAGGGTTGATCCGCAGTCACCCGCCACGACACGAAGACGACGCGCCGCAAGGATCGTGTGCATGGGATTGGTGCCGGTGCGGTCATGGTTTGGATAGCGCAGAACTGAGCAGCTCGTCGATGTCGTCGGCCACGGTCTCGTCTTCGAGTGGCATGGCGTGGGCGTAGTTCCGCAACGTTGTCGAAGGGTCCCGGTGACCGAGTCGCTGCTGAGCCCGGAGCAACTCGCCTCGCCCGACGAGGAACGTCGCCACACTGTGGCGCAGGCGATGCAGCGACGCCCCCTCGACCTCAGCCAGCCGGGCGAGTTGGGCGAACCAGTGGCCGAGTGCGCCCGCGGTCAACCGGACCTGGTGATCGGCCGACGGAGAAAAGAGCCACGGTCCCAGACCAACGCCCTCGGGAAGACGGGCGACCCAGCACTCCGCACTCGAACCCCACAATTCGACCGTCTGGCGCCCGAGGGTGAGCCGTCGCGTCCGGCCCGTCTTGGTGGGCCCGAGCACATCGGCCGAGACGCCCCGTTCGATGCTGAGCACGCGTCCATCGAGATCGTCGAAGCGCAGCGCCACCAGCTCGCCACGCCGCGCGCCCGAGTCGGCGGCCAAGCGGGCGAGGAGCCGGATTTGCTCAGCCTTGTGTCGGTACTTCGCCTCGCGCGACTCGGCGGAGGCAACGAGCGCGTCGGCGGCCTCGAGCAGACGGAGCACCTCATCGGTGCTGATATGGAGCCGGGTGCCCGGGCGCTGCGGCCCGCGCATACCCGAGAGCGGGTTGACGTCAATGACGCGCTCGACATGGGCCCAGCCGACAGCCGAACGCAGCACGCGGAAGCGCCCCGAGACCACGGCCACCGAGGCGCCCGCCGAACTCCACGCCGCCATCGCCGCCCGCACATGCTCGGGTTTGAGCGTCGACACGCGGCGCAGCGCCAGTGGGTCCGTACGGAGCGCCTTGACATTCGAGCGCGCCCCGATCCACGTGGCCGGCCGCCAGTCGTGGTGCGCGCTGAGCCAGCGCTCGAGCAGCTCGGCGACGCTGAGGAACGGCGCCGCCCGCCGGATGGCGCGCCGCTCGGCCCACTCCGCGGCCAGTTCCTTGCGGCGAAGCTCGGCGTCTTGTGCACATCCGTGGAAAGCGAAGGACCGCTGCACCGTGCGCCCCGAGACCGGGTCGACACCGACAGCGACGTCGTATCTCCCAGGTGCCCGGACTGCGCTCGCGTATGGTGCCGTCGCCCCACGCCATGCGCCCAAAAGTAGGGACGAATGTAGGGACACGGCGCGGATCCCTGGTCCGTGCAGTTGCCCGTTTGTAGTATCTAAGCTGGGCTTACGAGGCGCGCGCTCGGAGGGATTCGAACCCCCAACCTTCTGATCCGTAGTCAGATGCTCTATCCGTTGAGCTACGAGCGCCGAACTGAGGGTTCCCACGGTACCCGTTCGCCATTCTCGTGTTCCCTGCTGCTCGCAGCCTTGTGCTCGAGTCAGCCGTCTCGTCAACGAGTTGGACGTTGACAGTGTCGAGCACGGGAACCTAGGTTCGTATAGCGCATACCTGTGCGTTAAGCGAACTTTGGGGATTCTGTGGCCCAGATCCAGAGTCTTGCCGAGGCCGTCGGCACCCTGGTCCATGACGGAGATTGCGTCGCCCTCGAGGGCTTCACCCATCTGATCCCAGTCGCGGCCGGTCAAGAGATCATCCGCCAGGGGCGCCGCGACCTGACCCTTGTGCGGCTGACCCCCGACGTCGTGTTCGACCAGCTCATCGGGATGGGATGCGCGAAGAAGCTCGTCTTCGGATGGGGCGGGAACCCCGGCGTGGGCTCCCTGCACCGGTTCCGGGACGCGGTCGAAAACGGCTGGCCACACGAGCTCGAGATCGAGGAGCACAGCCACGCCGGTCTGACGAACCGCTACGTCGCCGGTGCGTCCGGGGTCCCGTTCGCCACTCTCCGGGGCTACTTCGGGACCGACCTCATGGGAAGGACCGAGACGGTGCGGAGCGTGGTGTGCCCGTTCACTGGGGAGGAGCTGGCGGCGGTCGCCGCGCTGCGGCCTGACGTCACGATCGTCCACGCCCAACAGGCCGACCACGACGGCAACGTGCTCATGTGGGGCATCACGGGTGTCAACAAGGAGGCGGTCCTGGCGGCCCACCGAGTGCTCGTCACCGTCGAGCAGGTGGTGGATCGTCTGGAACCACGCCCAGGTGGTGTCTTCCTCCCCGAGTGGGTCATCGACTCGGTGGTCGAGGCACCCGGTGGCGCGTACCCCTCGTACACCGACGGCTACTACGAGCGGGACAACTCGGCCTATGTGCGTTGGGACGCGATCAGCAGGGACCGCGACACCTTCGTGGCGTGGATCGAGGAACACGTGCTGCAGACGCCATCGGCGGTGGGCGGGTGACGACCACCTCCACGGCCGGGACCACTCGGGCGGGGTCGCCCACCTACGAGCCCGACGACATGATGATCGCGGCCGCCCGCGCGGGCCCTTCGCGGCTATCGGGTCTGTTTCGTGGGCATCGGGTTGCCGAGCACCGCGGCCAACCTCGCCCGCGCCACCCACAACCCCGACCTCGTGCTCGTCTACGAATCGGGGACGATCGGGGCGAAGCCGACGCGTCTGCCGCTCTCCATCGGCGACGGCGAGCTGGCCGCCACCGCGGACTCGGTCGTGTCCGTGCCCGAGATCTTCAACTACTGGGTGCAGGGCGGCCGGATCGAGGTCGGCTTCCTCAGTGCCGCCCAGATGGATCGATTCGCGAACCTCAACTCCACGGTGATCGGCGACTATGACCACCCCGCGGTGCGTCTCCCCGGTGCCGGAGGTGCACCCGAGATCGCGGCCTCCTGCCGTGAGGTCATCGTCCTCATCCGCCAGAGCCATCGCACCTTCGTCGAGCATCTCGACTTCCGCACCACGGTGGGCTATGGCGGGGGCCCGGGCGATCGGGCGCGCTGGGGCCTCACCGGGGCGGGGCCGACGCTGGTGATCACCGATCTCGGCCTCCTCCGCCCCAATCCTGAGACCTGCGAACTCGAGATGGCGGCCCTGCACCCCGGCGTCCACATCGAGCAGGCACGGGCCGCCACGCCGTGGGACCTGAAGGTCGCCCTGGATCTCAGAACGACCGAGCCGCTGTCCGGGGAGGAGCTGATCAAGCTCCGCGCGCTGCAAGCGACCCAGAACCACGGCTAGCGCGATGGCACGGGGCACCCCGCAGATGGTGATCGATCCGCCGTACGACTCGCCCGAGTACCGCTCGAGCGAGCTGCGCCACCCGAAGCGCCCGCTCTTCGCCCTGGCATCGGGACCGACCGAGCTGCACGGCCCCGTCTTCGGCGAGCGGTCGGTCCTTCCAGGCGACGCCGACCTCACGACTCAGCACGCCGGGGAACCCCAGGGCGAACGCATCGTCGTCTCGGGCCGGTTGCTGGACGACCGCGGCAAGCCGATCGCCGGACAGCTCGTTGAGATCTGGCAGACGAACGCAGCGGGCCGCTACGCGCACGACGGCGACCAGCACCCCGCTCCCCTCGACCCCAACTTCACCGGCGCGGGTCGATGCCTCACCGACGCCGAGGGCGCCTACCGGTTCGTCACAATCAGGCCCGGCGCCTACCCGTGGCGCAATCACGTCAACGCGTGGCGCCCGGCGCACATCCACTTCTCGGTGTTCGGGCGGGCGTTCACCGAGCGGCTCGCGACCCAGATGTACTTTCCCGGCGACCCGCTGCTCACGCTCGACCCGATCTTCAACTCGGTCAGCGAGCGGACCCGCGACCGGATGGCGAGCTCCTTCGACCTCGACACGACGATCGAAGAGTGGGCGCTCGGCTATCGCTTCGACGTGATGGTGGGCGGCCACCTCGCGACCCCGATGGTCGGCTGAAGTGGCGACCACCGGACCCACCCCCTCCCAGACCGTCGGGCCGTTCTTCAGGATCGGCTTGGAGTGGTTGGACACGCCCGAGCTCGTCGCGCCGTCGCAGTCCGGCGCCATCCGGATCGAGGGCGTGGTCCTCGACGGTGCCGGCGTGCCCCTGCCCGACGCGGTGCTCGAGATCTTCCAGGCCGACCCCGCCGGACGGTTCCCACCGGACTGCGAGCCGGGTTGGGGCGGGTTCGGGCGGTGCCTCACCGACGAGGAGGGTCGGTTTCACTTCGTGACGGTCAAGCCGGGACCGGTCGAACCGGGTGCCGCGCCCCACATCGCGGTGTCGGTCTTCGCCCGGGGACTCCTCCAGCGGCTGGTCACGCGCTGCTACTTCGGCGACGAGGCTGAGGCGAACGCCGACGACCCCGTCCTGTCCTCGATCGGCCCCACCGCCACTGCGACCCTCGTGGCCCAGCCAGCCGAGGGCTGCTATCGATTCGACCTGCACCTGCAGGGGGACAAGGAGACCGCCTTCTTTGCCTGGTGACGAGGGCGGGCTGTTCGCGCCGATCACGACCACGGACGCGATGGTCGAGCTGACGTCGGACCGCGCCTGGATCCAGGCCATGCTCGACGCCGAGGTCGCGCTCGCGCTGGCCGAGGAGCGGCTCGGCATCATCCCGACGGGCTCCGCGGGCCCGATCGCAGCCGCCGCCACCGCTGCCGCCTTCGACGCCGACGCGCTCGGTCGCTCGGCCCGCCTCGGCGGCAACCCGGCCATCCCCCTCGTCGAGGCGCTGCGGGCACGGGTCGGAGGGCCGGCCGACGAGTGGGTCCACTGGGGTGCGACGAGCCAGGACATCCTCGACACCGCCACGATGCTGGTCATCCAACGCGCCACCGGCGAGATCGAGGACGACCTCGGCGCCCTGTGCGACGCCTGCGCGGACCTCTGCGAGCAGCACCGTTCGACTCTCATGGTCGGGCGCACGCTCCTCCAGCACGCGTTGCCGATCACCCTCGGGTTGAAGGCCGCCGGGTGGCTCACCGCGGCGAGCGAGATCCGCAAGGCACTGGACGCGGTGCGTTCGAGGCTCCCGGTGGAGCTCGGCGGAGCTGCCGGCACCCTGGCGTCGCTCGAGGGTCGCGGGGTCGAGGTGCTCGAAGCGATGGCGGATGAACTGAGCTTGGCCACGCCGACCCTGCCATGGCACACCGATCGGGTCGTGGTGGCCGAGGTCGCGGCGGTCCTCGGGATGCTCGCCGGCGTCGGCGCCAAGGTCGCGTTGGACGTCGCGCTCATGATGCAGACCGAGGTCGGTGAGGCCTTCGAGCCGGCGGCGCCGGGACGAGGCGGCTCATCCACGCTCCCCCACAAGCGCAACCCGGTGGGCGCGAGCGCGGTGTCAGCAGCCCATCGCCGGGCCAGCGCGTTGGTCGGGGTCGTGCTCGGCTCGATGGACGACGAGCACGAGCGAGGCCTGGGCGGCTGGCAGGTCGAGTGGGAGACGCTGACCTCGCTGCTGCGCCTCGCCGGTGGCGTGGTGGCGCGCGCCCGAGAGACCGTGTCGGGGCTCGAGGTCGATTCCGATGCCATGGCCGCGAACCTCGGGCTCACCGAGGGCGTGCTCCTCTCGGAGCGGGTGGTGCTCGCGCTCGCTCCGTCGATCGGGCGAGAAGCGGCGACCGCAGCGGTCCAGGACGCCGCCGCCCGGGCCGCCGGCTCCGACCGCTCCTTCGCCGAGGAGTTGTCCGACGACCCGGCAGTCTGCGGGCACCTGGGAGCCGACGACCTGGAGCGCCTGCTCGATCCGGCCGGCTATCTCGGCTCGGCGGACGCGTTCATCGACCGCGCGCTCGCGGCGTATCGGAGAGGCTGACGTGGGAGTGGTCGAACGCGAGGGGGCGCGGATCGCCTACCGGGTCGAGGGCCCCGAACGCGCGCCCACTCTCCTCCTCGCCAACTCGCTGGGCACGACGACCGCGATGTGGGACGACCAGGCCGCCGCGTTCAGCCAGCGCTTCCGCCTGATCCGCTACGACCACCGCGGGCACGGCGACTCGACGGCGACCCCGGGCCCGTATTCGATCGAGCTCATCGCGGGCGACGCACTGGCCGTTCTCGACGATCTCGGGATCGCGCGGGCGTCGCTGTGCGGCGCGTCGCTCGGCGGATCGGTGGTCGCCTGGATCGCCGCCCACACGCCCGAGCGGGTCGAACGCCTCGTCGTCTGCTGCGGCGCGCCCCGCTATGGCCCGCCCGAGCCCTGGCACGAGCGGGCCGCCGTGGTTCGCTCCCAGGGGGTGAGCGCGCTGCTCGACACCCTCGTGGCGCGCTGGTTCACCCCGGCTGGCCAGGCCGACGACGCCCTCCGCTCGCGGGTGGCCTCCATGCTCGCCACCGTCGAGGACGAGGGGTACGCCGGCTGCTGCGAGGCGATCGCCGCCCTCGACCTCGCGACCGAGCTCCCGGCGATCGCCGCCCCGACGCTCGTGCTCGCGGGCGCGCGCGACCCCGTCGTCACCCCCGAGGTCGCGTTCGAACTGGCCGCCGCGATCGGCGGGTCCTCGCTGCTGGTGCTCGCCGGTGCGGCGCACCTCGCCAACCTGGAGCAGCCGGCCCGGGTCACCGACGCCGTCCTCGACCACCTCTGCGGCCCGGCCAGCTCGCGTGGCAACGCGGTGCGGCGACACGTGCTGGGGGACACGCACGTCGACCGGGCGCGGGCGAGTGCCACGCCCGAGACGGCCCCGTTCCAGGACCTGGCGGAGCGGGTGGCGTGGGGCGAGATCTGGACCCGCCCGGGCCTCGACGCCCGGACCCGCAGCTGCATCACCGTGTCGATGCTGGTCGCGCTGGGGCGCTTCGACGAGCTGGAGATCCACCTGCGTGGCGCCGAGCGCAACGGGGTCACCCGGGAGGAGCTCACCGAGGTGCTGCTCCAGGCCGCCATCTACTGCGGCTTCCCCGCGGCCAACAGCGCGTTCGCGGTGGCACGCCGAGTCTTCGGCGACGCCGGTGGCTGAGGTCTCGCTCGACGGCGCCTCGCGGCGGGGCCACTCCGACTACATCCAGTCGCTCGAGCGCGGACTGGCCGTCCTGCGTTCGTTCGGACCCGAGCGCTCGGCACTCACGCTGAGCGACGTGGCGCGGATCACCGGCCTCACCCGAGCCTCCGCTCGGCGGTTCCTGCTCACCTTGGTGGAGCTCGGATACGTGACGACGGACAACCGGCGCTTCTCGCTCAGCCCCAAGGTGCTCGAGCTCGGCTACAGCTACCTCTCGGGGCTCGGACTGACCGAGATCGCGGTCCCCCACATGGAGGAGCTCGTGGCCTCGGTCCGGGAGTCGTCGTCGATCGCCGTCCTCGACGGCGACGACATCGTCTACGTGGTCCGGGTGCCGACCAAGCGGATCATGACGGTGTCGATCACGGTCGGCACGCGCTTTCCGGCCTACGTGACCTCGATGGGCCGGGTCCTGCTCGGCGCGCTGTGCGACGACGACCTCGACGCCTACCTGAAGCACGTCAAGCTCGAGCCGTTCACCCCGAAGACCATCACCGACCCGGGGCGCCTCCGCGCCGCGGTCGCCGAGACGCGCGCCCAGGGCTACGGGCTCGTCGACCAAGAGCTCGAAGACGGGTTGCGCTCGGTCGCGGTCCCGATCGTCGACGCCAACGGGGCGACCTTCGCCGCCTTGAACGTCTCAGTGCACTCGAGCCGCGTGTCCACCGAGCAGCTGCGCACCAAGTACCTCGGGTGCCTCATCGAGACTGCCGAGAAGATCAACGGCGACCTTCGCTCCGTGAGCACCGCCGTCGGTCGGAGCCGGCTGCACTGAGATGGCCGACATCGAGACCCAGGTCGCGATCGTCGGCGCCGGCCCGGCCGGTCTGGTCCTCTCGCACCTCCTCCACCTGGAGGGCATCGACAATGTCGTGCTCGAGCAGCGGACCCGGGACTACGTGGAGAGTCGCGTACGCGCCGGCGTGCTCGAGCAGGGGTCGGCCGACCTGCTCGTCGACACCGGCGTGGGCGGGCGCATGCTGGCCGAGGGTGCCGTCCACGAAGGGGTCAATCTCCAGTTCGACGGCGAGCGCCACCGGATCGACTTCAAGGAGCTGACCGACGGCCGCACCATCACCGTCTACGGCCAACAGGAGGTGGTGAAGGACCTCATTGCGGCCCGGCTGGCCGCTGGCGGCACCGTCCTCTTCGAGGCCGAGGAGGTGGAGCCCCACGACGTGACCGGGCCGCGGCCCACCCTCACGTTCCGCCGCGGCGGGGCGGAGCACGAGCTCGCCTGCGCGGTGGTGTCCGGCTGCGACGGCTTCCACGGGGTGTGCCGAGGCATCATCCCCGCGGGGGAGCTGCGCGAGTTCGAGCGCGAGTACCCCTTCGGCTGGCTGGGGATCCTGGCCGCGGTGGCCCCGTCCACCCAGGAGCTCATCTACGCGTTCCACCAGCGAGGGTTCGCGCTGCACAGCCTGCGCTCACCGGAGATCTCCCGCCTCTACATCCAGGTCAACCCGGCCGACGACATCGCGGGCTGGCCCGACGAGCGGATCTGGGAGGAGTTACAGCTCCGCCTGGCGTCGCCGGGGTGGACGCTGCAAGAGGGACCGATCATGGAGAAGGGCATCACCGCGATGCGCAGCTACGTGTGCGAGCCGATGCAACACGGCAACCTGTTCCTGGCGGGCGACGCCGCGCACATCGTGCCGCCGACCGGGGCCAAGGGCATGAACCTCGCCATCGCGGACGTCATCGTGCTCGCCCGTGCGCTCACCGCCTGGTTCAAGGACTCCGATCGCGACGGGCTCGAGCGCTACTCGGAGCGCTGCCTCGGCCGTGTCTGGCGCGTCCAGGACTTCTCGAACACCATGACCGAGCTCATGCACGTGCTGCCCGGCGGCGATCCGTTCGCCTCGCGCGTGCAACGCGCCAAGCAGCGCTACGTCGCAAGCTCGGTGGCGATGCGCCGCACCATCGCCGAGAACTACGTGGGGCTGCCGCTCGGCTGAGCGCGCACGAGGCGCAGCGGCACCGAGGTGGCCCCGAACTCCGGCCACCGGGTCATGTCGATCGGCCCGTCGAGCTCGAACGACGACGTCGCGCCGAGCAGGTGCTCGAGGGCGATCTGCAGCTCCGTGCGGGCCCACGGCGCTCCCGGGCACTGGTGCGGTCCGAGACCGAAGGCGATGTGTTTCTCGACCCGGCCGAAGCGGAACTCGTCGGGCGCCTCGAACACGGTCTCATCGCGGTTGGCCGACGTGAAGACCATGGCGATCGGCTCGTCCTTCCTGATGAGTCGGCCGCTGATCTCGACGTCGCGGCGCGACGTCCGGGCGAAGCCCCGGTAGGGGGAGTAGAGGCGCAGCAGCTCCTCGATGGCGTCGGGGATGCGGTCGGGGGCGGCGCGCAGTAATTCCTGGAGGTCCCGGTCGCGCGCCAGGTGCGCCACCATCGACCCCAGCACGAAGCGCGGCGCGACGATCCCGACCAGGAGCACCTGGCGGACCGTGCCCACCACCATCTCGACGGGCAGGGGCTCGCCGTCGACCCGGGCGGCCAACAACGCGCTGGTCGGGTCGGTGGCCGGGTCCTCGGGGGACTCGGTCCGCTGTGCCACCAGCTCGCGAGTGATGTCGTAGAGGGCGATGCTGGCCGTCACCATCCGCTCGGCGTCGTCGTCCTTGATGGCCTTGTTGAACAGCTCGAACTGGTCGCGGATGCGGTACATCATCTCGTCGGTCACGTTCAGGAACCGGGCGAAGGCGAGGATCGGGTAGGTGGCGGCGAACTCCTCCCCATAGTCGCCCCCGCCGCGCTCGAGGAGCGGCGCGAGCCACTGCTGCGCATAGCCCCGGAGCACGGGGACGACCGCCGCCACGCGGGCCGGGCTGATGAGCGGCTGGAGGACGCGGCGGTACACGGTGTGCTCCGGCGGGTCGAGGTGGAGCGGCGGCCGGCGGCCGGTGAAAGCGATCTTGGGCACGATGTTCTGCACCGAGGTGATGAACTCGGGCTCGGTCAGCACCCGACGGACGTCCTCATAGGAGAACACCGCCCAGAAGCCGCCGAACGCGTCGCTGTGGGCGACCGGACACTCGGCCCGCATCCTCGCGTAGAGGCCGTGCGGCTCAACCTCGGTGTCAAGCACGAGGGGGTCGAAGGCCCGCTCGGCCCGGTCCGGCAGCTCAGGATCCGCCACCGGCGTCCTCCTGTCGTCGCCACGCCACCTCGATCGGCAGCGCGGTCGGCCCCGCAGTCGGCCAGGGGCTGTAGGTGACCGGGCCGGCAAACGAAAACCGCTCCGTCATCGAAAGTAGGGCGGCCAGCGCGCCGACCACCTCGGCCCGGCCGACCACCGAGCCGGGGCACACATGCACGCCGTGCCCGAAGGCGAGATGGCGCTCGGGGCGTCCCGGCATCAGCTCGTCGGGGTGCTCGAAGACCTCCTCGTCGCGGTTGGCCGAAGGCAACACGATCGCGACCATCTCCCCCGGCGCAATGCTCCGGCCGCCAAGGCTGGTCGGGCGGGTCGCCGTGCGGGCGAAACCGACATTGGGCGTGTGGAGACGAAGCAGCTCCTCGGCACCGGCGGCGAGCTCGTCGGGCCGCACCCGCCAACGGTCCTGAAGCTCGGTGTCAGCTGCGAGATGCGCGATCGCGCTCGCGATGGCAAGGGCAGGGGCGCCGTGGCCGGCCACCACGATCTGACGGAGGCTGCCCGTCGCCATGTCGACGTCGGGTGGGTCGGAGACGGCGAGGAGGCCGCTCGCGAGATCCTCTTCTGCGGGGAGGGGATCGGCCAGGCGGCGGTCGACGAGCTCGCGGCACAGCGCGTAGAGCGCCAGGTTCAGTCGTTCGACCTCGGCCCGGTCCCGGGTCCGCTGCGCGGCCTCGAAACGGTCCATTCCCTCGTGCAAAGGCCCCGCGTGCGCGTCGTCGATGTTGAGCAGGGAGCAGACGACCAGGCTGGCGAAGGGCGAGCAGAACTGCAGATAGGCGTCGAACGTGTCCACCCCGCCAGTGGCGAGCACCGCGAGCAGGTCGGTGGCGTGCCGGCCGATCAGCGGCTCCATTCGACCGAGCCGGTCCTTGCGGAAGACTGGGTTGATGGCCTTGCGGTAGACGGTGTGCTCGGGCGGGTCGTAGTGGAGCGGCGGGCGGCGACCCGACGCCGGATTCCTCGGCACGATGATGCCCTGGGTCGTCGTGAAGGTCTCCGGATCGGTGGTGATGCGCTCGATGTCGCGGTAGCGGGTGGCGACCCAGAAGCCGCCGTAGGCCGAGCTCCAGGCGACCGGGTTCCCCCGCCGCAGCGGTTCGTAGAGGACGTCGGGGTCGGCCAGCGCCCGGGGGAGGTCGGGATCGAACTCGCTGGGGCGCGTCCCCTCGGTCACGTCGCCCCCTCGTGGAGCGGACCGGCCGCCACCAACTCGGCGATGCGCCGCCGCTGGATCGTCGGGTCGGGGACTGGGGCCCAGGACACCAGACGACGCGTGTAGGGGTCGGCCGGTCGGTCGCAGACGTCGCCGACCGTCCCGGCCTCGACGACCTGGCCCTGGCGGAGCACCACCACGCGCTGGGCGATGTGCCGCACCACCGCGAGGTCGTGGCCGATGAATAGATAGGCGAGGCCCCGCTCCGCCCGCAGCGTCACCAGCAGGTTGATGATCTGGGCCTGCACCGAGAGGTCCAGCGCACTGAGCGGCTCGTCGCAGATCACGAGTGCGGGCGAGGTCATGAGCGCCCGCGCGATGGCGATGCGCTGGCGCTGCCCGCCAGAGAACTGCCGCGGGTACCGGCCTGCCGCCTCGACATCGAGCCCGACCGCGACCAGCATGCGTTCGATGTCGCCGGCCAGCCCCGGGCCGCGCCGGGCTCCCTGGGCCAGCCTCGGCTCGGCCAGGCTGTCACCCACCGTCCGGGCAGGGTTGAGCGAGCTGTAGGGATCCTGAAAGACCGCCGACAGCTGCGAGGCAATCGCGCTGCGGGTCCGGTGGCTGGCGTGGGTGACATCGCGGCCGTCGAAGCGGATCGTGCCGGAGCGGACCGGCACGAGGCCGAGCACCGCCCGTCCGAGGGTCGACTTGCCGGCGCCGGACTCCCCGACCACCGCGACGGTCTCGCCCGGAAAGACCTCGAGGTCCACGCGGTCGAGCGCCCGGTGCCGGCGGCCCCGGTGGTGGAAGTCCACGACGAGGTCGCGCACCTGGAGGAGCGGTGCGTCGGGCACGGTCATCCGACGCCCTCCAGCGCATCGACCCGGATGCAACGGCTCTCCCGCCCGGGGGCCGGCCGGACGAGGGCGACGGGGTTCGCCTCGCAGGCCGCCGTCGCGTAGCGGCACCGCGGCGCGAACCGGCAGCCCGACGGCCAGCTCCCGGGCGCGGGCACCGCCCCCTCGATGACCGGGAGCAGCCCACCGCCGGCGGCCCGGTGCGGGTCGGAGCGGAGCAGCGCCTCGGTGTAGGGATGAAGCGGCCGGGCGAACGCGTCGTCGACTGCGGACCGCTCGACGACCTGCCCGGCGTACATGACCACCACCTCGTCGGCCAGCGATGCCACCACCCCCCAGTCGTGGGTGATGAGGAGGATGGCGACGCCGGTGGTCTCCTGAAGGGAACGAAGGAGGGCGAGGATCTCGGCCTGCACGGTCACGTCCAGCGCGGTGGTGGGCTCGTCGGCGATCAGGATCTCGGGCTTGCCGGCCAGCGCCCGGGCGATGGCCACCCGCTGGGCCATGCCCCCCGACAGCTGGTGGGGGTACGCGATGGCGACCCGAGCCGGATCGTCCAGCCGTACCCGGGCCAGCTGGTCGAGCACCCGGGTCCGCGCCCGGCGACGGCTGAGCGATCGGTCGTAGCGACGGCTCACCTCGGCGAGCGCCGAGCCCACCGTCTGGGTCGGATCGAGGCTGGCGTGGGGCTCCTGGCCGATGAAGCCGATGCGTCGGCCTCGCACGGACCGCATGAGCGAGCCCCTGGCCCCGACCAACTCGAGGTCGCCCAGCCGCACACTGCCGCCGAGGATGCGGCCGCCGGCCGGCAGGACACCCAGGATCGCTCGGGCCGTCATCGACTTGCCGCAGCCCGACTCCCCCACCACCGCCAGGGTGCGGCCGGCGCGCAGCTCGAAGGAGACGTCGTCGACCACTGTCGTGGGTCCCCCCGATCGCCGGCGAATCCGACCGACAAGCCGCGCACCCAGAGCAGCGCGTCGGCTCGGCGATCCGGGTCGGCCGGAATCGGACAGGCCGCGGGAGCGGCCGCCCTCGGCCGGACCCGCCGGATCCGGCCACGGCGCGGCCCGCGTGCCCATCCAGCGCTCGTCGACCAGATCGGTGATCCCGTCCCCGAGCAACCCGAGGGCGAGCACCGTGAGGGTGATGATCCCGCCGCTCGGCACGAGCAGCCAGGCCTGCCGCTGGAACTGAGTGGCCGCGTCGGCGACCATCGACCCCCAGCTCGGTGCGGGCGGGTTGATGCCGAACCCGAGGAAAGCGAGGCCCGAGGCGACGACCAGCGCGACCGCAGCCGCCAACGTCGCCTGGACCACGATCGGGCCCCACAGGCGGGGCACCACGTGCCGGCTCATGATGCGGCGATGCGGGAGGCCGACGACGCGGGCGGCGTCGATGTAGAGCTCTTCGCGCACGGCCAGGGTGGCGCTGCGGACGACCCGCATGGGTCCGACCGAGAGGAGCACCCCGAGCGGGATCATCGTCGGGTAGAGGCTGGAGGGGAACACCGAGATCACCACGATCAGCACGACCAAGACCGGCATGGCCAGGAGCAGGTCTCCCCAGGCGGCCAACACCCGGTCGATCCAGCCGCGCCGGTAGCCCGACAGCACCCCGAGTGCAGTGCCCAAGACGACTGCGATGGCGGTGGCCTCGCCGGTGGCGAGGAGCGTCGGGCGGCCGCCGTAGAGGATGCGGCTGAGCGTGTCCCGACCAAGCTCGTCGGTCCCGAGGAGGTGGTGAAGCCCGGGTCCGGAGAGCACCGCGTTGAAGTCGTTCGTGTACGGCGAGTACGGCGCCAACCATGGCGCCAGCGCACAGGCGGCGACGATCCCGACCACGAAGATCAACGAGACGAGTGTCACCGGCCGCCCGGCGATGCGACGGAGGAGCGAGCGCGGTCGGCCCCGAACCGCGGCCGGCCCGGCCGGCGGGACCGTTCCGCGGCTCGGAGCCTCGACTAAAGCGCCCGGCGTGCTCACGAGCGGACCCGCACTCGGGGGTTCAACCAGGCATAGGAGAGGTCGACGAGGAGGTTGACCGCGATGACGACGAGCGTGAAGTACACGACCACCCCCTCGATGACCGGCAGATCGTGGTCGGTGGCGGCCTGGACGGCCAGCCCGCCGAGTCCCGGGAGGACAAAGACTTGCTCGACGATGATGGTCCCGCTGAGCATGGCCACGAAAAAGAGGCCGGCCATGGTGATGACCGGCAGCGCGGCGTTCCGGAGCGCGTGGCGCAGCACCACCGAGCGCTCGGAGATCCCGGCCATCCGGAGCGACGCGACGTACTCCTGGCCGAGCGCGTCCGCCATGGAGCTGCGGGTCTGTTTGGCAATGCCGGTGGACCCAGCGGCGGCGAGCGTGAACACCGGGAGCACTAGGGACCGCGCCCAATCCCCCGGGGACTGGCTCAAGGGGACATAGCCCTCGGCCGGCAGCAGATGGATCTTCAGCGCGAAGAACTCAACAAGAATGAGGCCGAGCCAGAAGGCCGGCAACGCGAACCCGAGCCAGGCGATCCCGTCGAGGAGTCGAGCCAACGGACCACCCGACAGCGCGCTCGAAACGCCGAGGGCGACCCCGGCGACGACCGAGACGAGGGTCGCCCCGATGACGAGCGACAGCGTCACCCAGACCCGCTGGGCCAGCTCGGTCGCCACCGACTCGCTGGTGAACAACGAGCGTCCGAGCGAGCCGTGGAACAGCCTGTCGAGCCAGTGCCAGTACTGCACGAATACGGGCTGTTCGAGCCCCAGCTGGCGGTCGAATGCGTGGTACTGCGCGAGCGTGTGCCCAGCACCCAAGATGCGCACCGCCGGGTCGCCCGGGATGAAGGCGACCGTGACGAAGGTCAGCACGGTCACCAAGAAGAACAGCGGGATCGAGATCGCGATCCTTCGGAGGAGGAAGGCGACCATCAGTGTCCCTGTTCGCTCACCTCGGGACGGAGGCGGCCGCGCTCACACGAGCGTCTCGTTCGTCATCCCGTCGACGGATACCAGCTGAGTGCCGGGTTGGTCGCGACTGGGTCGATGGTCGCGTTGGTTGAGTTCGGTGCGGACACGTTGGCCACACTCTTGCCGACCACGAAGGTCGCGCCGAGAGAGAAGAGCGGAACGTACCAAGCATTCTTCACCAAGAAGTCGTCCACCTTCTGATAGAGAGCCGGCTGCTGGCTCGCGGTCGCCCCGCCGGCCTTCGACAGCAGCGAGTTGAGCGTCGCGCTCGTCGTGTTGAAGGCGTTGGTGAACGGGATCAGCCCGAACTGCACCGAGTAGGCGAAGCCCGGGCCGTCCTGGGCGATCGGCCACACCACCGCCGGGTACTTCTTGGACAAGGCGGCCGGGATGAACTGAGCTGGGCTCGGCACCAGGGTGATGTTCAGCTTGATGCCGATGGCGGCAAGCTCGCTCTTCAGGGCGGTTCCGATGTCGCCGTTGGGGTCGAGCGCGGCGGTGTCGAGCACCGCCAGGGAGAACCCGTGCGCGTAGCCAGCCTCAGCCATGAGCTTCTTCGCCTTCGTCAGGTTGAAGGAGTAGGCGTGGGCGAGCGCCGGGTCGTAGCCGGTCGCGCCCGGCACGGCGTCCTCGTCGGTCGGCACGGCGGTCGGCCCACCGAGCGCCTTGGCCATGCCGCTGCGGTTCACCGCGTCGTTGATGGCTTCACGCACGTCCAGCTTGCCGAGCGGCGAGACGCTGCCGCCCCGGTCCATCAGCACGAGCGCAGCGATGGAGAAAGGCACCGTGTAAGTGGTCAGGCCGGCCGACTTGGCGGCCGACGCGATCGTGGTCGGTGCGCCGGTGAGCACGTTCACCTGACCGGACTCGACCGATGCGAGCGCGGATTGGGGATCGGCGATGACCTTCACGACCACCTGCTTGTAGAAGACGGCTTTCGGGTTCCAGTAGTGCGGGTTGAGCGTGAAGACGTACGAACTGTTCGCGACGCTCTGGCTCGCCGACAGGATGTAGGGGCCAGCACCGTCGGAGGTCGTCTGGAGCTCTGCTGGGTTCGCGATGCCCTGTGGCCCGATGATCTGGCCGACGCACTGATACTGGTCGAGGAGGAACGGCAGGTCCGGTTGCGGACCGGCAAATGTGAGCTGCAAGGTGTTGGGCCCGGTCACCGTCGCGGAGGTCAGCCCGGCCAGGAACGCCCCCTGGGGCCCGTTGGCCGACTTGAAGTACTCGAGCGAGTTGGCCACCGCCTGGGGGGTGACGGCCGAGCCGTCGCTGAAGGTGACGCCCTGTCGAATGGTGAGGTTGAACTTCGTGTTGTTCGACCCGGGCACATAGGACCAAGACGTCGCGAGGTCACCCACGAACTGCCCATTGGGTAGTTGGAAGATGAGCGAGTCGTAGTCGAGGGCCCCGAACACGATGTCGGACTCGGCGGTCCCCTCGAGGGCGGGATTGAGGCTCACCGGCTGGTTGAACTGCAGCGTGAGGGTCTGGTTGGTCAGGCCCGATGGTGGCTTCGCCTTGGCGGCCGCCGGGCCCGCGCCCATCAGCGTCATCGAGGACCCGAGCAGCACTGCTGTCGTGACGGCGGCGGCCACGCGGACCTGGGCCGAGCGCACTTGGATGCCCCACGAATTGCGAGCGGACATCGATACTTCCCCCATAGCCGACACTCGTTCGATCGCTCACCGAACGATGGCCATGAAATCGCCTGTGCCGGGGGTATGTCAAGTCACTTGAGATTCAATGGCTCCGCGCCGGTCGCTCAGCTGGGGAGCCACGCCCGGCGCTCGGCCCCGAAGGGGTCGGCGAGCACTCGGGTCTCGGTGCCGAACACCACGGTCGGGCGAGTGGCGGTGTCGTAGGGCGGCCAGTCCCCGACGCCCGGGATCGTGGGCCGCCCGGTCTTCGAGAACTCGACCCACGCGCCGCTCATCTGGCTGGCCAATGGGCCGACGGCTTGCCGGGTGGCCGCCCGCCGTGCCAAGGCGTCGAAAACGAAAGGGATCTCGAAGCCGTGCGCAGAGCGCAACGCACCGTCCTGCACCGGGCTCTCCCAGGTGAACAGGTACAGGTGCACCGGGGCGCCGCCGGCTCGGCAGCGGGCCTCGGCGAACTCGATCGAGCCCACCCTCATGTTGTCGCTGGCGATCGCCACGTACAGCTCGCCGTTGGTCGCCCGAGGCCGCTGCGCACGGTACTGCTCGAGGATCTCGGCCGTCCGGCCGCCGCAGGACCCGGCCAACCGGGCCGCCAGTGTGTCATCGTCCGGCGACCACCCGAGCGGGTCGGCCCGGAATCCCTCGTCGCTCAACCATAGGAACAAGGTCACCTCGTCGCGGTTGGTCCCGATGATGAGCGGCACCTCCGCCGACGCTCCGGCGGCCACCGCGGCCTGGGGATGGTCGGAAATGACGCGGCCGTCCACGGTCGGGCAGAACGCCATCACCGAGGCGGTGCCCGGGGTGCGCTCCGCCTCGACCGCCCGCTGGACCTCGAGCAGCCGGGCGGGCGGCGCCCGCAGCAGCTCGTCGACCGAACCCAGCTCCTCCACCACCCGGCGACCGATTGCGGCCGCTCGCAGCGGGTCCTGGAGGAGCTGTCCCGGGCCGCCACGGAAGATCCCGCTCTGGATGGCGGCACGGTGGAAGAGCCCGGCCGCGTCGGGCATGGCGAGGAGCGTGGCGACTTTGCCGCCACCACCGGACTCGCCGAAGATCGTCACCCGTCCGGGATCGCCGCCGAACGATGCGATGTGCTCGCGGACCCACTGCAGGGCAGCGACGAGATCGAGCATCCCGGCGTTGGCCGAGTCCGCGCCGGCGTCGCCCATCAGCGCGGCGAGGTCCAGGAACCCGAGCAGTCCGAGCCGGTGGTTCACCGTGACCACCACGACGTCGCCGCGGGCGGCCAGCGCCGAGCCGTCGTACCAGGGCACGGAGCCCGACCCGGTGCTGAACCCGCCGCCGTGGATCCAGAAGAGGACTGGCCGGGACCCGGTGAGCCCGGCCGTCCAGACGTTGAGCACCAGACAGTCTTCGCCCTGGGGGATCTCGGCACCCTCGTCGAGACGAGCCAGTGGCGGTGGCGGCTGCACGGCCGTCAGCCCGTAGGAGTTCGCCTCGCGAACGCCCGCCCACGGGACCACCGGCGGCGGCGGCCCGAACCGGTGCGCACCGGCCGGCGACCCCGCGTACGGGATCCCCCTGAAGATCAAGACGTTGCCCTCGGTGCTCCCCGCAATGCGTCCGGCCGAGAGCTCGACGACCGGTGCGCTCACCGGGGCAGCGAGCGCCGCTCGGGACCTCGCGTCGCGCCCTCCACGACGACCTGTTCGCCATGCCATCCGAGCTCGGTGTCCAGTCCCGCCTCGGCGCCGATCGCCGACACGTAGTCGGCGACCGCCCGGGCGCGCTCCCCCACCACCGGCACCGGCCGCGCTGCGTCGTCGATCCAACACGGGATGAACCCGGCGCTGAGCGTCCCGTCCTCGGCCACGGTGCACTCGGCGATGATCGTGTTGCGGCTCTCCGGGTGGAACGGGTACGTGGGCATCACCGGGTCGGGCACGAAGCCGAATAGCTCCATGCGCCGCTTGGCCCAGGCGGCCGCCTCGGGAGTCTCGGTGTTGTCGACCGACAGCGCTTTCGTCACGGTCACGAAGTTGCCCAGGCCGTGGTAGATCGGGCGGCCCTTGTACACCTCGATACCCCGCAGGATGTGGGCATGGTGGCCGACCACGACGTCCCCGCCAGCGTCGATGGCCGCGCGAGCCACGTCTCGCTCGTACATTGCAAGCGCGGCGCGTCGGTGGCCGATGCCCTTGTGGAGGGCGACCACCACGACGTCGACTGACGGCCGCAGCGCGGCGAGGTCCTCGCGCATCGCGTCGAGGCTCGCGGGCGTGGCGAAGGTGTAGATCGTCGGCGGCCCACCCGGTGAGGCGTGGTCGAGCTCGTAGTGAGTCAGGATCTCGAGGTAGGCGCAGCCCGCCTTCGAGGGGCGGGCCCAGCTTTCCCTTGGTCCGACGCAGTTGTAACTGAGGATCCCCACGGTCACGCCGTTCGCCTCGAGGACTGCCGGGCGTCGTGCCTCTGGCAGGTCGCGCCCGGCCCCGGTGGCCTGGATGCCGAGTTCTTCGAGCGCGTGCAGCGTGTCCTCGATACCTTCCGGCCCGGCGTCGGCGATGTGGTTCCCGGCCAGGGTGACCGCGCTGAAGCCGGCCCGACCGAGAGCAGAGAGGTTCTCCGGGTCGGCGGGCCGAGCCGGCACGTCGGAGGAGTGCACGGCGCGCCGGCGCGAGTGCGGCACCTCGACGTGGCCGATGACCACGTCGGCCTCCCGGAGCACCGGGGCCGCTGCCGCGAAGAACGAGTCGGCGTCAGGCTCGTCGAGGATCAGGTCACCGACCATCAGGATCCGCACTCAGAGCCGCCCCCGCATATCTCAACCGACTTTACATTCGGGGCTTCGCCTGTCCCCTGGGCCGTGGCGCGGGCGCCGCGCTCAGGAGTCGGCGGTCGGATGCTCGAGGGACCGCAAAGCGGTCACGGCGCTGGTCAGTAGTGCCCGCCGGTCCGCCGCGCTCAACGACTGAAGGACACGCTCCTCCACCCGGTCGGCGGCTCGGTCGCAGGCTCGCAAGACCTGGGTACCCGTCTTGGTCAGCGTGAAGCGCGCGATGCGCCCATGGTCGGGGTCGGGACGCCGCTCGATGAAGCCCCGTCGCTCCAACTGGAGGACGACGGTGTGCACCGCCTGCGGGGTCACCCCGAGGCGCCGGGACAGCTCGGCGTTGGAAGACCGCGGGCGGTCGTCCAAGAAGTCGAGTGTGGTCCACTCGCGGACGTCGAGGCCGATGGGCTTCAGCGCCTCGGTCATCTCGCGACGGATGCCGCGCGACAGGGCGGCGAACACGTGACCCATCCGACGGGGACGGTGCTTGGTCTTCGGAGCACCGGCCGTCCCGGTCATCGGAAACTCACTGTACAGACCGGTCGCGTTCTCGACGGCGGAAGATCAGACGACCCCCTCCGCGCGTAACGCCGCGATGTGCTCCGCGCTGTACCCGGCGATCCTGGCGAGGAGCTGCTCGGTGTGCTCGCCGAGCCGCGGTGCCGGAGCGAGCGCGGGCGGGGCCGACCGCGCGAATCGGAGGGGGAGTCCGGCCGTGCGGAGGCCCGGGATCTCGCCAAGCTCGGGATGCACCACTGGGGCGGTCTCCCCGCGGTCGGCGACCCGGGAGTCGACCACCGCTTCGACGGGGGTCCGTACGGGTGCGGCCGGCACACCTGCTCCGGCCAGGGTCGCCACGACCTCGGCGACAGTCCGGCCGGCGCTCCACCGCTCGATCTCGGCGGTCAACTCGTCCGCGTGAGTGACGCGGACGTCGCGGCTCTTGAATCGCGGGTCCTCGGCGAGCTCGGGGCGGCCCATGGCGACGCAGAGCGACCTCACCATCCGGTCCTGGGGCGCCACCAACGCGAACCATCCGTCGGCCGCCCGGTAGAGGCCGAACGGCGCCAGTCGGGGCAGGGTCGGGCCGGTGCGCAGCGGTTGGCCGAGCCGCTCAAGAGCGGCCCAGTCCTCGGTGGCCACGAGCGAGGTGAGCGCGCCGAGCATCGAGACGTCGACGTGCTCGCCGACGCCGCTGCGGGCCCGGCGGGCGAGCGCAGCCAAGATCCCGACGACCGCGTAGATCGGGGTGAGTACGTCGGCGACCGGTACCCCCACCCGCATCGGCGGGTCCTCCGGTCCCCCGCTCGCCAACATGAGCCCGCTCAACGCCTGGATCAGGGCGTCCATCGCGCGCATACCCTCGCCGCCGTCCTGTCCGAAGCCGCTAATTGAGCAGTACACGACGCCGCGGTTGGCGGCGCTCGCGCGCGCGTACCCCACGCCCAGCCGGTCGGCGGTCCCCGCGGAGAAGTTCTCAACCACGACGTCGGCATGGGCGACGAGGTCGGCGAACACTTTGGCCGCCTCGGGGTGCTTCAGGTCGAGCGTGACGCTCTGTTTCCCCCGGCACCGGGTGAGCAGGGCCAGCGACAGGTCCCCCTCGGACTCCCGCGCCATCTTCAGGCCGTCGGGACCCACGAAAGGCGCGTTGCCACGTGCCACGTCACCCCCGTGAGGGTCCTCGATCTTGATGACCTCGGCGCCCAGGCCGGCAAGGATGAGCGTGCAGACCGGGCCGGCCAGTGCCCGGGTGAGGTCGATGACCACGATCCCCGCCAGTGGCGCGTCGGCTGCGGAACCCCCCTCGGTGTCCGTCGTCGACGACGTCATGATCTCCTCTCGGCCGCAGCGGGCCGCACCTCGTCCTCCAGGAACTCGATCAGCATGGCGCGGAACGATCCGGGGTCCCATGTCCGGCCGTCCACGGTGGTGGCATCCATCGACAGCACCGGGATCCCCGCCTCGCGCAGCAGCCGCGCGCTGAAGTAGTCGTCCTCGCCGAAGCTCACGACCCCGTCGATACGGTGCCGGAGGGCCTCGTTCAGATGCCAGGGCGCCGACCAGCTGGGCATCCTGATCTCCTCGCCCATCGGCACGAACCGGGAGGCGAGCGCCCGCATCGGATCCGCGCCCTCGAGCCGCCGGTAGTAGGCGTCGGCGGCGAGCGCCAGGTACATCGACCACACGAACACGGCGCCGTAGTCCTCCTCGAACTCGCGATAGAGGCCGAGGCTCGACCACAGCCCTCGGCCCAGCCACATGAGACGTAGGCGCTCGTCAGCGCACACCGCGACGCCGGCATCCCGGCGCGCCTCGAGCTCCTGGTACAGCGACCGGGCGGCGTCACGGCCCCAGGGGCTGCCCCGGTGCCACTGCGGAATCATGGTGGCGGTCATCGTCTCGGCCGCGCTCACCGGTGCCGGCACCGCGTCGGCGACCAGGTCCCGGCTCCGACGGTTCCACGTGGCGTGCTCGTTGGCCAGCGCCATCACCTCGGCGAAGCGGTCCATCGAGAAGCGGCGGCTCGTCATGGCCTCGAGGCGGGTGACGAGCGCTCGGAGCTGGTCGGTCATGAGATCGATCCGTTCGACCGGCAGGTGGCGGTCCCAGTGCTCGGGCAGCTCCTCCCACCACCGCCTCGACGGGTCGAGTCGGATGTCGATGGCGTGGTCGACCGGGAGGAAGTCGGCACCCGCCGCTGCCGCCCAGGCCTCGAACAGCTTCCGGGTGCCATCGCCGGTGATCGGCGCCTGGAAGATCGTGGGCGTCGGAAGCCCGCCCCAGGGAGGCTCGGGATCTGCCGCGAGCAGCTCCCCGAATCCGAGCGCGTTGTACTGGTCGCGGTCGTCAGGGAAGCCGGCCGCCCGCAACGCGTCGAGCGCCGCGGGGGCCCGCTGGCGCGAGGCGAGCAACGACGTCCACCATTGGACGACCACATAGGGGATGTCGAGCGCCCGGTAGATCTCGTGCGGGGCATCCGCGCTGAGCACAGCGAAAGGCTCTCCGCCCGCGACGCGCTGGCGCGCCTCGGACAACCAGGCGCGCTGGTGGTCGAGGATCTCGCCGGTCACCTCGAGCTCGTGGCGTCTCGGCAGGTGGGCAGGCTCAGTCATCGGCGGTGGCCAGGGCCTGCGCCAAACCCGACACGATGCGGGACGCCGAGGTCTCGTCACCTCGGGGCCACGGCACCCGGACTGAGAGGAACGGCACCTCGAGCCGGGCTGCGATCCCCGGGGCCTCCCACTCGGCCGACGCATCGTGGTCGAAGACCAGCTGGACGACGGCCAGGGCCCCGGACTGGCGGACGGCCCCGGCCACCGCGTCGCGTCGCTCGGCCAGCCCGGTCCGGGCCGCCGGCGGCGACCCCGCCGTGTAGCTCTCGATGAGCCCGTCGAGGGGGTCGGGGGTCTCATCGACGGGGTACCACGCGCGCGCGCCCCAGTCGTGGTCCTCTCCGACGATCAGGAACCCGGCATCCTCGACGGCCCGGTAGAGCGCCGGGTCGTCCATCGGCGAGCCGGTCACGAACACCGGCACCCCCGAGCTCTCGGGTCCTCCATCGGCCAGGACGTCGTCGATGAGCGCGTGGGCCTCCTCGTCGACCAGCGCCATCACCGCGCCCGAGAGCACCAGCGCATCGGTTCCTGACATGCCAGCCGGGCGGGCGCGGCGCAGGTCGCCCACCTGTTCCATACGACGCGTCGTTGCGTTGGCCCGACCGATGGCGGCCCGCACTGCGTCGTCGTCCGGGCGGCTCCCCGACCATGCGCCGAGCACGTCGCGAAACTCGGCGGCCCGGAGGCGGTTGTAACGCGCACACGCCGGGTCCGGGACCCGGAGGAGGTCGTAGAACCACAGCGCGAGCGGAGCCAGGTCGCCCGCGTGGAGGAGTTCGCGCAGCACATAGAAGAGCTTGGTGTGCGCCTCGGTGTCACGCCCGATGACCAACGCGTCGAGCCAGTCCAGCCCCCCGCTGGCCAGTGCGTCGAGCACGACCTGGGCGTCCGGTGCGAGTTTGAACGGCGAGGGCTCGACCGGAGTTCCGTCACTCGGGTCGAGTCGGGCCGGAGCGAGACGCACCGGCAGCATCCCGGCCGCCGACACCAGCTCGCGCGGCACGTCGTGGCCGAGGATCCCCACCACCCGGCCCCCGGTGTCGCGCCAGGCGCAGGCGATGGCCTCGGGATGCCAATAGGCGCACGTGGCGCGCTCGGCCCACTCAGCGCGTGAGAGCAATCCGTTCCTCGGTGTCGTGAACCAGCTGGTCGGCCTCTTCTCGCAGGAGCCACCGTTCGGCGACGAGCTCCTCGCAGCGTGCCACGAAACGCGTCATGTAGCCGGACCGGCTGGAGTATCGCTGCTCGAGCGCATGCTCACTGAAGGGCACCATGTGGCCGATGAGATCGGCTAGGAATGCGGGGTCGATGTAGGGAGCCGAGTCGGCCGGGAGGCAGGCGCCCGGTCGCGGCGTGCTGTGCGGGAGATAGGTGGCGGCGGGAACGTCGACCCAGGGCGTCCGAACCCCGCCCACCGCGTTGTCGTCGTCATCGCGCACGATCGATACTGCCTCTGGCATCCTGCCGTGCACGCCACCAGCGCGGCGGGACAGGTACTCGAACCTGGGCGCGCGCGGCGGTGACTCCCCCGCTTGCACCCAGTTGTCCACCGCGGCGAACACGGCGCGGGCGATGAAGTCGAGGCGCGCGGTCGAGGGCACCTCCAGGATGTCGCGTGGACGTTCCGGCCAGCCGCGCTCGACCAGCTGGGCACCGTTGGTGGCGAGAGCTTCGAAGCCGGTGGCGACGTGCGACGTGCCCGCGACCTCGTACAGGCGGTACTTGTCGAACGGTCCGTCGGTGTCGGCGCGCAGCACCGTCCGATGGGTCTCCGCCTCCCCTTCGCTCAGCAGCTCGATGACCGGCACGCCGTGCGGACCGATGGTCCGGCGCTCGTCGTCCCACGGGAGCGTCGGCTGGCCGTGGCTCAGCGGCGCGTATCCGGGGCGCAGCGCACCCCCCGAGGAGATGCAAACGACATACGCGTCGATCACCGGTTGCCCGTCGGCCAGCCGCCACCGCTGGTCGAAGGCGTCGCCCAAGAACGTCCGGCAGAACGTGCCGGTCTGGGACCAGCCCGACAGGATGGACCGCGTGCCCCGGCCCCCGAGCGGATCGTTCGGCCTCCCCGAGCGCACCAGGGAGGCGACCAGCCCGACGATGTCCCAACCGAGCCCCGGTCGGTCGATGGAGAGCTCGCCGTAGCGTTCGGGGTCGAAGCGGCGCAAGTCACCGACGATCGAATGCTCCTGGGTGACGCCGATGTGGACGTGGCCGTTGCGCAGCAGCCATGGCGCGATGGCACCCCAGGTGATCGACCGGTCGGCGTCGGAGTGGTTGGGTTCGAGGGCCACCAGGCCGCTGCACCGTGCGAGGTCCGCCGGCCGGCGGACGAGGATCCGGGTGGTGAAGGCGACGCCCGGCTCGATCACCTCCGCCTGGAGGGCGTCGTCGCAGCCGAACAGGTCGGCATTGCCCCGGACGACGAACTCCTCCTCGACGTAGTCGGCCGGCTCGAGATCGATGCCGAGATGCCGCTCCGGCCAGTGCGCCCGACCCAGGGGGACTGAACTGGCGGAGACCGCGAGGGGCCCCTCGACGACGAGCCGGTCGAGCAGCTCGGTGGGCGCGCTCACGACCGACCGGACCGCAGCGTGCCCACAGCCCCGCTGACCGCCGTCCGATCCTTGGTTCTCACCTCATCTCCCGTTCGTACATGCCCCGGCGTTCCTGCAGGTCCATGGAATCCTCCGGTCCCGCCGATTGTCAAGGTACTTGATACTCATGCAGGGCCAGGGTTCCCGAGACGGGAGCGTCAAGCGTTCGTGGCGCGCCCCGATGCTCTGTCGGCCTCTGAGCCGTGCACCGCTTAAAGCCCGAGGTGGCCGGCCTCCCAGAGCCGGATCCCGCCCAGGATCCCGGCCGAGTTGTCGACCACCGTGGTCTTGGTGAGGACGTCGCCCAGGTCGTCGCGCTTCACCCGGCGGGCGTTGCCCCCACCGAGGAACAGGTGGTCGAAGAACAAGAGCTCGTCGAGCTGCGTGATGGCCTTACGCACGCGCGTGTTCCATCGCTCGTCGCCGATGTCCTTGCGGGTCCGCTCGCCCAGCTGGTCGTTGTAGCTCTCGCCTTTGCGGAAGGGCTGGTGTGCGATCTCGAGGTGGGGGAGCAGCCCGCCGTCAAGGAACAGCGCCGTGCCGAACCCGGTCCCAAGCGTGATGACGAACTCGAGCCCCTCCCCCTTCACCACCGCGGCCCCCTGGACGTCCGCGTCGTTCGCGACCTTGGTCGGCTTGCCGAGCGCCTCATTCAGCGCGCCGGCCAGGTCGAAGCGCGACCACGCCTCGGCCAGGGCGGGGTCGACCTTGGAGCCCGGACCGGCCTCGGTCACGAAGTGCGGCGCGCTCAGCACGTGGCCGCCGCGGACCATGCCCGGGAACCCGGCCGAGACCCGGTCGGCCTCGGGGAGCGGCTGCACCAGCTTGACGAGGGCAGGGACCAGCCCGCCGTCGCCGGTGGGGGGAAACGGGTATTTCGTCGGCACCCGCACGCGGTCGGCGACCATCGCCCCCGACGCGTCGAGGACCGATGCCTTGAGGCCGGTCCCGCCGATGTCGATCGCCAGCGTCAGTGGCTTGACCAGCGGCTGCCCGGCCCTGACCGTGGGAAGGGAGGCTTCCTCCTCGTCCAGCTCTTGTTCGTCGTCGGCCACCGGGCGACACTAACCTCCGGCCCGCTGTTCCCTATGCGGCGCTGACGCGGACCACCAGCTCGGACAATCCCCGCAGGACGACGTTGTCCCGGTAGGTGACGGTGTCCGAGACGAGCCCGATGTCCGCGGTGCGCTCCAAGAGGCGCGGCAGCGCGATCGCCGTCTCGAGGCGGGCCAGGGGGGCGCCGAGGCAGTGGTGGAGGCCGAATCCGAAGCCGAGGTGCCGGTTGTCGGCCCGTCCGAGGTCCAGCTCGTCGGGGGCCTCGAACGCCTCGGGGTCGTGGTTGCCCGACGCGATCACCGCGAGGGCGTAGTGGCCCCGCGGCAGCGTGGCCGGGCCGAGCTCGACGTCCTCCAGCATCACCCTCCCGGTGAGCTGGACCGGCGAGACGAAGCGCAGCAACTCGTCGACGGCGGTGGTGGTGAGCATCGGATCGGCGCGCCAGCGCGCCAGCTGGTCGGGATGGCGGACGAGCGCGAGCACCCCGCCCGAGATGAGGTTGACCGTCGTCTCGTGCCCGGCGACGAGGAGGAGGATGGCAGTCGCCAACGTCTGGCCCTCGGTGAGCACGACACCCGCGTCTTCGGCCAGCACCAGCTGACTCAAGAGGTCGTCGCCGGGGGCGGCCCTCCGCTCGGCCATCAGTGGGAAGAAGTACTCGGCAAAGGCCGCCACGACCTCCATGCGTTGCTCGAGTGCGTCATCGGGCATCAAGAAGTCGGGGTCGAGGCCGCGCGCGAGCACGGCGGACCACTCGGAGAACCGGTCGCGGTCGGCAGCGGGGATCCCGAGCATGGTGCAGATCACCTGGATGGGCAGCGGGTAGGCGAACTCGCGCACGAGATCCACCTCACCGCGCTCGAGCGCCTCGTCCACGAGGTCGTCGACCATCGCCTCGATGCCCGGCCGGAAGCCCTCGACCATCCGCGGGGTGAACGCCTTCGAGACCAGGCCGCGCATGACCGTGTGGTCGGGAGGATCGCGGAAGATGAAGGGGCGGTTGTCGGCGATCGCCTGGGCCATCTGCTGGTCGGCCTCGAGGTTGCGCCCCGGCTGGCGGCCGACGCCCCGGGGCCGGACTGCCGGATCGACGCGGGCGGCGTCGACCGAGGCCGACTTGGAGCGCAGGACCTCGAGGCAGTCGGCGTGCCGAGTGAGCACCCAGAAGCCGCCCGCATCGTGGTGCACCGGCGCGCGCTCGCGCAGCTCCGCGTAACGCGGCCAGGGATCCTCCACGAAGCCCGGGTCGAAGAGCTCCGTCACGCGGGCGAAGCGTATCGGGGGGACCGCCCAGGCCCGATCCTCAGCGCACCCGTGCGGCCAACGCCCGGTCCTCCCACCACGGGACGAGCCCGAGGCGCACGGGCGGCCGCTCGCCGTAGACGAGCACGGCGTCCCCCGTCGGCAGCTGCCGGAGCGCTTCGGGCGGCAGCAGGCGACGCCACACGCTCGAGGTCCCCGTCGACGGAAGGCCCGCGCCGTCGAGGCTCCGCGACATGACGGCGACCTCCCGATCGCCCACCAGCGCGGAGGCGTGCTCGAGGGTCGAGGGCTCGGCGATCCCCGAGAGGAACAACCTCGCCCGGTGGTTGTTGAGGACGGTCGGCGCCCGGGCGCCGTAGCGGGCCTGGACCTGGGCGAGGTCCTGCCAGACCGTGACCAGCTGGATGCCGTGGCCCGCGGCGGTCGCCGCGAGGGCGTCGAGCTCGGCCACCGGCGCGATGTTCGCCGCCTCGTCCAGCACGAGGAGCAGGGCCGGGTCGAGTGGCCCGGTCCGAGCGGCCCGCCGGAACGCCGCGTCCAGCACCTGCTTCACCAACGCGACGAAGACGCCCCGGTACGTGCGCTGGTCGTGCGCGGGCGCGCAGAGGTACAGCGTGTTGCTCCCGTCCAACAGCGTTTCGGGGTCGACGTCCTCCCCGGCGTCGGTCCCCCCGTGGAGCAACGGGTCGAGCACGGTCTCGGCCGTCGTGGAGACAGCGGACCGCTGCCGCTCCTCGCGCCCGAAGGCCGCCGTCGCCGCCCAGAGCGCCTCGTCGACGCCGGCGTGCTCGAGCAGCTCCAGAACCTCTCCCACCTCCTGGGTGTCGACCCAGCGGGCCACGTCGCGCAGCGACCGGCCGGCGCTCGCCGCGGCGAAGAGGAGCGGCGCCAGCAGCTTGGCGGCGGTCGCGTACCAGAACTCCCCGTCCGCGCTGGTGGTGCTCGAACGGGCCAACTCGGTGAGGTCGGCGGCCACTCGACGGGCCCCGCTCCAGCTGCGGGCGGCCGGGAGGGGCGACCACGCGCTCGTCACCCGACCGGTCGACCCGGTCGGGTCGAAGCACCACACGCTCCCCCGGGCCGCCCGCCAGCGCTCGGTCTGCGCCAAGAGGTCCGACTTGACGCTCGCCGCCACCACCGGTCCGTCCCAGTCCAGGATCGCCGGGATGGCGATGGCCGACGTCTTGCCGCTCTGGGTCGGACCCACGACCGCGACGGACTGGGCGCGCTCGGTCCACAACGTCGTGCGCCGCGTTCTCGAACGAAACTCCCCGAGCCGGATGCGCCCGGGTCCGGGGCGGGTGAGCGGCCTCACGTCGGCGGCCGTCGCCCAGCGGGCGCCCTGGGGACGCCTGCCCCTCGCACCCGACCACGACCCCGATCCATTTCTCGGCGCAGCGGCGAGCGAGCCCCCGACGAGCACCAGCGCGGCCGCCGCCGTGCCCGCCTGTTCGATCACGGCCCGACCATGGCGGCGTCGGTGTCCACCAGCGCGGTTCGGCGGAACCGACCACGTGGCGCACCAGGAACGAACGACGGCCGACCTTCCAGAGCGCCACGCCGCGGCGGAGCTGCGGCACCAGCTCGACCTCGGTGCTAGAGAGCGACAGCAGGTCGGCGGCCTTCGCCACCTCACCGGGCGGCTGGGCGTAGAGGACGAGGGTCTCCGAATCGCTGAGGAGGCCCTCGGCCAGACCCACCTGCTCGGACCCCGCGGCGCCGACCGCGGTGAGGTCAGACAGCCGATGGAGCGCGGCGACGTTGGCGACCCCGTGTGCCCGCGACAGCTTCCAGGACGCCTGGAGCCACCGGGCCACGCCCAGGTTAGCGAGAATCGCCCAGGCCTCGTCGACGACGAGGAACGCCTGACCCCCGCTCCGGGACCGGGACACCGCCGCCTGCAGCCAGGCCGTGGCACACGCCATGAGGACGCCGAGCGCGGCCGAGGCGTAGAGCGCCGAGAGATCGAGAACCACCAGCGGTCCGGAAAGGTCGAGCCCCGGTGTCGTCTCGCCGTCGAACATCCCGCGCAGGTCGCCGTGCACGAGGCGGCGGAGCTCAAGAGCGACGTCGCGGCCGTCCTCCAACAGCGAGGCCCGGTCGGTCCGGATCCGCGCCGCCTGCTCGTCGGACGGATCGAGCAGCGCGGCCACGACCGCCGGCACCGTCGGGACGCGGGACCGGGATCGCACCGAGCCGAGCCCGAGGTCGACCGCGGCGCGCTCTCGCGGCGCGAGCGGGCGGCCGAGGCACGCGCTGGCCAGCGAGGCGAGCAGCTCGCTCTGGCGCCGGTCGGGGTCCTCGGGGGCGGCGGGGTCCCCGGCGGGCGTGCGCACCGGATCGAGGGGGTTCAGTCGCACCGATCCGCCGGGGCGCAGCGAGACGGGGCGGACCCCCCACAGCTCGGCCAGCCCCGCGTACTCCCCCTTGGGGTCGACGACCCAGGCCCGTCGGCCGAACACCGACTGACGCCAGAGGTAGGTCTTGAGCAACGCGCTCTTCCCCCGGCCGATCTGGCCGAACACGATCATGTTGGGGTTGGACACGACGCCCTGGCGATAGAGCTCGAAGGGATCGTACACGAAGGAGCCGCCGAGCAGGTCGTGGCCGATCAGGACGCCGCGGCGCCCCAGCCCCGCCTCGGCGAGCAGCGGGTAGGCGGCGCCGAGGTTGCGGGTGGTGACCGAGTGCGCCGGCACCCCGAAGCCCCCCGGCGTCCTCACGAGAGCCCCCGGCACAGCGGCAGCGTGCAGAGCAACGCCCGCTCCTGATCGCCGAAGAGCCTCCGCAGTTCCAGGCGGGCCTGACCGGCGGCGTGCTCGGTGGCGTCGCACCACTCCTCGAGCTGGGACACGCTCGACGCCGTCACGGTCACATACCCGCTGAAGCGATACGAACCGTGTCCGTCGGCGAGCTCCCGCTCCCGTCGCACCACCAACTCCGCCTCGCGGGCGCGCCGGGCCGTCGCCAGGAACCCGCCCCGCCGGCGCAGCTCGGAGTCGGCGATATCCGCGGTCCTGGCCTGCTCCACGGCGCGGATCGCCCGGGACGGGCTGACCGGCTCCATCACCACCGAGACCGACCGGCGCAGCGGTCCGAGCAGGACCGGCGCCAGGAAGTCCGGGCCGACATCCACCCGCGGCCACTCGGCGACCCAGTAGGTCGCGTGCCACGTCGCGTCGGTCCGCACTCGGCTCCACTCGACCGTCGTGCCCATCGGCCAGGGCACACCCACCCGGCAGGGTGGACACGACCGCGCCCTCGACGCCGCGCCCTCGAGCGACGGGGTCGGCGGCGCGCCCTCGCCGATGGCCCGGATCGTCGCGGCCAGCGATCCCACATCCAGCGGGCCGCGGCACGAGATGTCGGCGTCGGCCAGCAGCCGTTGGAGATTCGACAGCTCGCGCAACAGGGCCGCCGCGGTGGTGTCGCCACGTCGGGCCGCCCTCGGCGCGCGCACCTGCACGGCGAGCAACACACGGTGATGCGACGTGTCGGCGCCCGCCTCGTCGAGCAAGGCGCGGTACGAACGCGTCGGAGGCGATGCGTCGTCCAGCGCGGCCCGTTCGCTCAGGTACGAGTGCACGGCGCGGCCGTCGTCGGGCAGGGCGGCCGCCACCCACTGGATCCGGTGCACCGACGAGCCCTCGCGGGCCAACGCCGCCAGCACCCCGGACCACGCGCCCACCCGGCGCTCCTTCTCGTCCGCCCCGGTCAACGCGAAGCTGTGCCCCTCGAGGGCGAGCGCGGCCGTCATGGCGCCGGTACGGGTGTCGTGCACGACGCCGACCTCGGTGACCGCACCCGTCGCGGCCCGCGCCCCCAGCAGCACCAGGCCCCCGAACACGCCCGGTCGCGGGTGAGCCCGGGTGGCTCGCCGGGGACCCTCGACCGTCCCGCACGGCTCGGGGCCGTCGACCCGGGGGCAGTGACCGGAGAGAGGCGCCGGAGAGAGGCGGCGCCGGCCAACCATGCCGTCGGCCCCCCATCGGACCACCGTCGGGAGCCATTCCTCCCCGGTGCGGCCGGCGACCGGCCAACAGGCGACCGCCACCGAGGAGGCGAGCGAGGCGATGGCCGCGAGCACACCCAGCACGTCGGGGTGGGCCCGAAGCATCAGCACGCCGACCACGAGGCCCGAGGCGACGACCGCGATCTGGCCGCCCCGCCACCCCGCGATCAGCCCCCTTCGCTCGAGCGGGCCGAACCGGTACTTCGGCGGATCAGCCGGAGCCGGAATGGCCGCCCCCACTCGGCTCGGGGCGCCAGCGGAGCACCGGCCCGAGGTCGTCGCGTTCGATGACGTGGGCCCCCGCCGCCCGAGTGGGGAGCGCGGGCACGCCGATGGGCGCGCCCCACACGGGCGGTGGCCCGACCCGCTCGGTCGACGACCCGGTCCCGGTGCCGAGGCGCTCCGTGAGCGCGCCACTCTCGGGCGTGCCGCGCCACATCGGGACCCCACCGTTCGGCGCGTCCGCCGTGCTCGGAACCTCCGGCGCGCCCGCGGCCGTCTCGCCGCCCGGTGCTTCGGCGGCCGGGAGCGTCCCCGTTCCGACCGGCAGTTCGGGCAGGCCCTCGAGCGCCCCGTGCCGCAGGGCGAAGGAGACCGCCGAACGGGGTCCCGACAGGGCGTTCATCTGGACCCGGTGCCGGACACCCTCCAAGTGGGCGACCGCCCCGGACTCGATCATCGGCACCAGGCGCAGCAGCGCGAACGGCGCGAAGCCGGCCAGCAGGAGCAGCGCACCGCCGGCGAGCTCCGAGGACACCGTGCCGCCGCTCGTCCCGAGCGCGCCGACCGCGAGGCTGAGCACCGCGACGATCACGAACTTCGAGAGGACCAGCGCGGCGACGGTCTCGACCAGGCGGCGGCACCACTGCGAGATGGCCGGCCACACCAGGCTGGCCAGCGCGAGCGGAAAGAACAGCGTGGCGACGTAAACGGCGGCCGCCCGCACCAGGAGCTCGATCCAGAGCAAGAGCGCGCCGAAGGACACGAACAACGCACCCAGCAGCACCACGAACGCCGGCACCGAGGGGTCCCCTGCCGCGATCTGGCCCGACAGCGTGGCGGCGAGGCTCGACAGCGTGGCGCCGACCCCGGCGCCCGACGCCGAGGAGACCGCCGAGCTGAGCGCGTCGGTGGCCGACAGTGCGAGCTGCACCAGCTGCACCGCGACCGCGCCCAACAGCAGCGCGAGCGGCAGATGGACGAAGGCCGTGCGGAGGAGCGCGCTCGCACTCTGGCGGTACACGGCCTGAATCACCGAGAGGAGCAGGAGCGGAAGCAACACGATCGCGGCGAGCCCGACCATGACCTCGTAGTGGCTCCTGAACCAGGTGGCCGAGAGGTCGATCGAGGTGCTCGAGGTCATGACCGACCCGATCTGACCGAGAAGCCAGCTCGCCCCCTGGGCCACCCCGCTCGCGATCGCCGAGAGCACATCGCCCGCTCCTGCGCCGAGAATCGACGACCCGACTCCGCCGCCGCAGACGGCGCTCAGGCCGGGGATCGCCTCGCACCCGCCGCTCGGGATGATCGGGAGCGCGCCGATCACCGTCGCCCCCCTTGCCGGGGGCGAGCGGAGCTCAGTGCAGCCCGGTGCCGGCGCCGAAGAAGAAGTTGATGAGCGTCGGAGCGGCGCCGATCAGGAGCGCCGCGAGGCCGGCCACCAGGACCGCCCGTCGACCGGCGTAGGACTGGTGGTAGTTCTGCGAGTGCGCCCCGAGCGCCCATGCGGCGGCGCCGATCACGAGACCGACCAGCGCCAGGATTAGCGCCCACCCACCGATGCCGTTGACCAACTGTTGCAACGTGCCCCCGCCGGGGAGCTGCCCCGGATCGGGGTTGAGCGTGACGCCCGCTGTCACGAAGCTCCACCCCATCTCCGCCCCCTTCCGCCGGGGCGCCCTGTGGGGCCCGCACCCCTGGTTCCGGCTGCTCGTCTCGATGGCCACCCACGCGACCCGCACCCCCTCCGGCTCTTCGGGACGAACGGTCGCCGGGTCCCACGCGACGGCGCGGCCAGGCACCGCGTGACATCAAGGGGTTGGGCGCGCCAACCGATCCAGGATCGGTCACGGAGGCGGCCGCGCCCTGCCATGCTGGGGATGTGCTCGTGGTCGAGGGGGCCACCCAAAAGATCGCTGGTCTCGCGCCCGCGGTCGCCTATGTCATCGCCGGGGTCATCCTCGTCGTGGCGGTGGTCCTGGCCACGCGTTATGGGAGGCGGTCGGGTCGCCAGGCGCTGACCCAGCGGCTCACCGCACTCGGCTCGCGCCTCGGGCTGCACCCGCCGTCTGAGGAGGGCGGGTTGGAGAACGCCCTCGCCTATCTCGAGCAGGTCACCGGGGCGGCGTCCGAGGCAGTGACGGAGGCGAGCTCCGACGCGATCAGGCTGCGCCGCGCCATCGACGCGTTGCCCCAGGGCGTCGTGCTGTGCGACGAGAGCGGGAAGGTCGTGTACCAGAACGCTCCGGCGAACGCGCTCATGACGAGCCGCCTCGGGGACGCGCTGGCCGCCCAGGCCGTGACCGAGCTCCTGGAGGAGGCCTGGCACGACGGGGCCGCCGAACGCACCCTCGACCTCTACGGGCCCCCGCCGCGCACCTTGAACGTCCGCGCGCTGCTCATCGACGACGGGCGCCGCTCGCTCGGGGTGATCGCTTTGATCGACGACGTCTCGGAGCGCCGTCGTCTCGAGATGGTGCGTCGGGACTTCGTGGCCAACGTCAGCCACGAGCTCAAGACGCCGATGGGCGCGCTCGGCCTGCTGGCCGAGACCCTGGTCGTCGAGCCCGATGTCGAGGTCGCCAAGCGACTCGCTAACCGCATCCACACCGAGGCGTTCCGCGTCAGCCGGATCATCGACGACCTCTTGGACCTGAGCCGTATCGAAGCCGAGTCGGCGCCGCCCCGCGAGCCGGTGCTGGTGAACCTGGTCATGGCCGAGGCCATCGAGCGGGTGCGGGCCGCTGCCGATCAGCGCGGCATCGCGATCGTCCTCTACGAGCCCCAACCCGCGGTGGCGGTCATCGGCGACCGACGCCAGCTGGTCTCCGCGCTCCACGCGTTGCTCGAGAACGCGGTCACCTACTCGTACGAGAACAGCACCGTCACCGTGAGCGGGACCGTGTGTCGCGAGACGGTGGGCGGGGCGGACGGGCCCGACGGCGACGAGCCGGGGCTGGCGCTCGCCAACGGCGCGGTGCTCGGCGCGCTCGCCCACCACCCGGCGGCCGTCGGCGGACCGGGCACGGACTCGGGCCAGGTCCCCTCAACCCAGTTCCAACCAGGCACGATTCGCCCTGTCGGGACGATCGACCAGGGCGGATCCGATCCGCAGCGACCGGACAACGAGCGGGAGACCGTGCGGATCTCGGTGGCCGACCATGGTCTGGGGATCCCGAGCCGCGACCTCGAGCGGATCTTCGAACGCTTCTACCGGGTCGACCACGGCCGGAGTCGCAACACCGGGGGCACCGGGCTCGGGCTCGCCATCGTCCGTCACGTCGCCAACAACCACCAAGGCCGGATCGACGTCGAGTCCCGCGAGGGCGAGGGGTCGACGTTCACCCTGGTGCTGCCCCTGCAGCTCGACCGGGCCACCTGATGCCCAAGCGCACGCGCACGGGCGGCGACGACCACTCAATCAGCGTGCTGGTTGCCGAAGACGAAGAGTCCTTTGTCGACACGCTGGTGGTCGGGCTCGGGCACGAGGGCTTCACCGTGCACGTGGCACGCGACGGCAACGGGGCGCTCCGGCTTTTCGAGCAGGTGGACCCCGATGTGGTGCTGCTGGACCAGATGCTGCCGGGCGGCGTGTCCGGCCTGGACGTGTGCCGTTCGATCAGGGCGACCTCGTCGGTGCCGATCATCATGGTGACCGCCAAGGGCGCCGAGATCGACACGGTCGTCGCGCTCGAGGTCGGGGCCGACGACTATGTGACCAAGCCCTTCCGGATGCGCGAGCTCGTGGCACGCATGCGTGCCGTGTCGCGGCGATCGCCGCACCAGCCGAGGGGCGAGGATGCGGGCGTCGACGACGGCCACGAGGGTCAGGTCATCTCGGGCGAGGTCACCGTCGACTCGGTCCAGCGGCGCGTGTTCGTCCGCGACACCGAGGTGAAGCTGCGCCGCAAGGAGTTCGACCTCCTGAGCCTGCTGGTCGAGAACGCCGGGCGAGTGCTCACGCGCGACGTGCTCATCGACCGGGTCTGGGGCAGCGACTACATCGGCGACACCAAGACGCTCGACGTGCACATCAAGCGTCTGCGCTCCCAGATCGAGCAGGACCCCTCGGAGCCAGCGCTTATCACCACCGTGCGCGGCGTCGGCTACCGCTTCGCCGACCCGCGGCGCTGACCCTCAGCCGGCGGTGATCACCGTCTCGCCCCCGAGATAGGGAGCGAGACACTCGGGGAGCCGCACCGATCCGTCGGGCTGGTGCCCGGTTTCGATCAACGCGGCCCAGATGCGCGACCAGGCGAGCGCCGACCCGTTCAGCGTGTGGCACAGGACCGGCTGGCCGCCGCCGGTCGGTCGGTAGCGGACGTTCGCCCGGCGGGCCTGGTAGTCACGGAACCAGCTGATCGAGGACACCTCGAGCCAGCGGTCACAGCCCGGCGAATACACCTCGAGGTCGAAGGTACGCGCCGAGGAGTCACCGAGGTCGCCCGTGCACAGGTCGAGCACCCGGTAGGGCAGCGCCAGCTCCTGCAACAGCGCCTCGGCCCGGCTCGTGATCTCGGCGTGGATCTCGGGAGCCTGCTTCTCTGTGGCGTAGGCGAAGAGCTCGACCTTGTCGAACTCGTGGGTCCGCAGGGTGCCCCGGGTGTCCCGACCCGCGGCACCGGCCTCGCGCCGGAAGCACACGGTCGCCGCCGTGAAGCGCATCGGAAGGTCGGCCTCGTCCAGGATCTCCCCGCGGTACATCGAGGTCAGCGGCACCTCGGCGGTCGGGATCGCCCAGAGCCCGTCGCGCTCGATGTGGTACGCCTCGTCGCTGAAGCGCGGGACATGGCCGGTCGCCGTCATCGTCTCGGTGAGCACGAGGGTCGGGGGCCGGATCTCCTCGTAGGCGTCGGCGTGGCGGGCGAGCGCCAACGACGTGAGCACGCGGATGAGGCGGGACCCCATCTTGCGGAACATGGGGAACATCGACCCGGCCAGCATGGCCCCGCGCTCCATGTCGAGGATCCCGAGGTCCTGGCCGATGTCCCAGTGCGGGACGCGCTGGTGTGGGGCGAACTCGGGGAACGCCGCGCCACCGTCGCTCCGCGGCCACCATCGCCGCAGTTCAACATTGTCTTCCGGCCCCGCCCCGTCGGGCGCGTCATCCGAGGGGAGGTTGGGCAGCAGCAGCAACGCGGCGCGCAGCTCCTCGTGGGCCTGGTCGGCCGCGGCGGCGGCGGTTCGCTCCTCGTCGCCGAGGGTCCGGCTCTCCTCGCTCAGCGAGTTGGCCAGCGCGTCGTCCTTCGCCCGCCTCGCCTCGCCGACCCGGCGCGACAGGTCCTTCACCCGGGCCCGCAAGGTCTCCTGGGCTTGGAGCCGCTCCCGGGCAAGCGCGTCGAGCTCGGCTACCCGCTGGACCTCGGCCGGGTCGGTGCCACGCCGGGCCAGCGCGCGGCCGATCGCGGCCGGATCCTCACGGACGAGCCGCACGTCGATCATGGCGGGCCACGCTATCGGGGCTGCTGGGAAGGGCCGACGCTGGCCCCGGTAGCGTGCGTCACGCCATGCCCGCCGTCGAGTGCACCGACTTGGTGGTTCGCTACGGCACACGGACGGCGGTCGACGGGGTGAGCCTCCGGGCCGAGGCCGGCGAGGTCGTCGCGGTGCTCGGCCCGAACGGCGCAGGCAAGACGTCGACCGTCGAGACCCTGGAGGGCTACCGCGCCCCGAGCGGGGGCTCAGCCCGGGTGCTCGGACTCGACCCCCGCCGGGACCACCGGGCCCTCGTGGCGCGGATCGGCGTCATGCTCCAGCGCGGCGGTGTATATCCGATGCTCGGACCGCGCCGGCTCATCGACCTCTTCGCTGGCTATTACGCCGACCCCGAACCGACGGACGCGTTGTTGGACCTGGTGGGGCTCCGCCGAGTCGACCGCACGCCCTGGCGGCACCTCTCGGGCGGCGAGCAGCAGCGCCTCGGGCTGGCGCTCGCGCTGATCGGCCGGCCCGAGGTGGCCTTCTTGGACGAGCCGACCGCCGGCGTCGACCCGGAGGGGCGCGTCGCCATCCGAGCGGTCGTCGAGCAGCTGGCTGGACGCGGCGTCTGCGTGCTGCTGACCACCCACGAGCTGGTCGAGGCCGAGCGCGTCGCGGATCGGATCGTCGTGCTGGACCAAGGACGCGTGCTCGCATCCGGCACCACCGCCGAGCTCTCCGCCGGGATCGCGCGGGGCATCTGGTTCACGTCGGTCTCCGGCCTCGACGCGATCGCACTCGGCGTCCGGCTCGACGCGGTGGTGGTGGAGGAACCCTCGGGGACCTACCGCGTCGCTGCCGAGGCCAACCCCCGGCTCACCGCGGAGCTTGCGGCCTGGCTGGCCGAGCACGACGCCCCGCTCCTCGAGATGCGCACGGGCGCGACGCTCGAGGAGACCTATCTCGCGCTCGTCTCCTCCGCACCGGAGGCTCCCGACGAAGTGCCACCGGCGCGCCGGTGGCGGGCGCGGCAGCGATGAAGCCGCTCATCGCTCAGGCGCGCGCCGAGATCTGGATGACGCTGCGACGCGGTGAGACCCTGCTCGTGACGATCGGCATCCCCGTCGCGTTCGTCATCTTCTTCTCCGAGGTCCACGTGCTCCCGACCGGCCACGAGCCGGCGGTCACCTTCGTCGTGCCCGGCGTGCTCGCCCTCGCCGTGATGTCGACGGCGATGGTCTCCCTCGGCACCGCGACCGGGTTCGAGCGCGGCTACGGGGTGTTGAAGCGGCTCGGCGCGACGCCGCTGCGCCGCGACCGGCTGGTGGGGGCCAAGATCGCGACGGTCATCGGCGTCGAGGTCGTGCAGGCGGCCGTGCTCGTCCCGGTCGGACTCGGGCTCGGCTGGCGTCTGGCGCACGGCGGGTCCGCTGGCGAGGCCGTGGCACTCGTGCTGCTGGCCACTGTCGCGTTCGGGGGCCTCGGGCTCCTCCTGGCCGGCGTGCTGCGGGCCGAGGTGAACCTCGCCGCGTCCAACGGCCTCTATCTGGTCCTGCTCCTCTTGGGCGGCATGCTCGTCCCGATCACCAAGCTGCCCGGCGCGCTCGCAGCGTTCTCCCGGGCGCTGCCCGCCGCCGCGCTCTCCGGAGGGCTGCACGCGACGCTCGGCACCGGCGGCTCGGTCCCGCTCGAGTCCTGGGTGGTACTCGCGGCGTGGGCGGTGGCGATGCCGCTCTTGGCCGCGCTCACCTTCCGCTGGGAGTAGGTCAGCCGAGCCGGCGCTCCCAGGTCAGCAGCTCGGAGCGGGTGATCGGGCCGTGCACGATGTGCTCGATCCTGCCCTGCGCATTGATGAAGACCGCATCGGGGTCGCCGTCGAAGCCGTAGAGGCCCTCGGTCACCGTGTAGTCCGAGTCGGCCGCCACCGGGAACGTCACCCCGCTGCGGTGCGCGAAGGCCAGCGCCTGGTCCGTCGGATCCATGCCGTCGACGCCGATCACCGGCACCCGATGGTGCCTCTGCGAGCGGTAGGCGGCAGCGATCGCCGGGACCTCCGACTGACAGGGCGCGCACCAGCTGGCGAAGAAGAGCAGCACCGCCGGGCGACCGTCTCCGCCACCATCGGCCGGGGTCCCAACCTGGCTCCCGCCCCCCAGCGCGCTGAGGGAGAACGACGGTGCGACCGAGCCCACGCCGGGGGTCGCCTGCCGAGGCGCGCCGGTCGAGGTGAACAGCCCGACCCCGAGGCCGACGGCGAGCAGGAGGCCGACCACGAGGAACCGGATCCGCGGCCGCCGCGCCGCGGGGGGAAGGCCGGCCCCCCCGGGCGCAGCCTCCATGGTGCTCATCGGGTCAATGGATACGACGCACGAAGACGTCGACCGCCATCGCACCGAACAACAGCGTGAGGTAGGTGATCGAGAAGCCGAAGAGCCGCATCGCTTCGCCCTCGATCGCCGCGCCACGGGTGGTGTGCACCCACAGGCGCCCGGCCATCGCGAGGTAGGCCGCGCCGCCGATCGCGGCGACGGCGATGTAGGTCGTGCCCATGTGGGCCACGGGGGCGAAGGCGACGGTCGCGGCGACCATGGCGACCGTGTACCAGAAGACGTTCCGTGCGGTGCGGCGGGGCTCGGCGACCACCGGAAGCATCGGGACGTGCGCCGCCTCGTAGTCCTCCCGGTAGCGCACCGCGAGCGACCAGAAGTGCGGCGGGGTCCACAAGAAGATCACGGCGAACAATACGACCGGCGCCCACGACAGAGTGTCGGTCACCGCCGCCCACCCGACGAGGACCGGGACTGCGCCGGCCGCGCCGCCGATCACGATGTTCTGCGAGGAGCGGCGCTTCAGCCAGAGCGTGTACACCCCGACGTAGAAGGCGGTCGCGGCGAGCGCCAGCACTGCCGAGAGCAAATTGACGAGCGCCCACAGCTCGGCGAACGCGGCGATCTCGAGCGCGCAGGCGAAGGTGAGTGCCGCAGTCGGGGTGAGCGCGCCGGTGACGAGCGGCCGGTTGCGCGTCCGGTGCATGACGCTGTCGATGTCCCGGTCGACGTACATGTTGACGGCGTTGGCGCCACCCGCGGCCAGCGATCCTCCGACCATGGTGGCCGCGATGAGGCCGAGCCGGGGCAGCCCGCGCTGGGCCACGATCATCGTCGGCAGGGTGGTGACCAGGAGGAGCTCGATGATCCGGGGCTTGGTCAGGGCCACGTAGGCACCGAGGCGCCCCATCACGGGGCGGGCGACCCGGACGGACGGGGCGTGGGAGACCATCGCCGCCGAGCCTACGGCGGGTAATGGGTCGGCCACCAAGCAGGGCCCGGAGCAGCGAGGGGGTGTGCTTCGGGGTGCCCGGTACGATCGCGCTCGTGAGCGTCGGGTCTCCGTCGCCCGGCGGACGGTGGATCGACCGGGTCCCTACCGTCTCGACCAAGACATTCCGGCGCCTGTCGATCGCATCGCTCGCTGCTGTCTGCCTCATCGTGGCCACCGGGGCGGCGGTCCGGCTGACCGGGTCCGGCCTCGGGTGCCCCGACTGGCCCACCTGCTACCGGACCCAGATCACCCCGCAGCTGTCCTTCCACCCCCTGGTCGAATTCTCGAACCGGCTCGTCACCGTCGTGCTCATCGTCCTGGTGGCGGCGGTCTTCCTGGCCGCCGTGCGGCGACGGCCCTTCCGAAAGGACCTGACCTGGCTCACCGTCGGGCTGCTGGCCGGGGTCCTCGCCCAGGCAGCCATCGGGGCGCTCGCCGTCTACACCAAGCTCAACCCCTACGTCGTGGTGTGCCACTTCCTCGCCTCGATGGTGCTGGTGGCCGACGCGGTGATCCTCGTCCACCGTTCGGGGCGCGACTACGGCGCCGGCTCGGGTCAACGACTCGTGCCTCGAGCGATCCAGCTCGGCGGTCGCCTCGTGCTCGGGCTGCTCGCGATCGTCCTCGCCGCCGGCACGTTCACCACCGGGGCCGGGCCCCACGCGGGGAACTCATCGGGCCAGCTGGTGGCCAAGCGCATTCCGATCGCGCTGCGCGACATGGCCGAGCTCCACTCGAGCCTCGCTCTCCTCCTTGTCGGAGTCTGCGTCGGCCTGGCGGTTGCGCTGCATGCCATGGCGGTTCCCGAGCGCGTCCGTCGGAGTGCCCGCATCCTGTGCGGAGTGCTCGTCCTCCAGGCCGCCGTCGGCTACACGCAGTACTTCACCCACCTCCCCGCGGCGCTCGTCGAAGTGCACGTGATCGGTGCAACGATGCTGGTCGTCGGAGCGGTGCGGTTCGTCCTGTCGCTCACCGATCACCCGCCCGAACACATCCTCACGGCGACACCGACGGGTGAAGAGCGCGCCGCACTCGGTCCAAGAGTCCAGGTAGGCGGCTGATAGCTTGGCCCCGTCGGACGATGTCATCCGACTTGCCCCCATCGTCTAGCGGCCTAGGACGCCGCCCTTTCAAGGCGGTAACACGGGTTCGAATCCCGTTGGGGGTGCGCTTGTTTTCCCAGGTCACACCCCATGATCCTGAGTATGCGCCAATGAAGTCCTGAGCGTTTGAGCGCGATCCAGCGCGATGGATCGAGCAAGTCGGTTGTGCGGACCCGGTTCATGATTGAAACCGTGGCACCGTCACCTGGCTGACAGTCTCAGGACGCGACCCCGGTACCTGGGCGACACCAGGCCCGGTACCTGCCTGACACTCGACATCCACGACTTGGCTGTCGGTTGACTGGCTGTTCCCGCCGAGTTGTCTCGGCGACTCTCATCGCCCCCAGAATCCGTCGAAGCGTCGGCCAAGGCCGAGCATCTTCGCCGACGAGCAAGCCTGCGTTTCCTCGCGTCCGCGGACCTGGGCCTCCTGCTCGTCCTCGTAGGGGCGAGTCCCAGATGTCGTAGACCATCAACTCGTTTCCCCCAGCCGACTCGTTCGCTTAAATCCTCGGCCGATTGGCGAGATCGTATGGCCAGTACCACACCCCAGTTTCAGCTTCGACCTGCTCGATAAAGTCTCGCATCCACGCCGTTAGCCATCCTTTGGCTTGAAGCTGGTCCTTGCCAAGCCTCGCATAGAGAGTTCGGGGGTACATCTTGTGCCGTGCCCAGAGACGGGTTTCCAGGTGGTCACGCAAACCCCAGTAGGCCTTCTGGGCGGTTTCGGCATGACCGGTGTGAGCCACCATGCCCGCATGAAGAATCGAGTTGCGGACGAGGTAGAGGTCTTTCCAGTAGTTGCCGACGGGTGTGGTCGGGTGGTCGATATGCCAGTCGCCACCGAGACGACTTGGCAATGTGTGCGTGAAGAATCGTTTGAAAGGCGCGTCCTTAGCTAACTCGGCGGATATGTCGTCTGAGTGCACTCCTTCATCAACAAGGAGCATCCGATACGTTTCAAATAAAAGGCTCTCTGCCGCAATCTGGAAGCTGATCACGGCGTCAGCACCATCGCCAGTCTGACGAAGCGCTCTTTGAGCACGAGCTCGCCATAACATTGTGAGAACGTAGGGCTTTTGGGTTGCCAACGCGAAGAGTGCGCCGTTCAGGTCATCCTCACCGAATGGCTTTTTTACGGTGAGCACCGGCTCCGGGATGGCCTCAGGATGCATGTGCATACTGGAGAGGTATTGCCACTTCTGCTGGTGTGCGATGGCTCCGATGATTACGACGGGTCGGAGATCGTGGGAAGCGACCGTTCGGATGCGAATGTCTCGCGTGATTAGAAGGGTCGCCTGCAAGAAACTGTTGAAGAGCCAGAGACAACGATGGAAGGGATCCGTATCTGAACCTTCGACTGCGCCCCACGGTGTCTCAAGTGTCACCCATTGGTTGTGCTCGACAAAGTGCTCCTCGCCGTAGCGTGCAGCCGCATCCCCCTCCAAATCGGACCCGAAGAAGTGCTTGATTGCTTCATGGGTACCGGTACTCCAAACCGGCAACCCGGATTGGAGTTGGTCGAAGACTCGGATCCTTACGAAGGGCCATCTGTAGGTGGCTCTGTACTCGTCGTCCACGAACGGTTGTGCCAACGAGATGCCGTGACCGAGTTCGTTCGGTATACCTATCGGGAAAGGTAGGTGAGCCGTAAATGTGATGATGAACGGCCCCTCTAACTCCTGCGAGAAATCGGGATGCCTGCGGATGTCGAGGCCCAAGTCCGCCTCTTCGCTCACGCCAGCCATGGGGTTCGATCCTAGCGAACATGTGTTTGTGCTTCAGGGAACCCACCGGCGGTTCGGTTTGTCGCTCCCCCGACTTGGTTTGTCTCTATCCGTGGAGGTCGATCCCGCCGGCCGACGTGATCGACATTCCTCACAACGAGCGTTAGACCACCACTGAACTCGGCTGGCAGCTGAGACTGGCAGGCGTGTTACTACCAGCCGCTATACGTATCCCATGTCAGGTGGACCTCGCCGGCACCCTTCGTGGATCAGCTACGAGGGATGGATGGCTTTGAAAGAAGGGGAGCGTTCCAGCCTGCCTGAGACGGTTCCGCTCTCGCTTCGCCAGGCCGTCGTTCCTCTATTGATCGCCGATCAGGGACGCGTCGAATGGCTTGGAACAGCCTTCTTGCTGGATGAGACGTCTGGCCTTTTTGCAACAGCCAAGGACGATGTCCCCAACGTTGTTGAAGTGAGGCGGTGGTCCCCCGCCTGAGACCTGCCTGCTGGTAGGGATCGGGCATCGACCAAGAGACCCTTTAGGAAGGGGACCACCGTGAAGAAGAAGGTAGCTGTTGTGCGCGTCGCCGAGGCGGAGGAGGCGGCCCGAGTGGCTGACCTGCCGCTGGAGGCGACCGTGGCGTTGGCCGATGTGGCCGGGGCGATCAAAGACGGGCTGCTGGCCTTCGCCTCGGCAACCGGGCTCGTGGTGATGCGCCAGATGATGGAAGCCGAGCTGACCGAGCGCGTCGGACCCAAGCACGCCAAGATCGGTGCCACAGAGCGGGTCGGCAACTGGCACGGCACCACCACCGGCTCGGTCGTGCTCGGCGGACGCCAGGTGCAAACCCAGCGCCCCCGGGGCCGGACGAGCGTGGGCACCGAGATCGAGCTCGACACCTGGAAGGCGTTCAGCTCGGCCGACCTGCTCAACTCCCTCGTCGTCGAGCGCATGCTGGCCGGCGTGGCCACCCGGCGCCACACCGACGTCGCCGAGCCGGTGGGCACCGAGATCGAGGCCCGTTCGCGCTCTGTGTCGAAGTCAGCCATCTCGCGGCGATTCGTCGCCGCCACCAAGACGGCGCTGGCCGAGCTGATGGCGCGGAGCCTGGCCGGGCTCGACGTGGCGGTCCTCATGATCGACGGCCTCGACGTGGCCGGCTCCTGCGTCGTGGTGGCCCTGGTCATCACCACCGACGGCACCAAGGTGCCGGTCGGGCTCTGGCTCGGCGACACGGAGAACAAGACCGTGGTCACGGCCCTCTTGGCCGATCTGGTGGCCCGGGGGCTCGACACCGAGAGCGGGGTGCTCTGCGTCATCGACGGCGCCAAGGCACTGGCCGCGGGCATCAAGAAGGTCTTCGGCACGAAGGCCGTCGTGCATCGCTGCACCTTGCACAAGCGCCGCAACGTTGCCGGCCACCTGGGAAAGGAGCTGGCCGGCTCCATCGACCGCCGCCTCGCCCTCATCTTCGCCCAGCCCAACGCGACCAAGGGCCTCGACGCCGCCGAGCGACTGGCCAAAGAGCTCGAAGCCGACCATCCCGACGCCGCCGCGTCCTTGCGCGAAGGACTGGAGGACATGTTCACCGTCGCTCGCCTCGGCATCACGGGCACACTGGCCAAGACGCTGACCAGCACCAACTGCATCGAGTCGATGATCTCGATCTCGCGCCGGACGACCGCTCGGGTGACCAGGTGGAAAGACGGTTCGATGAAGAAGCGCTGGATCACCGCCGGCATGCTCGAAGCCGAACGATCTTTCCGACGCGTACGCGGCTATCGAGACATGCCCAAACTCGTCGACGCTCTTCGTCGCGAGGTCAGCAGCCGATCGGTTGACACACCCGAAAAGTACGATCAGGCTGCGGCCTGAATGAGCTGTGGCCACCGCTGAACTTCAACAGCGAACGGGGCAACGTCTCTCCACGATCGCCATGGAGTTAGCTCGCCGGAAGGCTGCCATCAGAAGCCTGCCGTGACAGCATCTTCTCTACTAACTCAAGCCGGTCCCTGTCGGCGGCCGGCTTCGCCGCCGCCTCGGGACCGGTTCCACACATAAGAACCTCAGCGGATAGGCACCGCTCCGGGGCACCATCGGTTCCGCCAATCGATGAGCTTGGCGGTGAGCAGGAAGACCACCGCCAGGGCGAACTGAGCGAGTCGATGCACGATCTTGCGGTCGGTGTCGCGCCGGAGCGCTCCGTAGTTCGACAGCCAGGAGTTGGTGCGCTCAACCGGCCAACGTAGACCCATCGGCACCTTGAGTGCGGTGGTCGCTTGGCCACGCTTGCGGCACCTGGCGATGACGGCGTCGTCGATCCCAAGATCGTGGAGCTCTCTCCGAACGACCGAGTTGTCATAACCCCGATCCAGCCAGATGGTTTCGATGTCAGCCACCAGCCCGCTCTCCTCGGCGCCGGCCAGGGTGGGCGCCAGCAGGATGCAGTCCTGGCGGTTGGCGCCGGCGATCGTCCAGGAGATCGGGATGCCGTTTCGATCCGTGAGCACCGACCACTTCCAGCCGAGCTTGCCCCGATCCGTCGGGTTCTTGCCCGTTCCCTCACCCCCAACAGGGCTTTTGTGCAGGCTCCCATCGACCGCGACCTCGGAGAGGTCGAGCCCGATGATCTTGTCGTAGGCGGAGATCGCCTCGTTGGCGATGGCGTCGAACACCCCGGCCCGCTCCCATTCGTCGCGTCGGGCCCGAGCGGTGGTGTCCGACACCTCCTTGTGCCCGCAGAGCCGCTCGCAGTCCTCCCAGCTGGCTCCGGTGACCAGGTGGACGAGCATCACCTCGAAGCAGTCCCGGTCCGGGATCCGTGGGCGATGACAACCGAGCGAATGGGCTCGGGGTGCGCCGGAAGCAATGGCGCAATGGCCGCCCAGACGATATCGACCACTTCGGGATCGAGCGCGCGCATGATGGTGAAGGACCTCCATTCGGTCGTCGGTGGTTGGGACGCACCCCGATCATCTCGGGGCCACCACCACGACCGGTGGATGGGCACCGGTCTTCAACAGGAAATGCTTGACAGGGCCGAGCCGTGGCGCCTAATCGCGCGGCCTCTTAACCGGCTCCTCGCGTTGAACTGGGGAGCATGACGTAGGGAGAGATCCACCAGCGCGGTCAGGGGTCCCGCCATCGTTGCTGTGTTCCACCACGGCGACGAAGGAGACCCCTGACGATGGACGACGCTACCGGGCTGGCCGAAGCACTGTTGGGACTGGATGGCTTCCGGGTGCTGGGCGTGCGGGAGTTCCCCTCCGAAGTGGTGATCACGGTTGAGACCACCACTGATGTCACCGGCTGTGCGACCTGTGGAGTGCGCGCCGAAGCTCAAGACCGGGTCCGTGTCGACATCCGGGACCTGCCCTGTTTCGGACGCCCAGCACGGTTGGTCTGGATGAAGCGGCGGTGGCGCTGTGTTGACGTCGACTGTGACGCCAAGACCTGGACCGAGAGCGTTTCATCGGTTCCGCCCCGAGCGGTGCTGACGCGGCGAGCGGGGATGGAGGCCACCCGCCAGGTGGGCGAGCTGGCCCTGCCGGTCGCGGTTGTCGCCCGAGAGTTGGGCGTCTGCTGGTGGACCGTGATGGACGCGGTCACCGTCCACGGCACGCCGCTCGTCGACGATCCGGCTCGGGTGGGCCCGGTGCGGGCCATGGGGATCGACGAGACCTCGTTCCTCTCGGCCAACCGGGAACACGCCACCATCTATGCGACCGGCATGGTGGACCTCGACCGCCGGCGACTGATCGACATGGTGGAGGGGAATGCCGCGGTTGACCTGCGTCGATGGTGTGCAGCGCAGGACCCGGGATGGCTTCTCGGTGTGCGGGTGGTGGCCACCGACCTGGCCGAGAGCTACCGGGCCGGGATCTCCCCGCACCTCGATCACGCCATTCGAGTGGCCGATCCCTTTCATGTGGTCCGAGTCGGGAACCGCTGTGTCGATCAGGTCCGCCGTCGGGTCCAGAACGAGACCTTGGGGCATCGAGGGAGGAAGGACGACCCGCTGTTCCGGATTCGCAAGCTGCTGTTGTCCGGCATGGAGCGGCTCGACGAACGCGGGCACGACCGGGTGCTCTTGGGCCTGCGTCTGGGTGATCCCCACGACGAGCTCCTGGGAGCCTGGTTGGCCAAGGAGTCGGTGCGTGACGTCTATCTCACCGACAATCTGACCGACGCCACCACGCTCTTGGACAAGGCCATCGCCGGGTGCAAAGCCGACGAGGTGGACGAGGTCCGATCCTTGGGTGACACGCTCGCTCGTTGGCGCACCGAGATCTTGAGGCTCTTCAAAATTTCGGGTCATCCGGGCTTCCCGTGGGTAGCTGGGTAAAGCTGTAGCCCACCGCAGTGGAAGAAGATGGCCGTCTTGAAGTGCTCGCGGTTGCGGAAGCCGTAGGCCATCTTCTTGATCGTCTGGATCTTCGAGTTGAGCCCTTCTGCAGCAGCATTGGTGATGCGCGCCGCCGAGAAGTAGTTGAGCACGCCGTAGAGGTGGCGCTTGATCATGTAGGCGACGTCGATGACGGGTTCGAGGCGCGAGTGCGTGGCCCAGAAGAACCACTGCGTGTAGAACTTGGTGGCCCAGCCGAGGCGGTGGTAGTTCCACAGGACGGCGAGCGACTCCTTGATGGCCCAGGCCCGGGCCGTCTTCAGGTTGAGCGCCTTGAGGGATCCGGAACGCGCTCTTGTGCTTGTCGGGCAGGTTCTTCTCGGCGTAGAGCCAGAGGTACTTCGATCCCGTCAAGCGTATCGATGCCCTCGGCGCGCAGCTCTCGGTGCTCGCGCTTGCGCACGGTGTCGACCGCCTCGCCCATGTGCTTCATGATGTGGAATCGGTCGAAGACGATCTTGTCGTGGGCGTCGTCGAGGTGCGCTTCGACCGAGTTGATGTAGGCCGGCCACATGTCCATGGCCACCGCTCTGATCCCGGCTCGCTCTTCGGGGCTGAAGGCTTCGAAGTAGGGGTCGAGGCTGGCCTGCTTGCGGTCGTCGGCGATGTACTCGACGGTGCCGCCGGCGATGTCATAGACGAGCGTCAGATAGGAGTGGCCCTTGCGCGGCCGCCTTCTCGTCCACGCCGATCAGGGCCGGGACCTGGTGTTCTTTGGCGGCTCGGCCCCGGGCGACGGCCCGCTACATGATCCCCCAGCACTCGTCCCAGCTCGTCTTCAAGATGTTGGACGCCCCCGAGACGTCGGTCTCTTTCAAGCACGTCGATGGCGAAGCGCTCGAAGGCGCGGGTGAAGCGGCTGCTGGGGCTCGGCCCAGGGCAGGTGCACCTGGCGCACCCCGTGGGTCGGGCACTTGACCCGGGGCGGGCGGGCGTGGAGCCAGGTGGGGAAGCCCCCGGTGTCGAGGTGGCGCCAGGCCCGCTCCTCGGCGTGGTCGTAGAGGGGCGAGCTCGACTCTCGCACTCCGGGCAGGCCCACAGCCGGCCCTCGTGGTGGGCGAGACGACGATGTCGACGCGCCTGTTCTCGATCGAGAGGTCGACGTCCTCGACGAACCACGGGTCGACCAGGCCCAGCACCTGGGCGTAGAACTCGATGTCGCGCATCGCGGCCTCCTTCCCGTCGCGCTCCCGGCCCCCCGGAGCGACACTCCAGTGTCGCTCCCTCCTCGAGCCCTCTGCCACGGACGAGCCCGGTGTCAAGGGACGGGCGACAGCCCGAGCGAGAACCGGAGCGCAGCGGAGGCTCGCAGCGACCCTTGACACCGAGTGAGGAGTGGCACCACTACGGGCGTCGAGAAGAACCGACCTGAACCGCCGACCTGAACCAACCGGCCCCGGACGTCTGGGGCGGGCCGATCGACGATCTCAGCTCGCTACAGAGCGCTCAACCCGATGAGTTCGGACCCATGGAAAACCCGGAAGGACCAAAATTTCATGGGATGAGCACCCTCACGTGACGCGACCGCGGCGGGCAGAGCAGGATCCCCCGGGCCTCGAAGTTCGACGCGTTGGCGAAGCCATAGGCCATGCGCTTCAGGACGCCGAGCTTGTTGTTCGTCCCTTCCATCTTCCCGTTGGACCACCGGCCCCCTTTGTGGAAGGCGAAGATCTCCGGCGCCCAATGGAGCAGGGTGTCGACCACCTTGTAGAACTCGGGCAGCGGGTCGTCTTGGTAGAGGTCGGCGAAGCGGCTCAGCGCTTCCATGGCCGCCTCTTCATCCTCGGCCATGTAGAGCCCGTGGAGCTCTTGGAGCATCCCCCAGGCTCGAGCCAGCTCGGCGTGGGTGGCGAAGACGGCCTCCAAACGTTCGGTCTCGGCGTCGGCCAAGCGGTCGGCCCGCCGCAGGGCCAGAAAGCGCGACCGGAACACCTCGGGATCGAAGGCCGGCTTCACATGGCCCCGAGGTTCTCGGCGCTGAAGCCGACGGCGCACCGCCACCAGGCCGGCCGCGAACCAACGGACCACGTGAAATCGGTCCAGCACGTGGGTGGCGTGTCCGAGGTGCTTGCGCACCGAGGCGGCATAGGACTCGGATCCGTCGGTGACCACCACCTGGACCGCCCTGCACCAGCGGTGGCCCTGGGCGACCAGGAAAGAGGACAGTGCCTGCTCGTTGCGGTGCTTGACCATGCCCAAGACCTCACCGGTCTCGCCGTTCACAAGCACGGTCACGTAACGGTGCCGGCGCCGCAGGGATGTCTCGTCCACGAGCAGCACCCGGCAACGGGTCTTGCGGCGGTGCTCTTGGATCAGCTTGGCCCGGGCCCGGACGAACGCCATCACGGTCCCCCAGGCGATGCCGTGGCGGCTGGCCACCGCTCTGATCGTCATGACCCGGGCGTCGGTGACGAGTTGGCGAGCCAGGCGCCTCGTCAGGTGCCCTTCGACCTCGGGGTGCTCCTCGGTGTGGCGCTCGGCGCAGTTCTCGCACTCGAAGCGTCGGCGCTTCCACAACAGCGTCGTCCTGCGACCAGCGACGGGGAGATCGCGGATCCGCACGGTTCTGGTCTCATGCACCTTGGAGGTCTTGAAGCCACACAACGGGCACTGGGCTCTCGTGTTGGTGGAACTGACCACCACGACCAGACGGTCCGGTTCGTCGACGCCGACCTCGTCGACACAGATCCCCCGCAGGTGCAGGCGGATCGTCATACTGTCGGTTGCCACGGAGCCCCTCTCGCTCGGCTGTGTTCGCAACACCGAGGATGGAGGGGCTCCGTCGCGCGTAGGGGGATGGTCAGGCGGTCACGGCAGTGGGGGCGATGGGGTCAGTTCCCACGATTTCGCGCAGTCTCGATCTTGAACCATCACCGCACCGGGGCGTCCAACGGCCCGACCGAAGGGCTCAACCTGTGCGTGAAGAAGATCAAGCGGGCCGGTCGGGGCTTCAAGTGCTTCAAACACTACCGGTTACGGGTGCTGCTCCACGCCGGTGGTGTCACCTGGCCTCAACGACCCCGACCACCAAGGATCAGAACCCGGTCTCCCCAGTCAAACGCGTAGCGCCTCTTAACCTCGATCCACCGATGAGGTGAGTGAAACGTAGGCCGCGTATCCGCGGAAAGTGCCTCCTGCGCTGGAAGAATTGCGGTGTTCGACGTCGCAGTTCCCCAGCAGCAAAGGAGGCACTTTCGGTGAGTGCAGTATCGCGCGGGATCGACCGGATCGCGGTGACCTTCGACGAGCCATCACTGGTCGCCGATGCTGGTCTGATCGTGCCGGCGACCTTGATGGTTCGCCTCGGCCTGGAGTCCTTGGTGAACCAGATGGTGCAGCTGGGTGGTCGCGTCGGCGGCTCTCGTCCCGGACGCAAGGTGCTCACCTTGGTCACCGCGATCCTGGCCGGTGCCAGCCACATCGACCACGCCGATCGCCTCCGCGCCGGCGCGACTCAGCGTGTGCTCCCGTTCCGTGTCATGGCGCCGTCGACGCTCGGCACCTTCCTGCGCGCCTTCACCTTCGGGCACATCCGCCAGCTCGACGCGGTGATCGCAGAATCGATCCGCCGGGCCTGGTCACTTGGGGCGGGCCCCGATGACTCTCCCATGACGATGGATCTCGATTCGACGATCTGCGAGGTCCACGGCAAGTTGAAGCAGGGCGCCGCCTATGGCTACACCCGCGTCCTCGGGTATCACCCGCTCATCGCCACCTGGGCCAAGACGGGCGAAGTGCTCCACGCCCGCTTGCGCAAAGGATCCTCCCAGCGCGGCCACAAGCGATTCGTCTCCGAACTCATTGCCCGGGTGCGCCGGGCCGGAGCCAGCGGCGCGCTCACCTTGCGGACCGATGCCGGGTTCTTCTCCTACGCGCTCATCGACACCTTGGTGCGCCTGGGCGTGGCCTACTCCATTACGGTCAACATCAACGCCCAGGTCAGGACCTGTATCGAGGCCATCGACGAGTCGGCGTGGCGCACCATCACCTATCCCGACGCCGGGGTGGCCCAGGTCGCCGAGACGACGTACAGCACCGGGGTGCGCGGCAAGCGACGCGAGCTGCGTCTCATCGTGCGCCGAAGCCGACTGGCCGATCCGGACCAGGCGTCCCTGTGGCCCGAGTGGCGTCACCACGCCTTTGTTACCGACACCGCATTCGACACCGTCGAGGCCGATGTCTTCCACCGAGCCCATGCCGGCATCGAGCTCGCCATCCGTGACCTCAAAGAAGGAGCGGGGCTTGAGCACTGCCCCTCGGGCCACTTCTTCGCAAACGCGGCCTGGCTGGCCTGTGCCGTCCTCGCCCACAACCTCATCCGCTGGAGCGCGAAGCTCGGCGACGTCCATCCCGACGATCAACTGACCGTGGCGCGCAGCGTGCGCACCCGCGTACTCGCCCTCCCGGGTCGCCTCGTCAATCGCAGCGGAGCCATCGTGCTGCGTCTCCCCGAGCGTTGGCCATGGGCGACCACCTTCACGCGGGCCCTCGAGCAGATTCGAGCCCTGCCCCTCCTGACGTGAAACGCGACACCGCGGACGGGCGCAGCCGAAGATGCTGTCCATGCGCTGACATCACATTCGGAGACAAGAACCCGTGCCCCTGCATGCCCGCACGAGGGTGCATCGTCTCCATCCCGACTACAACAGACGCAGCACAACGTTCCAACTCGTCACAGCTGAAAATCGGTGGATCGAGGCTTAACGCTCGAGCGTGGTACGTGAAAAGGGAACTACTGGTAGGCGAATTGAACTTGGGTAAATGCCGCCTGTATGCACATAGTTCCAGGCATTGTCATGATATGACCTTTCATAAGCACGTCGCGTCGGATGTCCGGTGACATCCAGTCGTCCACCCGGACCTTCAATAGGGGTGATGTCCACACGGACGCGGTGGCCGCGACGTAAACGGGCAGTCGCCGCCATCAGTTCGACTTCGATCTCGACGATCTCGTCAGGCGACCTCAACGGGAGCCGGTCTCCTCGAACATGCGTATGCCACGGGCGCTCGGCAGTGGAGCGAGCAGGATCGAGCTTTCGTTGCGATACTTTTATGCAGCCCGATGTCAGCGGTATCTGGACTCCGAGCGCTCGGACGGCGTAGGGGACTTCCTGGTCATCTTCGTCTATAACCCGGATCGCGACAAACACGTCCATGTCGAAGGACGTCGATGATACCCACAGTGTCGCTCCGAAATGTCCGGCCAGATCAATGTTGTCCGTAAGTGGGGCTGATAGGAATGACGACCCCGGCACAGGGCTGTTCGGATCGGCGCCCTTTGCGTCTGCCGAGTAACGCGCTGCTCGATGGACCTGGGTCGGCTCGGTGCGCAGCGATCCCTGATCACCGGTGGCGTCAGCCTCAAGAAAAACCCTGCGATACGACGTACCGGGAATGGGCCAGCTGGGTTCATCACGCCACTCAAATTCACCGTAACCGGTTCTCATGATTAGGCGAACAGGGGAGGGCTCGCAGCGCGGCTCGACACCCTTCAGAAATTGGTCGAAGAACGCCTCCTGGTCCGGAAGACAATCCTGGTACAGGAAAGAATAGTAATTGGCGTCGACGACGATTAGGCGCTTGTCACATGATGGTAGTTGCGCGAAGGCCTCGAATCCCGAGCGAGCGTGGATGAAGCTCGTTTGGCTGACCGCCATAAGGACTGGTAGGTCCGTCCGTGAGAAATCGGCAGACAGCGGACCGGAACCACGGGGTCCGTAGAAATCAGAATCATCAAACGGATGATCACGCATCGCACCAATAAGGTCGACAGCGTTGCCTCCGGGGCAACGCCCACGGGCGACGAGTCCGTCCCACCATTCCTGACGGTAACCTTCGTTGAAGATACCGCCCGGGTATGAGAGATCACGGTACGCATCAGCATCTCCCGCGAACGGCATGATCGCCTGCAGCGCGGGCGGGCGTAAGGCCGCAACGTTCCATTGTATCGTTGCGTTATACGACGCTCCGTACAGTCCGACCTTCCCGTTGCTCCAAGGCTGGGTAGCTGCCCATTCGATAGCGTCGTAGTAATCCTCAGCCTCCTCTTGCGAAAATGGATTTAGTGCACCTGGACTCTTTCCAACTCCCCGGCCATCGATTCTCATTAACACATAACCGCGAGGTACCCAGGTACTCGCATTTGCGCTAACGACATTCTCAGAGTAGCGAACAAGAGGAGGAAGATCAGACCGGTCGTCCTCGAACCACTTATCCTCGCGTTTTTCGGCACGCTCATAGTCTTGGTCACCGCAGATCACACCAGTCCCAAATGCCTTGCCATAAATTCCCAGACGCATGATGACCGGAAAGCGACCCTCCTCGACAGGGCGGTACACGTCAGCGAGAAGATACGAGCCGTCACGGGTAGGCACCGCAACGTCGGTTATTTTCCTAATCCCTGCAATGGCGCGGCGTAAGTGGTTGCGGGCGGCTGCCGAGCTTCGGAATCGCAAGCCAAGTCGCGAGAGCAAATCCAGCACCACCGGGTCGCGGCCAAAAGCTTCCTCCGTCTGGTTGAAATCGATTTCCCTGTGAAGGGAGTCAACGACTGCCTCGACGGCAGGTCCGATTCTGACCAAGCCGCCCGTAGTCCAGTCAGTTCCAAAGCTCTGCACGAACCGGGCTAGGTTCGTGACCCGAGATCTTCTTAGCGACGACTGAGGAGCCTGCTCTTCTCCTGCCAAGTTAGCCACAGTGAGGCTCTGCGCTGCGACTGCCCTACCGAGGTCGAGTCCAGCAATAGAAAAGGTGATGCTCTCACCTGGTCGGCAAACAAATCGCCCTTTCTCGTCGGTAACACCGCTGCCACTCGGCGATCTATAGCGCAGCCCTACCAGCGGCCCATCACGAAAACTCCCAGCCACCATACGCATGCCGATCAGTCGAGAATCAGAGCCAAGAAGTCCGAGGCACCATCGTTTCCGTGCCTCCACGTGTTAGGTGGCATGGCGGGTTCGGATCCTGGGTGGTGATGGAGGCTGCTGGGGCTGACACCACCGGCATGGAGGAGCGCCCAGAGCACGCTGAGGCATTTGAGCCCCGATCGGCAGGCCTTCACCTTCACGCACAGGCAACGCGCCACCGGAACGCTAATTCCTAGGCGACGGCTTCAATCACACCGAATAACTCTGGAAAAGACGAAACGCTATCTCGAAACTGCATTTCCACACACATTCCGATGCGCAATCCTTCTGAGTCCTGGTTGCGATCCAATTGAACTACCATGTGAACTTCAGGATGCTCCGTTAGCTCAACAAGAAGAATCGTAAACGGGACGTCCGCAAAATCTGGATGAAATCTCTTGTACACAGTCGTCCAAGAATAGATACGACCTGTCGGAGACACATCCCTAAATTCGAACTTGTCAGACTCGCATTTAGGGCAAAAAATTTTTGGCAACCCTGAGAGAGCATGGCACTCAAGACAAGTCTGAATCGTTAGCACTCCCTGCCGTGCATGCTCCCAATAGGGTCTATCCCAATCATTATCCTCTGGAATCATGTAATCCCCTCACCTGCTCGTTGCGAACATTCATCCCGCCTGATTGCTTAGAATCAGGGCACTCGCGGGCATCGGTGCACCCGCCGTTACGAGGCAAGTCTGTGCATGTTCGATTTGTACATTTGCAGTACCTCGCAGCTGACTGACGCCCTCTTGAATGAGATTCACTCCCTGAAAGTACCCTTCCGACAGATGCCCCCCAGACGTATTTATCGCAGGCCGTCCTTTCCCGCCTCTTAACCCGCCATCACTGATGAAGCCACCTGCCTCGCCGGGCTTGCAAAAGCCATAATTCTCCAGCTGAAGAACAACCGCAATCGTGAAGCAGTCGTATAGTTCGGCAACATCAATATCCTTGGGCTCTAGCCCGGCCTGCGCGTAAAGATCCTCAGCGCAAACGACGGCGGAGTTTCTACCAAGGCAGTCAGAGACGATCGCCGACATTAATGGGCCTTGCATGTCCGGAGCTGTTGATTGACACGCGGCGCGCACGTATACAGGCGGCTGCCTCAAATCGGCGGCACGCTCTCGGGTTGTCACGAGAAGCGCAACGGCTCCATCCGTCTGCAAGCAACAGTCAAACTTATGAAGGGGAGAACTAATCATGCTGCTATCAAAGTAATCGTCAAGTGTCAGTGGCACATCGTGCATCTGCGCTCTCGGATTCCGGTTCGCATTGCTCCGTGAGTGCACCGCGATTGCGCCCAACTCTTCTTGTCGCATCCCATATTCGTGCATATACCTACGCGCCACCAGGGCAAAGAGCTCTGTAGGGGCTGTGAGGCCCTGGGGAGCGATGAAACTCTCGAAGCCCGGATCATTCCCCCGCATCAGGTTATATGTGTCACTCGTACCGGGGCGTAGACCTGACCGGCCGTTAACTGATCGATAGCAAATTACAAAATCCGCGAGACCCGTAACAACGGCCGCCGCAGCGTGAGAAACCAGGGCGCAGCCCCCGCTTCCACCGAAATCTATACTGTCCCAGAATCGCAGGTTCTTGATGCCAAGATTGGCTGCAAGCCACCCCTCGGAACAACCGGTTTGATTTACCCCGAAACGTATGAGCCCATCGATCTCCGAGGCCCGCAAGCCGGCATCCGCCGCGCATGCACGAATCGCTTCCAAAGCGAGTCGCGCTTCGCTACGTCCAGAGCGGGTGGAGAATTCGGTTGCACCAATCCCAACTATTGCCGCTCCATCTCGGAGAAGCCCTGTTCTATTCATTGGGTAACTCTTCCTATTAGTTGTCCCGAACACACGAACTGATTCATATACTTGTCTCCTGAGATACTGCTGTGAGTCCCAGCGCCCACCGGGTGACCTGATTCAATCTCCCGAAAGCTTCACCTGCGCGAGGTTGCCGTTCTCCTCGATTACCGTTCCGAACGGCTCACTGAGACGCCGGAATAGGTCAAGTACTTCGTGCGCGTTGTCGCCTGTCGCCAGTACGGGGCGACCCCGTTGCCCACGTGGTCGACCAAACCCTAAGTCGATGGGACGTAGCTGAATGTCGGAAAGCCTTCCGGCAGTGAATTCGACGATCGCGACCACGTCGCGCCAAAACGGAGGGTCTGCCGCGAAGCCCCGCCGTCCCTCCGTTAGCTCACGGCCTGCTCGAGTGTCGAAGAAATCAGCTGGAGTGGCAACCCAGGGGTTCTCGAATCGGGAGCGAATCATATTGTCCAACGGGACCCGCTCGATCGTGTCATTCTGAATTACAAAGTGCCCGATGCTGTAGAAAATTGGCTTACCCTTATAGATCTCGATTCCACGATCACAGTGGGGGCCGTGACCGTGGACAACGTCCGCACCTGCATCGATCGCCGCATGAGCGACTGCCACCAAGAGATCCGAAGGCTCGTCATGTGTCGCTCCATCTTCGTGGCTGTGCACACTGAACACGACCAGATCCGCCTGACGCTTGGCATCGTGAATACGCTGCTGATTCTCCGCTAGGTCCCCTTCGTGGGGAATAAGGGCTATACCTGGACTGTCGCCGACGCGGAAGCGATTCCCGTCCGGAGCCGGGTACTGCCAAACCGACTGCAGATCAGCCATGTAGAACTCGCTTTCCGAGTCTTGCTCCGTCGAGAGTCCCCATGATTGGTCCATAAACGGGGGATGCGCGGTAAGAGGATCTCGCGCGGTTGAACCCGGTGCTGCGAAGAGCCCCTTTAGGCCAAAATCATCGCGGAACCGCCTCAGTGCCGTAAACACTTCGGGCGTGACGGTGTACGTTGTCGTGTACCGAATGAGGTTAGCCCCCGGACGACCATGCCCATCACGCCACCGATGCTGCGCCCGCATCACCGACGGCCCTGACGTAGTAGCGGACACCAGAGCCACACGGCCTGTCGGGGTGTCTAGGTACGCGGGTGCCACAGCATCGCCTAGGTTCCGCCCAGTCCCGGCGTGAGGCATGCCGTATCGATTGAGGTTAGCGATATTGGTGACCACTCCCCCTTCACCAAAGTCATAGGCGTGATTGTTCGCTGCCGCGACCACACCTACGCCAAGAAATCGTAACTCCTCGACGATGTGGGGCGCAGCCCGCATATAGGTTCCGCCCGGAGTCATCGCTGGGGGATTCTCGAAATCGTGAAAGAGCATTTCCGCATTAACAATCGCGAGATCTACATCGTGAAGCAACTCCACCAGGCCGAGAAATTCTGGCTCCTGGAAGAGCGACATGCGCCGAGAGATCATCGCATCGCCCCCCAACGCCAGCCGACATGGTGCTATATCCGATCTATACACAGTCGCTCACTCCCCCATATTCTTTCTGACTTTGTCCGCACGAGCACTACCCCGCGCATCACAGGATGGCCCACTAACCATGCCGCCTCCTCTGAATTCCCAAACGCCATCCACACGACCCATTTACCCGCTCACAATCCGCGGAGCATCGAAGCGTTTGCGCCTTACCGTGCGACCGCGACGGCATCATGGAGCACATTCACCCATCCTCGCCAAATGGCTCAACATCACCTTAGGATGCTGAGAACGTGTGCTCGGCCCCTCGGAACAGGCCCTTCGGTCGGATCAGTAGAACAACGAGCATCACGCCAAAGGTCGCCGCATCGATCCACGCTCCTAAACTAAGTGCACCCATTATCGTTGCCACGGCCCCTGCCAGCCCAGCCGCCACAACGGCTCCGCGAACATCACCTAAACCTCCCACGATCGCCACAGCGAAAGCGACCAATACGTACGTATAGCCAATCGTCGGAGTCAGTGAGTACAGACCCGCCACTAGTCCTCCGGCCAGGCCGGCCAGGAGCCCACTTATGACAAACGCAATAAAGATCAGTCGGGCCGGGGAAACGCCCATTATTGTGACTGTTTCTCTGTCCATCCCGGCTGCACGAATCGCTGTGCCCACGCGAGTACGTCCAAGAAACAGGTACAAGAAGATGAAGGCGATGATGCTTGCTCCAACTAAAATCGCGTCTTGGCCACTTATGTAAACTCCGCCAATCGCCCAATTCTGTGACAGCCCAGGCTGGGCCGTGACCGGATTGAAGGTGTAGTGAGCACCCAGGCCATTTTCAATAATGGCGACCAGACCTAGCGAGATTAAAAACCCGTTAATTGGTCGATTAATAGTGAATCGGAACAGGCCCCGCTCCAGTAGCCCGCACACCAAACCACCCATAATGACGGCCACAACTATCGCCAAGCTATACCATGCACCCCCGCTACGATCGACAACGAAGCCCGCATATGCTGCAAGAGTCATGATGTCACCGTGAGCAAAGTTGACAAGCCTGGTTAAACCAAACACAAGCGTGATTCCAACGGCAACAAGCGCATAAATGGCCGCGTATATGAGCCCATTTATTCCCTGCTGTATTACAAGATCCACAGCATCTCCCGAGCGGCCGTTAACCGATGAACCCAGTATGCTGAGCCTCAGATTCACCCATGTATAAGTCGACCAGCCGGCCCTGGATGTCCTCTCTCATTCCCTCTTGAACTAGAGCTCCCTGACGCAACACACAGTAGCGAGACGCGACCTGGAACACTAAAGATTGAGTCTGCTCCGCCATTAATATCGTTGTAGAGGATTCGGTGCTCAAATTCCCTAAGGCACGCCCGAGCTCGTGAATTACTATCGGCGCCAGACCAACCGAGGCTTCGTCCAGAAGGAGAAGGCGCGGATTTGAGATTAGGCCGCGTCCAATCGCAACCATCTGCTGCTGTCCCCCACTCAGTTCACGGGCGTGGCGATGCTGGGCTCCCGCCAAGACCGGAAACAACGAGTAAACGAACTCCTGACGAGCCTTCAACTCCCTTGGAGAAAGGTAATAGCCTCCCATCATTAGATTTTCCTTGACCGACAATCCTGGAAAACACCGACGTCCTTGCGGTACATGAGAGATCCCGCGGCGAGCTATAGAAGCCGGGCGAAGGCCATCTAGCCGCTCACCCTCGAAGGTGATGTGTCCTGACTCAACACGTGCAAGTCCGGATATGGCCCTTAGGACCGTGGTCTTTCCCGCGCCGTTGAGACCCAAGAGGCCAACATGTCCTCCTGCATTGAGCTCCAACGAAAAGTCGCGTACAGCGCGGGCGCTACCGTACGACACAGTTAGACGGCTTATTGAAAGCAGGGCCGCGGTCATCTATGGGCTTCCCAAGTAGCTCCGCACAACTGCTTCGTCGTCCAACGCCGCATTGGGGACCCCATCAAAAATCAGCTCACCCATATTAAATACCAACAGTCGATCACATAGTCCCAGTAGAAAAGGAACATTGTGATCTACGACCACAACGGTAGTGCCTCTTTCGCCCGAGCGTCGGATGCGTTCACCGACCGCATTTAATTCCGCCTCATTTAGCCCGGAGCCAGGTTCGTCGACCATCAGCAGGCGGGGGCACATTGCGTCCGCAACCGCAAAGCCCAAGAGCTTCTGCATTCCGTATGAAACCTCAGATGCAATGGCATGCCGATAATCAGCGAGTCGACTGTGAGCAAGTAGCTCAAGGATCTCCTCATCGCCTGAAGTAAAGCCCGGCCGGTTCAATGCAATGGCCAGGTGTTCTCCGATGCTGAGGCTGGGAAATATGGTGGTCTCCTGAAAGGTCCTTGCGATGCCCCGCTTGACGAGAGCGCGAGGACTGGCGTGAATGATCGACTCCCCGAAATAGAGCAGCCCCCCCTTAGTGGGCCGAGCAAATCCTGAAATGACATTTAGCAACGTCGACTTGCCAGACCCATTTGCACCCGCAATACCGAGGATCTGTCCTGCGGGCACCGCAAAACTGACGGACGTTAGCGCAGCAATACCCCCGTACCTCTTTGTGAGATCTTCGACCTCGAGGCAGGGCACCGTGCGCTCAATTGCTTCCAGCGCTCCTCCCTGCTTTGGCCGCCCATAGATTCCCCTCACTTCGACGCCTCGTTCTGCCCGGGGTTGCTCCTGTGGGACGCGACATCGAAGTCACCAATCCTGTTGTTCAAGGTCAGCTCGACGGCGGGATCACTGCGAACCGGAATCCCTCGTATCCGACGACCGGCAGCGCTAATCAACTCCACTGAACTTAGTACTCCGCCAGGGAAAGCAAGGATAAATACGATCAGAAGAACCCCGAGCAAGATCTGTCCACCCGTCGGCGATAGCGGTAACCATACTGGGAGCCCGATCACAAGTATGCTTCCAACGAAAGGACCCAGCGTAAACATAAGGCCGCCCAAGATGATCATCTCAAGGAACATGAGACTGGCGCCAGCCCCGAACTGACTAGGTTGGACATAATGTTCGAAGAAGGCCCACAACGCCCCAGATAGTCCGCACGCTGCACCTGAAATGCAAAAGGCCAGCACATTCAAATGAGTCGTATGTATGCCGACGCTTTTTGCCAGGATCTCGTTCTCACGCACCGCGGACAACCGAAACCCGAAGCGTGAACGTCTGATCTGGCTCAGGATGACGACAACTACGATAAGGATCACGTATACGGCGAGATACCATTGAAATACACTTCTGAGAATAAGTAGTCGGGGAATTATCACCGCGGAGGTATTTACGAACATGCCGGTATCACCTCCTGTTATCGAACCTAGATTGATCGTGAGGGTCGTTATTATTTCGACAGCCACAAAGGTGACGATGACGAAGTATTGACCCGAGATGCGACCAGTAGGAAGCCCGATTAGGGCGGCGGCGAGTGCAGCGGCGACAGCCGCGGGGACGATATCCGCTATCAACGGCCAGCCCAAGTGCGCTGCGAGGAGCGCGGAAGCGTATGCCCCGACAGCCCAGAGGCCTCCGTGAGCCATTGAGACCGAGCCCGCACCTCGCCACAGAAAGGCGACCCCATAGGCCGCGATACTGTAAATGCACATAAGCGTTGCAAGGGTGAGCGTTGCCGGCGTGAACGATATAGTAGGGACGACAGCACCCACAATGAGGGCTAAAGCTATGGCAATAGGTCTGACGACCGATCGTGGATAACTCTGGTCACGGGAAATTTTATTTTGGATTGATATGGGTAACCTTCTCTTTCCCATTATTCGTGTAGCAAATGTCCGTCCCATAGGTGGCATAGCGACTGGACCCAATGCTGATGGTTCCTACGACTCCAGAGTAGGTGGTTGACTGAAGCGCTGACATGACCGCCTTAGCATTCGTGTAAGTCTGCGCTTTACCTATCGCCTTGGCAAGAAGGAAGTAGTAGTCATAGTTGTATAGTGTCGCGGTCATAGCGGCTGGTAATGGACCAGGGTAGGCAGCGTGATATTTGGCTACAAAGGCTTTTGTTACGGGCGAGCTAGGAGGCTGCAGCTCGGGCCCGAGGGCGTCGCCAACGTACGGAAGCTTGAACGAGAGCTGCGTGGCGGTGATGCAATCATCTGGATAGCCTGCGACCTTTGCCGATGGGTCCAAGCTGGCAATGGCAGGAAGCGTCAACTGGAGGTCCTGACTATCATCTGATGTGATAATTACTTGCGGATTTGCCGCGATGGCCGCCGTCACTTCAGGACTTACATCGGTCGCGTCCTCCGGGAACAACTCGGTCGCAACTATGGACCCACCGTAGGCCTTCAAAGCTTGCTTGAAAATGGGCAGTATTGCTGTCGGGGTTCCGTCGTTACTCATAACCGCAGCAACTCGGGTCGTGCCGGGATAGAAATGCTCCAGTCCCTTGATGAACTGGGTGCCTTTCTCCTGGTTAGACCCCAGAGTGAGAACGGTATACTTGAGACTGGGAAGGAGATCGGCCACTTGGTCTGCGCTTGCAAAGTAGATCACCTTCGCCGGATTTGTGACTTGAGCGACGATGGGTCCAAACGCGCCGAGACCACCAAACATAAAGCTGACATGATCAGTTTGAACGAGCTGAGTTGCGCAGGCTGAAGTCTGAGTAGCTTCCGTGTTGTCATTACATTCGATCAGTTGGAACTTGTACTTCTTCCCGTGGAGAGTTACGCCGCCAGCACTGTTTATTTCTCGAATAGCCAACTTCGAAGCGTTATAACTTGGAACTCCATACGAACCAAACGCTCCGGTTAGCTCTCCCACAAAACCGATCTTTATTACGCTAGCGGTCTTGGACGCAGCAGCGCCGGTCACCGAAGTAGCAAGCAGCAGAACCAACCCCATCGAGATGGATGAAGCGAGCCAGCGGCGGAAGCTTGTGGGGTCGCAGCTGTCTCCCGTCGCGGGCTCGTTGGCCTTTACGCACGCGCGCAACCTTCCTTTTCGTAGATGGCAGATTCCACCAGACCCCTTCCCCCCGATCGAACTTTGTGTCAGTCTAAGTCTTGTGTACCGACCGGTCAAGACAATGGCGCTGGACCATTTCGCCAAGGCCGTCGAGCGGCGAGGCTGCCGAGCGATGGTCGGCCTGGGCGCGACCGCCAATTCCGCTGAGGCTGACAGACGCATGCGACTTCCGCGGCGACAATGCAGCTTGTCCCCGGGGATCGCTGTTCGGCGGGGTGCCTCACACGGCGTGTAAACGCTCCGGACGCAGGCGCCGACTCAAGACCACCTGCGATTCCTCCAGCGGGCATTGGAAGAGGTGCCGAGGACACGAACTTGATCAAGCGCACCTTCGGCGACGAGGAGGCGCACCAAGGTGATCGGACGACTCCCCGACAAACGCACCTGCATCGCCCTCGTCTTCCGCAGTGCTCGAATGCCAGTCCGGCTGGCGGTGGATGATCATGATACGGGCGCCCTCCGGCGCCTCCAGGACCTCCACCGAGAGCTCCGCGGCGATCGGCGCGAACCCCGAGTTCGACGACATCGTGACAGCGGCTGAATGTGCATGGTGAGGGATTCGAAGCCCACGACCAGCCACGCAGCTGCCAATGGGTAAGCGCGTTTCCCATTAGACCCAGAAGCCGTCCATGCGTCGGGGGATTCGGTCATCGCCAGCTTGCCGGGCAGCTCTTCGATCTCGTCTAGAATTCCCACCAGTGGGACTTGAACGCTGGCGGTGAGCTGCCGATGGACGACGTCGGCACGGACCTGGCTGCAGCTGCGTTCGCGCCACTTGACAACCTGGGGTCGAGCGAAAGTCGTGGTTGGGTCGAGCGAAGGTCGGGGCTGGGCGACGACGGCCGAACCGGCCTTCACGTATCGGCTCGGCCAGGCGGGTCGACAGATCAACGCGAAAGTCACTCGGAGGCCAGTCGTAGCAAGGCCCTCAAACCCGGCCGAATGGCCGGATCATTCAGCTCACAGTCGAAGCAGTCGCCGACCGACCCGACTGAGCCCGTCACCCTGGCGCCTCGACGAGCGCGGACAAAATGGAACGTGTGTTGACAGCCCTGCACCCGAGTGACGGACGATCACACCCCGCTAAAGCCGTCCTGGGTCCGAGAAGCCCTGGTTATGGCGAACACTTCCGAGGAGCATCGTCATCCGAGCACGTTCCATTGATCCACGATGAGCGGCCGGGCGTTGTCCATAAACAGCTCGCCGTCCCTGGCCGTCGCTCTTCCGGCCGGCGTATCCCATGCCCGCTTCGCAGCATCGTAGGAGGTGAAACGCAGCATTGCGTAGCCGTCGCATGGTCCCCGTCCCCGTTGGAGGGGCGACGGGGTGTTGATGCTGTAGGCGAGTAGGTCGGGCATCTGGCTGGCGAGGCTGGCGTGGGTAGTCGTCCAGTGATCGATGAAGGCGTCCACGGGCATGCCAGCCTTCTTGGTTACGAGGTACACGACTTTGATCATCGATAGGACCTCATGAAGTTGCGACGCGCGCATGCTCGCTCGCAACGGCGATCAATCACCGGCACCCCCCCAAAGCAAGAAGCAATACGCGACGTGATCATCGACGCCGCGGTCAATACGCATTTTCTATTCATGATCCCTGCTTACGTTTAGCGCCTCGGAAGGTCGATCCGAGGCCAAGACAAATGTGTAATGCGACGACAAAGTCGAAGAGGTCGATTCATTCTGTGCGCAGAGAAGGAGAGCTCGAGCGCATGAGATTGGTCGACAGGTCCTTTCAAATGGCAGACTCCGGCACAGAATTCCCTAGAGTCTCGGTCAGCGCTCCAAGTGGGCCTGCCGGAGGTGCTGCCGGCAATTTCCTCAAGGCCGGATGCAAACGTCCCTCCAGCTTCTCGACCGTCCAACCGGCCTCCTCAAATAGAACGACTTCTGTAAAGAGACGACCATAAACGACAATACGGCGTCCGTCGATCCCGATGTGAAAGCCAGTCACATCCTTGGCGGAATCCGAAGCTAACCAGACAGCCAACGGTGCAGCCTCTTCACGGCGATAAAAGCCCAACTCACGGACGATGGCATCGTCACCTTCCGCCCCTTTCTTCAGGATACCCATCCGCTCCACATAAGTTTGCATCCCTGGACTCCAAACCGCACCCCGGATGCCATTGACCGTAATTCCGTGGGGCAATAGCTCCGTGGCCCAACTGTAAGTGGCTGATAGTGCTCCGCCCTTAGACGCTGCATGCGCACTTGCACCAGGTATTCCGTATGCGCCACCACCTATTACGTTGATGATGCGTCCGCCTTTACCTTGTCGTACCATTTGTTGGGCAGCCTGTTGAGATCCCAGAAAAACCGACGTCAATTGCACGCGAATGATGTCTTCCCAAGTAGAGTGTTGCAGCGACAGCAGCGGCTGAGGGTCCTGCAAACCCAAAGAGTTAACCCATATGTCTAGCTTTCCATAGACTTGGAGGGTTCGTTCCAAGAGCGTACCCGTACCGACAGGGTTATCGGAAGGCACGCGAATACCTATTGCGTCGCCTCCGTTCCTAATAATCTCTTCTACAACCCGGTCGACTTCCTCGCTGATCCCATTCACCACTACCGAAACGCCGACGGATGCAAGCGCCTCGGCAATCGCACGACCCCAGCCCCTCGAAGAGCCTGTAATGACAGCGACCTGTTTAGGTTGTTCCATTGCTCCCCGTTCCAAGCAGAGTGCTGTTCCGGTCGTAAAGGCTTCCGCGACCGACCGATGGAAATGTCGCTGGACTACCGCGTCCGGTATCTTCCACTACAGCCAAAAACCACTTAATCCCCCACACGACAACGCTGTAGAAACGGTCGCATTTTCGGACGTCGCACCATCTAACCGCGCCGGCCGACCGGCGCTCGTTCCTCTGACTCGATCCTGTATTTCAGCGCACGTTCCCTCAGGGCCCGCCGATCAATCTTCCCCAAGAAGTTCACGGGCAGCTGATCGACAAACTCCACAAACTGCGGCCGTTTGTACTCAGCAAGGCAGTCGTCACAGTGGGAAAACACTTCATCCTCTGTAAGGACAACGCTCTTGTCGACAACTACAAAAGCAACGATCGCCTCTTCCCGTACGACGTCTGGAGTACCGACGACCGCAACATCGTTCACGCCGTTTATGTCCAAAATAACGCGCTCTACCTCAGCCCCTGCTACATTGAACCCTGATCTCTTTATCATGTCCTTTCTGCGCGACACGTACCAAATATATCCGTCTGGATCAACTCTTAACACATCGCCCGTATGGAGCCAATCGCCAAAAACATCAGCAGTCCTATCGGGATCCCGGAAATAGCCCTGTGCAAGTCCATGCCGCTGGTGAGACCGCAAAATGGCCTCGCCCGGTTCCCCCGCAGACACAGGTTCGCCGTCGTCGCCGATCAATCGAATCGAGTATCCACGAATGATGCGGCCGGCAGCCCCAATCCTCCTCGGACCTACCGTATCGCCGACAATATTCAGTCCTAGGGATTCTGTTAGTCCGTATGAACCGATCAACCGCGTCTGAAACCGCTCTTCGAATGAGACCCAGTCCTCTGGTGAGAGGGTTAATCCGAGCATCATCCTACGCACTCGATGTGTCCGATCAAACGGGGTGACCGGATTCCGCATAATCATCCTGATATGGGTAGAGTTGACGGCGACGTATGTAGCCCCTTCGTTGACCAACATTTCGCCAAAACCTGAGGCACTGAACCGTGGGACGATGGCTAAGGATGCCCCCGCGATGATCGCCGGAACGACACCATATATCCCCCCGTTTCCGTGGAATAGCGGAAGATAACTCAAGTACCGATCATCTTCACACCATCGAAAATGCCTGACCGCAGTCAGTCCAGCCGTCATCAAGTTGCCGTGGCTGAATACGACTCCTCTTGGCCGCTCCGTTGTGCCGGAGGTATACAGCACCATGGCAGGATCATCGACGGAGACTGAGTCCGCCTCTATGGGCATCGTCGGCGTCTGCCCCTCGCACAACTCCGAGAATGAAAGCGAATCTGCTAACACCGCTTCGTCGCAAACGATAATCGTGCGAGCAAGTCCCGACCTGGCAAGGGCTCCTGAAGCTAGGGCTTCGTAGTTCGAGCTCGTCACAACCGCCTTTACATCAGCATGGCTAAACTGATAAGCGAGCTCGTCCTCTGCATATAGCGTGCTGCATGGAACATATATGGCTCCCAGCCTGTAGATGGCGAACATTGCCACGAAATACTCCGGGCGACTAGATAGGAGCACTGCTACCGCGTCCCCCCGCCCAACTTCTAACTCATCGCGAAGCGCATGTGCCAGCCTATTGGCGTCTGCATCGATATCACGGTATGTGTAGCTCTTTCCTTCGAATGTACACCATGTACGGTCTCCATGATCCGCCGCGTGATAAGCGAATATGCGCTGCAAGACAGTCTCAGCCCCTGACAGGTAGTCCAAGTCTGTGTCAATCATCCGTTCTCCTACAGATTCAGAATACGGCTATCGGATTCGTCGGCGATCCCGTTGCGTTTTTCAGCCGTAACGGGGACGCTAGAAAGAGGAACTCCCATCGCTCAAGTTCGGTGCACGTCTTCGCCAGGATTTCGAGGTCGCATCCATCAATGATCCACATCCCCATGGCCACCAGGCAGACTGAATGAATCGGCGCCTTAATGTGCCCGATCTCAGCGCCTGTCGGATCTGTCGCGGTGTCTGTACCAAGCACCGCCGGTCCACGGTTATAGATCCACTCTAGACAGCCTGCTCCCAGTCCCGGCTGCTCGGGCTTGGAAACACTCCGCTCCAACCGCGTACGCTCAGATCCATAGCCGGTGCGGACCAACACCACATCGCCACGCTCAACTCGCACCCGCGCTTGAGACTCCGCCGCCTCCAGCTGTGACGAGGTCACTGCCTGCTCGCCCAGCAAGGACCGGTCATCCTGCAGTTTTGGAATATCGAGTAATACACCTCTCGAGCAGATTCCACCGCGGACAAGGTCTACCCCGCCCGCCGTCGCGCCCCGATCACTTACGACGGCCTTCGCTGGCTGCCCGTTGTACATCATCCCCTTCCAGAAGATGTGGGAATGGGCATCCAGATGAGTCACATAGAAACCATGTAACGGGAGGCCCACCCAATCTACTGCCGACGAGAATCCATCTGGATCCGCGGATTCACCGGTCCTTTGCATAAAGTGGATCGGAGGTATTAGAGCCTCCGCTGGACTGGGTTTAGGTGCGAATTCGATCATGCGACCACACGAAACGGTTATGCCTTCCCGCACCAGCCCCGCGGCCTTCGTTATCTTCTCTCGTGAAATATCGTTTAGCGTCCCCAGCTGATCGTCGTCGCCCCATCTGCCCCAATTGGAGAATCGATCAAAATATTCCAGGGCTTCTACCTCAGAAGGCTCACTCTCAGTAGCTGCCATCAGCACCCCTAAACCACGCGGTAGCCTTCGATACACCAAATAGATCGTCAGAGACCAGCCCAATTCACTCATAGGAATAACAAGCCCTGATCGTGATATACCGGCGTGAACGATATAGTTGGGACGACAGCACCCACAATGAGGGCTAAAGCTATGGCAATAGGTCTGACGACCGATCGTGGATAACTCTGGTCACGGGAAATTTTATTTTGGATTGATATGGGTAACCTTCTCTTTCCCATTATTCGTGTAGCAAATGTCCGTCCCATAGGTGGCATAGCGACTGGACCCAATGCTGATGGTTCCTACGACTCCAGAGTAGGTGGTTGACTGAAGCGCTGACATGACCGCCTTAGCATTCGTGTAAGTCTGCGCTTTACCTATCGCCTTGGCAAGAAGGAAGTAGTAGTCATAGTTGTATAGTGTCGCGGTCATAGCGGCTGGTAATGGACCAGGGTAGGCAGCGTGATATTTGGCTACAAAGGCTTTTGTTACGGGCGAGCTAGGAGGCTGCAGCTCGGGCCCGAGGGCGTCGCCAACGTACGGAAGCTTGAACGAGAGCTGCGTGGCGGTGATGCAATCATCTGGATAGCCTGCGACCTTTGCCGATGGGTCCAAGCTGGCAATGGCAGGAAGCGTCAACTGGAGGTCCTGACTATCATCTGATGTGATAATTACTTGCGGATTTGCCGCGATGGCCGCCGTCACTTCAGGACTTACATCGGTCGCGTCCTCCGGGAACAACTCGGTCGCAACTATGGACCCACCGTAGGCCTTCAAAGCTTGCTTGAAAATGGGCAGTATTGCTGTCGGGGTTCCGTCGTTACTCATAACCGCAGCAACTCGGGTCGTGCCGGGATAGAAATGCTCCAGTCCCTTGATGAACTGGGTGCCTTTCTCCTGGTTAGACCCCAGAGTGAGAACGGTATACTTGAGACTGGGAAGGAGATCGGCCACTTGGTCTGCGCTTGCAAAGTAGATCACCTTCGCCGGATTTGTGACTTGAGCGACGATGGGTCCAAACGCGCCGAGACCACCAAACATAAAGCTGACATGATCAGTTTGAACGAGCTGAGTTGCGCAGGCTGAAGTCTGAGTAGCTTCCGTGTTGTCATTACATTCGATCAGTTGGAACTTGTACTTCTTCCCGTGGAGAGTTACGCCGCCAGCACTGTTTATTTCTCGAATAGCCAACTTCGAAGCGTTATAACTTGGAACTCCATACGAACCAAACGCTCCGGTTAGCTCTCCCACAAAACCGATCTTTATTACGCTAGCGGTCTTGGACGCAGCAGCGCCGGTCACCGAAGTAGCAAGCAGCAGAACCAACCCCATCGAGATGGATGAAGCGAGCCAGCGGCGGAGCTTGTGGGGTCGCAGCTGTCTCCCGTCGCGGGCTCGTTGGCCTTTACGCACGCGCGCAACCTTCCTTTTCGTAGATGGCAGATTCCACCAGACCCCTTCCCCCCGATCGAACTTTGTGTCAGTCTAAGTCTTGTGTACCGACCGGTCAAGACAATGGCGCTGGACCATTTCGCCAAGGCCGTCGAGCGGCGAGGCTGCCGAGCGATGGTCGGCCTGGGCGCGACCGCCAATTCCGCTGAGGACCCGAAGTCCCCCGGCTGGATCAGGACCGCCGAAGGCAGCTGCCAGCGTGCCGTCGGTCACCGAGCCGAGCTCATTGTGGCGATGACGGCTGCGTCACCGTCGGATCCAGTTCCACTTCACCCCGACCGATGGGTCATGGATGAACCTGGTCGAGCCGTGTTCTCGGCACTCAACACAAGGAAGCTGAACACGTCCGCACAGCGAAATGTCAAGGAGTTGCCTGCCGACGATCAATAGCTCGAGCCCGGAACGCCGGAGGAAGGGACCCGGCATCAGGGACACCTTGCACTGAGGTGCTAGCACCTCAGTGCAAGGTGTCCATCGAACCCGAGGATGGTCATCTTGCTTGAGCGAGCGTTCGGCTGTGGCTGAAGGAACCGAATACGACGAGTTCGGGTTTTTCCACGAGAACGCAGCGGAGTACGGCCTGTCGTACGGGAAGCCCCCAATGGTGCGTCGGGAGTTCATTCACATTGAGCCTGGTAGGCGCCTAAGCGCTCTGATATGGGGGGCGGGCGAGCCCGAGCTGGTACTTCTGCACGGGGGGTCCCAGAACGCGCACACTTGGGACACGGTCGCCATGGCTCTCGACCGATGCCTGGCGGCCATTGACCTGCCCGGTCACGGGCACTCGGACCGCCCGCGATCCGGGCGACATTTGGACCCGTTGGGCAATGCAGAAGACGTCGCTGTAGCAATACGTGCCTTCGCTCCAAAGGCTCGCTGTGTCGTTGGCATGTCGCTCGGCGGCCTCACCACGATCGCACTGACCCAAGTCGCCCCTGAACTTGTTCGGGCAGTAGTCCTCGTGGACGTCACACCTGGAGTCAACCCGACCAGGGCTAAGCAAATTGTCGACTTTATAAGTGGACCCACAAGCTTCACCACCTTCGAGGAGCTTCTCCAATGGACCATCCAAAGCAATCCCTCGCGGACCGAGACCTCGTTGCGGCGGGGAGTTCTTCACAACGCGGTGCAGCTAGAAGACGGGTCGTGGATATGGCGCTGGGCTCGCTGGCGAGGAGCCAGCGAAGCACTAGCCGTGGAGCGTGACGGTTCGCCGGAGGCGCCATCGGATGCTCGAATGTTCTCCTCCCTCTGGGATCTGATCGACCGAATCACTGTGCCGGTCATGCTCGCTCGTGGCATGCGTCCCGAAGCGGTTGTAGACGACGAGAACGAGCAGGAGCTACGACGGCGACTGCCGGACGCGACCGTCATTCGGTTCGACAATGCTGGTCACAGCATTCAGGGTGATATGCCCGTGGAACTCGCAGAGGAGATTGAGAGGTTCGTTTTCTGACCGGAATAAATCGTGGCTTGTCAGCTTCGGGCAGCTCTGGCGCAAGCACCGACCGAAAAGGTCTGTCATCGACTCGCTCAGCTCGCCCTCCCCGTCACCCCGCTGATCGCTGCAAAGCCGATCGACCGGCGGGACCGCTAAGGCTTCGGATCAATGGCCTAAGGGTCCACGCCAAGATAGTACGCGCGGTAGTATCCTGGCGGTGTGGAGGTCACCGACGAAGCGCTCGCGCGATTCTTCGAAGTGGTCCTCCCACACATGAACGAGGTGCAGCGCCGAGTGGTGGCCGGTGCCATGGCCGAGGCCCTCGGCCGCGGCGGGAAGACCGCGGTGGCCACGGCGTCGGGCATGAGCCGCAACACCGTCATCAAGGCCGAGGGGGAAGTGGCCGTCGGCGTCGAGCCGTCGTCGCGCCTGCGCGCCCCGGGCGGCGGCGACAAGTCGCTGACCGAGCGCCAGCCGGGACTGCTCGGTGCCTTGGACGAGCTGGTCTACCCCGAGACCAGGGGCAATCCGATGTCGAGGCTGCGCTGGACGTCGAAGTCCTCCACCAAGCTGGCCGACGAGCTGGTCCGCCAGGGCTACGACGTCTCCTCACGCACCGTGCTTCGCCTGCTGCATCGGCTCGGCTACTCACTCCAGGCCAACGCCAAGGTGACCGAGGGACGCCAGCACCCCGACCGCGACGCCCAGTTCGGCTACTTGAACGAGCAGGCCGACGCCTTCATCGGCGACGACCAGCCGGTGATCTCGGTCGACACCAAGAAGAAGGAGCTGATCGGCGACTACGCCAACGGCGGGGCGGAGTGGTCACCCGAAGGCGAGCCCGAACGGGTCCAGGTCCACGACTTCGCCGACCCGGCACTCGGCGAGTACGCCAAGGCCATCCCCTACGGCATCTATGACGTGGCCAATGACGAGGGCTGGGTCAACGTGGGCGACACCGCCGACACCGCCGAGTTCGCCGTCAAGTCCATCCGGCGTTGGTGGCACCAGATGGGCCGGGACCGCTTCCCTGGTGCCGAGCGCCTCTTGATCACCGCCGATGCCGGGGGTCCAACGGCTACCGACTCCGGGCCTGGAAGGTAGAGCTGGCCAAGCTGGCCGCAGAGACCGGCCTCGACATCACCGTCTGCCACTACCCGCCGGGGACCTCCAAGTGGAACCGGATCGAGCACCGCATGTTCAGCTTCATCACCATGAACTGGCGGGGCACGCCGCTCACCACGCCTGCGCACCATCATCGAGCTGATCTCGGCCACCACCACGGGGACTGGGCTCACCATCCAGGCCGACTACGACCCGAACTGGTATCCGAAAGGCGTCAAGATCACCAACAGGCAGCTGGCCGCGGTCCCGCTCGAACCCCACGACTTCCACGGCGAGTGGAACTACACCATCACCGCTCAATCAAATCGTGGAGTGAGCCTCTAAGGCTTCGGATCAATGGCCTAAGGGTCCACGCCAAGATTAGTACGCCGAGTATCCTGGCGGTGTGGAGGTCACCGAGGAGGGGCTCGCGCGATTCTTCGAGGTGGTCCTGCCGCACATGAACGAGGTGCAGCGCCGCGTGGTTGCCGGTGCGCATGGCCGAGATGCTGGGACGTGGTGGCAAGACGGCGGTGGCGAGGCGTCGGGGATGAGCCGCAACACGGTGATCAAGGCCGAGACCGAAGTGGAGCGGGCATCGAGCCCTCGACCCGCCTGCGGGCGCCGGCGGTGGCGACAAGTCCCTGCTCGACACCCAGCCCGGGCTGCTCGCGGCCCTCGACGAGCTGGTCGACCCCGAGACCCGGGGCAACCCGATGTCGAAGCTGCGCTGGACGTCGAAGTCCTCCACCAAGCTGGCCGACGAACTGGTGGGCCAGGGCTTCGAGGTCTCCTCGCGCTCGGTGCTGCGCCTGCTTGCACCGGCTCGGCTACTCGCTCCAGGCCAACGCCAAGGTGACCGAGGGACGCCAGCACCCCGACCGCGACGCCCAGTTCCACTACCTGAACGACAGGCCGACGCCTTCATCGACGACGGCCAACCGGTGATCTAGCGTCGACACCAAGAAGAAGGAGCTGATCGGCGACTACGCCAACGGCGGCGCCGAATGGGCACCCGAAGGCGAGCCCGAGCGGGTCCAGGTCCACGACTTCGCCGACCCGGCACTGGGTGAGTACGCCAAGGCCATCCCCTATGGGATCTACGACATGGCCAACAACGAGGGCTGGGTCAACGTCGGCGACACGGCCGACACCGCCGAGTTCGCCGTCGAGTCCATCCGCCGGTGGTGGAACCAGATGGGACGGGACCGCTTCCCCGGCGCCGAGCGCCTGTTGATCACCGCCGACGCCGGCGGGTCCAACGGCTACCGGCTCCGGGCCTGGAAGGTCGAGCTGGCCAAGCTGGCCGCAGAGACCGGGCTCGACATCACCGTCTGCCACTACCCGCCGGGGACCTCCAAGTGGAACCGGATCGAGCACCGCATGTTCAGCTTCATCACCATGAACTGGCGGGGCAGGCCGCTCACCACGCCTGCGCACCATCATCGAGCTGATCTCGGCCACCACCACCACGACCGGGCTCACCATCCAGGCCGACTACGACCCCAACTGGTATCCGAAGGGCGTCAAGATCACCGACAGGCAGCTGGCCGCGGTCCCGCTCGAACCCCACGAGTTCCACGGCGAGTGGAACTACACCATCAACGCTCAATCAAACGCGGCGTGAGCCCTAACCCGCGTAACTCGCTAATGAGTCAACACGATCACTCCATAGACCTTAACCTCAAGACTTCCGAGCTTGCACCCTTGTATCTGGAACCTAACGACAAGTCGCCGCGACGTGGCGCGAAGTGGCAAGCGTGTCGGGAATCGATCATCGACATGTCGGCCTACTCCTTCGCGCAAGGCGGCTATCACGCCACGGGGCTCACCGAGCTCTGTGCAGCAAGCGGTCTGGGCAAAGGCGCCCTCTATCACTATATTGGATCGAAGGAGCAGCTCCTCGCCGCGATCCACGATCGTGTGATGGACGAGATTATGTTCGGCGCCGATTTCGTTGCCGAGGCGGGCGGGACGTGGTCGTCACAATTGGTCATGCTCGGCGACAAGCTGCTCGATGTCCTCCAGCGCTACCCCGATCATGTCTGGGTTTGCCTCCACGAGTTTCCAGCACTCACAGGCGAACGAGCTGCTCGGTTCCGCCAACGGAGACGAGAGTACGAGCTACGGGTCGAGCGGATCCTGCAAGCAGGTATCGACGCTGGGGAGTTCCGCGAAGTCGACCCAAGGCTGACTGCAATGGCCTGGCTGGGTATGCACAACTACACATACCTGTGGCTGAAGGCTGACGGCCGCCTGTCCGCTCGCGATGTGGCGAAGCCGTTTGCTGAGATTTTTATCCAGGGCATCGGCAACTCGACCGCTCAACGAGCCGAGTAGCTTCCCAGATGGCGATGGCCGATCGGTCGGCCAGGCTCCGGAGCCGTCTCAGCCAGAGGGGCCTGTGAACGCTATCGGACTCCCCGGTCGGCCTGAGATCGAATCGGCTGTGCTCCCGTGACGGGAACGGGGTTCATCGCGATCCAGCTTGGCGGTGATCGTTAACGGTCCCATCGTGGTGTTGCTCCAGCTCCAGCAGTTCGAAAACAAGTGGCTAACTGATCGGACTGCCCCTCAGGGTGAACCGACTCCGAAGCGCATCCCGCGGAGCTTGTCCGCCTCGAGTCCCAATCGAGCACCTTACGACCTCGATCTGGAGATCCAGCCCTTGCCAGCACCGGCGCTGAGACGCCGATCGCTCGCCACGCCGAATAGGTGATTCCCTTTCGTTCACCGTAGCTTCGCGCCACTTTCGCGAAGTCCTTCTCCAGAGACTCGAGGTCGATCGACTCATCGCTGGCTGCTAGCTCGTTCTCAAGATCAAACCGCTCCTGAATCAGGAGGAGTCGAGTCAGCGGGTTTTCTTCGTTCTTGAGGAACTCGGTAACCGTCTTGAGACGCCTTTCAATGGAATCCGGTGTCCGATGTCTTCCCCGACGAGGGCGAGTTGCCTCAACCGCTTCAAGATACCTCCGGATTGCTAGGCCCTCTTCCCGGCCCTTTGCCAATGCTCTTTTGGTGCGTCCGACATTGCAACACGCTTCTTTTGAGCTGCCATTTGGACAGTGTATCAAGGGTCGCAGCATGTTCAGCGATCCGTATTGGGCTTATTCTTGTGTACGGAAAGTGCCTTTTCCAAGATGTCAACCCCGCCCCTGCGCGGTTGGCGAGTACTCCAGCGTCCAAAGCCCCCTGCGCGGGTTCCGCTTTCTTGTATTTTGCTCAACCCAGTCCGATCGATGAGAGGTCTTTGACGTCCCGTTTGGACATTGAGCAGCTGTGGCGCAGATGCACAACGAACCCGCATCCAGACAGCGATTTCTCTGAACGCTAAGAGGATTGTACGTGCCCGCAGACGGCACGACTCACGGGGGCTCAGCGCCCTTGCTCACGAAGCCAGATGTGGGCTGCGCCGAACTAGAAGTCGTCGTCACCCCTGGGTGCGTGCAATCGCAGAGTCATCGGGGAGCTCTTCCCGTTTCCAGGTAAGGCAACCCCGGCATGTTGCAGGAGATACGTCAGGGGCCCGTGGGCGGCGTGTCGGGGCACTGCTGACGCTTGGGATCTTCCGAGGTGGCGACGCAGAAGCAATGGCTGCCCCCTGAGGAAGGAATCGTCAGGAGACCCCATTGCGGTTGATAGAGAACGCGGCCCCGGTTATGATCAACAGTGCGCTCGAGGTGACCAGGGTCATGGTTCCAAAGCCGCACCCGCTGATCGCCGAGCCCCAGGACGAACACTCCATCAGGTTGAACGTCCAGAACGCTCCAGGCCTGAGGAGATTGCGTGCGCTCGTTGGCCGAGCGGATCGCCTGGATCCAATGGACGTCATGCCCAGGCAGAAACAAGCCGCAGCTTAAGGGCGGTTCAGTCATTTGTCCTCCATCGTGTGGCGTTCGCACCTTGCCGAAGCGGGTTGCGGCGGCGTCTTCGTGACCGGATCCCCTTGAACTGAACCACGCGCTGTGCGAGTCCGATGCCCCAAGATTGGGGCAAGGAGGACAGCACAGATGAAGCGACGCCGGCACACGCCCGAGCAGGTCATCCGCAAGCTGGCCGAGGGAGAGAAGCTCCTGGGCGAAGGGAAGAACATCGAGGAGGTCACCCGCCACCTCGAGATCACCGAGTCGACCTGGCACCGCTGGCGCAACCAATACGGCGGGATGAAGGTCGACGACGCCAAGCGGCTGAAAGAGCTCGAGAAGGAGAACAGCCGGCTGAAGCGGATCGTGGCCGACCTCACGCTGGACAACGACATGTTGAAGGAGTTGAACCGGGGAAATTTCGGGGGTGCTACCGCAAAAAAACGGACCCTGGGGTTCCCAGAGGTTTTGGGGGCCTCTATGGAAGTCTCGACCCAACGGCCACCCAGCCGCCAAGGGTGATGCACGCGATGACCAGTTCGGCTGCCCAGCGGAAGGGAAACGACCAAAACAGGACCGCAAAGAGAATCCCTAAGCCAGTCCAAATCACAAGGACCGTAAGAGCGAGACGCCGACTGATCGGCTTTTCTTCTGCCACGTCTGCGAAATCTAGTGGTCCGTCGCTGATATAGCTAGGGTGGTTAGGCTGGCAGCATGCCAGTGATGACCGCACCGCCTTTGGCAGTGACCCCCGAGCAGCGCACGGCGCTCGAGCGCATGGCCCGTTCGAGCTCGCTGCCCCATCGCACGGTGACACAGGCAAAGGCGCTGCTTCTTGCCGCCGACGGCGTGGCGACGAACGAGATCGCCCGCCGGCTCGAAACGACCGACGACTCGGTGCGGGCATGGCGGCGGCGCTTCAAGGACGCGGGGATCGCGGGTGTCGGTCGCATTGCAAAGGGCAGGGGACGCAAGTCGTGGCTGCCTCCGGGCACGGTCTCCCAAGTGGTGCGTGTCACCTTGGAGGACAAGCCCGACGACAACTCGACGCACTGGACGACGTGCCGCCTGGCCGAGCGCTTGGGCATCGGCAAGGACAGCGTGGCGCGCATCTGGAGGGACCACGAGCTCAAGCCGTGGAAGACGAGCCGCTTCAAGATCTCCAATGACCCTTGCTTTGAAGAGAAGCTCATCGACGTCGTTGGGCTCTACCTGAACCCGCCCGAGCGGGCCGCGGTCTTCTGTTTCGACGAAAAGACCCAGGTCCAAGCGCTCGACCGCACCCAGCCAAGTCTGCCGATGCGGCCCGGGCGTGCGGGGACGATGACCCATGACTACAAGCGCAACGGCACAACCGATCTGTTCGCCGCGCTCAACGTCAAAAGCGGTGAGGTGCTCTACGACACCCGCAAGCGCCACACCACCAAAGATGTCCTCGCCTTCTTCAAGCTGATCGACCTGCACGTGCCCCGGGACCTCGCGATCCATGTGATCCTCGACAACCTTCAGGTCCACAAGGCGCCCGAGATCACCGAGTGGCTCGCCCATCCCCGCCGGGAGTGTCAGCGGTCACGTAATTCCCTTGCTTTGGCGTTTCTCCGTCACGTAATTCCCTTTCCCGCCGTCACGTAATTCCCTCGTTGTCGGCGGGCGGGAATCCCTCGCTCCGGTCTTCTGTCCAAGAACGATCTCCTCGGGTCCCAAACGAGGAGGAATGTGGCAAGGAGAACGATGAAGGTGATCGATGTGGCCGAGATCCTCGAGCATTGGCATGCCGGGAGAAGAATGATCGAGCTGAGCAGCTCGCTCGGGGTGGACCCAAAGACGGTGCGCAAGTACGTGGCCCCGGCCAAAGCAGCCGGGCTCGAACCCGGTGGAACACCGCTCAGTCGAGTCCGGTGGGCCGCGTTGGTGGCCGAGTGGTTCCCAGAACTGTCCGACCGCTCCTCGGCCCAGTCGACCTGGCCCGACATTGAAGTGCACAAGGACCAGGTCAAGACCTGGCTCGATCGCGGGGTGACCGTCGCCACCATCCACCAGCGCCTGCGCGACAACCTGGGCCTGGCGGCCTCTGAGTCCTCCTTGCGGCGTTGGATCAACGCCAACCTGGCCGAAGAAGCCAGCCGCAATGCGGTGGTCGTGCTGCGCGACACCCCGCCGCCGGGAGCAGAAGCCCAGGTGGACTACGGATTGTTGGGCCGCTGGTTCGATCCGACGACGCAGCGTTGGCGCCGGGTGTGGGGCTTCATCATGGTGCTGGCCTTCTCGCGCCTCATGTTCGTGCGCCCGGTGCTGAAAATGGACCAGCGTGCCTGGGTCGAGGCCCATGTGCTGGCCTTCGAGTTCTTCGGCGGCGTGCCGTTGCGCGTGGTGCCCGATTATGT